>NZ_CP090666.1:0-1751 GCF_045040595.1 Phaeobacter sp. BS52 | reverse complement strand
TCTCGTCTGAATATAGGGATAGGGTGCCAGACAGGCTGACACCAAAAGGGTGATCAATCGTTGTCACTGAGGCCTGCACCGGCGCCCCGCAGGCGGCTTTCTTCGGTGGCAGGCGCAAAGGTGCGATGGGCGAACTGGCTCAGCTGGTCCCAGCTTTCTTCCGAGACATTGGCACGCATGACGGGTTCCTTCTGGCCTGTCATATCGGCCGGTGCGGAAAACACCATCTGATCCGCCAGTTGGGTCAGAAAGGCGTCGCTCTCTCCCTGCACGCAAAGCCGCTTGCCATCGGTGGCAAGCCGCGCGCCCTGCCATTCTGCAGCAACCGGGCGCCCCAGTCGCAATGCGGCCCCGCCCATGAAGGGGACGGCAAGCAATGGAAAATTCACATTTTCCATCGTGATCCGGCCGCGGTCCAGCAGGCGCACAGCGCAATCGCTCAGAGCCGCGCCGCAGCGATCAGCGGGCTCATCCTGCGGGCAGGCGCGTGCCAGATCTCTGCCCGCAGCGAGACAGGCGAGACATCAATCGACGGGATGCGGTCATTCATGGTCAAAAGACCCGCCAGCATCTCGGTGCCGGGAAAGCCAAAAGACGACAGCCATCGGGTGCCCTTGGCAGCCTCTTCCGCCAACCCCCATGAAAGACCAGCACCGCGGGCGGCGCGCTTGCTCATGGCCTCGATTTCATTCAGCGAATGGCTCATGCCGCACCCTCTTCCAGTTCGGGGAAAACCCAGAATTCTGCGTTCTCAGCTGTTAACTCAGTGGGAAGCGGGGCGTTGCCATACATACAAATTCGCACCCAGCGGTCCGACCGGGGATCAAATTTGGTTGCCCCGAAAAAGGCCAGCTTGCAGCGCAGCATATCAATGGGGGAGCACCTGATCGGAAATTGTGTTGTCGCGAATTTCCGCATAGGGCGCGCGCCCCACGATCTGGGCACGTCGCAGGACGTGGCGATGCTCCGAATGGCGCAGCAGGAAATCGGCGACTTGAGCCTCGTCCGGCCAGTGGGCGAGGGCCTGATACAACATCGCAGCATCACGACCCGGTGCCAGCGGCTGCTCATATTCCTCAATCGGTTCCTCGAAACGCTCCCCCAACCGCGGTTCAAGCTTTTCTTCTGAAACATACCAGGCGCGGGCCTTGTTTGCCGGCGTCTGCCAGTTGGTATCGATGGCCCAGGCGTAGACATCGCACAGGATCTTGCGCAAATCTCCGATTGTCATCGCACCGGCAATGCGGAAGGTGGCAGTGTTGTCCGCCGACATGTCTTCGGCAAAGCCATCGACCAATCCGCCGTAAGGCTCCAGCATCAGCGACGCGATCCACTCCTGCCCTTCCAGCGAAAGCGTCTCCTCAGCCCAGCGATAGAGAACGTCCCAAGGCTTTGGCCCAGCCAACGTCTGGATTTCAAGATAGCTCGTCACCTGATCGGCATCCGACCGCAGCGCGCTCAGTTTCTGGATCTGGATCGGGTGTTCCGATTGCCAGTCTGCAATTGTCATTTTGCTGCGTTCAACCAATGAACGGAACAGCGCGATGTCATCTGGATGGGCTTCTTCAATGTTGCGCACGGCCTGAATGGCCTTTTCCCGCGCGGCCACCCAATTGTTGAACAACACAGGGTGATTTAGCAAAAACGGCGCCATCCCAAGGCCGGTAGAATTGCCAATTCCCATCGACCGCGCCAACTCCGGAGCCAACCTGGCGGCAGTGGTCCCATTGGCTCTCGCACGGCAATCCGCC
>NZ_CP090665.1:0-69388 GCF_045040595.1 Phaeobacter sp. BS52 | reverse complement strand
GGCCTTGCGACGGTGCTGTTTCAAACGCTGAGCAACAACCGGATTCTGACGCCCTCGATCATGGGATTTGATGCGCTGTTTCTGCTGATGCAGTCGGTCATGGTGATGATGTTCGGGCTGGCGTCGATGGCGCAGCTCTCTGGGTTTGCCGGGTTTCTGCTGAATGCTGCAGCGTGATGATGGTGGCGGCGCTGGTGCTGTTCACCGGCCTGTTGCGGCGCACCCGCGGTGACATCCAGCTGATGATCCTCGTGGGTGTGGTGATCGCGGTCCTGCTGCGCACCCTGGCGGTGTTTCTGCAACGGCTGATGGATCCCTCGGCCTTTGCGGTGGTGCAGACGCGGATGTTTGCGCAGTTCGGCAGCATCGACCGTGGCGCGCTGCTGGCCGCTGCGGGGGTGACCCTGTTGGCGACGCTCTGGCTGCTGCGGCGTGCGGCGCTGCTGGATGTGGCCGCATTGGGACGCGATCAGGCCCGCAGTCTGGGGGTCAGATACGACCGGCTGCAAATGCAGCTGCTGTGCATTATTGCTGCGCTGGTCTCGGTCTCGACGGCGTTGGTGGGGCCGATTGCCTTTCTCGGGTTGCTGGTCACCAGCCTCGCCCACAGCCTGATGCAAAGCCATCGGCACGCATTGCTGCTGCCCGCCTCGGCGCTGATTGCCGCGATTGTTCTGGTCGCCGGGCAAACCCTGTTTGAGCGGCTGTTGCAGCTGCAGTCCAGCCTTGCGATCGTGATTGAATTCTGCGGTGGCCTGCTGTTCATCCTGCTGCTGATGAGAGGAAAACTGAGATGATCGATGTGACAGGCCTGTCGTTCACACTGGCGGACAAACCGATTTTGGACACGGTGGATGCCTGCCTGCCTGCAGGTCAGATTACCGCGCTGATCGGTCCGAACGGGGCCGGGAAATCGACGCTGCTGAAGCTGATTGCGCAGCAGTTGACGGCCAGCTGGGGGCGGATCTGCCTGTCGGGATGTGATCTGCGCAGTATCAAGCCGGAGGAGTTGGCGCGCCGAATGGCGGTGGTCGGTCAGCAGCTGGACGTCGCGAGCCGGGTGCGGGTGCGCGATCTTGTGGGTTTCGGGCGCTGGCCGCACAGCCGGGGGCGACTGGGGGCGGAGGATCAGGCCGCCATTGCCGATGCGCTGGCGCTGTTTGAACTTGAGGATCTGCGTGACCGGTTCCTGGATGAGCTGTCCGGGGGTCAGCGGCAACGGGCCTTTATCGCGATGGCCTATGCGCAGGACACCGATTGGCTCTTGCTGGATGAGCCGCTCAACAATCTTGATCTCAACCACGCGCGCAACCTGATGGCGCAGCTGCGCCATCTCGCGGATACGCGCGGCAAGAGCATCGTGATTGTGCTGCATGATCTCAACTATGCGATCAGCTGGGCCGATCATGTTGTGGCTCTTGCTGGGGGGCGCGTCGCCTTTGCCGGACCCGTTGCGGAGGTGGCGACAAGCGAAAGCCTCAGCGCGCTTTATCAGACGCCGGTTGCCCTGCGTGAGGTCGAAGGCCGCCCCATTGCCTGCTATCACGGCTGACGCCGCCGACTTGCCCAAGGCTTCTGCGCGGGATTGACTGCACCGGGGCCGGTGCGGATAGATCCGGGGCAGGACCAAATTGTGATGGCGCGCCCGGATGAGACGTATTTACGAACCCCTTGCCTATACCGACCGGCCTATCAGCGCGCGGTATTGGGACCGTTTCCTGCCGGATCCGGCGCCACGCTGTGCGCCGCTGCGGGACGAGGTCACGGCAGAGTTTGCGGTGATTGGCGGCGGTTACACCGGGTTGTCGGCGGCGCTGACACTGGCGGAGGCCGGGGCCGATGTGGTGCTTCTGGATGCGCAGCGCCCGGGCTGGGGAGCGTCGGGGCGCAACGGCGGGCTGGTGTCGGTTGGCAGCGCGAAACTGGCGGATGACGCGATCCTGCGCCGCTACGGACAGGCGGATGCGGAGCAGTTTTTCGCAGCGGAGCGGGCCGCCGTTGATCTGGTGGAGAGCTATGTCGAGCGGCTGGCGCTGGAGGTGGACCGCCATTCACGCGGCTATACCTTCGTCGCCCACCGCCCCGATCGCCTGACGGAGCTGCATGACTATGGGCAGGAGTACACCCGCCGCTATGGGCTGCCGTATGAGTTTATCCCGCAGGAGGAGATGGCCGCCCACGGGCTGAACAGCCCGGAGTTTCACGGCGCGGTCAACCTGCCGGTGGGATTTGCGCTGAACCCGATGAAATTCGTGCTGGGCCTGACCCGCGCGGTGGAGGCAGCCGGAGTGCGGATGTTCTCCGACACGCCGGTGCAGGCGATCACCCCGGCGGCGGGCGGGTATCTGCTGCAGGGGCCGACGGGGCAGGTGCGCGCCCGGCACCTGCTGATTGCGACCAATGGCTATTCCTCGGATGATCTGCCACAGGCGCTGGCCGGGCGTTATCTGCCGGTGCAGTCCAATATCATGGTAACCCGTCCGCTGAGCGAGGCGGAGATCGCTGATCAGGGCTGGTGGAGTGAGCAGATGGTCTGCGACAGCCGCACGCTGCTGCATTACCTGCGCCTGCTGCCGGATCGTCGCCTGTTGCTGGGGCTGCGCGGCTCGGTTCGGGTGAGCGAGGCGAATATCGCCGCCACCGAGGCGAAGGCGCGGGCGGATTTTGACCGTATGTTCCCGGCCTGGCGCGGGGTGGAGACAGAGCATTTCTGGTCCGGCCTCATCTGCATGACCCGCAATCTGGTGCCCTTTGCCGGGGCGATACCGGGGATGGACAATGCCTTTGCGGCGCTTGGGTATCATGGCAGCGGCGTCTGTATGGCGCCTTATGCCGGGGCGCTGATTGCCGATCAGGCGCTGGGGCGTCGCCAGCGACCGCACCCGGATCTGATGCAGCGCCCCCTGCGCCGGTTTGAGCTGGGTCGCCGGCGGCGGTTGTCGCTGCCGCTTGCTTTTGGCTGGTATCATATCAAGGATCGGATCTGATCCGACGCGGGGCCGCGCGCGGGGGTATCCCAGACGCGGCCCCTGTGCTGGCTCGCTTATTCGCCCGCGTCCATCACCTGTTTGATGCCGACCTCACCACAGCCTTCCTCAATATTTGGATCGGGCGCGCCGGACAGGCCAATGGCACCAATCAGCGCGCCATCGTGGAAGATCGGCAGCCCGCCGGTGAGCAGCAGAATATCGTCTTCCATCTTGCCAAGCTGGCTATATCCCTCGGCCTCCGGCGCCTGGTTCAGGACCGAGGTTGGGATCTTCAGGCTGGCAGAGGTATAGGCCTTGCGGAAACTGGTGTGGATCGTATTGGCACCGGTGCCGTCGCCGCGCTGGAAATAGACCAGACGCCCCTGATCGTTTACAACAGAGACGGAGATCGCGGTCTCGGCCTTGGCGCATTCGGCAATCGCGGCTTTCGCGACGGCCTCTGCCACGGCAGCGGTCAGAACCGGGCGTTGGGGCAGCTCAACTGCGCTGCTGGCAAGCGGTGACAGGGCGGTCGCAATAGAAAGCGAGAGGGCGGTTATTTTCATCGTGCTCTATCCTGTGTAGCTGATGGTCAGCAGGCTAATCGGCCCGGTGCTGTTGAGACGACAATCTGGATTGGTATTGCGATGAAAAACCTGACTTCGGACCGATGGCTTGATCACTGTCTGCCACAGACGCAGGCGGCGCTGCTGGCGCAGGGGCGGTCCCGGCAGTACGGTAAGGGGGCGGTGATCCACCAGATTGGCGACCCTGCGACGGAGCTGTTTTTCATCCGCTCAGGCGCGGTGCGGTTTGGCGCTGTGAATCAAGAGGGCAAGGCGCTGATCGTGCGGGATCTGACGGCGGGTCACTGGTTTGGTTTCATCGGGTGCTACGGCGCTAAGCACGCGGCCAAACGATGCCTCAGCGCTGACAGACACGGTGCTGGTGCATGTGCCACTCAGCGCGGTGGAGGCGGCTAAGCAAGGCGGATCCGCTGTTGTGGCGTGCGATCAGCGGTATTTTGGCAGGCTATGTCGGTCATTTCTACAAGACCTATGAAAATGCGGTCTTTCTGCCGTTGGAGCAACGGTTGCGCGTGGCGCTGGCACAGCTGTGCAAATGGCAGGGGACTACAGCGCTGTCGATCAGCCAGAGCGACCTTGCGGCCCTCCTTGGCGTTACCAAGGAGGCGGTGGGGGTCAATCTCAACCTGCTGAAGGCGGACGGTCAGGTGGACCTTGGCTATCGCTTGGTGCGTTGCCTGTGGCTGGAGGCCTGAGGCGGGTGGACAGATCGGCTGCGGCAGGAGGATCGCCCCCCGGCCTACACCCGTTCGTTCACATAACCCGGCTGTCCGCCTGCGCGGTCTCGGCGTGACGAAACCGGCGCGGGCGCATGGTTTCCGGGGCCACGCCGCGAAAGGCGCTGCGGCGGATCACATCGGGGGAATGGCCATAGGTTTCGCGGATGTGCTGGCTGAGGCTCTGATAGCTGCCAAACCCGGTGGCGACCGCGACCTGGCGCACCGGAATATCGGTCTGGGTCAGCAGCTGATGGGCGCGCTCCACCCGCAGCGCGCGATAAACGCTGAGCGGTGAGCGGTCGAAATGCCGGGTAAACCGGCGCTGCAGGCAGCGGGTGGAGACATTGAGGGCATCGGCCAAGGCGGCGACCGAGAGCGGTACCTCGATGTTGTCCTGCATCACTGCAAGGCATTGGGTGATCAGCGTATCGCCTGCGGATTTCTGTTCAAGGTTCAGCGCGACGCGGCTCTTGGTCGGGCGCTTGCCGGTATCGAGGCCAAGGTAATGCGCCATACCATCGGCGGCCAGCCGTCCGCAATCGGCGGCAACGATATCCAGCAGCATCCGTGGCGTGGCGAAATTGCAGATTGCCGAATGCACCGTGCCGGAGACAGCGGTTGCGGCGCCGTCCTGATCCTGACGCAGGCTGCATTCCCCGGCTGAGGCAAGGAAATTCGGGTGGATTGCCAGATCGTGATCCTGACCTCGGGCCAGTGCATCCAGCAGGAACACCGCGCCACCAACAAAGGCGCTGCGTTCGGCCAGTCGCATCACCTGATTGACGCGGGCGCGCTCCTTTGCGGACAGCTGCCAGCGGCTGTGAATATCGCCGAGAAACACCACGAGTGAGCGGGGGCGGGCACCGGCCGGACCGCTGGAGAGCATATCCAGACCACAAACGCGCACCCGGTATTGCACCCCGTCCAGCAGCTCATTTGCGGCCTCGAACAGATCGAGGATGATCTGGGCGGAGGAGCGCGGCGCGGCTTCTGGAAGGACAACGTCAATGTGGCGCAAGGCGCGGCCATGGGCAAAGGCAAAATCGGTGTCGCCGTGGCGCGGGGAGTGGATGGTCATCGGTCTGCCTCTCGTACTGTGACGCGGATTGGTCCGGACAGGGGTGCCGCCGATCGAGACCGGCGACACCTCGGGTTTCGGGAGGGAGGCTTATTCAGCCGCCTCTGCGTAGTCCTCCATCGGAGGGCAGGTGCAGATCAGGTTGCGGTCGCCGTAGGCGTTGTCGACGCGGTTCACCGCTGCAGCCAGTATTTATCAACACCGAGGTTGCCCGGAGGGAAGCAAGCCTGCTCGCGGGAGTAGGGGCGATCCCACTCACCAACCAGATCGCGCACCGTGTGGGGTGCGTGCTTCAGCGGGTTGTTTTCGGCATCGATCTTACCGTCGATGATATCCTGCGCTTCCGACCGGATGGACAGCATGGCTTCGCAGAAGCGATCCAGCTCATCCTTGGGTTCGGATTCCGTCGGCTCCACCATCAGGGTACCTGCCACCGGCCAGGACATGGTCGGCGCGTGGAACCCGCTGTCGATCAGGCGCTTGGCCACATCGTCAACGGAGACGCCAGCCTCGTCATTTAGCGGACGGGTGTCCAGAATGCACTCATGCGCCACACGACCGGATTCCGACGTGTAGAGGATCGGATAGGCATCCTGCAGACGCGCGGCGATGTAGTTGGCGTTGAGGATCGCCACCTTGGTCGCCTGGGTCAGGCCAGCACCACCCATCAGCAGGATATACGCCCAGCTGACCGGCAGGATCGAGGGCGATCCGAAGGGCGCCGCCGAGACCGGACCCACGGCGGTGCCGTATTCCGGGTGACCCGGCAGGTGCTCGGTCAGATGCGCCTTGACGCCGATCGGACCCATGCCGGGGCCACCGCCGCCATGCGGAATGCAGAAGGTCTTGTGCAGGTTCAGGTGGCTGACGTCACCGCCAATATCACCCGGACGGGACACACCCACCATCGCGTTCATGTTGGCGCCATCGATATAGACCTGACCGCCGTGATCATGGGTGATCTGGCAGACCTCCTGAACGGTGGTCTCGAACACGCCATGGGTGGACGGGTAGGTGATCATGCAGCCTGCGAGGTGGTCAGAGTGTTTCTCTGCCTTCTCGCGGAAGTCCGCCACGTCGATGTTGCCATCTTCGTCCGCTTGGATCGGAACCACTTTCCAGCCCACCATCTGCGCGGAGGCCGGGTTGGTGCCATGGGCAGAGGTCGGGATCAGGCAGACGTTGCGATGCGCCTCACCACGCGATGCGTGGTAGTTGCGGATCGTCAGCAGGCCCGCATATTCGCCCTGCGCACCGGAGTTCGGCTGCTGGGAAATCGCGTCATAGCCGGTGATCTGGCACAGCTTGTCGTTCAGATCGTCGATCATCTGGTGGTAGCCCTGCGCCTGATCTTCGGGAACGAAGGGGTGCAGGTTGCCAAATTCCGGCCAGGTGACCGGGATCATTTCGATGGTCGCGTTCAGCTTCATGGTGCAGGAGCCAAGCGGGATCATCGCGCGGTCCAGCGCCAGATCGCGGTCGGCCAGACGGCGCATGTAGCGGGTGATCTCGGCCTCGGCCCGGTTCTTGTGGAAGATCGGGTGGGTGAGATACGCGCTGTCGCGCAGCATGGCTTCGGGCAGACGGTACTGCTTGTTGGAGCTGTCGTCCTTGCGGTCGATGCCAAAGGCACCCCAGACGGCCTCGATGGTTTCGGGGCGGGTCTGTTCGTCCAGCGAGATGCCGACCTTGGTTTCGCCGACGCGGCGCAGGTTGATGCCCCGCTGCACAGCAGCTTCCATGACGGTTTTCTGCAGGTGGCCAACTTCGACGGTGATGGTGTCGAAGAAGACTTCCGGCTCAACCTTGAACCCGGCCTCTTCCAGACCAGCGGCCAGACGCGCGGTTTTGCGGTGGACGGACTGGGCAATCGCCTTGATGCCATCGGGACCGTGGTAGACGGCATACATCGACGCGATCACCGCCAGCAGCGCCTGTGCGGTACAGACGTTGGAGTTGGCTTTCTCGCGGCGGATGTGCTGTTCGCGGGTCTGCAGCGACAGGCGGTAGGCCTTGTTGCCGCGGGCATCGATGGACACACCGATGATCCGGCCCGGCATGGAACGTTTCAGCTTGTCCGAGGTGGCCATATAAGCGGCGTGCGGGCCGCCGTAGCCCATCGGAACGCCGAAACGCTGGGTGGAGCCGATGGCGATATCCGCGCCCATTTCACCGGGGGATTTCAGCAGCGCCAGCGACAGGATGTCGGCGGCCACAACCGCGATGCCCTTGTGCTCGTGCAGGGCGGCGATCTGGTTGCTGAAGTCGGTGACGTGACCATGGGTGCCGGGGTACTGGAAGATTGCGCCAAAGACGGCGCCCGCATCCAGCTCTGCCGGTTCGGCAACCACAACATCGATGCCCAGAGGCTCGGCGCGGGTCTTGATCACGGCGACGGTCTGCGGGTGGCAGTTCTTATCCACGAAGAAGGCCGCGTTATTTGCCTTGGAGCGCGAACCGCGATGCGCCATCGCCATGGCTTCGGCGGCGGCAGTGGCTTCGTCGAGCAGCGAGGCATTGGCCACCGGCAGGCCGGTCAGATCGCTGACCATGGTCTGGAAGTTCAACAGCGCCTCAAGACGGCCCTGCGAAATCTCGGGCTGGTAGGGCGTGTAAGCCGTGTACCAGGCGGGGTTTTCCAGAATATTGCGCAGGATCGGCGCGGGCGTGGTGGTGCCGTGGTAGCCCTGACCGATCAGGGAGGTCAGCACCTTGTTCTTGCCCGCGATCTCTTTCATGTGGAAGAGCGCATCGCGTTCGGTCATCGCCGGGCCCCAGTCCAGCGCCTCTTTCTGGCGGATGGCGGGCGGCACGGTGGCGTCGATCAGCTCATCGAGGGTGTTGAAGCCGATCACCTTCAGCATATCAGCCATCTCACGCGGGCTGGGCCCGATGTGGCGGCGATTGGCAAAGTCGTAGGCTTCGTAATCAGTCAGTTTGAAGGCCATGGGAATGTCCTAATTCGTGGTGGTCCCGCCGGACCATACCGGCGGGTAATCAAGGGAGGGATCGGGCCAGCACGACAGTCGGCCCGGCCCATCAGCAGGATCAGCCGATCAGGGCCTTGTAGCCGTCCAGATCCATCAGATCTTCCAGCTGGGCGCTGTCGGAGAGCTTGATCTTGTAGATCCAAGCTGCGCCTTCGGGGTCTTCGTTCAGGGCGCTGGGGTTGTCGGCCAGATCTTCGTTCACGGCGGTGATTTCACCATCCAGAGGCGCGTAGATTTCCGACGCCGCTTTCACCGATTCAATGACGCCGATCTCGCCGCCTTTTTCGAATTCTTCACCGCTGTCCTGCTGCTCGACAAAGACAACTTCGCCCAGCTGGTCAGCCGCGTGTTTGGTGATGCCGAGCGTGGCGGTGTCGCCCTCGACGGTGATCCATTCGTGATCTTCGGAATAATAGGTGGTCATCTCGGGTACTCCTGGAGCTTAGCGTTTGTAATTCTGGGTGACGAAGGGCAGGGCGACGATTTCTGCGTCATGGGCCTTGCCACGAATGATCAGTTTGACCTGTTCGCCGACCTTGCCGTGCGGGGCAGCGACATAGCCCATTGCGACCGGGCCGCCGACGGTGGGGCCAAAACAGCCAGAGGTGATCTCACCAATGGTGTTGCCTTCGGCGCATTGGATCTCAACGTGCTGACGGGCAGGGGCGCGACCGGAGGGTTTGATCCCGACCAGTTTCTTCGCCGCGCCTTCGGCCAGCTCTTTCTGGATGCGGTCAGCACCGGGGAAACCGCCCTCTTCTTTGCGGCGTTTCTGGATCGCCCAGGCCAGCGACGCCTCAATCGGGGAGGTCGACTGGTCAATATCGTTGCCATAGAGGCAGAGGCCCGCTTCCAGACGCAGGGAGTCCCGCGCGCCCAGGCCAGGCTAGCTCACAATCCTCATGGGCCAGGAACAGTTTGGTGATGCGTTCGGCGTCTGCATCGGGGATGGAAATCTCATAGCCGTCCTCGCCAGTGTAGCCGAGGCGCGACAGGCGGCATTCCACACCGTCGATATCAGCGACGATGGTCTCCATGAACTTCATCTCACGCGCAGCAGGGCACAGATCGCCCACTACATTTTCAGCGGCGGGGCCCTGAACGGCCACCAGCGCGCGGTCGAAGATCTCGGTCACTTCGACGCCGTCGAGATGCGCCTTCATGTGGGGGATGTCCTGATGGCGCAGAGCCGCGTTCACCACCACGAAATAATGGTCGCCAGCGTTGGAGACGATGAGGTCATCCATGATGCCGCCGTCTTCGTTGGTGAAGAAACCATAGCGCGCCTTGCCTTCCTTGAGGGTGGCATAGGCCTGCGGGCAGATCGCTTCCAGTTTCTCGCCGACGTTGTCGCCGCGCAGGATCACCTGACCCATGTGGCTGACATCGAACAGCGCAGCTTTCTCGCGGCACTGCTTGTGCTCTCCCATGATGCCCATGGGGTATTGGACCGGCATTTCCCAGCTCGGCAAAGTCGACCATCTTGCCGCCGAGGGCGACATGCAGGTCATAGAGCGGAGTACGTTTCGGCGCGTCGGTCATAGCGTCTTGCCCTTGAATTGGAATGTGAAAGGAACCGGGGCGCGACGCCTGCCGCGCCCCGATGTAGGTTGATTTTGGTTATTCTGCCGCGCCTTTGCTCGGCTCTTCGGTCTGCCCGTTGGAGGCAAAGAACTCCTTGGTCACCTTGAAGACAACCGGGCTCAGCAGGGCGAGAGCGATCAGGTTCGGGATCGCCATCATGGCGTTCAGCGTGTCTGCCAGCAGCCAGATGAAGCCCAGATCAGCAGTGGCCCCGAAGTAGATCGCGATGATCCACAGCACACGGTAGCCGATCAGCACCTTGGCACCCAAGAGGTAGCCGACGCATTTCTCGCCATAGTAGGACCAGCCCAGAATGGTGGTAAAGGCAAAGATCGACAGCGCGATCGCAATCACATAGCCGCCAAAGCCGGGCAGGGAGGTTTCAAACGCCAGCGAGGTCAGCGCGGCACCGCTTTCGCCCGACGTCCAGGCGCCGGAGGCGATGATCGCCAGACCGGTGATGGAGCAGACGATAATGGTGTCGATGAACGTGCCCAGCATCGCGATCAGACCCTGGTTTACCGGACCTTTGGTCTCAGCTGCGGCATGCGCAATCGGAGCGGAGCCCAGACCGGCTTCGTTCGAGAACACGCCACGCGCCACACCAAAGCGGATCGCGGCCCAGACAGCGGCCCCGGCAAAGCCACCTTCAGCAGCGGAGGGGGTGAAGGCATAGGTGAAAACCAGACCCAATGCGTTGCCCAGTTGGTCGGCGTTGATGATCAGCACCAACAGACCGATGGTGATGTAGCTGACGGCCATGAACGGCACCAGCTTACCAGCCACCGCCCCAATGCGGGTGATACCACCGAGGATCACGGCACCAGTCAGCGCCATCAGCACGATACCAGTGATGGACGGGTTGAAGCCAAAGTTGGTTTCCAGCACCTGCGCCACACCGTTGGCCTGCACACCGTTGCCGATCCCAAAGGCCGCAATTGCGCCGAACAGGGCAAAGGCAAAGCCCAGCCAGGCCCATTTCTGGCCAAGACCATTTTTGATGTAATACATCGGGCCACCGACATAGTTACCCTGATCGTCCTGCTCGCGGTATTTCACCGCCAGCACGGCCTCGGAATATTTGGTGGCCATGCCCACGAGTGCGGTCATCCACATCCAGAACAGCGCGCCGGGACCGCCGAGGAACACAGCGGTTGCAACGCCGGCGATGTTGCCGGTGCCGATGGTGGCGGACAGCGCGGTCATCAGCGCGTTAAACGGGGTGATCTGGCCTTCGCCTTCGCCCGCCTCGCGGCCTTTGAACAACAGCGCAAAGCCGGTGCCGATGCGCAGGATGGGCATCAGCTTCAGCCCGACCTGCAAAAACAGGCCAACGCCGAGAATGAGGACCAGCATCAGCGGGCCCCAGACGATCCCGTTGATATAGCCCACAATTGAATTCAGAACTTCCATATTTTTCCTCCCTTTAGGTGGTATTCTCTGGCCTTAGATTGCCTGTCCCGGCCTTTGCTGCGGTTCGCGACCGGTGACAAGCCATTTTCTGGGTTCCGCCCCTCCTGCCGCGACCGACCAGCCGCGGGGCAGACCCCAAATGCGGGGATTTACGCTGTGCCGTCTCCCCCTGCATTGACGCTGGTGAGCTGCCGGTTCCGGGCCTCTTTCAGCGCTGCAAAATCCTCATCCGCGTGGAAGGATGAGCGAGTCAGAGGTGTCGCCGAGACTCCCAAGAAACCTTTGCTTCGGGCCATCCGCTCAATCTGCTCGAACTCCTCAGGGGTGACGAAGCGATCAATCGGATGGTGTTTCGGGGTGGGCTGCAGATATTGGCCCACGGTCAGGAAATCGACATCTGCGGCGCGCAGATCGTCCATCACCTGACGCAGATCTTCCAATGTTTCGCCCATGCCAACCATCAGGCCGGATTTGGTAAACACCTGCGGATTGGCGCGTTTGGCGTCATCCAACAGGCGCAGTGAGCTGTAGTAGCGCGCGCCGGGACGGACACGGGGGTAGAGATGCGGCACGGTTTCCAGATTGTGGTTGAACACATCCGGCGCGGCCTCAAACACGATCTCGGCGGCGTTGCCCTTGCCCAGAAAATCCGGGGTCAGCACCTCAATCGTGGTGTCGGGGGTCTGGTGGCGCACGGCGCGGATGGTCTGGGCGATATGTTCGGCGCCGCCATCCTCCAGATCGTCGCGGTCAACGCTGGTGATCACCACATGGCGCAGTGCCAGTTTCTTCACCGCCAGGGCCACGCGACCGGGCTCAAAGGCGTCCAGCGCATCGGGGCGGCCGGTGGAGACGTTGCAGAATGAACAGCCACGGGTGCAGACCTCCCCCATGATCATCATCGTGGCGTGGCGTTTGGACCAGCATTCGCCAATATTGGGGCAGGCGGCCTCTTCGCAGACGGTGGTCAGATTGTGGTCCCGCATCAGGCGGCGGGTCTCAAAGTATTCCGCGCTCTCGATTTTCTTGCGGCGGATCCACTTCGGCTTACGCGGGATCTCGCTATCGGCCTTTTTCGACTTTTCCGGGTGGCGGAGCCGCGGCATCGGGACGTTCATCTGGGGTACCTCCTCAGGGCGAGAGATCGGACAGCGATCAGGCGTGAATGGCCCGACCCATGGCATCAAGGCAGGCTTCCTTCACCGCTTCGGCCATCGCCGGATGCGCGTGGCAGGTGGCGGCCACCTCGGCGACGGTGGCGCCTTTGGTCATCGCCAGCACCAGTTCGGCGATCAGATCACCGCCATGTGCGCCGCAGATATGGGCGCCCAGGATCTGGCCCTCGGGTGTTGCCAGCACTTTGACCGCGCCGTCGGTTTCGCCCTGCGCACGGGCGCGGGAATTGGCCATGAAGGTGAATTTGCCGACGATATAATCCGTGCCCGCCTCTTTCAGCGCCTCTTCGGTCTTGCCAACCGATGCCACCTCAGGATCCGTATAGACGATGCCGGGGACGGTGTTGTAATCCACATGCCCCACCTGACCGGCGAGCATCTCGACACAGGCCACGCCGTCCTCTTCGGCCTTATGCGCCAGCATCGGGCCGGGCACACAATCACCAATCGCATAGATGCCTTCGACAGATGTGGAGAAACGTTCGTCCACCTCGACAAAGCCGCGCGCATTGAAGGAAACACCCAGCGCCTCCAGCCCCAGACCCCGGATCACCGGGCGGCGCCCGATGGCGATCAGCACCTTGTCGGCGATCAGCTGCTCTTCCTTGTCTTTGCCGACGCGGTCCAGCGTCAGGGTCAGGCCATCCTCGCTGCGGTCGATGAATTTCAGCGCGCGGCCCAGCTGGAACTTCAGCCCCCGTTTGGACAGGGCGCGCTGCGCCAGCTTGGCGATTTCGCCGTCGATGCCCGGCAGGATCCGGTCGAGGTATTCGACCACGGTGACCTTTGCACCAAGACGCGACCAGACCTGACCCAGCTCCAGCCCGATGACACCGGCGCCGACCACCACCAGATGCTTGGGCACCTCTGGCAGGGTCAGCGCGCCGGTGCTGGACACCACGTCGCCCTCGTCGATATCGACGCCCGGCAGCGGGGTGGGTTCGGAACCGGTGGCGATCAGGATATTCTTGGTCTCATGGATCTCGTCGCCGACCTGAACCTGACCCGCGGCAGGAATGCTGGCCCAGCCTTCGATCAGGTCTACGCCGTTTTTCTTGAACAGGAAGGCAATGCCCTTGGTGAGATCGCCGACAATCTTGTCCTTGCGCGTCATCATCGCGT
The DNA here is from genome assembly GCF_045040595.1 of Phaeobacter sp. BS52. Taxonomy (NCBI): domain Bacteria; kingdom Pseudomonadati; phylum Pseudomonadota; class Alphaproteobacteria; order Rhodobacterales; family Roseobacteraceae; genus Phaeobacter; species Phaeobacter sp. BS52. Next base: position 55,751 of record NZ_CP090665.1, on the reverse strand, counting down.
CCAGATCCAGTCGGACGCCATCAACAGCAATCCCGTGACCGGCCAGATGCGACAGGCTTTCGTATTTTCCGGAGGAGGAGAGCATCGCCTTGGAGGGGATGCAGCCGACATTAAGACAAGTGCCACCGAGGGTGCCGCGTCCTTCGACACAGGCCACCTTGAGCCCCAGCTGCGCCGCGCGAATGGCTGCAACATAGCCGCCCGGGCCACCACCAATAACGATCAGGTCATATAGGCTCATCGCCCGCCCTCCAGTTTGTCTGTCAGGGAACATATGTCCCTAACCCTCCCATGAGTTTCCTTTAAGAAACTTTTCCATCATAAGCAACTATTGGTTTCACATAGAAACTTTGACCTGTGTCTGAGAGGGAGTTAAACATTGGGAAATTCAGGAGATTGCCCGCCAATGGAACCCATCAATCCGGAAGACGGCGCCCCCGTGGCAGAGGTTGCCGAGGCCCCGGACGGCGATGCGCTGGGGAAAATGATTCGAGATTCGCGTAAGGAAAAGGGCCTGACGCTGGAGGAGGCGGCCAAGGCCGCCAATATCGGTCGCTCCACCCTGTCGAAGATCGAGAACAACCAGACCCGCCCCAGTTTCGAGATCATTCGCCGCCTGATGCAGACGCTGGATCTGCAGACGCCGCAGCTCTTTGTGCAATCTGCCAAGAGCGATATTTCCGGTCGGCGCGATTACACCCGCAAGGGTCAGGGTGAGCATCAGGAAACCGAGACTTACGACCATGAGCTGCTGTGTACCGAGCTGACCAGCAAACGGATGCTGCCCTACTTCAGCCGGATCAAGGCGCGGGATGTGTCGGAGTTCGAAACCTGGATCCGCCACAGCGGCGAGGAATTCATGTTGGTGATCAGCGGGGAGCTGATCCTTTATACAGAACACTACCGCCCGCTGCCGATGAAGGCCGAGCGATACGGTCTATTATGACAGCGGCATGGGTCATTGTTGCGTTTCAACCAGCGCCGAGGACGCGCATGTCCTCTGGGTCTCGCTGGATTGATCCCGGCCTGCCGACAGTAGATTAGCCGCACCAAAAAACGCCGCCCGCGCATTGGCGGGACGGCGTTGTGGGTCAGGCTGCGGGTGACCCCGGCTATTCGGCAGCGATGCCAAGAGAGGCTGCGGCGCCGGGGGCGTCCCCGTGATCAAACCGTGACCAGCTGAGATCCCCGTCATAGCGCCAGGCCAGCTGCCCGTGCTCATCCATGGCAATCAGATGCAGCCAGCCATTGTCGAACAGGTCACGCACCTGCGGGTGGCGCTCCAGGATCTGGGTCATGGCCTCACGCGGGGCTTCGATCACCACGGTCAGGCGCAGCGGATCATGTTGCAGCGCCTCGCCATCATGCACCGACTGCCACGGCAGGCCGGGTTTCAGCGCGCCGCCGTTGCCCTCCAGCACGCCGATACCGCTCGGCCACATTGTGCAACAGCTTGTTGCCGCCGCCGAACAGGGCCGGGGCAACGCTGGAGCCATAATATTGCAGGCTGATCCAGCTGGCGACCACCACCGGCGCGGTCAGGATCAGTTCCAGCACGCCAAACCCTTCATCCGCGCGCCAGTCATAGCTGTGCAGAAACGACTGCCCGTCCAGCGCCGTGCCCTCGGTCCGGCTGCGTGGCGCCGCGACAAAGGCCCGGCACCCGGCCAGCCCCCATTCGGGGCGCAACTCAGCCCAGTCTGACGACCGGCGCAGAATATCGCCGCCCGCCTTGGCGCGGGGCAGCCGGGCGGCGCGTTCACTGCGCGCCAGCGCCCCCGCAGCCTTGACCCAGCGGCGCAGGCGCGCCAGGTCGCGGGCCAGCCGGGTCTCACATCCGGCTAAGCAGATCCTGCTCATAGAGCGTCACCTGATCAGTGGTGGTATGATGCAGCGCCGCCAGAAATACCGTGTCCTGCGGGATCATGATCCCCGCCGCAGTAAGGCCCGCGCGCACCCCGGCGTCATTCAGCAGCCCGGCCAGAAGCCGCGCATTCACATCCCCTGCGTGACCGCCACAGGCGCCGCAGTGCAGAGCGCTGGCGTGGGGGTTATTGGTCACATCCGCGCCATGGCCTGCCAACAGGACCACCGGGGCAAAATTATCGGTCAACGACATCGCCGACAGGATGGTTTTTGCCATTGCGATGCGGCTATCCAGATCCACCGATGGGTCCAGTTGCGGCGCCGGATCGGTGGCGGCGCGACCGCTGACACCAAAGGCGTCGCGCAGCAGCTTGCCCGCATAGACCGGGCCCGTCGCCTCAACAAAGGCAAAGGACGAGACGGCCGCCAGTTTGAACCGCCCCCAGGCCCGTCTGGCCCGCGCCGCATAGCGCAGGGCCAGGTCAAGCCCGCCGGGTTCCACAGCATTGGAACAGACCCCCGCCGTCAGCAGCACCGGCCCCCGGCCTTCGGTGACATCGGATCCGGCTGCGTTATGCGCCGTCGCAAGGCCAAAGAACCCGGCAAATCCGATCGTCTCAATGCTGCTATCCTGGGCTTCCAGCGCGCGGCGAAACACCTCTGAGCGGACATCAATACAGAAGGCTGCCTGTACCGCAGGGCGCGCAGCCGTACCGTCGGCGCCATCCTCAGCCACCTGGCGCGGGGTGGCCGCAAGCGTGGTGGCCAGCTGCCGCTGGGCGGCCCGCTCTCCGGCCTCCTGCAGGGTCGCGTCTATAATGTGATCGCGGCTTGGCGTTACCGGGGTTGCATGCTGCGCGACCACAGCCTGCCAGCGTGCCTCAATCGCGTCGCGGTACTGATGAAACAGCGCCTCGTCAAACACCATGCGGATCGCCAGCAGCTCCACCGTGGTGGTGTCGCTGCCGCCCTCCAGCTCGGCCTGCCACGACAGGTAGCGGCCATATTGAGCCCAGCCCTGAAGGGTGATCAGCCAGCGATGAAACCCGGTGCCCGCCGCCTCTGAGGTCAGGCCAAGCGTCTCCGAGGCTCGCCCAATCGCGCGCCAATGGGACCGGTTGGTGGCGCTGACAAAACTGCCAAAGCCGCGCAGCCCGTGAACTTCCGGTGTCAGGTCGCGGGTGGCAAACTGCCGCCAGGCCGCATAGGCGCCGCCGCTGCGATCCGGCTGCCACAGGGCCTGACCCTGATCGAAATGGCTGGCCGCAAAGGCGCCGATCCGATCTTCGATAAGGCCGGGCCAGTCGATCCCCGAGACCTCAGCCGCCAGGTCCGCAACCGTGGGCAGCGCCACCGGGTCGCCCGCAGCCTCCGCCGGGGTCAGTGCCGCATGAAGATCCGCCAGCGTCACCCCGCTGAATTCAGCACCGGCCCGCGCCAGTGCGGCACTCAGATCGCTGTCGGTGAGTTCCCCTGCGGCCTGTTTTGCTGCCCAATGGCTGCGCTGCGGGGTCACCCGGGTGCCCGCAACCCGCGCCAACCGCGCCGAGGTCACCGCCAGGGGTTCCTCGCGCTGGCCAAGGAAAGGGTTCACCGCCACGCTGGCAGTCAGCGGAAACAGCGGCGGGATTGCGCGGGCGGCCTGATTGGCGCAGGTGACCAGCTCCAACAGGGCGGCAGGATAGGTTTCGTGCTTCATCAACATCGCTTCAATCTCCCGGTTTCAGACCTGTGTCCGCTTTGACCAGCCACCCAGCAGCCGGTCAAAAATCGCATTTGCATAAAGCCCGTTGGCCAGATGAACCCGCAGCCCCGCCGCCGCCGGGTGCATCGCCCAAAGCGGGAAGGTCGCCTGCGCCACCGCCACCGCGCCAAAGCTGATGAGCGCCAGCAGGATCAGCGCCCATTCCAGCGGGCCGGGGGCCGGGGTGGCGGGCAGGGTGCCTGCGGTCAGCTTCAGCGCCGCCAGTTGCAGCAGGAAGTAACTGACCGAGGTCGCGCTGGCATAGATCACCGTGCGCCGGGTCAGCGCGCCGGGGGCGGCATCGGCCAGACCCTGCGCCAGAATATAGGCCACGCCAAAAATCAGGATCACCCCCAGCGCAATCGCCTGCACCGATTTACCGTCAAAGCCAAAGACCACGCCAACCAGCGCATAGATCACGATACCGATGCCAAAGGCCTGCATCACATTGCGTCCGCTCGGCACTGCGACGGGGCCGGGGCGGCGGATTGCGGCGACATTGGCCACCGCCTCACCGGCGCTGAGAAACGCATGCGCCTTATAAAGGGAATGCGCCACGATATGCAGCAGCGCCAGCGGGAACAGCGCCAGACCGCATTGCATGATCATAAACGCCATCTGGGCGATGGTAGACCAGGAAAGCGAGGTCTTGACCGCAGGCTGCGTCAGCATCACCAGCCCGCCAAACAGCGCGGTAAATCCGCCCAGCATCACCAGCAGCGCCATCACCGCAGGGGCCGCCAGCATCACATCGGCAAAGCGGATCAGCAGGAATCCCCCGGCGTTGATCACCCCGGCATGCAGCAATGCGGACACCGGCGTCGGGGCCTCCATCACCTCGGTCAGCCAGCCATGGGTTGGAAACTGCGCCGAGGCGAGAACCGCCGCCAGCGCGATCAGCACGGCGGCCGCGATCGTCAGCAGATCAGGCGCAGCGGCGGCCAGAATGGTGGCAATATCGCTGGTGCCATAGCGCATGATCAACAAGAGCGCGGCGATAGCCAGGGACACCTCGCTGACCCGCGCCACCAAGGCCTTCTTGCGGGCAGCGCGGCGCGCAGTGGTCCGGTCACGGTAAAACAACAGCAGTTGATGCAGGCACAGGCTGGTGGCGGTCCAGGCCAGCACCAGCTGCACCAGATTGCCCGACATCACCAGAAGCAGAACCGCCGCCAAAGTGGCCGCCATCCAACCGGTAAAGGCCCCCTGTCGCGCCTCGCCATCCATATAGGTGGCGCTGTAACGCAGCACGATCCAGCCAATGAAACTGACCAGGCAGAGCATCACGACGCTGACCACATCCAGCCGCACCGACAGCCCGACCCCAAAAAGACCAAGCAGCGGTGAGCTGCCCGGACCCACCATCATCAACACCGCCGCTGACATCACCGAAACAACAAAGGCGCCAAGCCCCGCATATTCCGCCAGACGTGGCAATGCAGCAGGGCGCAGACCGGGGCTGCGACGGGCACGGACCGCCACCGCCAGCAGCAGGGTCGGGGCCAGAAGCGGCAGAAACAAATACAGCATAAGAGGCTCTCCCAATCACAATGCAGCACGCGACGCTGCGTCAACGACAGAGGTAACGCCGGACGTGAATTAATAAAAATTCATTGTTATGCTTCTTTCGTTCTATTAATACGAACGAATGCCTCTGAACTATCATCACCTGCGCTATTTCTGGGCGGTGGCCCATGACGGCAATTTGACCCGCACCGCACAGCGGCTGAACCTGTCGCAATCAGCCCTGTCTGTGCAGATCAAACAGCTGGAGGAGCGGCTGGGGCACCCGCTGTTTGACCGGCGCGGGCGGCAATTGCATCTGACCGAAGCCGGGCGGATCGCGCTGGATCATGCGGATGCGATCTTTGCCACCGGGCAGGAGCTGATCGCCACGCTTGAGGACACGGGCCGCAGCCGTCAGGCCCTGCGCGTTGGCGCGCTGGCGACCTTGTCTCGGAACTTTCAGATCGGATTTCTGCGCCCGATGCTGGCGCGCAGCGATGTTGAGGTGATCCTCAGATCCGGCAGCCCGACCGAACTGCTGGAAGGGTTGGCGACGCTGAACCTTGATCTGGTGCTGATGAACCGAGAGCCGCCCAATGACAGCCTGACACCTTATGAAACCCATCAAATCGCGGATCAGGCGGTCAGCATCGTCGGCACCCCGGACCGGCTGAACCCGCGCCTGCCCATTCGGGAGCTGCTGACCACCCAGCCTTTTGTGCTGCCGACCACCGACAACACGGTGCGGACCGCCTTTGATGCCATGGCCAGTCGCCTGTCGGTGGTGCCACAGGTCGCGGCAGAGGTCGACGACATGGCAATGATGCGCCTCTTGGCCCGCGAAGACATCGGTCTGGCGCTGGTGGCCCCGATCGTGGTGCAGGATGAACTGTCCTCCGGGCGGCTGCTGGAAGCAGAAGAACACCCCCGCATCCGCGAAACCTTCTATGCCATCACCCTAAGACGCCGCTTCCCGAACCCGCTGGTTCAGGAATTGCTTTGAGGCAGCTGATTAGAAAAATTATCCGGGACGTGCACCCCCATCAGCTCAAAGTAAGGTTTCTAAGTTCCCTCACCATTTTCGAATTCGTGCTTAATATCCGGAATACCTGCAATCGGGTCATAGATAATTTCTGGCATATTAATCTATCTTCAAAATAGAAAAATCATATTTTACAGTGCTGTGTTTTTTGTCGGCACTTGCTGTGCCAAACCAGAAAATCAAGCGTTCACCATCACCAACTAAAACTGAAAAACTGATCGTATTCGGACTAAACCCGAAATAAACACTACGCCTCAACACTGCACTAGACACCTTTGCATTTTCGACAATGCGCCCTACGGAGGTGAGCGTATCCTTTGAAAAATTATTTAAATAACAGTTATTGTCAGAAATACAGCTTTGCAACTCATGAGAAAATTCTTGAATATGTGCAGGCAGCTTACTTACGGGATGCAATTCTCCACGAAAATTTTCCTCAAATATAGGAACACCATCCAGATTCAATCGATTCATCTGAACTTCATCTTGAGCTAAACTTATTTGGTAAGACGTATCTTTGGCACACCCAATCGCTGTATCAAACTCTCCCCCTCTCGAAAACCAGATACTGCAATGGGGATGCGTTACATCAGCAGGAAAATTTTCTGCATTCGCTCCCCCCGCAAAAAATACTACCGCTAGTGACGCTATTCTATAAATTGGCCACATAATTCCCCCCAGTCAATTCATACCCCAGTCTGATTGCCAGCTTATGCGCCTGTGGCAGATCGACACCCGAGGCGACATATAGCGACACTTCGCGTGCGTTCTGGGTTTTCGCCCAGCGATGGAGGCCCTGTACCAGCTTACGTACTTTATCTTCGCTAAACGGAATGTCCCGGTAACGGCTCTCGTCATGCGCCTCCCGGGCGATCTTTGTAATCGCGGGGATATCGTCGTCACTGTTTACGGCACGATAAGTGAGTTTTTGGACCGGGCTGCGCATCTGCACTCAACTTTTAAGCTAATTTTTCGTTACAGCTACCGCCCACCCGCACGCCGTTCAAGTGCCCAAATGCTGTAGCCGCGAGAATTCAGAAACCATTGCCTCAGGCACATCACCGCATACTTCTAAAGCCTCGGAACGACCGATATGACGAAGAGCAAGCGCGCGAACGGCGCCTTACTCACTTGGAAAGCTGCATTCGGTTGACCGCGGACAGCGCACCAACCCCTTGCCCTGAAAATCCGTGGCGTCTCTGCCAGTAGATTGACACTGAAGATCCTTCCACCCCTGCCCTCAGCGCATCAGCGCGCGGGCGTCTTGCGGGGGGAGCGGGGCCGGGCGGGGGCAGCTGGTGGTGGTCGCGACCCAGGCGCGGGTCTCGCCTGCCGTCAGAATGGCCATCATCACATCAACGGTATGGGCTGCCAGCTCAATGCCGCAACGATGGGGCCGGTTCTGGGTGATGGCGGCAACCATATCCGCAAGACCGGCGGCGCGGTAATTGGCCTGACGGCGCCCGTCGGGGCGCGTCTCATTCGGCTGGGCAAAGGGGTGATCATCCTCCGGTGCCAGGGGGGTCAGATCACCATCCCCTTCGCTCATCCTGACCATGCCGCCGAAATAATTGGGGTCGGGCAGCTGCAGCGTGCCCTTGGTCCCGTAGAGTTCCATGTTGGGATGGCTGCTGGTCCAGACATCCCAGCTGGCCCCCAAGGTGATGATCGCGCCGGTCTCGAATTCCAGCAGCGCGTGGATATTGGTGGCGGTGTCGACCGGGACCTCCTCGCCGTGGCGCGGCCCATTGCCGATGGTGCGGGTGGGGAAACTGGCTGCCGTCATCGCCGCCACCGATTGCACCGGGCCCAGCAACTGAATGAGATTGGCGATATAATAAGGTCCGAGGTCCAGAACCGGCCCACCTCCCGGCTGAAAGAAGAAGTCAGGGTTCGGATGCCAGTGCTCCATCCCGCGCGACATCACATGGCAGGTGCCGCCAATCACGCGGCCAACCCGCCCCTCATCAATCATGGCACGGGCCAGCTGATGGGAACCGCCCAGAAACGTATCGGGTGCAGATCCCACGCGCAGGCCGCGCTGCCCCGCCAGATCCCGCAGGGCCATGGCCTGATCCAGTGTCAGCGCCAGTGGTTTTTCGGAATAGGCGTGTTTGCCTGCCTCCAGAATGCGCCGGGTCAGCGGATAATGCGCCTCCGGGACGGTGAGATTGACCACCACGGCGATATCCTCAGCCGCCAAGAGACCTTCCACGGTTTCGGCGCGCAGCCCGTGTTCTGCCGCCCGTGCCTGTGCCGCCTCGGGGTTGATATCTGCCACTGCCCGAAGCGTCATCCCGTTGAAAAGAGGGATCATTTTCAGATAGGTGAGAGAGATATTTCCGCATCCGATGATGCCAATGCCCAGCTCTGTCATGATGACCTCTCAGAATGCCTGTACCGTCGCCAGCGACCGACGGGCGCAGCGGCGATGATCACCGGGGTTGTCATGTTCGATCACGTAACGATCCACGCTAGCCTTTTGCAGGGCGGCGTGAACCGGGGCCCAGGTGACCGTGCCATGGCCCACATCGGCCCAGCCGTCCTCATCCGCGCAGGCCCCGGCTAGGCGCGACGTCTTTGATATGGGCGGCGTGGATCTGACCTGCAAAACGCTCCACCATGGCCACCGGATTGTGGCCCGCGCGGGCCGTCCAGCCCAGATCCAGCTCCAGTTTCAATTCGGGCGAGGCCCCGGCGATGAGATCCAGCGGCATCACCCCGCCGCCCAGATCCGCCAGCTCAAAATCATGGTTGTGCCAGCCAAAGACAAATCCGGCCTCCTGCACCGGTCGCCCGGCGGCCACCAGACGGGCGGCAAACGCCTCCCAGCCGAGCAGGGTCCACAGGCCGATCCGGGGCCTGCAGCATTGGCGCAAAAATCGCCTCGGCGCCAACGGCGCGACCAATCGCGATGGCCGCCTGCGGATCGCGCTCCAGATCGTCCAGCCCGTAATGCAGCGTCGGCATGCTCAGCCCCGCCGCGCGCAGATCCCCGGCCAGCGTCGGCACTTGCGCAAACAGCGCGCCATAGCCCTCAACATCTGTGTAGCCAGCCTCCGCCAGCATGGTGAGCGTGTCAGCCAGCGGCCAGTTGCGCGAGCCATAGAGTTGGTAGGAAATAGCAGTCATGGTAAGTCCTTCCGGCGCCGTCACAGGCGCGCTTCGGTGTTGGGGTCAAAGAGTGAGGCGCGGCCCGTGTCAAAGCCGATGCGCAGCCGGTCGCCTGCCGACACCCGGCTGGCCCCATCCATGCGCAGGCGCAAATTCTGCGTGCCATGTGTGGCATAGACCAACGTGTCCGACCCCAGCCCCTCAACCAGATCCACCAGCACCTCGGCGGTGGTATCGGCGCGGGTGATCTGCTCTCCGGTCAGGATATGTTCGGGGCGGATGCCGATCACGGTGGCGCCATGATGCGACCCGTTCTGGTAGGCGTACCCCTGCATCGGCAAGGCCAGGTTTCCGGCATGGAATACACCGTCGATCAGCACCCCCTCGATCAGGTTCATGGCCGGGCTGCCGATAAACCCGGCCACATAGAGGTTCTGAGGCCGGTTATAAATCTCATCCGGGCTGCTCAGCTGCATTATTCGCCCGCCCTTCATGATGGCGATACGGTCCGCCAGCGTCATCGCCTCGACCTGATCATGGGTCACGTAGATCATGGTGTTGGCCAATTGCTGATGCAGCCGCTTCAGCTCCACCCGCAGATCGGCGCGCAGCTTGGCATCCAGATTGGACAGCGGTTCATCGAACAGGAACACATCCACATCGCGCACCAGCGCCCGGCCGATGGCGACGCGCTGGCGTTGCCCGCCCGACAAGGCGGCGGGTTTGCGTTTCAGCAGTGGTTCGATCTGCAACACCTCGGCGGCGCGGGCCACGCGTTTGGCGATCTCCGGCTTTGGCAGGCGGGCGTTTTTCAGGCCAAAGGAGAGGTTCCCCTCCACCGTCATCTGCGGATACAGCGCATAGGACTGGAACACCATGCCGATGCCGCGCTCCGACGGTTCCGCCCAGGTGACGTTCTGGCCCTGAATGAAAATCTGTCCGTCGCTGATATCCAGCAGGCCCGCGATACAGTTCAGCAAGGTGGACTTGCCGCATCCGGATGAGCCGAGCAGCACCAGAAATTCGCCCTGTTCGATATCAAGGTTCAGCTGATGCAGCACCTGCAGTTCGCCGAAATGGAGGTCGAGGTCGCGGATCTCAACGGAGTGGGTCATAAGTGTCATGAGAGATCAGCCTTTCACGGCGCCAGCAGCAATGCCGCGCACAAACAGTTTGCCAGAGACGAGGTAGATCACGAGCGGCACCAACCCGGTAAGAAGGGTTGCGGCCATGTTGACGTTATATTCCTTCACCCCCTGGACGGAGTTGACGATATTGTTGAGCTGCACCGTCATCGGATAGGTTTCGGGCTTGGTGTAGATCACGCCAAACAGGAAATCGTTCCAGATTCCGGTGACTTGCAGGATCATGGCCACGACGAAGATCGGGATCGACATTGGCACCATGACCCGCAGATAGATGCCCCAGAACCCGGCGCCATCCACCCGCGCCGCTTTGAACAGCTCCTCCGGCAGGGAGGCAAAATAGTTGCGGAACAACAGTGTCAGGATCGGCATGCCAAAGATTGAATGCACCAGCACCAGCCCCCACAGCGATCCCATCAGCTTCAGCTCGCGCAGGATGATCACAATCGGATAAAGCATGGTCTGATAAGGGATGAAGGCGCCGATGATCAGGATGGTAAAAAACGTCTCCGACCCTTTGAACCGCCAGTTTGCGAGCGCGTAGCCATTGACGCTGGCGATGGCGATCGACAGCGCCACCGACGGCACCAGGATCTTGATCGAATTGCCAAACCCCCGGCTCAGCCCGTCGCAATTTATGCCGGTGCAGGCCTCCGACCAGGCCTTGACCCAGGGCTGAAACGTGATCTCGACCGGCGGCGAAAAGATATTGCCGAGCCGGATTTCGGGCATCCCCTTGAGCGAGGTCACCACCATCACGTAGAGCGGCAGCAGATAGTAGAGCGCGATCAGCAGCAGCGTTCCATAAAGCATGACATTTCGCCGCGAAACCTTCGCCTTTGGCTTGGTGCCGCGCGGGCCGTCCAGAATACGGACCGGGGTGGCCTTCGGGGTTTGTGGGGACAGATCAACCACGTTTCTTTCCTCCGAATTCCAGATAGGCCCAGGGCACTAGGATGATGATCACCGACAGCAGCATCATGGTGGAGGCGGCAAAACCCTGACCCAGGTTCTGGGCCTCAAACATGTAGTTGATCACGTATTTCGCAGGCACCTCGGATGAAATGCCGGGACCGCCATTGGTCTGGGCCACCACCAGATCGTAAAGCTTGATAATGCCGCTGGCGATGATCACTAGCGCGGTGACAAACACCGGGCGCATCATTGGGATGATCACCCGGACATAGGTTTTGGTCACGCCGATCCCGTCAACGCGGGCGGCCTTCCAGATGTCCTCATCAATGCCGCGCAGCCCCGCCAGCATGATCACCATGACAAAGCCGCTGCCCTGCCACAGCCCGGCGATCAGCACGCCGAAAATCACCGTTTCCGGGTTGTTCAGCGGATCAAAGGCAAAGCTCTCCCAGCCCCAGCCTCGCACCACATTCTGAATGCCGAAATCCGGGTTCAGGATCCACTGCCAGGCCAATCCGGTCACCACAAAAGACAGCGCAAACGGGTAGAGAAAGATGGTGCGAAACGCGCCCTCAAAGCGGATCTTGCGATCCAGAAGCGCCGCCAGTGTGAAGCCGATCGCCATGGTCAGCACCAGCGAGCAGAGGCCATAGATCAGCAGGTTTTCGACCGAGATCAACCAACGATTGCTGGACCAGAGCCGCTCATATTGATCAAAGCCTACGAATTTCCACTTCGGCAGCAGCCGCGATTTGGTGAAGGAATGCGCAACCGTCCAGGCGGTGCCCCCCATGAACACCACCAGAGCGGTGAGGATCATCGGCACGGAGGCGATTTTTGCATTGAGATTGCGCAGCACGCGGGGCGGGCGCGGCCGGGTCGCGGGGCTGTGTCCGCTGCGGCCGGTTGGAGGGGCTAGTGTCATGATATGTCTCGTTCTGGATCAGCGCGCCGGTCAGGGCAGGCGGCAACGCCAACCGGGGCGCAAATTACGGCGCGCCCCGGCTGAAATGCGGCTCAGTCAGCGTCCGCGATAATCTCGGCATAGCGCGCCTGCGCATCCGCCGCCGCCATGTCAGAGGCCCAGAATTCTGCCATCAGATCCTGAATCTGCGCCTGGGTATCGGCGGAAAACGCCTGATCCATGCTGGGCAGCACATTGCCATCCGCCAGAATCGCGAGGCCTTTCTTCATGCAGTCATTGGCTGCTGACAGATCGACATCTCCGCGCACCGGCAGGGAGCCCTTGGTCAGGTTGAAATCGACCTGAACCTCCTTGGAGATCAGCACCGACGCCATGTCCATCTGCGCCTGTTTAACCCCCGCATCCTCAATCACCGGGAAATAAAACGCATCACCGCTGGTGTCGATGATCTGGTTCAGCCCCATGCCGGGCAGGCAGCTGTAATCCTGTCCGGCCACCTGTTCGGCAAGGGTGAATTCCCCCTGCGCCCAATCGCCCATGATCTGCCCGCTCAGCCTTGCCGGTGATGACCATATTGGTGGCCAGGTTCCAGTCCTGCACATTGCTGTTACGCGCCAGTTCACGGGCGTCGACCACCGCATCGAAAACCTTGGCATATTGCGGCCCGGCAGCGACCTCGGCGTTGCGTTCCAGCGAGACCTTGCGCCAGCTGTCCTGATCGACCAGCCCGACAGTCAGCGCGCCAAAGGCGATCCGCTGCTGCCAGCCCTGCTGCCCCATCGCCAAGGGCACGATGCCCGCCTCGGCCAGCTTTGGCGCGGCGGCGACAAATTCATACCAATCCTGCGGCACGCTCATCCCCGCCTTGTCAAAGGCGTCATGGCTGAGCCAGAGCCACTGCGTGGAATGGATATTGACCGGCACACAGTAGATGCGCCCCTCGTAGGTGCAGCTGTCCAGCAGCGACGGCGGGTTGACGATATCGCGCCAGCCTTCCTTTTCCGCCAGTTCGGTGAGGTCGGTCATCAGCCCCGCCTCGATCAGCTCCTCGGCCTGACGACCATGGGTGAGCTGCGTTGCCGCCATCGGGTCACCGCCCAGAATACGGCTGATAATGATCGGACGCGCAGTGGTACCAGACCCGGCGATGGCACCATCAACCCAGTTATGTGCGGTCTGATCATTGACCGCATCGGCAAATTTCGTAACCGCCGCAGCCTCCCCGCCTGAGGTCCACCAATGGGTCACCTCCAGATCGGCGGAGTGCGCGATGGTGGCGCTAACACTAAAGGCTGTCGTCATCAGCATAGATGTCAATTTCACGATTTATCCTCCCTGACTAAATCGTTATAGATCGACTTATAACGATTTAGATTGACCTCGCAAGATGTTTTCTGCAACACGAAGAACAGGACGTGGGGTCGCGGATCTGATAGGGATCCCAAACCCCGATATGAGCAATGCGAGGCGCCAATGGCCAAATCTACCCCCCCAAGCGACGGTCTGCCCCGCGATGGCAAGAAGCCGACGCTTAAAACCATCGCCAAGGCCAGCGGCATGGCCGTGCCCACGGTCTCGCGGGCGCTGTCCGATGCGCCCGATATCAGCGAGGCGACCAAGAAGAAGGTGCGCGAAATCGCCGATGCGCTTGGCTATGTGCCAAACCGCGCCGGCGTGCGGCTGCGCACCGGGCGCACCAATGTCATCAGTCTGGTGATGTCGGCAGAACGCGAGATGATGACCCAGACCGCCCGGTTGCTGACCTCGCTGGGGCTGGCGTTGCGCGAAACCCAGTATCACCTCAATGTCTCGCCGGTGTTTCCCGACGACGATCCGCTGCGCGCAGTGCGCTACATCGTGGAGAATCAGACCGCCGATTGCGTGATCTTCAATCAGGTCGAACCGGAGGATAAGCGCGCGGAATATCTGATTGAGCGGAAGTTCCCATTTGCCACCCACGGACGCACGAAATGGGCCGATCAGCACCCCTATTATGACTTCGACAATTTCGCCTTTTCCGAATTGTCGCTTGCCGAACTGGCGGCGCGGGGGCGCAGGAATATCGTGCTGCTGGCGCCGCCTCTGGCGCAGAACTATGCCAACGATATGGTGAACGGCGCCCGCCACGCCGCCAAGGCGCTGGGGATCCAGCTGCACGTGGCCCGTCAGGTCCAGAGCAACGGTCTCTATAAGGATCTGCGCAACTGGGCGGCGCAGAAACACCGCGAAGATCCAACAATCGACGGCTTTCTCTGCGCCTCGACCAACGCCACCATGTCCGTGGTTGCGGGCATGGAAAGCTGCGGCTGCACCGTCGGGCAGGAGTTCGACGTGGTCGCCAAGGAGGGGCTGCATATGCTGAAATTCGTGCGCCCCGAAATCATTGTCGTGCAGGAAGATATCGAAGCCACCGGCGTCTTCCTCGCCAAGGCGGCCCTTCAGGCGATCAAATCGCCGGAGTTGCCACCACAGCAGTTTCTGGAAGTACCAACCGAATTTGTCACCTGGGAATAACCCAGACCCGAGGGAGAGCAGACGTGACCACGCAGATCAAAGGCCCGGCCCTGTTCCTGGCGCAATTCGCCGGGGATGAGGCGCCGTTCAATTCACTGGAGACGATCACAAAATGGGCCGCTGCAGCCTTGGCTATCGGGGGGTGCAGATCCCGACTTTCGACAGCCGCCTCTTTGATCTGGACCGCGCCGCCGAAAGCCAGGCCTACTGCGACGAGGTGACGGGCATCTGCGCCGATGCGGGCGTGGAGATCACCGAACTGTCGACGCATCTTCAGGGCCAGCTGGTGGCGGTGAACCCGGCCTATGATCTCGCGCTGGATGCTTTTGCCCCGGACCATTGCCGCGGCAATCCCGCCAAGCGGCAGGCCTGGGCGGTGGATCAGATGCACAAGGCCGCCACCGCCAGCCAGCGGCTGGGGCTGACGCATACGGTCAGCTTTACCGGCGCGCTCGCCTTTCCCTATCTCTATCCCTGGCCGCAGCGCCCGGAAGGGCTGATTGAGGAGACCTTCGCCGAGCTGGGCTGGCGCTGGACGCCGATCCTCAACCACTATGCCGACTGCGGGCAGGATATCGGCTTTGAACTCCACCCCGGCGAGGATGTCTTTGACGGGGCGACGTTTGAAATGTTTGTGGACGCCTGCGGTGGGCACGCGGCGGCGATGATCAACTACGATCCCAGCCATTTCCTGTTGCAGCAGCTGGATTACCTCGCCTTCATCGACCTCTATCATGACCGGATCAACGCCTTTCATGTGAAGGACGCAGAGTTCAATCCCGACGGGAGGCAGGGGGTCTATTCCGGCTATCAGAACTGGACCAACCGCGCCGGTCGCTTCCGATCACTGGGCGACGGGCAGGTTGATTTTTCAGCGATTTTTTCCAAGCTGACCCAATATGGCTATGACAGCTGGGCGGTGCTGGAATGGGAATGTTGCCTCAAATCACCCGCACAGGGCGCCGCCGAGGGCGCGCCCTTCATCAAACGCCACCTGATCGAGGTCACCGATAAGGCCTTTGACGATTTTGCCGGGGGCGAGCGCGACACTGACACAATCCGGGAGATGCTGGGACTATGACGACAGAGCGTAAGACACGCCTCAAACTGGGCATGGTCGGGGGTGGCCAGGGGGCCTTCATCGGGGCGGTGCACCGAATCGCGGCGCGGATGGACGACCGCTTTCAACTGGTCGCCGGGGCGCTGTCCTCTGATCCCGCGCGCGCCGCTGCCAGCGCCGCCGAGCTGGGGATTGCCCCGGATCGCAGCTATGCCAGCTTTGAGGAGATGGCCCGAGCCGAGGCCGCCCGCGAGGATGGCATTGACGCGGTGGCAATCGTCACGCCCAACCATCTGCACGCCGGGCCCAGCATCGCCTTTCTCAATGCAGGCATTCATGTGATCTGCGACAAACCCCTTGCCGCCAGCGCGACGGAGGCCGAGGCGATGAAACAGGCCGCCGCAACCAGCCGCGCGCGGTTTTTTCTGACCCATAACTACACCGGCTATCCGCTGCTGCGGCAGGCGCGTGCCATGGTTGCGCGCGGCGATCTGGGGCGGATCCGGCTGGTGCAGGCGGAATATGCGCAGGACTGGCTGACCGACGTGATCGAACAGGAGGGTCACAAACAGGCCGCCTGGCGCACCGATCCTGCACAATCCGGCGCCGGGGCGATTGGCGATATCGGCACCCATGCCTTCAATCTTGCTTGTTTTGTCAGCGGTCTGGCGCCACAGGCGCTCTCGGCTGAGCTGCACAGTTTCGGACCCGGACGTCAGGTTGATGACAACGCCCATATCCTGTTGCGCTATGCTGAGGGCGCGCGCGGTATGCTCTGGGCCAGCCAGATCGCGGTCGGCTGTGAAAACGACCTGCGCCTGCGCATCTATGGCGACAAGGGCGGGCTGGAGTGGGAGCATCAGGACCCCAATCAGATGCGCTTCACCCGCTTTGGGGAACCCAAACAGATCCTGACCCGCGGCGGCGCTGGTGTTGGTCCGGACTGGACCCGCGTTCCGCCCGGTCACCCGGAGGGATATCTGGAAGGCTTTGCAACGCTTTACACCGATATCGCTGAGGTGATCGAGACCGGCACCGACAATCCGATGCTGCCCGGTCTTCAGGCAGGGTTGGACGGGATGTGGTTCATCTCTGCGGCGCAGACCTCCTCTGCCGACGGGGGGGCCTGGATCCCCCGAAAATCCCCACGGCTCGCCTGATCCGACCAACCTGAAAAACCGCCATCCAAGGGGGGACATCTCCTTGGATCCCGCGCCTGTGCGCGCCCGGCGCCATGTCATCACATCATTCGATTCAACCCGAGGCTTTTTCAATGAATTTTGCTCCCACCGACCTGACCCACAGCTACATTGATGGCCGCTGGACGCCCGTAACCGGCACCCGGCGCAGCCCTGTCATCAACCCCGCCACCGAGACCCCGGTGGCCATGTTGCATCACGCCGGTCCTGCGGATGTGGAGGCCGCCGTGGCAGCGGCGAAGCGCGCCCATCTGGCGGAAGCACTGGGCAGCAAGGATAATCGCATTGCCCTGTTGGAACGGATCAGAGCCGGTTTCGACAGCCGCCGGGAGGATCTGGCGCGGGCGATCTCTCTGGAGATGGGGGCGCCGATTGATCTGTCCCGCACTGCGCAGGCCAAAACCTTCCTCATTCAGCTGGATGCCACCCTCGAGGCTCTGCGCGGATTTGACTTTGCGGAGACCCTGCAAAACGGCGACCACCTGATCCGCCAGCCCACCGGGGTTGCCGGGCTGATCACCCCGTGGAACTGGCCGATCCACCAGATCAGCCTCAAGGTTTTTGCAGCCCTCGCAGCGGGCTGTCCTGTCGTGCTGAAACCCAGCGAGCATACACCGCTCAACGCCCGCATCTTTGCCGAAATTCTCGACGCCGCCGATCTGCCGCCCGGTGCCTTCAACCTGCTCAACGGCGATGGGGCCTCGGTCGGGGCGCAGCTCACCGATCATCCCGATGTGGCGGTGATGTCCTTCACCGGCTCCACCCGCGCCGGGCTTGAGATCGGCGCCAGCGCGGTCCGCCGTGGGGCCCGATGCGCGCTGGAAATGGGCGGCAAATCCCCCTGCCTGGTATTCGAGGATGCCGATCTGGATCAGGCAATGGAGAAAATCCTGGCCAAGACCTTTCCCAACTCCGGGCAGAACTGCAACGCGCCAACCCGCATCCTGATTGAGGCCAGCGCCTATCCCGCCGCCAAAGAGGCCGCGCAGCGCGCCGCCGCCATCTGGACGCTGGGTGATCCCGCCCGGCCCGGCGATCACCTCGGGCCGGTCGCCAATGGCCGAGCAGTTCGACCATATCCAAACGCTGTTGCACAGCGCGATTGCCGCCGGGGCCACGGTGCTTTGCGGTGGGGCGGGGCGCCCCGACGACAAGGAGACCGGCTATTTCGTCAAACCCACAATCCTTGCGGATGTGGCGCGCAAGGCCGAGGTTGTGCAGCAGGAGATCTTTGGCCCGGTGATCGTGCTGCAACCGTTTGAGGACCTCAACGACGCCATCGCGATGGCCAATGACAGTGAATTCGGGCTGGCTTAGCTATGTCTATTCCAACAACCCCGCCATCCAGTCCGCGGTGATCCGGCGGCTGGACTGCGGCATGGTCTTCGTCAACGGCGCCGACCTCGCCCCCGGCAGCCCCTTCGGCGGCACCAAGAAATCCGGCATCGGCCGCGAGGGCGGCAGATTCGGGATTAAGGAATTTCTGGAACTGAAACTGGTGGCCCGCCCCGCATGACGGCAGAGGGCCCATGATGCAGCATCATACTGTAATGTGGATTATGTAAAAATAGTGCGACAGCGCCTATGTCCACCGACTGACGGGATCCGTGTCTCCGTTGCTCGTCTCACAGACATAGGCGCTGCCGCTGGACGAGATCTGACCGCAGAGTTTGAGATGCACCCAGCGGCCTGAGTTTTTCGGCGCAATCAGAGAATTTCAGCAGGACAACGCCGCGATTGAGGTGATACTGTTCGGACTTTGTATTACCCACAGGGTAACCCTGCTCGGTGTGCTTGTGCGGCTGATCATGGTGCGCATCACCACCGTTGCTCTGCCATTGCCAGCCGGTCGGGCGCCTCAAGCAGCCGGATCATCCTGTGACCTAGCCGGGCCGCCAAAGCTGGTCATGTGGCGCTGCCCCGTGACAGCCCAACACGCAGGCGCTAGCATCAGGTCAACTACACAACCGGAGGCACCGATGGCCGCCCCTCTTCTGCTCAGAAATCGCAATTATCGCCTGTTGTTCACGGCCGGGGCGCTGACCAATCTGGGGGATGGGTTTATCCTGTTGGCGCTGCCCTGGCTGGCCACGCTGATGACCCGCGATCCGGTGGCCATTGCCGCTGTGGCCGCCGCCGGGCGCCTGCCGTGGTTGTTCTTTGCGCTGCCTGCCGGGGTGATTGCGGATATGACCGACCGGCGCAAGCTGATCGCCCGCGCCGATCTGTTGCGCGCGGTGATTGTGCTGGCGATCCTGATGCTGGCCCTCAGCGAGCCGGTGCCGGGGGCAATCTGGGCGCTGGCCGGGCTGGCCTTTGTCTTGGGGGCGGCGGAGGTGATCCGCGACAATGCCGCCCAGACAATTCTCCCCGATATTGTTGCCGCCACCGATCTTGAGGCCGCGAATGGCCAGATGTGGACCGCCGAGCAACTGACCGGCCAGTTCATCGGCCCGCCTCTGGCAGGTCTGCTGATTGCAGCCGGCATTGCCATCCCCTTCGGGCTTGATGTGGTGGCACTGGTGCTGGCGGCGGGCTTTGTCTGGCTGATCAGCCGGTCACCCCGTGCCCCCGTACAGCAAGGGTTTCGCAAGGCGCTGATGCAGGGCATCCGCTTCATGCGCAGCGACACCCTGCTGTTGCGTCTGGCGATCGTGCTGGGCATCGCCAATTTCCTCGCCACTGCAACCATCACCGTTCAGGTGCTCTTTGCGCAGGAGGTGCTCGGCCTCAGCGCGACGGAATACGGGTTTGTCCTGTCGGTGGCCGCTCTGGGGGCCGTGACCGGCAGCCTGATAGCACCGCGCCTCAGCCGTCTGATCGGGGTGCAGCCCTGTCTGTATCTGTCGATTGCAGGCTGGGCGGTCGGCTATGCGCTGATCGGGATCAGCAGCAGTGGTGTTGTCATGGCGCTGGCGATGTTTGGTGTGATGGCGGCGGCCATGGTCTGGAATGTGATCACGGTGTCCTGGCGGCAGCGGCGCATCCCCTCCGAGCTGCTGGGCCGGGTCAACAGCATCTACCGCTGCTTTGGCTGGGGGTCGATGCCCCTGGGCGCGTTGGTAGGCGGCACCGTGGTGGCGGTGCTGGAAACCGATCTGGGCCGCGACCTTGCCCTGCGGATGCCATTCCTGATCGCCGCTGGCTGCTGCCTCTTGTTGTTGGCCTATGCCACCCTTCGTCTGCGACTGGACTGATACGGCTGTCTGCTCCTGCGATGAAGAACCTGCAGGGAAAATGGCCGCAGCGGTTCCCCGCCACGGCCATCGGTGTCCTTAGGCGACGCCCAGATCCTCGGCTGGGCCGAAAAACTCAAAATGGATCCGATCCATATCGACATGCGCCGCCCGCAGCCCTGCGATGGCCATCGCCATAAAGCCTTTGGGACCGCAGATGTAGTAATCGGACATCGCCGTATTGGTATTGGCCGCCAGCCAGTCCGGGGTGATCCGCCCCTCGACATCATAGCGCGCCGCCGCACGGTCTGCGTCACTCGGCGTTTCAAGGAAGATCACACTGCGCTTGGCCAAGGATTTGCTGAGCCCCTCCATCGCCAGATTGTCACCATCCACCGCCGCATGCAGGTAGGTGGCGCTGCGATCATTGGCCGCCAGTGTTTCCAGCATGGCGACCATCGGCGTCAGCCCGACACCGGCAGACAGCAACACCACTTCGCCCTCTGGTCGGTCCTTCAGCACAAAATCCCCCGCCGGGGCGGCCACCCGCAGCACCGTACCCTCAGTCGCCACCTCATGCAGCCAGCCACTGATCACGCCACCCGGCTCTCGCTTGACGGAGATCCGGTAGTATTCGCCATTGGGCGCACAGGAGATCGAATAGTTGCGCCGCGCCTTGCCAGTGTCCGGGTGATCAAAATCAAAGGCCAGATACTGTCCCGGTTGATGCCGCAGAACCGGCCCGCCATCCACCGGGCGCAACACGAAAGATTTGACCGAGGCGCTTTCGCGCACAATCCCGGTGATCGCAAATTCGCGCCAGCCGTTCCAACCGCCTTCGGCATTGGCAATATCATCATACATCTTGCGCTCTGCCTCGATCAGCAGGTTTGCCAGGAACCAATAGGCCTCGCCCCAAGCCTCCAGCACCTCTGGGCTTGCCGCCTGCCCCAGCACCGCCTCGATTGCGCCCAGCAGTGCGGTGGCCACATGGGTGTAGTGTTCAGGCTTGATCTGCAGGCTGACATGTTTGTTGACAATCCGCTCCACCACGCTGCTCAGCGCGCCCAGATTGTCGATATTGCGGGCATAGCCCAGGATCGCGTTGGCCAGCGCCGCATGCTGGCTGGAGTCACCCTGCTGGTGCGACTGGTTGAACAGCGCCCGGATGTCCTCATCCGCCATCAGGCGGGTATACATCTCCGCCACGATGGCGCCGCCGTGGGCCTCCAGTGCGGGAACGGTTGCGGTCACAATCGCCTTGCTCTGCTCTGACAGGGGCTGTGCCATTGGTCTGATCCTTCTCTGCATTTGCCAAATCCGGGACGTCCGGGCGGCCTTAAAACATTCATCTGAAGTGAATGTATATTTGTGCTATACAAACATTCAACCAGAATGAATATTAAACCCCCGCAGACCCCGCCATCCGGAGCCGAAAATGAAGCTCAATCTGAAAACAGACTATGCCCTCAGGCTCCTTATTTTATTGGCTACACGGCCCGATCAGCAGTTTGAAATTGAGACATTGAGCCGCATGCACCAGCTGCCTGCCAGCTCGGTCATGAAGATCATCAGCGAGCTGGTCCGTCACGGCTATGTCCATAGCATTCGCGGCCGCTCCGGCGGGGTCCAAATCGGTCGGAAGCCGTCGGAGATTCGCGTCGGGGACGTTGTTCAAGCCATGAACGAACCGATGGAGATCGTCGATTGCAGCAGCTGCCTTCTGGTCGGAAACTGCCGTCTGAAGGGGATCCTGTGCGAGGCAGCGCAAGCGTTTACCGATGTGTTGATGACCTACCATCTCAGTGACCTGATCGCCGCCCCTGCCCCGGTACTGACCCCGCTTTTGGACGGCGGTGACGGCGCCGATCCGACGCCTCAGGCGTGACGTCTATGCTGGGAAAGACCACGCGGATCGCGCGTCATCAGATCGCAACCCCCTGCGCCGCCGCCTTCGCGATGTCCGCCAGACCGGGTTGGCCCTCTGGACCGATCAGAACAAACTTGCCGCCCTCACCATTCCAACTGATGAAATCAAACCCGCGCAGGGTCCGGGCGGCAAAGGCCTCACCCTGGGGGGTGTCGCCCGCCTGTAGGCACAGCGCAATGACAGCCCCATCGGCCCCCCGATACATCAGCTGCCCGACCGGGGCACCATTGGCCACAAGCAAGCGACCGCCTTCAAAGGTCAGTCCAAAAGCTGACAGATCCGGTATGGCAAAGGTGACCTCAACCGTCTTGGTCAACCAGCGTCGCAGATGATCTGCCTCAGCGGCGGGCACCTCCACCAGATGCCGCGTCTCCTGCGCGTAGATCGCATGATAATCAGCAATATCCGACAGCCAACCTGCCGCAGCCGACTGCGTGGGTGTCATCACCACAGGTGCGGCGATGTCCTTCAACCAGTAGCCCCCGATCCCGCCAAGAACAAAAACAGCCAATCCAGCCGCAAGACCGGACCGGAGCGGCAAGGCGTATCGCCAGCCCGATGCCAAAGCCGCATCCCTGTCATCCGCCCCTGCCCGCGGCAGAGGTTCCTGAGGCATAGGCAAGGGCGTGGCGCGGATGGACTGCGCCAATGACAGGGGCACCGGATCACGCAAAGCCGCCTCAAATCCGCTTTGCGCCAGCACATCGGCCTCCAGCAACGCGTCAAATTCAGCCTGCACAGCCGCGTCCTGCGCCAAGAGCGCCTCAATCTCTGCGGCGGCCTCCGCCGACAGCTCCCCGTCCAGATAGGCGCTGAGTTTTTCCGATAGATCCGTCATAGCTCGGCAACCTCTTGATGAGACAAGCTGGAAATCAACAGTTTGCGGGCGCGGTGGATCCGGCTCATCACCGTTCCGATGGGCACATCCAGCAGCTCCGACACCTCTCGGTAACTGTAGCCTTCGGCACAGACCAGCAGCAAAGGCTGCGCCAGCGCCGGGTCCATATCGGCGATGCGGCTCTGCACCTGTCGCGCCGTCAGAGTGGTCTCGGCAACATCTGCAACGGACGCCCCTGAAACGGCCAGTTCCCTGGCCTCTTCCACCGGAACCACACCGGCCCCCTGTCGCACCCGACGCTTGCGGATCTCGCTGATCCAAAGATTGCGCAACACCCGAAACATCCAGCGATCCAGCGGTTGCGCAGGATCGTATTGCTGCCATTTCTGCAAGGCCAGTGCGCAGGCTTCCTGCAGCAGGTCATCCGCATCCGCACCCGAGCGTGTCAGGCTCAGCGCAAAGCGCCGCAGCCGGGGCAGTAGGCCAATCATTTCGGATTTGAATTCGTCAGGGGACATCTGGGCCTGGCTATCGAACAGAAACGAGGAAATCACGCTACGACGCGACTTCGCGTCGATCATAAGGGGCTGCCGCAGGTCCGGCGACGGTTTTCGCCGCACCCGTTGTTTTCATGGCCTCAGTGGGCCAGATGCCAGACACCGCCGACACCATCGCCGCTGGTATCACCCGGCGCCTTGTCGCCCTGCCAGAAATATAGCGGCGCGCCATCCTTGGCCCATTGCATCGCGCCATCTTTGCGCTTGATCTTTGTCAGCCCATCCTTTGCACCAGTGCTCTGCCCCACCAGATAAGGCGGCCATTTCACCGCGCAGGTGTCATAGCAGACGGATGTATTCTTCTTGTCCTTGTCGAAAGTATAGAGCGACATCCCGTTTTCCGCGAGCAGCGGCTCAGCGGAATGGCCCGCCGCATAGGCATCATCACAGGCCGTCAGACTAAGTCCGGCGGCAACAACAGCAAATAATTTCATCTCAAGCTACTCCTCAGGTTTGACCGGGCTGCCCATGCCGGGCCGCTCACCTAAGGGTTACGCGTCAGGGTCTCAGTTTATTCTCGGCGCCGGTGCTTTTTCTCCCGGAACAAAAAACCCCGCCCAGCATCAACTGCCGGACGGGGTTGCGTTGTGTCTGCGGCGATCAGTGCAGATCGAAGCGGTCGGCGGTCATCACCTTGGTCCAGGCGGCGATGAAATCTTCGACGAATTTCTCGCGGTTGTCGTCCTGGGCGTAGACCTCGGCATAGGCGCGCAGGATGGAGTTGGAGCCGAACACCAGATCTACATTGGTGGCGGTCCATTTGACATCGCCGCTCTGCCGGTCGGCCACCTCATAAACCTCATCGCCCGCCGCGCGCCAGACATTGCCCATGTCCAGCAGGTTGACGAAGAAATCGGTGCTCAGCGCGCCTTCGCGGTTGGTGAAAACCCCGTGCTTGCTGCCGCCATGGTTGACGCCCAGCATCCGCAGACCGCCGATCAGAACGGTCATCTCCTGCGCCGTCAGCCCCATCAAATGGGCCCGGTCCAGCATCATCTCCACCGCTGAGGCGGCGACATCACCCTGCAACCAGTTGCGGAAGGCATCATGCACCGGCTCCAGCACCGCAAAGGAGGCGGCATCCGTCGCCTCGGCGCTGGCATCGCCACGACCGGGGGCAAAGGGCACCTCAGCGGCGAAACCGGCAGCCTCCGCAGCGGCCTCAATTGCGACGCCCCCGCCCAGCACGATCACATCGGCAAGGCTGGCGCCGGTCTGCTCGGCAATCACCTCATAGGTTTTCAGCACCCGCTCCAGACGCGCCGGTTCATTGCCGACCCAGTCCTTCTGCGGCGCCAGGCGAATGCGCGCGCCATTGGCACCACCGCGCAGATCCGAGCCACGGAAGGTGCGCGCACTGTCCCAGGCGGTCGCGATCATCTCAGCCTGCGGCAGACCACAATCGCGCAGCAGCTGCTTGGTCGCGGCCACATCATAGGCTGTGCTGCCCGCAGGCACATTGTCCTGCCAGATCAGATCCTCCTGCGGTGATTCCGGGCCGATGTAACGCTCGCGCGGGCCCATATCGCGGTGCAGCAGCTTGAACCAGGCGCGGGCGAACACATCGGCGAAATAGGCCGGATCCTTGTAGAACCGTTCAGAGATCTTGCGATACTCCGGATCCTTGATCATCGCCATATCCGCATCGGTCATGATCGGGTTGAGACGGATCGAGGGATCCTCCACATCAACCGGCTTGTCCTCTTCCTTGATGTTCACCGGCTCCCACTGCCAGGCACCCGCCGGGCTTTTCTTCAGCTCCCAGTCATAGGTGAACAGCAGGTAGAAATAGCCGTTGTCCCATTTGGTCGGATTGGTGGTCCAGGCCCCTTCGATACCGCTGGACATGGTGTCACGCCCATGGCCGGTGCCGTTGCTGTTGCTCCAGCCAAGCCCCTGTTCGGCCAGACCGCCGCCTTCGGGATCAGCACCGATCGCGTCGGCGCGGCCATTGCCATGCGCCTTGCCGATGGTGTGACCGCCGCGCGGTCAACGCGACGGTTTCCTCGTCGTTCATCGCCATGCGTTCGAAGGTGATCCGCACATCCTGCGCCGTGCGCAGCGGATCCGGTTCCCCACCGACCCCTTCCGGGTTCACATAGATCAGGCCCATCTGCACGGCGGCCAACGGATTGGCGAGCGAGTCACGATCCGCGCCGTCCTCATACCGCCCGGCAGCCAGCCATTCCTTTTCCGCGCCCCAATAGACGTCCTTCTCCGGCGACCAGATATCCTCGCGACCAAAGGAGAACCCATAGGTTGGCAGGCCAACGGATTCATAGGCAATATTGCCCGCCAGCGCGATCAGGTCAGCCCAGGACAGCGCGTTGCCGTATTTCTGCTTGATCGGCCACAACAGGCGGCGCGCCTTGTCGAGGTTGACGTTATCAGGCCAGGAATTCAGCGGTGCAAAGCGCTGGTTGCCGGTGGTCGCCCCACCCCGGCCGTCCGCCGCGCGATAGGTGCTTAGCCGAATGCCAGGCCATCCGCACCATCAGGCCGGCATAGGTGCCCCAATCCGCAGGCCACCAGCTCTGGCTGTCGGTCATCAATGCGGTCAAATCGGCCTTAAGCGCCTCAACATCCAGCGATTTCACCGCCTCGCGGTAATCAAACCCCTCTGCCATCGGATCGGTCATCCGGTCATGTTGGTGCAGAATGTCGAGGTTCAGCGCATTGGGCCACCAATCCGCCACACCGGCGCTGGTGTTTGTGTTGCTTCCGTGCAGAACCGGGCATTTTCCGCCTGTGTGTCCGTCACCTTGCTGCATGTTGTCTCTCCTGGGTCTTGGGTCATGATGAGCCGGTGGTCCCCCTTGCAGAGCGCTGGGACCGGATCTCTCAAGCAAAGGCTAGCAGGGGGGTGTGATTATCAGAAATGATAAATCAAGATTTCTTATATAGAAAATAGCTATCACAGGTCTCGTCCCCCCGCTGCTGCGGATCATCCTGACACATGCCACCTCAGCCGGGGTGGCACCCTACATGGGCACCGCTTGCCCGCCCCCGTAAAAACGGATTAAAAACCGCCCCATGATAGACGCACCCTATAACACCAGCCTCACATTACGGCAGCTGCGCTTCCTTGTGGCCGTTGCGGATGAGCTGAATTTCTCCCGCGCAGCGGAGAGATGCTATGTCAGCCAGCCCACCCTCAGCGTTGGTCTGCGGGAGCTGGAGGAGCGACTGGGCGTCACCTTGGCAGAGCGCACCAAACGCTCGGTCATCCTGACGCCGGTTGGCGCCCAGATCGCCGAACGCGCCCGCAAGCTGTTGCAGGACAGTCGCGAGATTGAGGAACTGGCCGCCGCCCAGGCCAGCCCGGAGGGCGGCACCCTGCGCATGGGGGCCATCCCCACAATCGGCCCCTTCCTGATCCCGCGCGCCATGCCCGCGCTGAAATCCAGCTTTCCCGATCTGCAACTCTATCTGCGCGAGGAAATGACCGGCCAACTGCTGGAGGGGGTCCAAAGCGGGCGGCTGGATCTGGCGATCTATGCCGAACCCTATGCGCCCGCCGGGCTGGACACGCTGCATCTGTTTGACGATGGCTACCATCTGGCGGCCCCGCCAACCGATCCCGCACCACCACAGATCCCCGGCGCCACCATTCGCGGCGCGGATCTGGACGGGCGCCAGCTGATGCTGCTGGAGCAGGGGCATTGCCTGCACCGCCACGCGCTAAGCGCCTTTCCCGAACGGGATATTCAACAGGATGAGAGCTTTGCCGCCACCTCGCTCTCCACCCTGATTTCGATGGTGAGCGAGGGGCTGGGGATCACCCTCCTGCCCGATCTGGCCATTGATGCCGGGGTGGCAGCAGGTCAGGATGTGGTGATGACGCCGCTGGCCGATGCCTGCCCGCGCCGGGTCACCCTGGCCTGGCGGCCGACCAGCGTGCGCGCCGATCTGTTCCGCAAAATCGGGGCGGTTCTGCGCACCGCCCGCGGATCGCTCGTGGCCCCTTAGAAACCGGGGTATTCCGTCGCAGCCTGCGCGCCGGATCTTACCCCCGCCGGGCAAAGCCGCTAGCCTGCGCCCGACAGCCACGGCAGCCAATCCCCTGCCCCGCCAACACCCGAGCAACACCCGGTGATCTCATGACCTCAGCCCGTCGTTCCCCGCGCCTCAACCGTCGCCGCGCCCTGCAACTGGGCACCGCCGCCGGAGTGCTGGCCCCGCTTGGCCTCGCTGGGGCGCAGATCACCGCCTCGGCCCAGGCAAAGGCGCGTGCCAGCACCAACCCCACGACTGCCCCCCTACCCATACATATCCAACAGGCCCGCTACACCATTGCCGACGCCCCGACGGAGGGGCTGATCTCCACCCGCCCTGATGGCCCGCCGCCGGTCCTTCGCCTCAAACAATGCCAGCCCTTTGCCGCGCGGGTCACCAATACGCTGCCCGATTACACGGCGATGCACTGGCATGGCATCCGGCTCGACAATGCGATGGACGGGGTGCCTTATCTGACCCAGTTTCCCATCGGCCCGGGAGAGAGCTTTGACTATCACTTCACCCCGATGGACGCGGGCACCTATTGGTATCATCCGCACTGCATGACCATGGATCAGATGGCCATGGGGCTGACCGGCGTGCTGGTGGTGGAAGAGGCGGAAGACCCCGGATTTGACGCCGATGTCGCCCTGAACCTGCGGGATTTCCGCCTGCGTCCCAACGGCGACTGGCTGAAACTCTGGACCGCGCGGGGGGCGGCGCGCTCCGGCACCTTTGGAACCGTGATCACCGCCAATTGGGACAGTGATCCGATCTATGAGGCGCCCACCGGCGGGTTGCTGCGGCTGCGACTGGCGGCCACCGATACGGCGCGGATTTACAAACCCTATGTGACAGGCGCCAACGGTCAGGTGATCGCCGCTGATGGTCACCCGCTGCGCGAGGTCATTGACTGGCCCACGGATCAGGCCCCTGCCCTGCTGTCACCCGGCCAACGTCTGGATATCGCGCTGCAGATGCCCCGCATTGAGGGCGCCTATGTCGACGTCATGACCGCCTTTCCCGGCGGGCCGCGACGGCTCGCCCGGATCCGCGCCACCGGGACAAACCTTGGTCGCGATCTGGCTGAGCTGCCCGCCCTGCCCGCCAATGATGTGCCGGAACCTGATCTCGCCAATGCACGGGTTGAGGATCTGGTCTTTGGCTGGACGCCCGAAGGCGGCGCACCGCAAAACGGCTACTGCGGTTCGCTGGGCTATACGTTCTGGTCGATCAACCGCAAACCCTGGCCCGGCGATGCCGCCAATCCGGAGACCCCCGGTGCCGAGCCCGCTGGCGGTGTTCAATCGCGGCGAAAGCGTCATTCTGCGACTGCGCAATGAAAGCCCGAACGCCCATCCGATCCACCTGCATGGTCTGGTGTTCCGCCCGCTGCGCTCCAACAAGCGGACGCTGCCGTCGAACTGGACCGACACCGCGCTGCTGCTGAAGGACGAAATCATTGAGGTCGCGCTGGTCGCTGACAATCCCGGCGACTGGGCGTTCCATTGCCATGTGATCGAACATCAGAAAACCGGGCTGGCGGGCTATATCCGGGTGCTGGCCTGATTGGCCCTGTCAGCCGTCCTCCAGATAGGGGGACAGCAGCGCCCGCACCGGGACCCGCGCGCCAAGTCGGCCCGCCAGCAACACCATTCCCGCCAGCTTGCGCTGGATGAATAGCACATCCATCGGCACCGCCGGGGGCACCATGCCCTCTTCCGCCAGGGCCATGCCTTCCGCCTGCATTTGCTGCAACAGGCTGGGATCGGCGAAATCATAACTCTCAGCCGTGCGCAGCACGTCAAACACCTGCGTGATCATCGCCAATACGCGCCGCTGATGGTCCGCGCGCATCGCCCCTTCATCCGCCATCCCATCCGGTGTGACCAGCCCCAGATCCGCAGCGGCTGCGGTCAGCGCCGCCGCATCGCTACGCATCCCGGCGCGCAACAGCGCACGGTATTGCGCCACCACCTGCGGCGCGAGCGGGCGCGTGGCGCCGAAATCCAGCAGGACGATGCGACCCGTCTCCGCATCAAAGAGATAGTTGGCGAAGTTCGGATCGCTCTGCATCAGGCCAAACTCAAACAGCTCCCGCAGCATCAGCGCCATCAGATCCCGCATCAACCGATCGCGCATCTCCTGCGGGGCGGTCTGCGCGTCTTCCACCGGGCGCCCGCTGGCATAGGACATGGCCAGAACCGCGTTGGTGGACCAGTCGGGATAGAACTCCGGCACCTGAAACTGAGGCTGATCCTTCAGCTGCGCGGCGAAGTCTGCCAGATAGCGCCCTTCACGGTCGTAATCGACCTCCTCATGCAGCTGCCGCCGCGCTTCCTCAAGATAGGGGGCGATGTCAAATCCCCGTGGCAACAGCCGTGAGGCCCGCAGCAAACTGCCGAGATTGGCGACATCACTGTCGATGCTGCGCGCAACACCGGGGTATTGCACCTTGATCGCCATCTCGCGTCCGTCGCGCAGCTGCGCGCGGTGGACCTGCCCGATCGAGGCTGCCGCCATCGGGCGCACATCGAACCGCGAGAACTGACGCCGCCAGCCCTCACCCCAGGCCGCATCCAACACCTGACGCAGCTGTTTTGGCGGCATGAAATCTGCCTCCGCCCGCAGCCGGGACAGGATCTGCGACAGCTCCTGCGGCAGCAGCGCCCCGCTCTCCATCGACATAAGCTGACCCAGTTTCATCGCCGCGCCGCGCATCCGCGCCAGTTCCGCCGTCAGACGGCGGGCGTTGGCAGGTGTCAGCAGCAGATCGCGCAGCTGTGGGCGTTGCCCCTGCGACAGCGCCTGCACCCCGCCAACCATGGCGCTGCCCGCAACTTGCGCGGCCAACCCGCCCATCCGCGCCAACCGGGAAACACGCCCACTGGGCACGGCCACCGCACGGGCCTCTGCGGTGGCGAGTTGCTTGGTCACGGGCTGGATTTCATCTGGCCCGATGTAATCTGACTTGGTCTCATCTGGTGAAGAGGTCATCGTCCTGCGGCCCTTGTTCCTGAACGCGGTGGGCGATGGCTGCCCGCTGCCGCCGTGCACGACCTAAGGCGCGGGCTGCGCAGGTCAATGCAACCGCCACCGCCGGTCTAGCCGTCAAATGCCTCCGGTTCCAGCTCCTGCCAGAAGGCGATGATCGCCCCGGCATTCAGCGCCGAACGCCAGCCGTGCTGGCGGAAATGCTCGCGGTCCAGATCGCTGTCCAGCCCCGACAGGAACAACCGCTTGTCGGCATCGCGCTGGGTCGGGTTTCGCCGCGAAACCAATGTTTCGACGATATCCAGATGCCGGGCGCGATCACGGCGGGCGGCGGCGCGCGCGTCAAAGGCGGCGGCCTCGGCTGCGGCGTCGGCGTCGCGGCGCGCCTGTGCCTCACGAATGCGGGCCTCTTCCTCGGCTGAAACCGGCGGCGTCACTGCGCCCTCCGGCGACAGGCTATAATCGCCGTCAATCGCGGCGCGCAGATAGCCCAGCGGTGATTTCACCGCCCCCTGCCCCGCCACATAGTCCAGCTTCTGCTGCACATAGTCGGCCCCGTGTTCGGTGATCCATTGCCGCGCCAGCCGGTCAGAGACCCCCTGCCCGCGCAGTGCCTTATAAACCGGTTGCTGGCGCAGCCCCTCGCTGTCGTCGATCTGGAACATCGCCATCTGCGGGTTTTCGCGGATCAGAAAGCGGATTTCGCTGACCGCGCGGCCCTTCTTGCGGGTCTGCGGTTCGATAATGATGTCGGAGGATTTATTGACCTCGGCCACCGCCGGTTTAATGATCTTGGCATTGAGATGTTTGAAACTCTCATAATAGGCGGAGCCATCCACCCCCATCAGCTTGCGAAAGATATCCAGCCCCCACCAGCCGGTGGAGCCAGTGCGCACAAACCGGTAGCAATTCTCATAGAGCGCCAGCCCGTGGCCGGAACTGAAATTGCGCTGAATCTTGACGTTGATCAAGGCAAAGATTTTCGGGTCATGCAGTTTCTTGGCCAGCTCCGGCGAATAGGCGTATTCGCAGACACCGTTTTTCAGCTTGGCAAAGCTGAGCAGCGAAGAGACGCCCCATTCCTGATGGCCCTGCTCATCCAGCATATCCCATTCCGCGACGGTCTCCGCCAGTGCCCGCAGGCTGGCGCGCAGGCTGTCGATATCGTTGGAGTTATACCCCACCATCATCGCCAAAGTGCGCGCGTCGATGGTATGGCTGCGCGCGGAGGTCAGCGTGTCATAGGCGTTGAGCAGCAGCACATTTGACAGCTTGCGCTGCAGCAGTGTCAGCTTGCCACTGATATGGATTGCAGCCACGTTTTTCTTCACCGTTTCGCGGGTCAACGCGCCGGTCAGCCGCTCTTCGTCAAAGCTGGGCTCTGCCATGGAATCACTGCCTGTCATCATCGCTCTCTTTTGCGCCATACCCTGCCACAAAAGGAACCCATGCGACAACCGCGCATGGGTTCCTTTTGCGGGCAGCCTAGCCCGGCCTCAGCGCCCCCACTAAGCTGGCCCCTGTGGCAGGTGTCGTCTAAAAGGTACCCGTTCACGGGACGCCCGCTGATTGAGGTGCCCATCTTGCGAATCGTGGCACCGGCCCAGCATCGCATGATTCCGCCGGGTGTTGCGCCGCAGAGGCACAGAGCGCGCGCCCAGTGCGCACCACATATTTTGCCCGATCAGTGTCAAAAATAGCGCATCAGGCTCTGTATCACGGCCCTATGGCGGTCTATCATGGGGCGTCATCAGGGTGGTTTGCGCGGCAGGACGGGCCCAATCGACAAAGATCACCATCCTGAGAATCGGCGCCTTTTGCCCCGCGTTCAGGCCCCTTTTATCCTGCTGATGGGTCCCTTTGATCCTGCATCTGGGTGCCCTTGAACCCGAATCCGGGCCCCCAAACTGGGGTAAGTGACTGTAATCAGGTAAGTAATCCATACCAAAGACTCTAAAGATTCTAAAAAAAATAAACGTTTAGCTGTGATCTATTTTTGAGTTTTTGAGGGAAAACAGGAACGTTTCGCGGCGAAACCTCCCTTTGCGCGGATAAGGCACCCGGAAAAATCCCCGCGATGGGTCCATACCACCTATGCAGCACCGGAGATGTTCCCTATTCTCTGGCATATAAGCGAAAACAGAAAACACGCGCATAGACCCAGCATAAATTATGCACAGAGATCGAGCAGCTTCATGACCTCTCCCACCTTGCCTCCCTATTTCAATCTGGACCCGGAACAGGCCGCCGCCAAGCTGCCGGATCCGATCCAGACCACCCGTTTTGCCAAGGCGGCTGCCATGTGCAGCAAGGGCCGCGAAGATCTGGCCCGGCGCGGCTATGCCCCCGATGGCGAAAAGCGGCTGCGCAAATTTTCCACCTGGGAGATCACCCGCTATCTGATCCCGGTGGCGCCACAGCATCTGCGCCGGGTGTTGAAGAACAATCCCGACCTGCCGCAGGGCGAGGGCGAAGGCGGTTCCAAATGGTTCACGCTGGAGGAGGTTCTGGCGCTGCGACAGCATTTCGCCTCCGAAGGGATCTCAACCAAGGAATACCTGCCCTACCGCCCCAAAGGTGTGCCTGCCAAGGTAACGGCAGTCGCCAACTTCAAAGGCGGCGTTGGCAAAACCTCCACCGCCGCGCATCTGGCGATGTCCGCCGCGCTGGATGGTTACAAGGTGCTGGTGATTGATCTGGATTCCCAAGGCTCGATGACCTCCATCCTCGGCGGCACGGTGGAGGATGAATGGTCCACCGTCTTTCCGCTGATCGCCAAGGACTATGCCAAATCGGTGGTGGCGGAAAACGCCGTGCGCGCCGCCGCCGGGGAGCCGGAACTGCCGCTGGATGAGACATTGAATGAGGCGCTGCGGGTTTCGTCGCGAAACGTCATTCAGAAAACCCATTGGTCCAACATTGATCTGATTGGTGCGCAGCTCAATCTGTACTGGGCGGAATTTCAGATCCCGGTCTGGCGGATGGGCCTGCGCAGCTGGCCGCTGTGGGATGCGCTGAGCAACTTTTTGGAGCAGGAGGGCATTCTGGATGACTACGATATCGTCTTTCTCGACACGCCCCCGGCGCTTGGTTATCTGACCATCAACGCGCTGGCGGCGGCGGATATTCTGCTGGTGCCGCT
This sequence comes from Phaeobacter sp. BS52, assembly GCF_045040595.1. Lineage (NCBI taxonomy): Bacteria > Pseudomonadati > Pseudomonadota > Alphaproteobacteria > Rhodobacterales > Roseobacteraceae > Phaeobacter > Phaeobacter sp. BS52. Next base: position 22,088 of record NZ_CP090665.1, on the reverse strand, counting down.
GGGGGCGTCGTTTCTGGAGTTTGACTCCACCGGGCGGTTTTTCGATATGCTCTATTCCACCTTTGCCTCCATCGAGGAGGGGGAGAATATGGCACAGCGCGCGGCTGGTTTGCCGGAAATTAAATTTGAATGGGATGTAGTAAGGGCGCTGATCACGCGCTTTGACGCCAGTCAGCAGACGGATATGGCGAATGTGATCCAGGCCTATTTCGGAGATTTCATGAACGCCTACCGTCAGGATGTCACCGCCCTTGTTGGGCAGGCGGGAGAACAGGTGAATGGGATCTACGAAGCAGACTATCGCGACTTCAACCGCGATACCTATGTCCGCGGTCGCGAAACCTTTGATCGGACCTATGCGGAATTCAAAGAGCTGCTCATCGGCAGCTGGTGGCGCGACACCCAGATGGAAGAGGCGGAGTAACATGGCAAAACGCAGACGGCTGAGCGCCCCCGACGCCTCCGAGATCGAAGCCATCGAAGAGGGTTTCGCGACGAAACCCGGCATCAATCCTTTTGATCCGGCGCCCGGTGGTGTCGCGGCCAGCGCGCCCCCCATCGCCAAAGTCTCGGCTGAGGCGGCGCAGTTGCACGGCATGGCATCGGTGGCGGACCGGGTGGAAATGGCCCGCGACAAGGCGGACGCCGAACGCTGGCGCGCCGCCGAGGATGCGGGCGAAACCGTGTTGCGCATCCCGCTGGCGGAGATTGACCGTGACTATCTGCGCCGGGATCGGATGCAGATGGACGATGAGGAGCTGGACGAGCTGACCGCGTCGATCCGCACCCATGGTTTGCGCAGCCCGGTTGAGGTGATCGCGCTGGAGGAGGGCTACGGTCTGGTCTCCGGCTTCCGCCGTCTGGAGGCCTATGCGCGGCTGAACCGGAGCGAGGACGGCTTTGCCGCGATCCCGGCCTTCCTGCGGCGCGGGGCTGACAGTGCTGGCGCCTATGTGGCGATGATCGAAGAAAACGAGCTGCGCGCCAATCTGACGCCCTATGAACGCGGGCGCATCGCGGTGCTGGTGGCAGGGCAGGGGGTGTTTGCCTCGGTCGAGGCGGCAGTGGACGCGCTGTTTGCCGCGGCCTCCAAGGCGAAACGCTCCAAGGTGCGCAGCTTTGCCGCCGTGCATGAGGGGCTGGGCGATCTGTTGCGCTATCCCAATGCGCTATCGGAGAAGGCCGGGCTGAAACTGGCGGCGGCGCTGCGGTCGGGCGGGCAGGGGGCCTTGCGCTCTGCTCTGGCGGGGGCGGATCCGGCGGATGAGCGGGCCGAGTGGCGGTTGCTGGAGGCGGTCCTGGCAGATGCGGGGCCGACACCTGAGGTCAAGCCCCGTGGCGGACGCCCGCGTCAAGTCACCCGTCTGGCAGCGCGAAAGCTGCCGTCGGGTGGTGATCTGTCGGCTGAAGTGGCCCCCACGGCGGTGCGGATTGATCTCAAAGGGCGCAGCCTTGACCCCGATCAGGTGGAGGCGCTGCTGGCCCTGATCGAGGATCAGCTGGGCTAACAGCTGCGGGCGGGTCAGGTCGTGGGCTGCGGATGCGGGGACACACGTATAAGTATATCGTGCCCCATCAGGCCCAGACCATGCCCGCCCCGATTGACCAATGCCCGCCCGCGCCACACGGGGGGCGCGCCGGTCCAGATCTCCACTGAAAAACAAACAGAACCCAGCGGCAGAACAGCCGCGCGCCATTTTCTTGCGGATCCACGGCAGGCGCATCAGCCGCCCTGGTCCCGATCAAAAAAAATCAGCACGCCGGGAACCATTATGACGCTGGTCGAGTTATCCCACCAGTAACTGCAAGCATTACGCTGACAGCACAAGAGGATGAAAATAATGAAAAATCTGCTTCTCTCTACCGCAATTGCCCTGACTCCTGCGACCGCCGTTCTGGCTGACGGCCATGGCGAGATGTTCCGCGCTGAGGCTGATCCGATGGCCATTCATGCCTCCGAATTCATCGGTATGCGCGTCTACCGTGCCGAGAACGGTCAGGATGCAACCGAATATGCCGGTGTGCAGAAAGACTGGGATGACATCGGCGAAATCAACGATGTGGTGCTGAACCGCGACGGCACCGTGGACTCCGTTCTGGTTGATATCGGCGGCTTCCTCGGGATGGGCGAAAATCAGGTCGCCGTGGATATGAAATCGGTGAAATTTGTCGCCGACAGCTCCACCGCCGAAGATCTGAGTGACTTCTTCCTGGTGATGAATGCCTCTACCGAGGCGCTGAAAGAAGCACCGACCTACGACTGGACCCGCCAGGTGAGCGCGGATGTCGAGGAGATGAAGCAGGAAACAGCGGCGGCCGCAGGCGAGATCAAGGATGATGCCGACGCCTTGGCCACGGATGCTGAGCAGACAGCTGAAAATGCAGTCGACGCGGCCAAGGATCCGTTCACCCGTGATGGTTTTGTGGCGGCATCCATGACTGATCTGACCAGCGAGCAGCTGACCGGTGCGCCGCTCTATGACAGCAAGGATGAGTGGATCGGCGAGGTGTCGCAGATCAATCTGACCAGCGATGGCAAGGTGAAGTCGATCGTGGCTGACATTGGCGGCTTCCTGGGGCTGGGTGAAAAACCGGTTGAGCTGGAGCTGAGCAAGATGGACATTCTGCGCGCCGATGATGGTGACGACCTGCGCGCCTATGTTTCGATGAGCAAGGAAGAGCTGGAGCAGCTGCCCGATTATGAGCAGTAATCCAATCTTCTGAGACGCCTCCGCGGAAAACCTTCTGCGGATCAGAACGAGGGGCGCGGAGCATCGGCTTCGCGCCCCAAGTCGTGCAAAGGTTCCTTGCTTGGATCGTTTTTTGTGCTGATTAATGTTTAAAGTTATATCTACCGCCCAACTTTAACGATCGGTTCAGCATTTCTTGACCAGATGGGTGTCACTCGCGGCACGGATGACTGGACGACACTTGCAGGCTCTTTACTCTCTCATGATCAGGCAAATTATGCTTGTGATCCTATTTGTGACAGGTCCGGCGGCTGCGACCGTGGCGATGGCGGAGCCCATTCGGATGACCTATGAGGAATTTCATCCCTATTCCTTCACCGATAGCGCGGGGCAGCCGCAGGGCGTGTCGATTGATATCATGCGCCGGATTGCCGATGCCGCTGGGCAGGAAGTGGTGTTTCAGCGCACCCAGAACCCGGCTAGGCATGCTGGAGGAGTTGCGCAGCGGTGCGGCGGATGTGACCTCGCTGCTGGCGCTGACCCCGGAACGGCTGGCGGCGGGGCTGGCGACGGAGAAACTGGGCGCTTTTGAGTTGCACGCCTTCGTGCGGGGCAATGGTTCGATTGCAAATCTCGGCGATCTCACCGGCACCACCGTTGGCGTGGTGCGGGGCAGTTTTGCGGTCTCCGGTGCGCGGTTGGTCCCCTTTGCGAGATTGGTAGAATTTGAGACCACCGATGATCTGATCCTGCCTCTGCTGACCGGTGAGATCGACGCCGTGGTGTCGGCGCATAACGGGTTTCTGCGGCGCCTGCGGACGGCAGCAGTTGAAGACCAGATTGTAGCGCTGGATCCGCCCCTGGTGACCAGCCCATATGGGTTTGTGGTGGCTGCCGAAAATGAGCCGCTGCGCACCGTGCTGAATGCGGCGATCTACAGCAGCATTTCGCCAGAGTATCTGGCTGACGTGGAACAGACCTGGTTTGGCCGCTCGCGTACGCTTTGGGATAATGTGCTGGTGCGATGGGGTCTGCTGGTCTCAGCGGTGATGCTGGCGGCGATCCTGGTGCTGGGCTACTGGTTCTTTCACTATCGAAAACGCTCGGCCGAGTTGTCGCGGGACCGGGCCAGTGACCAGTTGCTGATCGGCGCACTGGATGAGGTGGCCGCCGCAATCGTGATTTATGACGACAATCTCAAAGCGGTACACTGGAACCACGGGTTTGAGCTGATCTTTCCCAGCATGGTGCCCGCGCTGAAGAAGGGCGCGACCATGCGGCAGATGATCGTGCAATCCTATGTTGATGGCACCATACAGAATGACCTCAGCGATGTTGAAATCTTAGAAAAGGTCGATCTGTTTATCGAGGATATGCGGCGTGGTCGGGCAGAGGTGCGGACCGTGCGGACACAGGACGGTCGGGTGTTTCAGGCTCGTGACGTGAAACTGGGCGCGCGGCATTTCGCATCGCTTCGGGTGGATGTGAGCCAGCTGCAGAAACAGCAGGACACCATCGCGCAGCAGGCGGTCTCGCTTGAGGCAGCAAATGAGGATCTGCGCACCTTCTCCTCTATCGCGGCCCATGATCTGAAGGCGCCGCTGTTCAGCCTGCTGAACCTGATTGATTTCATGGCCGAGGACATGGAGGAGGCAGGCATCACCCTGCCGCCGGATATTCAGACCAATTGGGCGCAGATGGAACGGCTGTCCCATCGCATGATGCGGCTGGTGCAGGATCTGCTGGTCTATTCCACAACCCAGAGCGAAAGCCACCGGTCCGAAGTGATCGAGCCATCGCCGCGCCTGCAGGAGGTGCTGGATCTGGCGGGCCCGCGCGAAGGGTTTGAGGTGATCATCGAGGCCAATATGCCCCAGCTGCAGGTCAATCCCATCGCTTTTGACATGGTGATGCGCAATCTGATTGTGAATGCGCTGCAGCACCACGACCGGGATCGCGGCACCATTATCCTCAGCGCGCAGAGCGGGCCGGATGCGGTGATCCTCTCGGTGCGCGATGACGGCCCGGGCATCCCTGAAGAGCACAGGGAGCAGATTTTTGCGCCGTTCCACCGGCTGTCTGCCTCGACCGAGGGCAGCGGGCTGGGGCTGGCCTTCATCAAGAAGACGGTGGAGAGCTGGGGCGGCAGCGTACAGGTCCGGCTCGGCACAGCCACGCGGGGCGGTGTTCGAGGTGAGTTTTCCGCGCTCTGCCATGCTGAATGAGGGCGCAGACCAGCAGCAGTTGGCGGGCTAGGCCCTCCATCGGCGGTGATCGGCCAGGGATTGCCGATCCTGTGGGCGGGACATGCGGGGGGCGGGTCAGTGCATTGACTCTTCTTCCGGGCGCTCGCTACAGAAAGGACAAAATTGGGACAAAACTAAGACAAACACCGCGGCAATTCTGCGGGGTGGGTTTCCCGGTTTGGGGACCGGGATCAGCGGTCGCAGTTTCGGCTGTGGCGATGGATCCGGTGCTCCCTATCACGCAACAGCCCCGGGGCGGAGTTGGATATGACAGAACAGCAGAGCCTTTCGACCGCGCCCGCGCAAGGGTCGGAAGAGCTGACCGTTGCGCTGCATATCGGCGCGCCGTTCACGGATGAGGATCAGCTGGTCTGGTCCCTGCGCAAGGATGCGGGGCGGCTGCTGAAGGAGGGTGTGCTGGTGCGGCGTCCGGGCACCTATCTGAAGGAACTGACCGATCTGAAAGGCCGCGCTGCCAAGGAGGGCGTGGACGAGGAAGACTGCGACGCGTTTCTCGACAGCGTGCTGCGCGAGGCGGATGTGTCGCGGGTGGTGTTGTCGATGTCGAGCATTCTGGGCGTGCCGAGCCTGGATGCTGAACGGCGGACGCCTCTACAAGAACGCCGGGGCCAATACCGCCGCGCTGCGCGCGGTGTTTCCGCAGACACGCTGTGAATTTTTCCTGGGCCTGTGCAATCCGGCGACACTGGTGCCCACCGCCTTTGGCGCGCAGTCGCAGAAGGACTGGTATGGGTTTGCCGGGGATACGGATCTGATGGAGCTGCGCTGGTCCGAGGTGATCGGCGATATCCTGAGCGCCAATCCCGATTGCGGCATCACAGTCTGGTGCAACGAAGAAACCCCGGTGGTGTGGCCGCGGGTGTTGGGGCAGATCACCGGGCAGGGGGCGGGCTACCGTTTTGCCGGTGAGACGGATATTCTGCGGCAGGCGATGACCGAAGAAGGCACCCGGCGGCTGGAGGCCTATCTGACCGCGCGCCCGCAGCTGAGCGAGGCACAGCGCGATCAGGTGCGGGAGCTGTTCCTGTCCTATTTCCACTCCGAAGATGCGGTGGAGGAAGAAATCGACCTGCCCGGCTGGTCGCAGGGTTTTGTCGATACGATGACGGATCGCTATTTCGAAGATGTCGAGCTGATCCGCAACATTCCCGGTGTCACGGTGATCGGCTGATCCACCTCCGACGCCGCTGATCCGCGCGCCGGGAGCAGATCGCCCTATGTCACGCTCTGGTCAGTCTTCGTGGGCGGAGGTGCGCATGCGGGCCAAATGTTCGTCCCATCCCTTATCCAGCGCCAGCAACAGATCGAAGGCCTCAACCCCCTGCGGCAGCCCGGTGTGGCTAAGCGATAGATTGGTGCCGCCGGGGACCTCTGCCAGGGTCCAGGAGACGGTGCTGGTCTGATCGCCCATTGGCGCGATGGTGAAGCTGTACTCAAGCCGGGTGTAAGGCTCGGCCAGATGCACCTCACCCCACATCAGCCTCTTGCCGCTTTCGGTGCCGAACATTTCATAGGGGCCTTCGACCAGCGGGGTCTTGGGCTTGTGAAACCAGATCGCCAGTTTCTCCGGTTCGGTCAGATAGGCCCAGACCTGGGCCGGGGCGGCCCGCAGATAGATGGATTTGCGCAGGATCGTATCGGTCATTGGATGTCCTTTTCGATTTCGGATTTCAGCGTCGCAAGGCGGTCGTCCCAGAAGGCATCGAAGAAGCCGAACCAGTCGAACACCTGTCGCAGCCCGTCCGCATTGAGGCGATTGAGGCGGGCGCGCCCTTCGGTGCGGACAGAGATCAGATTGCCCTCGTCCAGAATGGTGAGATGTTTTTTCACCGCCGCACGGGTCATCTGAAAATTCTCGGCCACCTCGGCGATGGTCAGGCTGTCCTGCGCCAGAAGCCGCAGAATCTGGCGGCGGGTCGGATCGGCGAGGGCGCGAAAGGCCATCTGCTCAGCCAATTGTTCTTGCGGTTGATCGGGCGGCTGTATCGCCGATGGGTGCGGTGGCGCCTGGGCCATAGCGGTCTTTGCTCCCTTTTGTGATACCTAATGGTATCTCTTTATATGAAACCGTTTGGTACCATGTCAAGCGAGTCGGCAGCGGATCTGCGCTGAGATGGCCGATCTGCAGGCGAAAACACCCTGTCCAGCGTCCTGTCCTGCCGGGACGGGCAGGCTTCACGTCCTGTCCGGCCCGGTTGGACGACAGGGGCGCAGGGGTCTGGCACAGCTGTGTCCAAGGTGGCCGATGCGCTGCCCCGATGACCCGTTGTTGTCGCCCACCCCGATATCTGGCCAGAGAGAGACCGCGCCATGCTCAGACCTTCTTTTCATCCCCGTCACCTGACCGCAGCCCTGCGACAGTACCGGCGCAATGTGCCCCTGCTGCCGGTGGTGGTCTGCATCGCGCTGGGGCTTGCCATCGGGGTGTCGCCCGCGACCCCGGCTTAGCGCCGGTGCGGATGATATCCAGCCGCGCGATGGTCATTGGCTGGCGCTGATGCAGTTCCGCTCGGTCAGTGGCTGCTCAGCCACCCTGCGGCGCGAGATTGAGGCCGATGCCGAGGATGAGGTGCTGTATTCCAAGCCGCTGAACTTTTCCACGCCGCTGGACCTAAACCATCTGAATGCGGCCTGGGAGGTCGATATCGACTGGACCCGCACCAGCCCCAACCGCTGGGAAGGGGTGATGACAGAGGTTGAGCGCACCCTGTTTGGCAAGGTCACAACGGTGACCGCGCTGAAGACACGGGTGATCTCGGAGGGGCTGATTGATCAGAAGGCGGTGGCCACGATCACCTTCCCGCCGCGCATCGCCCGGCAGATCGGCTCTGCGGAGCCCTGTGTGGTGCACGCCGATATCACCCATCGGCGGCGCTGATCCGCGCCGGGCTTAGCTGTCCGTTGTCCGGATGTGTCCGCACGGACAGGGATCTGCGCCCGCGCCTGACGGCTGAGACGATCCCTATCTGGCGCCTGATCTAAAGACGCCGAATACCTTGCTTTCATTCGCCCCGACGCTGGCTGCGGAACACGCGCAGCGGGGGGCAAATCACAGATACCCAACCAAGACCTGAAAAGGATACGACAATGAATTTTCAACGCAGCGCCGCTCTCGTGACCGCGTGTTTTCTGGCGGGCGCATCAGGCGCCGCCGCTGAGGGGTTGTTTGCCAACGGGCAGTTCACCCTTGGGCTGGGGGCGTTTGCGGCCTCCGATCAGTATAAAGGCGAAGGCACAGAGGCCGCCGCGCTGCCGTTTGTGTCTTATGACAGTGATCGGTTGCATATCGGCTGGGACGGGGTCGCCTATCATTTCCTGAACAGTGAGGATCTGGAGGTCTCGGTGCGTGTGGGCGCAGGTGAGAAACCGGATTTTCCGGAGAACAAGCCGCTGTTTGCCGGGTTGAAGCGCAGCACCCCGATTGAGGCCGGGTTTGATGTCACCTATCGGTTTGACGGCTTCTATGTGGCCGGTAGCGCGATGGCGGATGTCTCCAACGAGCATGACGGCTATCACGTCGAGGCCAAGTTCGGGACCGAGTTCCAGATGGGCCAGCTGGGGGTCGATATCGGCGCCGGGGCGCGGATGCGGGACGGCAAGCTGAACAACTTCCTCTACGGGGTGTCGGCGAGCGAGGCAAACGCGCAGCGCGCCGCCTATGATGTCGGCTCCACCACTGAACCCTTTGTCGATATGACCGTGATCTATCCGATCAGCGACACAGTCTCGGTGCTGGGTACGGTGGATTATCAACTGGTCGACCAGAAGGTGCACGACAGCCCGCTGACCAACAACAAGGATCGCTATTCGGTTGGGCTTGGCCTGATCTACAGCTTCTAATCCATGGCCACCCCGCGTTATGCGAACCAGCAGGGTAGGGCAGAGGGGGCGCGGCGTGACACCGCGTCTCCGGCAGGCTCTGCTGCCGCTGTGCCACCGGTCTCTGCCGTGAACGAGACGTCCCCAACGTCGCAGGCTGCTGCTGAGACGCCCGCCCCGTCTGTACCCCCAGCGGCGCCGGACCCTCAGGTGATCCGGCCTGCAACGGCATCCGTGGCACAGCCCGCCCCAGCCCCGCAGCCCCCCGGCTGCGCGGGCGGGGCGGATCCTGCGGGGTTGGAGTTTGTCAGCGACCCGGAGGCCAAATGGCCGCCGCGTCTGGCGGCGCTGATTTGCGCCGGGCTGGTGATCTGGATGGCGGCGGGTCTGGTTTGGCCCGCTGCCCCTGTGGCAGGCGGCGGTAATGCGAATCCCCCTGTAATAGAGCCTGTTTCGGTTGCGGTGCGCCTGTCACGGGCCGCCCCGGTGACGCGGATGCTGCGGGCCGAAGGGGTCAGCGAACCCGACCGGGACGCGACCCTGAGGGCGGAGATGTCTGGCCATGTGGCCCGCGTTGCGGTGGCTAAGGGCGCGCGGGTAGAGGCGGGGCAGCTCCTGGCCAGCTTGCAGCCTGCGCAGCGCACAGCGTCGCTGGCGCGGGCGGAGGCGTCGGTGCTGCGGGCCGAACGCGATCACACCCGCGCCGTAGCGCTGCATCAGCGCGGGTCCAGCACGGAACAGCGGCTGAGCGAGGCGCGCGAGGCGCTGGCCGTGGCCAAGGCGGATCTGGCCGCCGCCCGTCAGAGCCTTGCAGAGACGCGCATCACCGCGCCCTTTGCCGGTCATCTGGAGGCGTTCGACCTCACCCCCGGTGCCTATGTGCAGGAGGGGGCGGCAGTGGCGCGGGTGGTGGCGCTGGATCCGCTAAGGGTGAGTTTTCAGGTGCCGCAACACCAGCGGGGATCCTTGCGTGCGGGCGCCGTGGCGCAGGTGCGGTTTTTGAACGGGAACAGCGCCGAGGGGCGTCTGAGTTTTCTGGGGCAAAGCGCGCAGGCCGACACCCGCAGCTTCGCTGCTGAGGTGGTGCTGGACAATCCGTCCCCACCCAATGCGCCTGCGATCCCGGCGGGGATCAGCGCCCGGATTGCGGTGCCGATGGACATCGTGCAGGCGCATTTTCTATCCCCGGCGCTGCTCTCGCTGGATATGGCCGGGGTGCTGGGCATCAAGAGCGTGGATGACGCGGATCGCGTGGTCTTTACCCCGGTGGAGATCGTCCAGTCCGAACGGGATGGCGTCTGGGTCAGCGGGCTGCCGGATCAGCTGCGGCTGATCACGGTGGGGCAAGGATTTGTCACGGCGGGCGAGGTGGTGCGGCCCCGAGATGCGGCGGCCACCACGGAACAGGCTGCAAGCGCGGAGGAGCGGCGATGAGGGGGTGTCTCGCGGGGATATTTGCCCGCAGCCGGGCGGTGATCCTGATCTTTGCGGCGCTGCTGTGCGGTGGCGCCTATGCCTATGTCAGTATTCCAAAAGAAAGCAATCCGGATATTCCGATCCCCTTTGTCTATGTCAGCACCAGCCTGTCGGGCATCTCGCCGGAGGACAGCGAGCGGCTGCTGGTGAAGCCGCTGGAAACCGGGCTGAGCGGGCTGGCGGATCTGAAGGAGATGAAGGGCCACGCCTATGAAGGCTACGCCAGCGTGACGCTGGAATTTGAGGCGGGCGCCGATGTGGCCGAGGCGCTGGACCGGGTGCGGGTGGCGGTGGATCAGGCCCGCCCCGACCTGCCGGAGGCCGCGACCGAGCCGGTGGTGGTGGAGATCAACACGGCGCTGTTTCCGGTGCTGACCACGGTGTTGTCCGGTCCGGTACCGGAGCGCAGCCTGAACCGCATGGCGCGGGAGCTGGAAACCCGGCTGGAGGCGCTGACCGGCGTGCTGGAGGTTGATATCGGTGGCGGGCGGTCGGATCTGCTGGAGGTGCTGATCGACCCCGTTGCCTTTGCCACCTATGGGCTGTCGTTTGAGGCGCTGGTGGGTCAGATCAACCGCAACAATGCGATGATTGCTGCCGGGGCCATCGACGGCGCCGCCGGGCGCTTTGTGCTGAAGGTGCCCGGGTTGGTCGATGGGGCGGCAGATCTGATGCAGATGCCGGTGAAGGTGGAGGGCGGCGCGGTGGTGACGCTTGGCGATATCGCGGTGGTGCGGCGCCGGTTTGAGGATCCCCGCAGCTTTGCCCGGATCAACGGCCAGCCGGCGCTGACGCTGGATATCACCAAACGCAGCGGCGCCAATATCATCGAGACCGTGGCGGCGGCAAAGGCGGTGATTGGCACCGCGCAGCAGGACTGGCCGCAGAGCGTCCAGATCGACTATCTGCTGGATGAGAGCCGCGAGGTGGAGACCATGCTGGGCGATCTGGAGGCCAATGTGGTGGCGGCCATCGTACTTGTGATGCTGGTGGTGATCTATGCGCTGGGACTGCGGTCGGCGCTGCTGGTCGGGCTGTCGATCCCCGGTGCGTTTCTGGCCGGTGTGGCGCTGCTTTGGGCGATGGGGATCACCATGAACATCGTGGTGCTGTTTTCGCTGATCCTGGTGGTCGGAATGCTGGTGGATGGCGCCATTGTCACCACGGAGCTGGCCGACCGCTACCTGCAGGAGGGCCGGACAGCGGCCGAGGCCTACCGCGCGGCGGCGGGGCGTATGGCGGGGCCGCTGCTGTCCTCCACCGCAACCACGCTCAGCGTGTTTGTGCCGCTGCTGTTCTGGACCGGCACCACTGGTGAGTTCATGAAATTCCTGCCGATCACCGTGATCGTGACGCTGGCCGCATCGCTGTTGATGGCGCTGGTGTTCATTCCCGTGCTGGGCGGGGTGATCGCGCGTCGGTCCCCGCAAACTGCGGCGGCAAAACAGGCACTCCATGCGGCGGAACATGGCGATCCGCGTCTGGGGCGCGGGATGGCGGGGTTCTATGCGCGGATGTTGCAGCGGGCGCTGCTGTTTCCCGGCACCACCGTTCTGTTAAGCCTTGCGCTGTTGCTGGGGACGTTTGGGCTTTATGGGAAATACGGGGCGGGACTGACGTTTTTCCCTGAAATAGAGCCTGAATTCATGCAGGTGCAGCTGCGCGCGCGGGACAATTTTTCAATCCATGAGCGTGATGCGCTGGTGCGCGTGGTGGAGGATCAGCTGTTGCAGACCGAGGGCATCACCAGCGTTTACGCGGTGGCCTCGCTTGGCGGGGGCGATGATCTGGACCTGATCGGCACCATCCAGCTGGAGCTGGACCCCTGGGACCAGCGCCCGCCCGCCGCTGAGATTGGCGCGGGGATCCGTGCCGAGGTGGCGGATCTGCCGGGGGTCGAGGTGCGGGTGGAGACCGAGGACGACGGGCCAAGCGGTGACAAGCCGCTGGATCTGCATATCACTGCCCGTGACCCCTCCGTGGCGGAGGCTGCGGTGGCACAGATCCGCGAGGTCATGACCGGGATCGGTGGTTTCACCGATGTGGCCGACAGCCGGGCGCTGCCGGGGGTGGAATGGCGGATCGAGATCGACCGCGCCGAGGCCGCGCGCTACGGCGCCGACCTCAATCTTCTGGGCCAGACGGTGCAATTGCTGACCCATGGCGTGATGGTGACCAGTTTTCGCCCCGATGATGTGGCGGAGTCGGTGGATGTGCGGGTGCGGTTCCCGGCGGCAGAGCGCAGTTTCGACGGGCTGCGGGCCCTGCGCGTGCCGACCGCGTCCGGGCTGGTGCCGATCGCCAACTTCACCCGCTTTGCACCGGTGCCGCGCTCCGGCTCGATCGAGCGGCGGGATCAGTCGCGGGTGCTGACGCTGTCGGCCAATGTGGCGCCGGGGCTGTTGGCGGATGCGCAGATCGAACGGCTGCGCCAGGCGATGGCGGTGGCGGATCTGCCCGACGGGGCCAGCTGGCGGTTCAAGGGCGAGGCAGAGGAACAGGATGCCGCGATGCGGTTTCTCATCCTTGCGTTTGTGACCGCGGTTGTGCTGATGGCGGTGATCCTGATTGCGCAGTTCAACAGCTTCTATCAGGCGGCGGTGGTGATGTCGGCGATCATCTTCTCCATTGCGGGGGTGCTGTTGGGGCTGCTGGTGGCAGGGCGGCCGTTTGGCGTGGTGATGGGGGGCATCGGGGTGATTGCGCTGGCGGGTATCGTGGTGAACACCAATATCGTGCTGATCGACACCTATAATGCACAGCGCCGCGCCGGGCAGTCCCCTTGTGAGGCGGCGCTGCGGGCGGGGGCGCTGCGGCTCAGGCCGGTGGTGTTGACCTCGCTGACAACGGTGCTGGGGCTGATGCCGATGGTGCTGGGGATGAAGCTGGATCTGCTGACCGGCAGCATGGTGTTTGGCGCCCCCTCCAGCCAGTGGTGGACCGAACTGTCGACGACCATTGCGGGCGGGCTGGTGGCGGCCACACTGCTGACGCTGCTGGTCACCCCGGCAATGCTGGTGCTGGGCGCGCGCGGTCAGCAGCGGCGGGCACGTCGTCGGGCGGCACGGCGGGGACTTGGGGCTGAGGCCACGGCATGAACGGGCCTGTCTGCGCCACACCACCGGCGGGGCGGGGCGGTCATGGTACCGCCCCGGCGCGCGCCATCACCGCCCCGGATCTGCGGCGGCGCGGCTGGCCCTGAGGGCAGAGGGGGTAGTGTTCATCTCACGTTTGAAGGCGTTGTAGAAAGACGAGCGGGAATTGAAGCCAACATCATGCGCAATCACCAGAATGGTTTCATCGGTGTCATGCAGCTGCGTCACCGCGTCCTGAATGCGCCATTTGTTGACGTAGTCGAAGAAATTCGACTGCAGCGTCATATTCAGCGTCTGCGACACGTAGTTCGAGGTCACGCTGATATGTTTGGCCAGATCCCAGAGCGACAGGTTGGGATCGCGGTAGAGCATATCCTTGGTCATGGCGCGTTCGATCTTGGCGGCGATGCGGGCCGCGTGATCATCGGTAAGGGCGGAACGCTCGTATTTTGCGGCGGCCAGCTCCCGCTCAGTGGCGGGCGGCGTGTCGCCCCCGGGTTTGGGCATCAGACCGGGCTGTTGCCGCACCCCCCAGATGCCGATCACCCAGGTGATGGCAAGGCTGGACAGACCGTTGGTCAGGTCCGAGGCGTCGCTGAACAGCTGAAACATCTCAATCCCAAAGAGATCGGCGAGGATTTCGGCGACGCTGATCAGGAGATAGGCGCCGACAGTGGTGGTGATCCACCAGACCCAGGTCAGCTCGCGGTCCTCGGTGGTGGCAAACAGATCCTTCAGCCGCGCGCGATACCGCGACAGCATTTTCATGATCAGGACCAGATAGAGGGTCACCTGAATGTAGAACAACACCTCAACCAGCTGGAAGTAGATCAGGATCGCCTGGATGTATTGGCTGAGGTCGGCGAACTCCAGATCGTTCTGGGCGAACAGGGATTTCGGAATGGTCCAGAACAACACCACCATGCTGATCGCCAGCAGGATGGGTACCGCATGCCAGAGTCTTTGGCGGATGGGCGGGCCGTCATCCTCCGATGTGAGGGCGCGGACATAAAGCCACAGCAACAGCGGCTGGGCAAAGACGGCGGGCACATGCAGGCTGTTGAACCGAGAAATCAGATAATCATAGGCCTCATCGGCGACCACCAAATCCACGATAACAAGTATTTCGCTGACCGATTGGGTCAGGAAGAAGAGCGCCAGAGGGACATAGACGCGCTGGTGGCGTTGATGCAGCAGCAGTTGATTGGTGCAGAACAGCGCCATGCCAAGGTGAAAGGCCGACAAGGCCAGCAGATATTTATCGTCGACCATCGCGCGCCCGATCCTCAAAATCCCTCTCAGGGCTTTAGCAGTGGGCGGCGGCAAGGGACAGATCTGCAGGCAGTTTCCCTGTCCTTGCCAGCAGGGAAGAACGCCGGACAGGGGCGAAGATGGGTCTTGGCGGCGGGCTAGAGCGGAGCGTCGTGGTCCGGGGTACGCTCTGCCGTGGCGAGCACGCGGATCGCCTCGACCCGGTTGCGGACGTTCAGTTTGCGGTAGATGGAATTGGCGTATTCCGACACGGTATGCGGTGAAATTTTGCAGACCGCGGCGCATTCCTTGGAGGTGAGGCCCTGGCTGAACAGATATAGCACCTCCCGTTCCCGCGGGCTGAGCCGGGTTAGGGCGGCCGGGGGCGGCGCGATCAAGGATCGGTCAAATCCGGCGCCCTCCGCATCCGGTTCGGCTGGATGAGGGGTGGGGGTGCTCTGGCGCAGCTCCTCCATGCGGCGGTGAATGATCAGGCAGAGAAACCGCAGGCTGTCGGTCGTGCCCGCCACATGCGCGATGAAGCTGTCGCGGGTCTGCGCGGTGCCAAGGTTGAAACCTCCAAACCGATCTGACCCCTGCAGCCGCACCGGGATGGCAATGCTTGGCGCGAAACCCGGTCTTGACCGAGGCCTCTTGGATGAAGGCCCGTTCCTCGGCCCCCAGATAGGGATGGTCGGAGAGGAATTCCGTGCCGGTGAACTGCGGTTCATAGCTGTTGCAGCAGTGATCCAGAAACGGATCCTGATGGCTGGGCAGCTGTTCATAGATCTGCGGCAGGTTGGTGTGGATATGGGGATGGCTGCGGTCGCCCTCCACGGTGAGGTAGATGGCAAAGTCAAAGCCCATGATGGCAAAGATTTGCAGGGCCTGCGCCCATAGCGCATCGGTGCTGTTGCAGCGTTCCAGACTGTCGATGTCGGTCCAATCCACTGAGATACCCCCTAATGTTAAGGGATAACACCTGCCCGGCGCCATTGCTAGCGTGACCAAGGTGTTGCGTGCATCTCCTGTTGGTCCTCGGATCTGTTTCGGCAGGCCGTGCGCGCGGCGCTGGTGGCCCGTTGTGAGTGGCGGGGCATCCTTTTGTTTTTGCAAGACGGTGCATCTGGTGTGAGGCCAGCGCGCCGGGGGGTGAAGACAGCAAAGCCTGATGGGCCTGGCCAGACGTCGCATTACCGCATGGCGTATGGTCGGGGGAGGCGCAGGGACGGGTCGAATTTGGCGGCCCGCTCCACTGCCAGGGCCGTGGCAGTGCTTGCCGGGGGGCAAGGCCACGGCCAATTGGCAGCGGTTTTTCAATGGTGGCGGTCTCCCGGCGGGGTCCTCCTCCCCGCAGCGATGACTTGATTAGAAGGTATATTCAGATCATATTGCTATCACTTTTGATTTGAATAAGGATGACAATCCCCTCATGTCACAGATCTGGCAAACCCCTGCCTGGCCGCGATTTGGCTATGATCACGCGCGTATCGAACCGGACCTGGCCCGCGCCGCCGAGGCGGTGGGCGAGGTGGCGGGCCTTGTGCATGGGCTGGCGCCGCAGGAACAAGAGGATCTGCTGTTGCGCCAGATCGTGCAGGAGGCGATGGCCTCCTTCGGGATCGAAGGGGTGGCGCTGGATGCCAGCGAGATCGAGGCCTCGGTTGTGGCCTCGCTGCGCCATCGCGACCGGGCGGCGATCTCGCGGCGCTCGGATGCGGTGGCTGAACTGATGCTGACGGCGCGCAAGGCCGATCAGCCGCTGGACAGCGCCCGGATCCTGACCTGGCACCGTCTGTTGTTCACCGGCATGGAGGTGGAGGATCTGGGCCGTTGGCGGCGGTTCGAAATGGAGATCGTGCGCTCCGCCACGGCGGGGCCGGGCGACGTTCTCTATAAGGCCCCACCGCCAGAGCGGTTGGAGGCAGAGATGGCGCAGTTTCTTGATTGGCTGAATGCCGATCAGGGGGTGCCGGTGGCGGTGAAGGCGGCGCTGGCGCATCTGTGGTTTGAATCCATCCACCCGCTGTCAGATGGCAATGGCCGCATTGGGCGCGCCCTGATTGAACATGTGTTTGCCCGCAACCGCGCGCTGCCGTTTTCACTGTCGCGGCAGGTTGAGCGGGACAAGAAGGCCTATTACGAGGCGTTGCAGGCCGGGCGCAGGGAGCGGGCCGGGGGTCATCCGGATACTGGCGCGGCTGAAATTGACGCCACCGAATTTGTGCTGTGGTTTCTGCGTACGCTGACACGGGCCGCGGCCTCAGCGCGGCAGGAGGCGGCGTTCATCCTGCGCCGCAACCAGTTCTTTCTGCGCTTTGCACCGGTGCTGAACGAACGTCAGGCCCATGCGTTGCGCCTGCTGTTTGAGCAGGGGCCGGAGCGGCTGGCGGTCGGCTTAAGCGCCAAATCCTATCGCAAGATCACCAAGGCCTCTCCGGCCACCGCCACCCGCGATCTGCGCGCGCTGGAAGCGGCCGGTGTGGTGACCCGGATGGAGGCCGAGCGGGCGCTCCACCGCGTATGCGGTTCAGTTCTGATCTGTGGTCAGGTTTATATGTCTGACCTATGGTCAGGCAGGGGCAACAGCAGAGGCCCAGGTCATCGCCTCAAAATCTTCGCGAAAGGCGAAGCGCTTCAGGTGGTTGTCGATGATCTGACGGGCATGATCCAGCTCTTCGGCAGTGGGGGCGGTGACCTCGGCGCGGAGCTGTTGATCCTCGGCGGTCAGGGTCGCAGGCCCCATGCCCAGGGCCACGGTGCCTGTGGTCTCGTCATGGGTGACGGCCACCTTATGGGCGAAATGTTTGCACAGCTGTTGCAGGTATTTGGAGGCATTGGGCGTGTCGAAATGGCCGCTGTCCGTGAGCATCTGGCATAATCCTTAGTTTTTCTATCAGATTTGAAGGATAAGGTTTCCCCCACGCGGTGCAAGCCAATTTCCAGAAGGGCATGCGCGGTGCCGGGGACAGGCCAGCATCATCTACAGTATGTACTCTTGCCGACGCGGGCGCGCCCATAGAAAAGGCGCGCCCGCAGGTTATAGATCGCAGGCGATCAGGCCACTGCCTCAGAAAGAGACATTGGCCACCAGCGAGACGGAACGGCCCGGCTCTTTCAGCGTGGCAAAGCCGGGGTAGTCGCCGCCATAGGTGGCGCGGTCGGCGTATTGACGGTCAAAGACGTTGTTGATCTCGGCGCGGATCGTCACGTTGTCGTAAGCCGCCGGGCGGTATTCGGCAAACAGGTTCAGCACCTCGTAGCCTTCCAGCTTAGTTGTGGCGTCGGCCTCATTCAGCTGCTGGTCGTAGTCGAAGGCCGCATCAATATGGCCACCAACAACCAGGTCCCATTGTGGCAGTTCCTGCTGCACCTCAAGCGCCAGCACCTGACCGATCGGGGCGCCGGAATCCAGCACGTAATAGCTGGAGGTGGCGACACCGTTGACGCGGGTTTCGCTGTCGGTGAAGGTCAGCCGCGCAAAGCCGCTGTCCCAGCCATAGGTGGCGCCCAGATTGTAGCCCCGGCTTTCGAAATCGTAGCTGGTCACTGTCGGGCCTGCGACATCGCGGGTGTCGTCGATCTTGGTCTGGAACACTTCGCCGCCGAGGGTCCAGTTGCCGCTTTGCCAGTCTGCACCGACCACCACGTTGCTTGCACGGCGCGGTTTCAGGGCGGAGTAATCCCAGTCGCGGTAGAACAGGAAGTTATCCTCAATCCCGATGCCGCCAAAGACGTTGGAATAGCCAGCCCGCAGCGATAGCGCATCATTGACGTCATAGACGATGGAGAGGTTGCCGCTCAGCCCGGAGCTGTCCTGCTCATAGGGGCGGCCGCTCTGGCCAAAATCCTGACCAGTGAAGGCGTTCCAGTCATAGCGCAGACCGGCGGAGACCTTCAGCCGGTCACTGGGTTCCAGGCGGGCCTGTGCAAAGACGCCGATGGTCTGGCTGGTCTCGGAGGGCCGGTTGGTGCCCCAATAGTCGCCGCTGGCGGAGCTTTTCTGGTCCTGAAAATCGATCCCGGCCGTGATGGTGTCGCTTTCCGACAGGTGGAAACGGTTCTGGAAGGTCGCGGAATAGGTCCGGGTCACACCCACGCTGGTCTCGGCGGTGCGACGGCTGCCGATCTCATTCTCGGAAAAGCCGATGGTCGCGGAGGGATCCCAGTTGCCGCCGCCGTTCACATTCTCATAGCGCAGCGAATAGACGGTGCGTTTGGTGTCATAGACGGTGTCCAGCGGGTTGAAGGAGGCGGTGCCGAAATTGGCACGGCGGTTGCGCAGGGCGGTGTCCTGCATCTGCTGGCCGGAGAATTCAAACCGGTGCCCGGTGTCGGTCTCATAGGCCAGTTTCAGCAGGCTTAGCCGTCAGGTCGCTGCGGGTGCCGTTCACGATGTTGCCGAGCACCGTCGGTGTAATCGTCACCGGTCATGCGCTTGCCATAAAGCAGGATTTCGAACCCGTTGGACTGCCCCGCCAGCGTCAGCGAGGTGCCGAAGGTATCGCCATTTTCGCCGTAGCTGAGGCGTGTTTTGCCGCCAATGGCCTGGCCTTCGGTCAGGATATCCTCGGCATCGATGGTTTCCATGACCACCCGGCCAGCCAGCGCACCGGGGCCTGCATCGGCGGGGGCCACACCGGGATCAACCCGCACGGATTTCATCAGGCCGGGGTCAAAGGCATTGGCGCTGGCGTGGTGGAACACGCGGTTGTTCTGGCTAACGCCGTCCACCTGAACCGCCAGTTTCAGCATGTCGATCCCGTTGACATAGATTTTCTGTGCCACGGGAATGGCGCCGCCGACCGACACGGAGGCAATGCCCGCAAACAGATCCTTGAGATCGCCCATCGCGGCGCGCTCGATTTCGGCATCCGCGACATAGACGGCGGTGGCGCGGTCTGCGGCATCGCCATCGGCATCGCGCTGCTTCACGATGATCGGATCCAGCGACAGGACGCCGTCGTCCTCTGCGTGGCCTTTGGTTGCGGAAAACACCGTCAGGGCCGTGCTGCACAGCAGACCGGTCAGGAGGATGGATGATTTTTGTGCTGTGGTATGTGCCATGGTAACCCGCGTGATAAACTGGTGTTAGCTGGGGGAACCTGGCTGCGCCCGCTTTGGGGCTGTCGGTCTCATAGTGAGCAATGCGGCCCCGTGCAAGAAGGGCGATAAAATTATTCTTCGGAGAGCGCCCGGACGCTGCGTCATCTGTCACGCGCGCCGGGGCGCGTGCGGGAATGGTCTCTGGACTTTTGCCGTCACCCGGCCTAACAAGCGGGCGATTTTGAGCCAGCCTGATTGCCAGCCGTTATCCATATGACGGGATTGAACAGATGGCAAAATGGACGCGATTGCAGCTGGCGGCTGCGCTGATGCTTGGATTGGCCGGTCCGGCCACGGCAGATCAGACCACAACAGAGACAGACCGCGCCACCGTGCCTGTCATGACGGCGTTGGGCCTGCGGGAGCTGCCTGCGCAGCCGCAGAAAATCGTGGTGCTGGACATCGCCGCCGTCGACACGCTGGCAGCGCTGGAGGTGCCCATCGCGGGGCTGCCGTCGCGGCTTTATGTGGATTATCTGGACAAGCAGCAGGCCGAGGCGGCGCCGATGGGAACGCTGTTTGAGCCGGATTTTGAGGCAATTGCAGGACTGGCGCCGGATTTGATCGTGGCGGGTGGGCGCTCCTCCCGTCAGGTTGAGGCGCTGTCGGAGATCGCACCCACCATTGATATGACCATCTGGGGCGCCAGCCACGTCGATCTGGCGTTGTCGCGGTTGCGCAGCTATGGCGCGCTGATGGGGCGCTCCGCAGCGGCGACAGCCCTTGAGACCGCGTTTCTGGCCAAGCTGGAGGCGACGCGGGCCGCCGTTGACGGGCGCGGACGGGCGCTGATCGTGATGACCAACGGGCCGAAGGTGACCACCTATGGTGCGCAGTCCCGCTTTGGTTGGTTGCATGGCGCACTCAACCTGCCGGAGGCGGTGATCGAGCAGCCGGAGGCACCCTCTGCTGATGCAGCCGAAGCCGCAACCCATGGTGAGGCGATTTCCTTTGAATATATCGCGCAGGCCAACCCCGACTGGCTGATTGTCATCGACCGGGCCAGCGCGATCGGTCAGGACAATCAGGCCGCCGCGGCCACGTTGGACAATGCGCTGGTGACCGGGACCGAGGCCTGGAAAAAAGGGCAGGTCATCTATCTCGACTCCGCCGCGATCTACATTGCGGGTGGTGGCATCCAGGCGATGACCGCCACGCTGGAGCAGATCCGTGCGGGCTTTGCCGCCGGTGGCTGAGGCCACGGGATCTACAATCGGGCTGGGCAGGCCGGGCAGATCCGCACGCGGTGCGATCTGCCTGTGCCTGTTTGTTCTGATGCTGCTGGCGGGGCTAAGCTGCGTGATCGGGGTCAATCAGACCTCACCGCTGGCGCTGTTGCAGGACCCAGAGGCGGCGCAGCTGCTGCTGATCAGCCGCATCCCGCGCACGCTGGCGGTGATCCTGACCGGAGCCACGATGGCGGTTGCCGGGGTGATCATGCAGCTGTTGGTGCGCAACCGCTTTGTCGAACCGGGCACCACCGGCACCAATGAGGCGGCCATGCTGGGGTTGCTGGGGGCAACCCTGCTGGCGCTGGCGCTGCCAATCTTTGCCAAGATGTTATGTGCGGCGGTGGCGGCCTTGCTGGGCACGCTGGTGTTTCTGGCCCTGGCCCGGCGCATCCCTCCGCAGCAACCGCTGCTGGTGCCACTGGTGGGGCTGGTCTATGGCGGCATTCTGGCCGCCGCTGCCGGGTTCATCGCGTTTCAGGCCGACCTGCTGCAATATCTTGCGATCTGGATGAGTGGCGAATTCTCCGGCGTTTTGTCCGGTCGGTACGAGCTGTTGTGGCTGGCCGGGCTGCTGGCGGGGCTGGCCTATCTTGTGGCGGATCAATTTACCATTGCCGGGCTGGGCGAGATGGCCAGCCGGGGGCTTGGCCTGCGTTACGGGCAGGTGCTTGGCTTTGGCGTCGTGGTGGTGTCGCTGGTGTCGGCATTGGTGATCGTGACCGTTGGGGTGCTGCCCTTTGTCGGGCTGGTGGTGCCCAATCTGGTGTCACGGATCATGGGGGACAATCTGCGTGACAGCTTGCCGGTGGTGGCGGCGACAGGGGCCGGGCTGCTGCTGATCTGCGACATGCTGGGCCGACTGCTGCGCGCCCCTTACGAGATCCCGGCTGGCACGGTTTTTGGACTGTTTGGGGCGGCGCTGTTTCTGGTGATGCTGCTGCGACGGCCCGCCCATGGCTGAGGCAGCTCTGTGGCGCATGAGAGGGCGGCGGCGGGCGCCGCTGGACCGCCGGTTGCTGGTGCTGGCGGGGCTGCTGATCGGTGCGGCTGCCAGTTTCATCAGCTGGGGGTTGCCGTGGTCCGACGGAGCGCCGTCAGCCTATATCCTGCAACTGCGCGCAACAAAGCTGGCGGGGCTGATCTGCGTTGGTA
>NZ_CP090663.1:0-68854 GCF_045040595.1 Phaeobacter sp. BS52 | reverse complement strand
GCCATCTGCACCCCGCGACCGATCCAGACGTCATTGCCAATGCGCACGGGCGGCGATTTGGTGTTGAAACGGGCATGTGGTGCATAGGTTTCCACGCCCAGGCTGCGGGCCAGTTTCTGATAGTAAGGACCATAGCTGAACGGGTGGGAAGACACCCGCCGGATCGGGTGACGATCCCCCAGGACCCGCAGCCCGGCCGCAATCGAACAGAAGGCTCCGGCCGACCAGTTGCGGGAGGGGGAGTGGCTGTAACTCATGTAGCCGATGCTGCTCAGTGGCAGCAAGCCACCCGATTTCAGCCCGTGCCGGGTGACAACCGAGAGTTTCACATCCGGCGTGAAGCTAAGCCGCTTGAGCGTGGCAAAATCACTATCTACGCGCCAAGGCTTCGGCATCACATGAGAGTCGATCAGCAGTGCGCGCAGGCTGTCGGTGACACGAATTGTGGTGGGTTTCATTGCAGAAATAAGGACTCTGAATAAGGGCTATCAATGAGAAAATCAGACCGAACCGGCCACAGGGCTGAAGACGGGGCTGAAGACGGGTCAGGACTGGAAACCGGGACAATATACGCGCGCATATCTATCGCCTGCAGACCGGGAAGGCCAGTGCAAACGATCTGCTATGGGTTGTTCTTCTTGTCTTGAAACAGAAGAGGCCGCAGCGATCAGGGCTAGGCACGCCTGCGGATCAGATCGCTGCGGTTTATGGCTGGTCCGGCGCGTGATGGCTGGCAGCACCGTCAGGTTGTTTCGGATCAGAGCGCGCCTGCGCGGCTGAAGACGCCGAAGAAGTTGCCGATGATATTGGAGATGGTCAGCGCATCATTCACTGGCGCCTCGGTGGCGATCAACAGATCCCCGGAGTTGATCTTGAAGCGGCGCGCCGAGAACAGCCCGTCAGCTGAGGTGAGATCCAGCGTGAACACCACCCGGGGCTGGCGCGGACCACGCTGGCCCGGCGCGAGGGCGCTGTCGGGGTATTCGCGCAGCACCAAAAGCCCCTGCGGATCGGCGCGGCTGTCCTGAAAGCCGCCCGCCACCGACATGGCATCCATCGCCGACATCTGATCCTTGGTGAACGTGTGCAGATCCTCACGGCCGGTGGCCCCGAAAGACAGGAAATAACGCGCGTCCTCTTCCACAAACACCCGGTCGCCGCCACGCAGGAGCGTGTCGCGGCGCGGATCATTGAGCAGGGTCTCCACCGAGGTGCCATAGATGCTGCGCCCGCGCACCAGACGGATCTGCGGATTGTTGAGGCTGGCGCTGATGCCGCCGCCCGCTGCAATCAGTCCCATCACCGTGTAATTGCGATCCGGCATCGGATAGGTGCCGGGGGTCTCAACGCCGCTGACCAGATCTACCGAATTGCCGCGCCCTTCGGTCATGTCCAGCTGCAGCTGGGCCGAGGGCACGATTTCTTCCATGGCAGTTTGCAGTTTTTCGCGCGCCAGATCCGGGGTCAGCCCGTTCACATTCACATTGCCCACATAGGGCATGAAGATGCTGCCATTGGCCGCCACCGTCACATCCTGCAGCTGCACCATTTTCTCATCCGGGGTGGTCAGCAGGGAATTGTCGCTGCTGTCCCAGATCCGCAGGGTCAGCAGATCTCCGGGCTGGATGATCTGGGTCTTGGCGCCCTGGGTGGCGCCGATCCATTTCAGCGGGCGTTTGCCGCTATGGGCACCGCCGCTTTCAGGGCCGGTTTCAGGCCAATGGCCCACCGTCGGCAGAAAGGCGCGGGTGACGGGATAAAGCGCAAAATCGGCATCCGCATCATCGGCGGTTTTCAGGATCTCTTCGCTGGCGGGGGCGCCACCGGGCAGGCGACCGCAGGCTGCCGGCAGCAGGGCGAGACCAAGAGCGGCAAGCAGGAGGGAAAGACGGCGCATGAGGATCCTTGTCCGAAAACAGCCGGAAACGGCTTGATTTTTGTTCCCCGCAAGATACTGGGCATGCAGACTGCGTCAACCGCATGGGCAACGGTAACAGGGGGGCTGATGCGTTTTCCACCCACATTGAGACCCATATTGATCCTGGGCGCCTCCGGACGGATCGGCGGGATCCTGCGCCACCAATGGGCCTCTGCCGGGGCGGACCTGCGCTGGCAGCGGCGGGCGCGGCCTGACGGGGCAGAGCCCGACGCAGAAGGCTGGCATGTCTTTGATCCGCTGGCGGATCCAGAGGCGCTGGCCGCGGCGGCGCGGGGCACGGCGGCGATCCTCTGTCTGGCGGGTCCGGTGCCCGGCGGCGCGGCGGGCCGGGATCTGAGTGCGCGCCAGCTGATGCAACATCGTGATCTGGCGCTGGCCACACTTGAGGCGGCGGCGCGTGTGCGCGACGCAGAGACAGGCGCGCCGCGGCTGCTGCTGGCCTCGTCGGCGGCGGTCTATGGCGTGGCCCCCGGCCCCCTGAGCGAAGACATCCCGCTGGCCCCGGTGGCCCCTTACGGGGTGGCCAAGGCCGAGATGGAACAGGCCGCACAGGCGCGTGCCGCGGAACTGGGGCTGGAGATCAGCCTGCTCAGGATCGGCAATATTGCCGGTATTGATGCGATCTTGGGCGGCTGGCGGGCGGGGTTCTGTCTGGATCAATTTGCCGATGGGCAGACGCCCCGGCGCAGCTATATCGGCCCCCGGACCCTGGCGGAGGTGCTGGCGACCCTGATCCAATGTCCCGATCTGCCGCAGGTGCTGAACATCGCCCAGCCGGGCGCGGTGGCGATGGGCGATCTGTTGCAGGCGGCGGGGCTGGACTGTGCCCGCAGGCCCGCGCCCGCGCAGGCCATCGCCGAGGTGCAGCTTGACGTGACGCGGCTGATCGGGCTTTTGGCGGATCAGCTTGCGGCCTTGCCCGCCGCCAGCCCGCAGGATCTGGTGGCTGAGGCGCGCGCGCTCACCCTGCTGCCCCAATCCGCCCCTGATAAGGACACCCGCATATGACCTGGCGCAAACGCCTCTTTGATCTCTTCTTTGCCAGCCTTCTGGTGGTGGTGCTGGGCCCGGTGCTGCTGGGGCTGATGGCCTGGCTGCTGCTGAAGGAAGGCCGCCCGCTGTTTTACGTGGCTGAACGGATGAAGGGGGTCGATCAACCCTTTGCCCTGTGGAAACTGCGCACCATGCAGGTGGTGGCGCAGGACACCGGGGTCTCCGGCGGCGACAAATCGGCCCGCATCACCAAGACCGGTGCCTGGCTGCGCGGCAAGCGGCTGGATGAATTCCCGCAGCTGTGGAACATCCTGAAGGGGGATCTCTCCTTTGTCGGGCCGCGCCCGCCGCTGCGCCAATATGTTGAGGCCAATCCCGAGCTCTATGCCCGGGTGCTGAAATCGCGCCCCGGGGTCACCGGGCTGGCCTCCATCACCTATCACAAACATGAGGCTGCTCTGCTGGCGCGCTGCACCACCTCCGCGGAAACCGATCAGGTCTATTCCCGCCTCTGCGTGCCGATGAAGGCGCGGCTGGATCTCATCTACCAGCGTCACCAGAGCATGTGTTACGACTTTGATTTGGTGTTTCAGACCATCGGCAACCTGTTCCGGCGTGGCTGAGGGATGAGATTGCGGGGCGATTCGGCGATTCTGCCCCGGTCCGGGCGGGTCCAGACGGGTGTGTCCTGCCCAAGCTGCCCCCTGGGGCGGTCCCGCGCGCAGAGGGATCGGCCAAACCCTGCGTCAGGCCTGCACAGACGCCGCCTGGGGGCGCCAAAACGGGCAAATCACCGTCAGACGGCGCTTTTTTGCTGCCCGTGGTTTTGTATTAGCCCCGAAATACGTCTAAAGTGATGCTCGGGGCGCCCATGAAACCCCCGGCGTAGGGCCTGTCACACCTGCTCCGGAGGGACCAGGGGGCACCCGGAGGGATAGACGACGCGAGACACATCCCGATGCCAGAGAGAGCCGTCACATGCGGGTCCGGGGGTCTGGCGCGGGGAATTGATAAAAACGCATTTGAAACGATGCGCGCCAGAACGATCTCGGCGCCACATCGCGACATATAAACAGGCCGCCCGGACTGCGAGGCGGTCACCGGGGACTGGAAGTGGGGACGGCCAGGGATGTTCAATCTGATCAGTGCGCTGTCACGCAAACAGAAATCCTATATTTTTCTCACCATTGATCTGACCCTGATCCCGCTGGCGCTGTTCCTGACCTTTCTGGTGCTGCCCTTGCCGGGATCCGCTCTGGCCACGCTGGCAGCGATGCTGCCGGTGCTGCCTTATGTGCTGGCGCTGGCGGCGGCGGTGGCACTGTGGCTCGGATTGCCCAAGGTGCAGCTCAATGCCTATGAACGCCATGCGGTCGGGCTGACGGCGCTGCTGGCCTCAATCACCGCCGCTGCCACGGCCGGGCTGACGCTGCTGTTTGGTCCTGATCTGCCGCCCGGCACCCATGTGGTTTTTGCCACCACCTATTTTCTCTGCCTGCTGGCGGCCCGTGCCCTGCTCTATCAGGTGGTGGTGGCGATTTACCGCCGCGCCCAGCCGCGCTGCCGGGTGCTGATCTATGGCGCCAGCACCACCGGCGCCCAGCTGGCGCAGGCGCTGAAGGCCCATGACGGCATCGATCCTGTTGCCTTTGTCGATGACAATACCTCCCTACAGGGGGTGACACTGGTCGGATTGCCGGTGTTCCCGCCCGCCCGCATCGCCGAGATCGCCGAGGCCCGCCAGATCAAGCGGGTCTTGCTGGCGATGCCGTCGCAGAGCCAGCCGAAACAGGCGCAGATCATCCAACGACTGCAGCGGATGCAGCTGGAGGTGCAGGCGCTGCCCTCCTTTGCCCAGCTCATCGGGGAAGAGGCGCTGGTGGACAAGCTGACCCCGGTGGCGCCGCAGAATTTCCTGGGCCGCGCCACCCGCGATGTGCCCCTGCAGGAGGCCAGCGGATCTTATCAGGACCGGGTGGTGCTGGTTTCCGGCGCTGGGGGCTCCATCGGCTCCGAGCTTTGCCGTCAGGTCTTGGCCTGCCGTCCGCGCAAACTGGTGCTGTATGAGCTGTCGGAACTGGCGCTTTACACCATTCATCAGGAGCTGGAGCAGCAGGTCGAAGGCACCGGGATCGAGCTGGTGCCGGTGCTGGGTTCTGTCACCGATCCGCGTCAGGTGCGTATGGTACTGGCCCATCACGGGGTCCAGGTGGTGCTGCATGCGGCGGCGTATAAACATGTGCCCCTGGTTGAGGCCAACCCGCTGCCCGGTCTGGCCAACAATGTCTTTGGCACGCAGACACTGGCCCGGGCCGCCGCGCGCAGCGGGGTGGAACGCTTCATCCTGATTTCCTCGGACAAGGCAGTGCGCCCGACCAATGTGATGGGCGCCTCCAAACGCATGGCGGAACTGGTGGTGCAGGATCTGGCCACCCGCAATCCCGGCACCGTTTTCACCATGGTGCGTTTTGGCAATGTCTTGGGCTCTTCGGGCTCCGTGGTGCCGCTGTTTCAGGAACAGATCAGCCGCGGCGGGCCGGTCACGGTCACCGATCCGCGCGTCAAACGCTATTTCATGACCATCCGCGAGGCGGTGCAGCTGGTGCTGCAGGCTTGGCGCCGAGGCGCTGGGGGGCGAGGTGTTTGTGCTCGACATGGGCGAGCCGATCTCAATTCTGCAACTGGCCCGTCAGGTCATTGAAAGTGCCGGTTATTCCGTGCGGGACGACGATCACCCCGACGGCGATATCGCCATCGATATCATCGGCCTGCGGCCCGGAGAAAAGATGCAGGAAGAGCTGACGCTCAGCTCGGATCTGATCACCACCGGCCACCAGAAGATTTTCTGCGCCCGCGAAGCGGTGCTGTCGGAAATCGAGGTTGCAACCCTGATCCGGGGCCTGCGTCAGGCCGTGGCCGCTCGGCGACGAACGGGTTGCGCGGGTCCTGATCAAACGCTGGGTCGAGGGCTACCGCGCCCCGGAAGAGGATCGCAAGACCTCCTGAACGCGCCTTGGATCCGCCTTGCTGGCAGGAACAGGAGGAGCAGGGGACCTGCGACGGGGTCTTGCAGCTGGCACTATAGTTTACGGGTCACAGCCCAGCCAGCAGCGGTATCAGGGCAGGCCAGATCGTTGATCCGCCTGCGGGTTTTGTGGTCTAACCGGACCAACACCAGCCGCAGGGGCAGGGCGGCCGATCCGCCCTTCATTGCTCCGGCATTTCGACCAGACCACAAGCCAGACAACAAGGCAGTCCGAACCCGTGATCCCCAGTCTTCGATCTCTTCATGTGGCGCGGCTTTTGCCAATGGCCCATATG
This sequence comes from Phaeobacter sp. BS52, assembly GCF_045040595.1. NCBI lineage: Bacteria > Pseudomonadati > Pseudomonadota > Alphaproteobacteria > Rhodobacterales > Roseobacteraceae > Phaeobacter > Phaeobacter sp. BS52. Next base: position 62,601 of record NZ_CP090663.1, on the reverse strand, counting down.
CTCAGCCGCCCGTATCCTGGCAACCTCTGTGGTCATGGCCTCGGTGGCACTCTCTGCACAGGCGCAAGACGCGCTCACCACGCCCAAACCGGAGGCGCCGCGTTTCAAACCGCTGCCCGCCCCCAGCCTCAACTTCTACGGCTCTCCCGGTCTGGTGGATATGCCAAGCGCGGAGATGCTGCCGGACGGGCAGTTTACCTCGACCTATTCCTGGTTTGGCGGTCAGGCGCGCTACAATCTGACCTTTCAGGCCACCCCCTGGCTCAGCGCGTCCTTCCGCTACAATGGCATCCAGACCAATGGCGCCCAGATTGGTGGGTTCAGCACCTATTACGACCGCGGCTTTGACGTGCGGCTGCGGCTCCTGCGCGAGGGGCGCTATCGCCCGGCCGTAACCCTGGGTCTGCAGGATTTTGCCTAGCACCGGGATTTATGCTCGGCGAATATATCGTCGCGACCAAGAATTTTGACACCCCGGCGCTCAGCCATCGCGGCGGCGCGGGCTTAGCTAAAGCTGACCGCTCGACCTGGGCTGGGGGCGCCTGGGAACCAACGGCTCCATCGGCAGTATCACCGGCACCCGTCCGGGGTTCGTTGCCGGTGATACCGGGGGCGAATTGTCCTATGATCAGTGGTTCCGCGGCGAGATGGCGCCGTTTGCGGGCATCGAATGGCAGCCCAATGACCGCTGGGGGTTCAAGGCGGAATATTCCTCGGATGCCTATGTGCTGGAAACCGGCGCCCCAAATGTGTTTGAGCGCAAATCCTCCTTCAACTTTGGCGCCGAATATCAGGCCAGACCAGGCCTGCGGTTGGGGGCCTATTATCTTTATGGCTCGGAACTGGGCGTCACCGCACAGATCCAGCTCAATCCCAAACACCCCACCCAGCCCATGCGGGTCAACGCGCCGGTGCCGGTGGCGCCGCGCAGCAGCTGGGCCACCGAAGAACGCCATTGGACCCGCGACTGGGCCACAAGCACCCGCGCCAAGACCACCCTGCGCGATGCGCTGGCCGAGGCCTTGCAGCAGGACGGGCTGATCCTGGAGGCGCTGAGCCTGCCTGAAAATGGCACCGAGGCTGAACTGCGCTATCGCAATCCGCGCTACCGCGCCCAGACCCTGGCCATTGGCCGCAGTGCGCGCGCCATGGCGCGGCTGCTGCCGCCCTCCGTGGAGACGCTGAAAATCGTGCCGATGCGCGGCGGGCTGGCGCTGTCACAGGTGGTGATCCGGCGCAGCGATCTGGAGGCGCTGGAACATAACCCCGACGCCACCGAGGCGCTCTGGGCGGTGACCGGCCTGCAGGCCGCCGAACCGCTGGCTGAAGAGGCGCTGGTGTCAGGCGATCTCTACCCGGCGTTTTCCACCTCCCTCAGCCCCTATACCGCGCCCTCCTATTTTGACCCTGAGCTGCCGTTCCGGCTGGATGTGGGTGTGGATCTGAAGGCCTCTTATGCACCGGCTCCCGGCTGGCGCATCGCGGGCACCATCCGTCAGCGCGTCTGGGGCAATGTGAAGGATGGGCGCGCCTCCAATTCGGTGCTTCCCCGAGTGCGAACCGATCAAAATGAATATGCCCAGTTCAGCACCACGCTGGAAAATCTCTATGTCACGCGGCAATGGCAGATGGGGCGCGATCTCTATGCCCGCAGCACCGTCGGCCTGTTTGAAAGCATGTTTGGCGGGGTCTCGGGCGAGGTGCTGTGGAAACCGGTCTCCAGCCGTCTGGCGCTGGGGGTCGAGGGCAATTACGTGGTGCAGCGCGATTATGATCAGCGGCTGTCGTTTCGTGATTACAAAACCTTCACCGGCCATGCCTCGGCCTATTACCAGATGGACAAGGGCTATCATCTGCAGGTGGATGCCGGGCGTTATCTGGCCGGTGATTATGGCGCCACCTTTGCGCTGGACCGTGAATTTGCCAATGGCTGGCGGGTCGGCGGGTTCTTTACCCTCACCGATGTCTCCTCGGAGGATTTCGGCGAAGGCTCTTTTGACAAGGGCTTCCGCTTCAGCATTCCGCTGGACTGGCTGCTGGGCAAACCCAGCCGCAATACATTCGGCATGACCGTGCGCCCGACCCAGCGCGACGGCGGCCAGCGGGTGCATGTCCCCGGTCGGCTTTATGGCCAAATCCGCGAGGCCCATCGCGCACAGCTGACCCGACAGCGGGCAAGGATCTGGGAATGATGACGCCTGTGACCACACGCCTCGCCGGGCTGCTGCCAATCCTGGGTCTGCTGGTGCTGTCCGCCTGCAGCCGCGGGCCGGATCAGGCGCCCCTGCAGGTGGAACTGCTGCGCAGCCTGTCTGATAAAGTCAGCGCCCGCCTGTCCGGCGGCAAGGGAAAACAGGCAGCCCGCCCGCCGCTGACCCGCGCTGGTCTGGATGAAATCAAGGACCCCTATATCGAGGTCACCATCGAGAAAAACGATGTCTTTGCCTATCTGTCGCGCCAGCAGCTGCGCCGCGATGACAGTCCCGGCACCGTGGCGGTCTGGCGCACCGAGGACAATATCAGCCTGACCCTGCGCAATGGGGTGCTGGTGGCGACGCGCAACCTTGGCAATGACATCCTGTCCAGCTCAGCGCTGGTCGAAGGGAACACAGGTGGCCCGGTGCGCAGTGGCGCGCGGCGCTATCATATCCGCGGGCTGGACAATGGCGCCTGGCAGCTGGATATGCTCTGCAGCCGCCGCGATCTGGGTGTCGATCCCATCGTGATCGTTGAACTGCGCTACCCCACCCGTCACATCGAGGAACGCTGCCATCCCAGCCAGCCGGGACGCGGCGGGGAGATCGTCAATGACTACTGGGTAGATTCGCGCAGCGGCCGGGTCTGGCAATCGCGCCAATGGGCTGGGCCAAATGTGGGTTATCTGCGCATCCGCCAGCTGACCACCGGCGGCTGACTCCAGTTCTGACGCGTTAAAAACAGGCGGTTTGGGGCCATATCCGCCCAAATGAGCGATATCTCGGCAACGGCAGAAAAAAAATTCCAGCCGCCGGGATATTGCTGCTAAAAGCTGCGTTGAATTCACGAGGTAACTCACCTACTCTCGGCTCAACGGTCTCCAAAGGAGTTTTGGATTATGAACAAGTTCTTCGCAGCATTCGCTCTGGCCACCCTGGCCGCAACCACCACCGCCTCCGCTCAGGATGAAGGCACCCCGACCCTGCTCGGCGGGACCGGCCTTGAGCAGGGCACTCTGATCGCGGGCGGCGTTGCCGGTGCGGTCATTCTGGGTGTGATCCTGAACGACGACGACGAAACCAGCACCAGCACCACCACAACCAACTGATCATTTGTGATCAGGCCGGTGGGGCGGGATCGCAGATCCTGCGCTGACAGCGTCTTATGAATGACCATCCTTGGATGGAAAAAAGCGGGCCAATGGCCCGCTTTTTGCATTTGGATATTCGGGGTACAGAAGAGGGCCGGTCACCCCACCCGGCGCAGGAAGGCCCGCGTGCGGGGATCCTGCGCCGCATCAAAGATCTGCGCCGGCGGGCCCTGTTCCACAATCCGCCCGCCTTCCATGAACACCACCCGATCGGCAATTTCGCGGGCAAACTGCATCTCATGGGTGACGATCAGCATGGTCTGGCGCTCTTCGGCGACCTTGCGCATCAGCGCCAGCACCTCGCCCACCCATTCGGGGTCCAGCGCCGAGGTCGGCTCGTCAAAGAGCATCAGCTCGGCCCCCAGCGCCATCGCCCGGCCAATGCCGACGCGCTGCTGTTGCCCGCCGGACAGGCTGGCGGGATAGGCATCGGCCTTATCCGCCAGACCGGTCTCTGCCAGAATGTCCAGCGCGCGGGCACGGGCGGCGTCGCGGGGCTGTTTCTGCACGGTGACCAGCGCCTCCATGATGTTTTCCGCCGCCGTCTTATTGGCAAACAGCGCATAGTTCTGAAACACAAAGGCGGTGCGCTTAGCGCAGGGCCAGGATCTCCGCCTTGCTGACGCGGGCAGCCTCCACCTCCAGATCACCGATGCGGATTTGCCCACCGTCCGGTGCATCGAGAAAATTCAGACAGCGCAGCAGCGTCGATTTACCCGTGCCCGAAGGGCCGATAATGACGATCCGCTCACCGGGTTTAATGGTCAGGTCGATGCCATCCAGCACCACGCTGTCGCCAAAGGTCTTGCGCAGCCCGGAGATGGAAATGGCAGTGTCAGCTTGTGCGTCGTTCATCGTGCATAGGCCTTGTTCAGATGTGTCTCCAGCAGCCGCTGCACCAGCGACAGCGCCTCCACCAGGATCCAGTAGATCACCGCCACCACCAGGAAGGCTTCAAAATAAAGGAAACTGCTTAGCCGCCTCTTTCTGGGTGGCGCCCATCATTTCCGTGACCCCAAGGGTAAACGCCAGCGAGGTGCCCTTGATCATGTCGATGAAGTAATTGACCAGCGTCGGCGCCGCGATCCGGGCCGCCTGCGGCAGCACGATGCGGCGCATCATCTGGCCACGGGTCATGCCGATCGACTGCGCCGCCTCCCATTGGCTGCGATCCACGCCGAGAATGGCGGCGCGGATGCTTTCGGCCATATAGGCGGCAAAATGCAGGGTCAGCCCCATGATCGCCGCACTGACCCCATTGATCTGGGTCAGCACCGACAGCACCTGCGGCAGCCCGTAGTAGAACAGGAACAGCTGCACCAGCAGCGGCGTGCCGCGAAAGAAGCTGATGAACAGCACCACCAGCTGATCCAGCACCGGGATCCGCAGCACCCGTTCCACCGCCAAGAGGGACGCCAGTACCAAGGCCAGCGCCATCGCCACCACTGCCATGAACAGCGTCAGCGGCACATAGCTGAGCAGCACCGGCACCAGCCCCAGCATATAGGCGATGTCCAACCCCTGCATCTACCGACTCACTTCTCAGCCGGGGCGGAAACCGCCGTGATATCGGTGCCGAACCATGTCTGCGAGATCTCGGCCAGCTTGCCGCTCTCGCGCAGCGTGCTCAGCGCCGCATCCACCCGGTCGCGCAGCGCCAGGCTGTCCGCGTCCTGACGGAAGGGCAGCGCATTGCGGATCTCGGAGAAGGGCGCGCCCGCCAACGCCAGCGGCAGCGGGCTTTCCTGGATCAGCTGGGCCGAGGACACCCGGTCCATCACAAAGGCATCGACCCGCCCCAGGGCTGTATCCTGGGCGATATTGGCTTCATAGGTTTTGATCTCGATCTTATCGGCCTCTGGCAGTTCCCGCAGCAGTTGCTCGAAGTTGGAACCGAGGTTCACCGCCACGGTCTTGCCCGCCAGATCAGCGGGGCCTGCGATGCTGTCCTCATTGCCGCGTTTCACCACCACCTGGGCGCCGTCGATGACATAGGCTTGGGTAAAGGCAAATTTGGCGCTGCGCTCCGGCGTGATGGTGATCTGGTTGGCGATGGTGTCGATGCGGTCGGATTCCAGCGCGCCGATCAGACCGGAAAACGACATGGTGACAAATTCCACCTCCAGGCCGGTTTCCTCGGCCACGGCGTTCATCACATCCACCTCAAACCCCTGCAGCACGTCCTGACGCACAAAGGTGAAGGGAAAATAGCCACCCGACATGCCCACACGCAGCGTGTCAGAGGCAAAAGCGGACGATGCGGCAGTCAGGCTCGCAGCGGCGGCCGCGGCCCAGGCAAATGTTTTCATCATGTCAGAGATTCCTTTTCTTTTCCGCCCCGACCTAATCCCCCTGACGTCGGGGACCAAGATGTCGCGGCACTGACCATGGCAAATAAGCCCGCCTGTTCGCAGGCAGGCCACGGGCGGGGGATCGGTTCACATGACAGACGCCGTAAAGCGGGAGTTTGTTCCCCCCGCGGGCGTGTTTTTGCGGATTTGTTCTGATCAGGGCAGAGAAAAATCCAGGATCCACGGCGGATCCGCTGCCGCCTTGGTCAGGCCTGTCCTTTGATCCCTGATTCATGCGGATCCGGACGCTGCATGATGCGGGCCATATGCCGGGCCATATCCTGCACATTCGGCTCCTGCAGGATCGACAGATGGGAGCCCGGCACCTCGATCAGCTCAAACCCTGCCGCCGCCACCGGCGCCCAGCCCAACCCCTGACGCAGCCCCTCGGGACTGTCAAAGAGATCATCGCCGAGCCCGGAACACGGTCAGCGGTGTGGCCAGCGGTTCCGGCGTGTAGCGTTCCACCGATTGCTGGTTGGCCGCGATCAGCGCCTCGATCGACAGCGCGCCACCGCCGCCGGTCCATTCCAGCCGCCGCCGTTCAAAGGAGTTGCGCAAGGTCTCAATCCGGTGGCGGGCCACATGGCCCAGATAGGCCGGTCCCATGCGCCGGAGCAGCCCCAGATGGGCGCCCAGTCTGGCCCGCCCCTGCACCCGGCTGCGCCCGGCCGGGCCTTCGGCATCAAACAGCGCCACCAATCCCAAGTCGCGCCCCGCCGCCAGCAGCTGACGGGCCAGTTCAAAGGCAAAATAACTCCCCAGGGACACTGCCGCCAGATGCACAACTCCGCTGGGGTAATGGGTCTGGATTTCCTCCAGATACAGTTTTGCGGTGGCGCGCACCCCGGTGGGGGTGCGGCTGTCCAACAGGCCGATGCTCAGCCCATAGACCGGCTGGTCCGGGCCAAGCGCAGCAGCCAGCGGGCGATAGAACTCCTCGTTGCGCCCCAGCACATGAACGCCAAACAACGGCGCGCGCGCGCCACCGTCCTGAATGATCACCAGATGATCGGGCAGGGTGTGGCCCTCCGGTGTTTCCGGGCTGTCACCGCCCTCATCTCCCAGGCTCAGCGCGTCCGCCAGCGCCCGCGGGCTGGGGGTCAGATGCAGCGCCGCCAGGCTCAACCGCTGGCCCAGTTCCGCCTCGATCCGGCCAATCAGCCGCATCGCCAGCAGAGAATGGCCGCCGCGATCATAGAAACTGTCATCCACGCCCAGATCGGGCTGGCCCAGCAGATCCGCCATCATCGCCATCAGCTGCTGCGCCAGTGGCGAGGGCGGGGCGCTGGTGTCAATCGCCGCGCCGCCGTTGCGGCGCAGGCGCAGGCGCAGGCCGCTTGAGGCCTGTGTCGGCGCGGGCAGGGCGGCCATGTCGATCTTGCCCCCGGCGGTGCGGGGAAATGCCGCCACCGGCACCAGCGCCGGGCGCATATGGGCAGGTAGATCGCGCTGCACCACCTGTTGCAGCGCCGCCAGATCCGGGCGGGTATCGCCAGCGCTTTCTTCGGTGCCAGCTTCTCCGGCCTCCCGAAGGCCCCGCACCCAACAGCAGAGCTGCGCCGCAGGGCTGTCCTTGCCATGCACCGCCACCAGCGCCTGCAGCTCCGGATAGGCGCGCTCCAGCACCTGCTCCACATGGCGCAGATCAATGCGAAAGCCGCGCAGTTTCACCTGCCGGTCCTGCCGCCCGAGAAAGGCCAGCGTGCCATCCCCGCGCCAGGCCGCGCGATCACCGGTGCGATAGATCCGGGCGGCGGGGCAGCTGGCGTGGTGCCCGCCGCCCGTATTCTGCGGCGCAAAGGGATCGGGTCGAAACGCCTTTGCGGTGTCCTCCGGGCGGTCGATATAGCCATCGCTCACCGCCGGGCCGCCGATCCACAGATCCCCCGCCACCCCCGCCGGGGCGAGACTGCCATCCGCCGCCAGCACATAGGCGCGGGCATGGGCGGTGGGGCGGCCGATCGGGACATCTTCATGCGCCTTCACAGGGCGCCCCTGATCCAGACCCGGATCATGCAGCGTACAGGTGATGGTGGTTTCCGTCGGCCCATAGCCATTGAGCCAGCGCACCCCCGGCACCAGCTGCTGCCAGCGTGCCAGGGACTGTGGGTTGACCTGCTCGCCGCCGACGATCACCAGCCGCACCGAAGGTGGCAAGCTGCGGCCACTGTCGGCCATCACATCACAGAGCACATGCCAGAAGGCGGTCGGCAGATTGAGCACCGTCAGCTCCAGCGCCGCCACCCGGTCCAGAAACAGCCCCGGTGCCCCGATCATATCCGGCGCACGCAGCACCACGCAGGCCCCGGACAGAAGGCTCGGCAGCACCTCTTCAATGGCGACATCAAAGGACAGGCTGGCAAATTGCAGCATCCGGTCATTGCTCTGCAACTCAAAGGCGGCGGTGATGGCGCTGGCATGGGCCAGCAACGCCCGCATTGGCACCCGCACCCCCTTGGGTTTGCCGGTGGACCCGGAGGTATAGATCACATAGGCCAGCCGCCCCGGATCCGGGGCTGAGCCGCAGCGGCCTGTCCGGCTGTTCCGATAGCTCAGATCCCGCATCAGGGGCCACCCAGACCAAGCCCTCCGGGGTTAGGGCGGCATCGTGCCTATGTGCAGATTGCCCTTTGTTAGAGCCAATATCAGGCCCTGATACCGTGCCATAGTCCGGCCCACCAATGCCCAGCCTGGTGCCGCTGTCCTCCAACATATGGGCAATCACCGCCGCCGGGTAGGTCGGGTCCACCGGCAGGAAGGCCGCGCCGACCTTCAGCACCGCCAGCATGGCAATGATGAACTCCGGGCTGCGCGGCAGGCAGATGGCAATGATATCCCCGGCCATGGCTCCCTGCGCCTGCAAGGCCACCGCCAGATGATCCGCCCGGGCCTGTAGATCGGCATGGCTCAGAACCGCGCCCTCGGGGGCCATCTGCAGCGCCGGGGCCTCCGGCATCCGCGCTGCCGTGGCCTCCAGCCGGGTTGCCATGCAGGGCGGGGCTGCCGCCATCTCCCGCGCCAGAACCTGCGCCAGCGCCGGATCCGGGCGACCCTGTTGCAACAGCTGCACCGCCTCGGCCTCCGGCAACATTTCCAGATCGCGCAGCGCCATATCCGCAGGGGCCGTGGCCAGGCTCTGCAGCAGCTGACACAGATGGTCCAGCATGTGTTCCACCTGGCTGGCTAAGCAAAACTTCGGGGTCATATTCCAGCATCAAAAGCGGCTGGGCATCACCATAGACCGCCAGCGTCAGCGGCATCGCCCCCTCTTCGCGCAGCTCAACGCGGCGCTGGGTCCAGGGGTTATCCGGGTCATCTCCCCCCAGGCTGCGCATCCGCGCATTCAGGCTGTCGCGTTCAAACATCACCATGGTGTCAAACAGCGGCACGCTGCCCGGCAGCCCGCACCAGCGGCGCATATCCGCCAGCGAGGCCTGTTCATGCGGGCGCAGCGCCACCGCATCGCGCCGCAGCGCCGACAGCAGCCCGTCCACAGTTGTGGCCCCGGACAGATGCAGATGCAGCGGCACCGTATTGATCAGACAGCCCACCGTGCGCCCGCAGCCTTCCAAAAGATAGCGCCCGGACCGGGTGACCCCGAAAACAGCGCTTTCCCGGCCGCTCCAGCGCGCCACCAGCAGCCCCCAGGCGGCATGGATCATATTGGCCAGGGTGGCTGGTCCTGCGTCATTCTCTGTCGCAACCCCACCGGCCCGCTGCACCAGCGCGCGGCGCAGCTCGGCCGGCAGCTGCCGCCGCAGGATCTGCTTGCGCCCATGGTCCGCATCCGGCGGTGTCCCAGCAGGTCGATCATCCGGCCCGGTCAGCCGGGCAATCTGGTTCGGAGTTTCAAACCCGTCCAGATGCGCCCGGAAAAACGCCTGGCTGGTCGGCTGTTCAGACACCTGCGCCACGGCGGGGCTAAAGGCCTCAAAGCTGGTCACAGGCGCCGTGGCGGCAGGCAGCTCGCCCCCGATCAGCGCCGCAAAGACATCTTCCAGCACCACCGCCATACTGCGGCCATCGACCAGCACATGGTGAATGGTCCAGACCATCACCGATCGGTTCGCCCCCAGCCGCGCCAGCATCACCCGCCAGGACACCGCCTGTTCCAGCGCGCAGCCCCGATTGCGATCCTCGCTGAGAAACTGCTCCAGCCGCGCCGCCTGATCCTCCGCCTCCAGCCCCTGCCAGTCCTGTGTCTCCACCCCGATCTGATCGGTGGCCGCATCCACATCCGCGACCTGCAAGACCGGCAGCGGGCGGCCCTGCCACAGCACCGCACTGCGCAGCACCGGATGACGCGCGCAGACCTGCTGCCAGGCCACCTGCAGGGCCCTCGGATCTGGCGCTTCGGCGTCCAGATGCACCACGATCTGTTCCAGATTGACCCAAGGTCTGCCCGCGGCGGCGCTTTCATACAGCAGCCCCTGCTGCATCGGGGTCAGCGCGATTTCCTGACCGCTGCTGTGACCATGGTTGCGCTCTCCGGATCCTTCGGCGGGGGGGGCGGAGCCAGGTCCAAAGGAGGCCTTTGTCGCAGCCCGAACGTCGGGTTGGGCCTGCGATTGGGCTAGGCGATGGAACCTGTGGCTGGGCCTGCGAAAGATCACTCATGATGCCCCCTACCTGACACCGGGTTTGGGCCAACCCGGGCCATACCTCTTCATGCTGTGCCGCCCCCGGATCACCCGGGTATCACGTCACTCTTAATATCCACTTTTTAGCGGTCCCCTCAGGCCAGGATCACCCCCATGATCCCAACCGCAGACCCAAGGATACCAGACCCGGGGACGGGCAAGCAACAAAACACCACCGGATTGCACTCACATCTCTGCCCGCCGCCTCATGCCTGCAGCCATGAGGCCCGCGTCTGTGAATAGATCAATCCTCTTAATCTATCTTATGTTAAATTAAGGCATATAGGCCTGATATCTGCAGGCGACAGATGCACAAAAAGGCCGCTCGTGAGAGCGGCCCTTTGGTGTTCACAGTTCCGGTCGGGCGTGGTGCGGATCACTCCGCCGGGGTTTTGTGCGGCACCAATGCGCCCAGCACCTCGTTCAGCGCCGCCGCGTCGCCGCCGCGCAGGCAGGTCAGCGCGGTCCGTGGCAGACGGCGTTTGGCGCGCAGCAACGGGGTCACCGGACGCTTGCTGTCATGGGACAGCTCAGCACTGATCAACCGCGCCCCGAAAGCATCCTGCAACCGCGTCACATGGGCCAGATCCAGCGGATGGTCGCCATGGATGGCATAGATCCGCGCCGCCGTATCACAGCCTGCGCAGGCATCGCGATAAGCGCCGCTCCAGTCCAGCTTGCGCGCGGCCGGGAACCGGGTCTCGCCGGGGATCAGATCTTCGGCCAGCGTGGTGATCGGCTGCAACGCCACCACGTTTTCCGCACCGATCAGATCGGCAAAGGCCATGGCACCAAAGGCCCCCATGCCGGAGCCCAGCACATGCACCTTGTCAAACCCGGCCATCCAGGCGCGGGTGTCCGGTGCCTGGAAATACTGCTCCAGATCCAGCGGACGGTACCAGTTCTGCTGATGCGGCAAGACCGACAGCACCGCATAGCCGGATTTGATCAGGAAACGTTCACCAAAACCCGGACGCAGGGGTCCTTGCGGTCCAGCGCCTGGCCTGCCCCTTCAAAGGTGACCACCAGCTCCCGCGCGCCCTCCGGATGCAGCCGCCGCATGGCATAAGACGGGGTCAGCGTGGTGGTGGGCCACAGCCCCTCCGGCAGCACCTCATCCGGGTCCTGCGGGCTGCGGATCGCGCCCAGATGGCTGCGGCTGTCCACTGCGGGCACCGGCTGAGGCTCCTCCGGCACGATGGTGTCGACCTCCAGGCCATGTTCGGCCAGCGCCGCCACATATTCGGTGTGGCGCTGGCGATAGGTCGCCTTCATCTTGTCCAGCATCTCGGGCGACAGATATTCATCCAGCACCGCCTTCAGCCCTTTGCGCATGAATTTCTGCGTGTTCAGCGCTGAGCAGGCCGAAATGTTCGGTCAGCTCCGCCACCCGGTTGTCATGCTTGAGGAAAATCGCTCAGCTGGCCCGCCTGCAGCGCCGCCACGCCGCCATGGAAACGGTCGCCGATATAGACATCATGCAGCATCGCCGCCTGCCGCCAGGCGCGCAGCCTCAGAGAAATAGTAATAGCGGTTGAAATCGACCTTATGACCGCATTTGCGGCTCAGCCAGCGATTGAGCTCTTCCGGCTGGGCAATATTGTTGCCCTCATTATAACCAAACCGGTCCTTGATGAATTTGCCATAGGCAAAGATCTCATCCTGGAACACATAAGAGGCCTCGATCTTGTCGAACGCCTTGGCCAGTTCGGTGCCGCGTTCAACGATGGCTCCCTCCCGCATGGAGAAATGGCCCGCGGTCATCACATTGGCCTGACGCCCCTTGGCCTGGGCCGCGGTGCCGTCAATGGCCATGATCGACTGCGGATAGACATAAAGACTGGGGCAGCCCAGCACGGTGGTGTTCTCCAGCCCGTTCTGCGCCAGCCACTCTGCCGTCTGGGTGCCACGTACCCCGAACAGATTGGCCCGCTCATTGAGCAGCGCCAGAAGATCGCGGTTGCCCGGCATCAGATCCTCAAACGCATGGCTGCCCTGCATCCCGGCGCCCAGTACCACAAAAGGCACCCGCCCATCCAGCGCCTCAAGCGCGGAAAACAACCGGATACCATCGTGGTTGGGGCGGATGAAATTGGCCAGCGACACCACGATCATGTCGAAATGCGCGGCCATGACTTCGGCATAACCGTCGCCGAGGTTTTTCTGCAGATTGGCGATATTGCCCACCGCAGACCCCTCGGGATCCTTGCGCAGGCTGCGGGCCGGGGCTTCGGCATGAATGATATTGCCGCGATTCCCGGTCAGCTTATGCGCCGGTTTCAGGCCAAACAACGTGTCCGTCACGGTTGGTGGCACGCCCAGGATACTGGACAGCGCCGGATCCGGACGATGGGCCGAAAGCACGGGAGCGTGGAAAAGGATTCTCATATATCACCAGATGTTACTCACCATGGGCCCCTGTAAAAACCGGGGTCATGGCCTGTTGGGAAAGGGGGTCGGCAACCACGCCAAGGCGTCTCCGGCAGCCGCAGCCCCCGGGATTGCTGCGTTGCGCGCATGTTAGCGCCGTGACCTCTGGGAACAAGCCCGGAAAGCCGCGCGCAGACCTCGGGTGGTGAAACCCTGCCCATGGTTTCGCCCTGGGTTTCGCCCTGGCGCGCCCCCTGCCCCGCGATCTGTGCCTGTGCCCACCTGTCGAAAGGGTTGCGCCCGCAGCGCTCTCGCGGCATGGATAGATCATGAAATTTCTCTTTGTGCACCAGAACATGCCCGGCCAGTACCGGGAGATGATCCAGTGGCTGGCCGATCAGGGCGAGCATGAGATCGTGTTTTTGACCCAGCGGAACGATGTGAAGCTGCCCGGCGTCTCCACCGCGACCTACAAAAGCCACCATCAGCCCGCCGCCGATGCCTATGGGCTGTCCAAGGATTGGGAGGCCGCGGCTAAGCAATGGCATTGGCGCCGCCCTCGCCGCGCGCCAGCTGGAGGCCAGAGATGGTTTCAAGCCCGATATCATCATCGGTCATACCGGCTGGGGGGAGCTGACTTTCATGAAAGAGGTCTGGCCGGATGTGCCGATTATTGGCTTCTTTGAATATTTCTACCGCACCACTGGCGGTCTGGTGGGCTTTGACCCGGAAAATCCCCCCGGCGAACACGCCGGGTTTTTCGCCCATGCCCGCAACACCGTGCCCTTTGCCAATATCGATGTGGTCGATCTGGGCCACAGCCCGACCTATTGGCAGCGCGACCGCTTCCCCAAAAGCTTTCACGACAAGATCTATGTCAGCCATGACGGCATCCGCACCGATCGGCTGCAACCGGACGCCAAGGCCAGCATCGGTCTCGGCCGTCTGCCCAAGCCGCTCAGCCGCGACGATGAGGTGATCACCTATATCGCCCGCAATATGGAACGCGCACGCGGTTTTCACGTGATGATGCGCGCCCTGCCCAAGATCCTGTCGGAACGCCCCAATGCGCGGATCCTGATGATCGGCGGCAATGAGACATCTTACGGGCGCGAAAGCACCCATCCCGCAGGTCTGCGTGGCGAGATGGAGGATGAGCTGGGCGACAGCGTCGACTGGAGCCGGGTGCATTTCCTCGGCCGGGTGCCTTACGGCGATCTGTGCAAGATCATCCGCATCAGCCGCTGCCATATCTATCTGACCATGCCCTTTGTGCTGAGCTGGTCGTTGCTGGAATCGATGTCGATGCAGGCCACGGTGGTGGCGGCTGATGTGGAACCGGTGCGCGAGGCGGTGACCCATAATGAAACTGGCATGCTGGTGGATTTCTTTGACCCCGGCGCGCTGGCCGATCAGGTGGTGGATGTGCTGGCCAATCCCGGCGCCTATGCCCATCTGGGCCCCAATGCCCGCGCCCATGTGGTGGAAACCTATGATTTCCTGACCCGCTGCATGCCCGAGCACGCCCGCCAGATCAACGCGCTCCTGCCTGCCAGCAAACAGCTGAAGATCTGACCCCTCACAGCGGGACTGGCAAGACCGATCCCGGGGTGATCTGCGTCGACCAGAGGCCCAGCCCCCCAGCATGGGTGCCCGGCCGACGCAGTCCCGACCTGCCCAGTCCCGCGCATTGCGGGATCAGGACAGGAATTGCTCCGACGCCCAGATCGCTGCCTGGGTGCGGTTCTTGGCGCCGATTTTGCGAAAACAGGTGCGCAGATGCACCTTCACCGTGGCCTCGCAGATGCCCAGCTCATTGGCGATGGATTTATTGGTGGCGCCATCAATCAGCTTGGTCAGGATCAGCCATTCGCGCCCGGACAGCCCGCAGGCCGCCGCCGAGGCCGGCATGCGGCGCAGGTCCTGTCCCGGATGCGCTGCCAGCCCGGCCTCAGCCGGGGCTGGGCTGGCCTCCCCGTTGAGTGTTCCGTTCATTTTCCCAGTGTCAGAGCCTGTTTTGCGAGCAACCCCGCTGCAGCGGTCTCCCCCCCAGCTCCCAGCCCCGAGGATGTCCCAGGGATTGCCCCGGGGATTGCCCCAGAGATCACCCCTGAGGTCGCTCCTGAAGCGGCCCCCTGCCCCAGGGTTTCACCCGCGCGGTCGCCCCCTGATGTGGTCACATCCGCCGCCCGCAGCGCCGCAGAGATATCCGATGGCACAATCCGATAGCCGCTTTGCACCACCCGCAGCGCCGCAATCAGCGCCTCTGCGGATTTGCGTTGCGGGATCACCGCCTCAGCATAGGCGCTGAGCGCAGTCTGCATGCTGGTGGAACATTCCCGCCCCATGATCAGGATCAGCAGAGAGGCGTCATTGCCCTCTTTGAACTGGCGCAATTCCTCCACCAGTTCCGGTCCCGTTTCATGGCTGTAGTATAAAACCAGATCGTCGACCCCCAACCCCGCAAGCGTTGACAGCTCATCGCAGCAGAGTCCGATCTGGTAGTCATTGCTCTGGCAAATGGCCAGAAACATGTCGCGCAACAAGCGACTTTCGCCCACAATATGCACAGGCATGATATACCCCCATACTCTTAAAAATCTGATCCAAACACGATCAGATGGTCTCAATGAATGATCTCCGGAACAGGGAGGTCACCGGGCCCTGGGTGCGGGTTTGGAACATCCCGCCCTGGCCCTCGCGGTGCGGCTGCGACCCCCGTCACAGATGGCACCCCGGTCTTGTCTTATGTGTCTGTCCTGTCCTTTCGATCAGATGACGGCCGGTTTTACGGCCTCGTCTGCCAGGGGGATCCCTCAGCAACCCTTCAGTGATCCCTCAGCCAACGGCCCGGCCAGCGGTGTGATCGGGACTTGCAAAATGACGGGCCCCAATACCTCTGGCCCCTGCCTCCAAATCGCAGCCCATATCGGCGCTGCACCGCTTTGCGGCACTCCAAAATAGCCCGAATCCATCCGTTTTTGTTAAAAAACTTACCTCCTGGAGAGATGTTGGCGCCACCATACATCCCTCCTAAAGTATTGTTTTTGATATAGGCTTTTGTTTTATCAACAGGAATATCCTCATCTGGCCTGACTCCAAAGATGTGGGAATTTCTCAATTTCAGGCCAGTTTTCGCAGGAATCAACAACCTAAGCATGTGTTTTTGGATCAAATCCTCCCGCCAAAGATGGAATCACTCTCCCTTTGCCCCCGCATGGGCGGCGCTCATACCTCTTCTGAGGTAGGTCTCTCAGACCGGGGCTCACAACCGGCGGATCTCCGCCAAAATGCAACCAATTGAAAAATATAAACATTACAGGAAACTCAAAAGGTGGCCTACCCTGTCACTTGTGGATTACCTAGGGTCATCCTGCTAGATATTGATGAAATCTCAATGTCCTGTGGGTTCTCCTATTGGTTGATCATCTGGCAGCCCCCGGATGGCCCGGAATCGCCTCGTCCGAAGGGGTACCCCCTCTGCGCAATTTGACCGCGGCGGCGATATGCTAGGCTGAGACATATTCGTTTTGATATGCCGGGGGGCAACATGAATGTGTTCGGGGGCGCCGTGATCCACACGGGCGAGATCGCTTTTGCGCGATCGTTTCAAAGACAAGTTTCATCCATCACCACCACGGCCATAGCTGAGATCGATTGCACCGGCTGCACCGGGTCCGCATCTGCCGGGCCAGGCCGTTTGCTGCTGACCACCTGCGAGACGGCCAATGGATCTCAGGCCAGTGATGCTCAGACAGGTCCAACGCAGGACAGCCGCAGCAAAGGCACGCTGCAGGCCCTGCTGCGCAGCGGATCGCTCTGCCATTGCACCCAACTGCATGATCCGCAGGAAAATCCCAACAGCTGGCCGGACTGGCTGGATCCTGCCGCCCTGCGCGCGGATGCCTCTGGTCACAGATCGGGCCGCTGGGTGGTGTTTTCCTGCCGTTTTGCCGATGGCAGCGAAGACCGGATCGCGCTGCATCTGGAGGGCAGCCAGCATGATGCCCACTGCATCGAGATCCTGCCTGCGATCTGGCCGCTGGCCCGCGAGGATGCGCTGCGCGAGAGGCTGACCCGCGCACCGGAGCCCAAAACCGCGCGCGACACCTCCGAGGCGATGCTCTGGACCATTTCCACCAAAAGCGACAGCGCGGTTCTGGTGCTGGATGGTGCCTAGCCGCTTGCTGGACTGCAATGAGGCCGGCTGTGACATGCTGGCGGCGGGCAATCTGCTGCGCAACAGCGACGGCGTGCTGCGTTGTGCCAACAGCAGCGAGACCCGCGCGTTTTACGCCGCGGTGCAAGACTGCGCCAAAACACCGGTTGAGGCCTCCGCTGCAGCGGTCATACGCCACGCGGCAGCGCCAGTCAGGAGCTGATCCTGTTCCTGCAGGATGCCAGCACCGGCATGCGGCTGCCGGTCTCGCTCACCTGTTATCTTTGCGCCGACACCCGCCATCCGCTGGTGGTGGCCATCCTGCCGCGCCAGCCCGACCAGCAGCGGATTGAGATGCTGGCCCAGAAAATGGGCCTCTCCCCGTGCGAGGCCCGGGTGGCCGCACTGATCCAGCTCGGCCTCTCGAACCGCGAGGCGGCCCATATTGCAGGCATCAAGGAACAGACCTTCAACACCTATGCCAAGCGGGTGCTGTCCAAGCTTGAGGTTGCCGGGCGCACCGAAATGGCGCAGCGGCTGACCTGGCAGGCCTCTCTGGGGAGAGCGTCATGAACAAGGTGACCCATGAGAGCCTCACCCAGGGGCCACCCGCACCGGTCGCGCCGACCTCCGCCTCGATCGGCGCCGCAGCTCTGGCCGCTCAGACCCGCCGCACGACCGAGGCGCGCGGGGACAAGATGCCCCAGACCGCAGAGGCCCCATCAGACCGACATTCAGACAGACATATGGAGAGCGCCACGGACAGCACAGACAAAAACGGCCCAGATCAACGCCTAGATCAAAACCCGGCAGATCCGGGCCAGACGGAGACAAGTCAGACGGAAGCGGGTCAGACGGAGGCAGATCAGACGGATACCAGCCTGACAGATACGGGGTCCGCCGGGTCGGCTCTGGCGCCGGGCGATCTGGAGCAGCTGGCCGCGCATCTGCGTGGCGGTCCCCAGCCGTTGGGCACCCGGGGCGATCTCATCGAACTGCACAAGCGGATCACCGGGATGTTTGCCACCCTCAATGAGGGGCTGGGCGAGATGTACGCCCAGAAGGCGGAGGCCGACCGCAGGGCACTGAGCGCCCGTATGGACACGCTGGAAGAGGCGGTGAACCGGATGGAAGGCGCGCTGCGTATCGAACTGGAGCCGGTGCTGCGCGACAGCTTTGCCAAAGCGCTGGCCAAGGACACCGCCGCCCGCCGCCGCAGCCTGGGGCAGCGGCTGAAGCGCGGGATCACCAAAGGTGGTGGCTTGGCCCTGATCCTGGCCCTCGGTCTGGCCGCGGGCACGCTCTATCACAGTCGGATCGCCACCACCTCAGGCACCGTCTGGAGCGCGGCTCAGGTCCATTGGGCCAGCTTTGTCGCCTTTGTTGAAACCACAACGGCTGATCCGGGCCAGTCACTGAACAGCACATCTGAATAGACTCTAACAAAGGAAAAAGAGTCTCCCTTTTTCGGGGGCGCCATATCTCTTGCAGGCAGGATCGCTGTCCCAAACCCCTGCCTGGCACAGAGAGCCGTAGAGAGACCCCGTCTGGCTGCTAAGCCTGTCCCACAGATCTCGCAGCGGAGCCAGCCATGCCTCTGACACAGCGCCCCCGAAAACCGACAATTTGAGGAAAATTTGTCCCCATTTGGGGGCATCCGCCCCGCCCGATTTGCGGTGCAATCACCATCAGAGACCCAAGCGGTCTTGTGTCACTGACCAGGTTCCACACCCAATTTTTCCTGGTCAGATTTCTAAAGGGGGTCGCGTCGGGGGGCGCATCAGACTTCCGGTATATTAATTAGGAGGATGTTTAAGATGGGTAGACCAGACGAAGGTTCCGACTGGGAAGTCTGTAATCCTGAATGCGAAATCGAATTCAGCGATGACAAGTTCAATCCCAATTACAACGATGGCACCACCGAGCGTGGTGGTCGCGATGGCAATGTCATCAACCTGAATGACCATGATGCCGGCGACAATGCCGCAGCCGGCGGCGGCAATGATGCTGTCTATGGCAACGCGCGCAACAACCGGCTCGAGGGTCAGTCCGGGCAGGACTATATCGAAGGCCGCGGCGGCAATGACGCCATCAGCGGCGATGGCGGCAATGACACCCTTTATGGTGGCAATGGCACCAATGCGACCCGCGACGGCGATGACTGGATCGATGGCGGCGATGGCTGCGATTACATTGACGGTGAAAACGGCAATGACTCGCTGCTCGGTGGCAAGGACCAGGACACGGTCTTTGGCGGCAATGGCGACGACCAGATCTTTGGCGATGACGGCGACGGCGACGAGACCAACGGCGACGCGGAAGATTACCTCTATGGCGATCTGGGCGACGACTGCATGGACGGCGAAGGTGGCGATGACTGCATGTGGGGTGACCGCGGCGGCCGCGCTGGCGAATCCCGTTTTGACGGGGACGACACCATGTATGGCCGTGGCGGCAATGACCGGATGAACGGTCAGGGCGGTGATGACCGTATGGCCGGTGGTCTTGGTGACGACCTGGTGATTGGTGGCTCCGGCGATGACGAGATGTTCGGTGACGAACGTCAGGCGCAGGGCGACGATCTCGACTTTGGTGCTGACAGCGGTCCGGTTGGCAAAGGCCCCAATGAAGATGGCCATGACTGCATGCTGGGTGGCTCTGGCCATGACACCATGGATGGTCAGGGTGGCCGTGACACCATGTTCGGCGAGACCGGCGACGATCTGATGCAGGGCGGCCGTGGCCGTGACCTGATGGATGGTGGCGAAGGCCGTGACGACGTCAACGGGGATGCTGGCAAGGACACGATCCGCGGCGGCAGCAACAACGACGTCCTCGAAGGTGGTGCCCAGGGTGACCTGATCTTTGGCGACCATGCCCGGGTCAAAGGCTATGATATCGATTGGGATTGCTGCGACGACGACGACAATACGGCGGTTTCTTCAGCGCACACCAGCGATGAAACCGATCTGCGCGGCGTTGACTGCCCCGATTGCTACACACCGCAGGACTATGGCGAGGTCGAGCAATGACCGCATTCGCGGTGGCTCTGGCCATGACACCATGTACGGCGAAGCCGGCAATGATGTCATCATCGGTGGCCGTGGCTTCGACCTCGGCTATGGTGGCACCGGTCGGGACCGTCTTTATGGCAACCAGGGCAATGACACGCTCTATGGCAACGAAGGCGATGACTGCGTCCACGGCAATGTCGGCAACGACGTCCTGTTCGGCAACTCCGGTAACGACACCGTCAAAGGTGGCGATGGCGATGACCTGATCTATGGCAACAACCAGGCCGATACGCTCTATGGCGATGCCGGCAATGACACGATGTATGGCGGACATGGCAATGACCTGATGCATGGTGGCACTGGCAATGACGTCATGAGCGGCGGCGACGGCGAAGACACCGTCAACGGCGATGATGGCGACGACCTGCTGATGGGTGACAATCGCGCCGATGAGCTGAACGGCGGCAATGGCGATGACGTCCTTCTGGGCGGCAACGGCAAAGACGACCTGAACGGCGACGCCAGCAACGACTGCCTCTATGGCGAAGTTGGCGATGACAACCTGGATGGTGGCCGTGGCCATGACTTCCTGGATGGCGGTGAAGGCAATGACACGCTGCATGGCGGGGCTAAGCAACTTCAACGACTACCTGAAAGGTGGCGCGGGAGATGACGATCTGACCGGTGGCAACGGCAAGGATGTCTTCATCATCGATCTGGAGTGGGATGGCAATTCCTTCAGCTCCGGCGATGGCATCGACTGCATCAATGACTTCGACATTGATGAAGACCACGATGTGCTGGCCTTCCGCGTGACCAACGTGGGTGGTGGCACCGGCACCTCAGACGGGGCTGCGTTTACCGCCCTCGATGGTGTGGCCAGCGTCATGGATGATGGCGCCGACACCACGATTTCCGTTGGTGGTGCCACCGTGGTCATCAAAGGTCTGACCAATGTCAACGGCTTCACCTCCCTGGGACAGGACGCCCTGCCCTCCGGTGGTGTTGGTATCAATGCGATCACCACAGGTGATGCTGAGCAGCTACGAAGCCATCCGCGTTGTCGCCAGCGATGACGGCTTTGATGACAGCTATGACAACATCTGGGGTCACACCATCTGAGCCATAAGGAATGATCCTCCCGGGTGGCGGCCGCCATCCGGGGGGGTCTAGCCCTGGTTCAGGACAGCGATTTGGTCCCCGGCCAAGGATTGCCACCTTGGACCAGGGCGCTGATCTGCCAGCTTCAGTAACTTCACATCGTGCAACCGGGGGGTCACGGGTATGAAGACGAAACGGGTCTTTGACGGACAACGGGGTGTCATCACCTCAATTTTTGTAGCGAGTATCTTTGTTAACCTGCTTGTCCTGACAGCGCCGCTGTACATGTTGCAATTGTTTGCCCGGGTCATGGCTTCGGGCAGCATGCCAACCTTGATTGCTTTGACCACCGGCGCGGCGATCGCGCTGGTGTTCTTTTTTCTCTTTGATGTTATTCGCCAACGCCTCGTCGCCCGCCTCGGCTCGCGGCTGGAGGCGCGGCTGAGCCCGGCGGTGCTGCAGGGCATGATCAGCGGCAACCTGCCTGCAAAGCTGCGCACGGCGGAACCGATCCGCGACATTCAGGATCTGCGCAGCTTTGTCACCAGCCCGGTGTTCATCGCGCTGCTGGATGCGCCCTGGTCGCTGCTGTTCATCGCGCTGATCTTTGTGTTCAGCCCGATCCTGGGGCTGGTCTCCGTGGCCGGGCTGCTGGTCCTGCTGGGGCTGGGGGTGATGAGTGAGCTGATGGGGCGGGCCCCGGGCAAGACCTCTGAGGAGGCCGCTCGCGAAACCAATGCCGCGGTTGAGGAAATGATGGTCAATGCCGAGATCATCCACGCCATGGGCAAGACCTCTGCCCAGATCGGCCGCTGGCGCGGACGCGCCTTTACCGCGATCCTCTTTGGCACCTTGGTCACCGACCGGGTTGCGCTGATGACCTCGCTGGCCAAGGCCGTGCGCATGGGACTGCAGATCGCGGTGCTGGGCGTGGGCGTGGTCCTGGTGATCAACAACCAGCTGACACCGGGTCTGATGATTGCCTCCTCGATCCTTCTGGGCCGGGCGGCCGCGCCGGTGGAGCAATCCATCGCCGGCTGGCGTGCCCTGCTGAAGGCGCGCAGCGCCATGGAGCGGCTGAACCTGCTGCTGGCCCATGCCGAGGACACCAGCGACCGGATGGAACTGCCCGAACCCAGCGGGCGGCTGTCGGTGGAAAATGCCACCGTGGTGCTGCCGGGGCGGCAGGATCCGCTGCTGCTGGATGTCACCCTGTCGCTGCAACCAGGCCATGCGCTGGGGCTGATCGGCCCGTCGGGGGCGGGCAAGACCACGCTGGCCCGCGCGCTGGTGGGGCTGCAGCCGCTGGTGCGGGGGCATGTGCGCATTGATGATGCCGCCCTCACCGATTGGGACCCTGAACAGATCGGGTGTCACATCGGCTTTCTGCCGCAGCAGGTGGAGCTGTTCCGCGGCACCATCGCCGAAAACATCGCCATGATGGATCCGAGCGCCAAACCCTCGGATGTGGTGGCCGCCGCCAAACTGGCGCGGGTGCATGAGCTGATCCTGGCCCTGCCCGGTGGCTATAACGCCGAGGTCGGCCCGCGCGGCAGCTTCCTCTCCGCAGGCCAGCGCCAGCGGATCGGTCTGGCACGCGCCTTCTTTGGGGAGCGCAAGCTGATCGTGCTGGATGAACCCAATGCCAATCTCGATCCTGAAGGCGAAGAGGCGCTGGCCGCCGCCATTGAGGAGGCCTGCGCCCGTGGCGCCATCGTGGTGGTGGTGACCCATCGGCTCAACCTGTTGCGCCGGGTCAGCCATGCCGCGCTGGTGCAGGAGGGGCGCATCGCCCGCTTTGGCGAGGCGCGCCAGATCATTGAGGCCGCCGCCCAGCCGATGAGCCGGACACAAAGCGATCCCAAAGTGACCAATTTGACGCCGCACCGTGAGGCCCGGACCGGGGCTGACGCCAGTGTCGCAGCCAGTGCCACAGCCAGCGCCACAGAAGGAGCCCAGTCATGAGCCGCAGCGACAGCAGAGATCTGGTGCCCCGCAGGGGCAGCGAAATTGACATGAGCCGGGGCTTTCAG
Organism: Phaeobacter sp. BS52; assembly: GCF_045040595.1. Classification (NCBI taxonomy): domain Bacteria; kingdom Pseudomonadati; phylum Pseudomonadota; class Alphaproteobacteria; order Rhodobacterales; family Roseobacteraceae; genus Phaeobacter; species Phaeobacter sp. BS52. Next base: position 39,584 of record NZ_CP090663.1, on the reverse strand, counting down.
GACCTGATGCCCGATGGCTTCACCCTGCCCCGCACCCCGCCCACCCGCGTGCGCCAATTGGTGATGTGGATGCTGGTCTGCGGCTTTGGCCTGTTTGGCGGTCTGGTGTTCTGGGCCACCAAAGCCGAGCTGACCAGCGCCGTGGTGGCCTCGGGGGAATTTACCGTGGCGGGCGACCGGCTCAGCGTGCAGCATCTGGAGGGCGGCATCGTCCGCGAGATCAATGTGGCCGAGGGCGACATGGTGGCCGAAGGGGAGGTGATCGCGGTGCTGGACGGGCGCCGGATGCGCGCCAGCCACGCCATTCTGACCAGCCAGATGGCCAGCCTTCTGGCCCAGCAGGCGCGGCTGCAGGCCGAACTGGCCGAGGCCGATCAGATCGAGATCCCGGCAGAGCTGGACCAGCTGATGGCCGCAGATCCGCAGCTGATCTCCCTGTTTGAGGTGCAGCGCGATGTCTTTGCCAGCAACCGCGCGCTGTATGAGGGCCAGGTGCAGATCCTGCGCGACCGGATTTCTCAGCTGGGCAAGCAGCTCGACGGGCGGCGGGCGCGGATCACCGCAATTGAGGATCAGCTGACCCTGATCAAGGGCGAGGTCGCCGATCTGCACAAGCTCTATGAAAAAGGGCTGGTGCCCAAAACCCGGCTCAGCGACCGGCAGCTGCAGGAAACCGGGCTGATGGGCACCTTTGGCGCGCTGGAAAGCGACAGCGAGAATATCCAGGTGCGCATCGCCGAAACCGAAGAACGCATCCTGCAGGTGCACCGCGATACGGTGAACCGGATTTCCAGCGAAACCCAGCTGGTGCAGGAACGCATTCTGGATCTGCGCCAGCGGCTGGATGCGGCGGAGGATGTGCTGGAGCGCCAGACCATTCGCGCACCGCACGCAGGCCGGGTGGTGGAACTCTCCATCAACACCCTGGGCCAGGTGCTGAACCCCGGCCAGAATGTGCTGGAGCTGGTGCCCTCGGGCAGCGATCTGATTGTCGAAACCCGCGTCTCTCCCACCGACATTGACGAGGTGGTGACCGGCGGGCAGGCCCGGGTGCAGCTCACCGCCTATAGTTTCCGCTCCACCCCGCCGGTGAAAGGTGAGGTGGTCATGGTGGCCGCTGACAGTATCGCCGATCTCAACAGCGGCATTCCCTATTACCGCGTTCACATCCGCATTCCGCCCGAAGAGCTGGCGGCGCTGCCCAATGTCAAAACCCTGCCCGGCATGCCCGCGCAGGCGATGATCGAGACAGGCTAAGCAGACATTGGCGGATTACCTGCTCAGCCCGGTGCTGCGCAGCATGTCGAACGCCTTGAGAGAGGGGAGTGGCTGATCAGGGATGCGCGGCCGGTAAGACGTCTGGCGTTTCATACCTGGGGGGACCTGATCATCCATCCTTTCGTCCCGCCTGGCCTCTGGCCGGGCGGGTCTTTATGTGGGCAAACACCCCCTGGTGGCGCGTTGCAAATTAGGTCCGGTTCGGACCAAATGTTTCGCGTGCGAAACATTTAGACAGAAATGCTGACCTATATCTGAGGGTATATGCGGCTCTGACAAAGGAGGCAGCCGCCCGCCCTGCCCTATTCTGCCGCGCGTTTTCTGACCCAGCCAAGGAAGGCCGCATCCGGGCGCCGCAGCCGTGGCGCGCCAGAGCGCACCCACATCGTGCGCCAGTCGGCCTCCAGCGCATAGACATCCACGCCGGGGATCAGGCTGCGGGCCTGCTCCAGCGTGCGCGCGCTCAGCACCGGCGGGCGCTGGCTGTTGTCCAGCACCGCATGTTTCTGGGAAAACCGGATCAGATCCCCCGGCAGCTCCTCCATCGCGTAATCCGGCAAGGGCTGGGCCGCAATCATGTCGCGCAGCATCTTGCGAAACACCCGGCGCGGCGAGGCCGAGCCGGATTTCTTCAACAGCACCTCCACCGAGATCTGCCAGCTGTCCTGCCGCCCGCAATGTTTGCGCGCCAGCTCATAGATGCGCCGCTCCAGCGGTTTCCTGAGCCGGAAGTAATCGCGGCTGAGGGTCAGCACCGATTTCGACAGCACCGCGCGGTAGATCCATTCGCTGAGCGTCACCACCACATTGACCATCCGCCCGCCGCGCGCCTTGCGTACGATCTCCCAGCTCTCGATCAGGCCAAAGCCACTGGTGACCTCCTGCCCGCCGGTGACGATATTGGTGGTGATGCGGGTGCTTAGCCAGCCGCTCAAACGCTTCGCGCAGGCGGCGGTAGGCATCGCCCGAGGTTTCCCGGTTGGTCGCCACCAGCAGATCATGCGCCGTGAGATGCAGCGTGCGGCTGACCTGTCGGCCCGCGTTCACCGCCGCCATCAGCTGGCTGATGCAGAAGATCAGAATGTCCTTGTCGTGGATCGTCGCCAGCCCTTTGACCGAAGGCACCACGGTGATCTCGGCGCCATTGTGCTCATAATTCAGAATGCGCCGGTCCGGCCGTGTGCCAAGCGAGAACAGCGGGTGTTCCATCGAGGCGAGATCGTTTTTCGGGATCGCATCAAAGATATCGCAGAGGAAAAAATCCCCGCCCTGCGCCCCGCCGCCTGCGGTCATCTGGCCTGAAATCTGGCCTGCCATGTCACTGTCCTGTCTGCTCTGCCGCCCCCCGTCTGTGCGGGCCTTATGGCCTCTTTCGGGGTGACTCGCGTCTTCGTGGTTTTGATTACGCCCACCCTAAAGTTATCCACACCAGTTCTCAACGGGGGTTCAGAGTCACTGCTTCGGGGGATCAGAGTCAGTCTATCGGGGTTTCAGAATCGCAACGGCCTGAAAAAAGTCCCGCATCGCCAATGAAAAAAGGGCTTTGCGCCGATGGGTGTTGCGCCTTAACTTATATATAACTCAATAATAACAGGTAGAAAAAATCGACACGGGGAAAATCGCCCCCGGAAGCGCCCCAGAGTCACCCGATTTTGACGCCGCAACCCCCGGATTTGCTTAGAAAATTCAAAAGAGATGCGCATATATCTTTCATGTGCGCTGTTTTCTGCTATCATCCGCAAAAGGCCGCACATCAGGGGTGCCCTTCGGGGGCAGTCCGGATGGAAGGGGCGCAGGCAGAGGCATGAGAGCAATGGCACGAGAGACCCAGAAGAAAGACCCAAGCCGCGGCGCGGCCGGGCTGCCCCCCTATTTCAACATCGATCCCGACAGCGCGCTCAGCGATCTGGATGCGCCCACCAGCACCGGTGGCTTTGCCGATATCGCCGAGGCCTGCGCCCGGGGCCGGGCGGATCTCTCCAGCCGGGGCATGAACGAAGAGGGGCGCAAAGCGCTGCGCCTGTTCTCCACCTGGGAAATCACCCGCTATCTGATCCCGGTTGCCCAGGCCCATTTCCGCCGGGTGCTGAAGGCCAACCCCGAACTGCCGCAGGGGCGCTCTGAAACCGAGGGCGGCGCCAAGTGGTTCACCCTCGACGAGGTGCTGCGGCTGCGGGCGCATTTCGCCGCACAAGGCTCCAAGGCCAAGGATTACACCCCCTACCGCCCCGAAGGACTGCCCGCCAAAATGGTCGCTGTGGCCAACTTCAAAGGCGGCGTGGGCAAGACGTCCACGGCGGCCCATCTGGCAATGTCAGCCGCGCTGGATGGCTACAAGGTGCTGGTGATCGATCTCGATAGCCAGGGGTCGATGACCTCGATCTTTGGCGGCCGCGTGGAGGATGAATGGCAAACCGCCTTCCCGCTTTTGGCGCGCCATTACGGCGATCATCTGCGGCTGGAAAACCAGCGCCGTCTGGATCGCGGCGATGCGCCCCAGCCGCTGGACGACAGCCTGTCGGCCGCGATGGAGATGACGGCGGCCGATGTGATCCAGCCCACCCATTGGCCCAATATCGATCTCATCGGCGCGCAGCTGAACCTCTACTGGGCGGAATTCCAGATCCCGGTCTGGCGCATGGCGGCGCGCTCCTGGAAGCTCTGGGATGCGCTGACCGAACGGCTGGAGGCCGACGGGGTCTTGGACCAATATGACGTGATCTTCATCGACACGCCGCCGGCCCTTGGCTACCTGACCATCAACGGGCTGTCGGCGGCGGATATCCTTTTGGTGCCGATGGGCGCATCCTTTCTGGAGTTCGACAGTACGGGGCGGTTTTTCGATATGCTGCATTCCACCTTCGCCTCCATCGAGGAGGGCGAGAACCTGGCCGCGCGCGCGCTGGGGCGGCCGGAGATTGCCTTTGAATGGGATGCGGTGCGCACGGTGATCACCCGCTATGACAGCGCCCAGCAGGGGGAGCTGGCAGCCCTGATGCAGGCCTATCTGGGCCCCACCCTGTCGCCGCACCGGCAGGATTACACCGCGCTGATCGGTCAGGCCGGCGAGCAGGTCAATGGCATCTACGAGGCCGATTACCGCGATTTCAACCGCGAAACCTATGCGCGGGGGCGCGAGACCTTCGATGCCACCTATGCGGCCTTCAAGCGGCTCCTGCTGGCGGTCTGGCGCCGGGATGAGTTGCAGATGCAGCGCGCGGCGCAGTAACGGGCTAAAAACACACCGCGCCTCATACTGTGTATCCGGCGGCCCCCAAGGGCAGACAGGACCGCAGAGATCAGACCAGGCGCGACAAAAAAGGACAGGCAGATGGCAAAACGCAAACGGCTTTCCCCGGCACAGCCGACCTATCTCAGCACCGCGCCGGAGAGCAAATCCGCCCTCGGCGGTCCCGGTTCGCTGTCAGCGCCCCCGATTGCGCAGGTCGCCTCCGAAGCCGCCACAGAGGGCGCGCTGCAGGAGCTGACAGCGGTGCTGGAGACCGCCCGCGCCAAGGGGCTGATGATCGAGGAGATCGCGCTTGAGGCCATTGATGAGACCCATCTGGTGCGCGACCGGCTGGAACAGGACGAAGAGGAAATGGGGGCGCTGGTGGGATCCCTGCGCGCCCGTGGCCAGCAGACCCCGATCGAGGTGGTCGAGCTGGGCCAGACCGCAGATGGCAAGACCCATGGGCTGATTTCCGGCTGGCGCCGTCTGCGGGCGATGCGCAGGCTGCATGCCGAGAGCAATGATTCCGCCTTTGCCACCATCAAGGCGCTGGTGATCCAGCCCGATGGCGCTGAGGGCGCTTATGTGGCGATGGTTGAGGAAAACGAAATCCGGGTGAACCTCTCCCACTATGAACGGGCCCGCATTGCGGTGCGGGCGCTGCGCGAAGGGGTCTACAGCAGCCAGAAATATGCGCTGCAATCGCTGTTTGCCAATGCCACCCGCGCCAAACGCTCCAAGATCGGCAGCTTTGTCACCCTGGTTGAGGCGCTGGATGAGGATCTGCTGTTTCCCACGGCGATCCGCGAGAAACTTGGGCTGGGGCTGGCGCGCGCCTTTGCGCATACGCCCGGCTTTGCCGATGAGGTGGTCGCGGCCCTGCGTGCCACCGCCCGCCCCACGGCAGAGGCGGAACAGGAGGTGCTGAGCCAGCTGCTGGCGGCTTATGAGGGGACGGAGATTCCGGTTTCCGCTGGGGATCAAGCGGCCTCTGCCGCCCCGACGCCTGAGCGGGTGCCGGCTCCTGCGGAGCAGCCTGCCCTGACGCCCCGGGTGCGCAGCCTGGATCCGGCGGATCGTATTGGCGCGGATGAGCGGGTGACCATAGAGGCCGCTGCGGGCGTGCGGCTGGGGTTCACCCCCGGTCAGCAGCGGATCGAACTCACCGGCACGGCAGTGGATACGACACTGATGGAAGATCTGAAGGCCTGGCTGCGCCGCCGCTGAACGGAGCCTGACAAGAGCATGCAAAAAGACCCTGATACAGGCGTATCAGGGTCTTTTTCGTTTCCGGGGGAGAGGCCTCGGCGGGCTTATCGGCCCACCCCGACATAGGTTTCAAACCCGGCGCGTTTGGCGGCTTTGGCGGTGTAGATATTGCGCAGATCCACCATCCGGGGCTGCGCCATCTTGCGCGCCAGCGCCTTCAGGTCGAGGGCGCGGAATTCATTCCATTCCGTCAGCAGCACCACCAGATCCGCATTGCGCGCGGCCTTATAGGGATCTTCTTCCCATTTGACACCGGGCAGCAGATCGCGGCCTTCGGCCTCGCCCTGCGGGTCGACCACCCGCACCTTGGCGCCGCCTCCAATGAGGGCCGGCACGATGGTGAGGCTGGGCGCTTCGCGCATGTCATCGGTATTGGGTTTGAAGGTGACGCCCAGCACCGCGATGGTCTTGCCGTTGAAATTGCCGTCACAGGCGTCGCGCAGCTTCTCCAGCATCCGCGCCTTGACCTCCTGATTGACCCGCATCACGGTTTCGGTGATCTGCATCGGATAGGCATGGTCCTGACCAATGCGGGCCAGCGCGGCGGTGTCCTTGGGAAAACACGACCCGCCATAGCCAGGACCGGCATGCAGGAACTTATTGCCGATGCGCCCGTCCAGCCCGATGCCACGGGCGACTTCCTTGACGTCGGATCCCACCCGCTCACAGAGACCGGCGATTTCATTCATGAAGGTGATCTTGGTCGCCAGAAACGCATTGGCGGCATATTTGATCATCTCGGCGCTTTCGAGATCGGTGGTGAGGATCGGGAAATCGCGCAGATATAATGGCCGGTAGATCTCGGCCATGACCTCGGCGGCGCGGTCGTTCTGCACGCCCACAACCACCCGGTCGGGGCGCATGAAATCATCAATCGCCGCCCCTTCGCGCAGGAACTCCGGGTTGGAGGCCACATCAAACTCCGCCGCCGGATTGGATTTGGCGATCACCTGTTTCACCTGCCGGTTGGTGCCGAGGGGGACGGTGGATTTGGTGACCACCACGGTATAGCCCTGCAGGGCGGCGGCAATTTCCTCGCTGGCGGCCATCACATAGGTGAGATCGGCATGACCATCGCCGCGCCGCGTCGGCGTGCCAACGGCGATGAACACGGCCTCGGCCTCGGCGACAGCAGCGGCCAGATCATCGGTAAAGGAGAGCTAGCCAGCCGCCACATTGCGGGCCATCAGATCCTCCAGCCCCGGCTCATAAATCGGCACCTCGTCGAGCTTGCAGCCGGGCGATCTTGGCGGCGTCCTTGTCGACGCAGACCACGTCATGGCCAAAGTCGGAAAAACAGACGCCGGAGACCAATCCGACATATCCGGTGCCAATCATTGCAATGCGCATGGGGGTCCTTTGCTGTTGCCTCATGGCCCTCGCTTGGGGGAGGGCTTTGGATATCAGACATATACGGGCGCGCGGGGGGCGGGAACCGGAATTTTGGGCCGCTGACGGGGGTGGGCAAAATAGGTCCGGTTCGGACCAAATGTTTCGCACGCGAAACATTTGGTCAACTGTGCTGACCTAATATTGAGGGGTGTCTTGATCCCGATTTCTATGAAATCGGGAGGCCTGCGGCGCGAGTATTTAGGGAAAGGTGACAGGTCAGCGGCGCCTGTCGCCCCGGATCAGCCTTCCGCGTCGTTGTAATACGCCCGGTACCAGGCGACAAACCGCGCGACACCCTCTGCGACGCTGACTTGCGGTTCATAGCCGGTGAGCTGGCTTAGCAAGCTGGTGTCGGCCCAGGTGGCGGGCACGTCCCCGGCCTGCATCTCCATCAGGTTTTTCTCGGCCGGGAGTCCCAGCGCGGTTTCCAGCGCCGCGATATACTCCATCAGCGGTGTTGGCCTGGAGGCGCCGATATTGACCACCCGGAACGGTGCGACAGGGCTGAGATTGTCCTGTTCCGAGACCGGCTGATCCCCTGGCACCGCGTCGATCAGCCCGGTGATGCCGGTCACCAGATCGTCGATATAGGTGAAATCCCGGCTCATGCGGCCGTGGTTATAGACGTCGATTGGCTGACCGGCCTGCATCGCCTTGGTGAATTTGAACAGCGCCATATCCGGTCGGCCCCAGGGGCCATAGACGGTGAAAAACCGGAACATCGTGGTCGGCAGCCCATAGAGATGGGCATAGGAATGGGCCATCGTCTCGCCCGCCTTTTTGGTGGCGGCGTAAAAGGACATCTGATGATCCGCCTGCTGGCGCTCATCAAAGGGCATCTGGGTGTTGGCGCCATAGGCCGAGGAGGTGGAGGCGATCAGCATATGTGCGGGCGGATGGGCGCGGGCGGCCTCCAGAAGCTCAAAGGTGCCGATCAGATTGGCCTCAAGATAATCGCGCGGCGCATCGATGGAATGGCGCACCCCGGCCTGGGCGGCGAGATGGATCACCGCATCCGGTTTATGGGTGGCAAACAGCCCCATCAGGCGGTCGGGATCTTCCAGCTTGCCAATGATTGGCATGAAGCCGGGGTGTTCCGCCAGCCGTGCGTGGCGGCACTCCTTCAGGCGGACATCATAATAGGGCGAGAGGCAATCCAGCCCAATGACACGCCAGCCTGCGGTCAGCAGCCGGTCTGCCAGGTGATAGCCGATAAAGCTAAGCCGATCCGGTGATAAGAGCGGTTTTCATGCCCCTTAGGTGGCGGCTTGGGCGCGGGGTGTCAATGCGTCCTGCGGCGCAGGAAAGCGACCTGTAACCGGCAGGTGAATTGACAGCACGGTCTATTTATGAGCTTTGCGCTCTGAACCAAAATACCCCGCCGCCCGCAGGAGCCGCTGTCGCTGTGAATGAAACCCTGATCCCCGAGCCTGCGCTTCAGGCTGATATGCAGGCCAATATGCAGCAGGCTGGCGCCGGACGTCTGGTGGCGGTGGTGGTCACTTATAACCGGCTTGCGAAACTCAAGGTGACATTGGCGCGTCTGTTGGACAGTCCCGCGCAGGAGCTGGCGTCGCTGGTGGTGGTGGACAATGCCTCCAACGATGGGACCGGTGACTGGCTGGCTAAGCTGGGCGGCGGATCATCCGCGTGTCGATGTGGTGACCAGTGCCACCAATCAGGGCGGGGCTAAGCGGTTTTGCCTTGGGAATGCAGCGCGCGATGGAGGCCCATACACCAGACTGGCTGGTGGTGATGGATGATGATGGCCGCCCGGAACCCGGTGGGCTGGCGGCGTTTCATGCCATGGGGCAGAGCGGCGCGCTGGCCCATTGGGACGCGGTGGCGGCGGCGGTCTATTTCCCAAGCGGCGAGATCTGCGAGATGAACCGCCCCTCGCGCAACCCGTTCTGGAGCCTGTCGCATTTCCTGTCCACCGCCCGCAAGGGGCGGGATGGGTTCCATATTCCGCGCCGCGCCTATGACGGCGGGCTGAGCGCGATTGATGTGACGTCTTTTGTGGGGTTCTTCATCTCAGCAGAGGCGGTGCGGCGGGTGGGCTATCCGGATCCAAAGCTGTTCATCTACGGCGATGATGCGCTTTATACGCTGGGGCTGAGTGCGGCGGGCGGGCGCATCTGCTTTGCCGCCGATGTGCGGTTTGAGCATGATTTCTCCACCTTCACCGGGGGCGACAGCGGTCAGCGGTTCCGGCCGTTGTGGAAGGTCTATTACCATCACCGCAATCTGCTGCTGCTGTACCGGCAGGCGGCGGGCTGGCTGTTCTGGCCGGTGCTGTTGCTGATCCTGCCCAAGTGGGTTCTGAAAGTGCGCCACCATCCCGGTGTGCGCCGGGCCTATCTACGGCTCACCTGGCTGGCGGTGCGGGACGGGCTGTTGCGCCGACTGGGGCGCAGCCACGCCGACGTGCTGGCAGAGGCCCGCGAATAAAGCGCAGATCAGCGGTTCAGGATCACCCGGTGATAGCGGCGCATCAGGATCAGACCGAGGGCGGTCAGCGCCAGGCCGATCAGCAGCACATAAGAATGGCTGACGTAATCGGCATTATAGGTGGGGTAGAACCCGGTGCGCATCAGCCCGGTGATATGCAGCAGCGGATTATACCACAGCACGTCCTGCGCCACCGGCGGCAGATCCTCGTAGATATAGATCACGCCGGAGGCCAGAAACAGCGGTCGGGTGATGATCGACCAGGCCACATCCCACAAGGGAAACAGCCCCATCAGCACCGCATTGATGCAGCCCACGCCCAGTCCCAGCACCATGGCGAGGGTGATGGCTTCGACCAGCGGCGGCAGGTCGATGGCGGTGCGGCTGTCGATCACCGCAAGGATGCCGGTGATCAGCAGGGTGGTGATGACAATCCCGGTCAGGCTGTTCAGCACAAAGCGCGCCAGGATCGCATCCAGCCAGGTGACCGCGGGGTAGCGCAGCAAGGGGCGGGAATAGGCCAGCGCCCGCGCAACGGTGCCGGAGAGAGTCTGATACAGGTTAAATGGCAGAAATCCTGTGGCGTAGAACAACAGGAAACTGGTGCCGAGCGAGGGCGTGCGGATCACCAGCGAAAACCCCAGTGACAGGAACAGGATCGCGGCGAGTGGTTCCAGAATGCCCCAGAGGTAGCCGCCGGGGGTGCGCCCGTAGCGGGTCGACATCTCGCGCAGCACCAGTGCCGCCACGGTGCGCAATGTCGCCATGCTGCGGCGGTGGCGCTGGTGCGGATTGGCGGCGGGGCTGGTGGGAATCTGCGCTCGGCGTCTGAGCGGATATCTGTGTCGTACCCTGTGTCTTTGGCGGGCTTAACGGGCGGGGCTGAGCCGGGGGCGCAGAAGAAGACAGGCTGGCCATGAACACCCCATGAATACCCATTGTGAAACGCGGATCGCGAACGGTATTATGAGAGAAACAAAAGACAATGACAAACGGCTTGGGGCAGGGTGCTTTTGGGCCAGGACAGGTTGATCATGACACAGACGCCCCCGTCGGCCCTGACCGGACGCCCCGCTTCAGATGAGGCGACATCAGAGGAGGCGGCTGCGGCAGAGACCGCAGCAAGCACAGCAACCGGTACACCCGCGGCCTCTTCTGCTGCCACTGCATCGGACAGCGCCCCGGATGCGGCAGAGGCCGCCGCCCCCGCCCAGCGGGTGCCGGATCCTGTCAAACAGCTGAAACGGGTGCGCCGCAAGGCGCGCAAGGCGGAAGCCGCCGTGGCCGAGCTGGAGGCGCGCATTGCCGAGGCCGAGCAACGCCCGGCCTATCCGTTGGCGCGGCCCGCCAGTATGAAAAAACGCCACTGGGGGCTGGTGATCAGTTTTGTGGCGCTGGTGCTGGCGCCGCTTCTGGCGGTGATGATCTACCTCTGGACCTTTGCCGAGGATCAATATGCCTCCACCGCCGGCTTTACCGTGCGCAGCCAGGAAAGCAGCGGCGCCAATGATCTGCTTGGCGGTCTGGCGCAGTTTGCAGGCACCAGCAGCGCCTCGGACAGTGATATTCTCTATGAATTCATCCAGAGCCAAGAAATGGTGGCCGCGGTCGATGCGGCGGTGGATCTGCAGGGGCATTACAGTGCGCTCTGGCCGCGGGACTGGGCTTTTGCGCTCTGGCCGGAGGCCTCGCTGGAGGATCTGACCTGGTACTGGCAGCGCATTGTCGGCATCTCCTTTGACAGCGGCTCGGGGCTGATCGAGGTGCAGGCGCTGGCCTTTGATGCGGCGACCGCGCAGGCCATCACGCAGGCCATCGTGGCGGAGAGCCAGACCCGGATCAATGCGCTGAACGAACAGGCGCGCGCCGATGCGATGCGCTATGCCCGCGCCGATCTGGACGAGGCGCTGGAGCGGCTGAAGGAAGCCCGTCAGTCGCTGACCCAATTCCGCACCCGCACCCGGATTGTCGATCCCGAGGCGGATATCCAAGGCCGCATGGGGGTGATGAACAATCTCCAGCAGCAACTGGCCGAGGCGCTGATTGAGCAGGATCTGTTGCTGGCCTCCGTCAGCCCATCAGATCCCCGGATCAAGAAAGCACAGCAGCATATCGACGTCATTCGTGACCGTATCAATATCGAACGGCAGACCTTTACCTCCAACAACACCGACACCGGGGGCGTCGGGGAGGATTACCCGTCGCTGATTTCCGAGTTTGAACGGCTGACGGTGGACCGCGAATATGCCGAGGAAAGCTATCGTGCGGCGCTGACGGCGCTGGAGGTGGCGCGCGATGATGCCGCCCGTCAGAGCCGCTATCTGGCGACCTATATCAACCCCACCCGTGCCACCGAGGCGGAATATCCCCGCCGCGCGGTGCTGGCCGCCCTGGCCGGGCTGTTCCTGCTGCTGACCTGGTCGATCTTGACGCTGATCTACTATTCGATCCGCGATCGCAGTTAAGTCGAGGGGGCAGGGCGGTGATCCGGTTTGAAAATCTGACCAAGAGCTTCTGGCTCAAGGGCGAGCGGCGGGTTGTCATCGACAATCTGAACCTGACCTTGCCGACGGGGCGGTCGCTGGCGCTTCTGGGGCGCAATGGCGCGGGCAAATCCACCCTGCTGCAGCTGGTGGCGGGCACCATGCGCCCCGATCATGGTGAGATCATCTCCGACGGGTCGATCTCCTGGCCGGTGGGGCTGGCGGCGTCGTTTCACGGCGATCTGAGCGGCGCGGAAAACGTCCGCTTCATCGCGCGGATTTACGGCGTGGATACCGATGATCTGGTGGGGTTTGTGGAAGATTTTGCCGAATTGGGCAAATTCTACCACATGCCGATGCGCAGCTATTCTTCCGGCATGCGGGCGCGGCTGACATTCGGCGCCTCCATGGGGATCAAGTTTGACACCTATCTGGTGGATGAGGTGACGGCGGTGGGCGATGCCGCCTTCAAGCGCAAGAGCCGCGATATCTTCACCGACCGGATGCGCCATTCCAGCGCCATTCTGGTCAATCATTCGATGCGCCAGCTGCGCCAGTTCTGCAATGCTTAGCCTGGTGCTGGACAATGGCTAAGCTGCGCTATTTCAGCGATCTGGATGAGGCCATTGCCGAGCATCACCGCCTGATGGCGGTCTGACGGGGGCTGAGATGTCCGGGAGGTGTTCCCGTAGTGCCCTGATATAAAAGCAAAATGCAGGTCTTTGTCGGCACTGAAACCGATCCTTGTATGCTTTTGGATTGTTTGACAAAAAGGGCAGGGGACGCAAACAGGACGGGGTGCCGGGGTGAATATACTGATGGTGGGCGCAGGGCTTTCGGGCGCTGTGATCGGACGGCATCTGGCCGAAGCAGGTCACAAGATCACGGTGCTGGACAGCCGCGACCATATCGGCGGCAATTGCCATACCGCGCGCGATGCGGAGACCGGCGTCATGGTGCATGTCTACGGGCCGCATATTTTCCACACGGATGACGCGGAAGTCTGGGACTATGTGAACGGGTTTGAGACCTTCCTGCCCTATAAAAACCGGGTAAAGACCACCAGCCTGGACCCCGAAGGACGGCGCGGGGTGTTCTCGCTGCCGGTGAACCTGCACACCATCAACCAGTTCTTTGGCAAGACCCTGCGCCCCGAAGCGGCGCATGAGTTCATCACCCAAGAGCAGGCCGACACCTCCATCACCGATCCGCAGACCTTTGAAGAGCAGGCGCTGCGCTTTGTGGGCCGCGATCTTTATGAGGCGTTTTTCAAGGGCTACACCATCAAGCAATGGGGCGTGGCGCCAAGCGCGCTGCTTAGCCTCGATCCTGAAACGGCTGCCGGTGCGGTTCAACTACGACGACAATTACTTCTTCCATAAATATCAGGGCATGCCGGAGAACGGCTATACCGCGATGATTGAAAAAATCCTCGATCATCCGGGCATAACGGTCAAGTTAGAGACTGTTTTTGACCAATCGCAGGCGGCAGATTACGATCATGTGTTCTACTCCGGACCGTTGGATGGGTATTTCGACTACCAGCTGGGGCGGCTGGGGTACCGGACGCTGGATTTCGAACGCTTCACCCATCAGGGCGATTACCAGGGCTGCGCGGTGATGAACTACGGCGAGGAATCCGTGCCTTACACCCGCATCACCGAACACAAGCATTTCGCCCCCTGGGAAAGCCATGACGGGTCGGTCTGCTACCGTGAGTTTTCCCGCGCCGCAGAGCCGGAGGATATCCCCTATTACCCGATCCGCCAGGTCGAGGAGAAAGCGCTGCTGGGAGAGTATGTGGCGCTGGCCGAACAGGCCGAAGGCGTCACCTTTGTGGGGCGTCTGGGCACCTATCGCTATCTCGATATGGATGTGACCATCCGCGAGGCGCTGGACACCGCGCGCGGCTTTCTGGCGGCGGCGGAGGCAGGCAACCGGGCGCCTGCGTTTTTCGTGGCGCCGCTCTGAGCGGATCGGCGGGCTGTGGCAGGTGGCTTGGTCTGGACCCGTACCGGATGTTAGAGTAGGGCTTGGGCGCCGGAAAATAAGGCTGATGAAGTAACGAGATGGAGCCGATGAGCGACAAGACCGGAGCCAGACCCAAGACGCTTGTGATTCACATCGGCGACCACAAGACCGGGACCACCACCATCCAGAACGCGCTGGCTGTGGGGAGCATTCAGCTGCATGACGCCAAGCTGCTCTACCCGGCCAAGATGAACCACAATTATCTGACCGGGTTTATCACCAGCTATCGCAAGGGCACGCCCCTGCCCAAACATCTGGAGGATCGCGACGGTCTGACAGAGGTGGCCGCTCAGATCGCGGCCTCGGATGCGGATTATGCGGTGCTGTCTGCCGAGGCGTTTGAGAATATCCCGGCACCGGAATTTCACGATCTGGTCGAGACCTTCTTTCGCGGCTGCGCCGATCGCATCCATATCGTGGCCTATGTGCGCCCCCATGCGCAGCGGATCCTGTCGAGCTATGCCGAGCAGATCAAGATCGGCTGGTACCGGGGCAGCATGCAGGAGTTCTTTGACCACAATCTGCAAAACGGCCGCTTTCACTACGCGCCACGTTTTGCCCAGTGGCGCCAGCTGTTCGGCGAGGATTTCACCCTGCGCCCGATGATCCGCAAGGAGCTGAAAAACGGCTCGGTGCTGGATGATTTTGCCGAGGTGGCCTTTGACGGGCGGCCCTGCACGGTGGAGGAATTCGAGCCGGAAAACCAGGCCATGACCGTGCGCGAGCTGGCGTTGATGTATTTCCTGCAAGGTCAGTTTCAGGAACAGGACCCTGGCTGCGCCATACGCTGGGCTGGGAGCTGTCGCGCCAGCTGGACCGCTCGCGCGGCGACAGCGAGGCCAAGGTGCGCAAACTGGTGATGGCACGCGATCTGGCCGAGGCCGCCACCGCCGCCTATCGCTGCGATGCCGAGGTTATGGATGCCGAATTCTTCGGCGGCTAAGCCGCTGTTGCGCAATGCGCTGCGTGACATGGAAAAACAATCCGCCCCGCGCGCGCCCTCGCTGGATCCGAGCCAGTTTTTCAGCCCCGAACATCTGCGCAACCTGACCGTCATGGCCAAGATCATCGAAGGCATGCTGGAGCGGCAGGGCAAATGGCCCTCCTATTTCCACAGCCACCGGATCAAGGATATCGAACGGCACAAGAACGCGCGTCTGGGGCTGGATGAAAATGGCGATCCGCTGGAGCCTGAGGTGGATGCAGAGATGCCTGCCGGATCCGATACCGCAGCCTCTCCCGCCACCCAGAGCGCCACACCCACATCTGACACGCCGAGCCCAGACACCACCGTCACCGCCCGCGCGCGTCCTCGCAGATGCCGCCGCAGGCGCTGCGCCACAGAAGGATCAGCCATGAATATCCGTTCCTCCCTTGCTGCGGTCATCGTGACCTACAACCGGCTGGACAAGCTGAAGCGCGTGATCGCGGCCCTGCAGACGCAGACCTGCCTGCCGGAGCGGGTTTTTGTGATCGACAATGCCTCCACCGATGAGACCGGCAGCTGGTTGACCCAACTGCAACAGGACGACCCCCGGTTTCAGCATGTGCGGCTGCCGGAAAACATCGGCGGCGCTGGCGGCTTTTACGAGGGCGCGCGGGTGGCCTATGAGGAAGGCTATGATTACATCTGGTTCAGCGATGATGATGCCTACCCAGAGCCCAATGCCATCGAGCTGCTGCTGACCGGCATCAAGGATTTCGAGGCGCGGTTCACCTGGCGGCCGTCTTTTGCCTGTTCGGCGGTGAAATGGACCAATGGCGATCTCTGCGAGATGAACACGCCTTCGACGGTCTGGGACTGGCCGCGGTTCTACAGCCCCGAGACGCCTTATTTCCTGGTCGGATCCTGTTCCTTTGTTTCGGTGCTGGTGCCGCGTTGGGCGATCCAGAAACACGGTTTTCCGATCAAGGAATATTTCATCTGGTACGATGATGCCGAATACACCCAGCGGATCGCCAAATCCTATCCTGGCATCTACTGCCCCAACAGTGTGGTGGTCCATGATGTGCCGGAAAACAAGGGCGTGAACTATTCGCTGGTGAACCAAGCCAATATCTGGAAATTCCGCTATGGCGCGCGCAATGAGGCGTCGTTCCGCCGCCGTGAACAGGGCTGGGCCGGGGTGGCTGTCTTTGCCCGCGGGGTGCGCTTAGCAGATGCGCCAGGGCAATGTGGAAAAATCCCTGCGCCGCGAGGTCTATAAGGCGATCTGGCAGGGCTGTTCCTTTAATCCGCCCATCGTGCGCCCCGATCCCGACACCGGCGTCTGAAACAGGACGTCTGAAACCCAGCATCTGAAAACGGCGTCTATATAGGCCCGTTCCCCACAGATCGCACAAGCCGACAGGCAGGCAGACAGAGCACGAGGCAGGAGCCCCCATGTCCCAGGACAGAGAGTATATCGATCAGGAGATCGCGCAGATCCGTTTCATCTATGAAACGCTCTATCCCGAGACCCCGGTCGAGACCCATATGTGGTGGGAAAAGGCCAAGCTGCCGACCCCGGCGGTGCAGCCGCAGGAGATGGCCTATGGCGCCGAGATGATGGCGCTGACCTATATCGGCAACCTGCGCACCGGACCGCAGGAGACCCCGGCGTTGCCGGGCAAACGGGTGTTTGTCACCATTCCCTCGCCGCGCCAGGTGGCGGTGCGCGAAAGTGCTGGCGGCGTGCCCTGGCACAAACGGCCGCGCAAATACCGGGCCATTCATGCGCTCTCGCCGATATTGGCGGAACAGATGAAATATCAGATCGAGGCGCGGCGGTTCCGCAAACTGCCCGCCCGGCATAAATTCTCCCGTCTGGCCTGTTCGCGCGGCATCTTTGAAACCCAGAAAATGGCCCCTGAGGGGCGCCATGGCGGCAAGGATCCGGCGATCCTGATCGGGCTGCACTGGCTGGATGTGGGCGGTGCCGAGAGCCTTGGCATCGACAGCATTCAATGGGCGCTGGACGCCGGGTTGCGGGTGTTTGTCATGGTGGGTCAGCAGGGGCCCGAACGGCTGCTGGCGAAACTGCCCGATGATCCGCGCCTGCAGTTGATCCGCACCGACCGTTACCTGCCGCGCAGCCAGACCAGCGGTTTTGTCAGCCAGCTGATCGCGCAGGAAAACATCATCCTCACCCACAATCATCACTGCGTGCCGCTCTATGATGCCTTGCCCACGATCAAGCTGCGCCATCCGCATGTGGTCAATATCGACAGCACCCATATCGTGGAATACGCCGACGGCGGCTATCCGCGGATCTCGGGCGTCTGGAGCAATTACATCGATCATCACCATGTGATCAGCGGCGATCTGGAACGCTTCTACAAGGAGCAGTTCCGGGTCTATGGCAGCAAGCTGGTGCTGGGACGTCTGCTGGATGACAGCCGCCGCGGGGCGGAGGTGGCGCCTGTGCGCATCAAGGCCGGGCAGAGCCGCTGCCGGGTCGCCTTTGTCGGGCGGATGGTGCATCAGAAACGCCCGGTGGTGGCGCTGTCGATCATCCGGCGGCTGCGCGCCTGGGGCAAGCGCAACGGCGTGGAATTCCGCTTTGATATGGTGGGCGAGGGGCCCTATCGCGGCGCGGTGGAACATCTTTTGACCCGCTACCGGCTGACGGATGTGGTGCATCTGCATCCTGCGGGCACCGATGTGCCGACCCTCCTGGGCGAGAGCGATATCCTTCTGGTGCCGTCGTCGAACGAAGGGCTGGCGCTGGTCTGTTATGAGGCGATTGAGGCCTAGCTGCGTGCCGATCTGCTCCGAGGTGGGGGCGCAGGCTGAGATCTGCCCGCCGGAAACGCTGGTGGCCTGGTCGCCGCTGCAGGCGGTGCGCGACAGCGTCGCGGTGGTGCAGCGGTTGTTGCGCGAGGAGGGCTTTGCCGAGGCGGTGGAGACTGGCCAGCGCGCCCGGATGCAGGCCTTGCAGGATGAGCCGTCGGCGCGCGAGGTGCTGGACCGGCTCTATCGCGATACGCTGGCGGCGGCGCAAGCCGCGCCTCAGAGCCAGAGCGAGACACCCCAGCCTGCTGCCGCCAAACGCAAGACAAAAGGCAAGGCCCCGGCATGACCCGTCGGCTGTGGCTGCATATCGGCTCGCATAAGACCGGGTCGACCTCGCTGCAGACCGCGCTGCGACAGGGGCAGAGCGACAAGACCCTGGGCCGCTGGAGCTATCTGCATGCCCGCCCGCGGGTGGATTTCAATCCGCTGGTGCGCTGCCATGGCATGGGCGCGGGGATGCACACCGAATTGCGCTGGCCGTTTCTGGAGCGGCGCATGGCGGATGCCGATCATCGCGGCCATGGTGACTGTATCCTGTCGAGTGAAATGCTGTTCTGGCTGATGGATGTCGCGGATCTGGAGGCGCTGCGCCAGCAGCTGCTGACCCATTTCGATGAGATCAGCGTGGTGGCCTATCTGCGCCGTCAGGACGCGCTGGCGCTGTCGCACCGCAAACAGGTGGTGATGGGGCGGGCGGCCTATCAGTTTTACGGCGCGCAGATCCAGGGGCTGCCGGAGTTTCAGCCGCATATGATGCGCTATTTCGACTATGCCACCAAACTGGCGCGCTGGGAGCAGGTGTTCGGGGCCGAGAATGTCACCGTGCGCCGGTTCCAGCGTGGCGATCTGGTGGGCGGCGATACGGTGCTGGATTTCTACCATCTGGTGGGGCTGACGCCGCCGCCGGAGCTGCCGCAGGAAAACGCGGCCTGGTCGCGCAGCCAGTTGCTGGCGGGGCTGTGGCTGCGCCAGCGTGGCTATCCGCGCCAAAGCTTTGCCGAGGCGGTGCAGGAGCTGCCGGATGATGGCCGTCTGATGCCCGCGCGGGCAGAGGCGGCGGCGTTTCTGGCGCGGTTTGACGCGATCAACCGGGCCTTGGCAGCGCGCTATGATCCGCAGGGGCCGGAGATGTTTTTTGACTGTGACCTCAGCCGTTATCCGGAACAGGGCAATGGCGAGGGGCTGGAAGGCGACGCGGTGGTGACGCCTGAGGTGCTGGCGGATCTGGAGGCGCGGGCGCAGGCGGAAATGGCGGCGCGGGAGCTGCCGCTGGATCCGCTGAACCCGGAAGATCGGCTTTAGGCTGCCGCAGGCCGATTATTGATCTGGCATCCCCCCCGCAAGAGATTGCGGGGGGATTTTTTATGCGCGCGCGGGTCATCAGATCCGCGCAAAAGAAAAAGGCCCCGCAACGCGGGGCCTTTCCGAAGACATGTGACAGCGCCAATTAGGCGAAGTCGAAGTCCGCTGCGGCCAGATCGGTCAGGTCCAGCGTGCTCAGAAGAACTGTGGTGTCCGCATCGATCGCAATGGTGACACCAGCGTCGGTTTCGTAAGCAACTGCCAGAACGTCGTCCAGGTCGTTGTAACCCAGCTCTTCCACGTTCAGTTTGTCAGCGCCTGTGCCGAAGTCGGTGATGGTGGTCGCGCCTGTGCCCGCTTTCAGGACAAAGGTGTCATCGCCAGCCAGACCGGTCAGCTGGTCGCCGCCGAGGCTGGTGTAGATCATGTCTGCATCAGTACCACCGGTCACGGTGTCGGTACCTGCACCGCCACGCAGTTCGTTGGCACCGGAAGTGCCGGTCAGGCTGTCGTCGCCGTCGCCACCCTTCAGGGTGTCGTCGCCTGCGCCGCCAACCAGGGTATCGTCGCCTGCACCACCGTTGATGACATCGTTGCCTGCGCCACCGTCGAGGTCATTGTCGTCACCGTTGCCACCGAAGATGGTGTCAGCGCCGTTGCCGCCGGTGATGTCGTCTGCACCTGCGCCACCGCCCAGGGTGCTGCCGTCGTCGTCACCGTTGGTGATCACGTCGTCGCCGTTGCCACCGCGGATCACGTTGACGCCGTCACCGCCTGCCAGAACATCGTCGCCATTGCCGCCAATGATGGTGTCGTTGCCGAGACCTGCGGTGATGGTGTTGTCCTGATCGTCGCCGTTGAAGGTGTCGTTACCCTCATCGGTGGTTCCGTTCTCGTCGATGCTTGCGGCACCTTCGGAAGCGTTCCATGTGTCGTCACCGGTGGTGAAGGGGATGGTTGCTTCGTAGGTCACGGTTACGGTGCGGGTTTCGGTACCAGCCGCGTTTGCCACAACAACTTCGTAGGAGAAGGACGCGGTGTCGCCGACGTTGCCCTGTGCGGCGATCGCTGCAGTGTTTGCAGTGAAGGTCACTTGCTCAGCAGCGCTGTTCACGGAGAAAGCGCCATCCGCGTTGACAAAGTTTGCACCAACGGTGGCGATATCCTGGCCATCAACGCTGACGATAGATGCCGCGGTGAAAGCATTGACAGCCGCGTCTGCGCCGTCCCAGTCGTAGCTGTTGATGGTGGTCAGGGTCGCTGCTGCGCCGCTGTTGACAGTTGCGGGCTGGATGATGCCTTCGGAGGCAACGCCTGCTTCGATGGTCACGCCGTCAGACAGAGTAACAGAGGTGAAGCCTCCGGTCAGCGATGCACCGGAAACAGTCCAGGTATCGGTCCCTTCGTCATACGCCAGGGTGGCGACTTGTGCGACAAAAGTGTCTGCTGCGTCGGTCAGTGTCAGCGTGTCTGCGCCGCCGTTGCCGGTTGCGTTGTTTGCGCCGATTGCGTCGGTCAGGGTGATTGCGTCGTCACCAGTTGTACCGCCTTCAAAGACAACACCGGTCGCTACATTGATATTAGCCATTTTCTACTCCGTAGTAATGCTCGTCGATTTCTGCGAACAAACGCGCCTGCCTTATGCCCGCAAAGGTTTTACCGCTCTCTGTCTCTCTGGATGGGTGTCTATTGTCAAGGAAACTTGCGCAGGCGGGCTCAGGAATTGCGGGGATGTCGAAATCGTGCCCTGCGTGCCACGCTGCCCCGTTGTGGGAAACGGGCGGCTTGCAGCGAATTTAACCATTTTAGGGGTTGAAAAGGCGGGGTCTTTTTGCAAATTTCTTGCCCGATTGGGGGTGCGTTGCGGCGGGCCTGCGTGAGCTATGGCGGTTTTATGTGTGATTTCGCCGGTAAACTTGACGTTTTGCGAAGCGCCTGCGCATTTTGTTAACTCTTTCTTAATACATCTTATAAGGGTAGGGAATACCTGACCCATGCCATTCCCTCTCCCTGAAGGTGTGTGGTTTTTGCCACCCTGGCCGAAGCGGGTTTTCATTTTTCAACATTCCGCCCCGACGTTTTAAAAGAGCGGTGCGATTTCTTTCACTTCTCATTCGCGAGAATAAGAGTGCGATTTAAATTAATCCGCTTTTTACCCCCTCATTTCTGGCAGTGTGCAGGGTAAAATATCACTATCTCCACACTACCACCTTCGGTGTATGAAGGTGGTAGCGCCCCGAGGCGGGGAAAATCCCGCTCAAACCGGTCAGATTTGACGTAAGGGCAGGGGGGTGGCCGGAGAATCTCTGCGCCACAGCGCAGGGCTGTGGCCGCCCGCAGTGGGCGGGTGGAATCGGCATGGAATCGGGGAAGGCATCGGGAGAGACGTCGGGGGAGACGGGGATTCTCTGGCAGGGGCCTCAAGTAGAGGTTTCAGGCAGAGGCTTGAGGCAGGGCGCGCCGCGGCTCAGCCGTAGCAGCGGCTCACCAGCTGATGCAGCCGGGCGTCGTTGCGGCTTTTCTCGGCCACCAGATTGCGCACCGCATCGGGGATGTCCTCGGCGGCTTTGGCCTTGGTGCCGGTGTTCTCGCGGTGCTCGGTCAGCTCCGCCAGCCCATGGCTGCGGCGGAAATGCTGCAGCGAGGCGCCCAGATGTTCCGTGACACCAATAAAGCTGTAGGCGGCGTTCAGTTTCTCCAGCGCGTGGTCAAAGGAGTAGAAGGCCCCGGCCATCAGCGACAGCTGATAATCATAAGGCAGCACGCGGGCATAGGATTCCAGCGTCGGATAGCGCGCGGCGAAGCTTTCGTGCTGCGGGTGTTTTTCGGAGGTGTTGTAACGGTAGTTGGAGACAAAGCGATCCAGCGGGTCGCGGATGATGGTGGCACATTTCAGCGGCAGTTCCTGATGGCGCCAATACATCACGTCAGACCAGGCGAAATGCCCCATCAGCACCTGACGGCAGGGGTTGGCCTCATCGCTGCGCCGGTAGAGCGCCTTGCGCGTCTTGTTGCGGAAGGACTGGTTGGTGTTCTCCCAGGAGACCGGATGAAAGATGTCAAAGGCCGCCTGCAGCGCCTTGCCCACCGACATGCCTGCGGTCTTGGGAATATGCATGAACAGGATCACGTCATTGGGATCGTGATAGGTCTCTGCCGCCACCAGCCGGGGGGAAAACCGGGCCTCGAACGCGGTCTCGGCAACGGTTCTGCTGCCGGAGGGCTGAGAGGAAACCTGTGACATGATAAGGGCTTGCTCCAGTTTGGTCGGTAGGTGCCGAATGCGCTGTCGGGCCTTAGCGAAGGGGGGGGGCGGATGTCAATCTGAGCAGGGCGGAGCGGCGGGGTTTGCGGGGGTCTGTGGCGGGGGTGCCCGCCGATGGGGAGGCGAGGGTCTGCCGATGGCGGCGGCAGATGCGGGGCCAGTTCCGGATCAGCTTCTGAGCCTGATTTGGAGTCTGGGTTTTGAGTTTGGCGGGTGATGCCGACCCGCCGCGCCTGTCGGCTATTGTTGCGGGGGCGGAGGGAGCTGTTTGACAAGCCTCTGACGGCTGTGCTTTTGACCCTGTCAAAGATGTCCGGACGTCGGTGCCGCAGGGAGCCATTGTGCATCCGGGCCTGTCCGGGCATATCCGCCCCTGACCCCGGTCCAGCCTGTCCAGATCTCTGTTGCGGGTGGCCGGGTCTTTTGGTCCTCTTACTTTCGGGTGCCCCTCCGGGCGCCCCCGACAAAGGCAATATGTCATGGCACGCACCTCTGCACAGCATTCCGGATCCGGGCATAAGTCCGGCCTGGGTGAGATCCGCAAGGCCCGCAGGGGCAATCGCGGTGCCTTCTGGCTGATTGGCGTGTTCAGCTTCTTTGCCAATCTGCTGATGCTGACCAGCCCGCTCTATATGATGCAGGTCTATGACCGGGTGCTGGGCAGCCGCTCGCTGGAGACGCTGGTGGCGCTGACGGTGCTGGCGGGGTTCCTGTTCCTGATCATGGGGGTGTTGGACTATGTGCGCGGCCGGATCCTGGCGCGGGTCGGGGCGCGGTTCCATGACCAGCTGGAAACCCGGGTGTTCAACGCGGTGCAGGACAAATCGGCGGCGGGGTTTAATGACGACATCGCCAAAGTGGGGCTGCGGGATCTGGAAGCGATGCAGAAGGCGCTGTCCTCGCCCATCGTGTCGGCGTTCTTTGATCTGCCCTGGACGCCGCTGTTTCTGGGGCTGATTGCGGTGTTTCATCCGCTGCTGGGGCTTTTGGCGCTGATCGGGGGCGCGGTGCTGGTGGTTTTTGCGCTGGCCAATCAGATGATCTCCAAGGCGGCGGTGGAAAACGCAAGCATGATGGCGGCTTCGGCGCATCAGGTTTCCGACGGGATGCGCAACAATGCGGAGCTGATCCAGGGGCTGGGGATGCGCCGCGCGGCCTTTGCCAAATGGCGGATGCTGCGCAGCCAGGCGGTGGGGTCGGAGCTGAGTGCGGCGGATATGACCGGCGGCTTCAGCACGGCCACCCGCACCTTCCGGCTGGCGCTGCAATCGGCGATGCTGGGCACGGGTGCCTATCTGGTGCTGACCGAAGGGCTGACGCCGGGGGTGATGATTGCCTCGTCGATCATCATGGGGCGGGCGCTGGCCCCGATCGAGACGCTGATCGGACAATGGGCGCTGGTGCAGCGGGCCATGCAGGCGCAGGAGCGTCTGGCGCAGATGCTGACCGAAACCCCGGAACGCCCGGCGCCGATGAAACTGGCCCGCCCGGCGGCCAAACTGGAGGTGCAGGGCGTGGCTCTGGTGCCGCCGGTGGCGCCGGGGCAGGTGGCCAAGCCTGGCCTTGCAGGGGTTGAATTTCAATCTCCAGCCCGGTCAGGCGCTGGGGGTGATCGGCGCTTCTGGGGCGGGGAAATCTTCGCTGGCACGGGCGCTGATCGGGGTCTGGCATCCGGTCTCGGGCAAGATCCGGCTCGATGGGGCGGCGCTCAATCAATATGACATGGATGATCTGGGCAGCTATATCGGCTATCTGCCGCAGCAGGTGACGCTGTTTGATGGCACCATTGCCGAAAACATTGCCCGCCTGTCGATGATGCCGGACCCCGATCAGGTGGTGGCGGCGGCGCGCAAGGCAGCGGTGCATGATATGATCCTGACCCTGCCGCAGGGCTATGACACGCCGGTGCGGGTGGCCAGCAACCGGCTGTCGGGCGGGCAGGTGCAGCGTATCGGGCTGGCGCGCGCGCTTTATGGCGATCCGGTGTTGCTGGTGCTGGATGAGCCGAATTCAAATCTCGACAATGAGGGCAGCCAGGCGCTGAACCTGGCGGTCTCCCATGCCAAGAAGGACGGGCGCGCGGTGATCATCATGGCGCATCGCCCGGCGGCGATCCAGCTTTGTGACCTGATCCTGATCCTGGACAATGGCACCCAGCGCGCCTTTGGTCCCAAGGATGCGGTGCTGGGAGAGCATCTGCAGAACCCGCAGATGGCGCAGAAGAAACCGGCCCAGCAGCAGGCCTCGAAGCCGCGCGGCCCAGCAACAGGCTGCCGCCCCGTCCGCAACGACACCGTCTACACCGGCGCAATCCACGCCCCCCCAGAAACAGCCAGCCCCAAAGCAGGCAGAGGCAAAATCATGAGCGATACATCCAAATCCTACCCGATCCGGGGGCTGACCATTGCCGGGTTGCTGGCCATGGGGCTGCTGGTCGGCGGCCTTGGCCAATGGGCCGCCACGGCAGAAATCTCCGGCGCGGTGATTGCCTCCGGTTCCATCAAGGTGGAACAGAACCGGCAGGTGGTGCAGCACCCCTATGGCGGTGTTGTCGATGAGGTGCTGGTGAGCGAGGGCGATCTGGTTGAGGAAGACGCGCTGCTGCTGCGGCTGGAGCCGTCGGAGCTGCTGGCCGACCGTCAGATCGTCGAAGGCCAGCTGGCCGAAACCCTGGCCCGGCGCAGCCGCTATAGCGCCGAACGGGATGAGGCCGAAGAGATCACTTTTGCCGAGCTGCTGTTTGAGCTGAAGGGCACCCATGTGCAGACCGAAGAGCTGATCAACGGGCAGAAACGCCTGTTTGAGGCGCGCCTGGTCAATCTGCGGGCCCGCATCAGCCGCCTGCAGGAACGTATCGGCCAGATCCAGAGCCAGATCGACGGGATCGAGGCGCAGCAATCGGCCCTGCAGGAACAATTGGTGCTGATCGGCAAGGAGCTGGAAAACCAGCAGAGCCTGCTGTCGCAGGGGCTGGCGCAGTCCAGCCGGGTGCTGTCCCTGCAGCGTGAACAGTCGCGGCTGCGCGGTCAGGCCGGGGCGCTGACCGCCCAGAAGGCCCAGGCCGAAGGGCAGGTCACCGAATTGGGTCTGGAGATCCTCAACCAGAAAAGCGCGCGGCGCGAAGAGGCGATCACCACCCTGCGCGATCTTCAGGTGCGTGAGCTGGAGCTGATCGAGCGGCGCAATGTGATCCTGCAGCGGCTGTCCCGGCTGGAGGTGCGCGCGCCGGTGGCGGGGGTGGTTTATGACCTCAATGTCTTTGCCCGCAAATCGGTGATCCGGGCGGCGGATCCGCTGATGTATCTGATCCCGCAGAGCCAGCCTCTGGTGATCTCGGCGCAGGTGGCGCCCTCGGATATTGATCAGGTCTATCTCAATCAGAAGGTCAGCCTGAATTTCTCCAGCTTCAACCAGCGCACCACGCCGACGCTGTTTGGCTCGGTGAGCACCATCTCGGCAGATTCCTTCATCGATCCGCAGACCGGGCGCAGCTACTACGTGGTGGAGGTGCGGCTGAACAAAGGCGAGGCCGCCCGCCTGCCCGAGGGCAATGTGCTGGTGCCGGGGATGCCGGTGGAGACCTTCATCCAGACCAACAGTCGCACGCCCTTTGCCTATCTGGTGCAGCCCTTCACCGATTATCTCAACCGGGCTTTCCGCGAAAGCTGAGCCTGCCAGCCTGGATCTCGCACCCCGCCTGCCAATCCGGACAGGAGGGGATGCCGGGGGGATTGGGGCGGAAAATCGGCTGCCACTCCGCCGCAACATGTTTTAAGCTGAGGCCACCCCGCGCCCAGGTGCCAAACCGCGGCTAAGCCGCATAAGATTTAAGGATAGCAGATGAAAAAAGCCCTCATCACCGGTGTAACGGGTCAGGATGGGTCCTACCTTGCGGAGTTTCTTCTGGAGAAGGGCTATGAGGTGCATGGGCTGAAGCGGCGGGCGTCGTCGTTCAACACCCAGCGGGTGGATCACATTTATCAGGATCCCCATGTGGATCATGCCCGGTTCAAACTGCATTACGGCGATCTGACCGACACGTCGAACCTGACCCGGCTGCTGAGCGAGATTGAGCCGGATGAGGTCTATAACCTCGGCGCGCAGTCCCATGTGGCGGTCAGCTTTGAGGCGCCGGAATATACCGCCGATGTGGATGGCATCGGCACCCTGCGCCTGCTGGAGGCGATCCGTTTTCTCGGGCTGGAGAAGAAGACCCGCTTCTATCAAGCCTCCACGTCTGAGCTCTATGGTCTGGTGCAGGAAACCCCGCAGCGCGAGACCACGCCGTTTTACCCGCGCTCGCCCTATGCGGTGGCCAAGCTGTATTCCTACTGGATCACGGTCAACTACCGCGAGGCCTATGGCATCTATGCCTGCAACGGCATTCTCTTCAACCACGAGAGCCCGCGCCGGGGCGAGACCTTCGTGACCCGCAAGATCACCCGCGGTCTCGCTAATATCGCCCAAGGTCTGGAAGAGTGTCTGTATATGGGCAATATCGACGCGCTGCGTGACTGGGGCCACGCGAAGGATTACGTGCGCATGCAGTGGATGATGCTGCAGCAGGAGGCGCCTGAGGATTTTGTGATTGCCACCGGTAAGCAATATTCGGTGCGCCAGTTCATCACCTGGTCGGCGCAGGAGCTGGGGCTGACGCTGGCGTTTTCGGGCGCAGGTGTCGAGGAAATTGCCACGGTGACCGCGATTGAGGGCGATATGGCCCCGGCGCTGAAAGTGGGCGATGTGGTGCTGCGCATTGACCCGCGCTATTTCCGCCCCGCCGAGGTGGAGACACTGCTGGGCGATCCTTCTAAGGCCAAGGAAAAACTGGGCTGGGAGCCGGAAATCACCACCCAAGAGATGTGCGCCGAAATGGTGCGCGAAGACCTCAAAACCGCCCGCCGCCACGCCCTGCTGAAAGACCACGGCATGGATCTGCCGGTCAGCACAGAGGGCTGAGACCATGGGCACCAGCGCTGTAAAAATCTATGTGGCTTAGCCATCGTGGCATGGTGGGCGGCGCCATCCTGCGCCGCTTGCAGGCGCGTCAGGATGCGGGGGCAGACATTCAGCTGATCACCCGGACCAGCGCCGAACTGGATCTGACCAATCAGGCGGCGGTGCAGGGTTTTTTTGCCGCAGAACGCCCCGATCAGGTGGTGCTGGCAGCGGCCAAAGTGGGTGGCATTCATGCCAACAACGCCTATCCGGCGGAGTTCATCTACGAAAACCTGATGATGGAATGCAATGTGATCCATGCCGCCCATCAACAGGGTGTTGAGCGGCTGTTGCAGCTGGGATCCAGCTGCATCTACCCCAAACACGCCCCGCAGCCGATGGCCGAAGCGGCGCTGCTGAGCGATGTGCTGGAGGCCACCAATGAGCCTTATGCCATTGCCAAGATCGCTCAGCATCAAGCTCTGCGAGAGTTACAACCGCCAATATGGCCGCGATTACCGCTCGGTGATGCCGACCAATCTCTATGGGCCGGGGGATAATTTTCACCCCGAAAACAGCCATGTTCTGCCTAGCGCTTATCCGTCGCTTTGATGCGGCGGCGCGGGCCGACGAGGATCATGTGACGATCTGGGGCACCGGTACGCCCCGGCGCGAATTCCTGCATGTGGATGACATGGCGGCGGCCTCGCTGTTT
The DNA here is from genome assembly GCF_045040595.1 of Phaeobacter sp. BS52. Lineage (NCBI taxonomy): Bacteria > Pseudomonadati > Pseudomonadota > Alphaproteobacteria > Rhodobacterales > Roseobacteraceae > Phaeobacter > Phaeobacter sp. BS52. The sequence goes on along the minus strand of NZ_CP090663.1, from coordinate 11,453 downwards.
GTGCTGGATCTGGATCCGGCGACCTACCGGCGTGAAACCAGCCCGATGCTAAGCCATATCAATGTCGGCTGCGGGCAGGATATCTCGATCCTGGAGCTGGCCCGGATGGTGGCCGATGTGGTGGGCTTTGACGGTGAGATCCGCACCAATCCTGATCAGCCCGACGGCACCCCGCGCAAACTGATGGATGTCTCGCGGCTGGCGCGTCTGGGCTGGCAGGCGAAGATCGCGCTGCGCGACGGGATCGCCCAGACCTATGCGTGGTACCGCGCGCAGGATCAGGCCAGCCTGCGCAGCAAATAACCTGCCTGCTGGCCATCGCCGCAAAAAAGGTCCAGAAAAGACAGGGAGATGGCCCGAAAACCGGGCAGACATTTGCCTCAAACGGGTCAGACTAGAACCCAGAGACCGGTCGGAAAGGGACAGCTCATGATCACCCCCATTCTCCTGTGCGGCGGCTCCGGCACACGGCTGTGGCCGCTCTCGCGTAAGAGCTATCCAAAGCAATTTGTCCCCCTGGTGGGGGAGACCACGCTGTTTCAGGCCTCCGCCCTGCGCCTGTCGGGCGAAGGATTTGCCGCCCCGATGGTGCTGACCAATTCGGATTTCCGTTTCATCGTCACCGAACAGCTGGCGGAGGCGGGCATTGATCCCGGCGCCATTCTGATCGAACCGGCCGGGCGCAACACCGCCCCTGCGGTGCTGGCGGCGGCGCTTTGGCTGCGGGCGCGCGATCCGGAGGGGCTGATGCTGGTGGCGCCCTCGGATCATGTGGTGCCCGATGCGGCGGCCTTTCGCGCGGCGGTGGCAGCGGCAGAGTCGGCGGCGCGCGCAGGCCAGCTGGTCACCTTCGGGATCAAACCGGACCGGGCTGAAACCGGTTATGGCTATCTCGAACTGGATGGCGATCCCGGTGATTTCAGCCCAAAGGTGATCGGGCTCAAACGGTTTGTCGAAAAACCGGATCTCGCCACCGCCGAGGATATGCTGGCCTCCGGGCAGTTCCTGTGGAATGCCGCAGCATCTTCCTGTTTTCGGTCAAAGCCATCATCGCCGCCTTTGAGGCCCATGCGCCGGATCTGATGGCGCCGGTGCAGGGCGCGGTGGACAAGGGCGAACCTGATCTTGGCTTTCTGCGACTGGACCCGGACGCCTGGGACGGGGCGGCGGATATCTCCATCGACTATGCGGTGATGGAGCGGGCCGACAACCTCGCGGTGGTGCCCTATGCGGGCGGCTGGTCCGATCTTGGTGGCTGGGATGCGGTCTGGCGTGAAAGCGGCCCCGATGGCGATGGCATCGTCACCCAGGGGCGCGCGACGGCCATTGAGTGTCGCAACAGCCTGCTGCGCTCGGAGGATGACGGGCTGGAGGTTGTCGGCATCGGGCTGAAGGATGTGATCGCCGTGGCGATGCCGGATGCGGTGCTGGTGGCCGATGCCTCCCGCGCGCAGGACGTCAAACAGGCGGTCAGCGCACTGAAGGCACAATCCGCCCGCCAGGCCGAGGCTTTCCCCAAGGATCACCGCCCCTGGGGCTGGTTTGAGAGCCTGGTGGTGGGCGAGCGGTTCCAGGTGAAACGTATCCATGTGCATCCCGGGGCGGCGCTCAGCCTGCAGAGCCATCACCACCGGTCGGAACATTGGATCGTGGTGGAAGGCACCGCCAAGGTGACGGTGGATGACAGCGTCCAGCTGGTGAGCGAAAACCAGTCGGTCTATATCCCCCTGGGCGCAGTGCACCGGATGGAGAACCCCGGCAAAGTGCCGATGGTTCTCATCGAAGTGCAGACCGGCAGCTATCTCGGCGAGGATGACATCATCCGCTACGAGGACATCTACGCCCGCAAGTGACGGTTGGGTCTGCCCCCCGCACGCCCTGGTCCTAGCGGATCAGCCAGTCTTCCAGACCTTCGGGCGGCAGCGCGCGCAGGCGGATCCAGCGGGGATCGGTGGGCTGGCCTGCGCGCAGGCGCAACCGGCCCAGAAGCCCGACCATATCCCATTCCACCCGCTCAGCCCGGCTGTGGTAGGGGCGGGTGGGGTCATAGGCCGGATTGAGGCAGGGCGCGCCACCGGCATCGCGCAGGATGGCGCCAAAGCCATCGCGCAGGCTGCGGCCCTGCCAGCGCCCGCCATCATCATTGCCCAGAATGGACGGGGTGGTGGAGATCACCCCCATTGGTGTCTCGCCGGGCTGGGCGGCGCGGATCCGGTCGCCCTCCAGCACCACGGAGATCCCGCGCCGGTCCTCCCCGTCCGGGTTGCCATCCAGCCATTCGAAAAACTCGGCATAATCTGCGCCGCCGCCGCTCCAGGCGCCATCGCAATAGCCGTTGCCATTCTGGCTCAGCCGGAACATCGCGCCGCTGCCATCGCCGGCATGGTCAGGTAATCCTGCCCGCTGCCCGTCGCGGTGAGCGCCAGAAGCGTGTTGTCATCGCCGCTGACCTCCAGACGGGCGCCGGGATCATAGGTGCCAAAGCCGACCCGCCCAGTGGCGGATTTCAGCACCATGGCGGCCTCCCAACTGCTGCCATCGGGGGAGAGTTTCACGGTGAAATCGGTATTGCCCGCCAGCCCCATCTCGGCATGGCCCGCCCAGTTGGATTGAAACAGCAGGCTGGCGGTGTCACCGCCTGAGGCCTTGTTGATCTTCAGCTGATGGCCGCCGCCATCATGGCTGAACAGGCTGGCGGGGCTGCGCAGGGACAGGCGGTTGTTGGCATCGGCATCGGTGGCAATGCCCAGACGTTCCAGCCGGTCGCCAGTCAGGGGCGGCAGCACCCAGGCGGTGCCATCCCAGATCCGCAGCGCCTGATCCGTCGGCACCCAGGCGCGCCAGCCCGGCTGCGGTGTCAGAAACTGCCAGGCAGCCTCCTGCCAGATCGCCAGACGGCCACCCTGACCGGCCCAGGCATCCGCGGGGCTGTCGGCCAGCCCATAGGTGGCGCCCGCGGCCGGGGTTGCGGGCGGGGTGGTGGCGTCAAACGCTTCAAGGCGCAGCTGCACCAGCGCATCCAGCATGCGCAGCGCCTCGTTATGGGTCACATGTTTCTGCGCCTGCGCGGGCATCAGATAGGGCAGGGCAAGGCGGGGCGAGGTTTCGGGCAGGGTCTGTGGCAAACTCTCTGACATTCTGGCGGCTCCTGATCACGGGGGGATGGCGCCATCCTGCCGCAACCACATCACCCACCCCCTAAGAGCGCGCGCGCCGCCTGCGCAACACCTGCGCGGGGATTGTTTCTCATGCCGGAACCACAGGGATTGTCTTCAATATGTAAACAATCTCCGCGTTTCTGCCCCATTCCCGTCCGCTCTACCGCCGTGACCACCCGTGAGGGTTGATCTCGACCCCGGGCAATCGCCCCGACGGGTCGGGTGATGACACAGCGCGGGAGCAGTAGGATGGATCTACAGTTTGCAGGACGGTTCGGGGCCAATGATCACCTGCTGGACAGCGATCTGCGCGATCTGGAACTCCATCAGGCGGCCAATGGCGCGGTGCAATTATTTGCGGTGAGCGGGCTCAATGGCGGCATTGCCAGCTACAGTCTGGGTGGCGGTGCGCCGGTGCTGCGCGACAGCCTGTATCATCGCGCGCTGGGGCTGGCGGGGGGCGAGGCGACCTTGGCCGAGATCGGCGGCGAAACACGTCTGCTGGTGGAGGGCAGCACCCGCAGCGCGCTGGCGTTTCACCAGATCGGCGGCAATGGCCAGCTGTCGGCGCAGCAGCAGGCCAGTCTGCCGGGCGCGGGTGCTGCCGGGCTGACAGCGACGGTGGCGGGGGATCTGAGCGGTGGCGGATCGGTGATCTACGGTCTGGCCAAGGGCCAGCTGAGCGGTTGGCAGCTGGGCGTGGGCGGCACCCCCGGCGCAGAGGTCGCCACCCTTGGCGCGGCGGCGGCCTACGCCCGCCCCGGCGCGGTGGCGCTGGAGCTGGCGGATCTGGGCGGCGGCGCGCAGCTGCTTTTGCTGGCGGACCGGATTGAGCAGGGGGTGCAGAGCTACCGGGTGGATGCTGCCACTGGCGCGCTGAGCGTCGCGGACAGTCTGGGGGCGGCGGATGGGCTGGGGCTGGCGGAGCCCACCGCGCTGGAAAGCTTCACCGCCTTTGGCACCAGCTGGGTGGTGGTTGCGGCGGCGGGCAGTGGTTCGCTCAGCCTGATTGCGCTGGCGGCCAATGGCCAGATGAGCCTGCGTGATCACGTGCTGGATACGGCCGCGACCCGTTTTGGCGGGATCACCGCGCTGGAGGTGGTGGAGGTCGCAGGCGAGGTGCTGGTGCTGGCGGCGGGCAGTGACGACGGGCTGGCGCTGTTTCGGATCCTGCCCGAAGGCCAGCTGGTGCATGTCACAAGCCTGGCCCAGGCCAGTGGCACTGAGGATGCCGGGCTGGGGCTGGAGAATGTCACCGCGCTGGCCGCGGCGGTGGTTGGGGAGGAACTGCAGATCTTTGCCAGCTCCGGCAGTGCCGAAGGGCTGTCGCAGTTCACCCTGTCGCTGGCAGAGCTGGGCGATGTGATCACCACCGCAGGCGGCCGGATCAGCGGCACTGGCGGCGCGGATGTGCTGGCCGGTGGCATCGGCGCGGTGCTGAGCGGGGGGGCGGGGGCGGATGTCTTTGTGCTGCGCCCCGCCGAGGAGGGGCGCAGTGGCAGCCTGCGCATTACGGATTTCGAGGCGGGTCAGGACAGTCTGGATCTGTCGGGGTTTGACGGGCTGCGCAGTCTTGAGGGGCTGCAGATCCGCAGCCGCAGCGATGGCGCCACGCTCACCCATCAGGCGGCGGATGGCAGCCGCACCGAGGTTGTGGTGCAAAGCCGCGATGGCGACAGTCTGGATGCGGCGGATCTCTTTGCGGATGGCTTTGTCTTTGCCGATCGCATGCTGCCCCCGGCGGAGGCGCCGGATCCGATGCGCTATGGCAGCGGCGGCGCCGACCGGCTCACCGCGCGCAGTGCTGGCGATCAGATCAACGGTCTGGGCGGCAATGACACGCTGCTGGGCGGCGACGGGCGCGACAGCCTCTGGGGGGATGACGGGCATGACCGGCTGATCGGTGGCAAGGGCGTCGACCGGCTGCGGGGGCAGGCGGGCAATGACGTGCTGCTGGGGCAGGATGCGCGCGATCTGCTGGTGGGGGGCCTCGGGCGTGACACGCTGGATGGCGGGCGCGGCGGGGATCGCTTATTGGGCGGGGCTGATGCGGATCTGCTGCGCGGCGGCGGGGAGAACGACCTGTTGCGCGGCGGCGCCCAAGGTGATCGCCTGCTGGGGCAGAGTGGCCGGGACAAGCTGTTTGGCCAGAAGGGCAATGACCTGCTGGATGGCGGCGGCGGGCATGACACGCTGACCGGCGGCGCAGGCGCGGATGTTTTTGTGTTCGGGGCGGGTCATGGCAGTGACCGGATTCGGGATTTCACCCAAGGCGAGGATGTGATCCATTTGGGGCGTCTGGCGCGGGCGGGCATCTCTGAGGATATGAGCGATCTGATCCTGCAGCAGCAGGGAGATCACACGCGGATCCAGACCGGGGCCGGGGACATCCTGCTGCTCAATCAGAGTGCGGCAGAGCTGAGTGCGGATGATTTTATCTTCTGATCCCGGCCCATCTTCCGGGGCCAATCCGAAAGGCGTGTCGGGATCAGATCAGATCAGATAATAATGTCGCGACACTCCGGCGCCTTCAAAACAGAAAGTCATCCGCCCTGAGAGCGTCAAGCGCGATGTCCTGCAGGGTCAGGGACCAGCCGTTGTCATCCCGGATCACCAGATCTGTGCCCCGGACCTCAAGGTGATCATCGCGCAGATCGGCAAAATCCGAGATCCCGGTGGTGGCGCGCATATCAAGGCGGTCGTCGCGCTGAAAATCAATCACCACATCGGCCCCTTGCGAGAACACAAAGACATCCGCACCGCGCCCGCTGCAGCCATTCGGTCATTGCCGTCGCCGCCGTCCAGCCTGTCTTGTCCGGCGCCACCTTTCAGCGTGTCGCGTCCGCGCCCGCCCGTCAGCGCGTCATGGCCCTTGCCGCCTTGCAGCCGGTCGCTGCCCTGACCGCCGCTCAACTCATCCCCGCCGCGCGCCCCGGCCAGCGTGTCGCGCCCGGCGTTGCCCAGCAACTCATTGGGAGCGCCATTGCCGATCAGATGGTCATGGCTTAGCCCCGCCCCAGGCGTCTTCGATCAGATTGAGGGTGCGGCCCTCCAGGCGCACGGCGGCGGCCATGGCGACATTGTTCTCCAGCGCCCCGATGCTGGAATACTGCCCCGGACGCAGATCAATCCGGCTGTTGGTCTCAATATCGGAGGCATCCATCAGATCCTGCCCGCTCGGCATCCCAGATCGTCAGGCTCACATTGCGCGCCACCCCGTCGCCGCCCTGCACGGTCATGCCATCCGCGCCATATTGATAGGCCAGGGTGCCGCGCCCATCACCATCGCCCAGATAGACCGTGGCCTCGGTGCGGGTCTCTGTATTGGCGCCATAAAGCGCCTGCATCGCCTGAATGTCCCACAGCATTGGTGTCAGCGCCCAGCCCTGCGCCTCCGTGTCCAGATCCGCTTCACCAGGGTGCGGCAGGTATGACATCACTGTGAATTGGCCAGGGGTTGTGGGGTTCTCCGGCATCTCATTGGGGTGATGCAGCCCGAGGGCATGGCCCAGTTCATGCAGATAGGTGTTCCAACTGGTATGGCCCAGTATCGGCCCGATGCCCGGCACATATTGATTGGGGTTGCTGTTGTTGAGCCAGAGATCCCCCGCAGCTGACGGGCGGGCGCCCAGATCCGCAGGCGCGGGAAAATCGGCGATGAAACCAAACAGCCCGGCATCCGCAAAATGCGCGCTGGCAAAGGTCAGATCCACCACCCCGCCCCGGGCCGGGATCAGGTTCAGATTGGCCACCTCATTCCAGGCCGCAACCGCCTGCAGCATCATCTGCCGCTCGGCGGGGTCCATATTCACCGTCGCCCCCTCGGGCAGGTATTCTCCGCCGACGTCATAATCGCCAAAATCCGGGTCATAGTCGTAATAATCCGGTACCGAAGAGAGAAAGTGATAGCGAATGACCTCGCCGCCTTCATGCCAGCCGTCGGCTCCGTCTACCAGAAGCGCCCGGTAATCCTGATAGGTTGGCATCTGCGTATCCCTTGTTTTTAGGTCTAACCTGTGGCTCCGGACAGCTTAGCAGGGCGTTGCGGAGATAGGTTTAATTGCTCATGAAATCATATGTCGTCGCATTGTTTAACCTGCGCAAGGCGGAGCAACAGGCAAAATGTGCCTTTCCCGTGGCGTCACGCGCGTCTGGGCGTTAGGACAGAAGACAGGACCACGGCAGCAGATCGGGGGAGAGGGCATGCAGATTGAAGACACGGACCTGCCAGGGGTGAAGATCCTGACACCGGCGCGGTTTGGCGATGCGCGGGGGTTTTTCTGCGAGAGCTGGAACAAGGCGCGGATGGCCGAGGCGGGGCTCAATTTCGATTTCGTGCAGGACAATCATTCGCTGTCGATGGAGGTTGGCACCCTGCGTGGGCTGCATTTTCAGGCGCCACCCCATGCCCAGGCCAAGCTGGTGCGCTGCGGCCAGGGGGCGCTGTTTGATGTGGCGGTGGATATCCGCAAAGGCTCGCCCACATACGGGCGCTGGACCGGGGTGGAGCTGTCGGCGGCAAATGGCCGTCAGCTGCTGATCCCGGCGGGGTTTCTGCATGGGTTCATCACCCGCAGCCCCGGCACCGAAGTCCTGTATAAATGCGATGCGTATTACGCGCCGGACTGTGACGGCGGGGTGGCCTGGGACAGCTGCGGTATTGACTGGGGCTTTGACGGTACACCGGTTCTTTCTGAAAAGGATGCTGCGGCGCCCCGGTTTGAAGACTTCGACAGCCCCTTCGTGTGGGAAGGATAAGAGATGAAGATTTTGGTGACAGGTGGCGCTGGGTTCATCGGCTCGGCCGTCGTCCGACTGGCGGTGGCGCGCGGCCATCAGGTGGTGAACCTCGATGCGCTGACCTATGCGGCCTGTCTGGACAATGTGGCGGATGTGGCGGGCAACCCCAATTACGCCTTTGAGCAGGTCGATATCCGCAATCGCGCCGCATTAGACACTGTTTTTGCCCGGCACCGCCCGGATGTGGTGATGCATCTGGCCGCGGAATCCCATGTCGACCGCTCCATCGACGGGCCCGGTGATTTCATTGAGACCAATATCACCGGCACCTATCAGATGCTGGAAGCGGCGCGCAAATACTGGGCCGAGGCGGGGCGTCCGGAGGCCTTCCGGTTCCATCATATCTCCACCGATGAGGTCTATGGCAGCCTGCCTGCTGACCCGAGTGTGATGTTCACCGAAGAGACCGGCTATGATCCGCGCTCACCCTATTCCGCCAGCAAAGCCGCCAGCGATCATCTGGTGCGCGCCTGGGGCGAGACCTATGGCCTGCCGGTGGTGCTGACCAATTGCTCCAACAACTACGGTCCCTATCATTTCCCCGAAAAGCTGATCCCGGTGGTGATCCTCAATGCGCTGGCGGGCAAACCGCTGCCGATCTACGGCGATGGCTCCAATGTGCGCGACTGGCTTTATGTAGAGGATCATGCCGATGCGCTGCTCTTGGTGGTCTCCAAGGGGCGCGTGGGGCGCAGCTACAATATCGGCGGCGAGAATGAGCGCAGCAATCTGGAGCTGGTCGAGACGCTCTGTGCGATCCTCGATGAGAAACAGCCTCGGGAGGACGGGGGGTCTTACAAGGACCAGATCACATTTGTGACGGACCGGCCGGGCCATGATGCCCGCTATGCCATCGACCCCTCCCGTATCCGCGACGAACTGGGCTGGCGGCCCAGCGTCACCGTGGAGGAAGGTCTGGAGAAGACCGTGCAGTGGTATCTGGACAATGAGAGCTGGTGGCGCGCGCTGCAAAGCCGCGACGGCGTTGGCCAGCGGCTGGGGACGGGAAAGTGACGGCAGATAGGCCACAAAGGGCAGCGCCCGAGCCTGGGCGGGTGCGAAGCGCCCTCCCGTGGGGAGGGTCGGGCGCTGCCCGGCCTAACGGCCAGGCGGTATTTCTTCCGGATAGCGCTCCCTCATGCTGACCGCGCATCTGCCCTCCGGCTATGTGCCTGCGGCCCAGTCCCATTGGGTTTTGTCTTTCCTGCTGCATTGGACCTTTGTTCTGGAACTGGGTATCTGGGCTCTGGCCTTGTACCTATGGCGTAAAAGGAGCCGCATATGATCCTTGTTTTTGGCAAAACCGGTCAGGTGGCGCGGGAGCTGGCGGCGGAGGAAACCGTCGCCTGCCTGAGCCGGGATCAGGCGGATCTCACGGATCCTGCGGCCTGCGCCGAGGTGATCCGCGCCCATGCGCCTGTGGCGGTGATCAATGCCGCCGCCTATACGGTTGTGGACCGGGCCGAGGCGGAGGAGGATCTGGCGACACTGATCAATGGCACCACCCCCGGGGTCATGGCCGAAACCTGCGCCACGCTGGGCATTCCCTTTGTCACCCTCTCCACCGATTATGTTTTTGACGGCAAGGGCAGCAGCCCCTGGCATCCGGATGAACCGGTGGCGCCGCTCAATGCCTATGGGCGTTCCAAACAGGTGGGCGAGGCGGCCGTGCGCTTGGCGGGGGGGACGCATGTGATCCTGCGCACCTCCTGGGTGGTGTCGGCCCATGGCAGCAATTTCGTCAAGACCATGCTGCGTCTGGGCAAGGCGCGCGAGCGGATGCGCGTGGTGGCCGATCAGATCGGCGCGCCGACCCCGGCGCGCGCCATCGCCGCCGCCTGTATCGAGATTGCCCGCCAGCTGATCGCAGACCCTGAAAAATCCGGCACCTATCATTTTGCAGGCGAGCCGGAGACCAGCTGGGCCGGGGTCGCGACCGAGATTTTCACCGCGGCGGCCATCCCCTGTGCGGTGGCGGAAATCCCCAGTTCCGCCTATCCGACCCCGGCGCCACGGCCATTGAATTCACGGCTGGATTGCAGCACGCTGGAGCGGGTTTTTGGCATCACGCGCCCGGACTGGCAGGCCGGGCTAAAGGATATTCTGAAAGATCTGGGAGAGCGGGCATGACCACAGGCACATCCGGCGCGGGACGCAAAGGCATCATTCTGGCAGGCGGCTCCGGCACCCGGCTTTATCCGATCACCATGGCGGTCTCCAAACAGCTCTTGCCGCTCTATGACAAGCCGATGATCTACTATCCCCTGTCGGTGCTGATGCTGGCGGGCATTCGCGAGATCTGCGTCATCACCACGCCGCAGGATCAGGATCAGTTCACCCGGCTTCTGGGTGATGGCAGCCAATGGGGCATCTCTCTCACCTATGTGGAGCAGCCCAGCCCCGATGGTCTGGCGCAGGCCTTTGTGCTGGCCGAAGAGTTTCTGGATGGCGCCCCCTCGGCGCTGGTGCTGGGCGACAATGTGTTCTTTGGCCATGGCCTGCCGAAACTCCTGGCGGCGGCGGATGCGCAGACCAGCGGCGGCACCGTCTTTGGCTATCACGTGGCCGATCCCGAACGCTATGGCGTGGTGGATTTCGACGCCGAGGGCCGCGCCCGCGAGATCATCGAAAAACCCGCTGTGCCGCCGTCGAACTATGCGGTGACGGGGCTGTATTTCCTGGATGGCAGCGCGCCGGAACGGGCGCGGCAGGTCACCCCCAGCCCACGTGGTGAGCTGGAGATCACCGATCTGTTGCAGATGTATCTGGACGAAGGCGCCCTCCGGGTGGAGACCATGGGCCGCGGCTATGCCTGGCTGGACACCGGCACCCATGGCTCGCTGCTGGATGCGGGCAATTTCGTGCGCACCCTGCAGGAGCGTCAGGGGCTGCAGACCGGCTGCCCTGAGGAAATCGCCTATGAGGCTGGCTGGATTGATGCCACCCAGCTGCGCACCCGCGCCGAGATGTTCGCCAAAAACGCCTATGGCGCCTATCTGGAACGGCTGCTGGACTGATCAGAGCGCGACACGGCTCCGCCTCAGGTCGAGCGCAGCAGCTGTTTCAGCTGTCCGGAGACACGGGCGATCCGGCTGGAGGCCTAGCTGTGGCGGGCGGCTCTTTTTCTGTGGCAGTGATGTTGGGGTATCTGTGCCACCGCCCTTGGCAAGGTGGCTGAGGCTGTCTGGGGCAGCAATGGCGGCCCGGGACAGCAGATCCTCGGCCGTGATCCAGCGATCCTCGCGTTTGGGTAGGTTGTCTTTCTCTTTTTCGAAGGCTTTGCAGAACCGGCGCGGGTGTCCCATGGTGAAGGCGGCCAGCGTTTCCAGCGAATAGTCCCACCAGGCTGAGGCCTCCAGCCGCGCCACCAATGGGGCGACAAAGCGGTATTTCAGCACGCGGGCTAAGCACGCCGCCAACAACGGCATAGGGGGGCACATCCTTGGTGACGATGGCGCCTGCGGCCACCACTGCGCCATTGCCGATGGTGATCCC
>NZ_CP090664.1:0-205169 GCF_045040595.1 Phaeobacter sp. BS52 | reverse complement strand
ATGTGCTGGACCAAATCGGTCACAAACCAACGGGTCAGATAGACCGACAGCATCTCGACCTGAAAAGGCGCGCGGAACTCCGGGCGCTCCGCGATCATTTCGCGATCCGCCGCCCCCAGTTTGCCAGACCCATAAACGGCGGTGGTCCGCATCAGATAGCCCACCGCATCAATCTGCTCAGCAGAGGGCTGCTGGCCTGACGCCAAGGCGCTGACCACATGTTCCCACAACCGCACAGAGCGGTTCGCACGGGAGACAGACAGTTCCGAACCGGAGACACGCCCGGCTTCCTGAACAGGAATATTCTGCGACAGCCGTGCGATATCCGCGTCGGTGGGCAGCCCGTCGTACAAGGTGAATGTGGCGTCCCACGCCTCCGCGATGACCCGGTCAGAGCGTTTTTCGGGCGGCAGGTCATGGGCAAAGGCCACCAGAGAATAGGCGCGATCTGGCCCATGCGCGGTGTAAACCGCATGGCCCTGGCCCGTCTCATCAATGTCAAAGGCAGTTTGTTCAAAACGCCAGCCCTCGCGTGCCAGACGTCGCGTCAGCACCCGCATGAAGGAGAGGCGTGATTGGTGCATCGAGCCGAGGCGCGCCAGACGCATGACAGTGTTCGGTTCACGGCAGAGAATGTCGGTCATTCGGATTGGCCTTTGCAATCAGGTCGTTAGTCATATCCCGTATGATCTGAACAGGTCGGGCGGTTGGAATGGATGCCGGGCGCCAGCGACGCCCGGCAGATGTTTAGCTCTCTTTGCCCTTCGCCAAGGTGATACGTAGTGCATCCCAGAGCGAAGGCAGCAGGATCAAGGACACCGGCACAGCCGTGACCACGATGAAGCTTTGCAGTTTTGATACGCCGCCAGAGCCGACAGAGATCAAAATCACGGCCATCACACCCATAGCAATGCCCCAGAAAACACGTACAGCTGTGCTGGGTGTGTCGCCCTTAGTCATTGTAGCGGAAATCACGTAGCTCATCGAATCCCCGGTTGTGGCCACAAAGATCGTGGTCAGGATCAGAAACAGGATGGAGACCAGGAACCCCATGGGCAGGTTGTTGGTGATCGCCAACAGCGCGGCAGGCAGGTTGAAACCTTCAAACGCCGCCGAGATGGTGCCCGGCTCGGCCAGTTCCATCGCGATGCCGGTGCCGCCGATGATGGTGAACCAGAAGTTGGTCACGATGGGGGCGATAATCGACAGCATGATGATGATCGAGCGGATGGATCGGCCGCGCGATACCCGTGCGATAAACATCGCCATCAGCGGGCCATACCCCATGAACCAGCCCCAGAAGAACACAGTCCACCACCCCAACCACCCGGGGGCGCCGAAGACGGCCGCATCACCGCGATACAGAGCCATCTGGAAGAAATTGCCCAGATAGGTCGCAAATCCGGAGAAGAACGAACCGAAGATGAACCCGGTGGGTCCTGCCAGAAGGACGTAAATCAACAGGACCGCTGCAAGGATCACGTTGATCTTTGACAACAGCTGAATGCCACGGGACAGCCCGGTCATTGCGGAAATTGTGTATAGCCCGACCAGTGCACCGATCACCACAAACTGCGTGGCAAAAACATCCGGGATGCCAAACAGGTCAGACAGACCATAGCTGACCTGGAGCCCGAGGAACCCGATCGGACCCACGGTGCCCGCCACCACAGCTATGATGGACGACGCATCGGCAATGACGCCAATCGGACCGTTGATGGCCTTGTCGCCAAACACAGGATACAGCAGCGTCCGTGGTGCCAGTGGCAGGCCTTTTTCATAGTGGTAATGCATCAGCATCACGGTCGAAAGCGAGCCAAGGATCGCCCAGGCCAGGAACCCCCAGTGCATAAAGCTTTGCGCGATGGCCGGTGTCACAGCGGCTTCGCTGCCACCTTCCGCGCCATAGAGTGGCGGCGAATAAAGGAAATGCGCAATCGGCTCACCCGCGGCCCAGAACACACCGCCGCTCAGCCAGCAGCGTACACATGATCATCGATCCCCACTGGAAAGTGGTGAACTCAGGTGTGGCCAGCCCGCCGAGAATCGCACGCCCTCCGGGCAATACACAGAGCAGCAGGCCGATCAAAAACGTCGCCAGAAGCAAGATCTGCCAGTACAGGCCAAAATAGGTCGCAGCGATATTGAACCCCCAATCGACCAGCGCCGACAGGCCGTCCAGATTGATCAGCGCTGCCGCACAAAACAGCGCGATAAAGCCACCCGAAAGCAGGAAAAGCGGTTTGTTGATCCGGCTCTCCTGCGGTGTTGTCTCCATAGATGTCTCGGACATCTTTCCCTCCCGTTGATCGGCCCGCCAGAATGTGCCGGGCCGTATTTTCTGTCAGTCTTTCGACCGTCAATCCGCTGATTTCGGACCGAAATTCTCATCAAAGAAGCGGTGCCAATTGTCCCCCATGACGGCGGCGACCTCTTGTTCGTTCATTCCAACATCGCGCAGCCCGTCTTCGATGTTTCCAAAGTCACGGTTGTCCTCAAACCAGCTGGGCATCGGCGGGAAACCGGGCGCGGATTTTGAGCCCTCGCCGTAGTCGATTTCCTTGGTCCAGCGACCAACACGCATCCACTCGACGATGCTGTCCGGCTGATCCTGGCAGAGGTCCGTCCCGATCCCGAGGTGGGCCACCCCGTATCGGTCCGCGGTCCGCGCGATCATCTCGCAGAAGCTTTGCAGCGTGCAGGCGGATTTGTCTTTCAGGTGATGCGGGTAGACGGAGAAGCCGAACATTCCGCCATTGGACGTGACCGCGCGGATCACGTCGTCTTTCTTGTTCCGCAGGGCAGGGGACCAGTCATGCGGATTGGCATGGGTGATGGCAATCGGGCGTTCTGACAGGTCCGCCGCCTCAATCGTTGAACGATCCGCAGAATGGCTCATATCCACCACCAGACCGACGCGGTTCATCTCCTTGATGACCTGCTTGCCCATGCGGGTGATGCCGGTGTCCTCAGCCTCATAGCAGCCGGTCGCCAGCAGCGACTGGTTGTTATAGGTCAGCTGCATGAACCGCGCGCCCAGAGTGTGCACGATTTCGACCAGGCCGATATCATCTTCGATCGGTGAGGGGTTCTGGAACCCGAAGAACACCGCCGTGCGCCCGGTCTCCCGCGCCTTATCGATGTCGGAGGCCCAAAGTCCCTTCATGATCAGATCAGGATACTGCTCAAACCAACGGTTCCACTTCTCAAAGTTCAGAACCGTTTCGCGAAAATTCTCGTGATACGCGATGGTGACGTGGATTGCATCCACGCCCCCGTCGCGCAGCTGGCGAAAGATCTTCTCCGACCAATTGGCGTATTGCAGCCCGTCAATCCGGAACCCGGACCGCATCAAACCGGGCCTGCGCTGATATAGGCGGTTTTGACGGTGGTATAGAACTCCGCTGCCGCCTTACCCTGTTCGCGCGGACCATAGGAGCTGTCACCGCGACCACCGAAGGGCACGTGGTAGTCAGTGCCAGCGGTCGGCAGATTGACCGTCACAACACCGGTGCGCGCATTGCGGCGGAAATGGGTGGCGCGGGCCAGTGATTTGGTGACGATCCCCGAGGTCAGGCCAAAGTTGGTGTCATTGACCACCGAAAGCGCTTCATCATAGCTGCCAACCTTGATCACGGAGGTCAGCGGCGCGAACATTTCCTCGCGGTTGATACGCATGTCGTTGGTGGTGTTCAGGAACACGCCCGGCGACATGTAGAAACCCTGATGCGGCATCTCCAGGCGTTGACCACCGCAGGCCAGTTCGGCGCCTTCCGTCTTGCCAAGGTCAACATAGGCGAGGTTTTCGTTCAGCTGCTGTTCGCTGACCACCGGACCCATCTGTACGCCTGCTTCCAGCGCGTGGCCCACTTTCATCGCTTGTGCCCCTGCGATCAGTTTCTCCACAAAGGCGTCATGAACACCGGCATGGACCACCAGTCGCGAGGAGGCTGTGCATTTCTGACCGGTGCCGCCAAAGGCACCACCAAGTGCCAGCGTCACGGCGAGATCCAGATCCGCGTCGTCCATGACTGCCAGCGCGTTCTTGGAGCCCATTTCCATCTGTACCTTAGTCAGGTTCTGGATGGCGGCAGCCGCGATGCCCTTGCCCACTGGCACCGAACCAGTGAAGGAAATCGCGTTCACCTTGGGGCTTTCGACCAGACGCTGACCGATGGACCGGCCAGATCCCATCACGAGGGAGAACAGACCTTTGGGGATGTCCTGCCGCTCAATGATCTCCGCCAGCGCAACAGCCGATGCCGGGGTGATGTTTGCGGGTTTCCAGACCACCGCGTTGCCGTAGCACAGCGCGGGGGCAATTTTCCAAGACGCAGTCGCAGTGGGGAAGTTCCAAGGGCTGATAATTGCGACGGTACCCACCGCTTCGCGGCGGACGTCGACCTCAATATCAGGGCGTACGGAATCCGCGTTCTCACCGATCTGGCGCAGACACTCGGCAGCATAATAAGTGAAGAACTGACCGGCCCGGTAGACTTCGCCTTTGCCCTCGGCCAGCGGCTTGCCTTCTTCCCGGCTGAGAAGGGTGCCCAGTTCCTCGGCGCGGGCCATCATTTCATTGCCGATGGCATTCAGCACCGCTTGTTTGCGCTCCAGACCGTAAGCGGCCCATTCGCGCTGCGCGATCTGCGCCTGATCCAGCGTCGCCTCCAGCTGATCGGCGCTGGCCTGGGCAAAGACACCAACCAGATCACTCAAATCAGACGGGTTGCGGTTTTCAACTTCGCTCTCACCAGCAAGCCATTCACCGGCGATCAGGTTCTTTTGGATATCAGTCATGGTCAGAGGCCTCACACAGAATTCAGTTTCCATGGGTATGGACATGAGAGGCCACTTCAATCAAACTCAAATAACTGAACATCATTTCAGAAACTTTGAAGTTTTAACCCATGACGCTCAAAATCGAGTTGCTTCGCGGATTTGCCGCAGTTGCCCGAAGCGGAAACCTAAGTGACGCGGCAGGCATTCTGGGGCGCACACCGTCAGCGGTGTCGATGATGTTGAAACAGTTGGAGACGCATCTGGGCGAGCCGCTGTTCGAGACCGACCGAAAGAACCGCCTGACGGCGCTGGGGGCCTTTGTGCTGGAGCAGGCCGAGCGCGAGTTGCAGCAATACGACACAATGGTCAAAGCGATTGAGGGCTATGCCAAGGCGACACATGGGCATGTGCGGATTGCCACTGTCCCATCGGTCGCAGGCACCGTGATGCCTTTGGTTTTTTCAAGGCATATCAGCGATTTCGAGCATGTTGATATCGAACTTCGCGATATGGATTCCATATCCGTGCTGCATGAATTGTCCCGAGATCGCATTGACATCGGGATTGCAACACTGGGCCAAAACAGCTCAGGACTGCACAGCCAGCCCCTGCTGTCGGATGCCTTTGGGGTGATCTGTACCCGCAATCATCCATTAGCCCAGGAACGGGGAAAAATCGACTGGGACATGCTGCGCGATGAGCGTCTGATCGCCAACAGCCTGTCCGTTAAGCATCAATGCCGAACCGTCCCGGATCCTGCATGATAAGGCGCTGCTAAAGGCGCAGAACCTGACCTCCATCATGGCGATGGTGCGGGCAGAAATTGGCGTCACTATTTTACCGGAAATGGCTGCACGGGCTGCAAATGCGCCGGAGCTGGTGTTCTGCCAGCTGGCCGATTCGCGGGCCACACGCCAGATCCATCTGCTGCGCAAAACCGATACCGCCCTGTCGCCAGCCGCGCGATTACTGGAAAAGCACATCCTCACCTGTGCTGCTGAACTCACCGAAGGAGGCCTGTCATGACCCAAACCGACACGCCGCTTACACTGGGCATTTTGATCTTCCCCGGCTTTCCCATGGCCTGTCTGACCTCTTGCATCGAACCATTGCGCGCCGCCAATGAAATCGCGGGGAAGGAGGCATTTCGTTGGACCGTGGTTGCTGAAACGACAGATCCGGTTGCCTCCTCCGCTGGGGTCAGTTTCGGTCCGGATACCGTGCTGGCGGATCTGACCGAGCATGATTTTCTGTTTTTTACGGCGGGACCAAATGCGCGGTTCGACCAACCCGCACGGGCCAATGCAGCCTTGCAGCGTATCACCCGGAGCAAGACCCGGCTCGGCGCCTTCAGCGGTGGGGTTTTTCCGCTGGCACGGACCGGCCTGGTGGCGGGTCAGCCGCTCTCGGTTCACTGGTGTTACGAGGCCGCATTTGAGGCGGAGTTCCCGGACATCGAACGACAAAGCACGGTGATCTGCGATCAAGGTTCCTTTGTGACAATCTCCGGAGCGACAGCGGTGTTTGACTACATGCTCACCCTGATCGAGGAGCATCTCGGCGGGGATATCATGGCCGAGGTCGCCTGCTGGTTTCAGCACCCCTATGTGCGCAGCGCAGCGACCTCTCAGAAAACGCCTGCATTTTCAACGGCCAAGAGCAAGGATTTGCTGCCAAAGAAGGTCACGCAGGCGATTGAGCATTTCGCTGAGCACATCGAAGATCCGATCCAGATCAGTGATGTTGCGGATGCAATCGGGGTGTCCGCCCGGTCGCTCGAACGCAGCTTCAAGGAGGCCACAGGCCAGAGCCCGTTGAAATACTACCGGATGATGCGCATGAACCAGGCGCGGCAGCTGGTGCTGTATTCCAGTACGTCAGTGACCGAAATCGCCTATATGGTGGGATACAGCACCCCCGGCGCATTCCTGAGGATCTACCGTGAGAGTTTTGGCGTCACGCCGATCAATGACCGGCGCGCCAAGAACTCCTTGCGCGTCAAAAGCGGGGATGCCCTGCCGAGCGGGATAAGCCCGGCGCGGCATGCACATCCAGATCCCAATCTCAGGCGATGGAGCGGGCGGCAGTGACCAGCGCGTGATGCAAGGATGCAGCAGAGGAGCGCGGCCCCAGAACAGCCATGCGATCCTCGTCAAGGCGCCACAGGAACACGCCGAGATGTTCCAGAGTGCCGCGAATAACGCGTTCAGGCTGCATGTCGCGGACCGGTGCGTTGCTGAGCCGTTCAAACAGATCACACAGGGCAGGGCCCGCGACATCGAACCGACACCAGCCATCGGTCTGTTCCACCACCGATGCCGTGGCACCCGCCACCTCTTTCAAATCGCGGGCCAGCAGCTCGTGTTGATCATATGGCCCTGAAACCATCCATTGATCCGGCCCAGTCCAAAAGACGGAGAGCACACCAGCCTGTGACGAACCGCCAACTTCTGGCAGCTCCATCTTGTAGGCTTCCGCAAGAGCTGTCCGCAGCGCAGGTTCTTGATCTTTGCGCGCCGCTACTGAGGCAAGCGCTTGGTCGGTCACTTCGGAAATCGTCAGATCGCCAATCGAGTCTATTCGGGGGGTGTCACCGCCAAGCGGGGTGAGGGGGGACAATTTATGCACGGAGTTTCTCCCCTTCGGGGTCTACGAAATGAGGGCTGACAATTTCGACTAGAACGGTTTGGTTTTCCAGCGGGTTAACCAAACGCAGTCGCTCGCCCATCCGGTTCGACCCGCCTTTGACAAAGGCCAGTCCGATCGCGCTTTGCAATATTGGTGAATAGGCGGCCGAGGTCACATATCCCTGATCATGGGCCGCATCGACCGGCCCATCGCTTGCCATCAAATGTCCCCCGGCAGGGACACCATCGCTGGAATCCACGGGGCGCACCCCAACGAGATTCAACGCATCCTCTGTGTTCATACCGTCGCGGCGGCTTAGCACATTGCCGATGCAGTCCTTCTTGGTTGAGACCATGCGGCCCAAACCCAGGTTCAGTGCAGATGTGGTTCCGTTCAGTTCATTGCCTGCGGCATGCCCCTTTTCGATCCGCATCACGCCGAGCGCTTCGGTTCCGTATGGTGTCACATCGAATTCCTCACCTGCGGCCATCATCTCGCGCATCAGGGCATCGCCATAGCGGGTTGGGACCGCGATTTCATAGGCCAGCTCACCCGAGAAAGAGATGCGGAACAGCCGCGCACGGCACCCGCCACAGACCGTGATCTCACCGCAGCCCATAAATGGGAACGCCTCGTTGGAGATGTCGAACGCGGGGTCGACGATTTTCTGCAGCAGCTTGCGCGCATTGGGACCGGCGACGGCGTATTGCGCCCAGGCCTCAGTTGTTGAAATCAGCTGCACGTCCAGTTCAGGGCAAAGACACTGACGCACAAACTCCATATTGCGATAAACCAGAACAGCATTGGCCGTGGTGGTGGTGGCGACAAAATGGTCCTCGGCAAGCCGCGCGGCGGTGCCGTCGTCATAAGCAACGCCATCCTCCCGCAACATCAACCCGTACCGCACCTTGCCCACAGGTAGTTTGGCAAATCCATTGGCGTAGATCATGTTGAGGAAGGTCGCCGCATCCGCGCCCTGCACATCAATCTTTCCCAATGTGGTTACATCACAGATGCCGACAGAACTGCGGGTCTGCAGCACTTCGCGGTCCACAGACTGGCGCCAGTGGGTCTCACCGTCACGGGGGAACCACTGCGCCCGCAGCCAATTGCCAACCTCGACAAAAACAGCGCCTTGTTCCTCGGCCCATTTGTGGCTGGGGGTGAGGCGGGTCGGATGAAAATCCTTGCCAACGGCACGGCCCGCCAGCGCGCCCATAGCTACTGGCGTGTAGGGGGGCGAAAGATGGTGGTGCCGGTGTCCGGGATGGATTTTCCGGTCAGCTCCGCCATCACCGCCAAGGCGCCGAGGTTCGAGGTTTTCCCCTGATCTGTCGCCATACCAAGGGTCGTGTAGCGCTTCAGATGCTCCACCGAGGTGAAGTTTTCCTGATGGGCGAGTTTGACGTCCTTCACGGTCACGTCGTTCTGAAAATCAAGCCAGGCGCGTTTGGCGCCTTTGACATGCCAGAATGGC
Organism: Phaeobacter sp. BS52; assembly: GCF_045040595.1. NCBI lineage: Bacteria > Pseudomonadati > Pseudomonadota > Alphaproteobacteria > Rhodobacterales > Roseobacteraceae > Phaeobacter > Phaeobacter sp. BS52. The sequence continues at coordinate 196,282 of NZ_CP090664.1, read as the reverse complement.
GTCAGGGAGACAGGCGCGTCTTCAGCTTGCGGCAAGTCCGCAGCCCGGGCTGAGATGCCAAGATCGCCAAGCGCCTCAGCGGCGCGCTCTGCACCGCCCTTCAAAGCCTGTGCGGTGGTCATCTCCCCCGCAGCTGCCCCGGCGACCAGTTGACCAGTCGGCAGCCCATCCCCCGGTACAAAGGACTGGATCGCGTCATTCCAGACCGGGCGACCCCGTTGATGACACGTCAGGCCCAGATTGGGGTTCCAGCCACCCGACATAGCAAGCGCGTCGCAAGCGATAGTGCGGCTTTGGCCATTTGCCAGACGCACAGTGACCGACGACAGGCCGAGACGCCCCTTGGTGTCAGTGATTTCGGCCCCGGCGAGAACCTCGGTGCCCGACAGGGTTGGCGCGTCATTGCGCACATCGACGATTGCGGGCACCTCCACCCCCTTCGCCATCAGATCACGAGCGGTGTGATAGGCATCGTCATTATTGGCGAAAACCACCACAGACTGGCCCGGTGTCGCCGCCCAGCGGTTGGCATAGGCCCGTGCAGCCCCCGCCAGCATCACGCCCGGACGATCATTGTTCTCAAAGGCGATCGGACGTTCAATCGCCCCGGTCGCAATCAGCGCCCGTTTGGAATAGATCCGCCAGAGCGTCTGGCGCGGTTTCCCTGCTGCTGGCGTTGGCAGATGATCTGCGTTGCGTTCAACCGCGCCGTAGATGCCGTGGTCGTAGGCGCCAAACACGGTTGTCCGTGGCATGACGCGGACGTTTGGCAGCGTAGCCAGCTCCGCCTGTGTCTGCGCCACCCAATCGGTGCCAGACATTTCCGACAGCGCTTTGGTTTCGCTTAGCAGGAGCCCGCCGAGGCGATAGTCCTCGTCCGCCAAGATGACCTGCGCGCCAGCCCGGCCAGCGGTCAGCGCCGCCGCCAGTCCCGTCGGTCCCGCGCCGATGACCAGCAGATCACAATGCAGGTATCCCTTGTCATAGGCATCAGGGTCTGCCTCGCCGGTCAGGCTGCCAAGCCCGGCCGCCTTGCGGATGATCGGTTCATAGAGCTTTTCCCAGAACGCCTTCGGCCACATGAAGGTTTTGTAATAGAATCCTGCGGTCAGGAAATTCGAAAACCGGTCGTTGATCGCCATCATGTCATGTTCAAGCGACGGCCAGCGGTTCTGCGATTGGGCCTCCAGCCCTGCATATAGCTCCACAACGGTGGCGCGGGTATTGGGTTCCTGACGCCCACCAGAGCGCAGCTCAACCAGCGCGTTCGGCTCCTCGCTACCGGCGGTCAGCACACCGCGTGGGCGGTGATATTTGAAGGACCGCCCCATCAGCCGAACACCATTGGCCAGCAGCGCAGATGCCAGCGTATCCCCCTGATGGCCTCCGTATGTCTTGCCGTCAAACTGGAACGACAGCGGTGCGCCGTGGTCGATAAGGCCGCCCGCGAGTCGATTTTTCAATACGGATCTCTGGCTCATTGCTGCGGCTCCTGCGATGTATTCGCCGCCTTGTTGGCAAGCGCCACATCCCGGGCAAGTTCCACCCTCAGGATCTCATGGGTCGTGGTATTACGGGTGACCACCAGCCAGGACCGGTCACCCTGTTCGTGGAACCAAAGTTCGCGATGTTCGCCCGCCGGGTTTTTGCGCAGATACAGATAGTCGTGGAACTGCTGGAGGGCCGTTTCTGACAGCCAATAGGGACGGTTCATCAGGCCTGCGTCGCCCAAATAGGTGAACTCCTGCGCGTCGCGGGGCCCAAGCAGCGGATGGTTGATAATCATCTGGACAATTCCTTAGTGCAGGTTCGGTTGGGCGCCCTGGCCCTTTTCATCGATCATGTGACCGGACATAAAACGATCCAGCCGGTAGGCGGTCGCGGTCTCATGCGGACGATCGGTTTTCAGAAGATGCGCAAAGCAGTAGCTAGACTGCTTAGCGTGGCCTTGAACCCGCCGTAGCACCACCCGCCGTTGAAATAGAGGCCCTCGATATGGGTTTTGTCGATGAAGGGGGAGCCATCCATCGACATATCCATGATACCTCCCCAGCTGCGCAGCAGGCGCGCCCGCCCAAGAGCCGGGATCAATGACATGCCACTTTCGACGACATCTTCAACGACTGGTAGGTTTCCACGCTGTGCGTAGGAATTGTACATGTCGATATCGCCACCAAAGACGAGCCCGCCCTTATCTGACTGGCTGCAATAGAAATGCCCCGCGCCGTAAGTGATCACACCGGGAATAAAGGGTTTCAGCCCTTCTGAAACAAAGGCTTGCAAGACGTGGCTCTCGATCGGCAGGCGCATATCAGCCAAGGCCATCAGGCGGCTTGAATTGCTTGGCAACCGAGACGCCGACCTTGCCTGCCCCGATGTACCCCCGGGAGGTTTCAACGCCCAGCACCTTGCCGTTTTCGATACGCAGGCCGGTGACTTCGCAATTCTGGATGATATCCACGCCACGCAGATCGGCACCACGGGCATAGCCCCAGGCCACTGCATCATGGCGTACCGTGCCGCCGCGCCGATGCAGAAGGCCGCCCTTAACAGGGAAGCGTGCATCGTCGAAGTTCAGGAACGGATACATTGCACGCACGCCATCCGCATCCAAAAGCTCGGCGTCGGACCCGTTGAGGATCATGGCATTCCCACGGCGCCGAGCCGCGTCGCGCTGCGCGTCGCTATGGATCAGGTTCAGGATACCACGCTGGCTGACCATGGCGTTGTAGTTGAGATCCTGTTCCAGATTTTCCCAGAGCTTCAGCGAAAACTCATAAAACGGCTCATTCCCATCCAGTAGATAGTTGGAGCGGATGATCGTGGTATTCCGCCCGACATTGCCGCCACCGATCCAGCCTTTCTCCAGCACCGCGATCCGGGCGCCGCCGAACTCCTTGGCCAGATAATAGGCCGTCGCCAGACCATGTCCGCCACCGCCAATGATCACATAATCATAGGCCGCCTGCGGCGCAGCATCACGCCATTGCGGGCGCCAGCCCTTGTGCCCGCTGAGGGCTTCCTTGATCAGTCCAAACGCAGAATATCGCATAGCGGCTCCTGTTCCTTGCGAGAACAGTTGCCGTGAAATGCGCTGAGGCTGCCGATGCGCTTTCGGACAAGATTCATGTCAGAATCGACAATTCAGACTTTCAGGCTGCCCTGACGGGAAAGCCTATGCCTGCTATTAGCCTCCTTGCACTGCCGAACCCTTGTGTTCAACGCCCAGGTGTTCGCCGCCCATGACATTTCGTGTGGGTTTAGCTAACATACTTCGCTGGTTGTCCGAATATTCTTGCCGCAAGCCAGGCCCTTCAAGAGACATGTTTGGAACCGTTGATAGGTGTGATCGATACCTGATCTGCAGCTCTATCTAAACTTGCCTGATCGCATCAATGCACGGCATGCCTTGGCCGCAGAGCACCTCAACCTGCCTTAGCTTCGTGGCAATCGCTTCCGGCTTGTGTCGCTTGGTTCCCATATCTGATCCCGCGTTTCCTCAGTCTAGGGGCGGACCACTTCAGTGGGGGAGGATCAGGACCACCCCCCAATTCTACGGCGTTCTCTCAAGCTCAGTTGCGTCTATACGGCTCCCATACCACGATCTCCTAACAGATAACTCATTGTTTTCTAGGAGTAGTCACACTGAAGTGTAGTGCGATCCCAGGACTGCACCGTCATACTGTAATGTGGATTATGTTAATTTTAATACGATCAACTGCATTACGCGTCAGGCTCTCAACGCCGCAGCTAGATCTCGAACACCTTTCTCCAGCTGCTCCTCCGAAAAGCCGGCGAAACCCATGACAAGCCCTTGGCGCTTAGGTGGTCCGGCAAAAAATGACGACAAAGGCTGCACAGTCACTCCGGCGGATTTGGCTCGTTTTGCGGCTTCAGTATCGCTCATGCGGCTCTGTAGGTCTGGCGTCAAATTGGCGACCATATGCATGCCTGCAGGCACGGGATCGACAGTCAGAAGATCGGCGGCGTGTAGCTTGATTGCCTGCAAGGCTGCCACCTGCCGTTTGGCATATAGGCGCCGCATACGCCGGATATGTATGGCAAAATCACCGCTGTGCATGAACCGTGCCAGGACCGGCTGCAGCATCAGCGATGCCTGCTGATCTATCTGGGGTGATGCTGACCTCACCTTAGGCAACATTGACTTCGGGAAAACCACAAACCCGAGCCTCAATGCGGAAAAAATCACTTTAGAGAAGCTTCCGACGTAGATCACCCGATCCTGATTGCTGAGGCTCATCATGGCGGGAAGCGGTTGACCTTGGAACCGATATTCACTGTCAAAGTCGTCTTCGATCACATAGGCGTTGCGGGCGACGGCCCATTCGATCAGCTCAAGCTAGGCGGGACAGTGGCATCGTGACGCCCAGCGGATAATGGCGCGATGGGGTCACGATCGCCGCCTTCGCCCGAGGGGTCGTTTGAAGCGCCGTCTTGATATCGAACCCCTGTTGGTCAACCGGCGACGGAACAGAGACAAGCCGGTTGTGGTGCACAGCCCGGTTCAGGACGGCGTATCCCGGCTCCTCGGTCAGCACCTCGTCTCCTTCGCTTAGCGTTGCAGCAGCAATCAGGCCGATGGCTTCGACAACACCTGATGTGATGAAAATCTGGTCTACCGTGCAGGGCAATCCACGCCATTCACGCAAATGATCCGCGATAGCCTCCCGCAGAGACGGCCAGCCAAATGGATCGACACGCGACAGCAGTGCCGCATCTGGCCTGCGCCAAGTCTGATCATGATGACGCGCCCATTGCCGGTAAGGAAATAGCGTCAGTTCGGGTGCGGAGGTATCAAATGGCTGCAAGGGCGCGGGCGCGACAGCGGGTGCCTTTTCCGGAATGATGTCGACCACGCCCTGATCCACAGAGGCCGCAGTTCCGGATTGCGCCTCTGGCAACTGATCCGGCAATTCTGCTTCGACATAGACGCCGGACCGGGCGCGCCCCTCCAGATACCCTTCGCTGATCAACTGATCGATGACCGCAGAGACCGTCACCCGAGAGACCGACAACTCTTCGGCCAGCGTTCGACTGGAGGGGAGTTTAGATCCCGGAGCGATCATTCTGTCCAGAATCAACCGCCTCAGCTGCACAAGAAGCTGCGCCTGAAGCGTGTTTGCACTATCGCGATCAAGGGATAGGGACAGCAGTGCTGCCCCTGTTCTGGCCTTAGTCATACCTCAAGCCTTGCTGTATTCGGTCAGGCCAGTCAAGGCGGCATCACCCGCCCGCAATGCTCCCCTGAGACGCGGTTCCGCCCTACCCTCGTCGGCTTGACGGGACCAATATCGCGCTAGTCGTTCGGGCGCACCCGAGCCGCGGTTTTATTGGCGAAAGCCTCAAGCCGCGCGCGGGCGGCCGGTTGCGTGTTCACCACGCCTGCGACAACGGCTTCGGCGTAAGCTGCGTCCATGCCGGACATATTGTTGAGGTGGCTGATCGCAGAGCAGATGGCATAATTGGTGAGCGGCAGGTTTTCGGCTGCCCGGTCAGCAAGCTCAAGCGCCTTATCAAAGCTGGAACCATCAGTGATGTACTGCGCCAGCCCCAAATCAACCGCCTCTTGCCCCTGATAGACACGCCCCATCAGGATCATGTCGATCATGCGGGATTTGCCGATCAGATCGGACACGCGAATGGTGGCACCACCACCGGTGAAGATCCCGCGCTGCCCCTCTGGCAGGGCAAAATATGTGGTTTGATCCATCACGCGAATATGTGCGGCACTGGCAAGCTCGAGACCGCCACCAACCACCGCGCCCTGCAGTGCTGCGACCACCGGTACACCGCCATATTCCATCTTGTTGAACGCCTCATGCCAGCGCAGGCAGACATGCATGAATTCATCGGGGCTTCGGTCTTCTTTCCAATGCTCCACCAAATCCAGACCGGCGCAGAAATGGTCGCCCTTCCCGGCCAGGACCACCGCCTTTACCCCCTTGCGATGCGCACTGCTGAAGAACTGAACCAGTTCCTCGATCGTGGCGGTGTCGAGCGCGTTGCGCTTGCTAGGGCGATCAAGGCTCACGACGCAGACACCGTTGTCGCGCACGTCGATTGCGAGGTTTTGATATGAGCTGAAACTGTCTTTTGCCAACATGGCGGGATCCTTTCGAACTAGGAGATATGCCCGGAGGCAGATATTTTATGAGAGGGTCAGACCCGGCTGGCCTCATCAAGGAGGCTGGTTGCACCCGTCATGATACGCGCACGGTCGCTTTCGCATTCGACCAAAACATGATGTGCAAAAATCTGCGCGGTGGTAATTTTTTGTGCCATGAATTCGGTCTCATTCCCCCGCTGCAGTTCTGCCTCAGCAGCGCACGCGGCGCGCGCCAACTGCCAGCTAAGCAGCAAGCGTCCCGGTGAGGTTGAGGAAGGGCACGCTGCCACCAAATGCGGCTCTGGGATCATTGGGGGCGGTTTCCAGCAACCAGGACAGGCTGGTATCAAACGCCGCCCTCGCCTCACCCAGGCACGCCGCGATATCCTGCAGTTTGGCGCTTCCTGTCTGTAACGCAGCCTCGGTGTCTGCAATCATCGCGGAGAACCGGCGCGCCGTCTGACCTGTGTCTCGCAATACCTTGCGCCCAAGCAGGTCGTTGGCCTGAATGGCGGTGGTGCCTTCGTAGATCGGCAGAATGCGCGCATCCCGGTAAAACTGCGCCACACCGGTTTCTTCGATGAACCCCATGCCGCCGTGGATCTGCACCCCCAGCGATGCCACCTCAACCGCCCGCTCCGAGCAAAATGCCTTGACCAAGGGAACCAGAAATTCAGCCACCGGTGCGGTCTCGGCGCGGATGTCATCATCGCCGTTTTGGGACAAATCCAGCCAACCGGCCGCAGCCATACTCAGAGAGCGTCCCCCTTCGACCAATGCTCGCATACGTAGAACCATCCGGCGCACATCGGGATGACCAATGATCGCCGTTGTCTGGTCGGGGTCCAGCCCGATCGCCTGGCCCTGCACCCGCTCCTTGGCGTAAGATAGCGCGTGTTGATAGGCGCGTTCGGAAACAGCGACGCCCTGCACCCCCACCGCAAACCGCGCGGCGTTCATCATGGTGAACATGTATTCAAGACCGCGGTTTTCCTCCCCGATCAGATAGCCGGTGGCATCGGCATACTCCAGGACCGCAGTGGGACTCGCCCGTACGCCCAGCTTGTGTTCAATACTGACGCAATTGACGGTGTTGCGGTCGCCGGGTGTGCCATCCTGATCAACAAGGAACTTGGGCACCAGAAACAAGCTTAGCCCCCGGTGGCCCTCCGGCGCGCCCGGCGTCCGGGCCAGAACCAGATGAATAATATTCTCCGACAGCTCATGCGCGCCATAGGTGATGAAAATCTTGGTCCCGCTGACCCCGTAGCTGCCATCCGCGCGCGGCTCGGCCTTGCAACGCACCCGTCCCAGATCGCTGCTAGGCTTGTGGCTCCGTCAGGTTCATAGTTCCCGTCCACCGGCCGGAGACCAGCGGACGAAGATAGAGCTCTTTCTGCGCCTCGGTTCCCGACAATTGCAGCGCGTCGATGGCCCCATCTGTCAGAAGCGGGCAGAGGCCAAAGCTCATATCTGCCGCGTTCAGAATTTCGGTGGCTGCCGCACCAACCACGCGGGGCAGCCCCATTCCACCGTGATCGACCGGGTGGGCCAGGCTCTGCCATCCCATGTCGACGAACTGTGCATAGGCAGCCGCAAAGGCTTCTGGCAGAACGACCTTATCTCCATCCAGCCGTGCCCCCGTGGTGTCGCCGACAGCCGATAGCGGCGCGATCAGATCAGTGCAAAACCGACCCAATTCCTCCAGCGCGGCCCGGGCATCAGTGCGATCAATCTCACCGTATTTCTCAAGCGCGCTGACCTGCGGCCATTGCGAGAGATGGTCCAGATTGAACATCATGTCACGGATCGGAGCTTCATAGGTCATTGGCGCCTCGTTGCTGTGCTAGCTGTTGCCGATTATCTAAGCTATGGCCAATAGCCTGCCCATCCCAGAATTTGACAAACGACTTTCCGAAAGTGACAAATCGACGTATTCTATCGCCTCTATGATACGCCCTAATCCAGACACGCTGGCAACCGTTTCATTGCCTTTCATTGAAGACTGGCTGTCAGCTCTTCAGACCTGTTGTGATGTGGATCAGATACACAGGATCCTGTCCCACTGCGGGCTTCCCCAGCCTACCAACTCGAAGCCCGAGGCGAACAGGGCCACTCAGCGCGTTACACTGGATCAGATCGTTAAGCTCTATCAAATTGCTGCCGCAGAAACCGGCGATGAGATGCCTGGCCTGTGGAGCCGCCCGGTTCGCCCTCGGGCGTTGCAGCACCTGCTCACAACTGTGCGCGAAGCCGGAACTCTGCTTAGCAGCACTCTATCGGTTTTCGACGTTTTGGAATCTGATACTGGACGATTATCACATTGACCTAAAATCAGAAAAATCAAAAGTCACTCTAAGCCTCATGCCACGTGGTTCGCCCGAGGTACACCGTTTCGGGCATATGCTCCTGCTCAAATTGGCGCATGGGTTGCTGTCTTGGCTCGCAGGCTACGAGGTGCCAGTACAAGCTGTGCAGTTTGCATTTGACCAGCCAGATTTTGCGCAGGACTACGGGGTTATTTTTCCGGCCCCCGTGCGCTTCTCTCAGTGGTGTTCTGCGATTTCATTTGATCCGCAACAGCTGGCCCCCCCGCAACCTCGTAGCCCGGCGGAGCTTGCGGCATTCCTGGATCGGGCGCCGCGGGACTGGATCTTTACTGGCTTTCGTGAGCATCGGCTGTCCCTGCAGATCCGGGATTTTCTTTATCGGTCAAACTGGGAAGAATGCCGCCTGGGTGACGCGGCCGCGATGCTGAATGTGACACCCCGCACGCTGATGCGACGACTGGAGGATGAGGCGACGTCCTTTCAGTCCATCAAGGACGCTTTGCGCCGCGATATTGCCATTCGTGATCTTCGGGCGGGTCACAAATCCATCGAGGACATCTCCGATGACCTTGGCTTTTCGTCTGCCGCCAACTTTCACCGCGCCTTCCGTCGCTGGACCGGCGGAACAACCAGTTCGTATCGGTAGCTTCTTGGCAAAATGATATGGAATATCCGTTTGCATTCGGAGAGAGGACGCCTTGCTTTGCACCTGAGCATTGATCGTCATTTTTGACAGGTCAGATTTACAAAGCCATGGTACTTAAAAGAAATTGCTACGGATATTCAATGACGCATGCAGGTTTCGCGATGACATCGGATAAGGTTCTGGAACGTCAGTTGGGCGCGCAATGTCTCGCAGAAACCACCCTACTGGACTGCGTTCTTCTACCCCAAAGCACCGGCTATCTGGCCAGACTGTTCTTCAAAACTGACACTCTGGTCGAAGATATCTCAACACCGGATGCGACTGTTTCACCAAGTCGGAGCGGAAACGGGGCTCTGATCTTGGATGTTCCCACGACAAGCCCTGCTGAGCCGGTAAAGCTCAATGTACAGGGCCAATCATTCAGTCTCACCGCGGAACCCGCGGAAACCAGTTTGTTTGCCGGTCTCAATGTGCTGCTTGCGATCCGCAACGGTGAAAGCCCGGAAACCGCCGCAACTTGGGTGCAATATCATGCAAGGCAGCACGGAATGCAGGCAGCTGTCATTCTCGACCAATCACCACCCAACGAAAGTCACCTTTTCATCAAAGAATTGCGCAACTTGGTGCACACGATCAAAGGGCTAGGCCAAGTAGTCGTGATACACTCGGAAATCCCACTGGGTCAGAAAGGGCTGCCTGCAGAAGCGCACCCTTCGAACGCTCGGGACGCCCCTAAAAGAGATTGGCCAGAGCCGCCGCCCATAGATCCATGGAGAGCACCTCTGGGCGAATTTCTGATCTATGAAATTATCCGGAGACGGTTCCTAAGCGACGCGCGCGCCGTTGCAAACATGGATCTATGTGACCTATTGGCCCGGCCACCCGAGGCGAATATCTTTGATCGCGCGGTGCAGGCTGGCGACAAATACATCCGCTTACTTGGAGCGCAAACCTATCCGTGGCGCGTCCGCCGGAACCAAGATGCCTCATTCGCTGATCACATCTGCACCGCGTTTGATAGCAATATCCGCCATCCACGTTGGTGCGTTGCGCCTCGCGGCAACAAGGACGGCCATATCTGGCACCAAAGCCAGATTATCGGAGCCACAGCCGAACCGACCCAGCCGTCAAATTTCTTTCGAAACATGGTCCTGCGCCATCCAACACGGAACATCTCGCATCTCGTGGCAAAAGGAAGCTTGCTGGAATCGCCAGAACTGCTGACACTGTCGCGGGAGCATCTTGGCGGCAATCCGGTGCGTATGCCCGAAAAGAAACGCCTGCTCCACCCAAGCGCGGGAACCCGGACATCGGTGGTCACGACCATGAAAAACGAGGGGTCGTTCATTCTGGAATGGCTGGCCTACCACCGGGTGATCGGGGTTGATGATTTTCTCGTCTACACCAACGATTGCACGGACGGCACCGCTGCTCTCCTGAAGGTTCTGCAGGACAAGGAAATTGTCCAGCATCGTGACAACCCCTGCCGCGACACCGACATAACCCCACAGCACGCGGCCTTTCAGGCGGCTCAACAGGAACCCCTTATCCGCGACGCTGATTGGATCGTCTGTATGGATGTTGATGAATTCATCAACATCAAATGCGGTAACGGACATCTCAGCGATCTTTATGCAGCGGTGCAAGGCGCCAATATGATTTCCATGACGTGGCGCCTGTTCGGCAACAATAATGTGTCGAAATTCTCAGGTGAGCTGGTCACACGAGAGTTCACACGATGCGCCCGCGAAATCACGCGCCGACCTCACCAGGCATGGGGCTTCAAAACGCTGTTCCGAAATGAGGGCATCTTCAAAAAGCTCGGCGTACACCGGCCCAAGGGGCTGCGACCGCACCACTGGAGGGATATCCATTGGGTGAACGGATCGGGGCAGGCTATGCCACAACAGATGTTCCGTAGCGGCTGGCGCTCGACCATTGAAACCTACGGATATGACCTGGTGCAGCTCAATCACTATGCGGTGCGCAGTGCTGAGAGTTTTTTGGTCAAACGGGATCGTGGCCGTGTGAACCACACAGAACGAGATCAAGGCCTACCCTACTGGTTCCGAATGAATAATAATTCTGAGGAAGAGCGATCCATTCAACGCCTGATCCCCGAACTGGAGGCAGAAATGGCAAGGCTGCTGCGTGACCCGGATATAGCCGCCGCGCACGACTATGTCTGTCGGCGGCATCGGGAACAGATTGATGAGTTAAAAAAACGCGACGACATGCGAGTGCTGTACCAGGAAATCACAGGCGCCAGGCTGCGCAAGCTGTCCCGAATGCATGCGCATTTTTGCACCAATGTATTTCTAAGTGGCCCGGATGTAATTCCGAATGAGCTCACCGAACAGGCTCTCCCAGACGACTTTTTATTTACGGTTCCGCGCACCGAAACCAAAGACTGAGAGAGCACCCGCGACGGGTGACAGATCCTGCTGAGCGGCAGGATGCGCTATATCGCGACAACGGCTCTCGGCAGACGATCTAGGAGGTGGTAGGAAGATTCACATCTTGAATTTTGTTACATTATAAAATAACAAATTATAGAGAGAAGGAGCCTTGATATGAGAAAGCGTGCTGCTGCTCGGCAGCTGGATGTACTGAGCGTGCTGAAAGCATGCGACAAGCCGATGACCGCGTATCAAATTCTTGAGCAACTTCAGATAGCTGAACCTAATATCGCGCCGCCGACCGTGTATCGTACACTTTCGGCGCTGACCGACCAGGGGCGCGCCCATCGTCTTGAATCGATCAACGCCTTTGTGCCCTGCCGTTGCAGCCACGCCGAGAGCGTGCCTGTCTTGGCGATATGTGACGATTGCGGCACCGTCGACGAACATGACGGTAGCGAGCTGCTACCGAAACTCACGGCCCTGACCGGCCAGAATGCCTTTCATGCCGTGCGTCATATCGTCGAAATCCACGGATTGTGCGGCGCATGTGCTGCCTGAACGACTGTTTACATATTGGATCATAATCATGAAACGAACCCTCTCATTGCTTGCTGTCGTCGCCGCTCTGCCTGCAGTGGCAGAAGGCACGCGCGAACTTGATGCCCATGAACATGGTGTTGGGACGCTCAACATTGCGATCGAAGACACAACGGTCTCAATGGAATTCGAAGCCCCGGGGGCAGATATTGTCGGGTTTGAATACACCGCCAAAAGTGAGGCTGATATCTCCGCAGTTAACACAGCGCTTGCCACACTCAGCTCACCTTTGCAGTTGTTCGCTGTCCCGGACTCAGCGCTCTGCAGCATAGTGGATGCGCATGCAGCGCTCGCAGGCGGGGAAGAACATGAGGATCACGCTGACGAACACGCGCATGAGGAGCATGCCAACGAGGAGCACACACATGATCACGGGCATGAGGATCATGAAAAACATGATGACGCCAAACATGAGGAACATGAACACGAAGAGCATGATAGTGACCATAATGACAGTCACGCAGAGCATGCTACCCACTCCGAGTTTCATGCAAGCTACACACTAGATTGTGCGAAACCTGAGGCGTTGAGTAACATGACATTTGCCTATTTCACTGCCTTTCCGCATGCGCAGAGCGTTGATGTGCAAGTGATCAAATCAACTGGTGCACGCGCCTATCAGGTTGACCGCAACGCGCCAGTCCTAAATTTGGAGCCTTGATCTCAAGTGGTTGATACAACCCTTGAAATCAACGATCTGGCCTATCGCTGGCCGGGTCGTGATGGGTTCTCGCTGACGGTCCCGCACCTTTCGGTAGCAGCAGGTGAAACCGTGCTGTTGCTCGGCGAAAGCGGTTCCGGAAAATCCACGCTTTTGTCGTTGATCTGCGGCACAGTCCTGCCGGATCGTGGAGAGATCTTGATCGCGGGCAGGACCATCTCTGCGTTAAATGGTGGCGCGCGTGACACGTTCAGAGCAGATCATATTGGGGTTATCTTTCAACAATTTAACCTGTTGCCATTCGGAACGGTGATAGACAATATTCTGCTCCCGCTCCGCTTTGCACCGTCACGGCGACAGCGTGTAGGTGATGCAACCGCGGAGGCATCGCGATTGTGTTCTGCGCTCAATTTGCCAGCGGATATTATCAGCGCCAAGGCCCGGACCCTGAGCGTGGGCCAACAACAACGCGTTGCAGTGGCCCGAGCATTGATCGGCACCCCTCCGTTGATCATCGCTGACGAGCCCACCTCCGCGCTTGATAGCGGTGTGCAGAGCGCCTTTTTAGACTTACTTTTTACTCAGACAGAATCGCACGGCTCCTCGCTCCTGATGGTCAGCCATGACGCACGGCTCAGCGCATTTTTTGACCGTGTGATCCATATGGAAGATATCGCTCACATGAAAAGGGCGATGACATGATAGTGCGCCTTGCAGTTGCTTCGCTCTTCGCACGGGCGTTGACCGTCGGCATGACGATCCTTGCCATCGCGTTGTCTGTCGCCCTGTTTCTTGGTGTCGAGAAAATACGGACCGGCGCCAAAGCAAGCTTTGCCGATACGATTTCCGGCACAGATCTAATCGTCGGCGCCCGGTCTGGATCTGTGCAGCTGCTGCTCTACTCTGTTTTCCGCATTGGCAATGCCACCAACAATGTAACCTGGGAGAGCTATCAAGACATTGCAAGGCGGCGCGATGTTGACTGGATCGTGCCGATTTCACTGGGTGACAGCCATCGTCAGTTTCGCGTCATGGGAACAACCAAAGCATTCTTCGATCATTATAAATACCGCCAAGGCCGGTCCCTAGAGATGGCGGATGGTACTCGGATGGATGAACTCTTTGATACCGTGATTGGTGCCGATGTTGCTGCTACGTTGGGCTATCATGTTGGGGATCCCATTGTCGTGGCGCACGGGCTTGCGTCCTTCGCCAAGCATAAAGACCAACCTTTCCGCGTGTCCGGCATACTGGAGAAAACGGGCACACCCGTCGATCGCACAGTCATCGTGAGTATGGAAGCAATCGAAGCAATACATGTTGATTGGAAAAGCGGCGCCCAAATCCCCGGCCAATCAACGCCTGTCGACGTCATTCGTGAGATGGAGCTGACGCCCAAGGCGATAACCGCAGCCCTCATAGGCGTTGAAAGCCCACTCCAGACCTTCGCGTTGCAACGCGCCATCAATGACTATCGCGAGGAGCCCCTGCTGGCGATTTTGCCAGGCGTTGCGCTGCAGGAGCTGTGGAGCATCGTCGGCATCGCAGAAACCGCTTTGCTTGCGGTGTCTGCGATGGTGGTGGTCACCGCTTTAATCGGAATGATGGCGACAATTTTTTCCAGCCTCAACGAACGGCGCCGCGAAATGGCGATTTTCCGCGCCATGGGCGCCCGACCCCTGACTATTCTCAGCTTACTGGTGCTGGAAGCAATGGTGATGGCCACCGTTGGCGCAGTTCTTGGACTGGTGTTGCAATATGTCGGATTGCTGGTAGCCCAACCTTTCTTGGACAGCATTTTCGGCCTCTGGATACCGATTGATGCTCCGACGCTGCGCGAGGTCTGGCTCATACTGGGTGTAATCTGCGCTGGCGTGATTGTGAGCCTCATACCTGCGATGCGAGCCTACAGAATGTCTGTCGCTGATGGTATGGTTGTGAAAACCTGATGCTCTGAGTGAGGTGAATACAAATGTTAAACCGCAGAACGGTTATGATGGGTTTGGCGGGATCAGTCACCGCGCCGCATATGGCATTTGGAGCGACCCCCCGCGAAATCATGTGGGAGGATTTGATTCCACCCGGTGTTCCCTATTCGGAAATTATTGGTGAAGGCGATTTGGACATGGAGAATGATACATGGTCGCCGATCTACGACACCAATGCCACAATACTGAATGAAACGCTGAACGGTGCTTTCATCAAAATGCCTGGCTTCATTATTCCCTTTGAAATCAGCTCCGACGGCGTGACCGACTTCATGCTGGTTCCTTACGTCGGCGCCTGCATCCACACCCCGCCACCGCCTGCAAACCAGCTGGTCATGGTGAGCACCAGAACGCCTTGGCCGGGCGATATGCTCTGGGATCCTGTTTGGGTAACGGGGACCATGCGAACGCAATTACAGTCCACAAAACTTGGTCAAACCGGCTATTCCATCTCCGCCGACGAGATGGAAGTTTACGTTTGGTAAATTTCATTTTCTCGGCCCAGTCATAGGTGGCCAAGACTGACGGCAATGCGCAGCCATACCTGCGACGACGTAACCGTTGCCGATCACCGCAAGGCAAGAGGCACGCTCGCGACACCGCAGAGCGGCAAGAATACTCAGAAAACCAATATCCGGAACAAGCTTGCACCGCCGAAATGGCGGTGCAAGTGTTCTTACTCCTGAGCTGCGCTTGCAGGATCCCGCAACCGGTCACGCAGTTTGTGTAGTGTCACCACCGCGCTGCTGTCTTCAAGGTTGATACCGCCTGTGTCCGCCGCAAGTTTTCTGAGTTCTTCGTAGAACTTCACCATTGCGGCCAGGGTCTGCACAACCAGATCAAAATCCTGCAAAGACTGCCGTTCTTCACGTGTGGGAGGCGTCCCGCGTTCGAAGATCGTCAACACAGTATCTTCAAGCATCTGCACCTGTTCCTGCAGCCGCTTCATCTCAGCGCGCGACACATCGCAAAGGTCACTGATCGTGTGGCCTTTCGGCGGTGGTGTCGATTGCATGTTCATAGGCGGCCAACCACTTGTTCAATAGCCTGCTTCATCGTGGCAACGGTGAAGGGTTTGCGAATGATGTTGTTCATCGCAAGACGGCGGCCGACCTCGACAATTTCGGGGGTTGGCTTGCCTGTCACCAGAATAAAGCCCACCCGTTGTGTCACACGATGTTCACGCAGGGCCTTCAAGAGGCCCAGCCCATCCATGCCCGGCATATTATAGTCAGACAGGACCAGGTGCACCGGATTGGCGACGAGCTTCTGAAATGCCGATTGCCCGTTATTTTCAACCATATAGTTGCTGACACCAAGCTCATCCAGACATTGGGTCAGGATGCCTCGGCTGGTGGACATATCGTCAACGACCATCACGCGCAGAGAGTCTTTCAAGCTCATTTTTAGTTCCTCATTTTCTCTTATTGTGCCGGACTGCTCAGGTGTTCCCACCGGCAGGAGAGTTTAAGTAAGTGGTGATGCCAACGGTCTGCAGCGCCGATGCCGCAGGCCCCGACATGCGTTCCGAATGGCCGATAAACAGATAGCCGCCAGGGTTCAGGCTGCGTTGGAACGCATGCCAGACTTTCTGCTGTGTCGGAGTGTCGAAATAGATCGCCACGTTCCGGCAAAAAATCGCATCGAACTTGCCCTTAAACGGGAAGGGTTCAATCAGATTGAGTACCCCGAATGTCAGCAATGCGCGCAGATCATCACGGACTGCCCCATCCTGGCCTTCGATCTTGTAGTACCCGCTATATTTCTGCGGGATTTGCGACAGTTCATCAGCGGAATACCGGCCCGCGGACGCCTTGCGGACAACCACCGGATCGATATCGGTGCCAAGGATTTTCACATCCAGCTTTTCAACATCCGGACAGAGCTCTTTCAACACCATCGCGATGGTGTAAGGCTCCTGACCGTTCGAACATCCAGCAGACCAGATGCGCACACGATCTCCACGACGTGCTTTCTCCAGCAACGGCGGCAGGACATCATCGCGCAACGTATCGAAATGATGCGGTTCGCGAAAGAACTGCGTCACGTTCGTGGTCAGCAGCGACAGCAGTTCACTGCGCTCAGCATCCGCATTGGGACCGTTCAATTCCTTAAGATAGGATTTGAAATCGGTATAATTCAGCTTGCGCAACCGCCGCGCCAAGCGTGAAGAAACCAACGGTTTCTTGCTGCTCGACATAGCCAGCCCAAAGTGCTTGTGCGCAAAGTCGGCGATGGATTCAAAATCCTGATCAGACAGGGTGAAACCATCCGCACGAGTATCAATGGGATTGGCAATGGTCACGAGATCACCTGTTCCGGTACAGTGATGACAGCATCCAGATTGATGATCCGCACCATCGTTTCATCGTGCGAAATGATCCCCTGAATATAGTCCATCGTGTTGCGGCTATCGACTGGCGGCGTGTCCTGAATATCATCCGGATTGATCGAAATGATCTCGGAGACAGACTCCGCCAGCAGGCCAACCGGCTTGCCGTGCACGGAGACGACGATCACGACGTTTCGCTCACTCGCTTCGGTCTGCTGCAGTCCGAACCGTGCTGACAGGTCATAGATCGGGATCACAGCGCCGCGCAGGTTCATGACCCCCAGCACGTCCGCAGGTGCATGAGGCAGGATCGTTACCGGCGACCAGCGCCGGATTTCCCGGATCTGGGTGATTTTCAAACAGAACGCCTGGCCAGCAACGGTGAAACTGACAAATTCGCTGTGCTGGGCGTGCTTGATTTCCGAGTCGTCATATTTGGCTTCAGCTTGCGATTGCATTGCTTATTCTCCGCTCTGTGTCGAACGCGGCTGCAGAAGGCGAAGCCGCAAGAATACTTTCGGGGTCTAGGATCATGGCAATCTTGCCATCACCGAGAATGGTTGCAGCCGCGACGCCAGGAATGTTGCCACACACGCCATCAAGGCTCTTGATGACGACCTGGCGCTGGTCATGGATATCGTCCACAGCCAAGGCACTGCGCTGACCGGTCTCTGTCTCAACCAGAAGATAGACCCCAGGGGGCTGATCGTGATCAGCCTTGGCCAGTCCCAGCGCGCCGCCGACGTCGCAGACAGGAACAAAATTGCCCCTGATCGACAACAGCGTGCCGTCCGCGCCCAGGTTGTTGACCATATCGTCGCTGCCACGCATCGTCTCAACAATCGAGGTGATCGGGACAACCATGGTCTGATCCGCAACGGACACAACCATCCCGTCCATCACGGCAAGCGTCAGTGGCAGGATAATGGTGAACACTGAGCCCTTACCCGGAGTGGAGGAGATATTGATCCGCCCCCCCAAGGCCGTGACTGCGTTCTTGACCACATCCATTCCGACACCGCGCCCGGACAGATTTGAGATCTCCTTTGCCGTGGAAAAACCCGGTAGGAACAACAAGTTGTCGATCTCACTATCGGTAAGGTCCGCATTCTCGGGAATGAGCCCCTTGTCGATGGCAATCTGTTTCACGCGCGGCCGGTTAACACCCGCCCCGTCGTCCTTGATCTCGATACAGACACTGCCAGACCGATGAGACGCCGACAGCCGGATTTCACCACTCTTGGTCTTGCCCGCCGCATCGCGGTCCTCAGGCTTTTCGATACCGTGATCGACCGCGTTTCGCAGGATATGGGTCAGCGGATCAGACAGTCGCTCAATGACGGTCTTATCAACTTCGGTGCCCTCACCCTCGGTGATCAGCTTGGCAGTCTTGCCAGTTGCGGCGGAGGCTTCGCGCACGATCCGCGCCATCCGCTGAAACAGCGGTTTAACGGGTTGTGCGCGGATGGACATGACACCTTCCTGGATGTCACGGGCCAGATTTTTGAAGCCCTCCAGCTCGGTTTCCACATCGCGCAGGTCTGCAACATCAAGGTTGGCAATCTGCTGTGCCAGCATCGAATGGTTGATGATCAATTCGCCAACGGCGTTGATCAACCGGTCGACCCGTTCCAGATCAACCCGCAGCGTCGGGTTTGGCCCACGCTGCTCGGATTTCGCGGCCTCAGCTTTTGGCGCCGCCGCTTTGGCGGCCACCGGGGCTTCCACGGCCTCCGGTTCTGGGGCTGAGACCGGCGGTTCAAAAGGGGCAGTCACCTGATCACCACCTTCCTCTGGAGCGGCCCCGAAGGCAGCCTCCAGCGCAGCCAGCGCATTGGCATCGTCCTCTTCATCCATATCGGAGTCGATGGACAGCTCACACAGCCCTTCCACGAATTCAAAAACCGACTCGATTGCCGACTTCGACTCTGTCGTTGTGAGCGTCAGCGCCCAGGTCAGATAGCTCTCGTCGGTATCCAGCGCGTCAAAGCCGGGCAGCTCACTTTCGTCCAGGGAAACCTCAAGCGTGCCGAGATCGGCCAGGGTCTGGAACAGGAAGTAAGGTTCGTTGCCGGTGCCGTACATGTCCTTCAATGGGTGGAAGCGAATGGTATAGACCCGCTCCTTTTCCACTTCGATTGGCGCCATTTCAAAGGCACCGCCCAAACCCATCGGCTGGAAGACGACCTCTTCTTCTTCCTCGTCGATATACTCCTCAAGAGCCGAGACGAGCACATCATTATGTGCCTCATCAACGCTGCCACCATCGCGGGAGGTCGCCACAAGATCAGACAGATGATCGCTACAGCGCAGCAGCAACTGAATAAGCTTGGTATCAAGTTGAAGCCGGTTGGCACGCACCTCGTCAAAGACGGTTTCAAATTTATGGGCAAACGCGACCAGCTCGTCCAAGCCGAATGCACCTGCGCCCCCTTTGATCGAGTGAACCGCCCGGAAGACAGCATTGACAACCTCAGGGTCGTGATCGCCTCCTTCGATAGCGGTCAAACCCTCATCCATTGCTTCAAGGAGCTCTTCGCACTCCTCGAAGAATGTGTCCTGTATCGACCCCGCCATCTTAGGCCGCGGCTCCGGTGACGCGCTTCAGCGCGAAAATCAGAGACGCATCATCAAATGGCTTGGTGATCCATCCTGTCGCGCCAGCACCACGGGCGCGGGCCTTCAGCTCAGGCGCACTCTCGGTGGTCAGCACCAAAATCGGCACTTTCGAGTTGATGCCGTCACCGCGCAACTCTTCGATAACACCGAAGCCGTCCAGATTGGGCATATTAATGTCGGTGATCACCACGTCCGGCGCCACATCCGCATACATGTCCACACCCTCGCGACCGTCGACGGCGCAATGGTATTCAAAACCGGCCTCTTCAAGAGCGGCCGCCAGGAGATTCCGGATGGTGCGGGAATCGTCGATTGCCAGAACTTTCGTCTTCATGCTGTTTCCTCGTCTTCAAATCGGTTGGGCTCGAGCCCCAAAAGAGTGAGCGATTTCCGGCACCCTTCAGTGATCTTGGCGACTGAGAAACCCAGCCCCTCTGACCGCCATTGCTGTTCTGCACTCAGCAGAAGCTGCAGACAGCGTGACGGCATGACCGCCACATTGCTGCAATCAATCTCCACTGCCTGAGTGCGCGCCCCGCGCAAGAATGCAATCAGCGGATCCAGATCCGAGAAGGCATTGGGCAGGTCCAAAATGTGTTTTTGCGTTTCCGTCGTCATGGTCAGCGATTCGCACCCCCGTATTCGGCGACAGGTTTCAAGTCGATACGCTAGGAGTAGACGGCGGGCCTTAATATTTGATTGCCGGACCCGCCGCAGGCAGCCCTGAATCGGGGGGGAATTGACTGTAAAAACCAGCTGGAATTTCGCTAAATTTTACCTGTAGGCAGAGGGTCACTTTTTGAGTCGTCTCGCTTTGCCGAAATAACAGCACCCACGCGCGGTGATATATTTATACGGACTCGTGCCGACACCTAGCTGCAGCATTTTACCGAGAAATTGCCGTGAAAAACCAACCTCACGTAAGGTCGAAATTAACTCCTAGCGGGCATCAAAGGGAAAAGGAGAGGGCTATCACCCGCTTCTTGTGCCTGTGAATGGAGTATCCGATGAAAATTATTCCCAACCTGCGTCTTGCGTATAAGCTGCCCCTCTTCATCGTAGGATTCAGCGTGCTGGTAACCGCGATCTTTGTGACGATCAGCTCGCTCGCATTTCAGCGAAATGCAATTGCACATGCTGAGGAACAATTTCATGCCATGACCGAGGACCGCAGTATGGCGCTGAAGGCGCTTGTTGAGGGAATTCGTGCTGACGCATCAACCCTGGCGGCGATCCCGTCAACGGCGACCGCGCTTGAATGGTTCACCATGACCTGGGACGGGATCGAGGGTGATCCGCAGAAAACACTGCGAAACGCCTACATCGACGCAAACCCCAACGCGGTCGGTGAAAAACACCTGTTGAACCGGGGCATTGGGGATTCGCCCTATCACATGCACCACGCCCGCTTTCACCCCTCACTGACGGCGGTGCTTCAGAACAAGGGGTATTACGACGTTTTCTTGATCAACATCGCGGGTGATGTCGTCTACTCGGTCACCAAGGAGGCCGATTACGCCTCGAACCTGGTCAATGGCGCATATGCCGATTCTGGCCTTGGCAAGGCCTTCAGTGCAGCCATTGACATGTCCGCGGGCAAAGTCGTCTTTGCGGATCTCGAAGCCTACGCGCCAAGCAACGGCGCCGCCGCGGCATTTGTCGCAAGCCCGGTGTTTGATGCGGCTGGCGAATTGCAGGGGGTTATCGCCCTGCAGGTGCCTGTCGATATGCTAACCAAAATCGTCAATCCAGTGACCGACATGAACGAGACGCTGGATGTATTCATCGTCGGTCAGGATCTGAAAGTGCGCACCAACTCCCGTCATGACGACGTGCACCAAGTGCTGGAACAACTGCCGGAAACAGAACAGATTTCGGCTGCTCTCGCCGGTGAAAGCGGCTTTTACGCCGATACGATTGACTCGCACGGCACCCCGGTGGTCGCCTATTCCGAACCTGTGGGTATGCCCCAGGCCAATTGGGCAATTGTCGCAGAACAGGACCGCGCGGAGCTGTTTGCGCCTGTCGCACGAGAGCGCAACATCATGCTGCTGATTTCACTGGTCGTGGCGTCGGTCATGTCGCTTGTTGGTTGGCTTTTTGCACGTTCGATCACCCGGCCAATCAACCGTATTTGCAACCGTATCGAGGAGGTGGCGTCCGGCAATCTGGATTCGGATGTGCCCGAAGCGGGCCGGAATGACGAAATCGGTGACATCGGCAAACAGCTGATCAGCCTGCAAGATGATCTTAAACAAGCGCGTTCCGCCGAACTTGATCGCGCAGAACTACAACAACAACAAGAGGTTGTCGTCGAACAGCTGAGCTCGGGTCTGGTACGACTTGCAACCGGGGATTTCTCTCAGCCCATTTCCGATCCGTTCCCCTCGCACCATGAAAAACTGCGCGAGAATTTCAACCGCACCTCTGAAACACTCAGCTCCACGGTCACCCAGGTGATTGACACAGCCGAGAGCATTCGCAGTGGCGCAAATGAAATCAGCCAGGCCTCTGACGATCTGTCCAACCGCACCGAAAGCCAGGCCGCCACGCTGGAGGAAACCGCCGCCGCTCTGGATGAGATGACGGCCAGCGTGAAATCCGCCGCCGAAGGCGCGCGCAGCGTCGAAAGCATCATGCAGGAGGCCAAACAGGAGGCCGAAACCAGCGGCGAAGTGGTCCAGAGCGCAGTTTCTGCCATGACCGAGATCGAACAATCCTCGAGCCATATCTCGCAGATCATCAGTGTGATCGATGACATCGCCTTTCAGACAAACCTCCTGGCGCTCAATGCCGGGGTGGAAGCCGCACGTGCTGGTGAGGCGGGCAAGGGCTTTGCCGTTGTCGCCAGCGAAGTGCGGGCCCTGGCTCAGCGCTCCTCGGATGCTGCGATGGAAATCAAGACATTGATCGGCGACAGCACCAAACAGGTGGAGCGTGGCGTGGATCTGGTTGGCAAAACCGGCGATGCGCTTCAGGGCATTGTCGAGAGGGTCAGCCATATCTCGCAACTGGTTTCCGGCATCGCAACCGGGGCCAGCGAACAGTCCACCGGCCTGCATGAGATCAACACTGGCGTGACCCAGCTGGATCAGGTCACCCAGCAGAATGCCGCCATGGTTGAAGAGGCCACTGCCGCCGGGCACATGCTGAATGCCGATGCCAGCAAACTGGCCGACCTGGTTGCCCATTTCCGTGTCGCAGCAGGCGGCGGGCAGACGGCAGCCCCAGCCCGCAAACCCGCAGCGGCCCCGGCGCCAACCCGGAGCCCGGTTGCGCCGCAGGATGCCACCCCCAGTGCCCCCAGTGCTCATGGCGATGATTGGGATCTTGAGGCTGTCACACCGCAGCCAGCCCCCGCAGCCGCCAGCACCAGCGGCAATGCCGCCAAGGACATCTGGCAGGATTTCTGATCCCGCCAAAAGCTGCCAACCCCAAGCCAGGGTTGGCGGCCGCTATATCTGAAACACTTCGGCCTTTGTCCGAACGCAACAAGCGGAATGAGCATTGTCACAGAGCCTATTGATCATCACCACGGACCGGCGTTTTGCGCAGACCCTACAACAACATATGGAGGCCACCTACCCTGGCCTTCAGGTGCTTTTGGCCAACAATCTGATGATGGCCTACAATCAGGCAGAGGCAGGTCAGCCCACTTTTGCCTTCGTCGAAGATGGGTTCACCAAACTGCCCGAGTTCGAAATGATGCTGGCTCTTTTCTCGGCGCTTGATATCCGGTGGGTGTCTGTGATGGACAACCAGGGGTCAACGCCAGCGCGCAATTCTTCGCCACTGCTAGACGTCGGTGCTGGCATCTTCGAGCTGACGAAATCTGATAATCCCCGCGATTTTGCACGCTATTTCGACATGATGGTCAAGGCGCCGCGCCGGGACCAGGCCTCGCCCTTGCAGAAACAAACCGCAGGCGCCGCGGCAGGCCCCGGCAGTGACAAGATTATCCTGATCGGCTCCTCTACCGGCGGCGTGGAAGCCCTGCGCAGTGTGCTGGTCGGATTTCCGCTGAACTGTCCGCCGACCCTGATCGTTCAGCACACCGGCAAGAATTTTGGCCGCGGGCTGGTCTCTCTTCTGGACCGCATTTGCCCGGCTAAGGTGTTGGCAGCAGACGACAATATGACGCTCTCGCCCGGTCATGTCTATGTCGCGGCTTAGCCAGCCGCGCCACATGGGAATGACCCCCAGGAAGCCGTATCGCACCCGGTTCAAGGAAGGTCCTCCGATCTCGGGTCACATGCCGTCGGTCGATGCACTTTTTATGTCTGCAGTGCCCATCGCAAAAAGCGTTGTTGCCACAATCTTAACCGGTATGGGGCAAGATGGGGCGCAAGGGCTGCTTGAACTGCGCAAGGCCGGGGCAAAGACCTTTGCGCAGGACGAGAAAAGCAGTGTCGTCTACGGGATGCCACGCGTTGCCTGGGAAATGGGCGCCGCGCAGCAACAGGTCTCGCTTGCGCGAATGGCCGGAACATTGATTCAGGCTTGCAAGACCTGACAAATAACTGGGAAGGAAATCACCTTGAGCGTCTTTGCTAACTCTACCACGGTGACCGTTCTACAAGGCGAATATCGCGTGTCGACATCCCCAACCGTGGTGTTTTCCACCGTGCTTGGATCCTGCATTGCCGCGTGCATCTACGATGACAAAGTTGGTGTCGGCGGCATGAACCACTTTCTGCTGGCGTCCTCAACCGCCAGCGACAGTGTGAATGCGCGCTACGGCATTCATGCCATGGAACTGCTGATCAACGGGATCATGAAAAAAGGGGCGCAGCGCGAAAACCTGAAAGCCAAGGTTTTCGGCGGCGCCAAAATGTCGGCAAATCTCTCCGATATCGGCGCCTCGAATGCCGACTTCGTCCAGCGGTTCCTGCGGGACGAAGGCATCGCAGTGGTGTCATCCAGCGTTGGTGGCACGTCGGCGCGGCGGGTGCGTTTCCACGCGGTTTCGGGGGCGGCACAGCAAACGCAGGTCAAAGATGACAGGCGTCTGGGTGAGCAGGAACGTGTTGCCGCGCGGCCGACTCCTGCGGCCAAACCGGCAGCAGATGTCGGTGCGGTCACTTTGTTCTAGGGGCGCTGACGCCGAGGTCGCGGCCTGAAGCACAGGTACAGGTACGACATCAGATTTTTTGAGACGGGTCCGGCGCAGTCGGACCCGTCTTACGCTGCAGACATCTCGGCATAGCCGCAGAATTGTACCTTGCAGCCCGTTCGCATGACCCGTTAACATCCTGATTTCATGTGATGACAGGATGTAGCGTGCAAAGCCAACACCAACCGGATTGCCCCATAGGACCGAGACCGCGGATAAGCTTAGGCATCTCGTATGTCTCGCTGTGGTTCTGGCCCTGTTTCTGCCGGGATCCGCGTTCGCCGACCGCCTTACCGTTTTTGGTGCAGCAAGCCTCAAAACCGCGTTGGAGCAAATCGCTGAAACCTATGAGGCCCAAAGCGGCACCACCGTTGATCTGTCTCTGGCCGGGTCCTCCCTGCTGGCCCGGCAACTACAGTATGGCGCGCCTGCGGATGTTTTCATCTCTGCCAACGCCGCCTGGATGGATTGGGCTCAATCGCGAAACCTAATTGCAGCGCAGACACGGATTGACCTCCTCGGCAATTCCCTCGTTCTAATCGCACCAGCCCCAGCAACCGTGCCCTCGCTCTCTTTGCAAGATTCATCCGCGCTGCTGGCCCAAATACAGGATCGCCCAATGGCAATGGCGCTGGTGGAGGCAGTCCCAGCCGGAATTTATGGCAAGTCTGCGTTGCAACATCTGGGCCTTTGGGATCAGCTGCAGCCATATGTTGCGCAGACCGACAATGTACGCGCTGCTCTTGCACTGGTTGCCCGCGGGGCCGCTGGTCTGGGTGTGGTCTACGGATCCGATGTGATCGGCACCCCCGCTGTCACCTTTGTGGACCGGTTCCCGCCGGACAGCCATGCACCAATCACCTACCCCGCCGCCGCAACCCATGACGGGCAGGAGGCCATTGATTTCCTGAACTTCCTCGGCAGTCCGATTGCGAAAGAGATCTTTGTCGGGCAAGGTTTCACCGTGCTAGTGGAGTGACCCAACAGAATGCAGTGGCTTGGCCCCGAAGAATGGCAGGCGGTGGCCTTGTCCCTGAAGGTATCGTTCTGGGCAACCCTTCTGTCGCTGCCGCTGGCGTTGTTGGTGGCGCTGGCGCTGGCACGCGGGCAGTTTCGGGGCAAAGCATTGCTAAACGGGGTGGTTCATCTGCCATTGATCCTGCCGCCGGTGGTTACTGGCTACATCCTGCTGATCGTCTTCAGCGGCCCCAGCCCGGTTGGGACTGCACTGAACGCGGTTGGTATCGTCTTTGCCTTTCGCTGGACCGGCGCGGCCCTCGCCGCTGCAATCATGGGATTTCCGTTGATGGTCAGGGCCATACGTCTTTCGCTGGAGGCGGTGGACCCCAGGCTGGAACAGGCGGCCGCAACGCTGGGTGCCTCGCGGATCTGGGTGTTCGTGACCATCACCCTGCCCTTGATCCTGCCCGGCGTTCTGGCCGGAGCTGTCCTTGGCTTCGCCAAGGCAATGGGTGAGTTTGGCGCAACCATCACCTTTGTTTCCAATATTCCGGGCCAGACGCGGACGCTCCCCTCAGCAATCTATGCTTTTCTGCAGGTGCCCGGTGGTGAAACCGCGGCATTTCGGTTGGTGATCATCTCCGTTGCCCTCGCCATGGCGGCGCTGCTGGCGTCAGAATGGCTGGCACGCCGGGTCGCAGACCGGGTCCGGGGCGCCACATGTTAGACGTCAGGCTGACGCATCAGCTGGGGCAGTTGGCCCTGGATGTGGATTTTTCGGCCCCTGCCGGGGTGACCGTTTTGTTCGGCCGCTCCGGCGCCTAAGCAAAACCACTGTTGTCAATGCTGTGGCAGGTCTGCTGAAACCGGGAACAGGCAAAATCTGCCTCAGAGACCGCGTTGTCCTGGACACAGAAGCCGGGGTAGATACCCCCCGCACCGTCGTCGCATTGGCTACATCTTTCAGGATGCCCGGCTTTTCCCCCATATGAGCGTTTCGAAAAACCTTCTGTATGGCAAAAGGTTTATGTCCCGAAGCAGAGAGGTCACGACGTTTGAGACCGTGGTAGAAATGCTCGGATTGGGTGCCTTGCTGAACCGCCATCCAGCCAATCTTTCGGGTGGTGAAAAACAGCGTGTCGCAATTGGCCGCGCCTTGCTGTCGGCACCGGATATGATCCTGGCGGACGAACCGCTGGCCGCCTTGGACGAGGCACGGAAGGCCGAAATTCTGCCCTATCTGGAACGGCTGCGCGACGAAATCACGCTTCCTATTCTCTATGTCACCCATTCAGTTGCTGAGGTCGCCCGGCTGGCAACCACCGTGGTTGTTCTGCAAGACGGGCGCTGTATACGCAGCGGCCCCGCTGATCTGGTGCTGGCCGATCCGACCATTCTGCCAACTGGCGTGCGTGGTGCCGGTGCTATTTTGCAGGCAACAGTACAGCAGCATCACGCAGATGGGCTGAGCGAATTGAACGCCGGTGGCCTCGCCCTGTTCCTTCCCCGGGTGCCCCATCCGCAGGGCCATGCCGTGCGTGTCCGCATCTCCGCCCATGAGGTGATCCTGTCGCGCCAGCGCCCCGTTGGCCTCTCTGCATTGAACATTCTGCCGGGTCGCGTCACCGCACTGCGCAGCGGCGAGGGGCCGGGCATTATGATCTCTTTGCAGACCCCTGCAGGAGCTTTGCTGGCGCGTGTAACCCGGCGATCTGCCGCGGCATTGGATCTGGCCATTGGCACGGACTGCCATGCGATTGTGAAATCCGTATCGATCGCGCCAGAAGATGTGGGCGGAACCCGCACAGGCTGAGCCGCTGCACCCCGTATCGTACTAGAAACCACCACCAAACGGCTGATTTCTCTCGGCAACTGCGACCCTCTGCGGTATGCCAAAATCAATCATCAGGTGGATCACGATATAACAGGTCCGGATGAAAACCGGCGAACTGCGGAGGGGCATATGCGGCAACACCAGATTTTGAGGCGATGTGCTCCCTTTACAGAGGACACCCGGATATGACGCCTGACCGGAACCGCAGCCTCTGGCAGGCAACCTGCCGTGAGGGCCTGTCCGCTACGGCCCTGCAAGATGATGTTTCAGCGGATTTGGTTGTTGTCGGCGGCGGGTATACCGGTTGTTCGGCGGCTTTGCGCGCCGCGGAGCTGGGGGCTGATGTGCGCTTGCTGGAGGCGGAGACCTTTGGCGCGGGCGGATCCGGACGGAATGTCGGATTGGTCAATGCCGGGCTGTGGTTGCCGCCTGAGGAGATCAACGCCACCCTCGGAGAGGTCAACGGCGCCCGGCTGTCCACTCTCCTTGCAGCCGCGCCCGCAGCGGTCTTTGAAGTGATCAAGACCCATCAGATCGATTGCGAACCGGTCCAGACCGGAACCCTGCATTGCGCCCATGCGCATTCAGGACTGAAAGATCTGCAAAAGCGGTACCGCCAGTTGACGGCGATAGGCGCGCCGGTCACGCTCCTGTCTCGTGACGATGCCATCGCGCGTGTTGGCAGCGATGCCGTTCATGGCGCCCTGTTCGATCCCCGCGCCGGAACCATCCAGCCGCTGGCCTATGCCATCGGACTGGCGCGCGCCGCAGCTGCGCAAGGCGCCAAACTGCATGCAAACTCACCCGTTGTCGGGATCACACGCGAAACAGATGGCTGGCGGGTCAGCACACCCGGTGGCACAGTCCGTACCCGTCACTTGATCATGGCCACAAACGCCTACACGCTGCCCATCACGGGATATGCCACCCCCGCCACCATCCCCGTCAGCTATTTTCAGGCCGCCACCGCGCCGCTTCCAGCCGATCTTGCGGGGCAGATCATGCCTCAGGCAGAAGGCTGCTGGGATACAGGCCTGATCATGTCGTCTTGGCGACGCGACCGCGCCGGACGGTTGATCATCGGCGGTATGGGCGCCTTGTCCCACCCGGCGCGCAGCATTCATAGAAACTGGTTGCGGCGGAAGCTGGCAGTCATGTTCCCTGCCCTCGCAGATCATCCGTTTGAAGCCGAGTGGGCCGGTAAGATCGCGATGACAACCGAACACATCCCAAAAATTATTGATTTGGGTCAGGGATTTGCCTGTTTTGGATACTCAGGTCGCGGTATCGGCCCCGGCACGGTTTTCGGCCGACACATGGCCGAGGCCCTGATCCATGGAGACAGATCGCTCCTTCCCATTCCGGTGAGCGACGACCACAGGTTGCCCTTTGCCGGGGTGCGTGGCGCCTATTATGAGACCGGCGCCACACTGGTTCATCTCCTGTCGGAACGGATCGGCCAGACGCCGACCACCACCGATCAGTAACAGCCCGCGATCGCCTCACCGACTGAGGCCAGAAGCTGCGGATAGAACTGTGGTCCCGGTTCCAGCGTGACGCCAAGCGGATCGACAACCGCCGTGCCTGCATCGGTTCCATCCAGTACCGTTGCGACCAGACCGGAGTTGAACTGCGGCTCGGACAGGACACAACGCACCTTCATTTCCTGAACGATTGCGCGGACCTCGGCGATGCGGGCCGGGCTGGGGTCCGATGCATCACTCAGCGAAATTGCCGCTGCAGCCTCAATCCCGAACCCGGTTTCAAAATACTGATACGCATCGTGAAAAACGACAAAGGGCTTGCCTGCTACAACGTCCAGTTTGGTTGCAATCTCGGCAGCGGCTGTCGCAATCTCGGCCTGCCCCTCTGCGGCGTTGCGCATGTAGAGCGCGGCATTCTCCGGATCAGCAGCCGCCAGAGCCTCAGCTATGACCTGCAGCCAAGCGCTGCCATTTTCCGCCATCAGCCACGCGTGGGGATCAAGACTACCGGCCTCGTGGTTGTGCCCATGCTCATCTGCATGCGCTGTTTCGGCGTCGTGATCCGTATCATGTTCACCTGCGTGATCTCCGTCGTGATCATCATCGTGATGGGCGTCGTGATGCTCCTCATCATGCCCGTCGTGATGGTCATCCGCATGATCGTCCTCATGCCCGTCTTGATGATCATCGCTGTGATCGTCATCATGCCCCTGCCCGAACTGAACGCTCTCCCGCACCATCAGCTGCTGTGTCGCCTCGGCGTCGAGCAGAGCAATCACCGTGGCATCGGACGCAAGCGTCGCAATAGGCCCTTCCAGCCACGGTGTCAGCATCGGCCCAACCCAGAAGACAAAATCCGCCTGATCCAGCGCCCGCGCTTCCGAAGGGCGCATCGAATGACTGTGCGGCGACGCGCCGGGCGGAACCACCAGGTCGGGCGTGCCAACACCCTGCATCACACGCGATACGAGGCCGTGGACCGGAGTAATGTCGGTAGCGACGGCTGGCACCTCGGCAAAGGCAACCGTCGCTGCGGTCCAAACTGTTGCGGCAGTTGCTAAAAAGCGGATTTGTCCCATGACGGCCCCATGTAATTGTATAACATTACGGCGGTTGATAAACGTCATAACATAACATATCAACCCCGAAAGAGATCGCCCAACGGAGCCTCAGATGGACCCCATCGGATTTCACGCACACGACCACAGCCACTGTATCAGCGATGGGATCGCCGTCGCTGATGCACATTGTCGTGCGAATGGCCTGCAATTTACGCCAGTGCGGCGCCGGGTGCTGGAAATCTTGCTGCAGGCCCATCGCGCTATGGGCGCTTATGATCTGCTGGACATTCTGCGCAGCGAAGGTTTGGGCTCGCAGCCTCCGATTGCCTATCGGGCGCTGGATTTTCTGGTGAAAAACGGCTTCGCGCACAAAATTGAACGGCTGAATGCCTTTGTGGCCTGCAGCCACCCCGGTGACGATCACGCCCCGGTCTTTATGATCTGCCGCACCTGCAATGCGGTTGCAGAGGCACCGTCCCAAACCTCAAACGGCCGCCTTGGGGCCGCCGCCCGTGAAGCGGGGTTTCTGATTGAACGCACGGTCATGGAGGCGGAGGGTCTTTGTCCTAAATGTCAGGCGGACGACGCGTCATGAGCTTGGTCAAACTTACCGGTGTCAGCGTAAGGCACAACGCCAACCCCGTGCTGCACAATGTTAATTTTGCGATTGATCGCGGAGAAATCGTGACCATCGTCGGCCCCAATGGCTCGGGGAAATCCACCTTTCTGCGGACGATCATCGGCGCGTTGCGGCCAACGCTTGGTGCTGTGTCCCGGGCGCAGGGGCTGCGCATCGGCTATGTTCCGCAGAAGCTGCATATCGATCCAACCTTGCCTCTCAATGTGCGCCGGTTCCTGAGCCTGCCGCATTCCGTGTCGGATGCCGCTGCGCAGAAGGCGCTGGAGCAAGCTGGCGCCGGACAGTTGATGAAACGCCAGATGACCAAATTGTCAGGGGGCCAGTTCCAGCGTGTTCTGCTGGCGCGCGCGCTGCTTTGTAATCCGCAGCTGCTGATTTTGGATGAGGCCACGCAGGGGCTGGACCAGCCCGGGTCCGCCGCTTTCTATCAGCAGATCGAACAGCTGCGCCGCGATTTGGGCTGTGCCATTTTGATGGTCAGCCATGAATTGCACGTGGTTATGGCCGCCTCCGACCGTGTGATTTGCCTCAATGGTCACATCTGTTGCGAAGGCGCCCCCGAACATGTGGCCTCCGCCCCGGAGTATCGCGCCCTTTTCGGAACCGGGACGCAGGGCGCTCTGGCTCTCTATCGACACGAACACAACCATTCGCACGATCACCGCTGCGGTCACGACCACGCGCATGATCCGCAGACCGCCAATGCCGATATGACCGGACCCCACTGATGATAATTTTGGACAGCTTTCTGATCCGCGCTGCGCTTGCAGGCGTCGGCGTCGCAATTGCCGCGGCCCCCCTTGGGTGTTTTGTGGTCTGGCGCCGGATGGCCTATTTCGGCGATGCAACCGCACATGCGTCGATCCTGGGGATCGCGCTCGCCCTCAGTTTCGATACCTCGATTTTCGTCGGCGTGCTCGCAATGGCCCTGATCATGGCCACGGTTGTCTCAACACTCAGCGGCAGAGGCTACGCGGTCGACACGCTTCTGGGCGTACTGGCCCATTCGTCTCTGGCGTTCGGCCTCGTGGCGGTGTCCTTTCTGCAAGGCGTGCGGCTTGACCTGATGGCCTATCTGTTTGGTGATATCCTCGCGGTAAATGCCAACGATCTTATGGTGATCTGGGGCGGCGCCGTCTTGGTTGTGGGGCTGCTGTGGTGGCGATGGTCAGCGCTGTTGACCGCGACGCTGAACCCTGACCTTGCGCATGCAGCGGGGATTGATCCCCGACGTGAGCAGCTGGTCCTGACCCTGGCGCTGGCGGTTGTGGTGGCCGTTGCGATCAAGGTGGTCGGCGTGTTGCTGATCGCGGCCCTGCTGATCATCCCGGCGGCAACCGCTCGGCCTTTTGCTGCAACGCCCGAGCGCATGACCATCATCGCAGCCGTCACCGGTGCAGTCTCAGCACTGGGAGGTTTGCAACTGGCCTTCATGTTCGACACACCAACCGGACCAACAATTGTCTGTCTTGCGGCCTGTCTTTTCGCCCTGTCGAGCCTCAAGCAGCTGCTGAGCAAGACATGAGCCACGCCAGCGCGTCACGAAATCACATTCCTAAGGCCGGTAGGACATCATAGCTGCCAAAAAAGGTGCCTCAGATCGCGCGCAGAAGAATATACATGCTGATCTGCCTGATCTCTCCGCCAGCCTGGGGGCGTCAGGTTCCGGTTTTCAGCAAAGGCCCACAATCAACCCATTTTCCGACCGCGCCAAGCAGCGCCTTCTTGTTGATCGGCTTGCTTAGGAAATCATCCATGCCCGCCGCCAGACATTCCTCACGATGTGATTGCAGCGCGTTTGCCGTCAACGCCACCACCGGGCAGCGGCCCAGACCGTTGTCCTTTTCCAGCTGACGGATCTCAGCCGTCGCATCGATCCCGTCCATTACCGGCATCATCATATCCATCAACACGATATCCGGATGGTATTCCTGGAACATCGTCACCGCCTCTTCCCCGTTGGCCGCGATCAATACCTCTATCGGCGCCGCCTTCAGCATGCGCGAGACAACCAGCTGATTGGTCCGGTTGTCTTCAGCCAGGAGAAGTTTCACCTCAGGCACGACAGGTGTGTCCACACCCTGCACGGGAACGGCCTGCGGCGCCTCCTCGGTTGTCGTCTCCAAGACGCGGCTCATGACCGACTGTAGCTGCGCAGCCCGCAATGGTTTCAGGGCGACCTCACAGCGCCCCAGATGCTCTCGGGCCTCCCGGTCAATGGTATTTTCAACAGAGGATAAGATCACAATGGGCAAATCACGGTATTCCGGAATGTCCCGAATGCGCTCCGCCAGCTCCTTGCCGTCCATACCCGGCATCTGGAAGTCCTGCAGAATAACATCGTAGTGGGTGCCATCGTGGCGCGAATCCAGCAGCAGCTCCAGCGCCTGATGGGCTGAGCCTGCGGCGACGCTTTGCACGCCCCATGTTGCCAGCCGTTCAGTCAGAATGATCCGGTTGAGTTCAAGATCGTCAACCACCAAGGCCCTGAGCCCCTTGAAATCACGCACATCCTGCGCCCGTTTCGGCTGACTTGGCCGGATCCGAAGCGGCAGGTCGATGGTGAAGACTGACCCCTTGCCAAGTTCCGACTGCACAGAGATCCGCCCCCCCATCAATTCCAGCAACCGGGTCGAGATCGCCAGGCCCAAACCGGTCCCTTCGTAGTTCCGCGTGGCGGCGCCATCGGCCTGCTCAAACGCGTTGAAAATACGATCCAAGCGGTCTTCGGGTATGCTCGGCGCCGGTGTCAGTCACCGAGATGCGCAGATCTGTCCAATCATCCTCGGTCTCTCCGGACACCTCAATATAAACATACCCCTTGCCGGTAAATTTGACCGCATTGCCTGCAACATTGGTCAGAATCTGGCGAATACGCCCGACATCACCTTCGTAGCATTCCGGCAAACTGGGATCATAGCGCAGGGTCACCTCAACGTTCTTCTCTGCCGCCTTCGGTGAAAGCAGCGTCACCACATCCTCAATTGCGGTCTGCAGATTGAAGGGCGCGCGCTCCAGCTCCATCTTTCCAGCTTCGATTTTGGAGAAGTTCAGGATATCGTTGATAATGGTCAGCAGCGCCGATCCCGATTTTGAGATCGTCTCGGCATACATTGTCTGGTCTTCATCCAGATCGGTTTCAAGGATCAGCTCAGCCATCCCGATCACGCCATTCATCGGTGTGCGGATCTCATGAGACATATTCGCAAGGAATTCCGATTTCGCCCGATTGGCGATATCGGCAGCTTTGCGCGCCTCATCCAATGCATATTCGCGTTCATCCCGTTCGGAGAAAGTGTCTTCCAGCACTCCGACAGAAAAGTTGAGCGCCCGAAACTCGCGCGAGGCGAACCACGGTAGACGGGCCTGCAGCCCCGACAAACCGGCAATGGCATCCGACATTCGCTGATGGATGATCTGCAAGGGGCGCAACGCCAGCACACTCACCAGGATCAGCACCAGTAGCGATAGCATCGCCACAGCAACCACAGTCCACATGATGGTCTGACTGACCTTGTGCTGCACCATGGCCTGACCTTCACGCGTCGACCAATGGACAACCATACGACCGAAATCAAACCCATCCAGCGTGATCGGTCGATCATACATGACAAAATCACCCGGCCCCACCTGATCGATCTCGCCCGCTGCGGCAATCGGAGTCCCGGCGCTGTTCTGGATCTGGATCTTCAGCAGCTTGGGATTGCGTGCAATCGCCTCAATCAGACCGGTTTCCAGGACCGGCACGTCCTCAACAATGATCGACTCAAGCATCAGCCCGCTCAGCAGCGAGATGGTCAGCTCAGCCTGTTCTTTCAATTGCGCCTGAAGATTTTTGGTCTCGTACCGGCGTGCGACATCGCCAATTGCTGCCGCAACCAGCAGGGCTGCCAGCGACAAAGACACGACGATCTGAAAGAGTATGCCCGTGCGTTTCATAAGGATCCCCGGTGAAGGCACTAAAATGCCTGACTTTGCTCCATCGCGTCGCGGATCAGGTCGTAATCGGAATCAGAGCCCTGAAGAAAGCCGTTTTTGGACACCCGCCGCACGATCTCTTCGTTTTCTGAGGACAGCATGATCTCACGCATGGCCAGCAGCACATTCTCCGGCAGGGTCGAGGATGCCAGCCAAGGCTTCGTGACATTGTCAAAACTTGCTAGGATCCGAATCGGCACACCCTTGGCGATCAGTTTTTTGTAGGTGCTTTCCTTCAGCGCACCTGCAGTGAATTTACCGGCGCCGACGGCCTCCCCCACCAGATCGTGACGGCCGAGGTAGTCATAGGTGTGCAGATCACCACTGTCGATTCCGGCCTCCAACAGATGGCTCTGCGCCAGATATCGGCCAATGGTCGACAGCTCATCTCCGAAGGCAAAGCTGAGACCCGCAAGATCCGACAATTCGGTGATCGCACTGTCGCGATGCACCACGATGACGCCCTTGAACCGCTTGCGCCCCTTCTTCGATTCCATGGCAACAATCTGAATGCCCGGATTCTGTTTCATCACGTGAACATAAGAGGCAGGCCCAAAGCGCGCGAAATCAACCTCCCCGCTGGCAAGTTGATCGATACCCTCTTGATATTCCTTGGCAACTGTCATCCGAATGATAACTTTTTCGCCTAAAGCCTCCCCCAAACGATTGGACAGAAACGTCAAAAAAGGGCGGTATTTCTTGACCGTCACGGTGGGTTTATCCGCAGCATAGGTGCCAAACGTCAGCGTGATATCGGCGCGGGCGGCCATCGGCGTCATCAGCATCAGCAGGCAAACGCAGATCATCGACCACAGGCGCATCACACCCGCAGCTCCACAATGATATTTCCAGGCGGTTGGCATCTCGTTCTCCAGTCTGAACCCGGACAGGGCCGGTTCGGTGAATCCACGCATTTGTTTACCCTGAATAGTGAGAAAATTTGGTTAAGTGATCCTGAAATAGTATAAATAATTTTACGGCTCGCTCTCGGCGCAGCCTGAATATTAACGTTTAAGTAACGATTTCAGCGCTCTTTTGTAAAATTCGTCACAAATTTGAAGATCGGGCACAAGCCCGGCAGGACCTCCCGTGATACCAAAATGCATTCGCTTCCACACACCTGTTTCTCGCCTGTCGCTGGCGGTTCTTTTCTCGTCGGCGCTGGCGCCCGCAGCCGCTTGGGCCATTCCCTCGCCGGAGCTGGTGATCGGGTCGGTCTCCTCCCTCTCGCAGGTGCTTGCAGTGGGGGTTGCAATGGTGTCCGGTCTTGGTGCGGTGATCGCAGCCAAACTTGGCCTGCAACCAAAGGGCAAGGCCGAAGCGAAGCGATATCCGGTCAAATTGATCACCGGTCTGGTGCTGGCAGCGCTGGCGCTGGCGATGCTGAACTACTGGCAGTTCACAACCCAGCGCGCCGCTGAACAGGCCCGTTTGCAGGCAACCCTGGTGCGACCTGCGCAATTCGACGGCACCAAGATCAAGGATACGACGCTCCAGGAAACAAGTTTCTCGCGCCAGTCGGACCACCCGTTGGCCATGTCCACTGCTGATGCCGCTGCTGCGCTCAACGATGGTCAGACATTGTTCTACGACATCCGTGAAACCGGTGAGAACGCCATGGGCACCCTGCCCGGCGCAACCCATATCCGCTTCCCCGACTTCCTGCAGTCGCGCCCAGTGCAACCCGGCCAGAAAGTCGTGTTGTTCTGCCACAATGGCAACCGCAGTTCAGAGACCTGCGCCAAACTGGCGGCGATGGGCATTGATTGCAGCTTCATCGCCGGTGGGATCGAAAAATGGATCGTTGAAGGGCGCGATTTCTCCGACAAGGATGTGAAGACCCTTTCGGATCTGCGTGCGATCCCGGACTACTCCGGCCGCGATGTGCTCCTCAGCACCGCTGATTTCACCACCTTGTTGAACACCGAAGATCTGCAAATCGTTGATACCCGCTATCCCGGGGATTTTGACGCGGGCCATCTACCGGGAGCGGTCAACATTCCGATCCGCAAGATGACCACCGCCGATCTGATGCAACGCATCAGTGAGCTGGACCCCAGCAAACCAACGCTGGCCGCCTGCTATGATCGGCGCAGTTGTTTCATGAGCCAGGTTCTGGGTCTGGAATTGGCGCAGAAGGGCTTTGATTTCCGGGGACGGTACACGTTGCCATGGGAGTATTTTATCGCACCGGCACCCAAACCGCATGTTCAGGCCTGGCTTGCCGACCAGCAAAGCGGCCTTTGGGACAAGGCGATCTCAGGTCTCGCGACCGCCCTCCTCTGGGTGCATGAACGCAGCCATATCCTCCTTGGCCTGCTGGCGTTGTCGCTGATCACCCGGATCATGATCCTGCCGGTCGCGCTGAAATCCGAGCGTGACCAGATCACCACCGCCGAAACCGCGGATGAGATGAAGGCGCTGAAAGAACGACTGGCCGATGATCCCGTACGCAAGGCCAGGGCAGTGCAGGCATTTTACGCCGACAAAGGCCTGACACCGATGAAGAACCTCAGCGCGTTGTTGTTCCTACCGGTGATGATGCTGGGCGTCTCCGCCGCACAAGAGGCCAGCGCCAGCCTGCAGACGCCGTTCCTGTGGATGGCTGACCTCGGCCTGCCAGATCCGCTGTTCATCATGCCGGTGCTGTTCTGCGCGCTTGCTGCGGTTTACCTGTTGTGGGCCGTCGCCAAGACCAAGCGCCAGAAACTGCTGTGGATGGTGCTGGGCATGCCTGCGCTCTTTGCTATGGTTTTCAGCCTATCGGGTGCGGCCAATACCTATCTCTGCTTCAGCCTGACGCTGTTGCTGGTGCAGCGCGCCTATGTGACAGGCATGCACCGCCAGCTTGGCGACGCCATCGCCTTGCGCGCCCACAAGCGCCGCCTCGCCAAACTGCCGCGCGGCGTGATTCCGATGGGCTACACCGAGGAGCTGGAACACGCTTAAGCAACAAGGCCCTGCGCCTGTCGATCCTGCGCAACGCAGGCCTGCCGGTGCCCGGCGGCGTGATCGTGCGCTCTGATGCGATCCACGACTACCGCGACATGTCCGACGCCCAGAAAGACGCCTTTGCGGCCAAGATCTTCGGCCTAGCTGGCGGCAAACCAGTCGCCGTGCGCTCCTCTGCCAGCAATGAGGACGGCGCCGATCAGAGTTTTGCCGGGGTTTTCGAATCCGTCCTCGATGTGACCGCCGACAGCATGCGCGCAGCCCTTGATGAGGTGGTGACCAGCTTCTCCTCAGACCGCGCCGCCAGCTACGCAGGGGATGGCGACAGCACCGATCAGGGCAATATCGTGGTTCAGGAAATGGTTCAGGCTGAATATGCCGGCGTCCTGTTCACACAGGATCCCATGGCGCCGGGCATGTGCATGATCGAATGGGTCGAAGGCTGCGGAGAGGATCTGGTCTCCGGCCGCGTCACCCCCACCAGCCTGCGGTTTGGCCGCTACACAGGATTGCCTGCATCCGAGGATCAGGACCAGACGCTGGACATGGCACCGCTTCTGGCGCTTGGGCAACACATCGAAGAGACCTTTAATGCTCCGCAGGATGTCGAATGGGCCTATGCCAACGGTCAGTTCCAAATCGTGCAAAGCCGCGACATCACCACGCTATCGCTCGGCACCGAACAGGAGCAGACCCGTCTGGCCGAATGGCGTGATCTCCTGGACCACTACGCGGACGCTGATCCGGACCAGACCATTCTGGAACAGGACGAAATGTCGGAGGTTCTGCCGCGCCCGACACCCTTGTCATTCTCGCTGATGGGCAGTCTCTGGTCTCCCGGTGGCAGTGTTGATCTGGCCTGCCGCGCCCTGTCGGTGCCCTACAATCTGCCCGAAGGCCGCGCCGGTCATCTGGTGAACCTCTTTGGCAAGACCTACGTCGATGTCGACCTCAAGGAGCAGATGACGCTGAAGTTGACCGCAACCAAGGCCAAGCAGCTGCGCAAACAGGCCCGTCCGATGATCGACCGCTTCCACGCGGAGGTTCTGCCCCGGCTCAGCGATCAACTGGCGTTCTGGCAGGCTGTGGACTACGCCGCCCTGCCGCTGCCCAAACAGCTGGAGGCGATTGCGACGCTGCGCGACCTCTTTGTCACGGACATCTATGTCGAAGCCGAGAAGGTGAATATTCTTGCGGGCTTCACCATGGGCGAGGCCAGCGCCGCCGCCGCAGGTGACCCTGCGCTGCGTGCCCATCTGATGCATGCCGAGCTGCCCAATGCACCGTCCAGCCTGCTGGCATCCTGCACCGGGCCGATGGCCGAAAGCCGCGCACAGGTTCTGATGGGGCATCGGTCAATCTTTGACTATGAGCTGTCGGCACCACGCTACAAGGAAGCCCCCAGCCTGCTCGCGTCGCTGCTCGACAGTTCGGTAGAGCCGATCAGTGGCACCGTCACCCCCCCGGCAAACCTGCCCGAGGATCTGCGTGACACGCTGGATCTGGCGATTGCCTATCAGGATCTGAAGGAGCAGGCCAAGCACGAGGCCCTGCGGGTTCTGGCAGAGTTGCGCCGGGCGTTGCTGGCACTTGGCAACCGCTCCGGTCTGGGTGATCTGGTATTTTATCTGGACATGGATGAGATCATGACCGGCAGCTGGGTCCAGCCCACAGCGCTGAAAGACCAGGCCACAGCCCGCAAGCACCGTGAGGAGCTGCGCAAGCCATCCGCGCCGACCGCAGTCAGTCTCACGCTGCGCGACTGTGAACTGCTGTCACTTGGGGCGCAGGCGGGATCCGGTGATGGCAGCCTCGGAGGCACTTGCGTCGCGGGCAGCGGCAGTGTTGAGGCCCGCGTGTTCTGGATCGAGGATGAAACCGCCATTGGCCCTGATGTCTTTGACGGTTTTCAGGATGGCGATATTCTCGCCTGCCGCATGATCAACCCCGCTTGGCTGCCCTATGTGCAACGGTCGGGAGCCGTCCTCAGCGAGGTTGGCGGCTGGCTCAGCCACATGGCGATTGTCGCGCGGGAGAAGGACATTCTGATGCTGGTGGCCTGCAAGGGGCTCGACCAGCTGGCCCATGGTGAGCGGATCACCGTGGCAGAGGATGGATCGATCACGCAAAGCAACGCATCAGACCTGCAGGCGGCATCCGCCTGACAGACCAACGCATCCGCCCCCGCCGGACCGACCAACGGTCCTCCGGCGGGGGCAAAACATATGTTCCGCCTTGCACTCCATCACCCAAATGGTCTGAACTGCCGGTATGGACCCGCACCTTGATCCCCGACAGACTCATCGCCTGCTTGATCAGCTGAAAACCCAGATCGACAGCCTGCCCCCGGCCCTCTCGGCGGCGGCGAAATACATCATCGACACGCCCGGCGACTTCGGGCTTGATCCGATCCGTGTCTCCGCGACCAAGGCCGGCGTCAGTGCCAATTCACTTGTCCGGCTGGCCGCACATCTTGGGTTTGACAGTTTCGAAGCCCTGCGCGCCCCCTTTCGTGCCGCACTGACCACCGAACGCGAGGGCGGGCTGGGCCTTGGTTGGCTGGATCGGTTGGAACAGACCGCCGACACCGCCCGTCACGGTCGCATCGCCCGCAATGAGGTGAACATCGTGGCCAGGTCCCTGCGGCTGATGACTCCGGACCGGACCGCCGCCATTGTCACCGCACTCAGCTCGGCACGGCGCTGCTATGTGACCGCGACCCGCGCCAGCTACGCCCTGGCCTATTATTTTCACTACGTCGGCCGCATGGCCTTGCCCAGTCTGGATCTGGTGCCCCGTCACATGGGTGCTGCGGTTGACGAACTGATGGAGATCGACGCAGAGGATTGCCTGATCGCCATGACCTTCGCCCCCTATTCCTCCGAAACGTTGCAAGCCCTGCGGCTGGCCCGCAGCAAGGGGGCGACGCTGATCCTGATCTCCGACAGCGAAGTTATCGCGCCGGGACTACAGCCGGACCACCTGTTGCTGGTCGCGGATAACGCGTTGCACCCCTTTGGCGGCTACGGCGGCGCGATGGCTGTTCTGGATTGTCTGCTGACCCATCTCGTCGACGCCGGAGGCCAGGATGCACAGGACAGAATCCGCAACTATGAGGCCCTGCGCGAAGACACCGGCGCCTATTGGCGCGGGGGCAAGCTGCCGAAGGTTCCAAAATAGTCTGTATTAGAGACTATGCCGCCGCTCAGAGCCGCAGGTCTGACTGATCCGGCCTCAGCACATACTTCAGATCATAGAGCAGCGCATCAGCCCGGCCCAAGGCCCGGATCTGCGCAGCACCCATATCGCGAAACTCCTGATGGGCCACCGCCAGGACCATGCCATCATAACTGCCCGCCTGCGGCTCAGCGACGAGATCCACGCCGTATTCAGCCCGTGCTTCATCAGGGTCGGCGTGGGGATCATGGACATCCACTGTCAGGCCAAATTCCTCAAGACAACGCACGACGTCGATCACCCGTGTATTGCGCAAATCAGGGCAGTTCTCCTTGAAGGTCAGCCCCATCACCAACACCCGTGCATCGGCAACCGCCATCTTGCGTTTCAGCATGGACTTGACCATCTGGCTGGCAACATAGGACCCCATTCCGTCATTCAGACGCCGCCCTGCCAACAGGATTTCGGGGTGATAGCCCAGCTGTTCTGCCTTGTGGGTCAGGTAATAGGGGTCAACGCCGATGCAGTGTCCGCCGACCAAACCCGGTCGAAAATTAAGAAAATTCCACTTCGTCCCCGCCGCGCGCAGTACCGCTTCGGTATCGATATCCATACGGATGAAGATCTTGGCCAGCTCATTGATCAGCGCGATGTTGATATCGCGCTGGCTGTTCTCAATCACTTTGGCGGCCTCGGCCACGCGAATGCTCTCAGCCTTGTGGGTGCCCGCCGTCACAATCTCGCGGTATAGCGCGTCCACCCGATCCGCTGTCTCCGGGGTCGAGCCGGAGGTGACTTTGACGATATCCGGCAGGCGGCGCGTCTTGTCACCGGGATTGATCCGTTCCGGGCTATAGCCCGCATAGAAATCGCGGTTGAAGGTTAGACCGGACAAGTTTTCCAAAACGGGCACGCAATCCTCTTCGGTGGCGCCGGGGTAGACCGTCGATTCATAGATCACCATATCGCCGGGTTTCAGCACTCGCCCAACCGTTTCAGACGCGCGCAGCAGCGGCGTCAGATCCGGTCGGCGGCTGTCGTCGATCGGGGTCGGGACGGTCACAATGAAGATCGTGCAGTCGGCGATCTCCGCCGGGTCAGCGGTCAGTGTCAGATGCTCAGCGCCTGACAGGGTCTCTGCAGTGATTTCACGGGTGCTGTCCTGACCGGCCTGCAACGCGTCAATACGCTCGGCGCTGATATCAAACCCGACCACCGGACGGGATTTGCCAAACTCAACCGCCAGCGGCAGCCCGACATAGCCAAGCCCGATCACGCAAATCCGTTCTGTCCCGCTCATGCCGCTGCCTCAATGGTCTTGGTTCGCCCGATTGCCTTTCATAAGGGGCCTCAGCGCCAAGTTTCAACCATATGCGGGCAGATCCCTCCCGAAACCGGGAGAGATCCACGTTTGGGCTGCTTCAGAAGCGCAGCGACAGGCAGGACATGCCGCCGTCAAGCTTAGCACATTCCGTGTTGCTGATCTGAACGACCTCAAACCCCTCCCGGTCCAGCATCTCTGCCGTGCGTGGGAAATCCGCCGCCATCAGCACCAGATTGTTGTAGCGGATGGCGTTGGCAGCTGCTTCTTCACCCTCAGCCACATGCAGTACCCGGTAGCCCTCAAAACAACCGGACGCATCCAGCCGTTTGGTGGACAAAATGGTCTCACCGTCCATCAACGAACAATCTGTCTTGAAGTGCAGGACACCCTCTGGTGTGAATACTTCGCGCAGGCTGTGCCCCCAGTCGGCGACGATCTCTGCTAGCTCCGCAACGCCCGCCGCATCGGTCCGGGCCGAGCGGCCGACAAGGATTTCGCGCTCCGTGACCAGAATATCGCCTCCTTCGATAAATCCGGGGCCTTTAATCTCGCGCACCTCATCATAGCACTGGCGCAGGGTTGGCGCCATTTCGGCCACCTCTCCCAGTCGCGACGGCGCGCCGGGACGCATCAGCACCGCGCCCTTCGGCAGACAAAGCGCTGTGTCCTCCACAAAAACCGCATCCGGGAAGGCTTCCAGCGGCGGCAGTTCGATCACCTCGGCACCCGTGCTTTTCAGGGCGGCGACATAATCGGCATGGGCCGCCAGCATCTTGTCCAGATCGGGGGTGCCGATGTCCTCCGCGCGCAGCCCATCCGTGATGCTGGAGGCCGGGCGGCGGGTGATGGCGCGGGTGAATTCATAGGTAGGGTTGGTCATATCTCAGTCCTTTGTCGCCAGTGTTGGCAGGAATTTGGGGGTGGTGATTTCGATCATGCGGGGGCCGGTTTCCGTCGCCGCGCTCTTCACTGCGGCGGCAACCTCCTGCGGATCCGCCGAAACCGCACGATGAGAGATCCCGAAGGAGCGTGCCGTTGCTGCAAAATCCGGTGGTGTCGGATCGCAGCCAACCACCGGCACGCCGACATCCTGCATCGACCGGGCAATTTCCTGATAGCCGTGGTTGTTCCAGACGATGAACGTGATCGAGAGCGCCTCATCAACCGCCGTCATGATTTCAGGCAGCGAAAACTGCGCGCCACCATCGCCAGCAATACAGATGACCGGTGTCTCAGGTGCGGCAACGGCCGC
Source organism: Phaeobacter sp. BS52 (assembly GCF_045040595.1). Taxonomy (NCBI): domain Bacteria; kingdom Pseudomonadati; phylum Pseudomonadota; class Alphaproteobacteria; order Rhodobacterales; family Roseobacteraceae; genus Phaeobacter; species Phaeobacter sp. BS52. The sequence goes on along the minus strand of NZ_CP090664.1, from coordinate 152,805 downwards.
ACCGATGGCAGCGGGGATTCCATAGCCAAGCGCGCCATAGCCGGTCGCCGCATTGAACCAGCCGCCGGGGCGGTCGTGGTCATAGTAGAGGTTTCCCGCATAGATCGGCTGGGCGGAATCTCCGACGACAATTGCCCCCGGCACCGCCGCGCGCAGCGCGTTCAGCACCGTAACCTGAGCGCGATAACTCTCGCCGATTTCGTCCCAGGCAGCCGTCCGGGTCTGTTCAGCCAATCCGATGCCCCAATCGGTTGGGCTATGCGCATCCGGTTTCCATTCAGAAAGCACAGCCGACAAAACAGCAGCAACATCACATTGGATCGCCAGCTCCGCCCGGTGACGCGCCAGCTGGTCCGCACAAAGGTCGATCCGGATCAACCCAGGCATCTGCGGCATGGTTCCGGTGGCATACATATCGTAATCTGTCGGTCCCAACTCAGTGCCAAGCGCCAACACCAGATCCGCCGCCTCGATCAATTCACGTACCGAGCCGAGGCTGGGGCTGGCAGGCACCGACAAGGGGTGGTCAAACATCACACCGCGCGCGTTAACGGTCTGGACCACGGGCGCGCCCAGATATTCTGCCAGCTGGCGCACTTGATCCGCACAGAACCGCGCGCCGCCCCCGGCCAGGATCACGGGACGTTCCGCTGCGGTCAGGCGCTGCATCAGCGCCGCCAGATCTGCCGGGGATACACGCCCCCTGCCCTGCTCATCAGTTGGGATAGTTTCTTGCGCGCTGTCTTCCTTGGCGGCAATCCCTGCGACATCCAGCGGGATCTGCACATGGGTGGGACCGGGCCGAGACAGCGCAGCGCCCGCAATTGGTGCAAATGCCTGATCCAACGCGGGCGTCAGCTGCTGCGGTGCCGCAACATGCTCCGACCTCAGCGCGACCATCTTCGCAAGCGCATGCTGATCCGGCAACTCATGCAGATGGCCCATTCCTTGCCCCAGAGAGCCGCTCTCGCTCACACCCGACACCACCAGCATCGGCACCGAATCCGCCCGCGCCTGCGCCATTGGGGTCAGCGTGTTGGTCAGCCCCGGCCCCGTGATGACAAAGGCAACGCCAGGCCGACCTGACACCCGTGCATATCCATCCGCCATAAACCCGGCGCCCTGTTCATGGCGCGGCGTGATATGGCGAAGATCAGATTTCCCGAGCCCACGGTAAAGCTCGACCGTATGCACCCCCGGTATGCCAAAGACATGCTGCACACCGCGTGCGGCCAGTTCCTCAACCAACGCCTCACCAACTGTGGGTATTGCGGTTTTGTGATCCCCCATGGTCATGCGACCTCCGCTGATGTGCGGCTGGCATGATCCACGATACGCGTCAGCGCGCGATCAAATGCGTCATCCTCAATCGTGAGTGCCACCCGCACCCAGCCCCGCAAGCTCTCGCCGAAGGATGATCCCGGCATCACGGCAACCCCGGCGCTGTGCAACAGGTCGTGCGCATAGGCGTCACCGTCCAGACCGGTTGCTGCCACATCAATCATGGCAAACATGCCAGCCTCCGGACTGTGCACCCGCAAAGCCGTGTCGCGGTGCAACCGCTCCGCCAGCTTTGCCGCACGCGCTGCGAATCGTCTGCGCATCCCCGCCGCCACGGGCGAGCCTTCGCGCACCGCCTGCTCCGTCATATCCGCGATGAAAGGCTGATTGCCGAACAGCATCGTCTCCGACAGCGGCAGCAACCCGTCACAGAAGGCCGTGCTGGCAATACACCAGCCACTGCGGAACCCCGGCGCCGCATGTGATTTGGAGATCGACGACACCACAATCACCCGCTCGGCAAAGGCCGCGCGCGCCAGCGGTGACACAAATTCCGCCGCGTCAAACACCAGCTGCTCGTAAACCTCATCCGAGATGATCCACAGGTCATGCACTTCCGCCAGCCGTCCAATGGCGTCGAGATCCTCAACCGTCAGAATGGACCCCGTAGGATTGTGCGGTGTGGTCAGCAGAATGGCGCGGCTGCGGGGTGTGATTTTCTCTGCGATATCATCGGCCTGCATCCGAAACCCATGCTCGGGCCGCAACGGCACCGGCACCATGTCGGCGCCACTTGCCCGGATCACGCCTTCATAGGTGGCGTACATGGGATCGCCCACCAACACCTCGTCCCCGTGCTCGGCGACCCCCATCAGGACCGCATAAAGCGCAGTCTGTGTGCCCGGAAAGCACAGCACGTTGTTCGGCCCCAAAGCCCGCCCGGTGCTGGCGCTGTAGCGTGTTGCAAGGGCCTGGCGCAGGTTGGCCTCGCCGCGCCCGTCCGAATAGCCGGTGCGCCCGGCCATCATCGCGGCACCGGCAGTCTGCATCAGCGCCTCAGGTGTGGGCACATCCGGTTCGCCAATGGTCATCTCGATGATATCCGCGCCCGCGGCGAACATCTCGCGCGCGGTCAGATGCACCTCCCACTTGGCCCCGCCAAGCCCCGCCAGCCGCTTGGTCACATCGGTCATTCTCATGGCTGTTCTGCCTTATGCTGCAAGTTCAATCCCAGAATTGCGCCCACGGATTCCAATCCGATCATCGGCAATTCGCCCTCTTCAAACGCCTCCGGCAAGGCACCGCCTTCCATCCAGAGCCCGTCGATCACCGCGTTACAGGCCACCGCCAAATGATGCAGCCGCGCCGCGTCGACGGGGGCTCCCGCCTCGTCCAGCGCGGCAGCGATCAACTCGCCCAGCTTGTCGCGAAAATAGTCATAGGTGCGTTGGTGGATCTGCCGCATCTGCGGATCCTGCTGCACTTTGTTCAAAAACCCGGCCCAAAGCGCCACCGCCGTCGGCTCCACCACCGGTGGCAGCAAAGACGCCTCGACAAACCCGGCCAGACGGGCGCGGGCGGTTCCTTCCATCCCGGCAACCGGGGCAAAGGTCAGATCACTGATGAAGACCATGTGATGCTCATAGGCGGCGGTCATCAGGTCCTCCTTGGAGGAAAAATAATGCCGGATCAGCCCCTGTGTCACATCCGCCCGCTCAGCAATATCGCGCACGGTTGCGCCGCGCACACCTTTCTCGGCCACCAACTCCAAAGTTGCGAGGATCAGCGCCTCTTTCCGCTCCTGTGCGGTTGCGCGCTTAAATTTCCGGCGTTCACCTGACACGGGGCTCTCCAATGTGCTGCGCAGTCACGCTGTCAGTAATTATACACTTGCATAATTACTCCAAGTCGGCCTTACTACAAGCCGAAATATGAGGACATCAGAAAATGCCTGATCCGGCTGCCGCAGACCCTGCCCCGCTTTCGACAGCATCTGCCCCTGCACAGGCGCGTGCTGAGACGCCGGTGGAACCCCACACGCAGGCCGAGGCGATCCGTGTCAGCGATCTGCACAAATCCTTCGGTTCGCTGGAGGTGCTGAAGGGCGTATCCCTCACCGCGAAGCAGGGCGATGTGGTGGCCATCATCGGCGGCAGCGGCTCCGGCAAATCGACCATGCTGCGCTGCATCAACTTTCTGGAGACACCCAATTCGGGCGAAATCGTCATCGCAGGTGAAACCGTGGCGATGCGCCCGGATGGCAGTCCCGCCGACCGCCGCCAGATCGAACGCATTCGCACCCGTCTCGCAATGGTGTTTCAACAGTTCAACCTCTGGACCCACCGCACCCTGTTGGAAAATGTGATCGAAGTGCCGGTTCATGTGCTGAAGATGCCCCGTTCCGAGGCGATCCACCGTGCGCATGAACTCCTGGCCCGCGTGGGCCTCGGCGACAAGGCCGATGCCTTTCCGGCCTTCCTCTCCGGCGGTCAGCAACAGAGGGCCGCCATTGCTCGGGCACTGGCTGTGGATCCCAATGTCATGCTGTTTGACGAACCGACATCGGCGCTTGATCCCGAACTTGTTGGGGAGGTCCTTACCGTGATCCGCGATCTGGCAGCGGAAGGGCGCACCATGCTGCTGGTCACCCATGAGATGAAATTCGCGCGCGAGGTCGCAAACCATGTCGTCTATCTCTTCGAAGGTCGGATCGAAGAGCAAGGCCCCCCGTCTGAGGTCTTTGGCAATCCGAAATCAGAGCGTCTGAAACAGTTTCTCAGTTCGGTCGCCTAACGCATAACAACACGTACAAATAACAAAACAGGGAGACAGTTATGTCTATGATATCAAATCTCAAATCTACAGTCCTTGCTGCCGCGACCGTGGCTGCAACCTGTGCCGTCGCGCAGGCAGAGCCGGTCAAGATTGGTGTGGCCGCAGAACCCTATCCGCCCTTTGCATCACTCGATTCCTCCGGTCAGTGGGTTGGCTGGGAGATTGACGTGATCAATGCAGTCTGCGCCGCGGCTGAGATGGAGTGTGTCATCACTCCTGTGGCCTGGGACGGCATCATTCCTTCCCTCACCGGCCAGCAGATCGACGCCATCATGGCCTCCATGTCGATCACCGAAGAGCGGCTGAAAACCATCGACTTCTCGGATCCCTACTACAACACCCCGGCGGTGATCGTGGCGGATAAGTCGATGGACATCGAACCGACACCGGAATCGCTGGCGGGCAAAGTTGTTGGCATCCAGGCCTCCACCATTCACCAGACCTATGCACAGGAATACTTCAAAGATTCCGAGCTGCGCGTCTATCAGACACAGGATGAGGCCAATCAGGATCTCTTTGCCGGTCGCATCGACGCCACCCAGGCCGACAGCATCGCCATGGCGGACTTTGTCGGCTCCGATGCCGGTGGCTGCTGCGAGATCAAGGGCCCCGTCGCCAATGACGAGGCGATCCTCGGCAAAGGTGTCGGCGCCGAGCGTGCGCAAGGGCGACAGCGATGTTCTGGCGGCGCTCAACAAGGGGATCGCGGCCATCCTGGCCGACGGCACCCATGCCGAGATCACCTCGAAGTATTTCACGACCAGCATCTACTCCGAGTAAGGACATAACGTGACCGGACTCCTCGACCTGTTTGGTCTGGCCGAGAGCGCGCAGCTGTTGTCGCTCTCGCCGCCGGGATGGGGGGGCAACCTGTTGCGGGGCCTCGCCAATTCGCTCCAGATCGCCCTTGGGGCTTTTGGTATGGGGCTGATCATCGGGCTTTTCGGGGCCTACGGAAAACTCTATGGCGGGCCGATCCTTCGCGATCTGCTCGCCATTTACACCACTGTGATCCGTGCCGTGCCTGAACTGGTGCTGATCCTGATCCTTTATTATGTCGGCACCGATCTGATCAACAAAGTCGCTCAGCAGTTTCGGCTACGGTCGGGTGGAAATCAGCGGGATTGTGGCGGGTATCTGGGTCCTCGGCATTGTGCAGGGCGCTTATGCCACTGAGGTGCTGCGCGGCGCCATCAAGGCGGTGCCCCCTGGTCAAATTGAGGCGGCGCGGTCTTACGGGATGCCGCCGTTCATGACCATGCGCCGGGTGACCATCCCCGCTATGATGAGTTTTGCAACACCGGGTCTGGCCAATCTTTGGCTTATTGCCACCAAGGACACCGCCCTGCTGGCCATCGTCGGCTTTGCCGAGCTGACCCTGGAAACCCGACAGGCCGCCAGCAGTACGCGCGCCTATTTCACGTTCTTCCTCGCGGCCGGAGCGCTCTACCTGATGGTAACGCTCTGTTCCGGCTTGATTTTCAGCTGGATCGAACGCTGGGCAAGGCGCGGCCAGCCCTCGCTCCGGGAGGGTCGCCAATGACCGCCTTGAAATCCTTGATGCAACCTCATCGGCTGGTTCTGATGGCCCTGTTCGCTGCCTTGGTGGTCTGGTGTGCGATGTCGTTGCGCTGGGACTGGATCCCGACCTACGCGCCGCTGGCACTGGAAGGGTTGTGGACCACCATCTGGATCCTTGTGGTCACCAGCATCCTTGGCTTTACACTGGCGGTGCCTCTTGGCCTCGCCCAGGCCGTTGGACCGTGGTATCTCTCTACGCCCGCGCGCATTTTCTGTACGGTCATCCGCGGCACGCCGTTGTTGTTGCAGATCTGGCTGCTTTACTATGGGCTGGGCTCGCTGTTTCCACAATTTCCCTGGATCCGCTCCAGCGAGTTGTGGCCTTACCTGCGACAGGCCTGGCCTTATGCCGTTCTGGCGCTCACACTCTCCTACGCCGGTTACGAGGGTGAAGTGATGCGCGGTGCCTTCTCTGGTGTGGCCAAGGGGCAGCTGGAGGCAGCCAAGGCTTACGGGATGCCCCGTCTGACCATGTTCCGCCGGATCTGGCTACCGCAGGCTGTCCGCAACGTTCTGCCTACGCTTGGCGGTGAAACCATCCTGCAGCTGAAGGCAACGCCGCTGGTGGCAACCATCACCGTTCTGGACATCTACGCGGTCTCCTCTCGGGTGCGGTCGGATACGTTCATCGTCTATGAGCCGCTGTTGCTGCTGGCGTTGGTCTATATGGCCATCGCAGGGGTGATCACACTGGCCTTCAAACGATTTGAGGATCGGGTGCCACAGCGCCGCTGAGCCCCCCGCCGTTAACCTCACAACCTCCGAGCCGTCGCTTGGGGGCTGTTTTTCGTCGCGTAGCCTCGTGCCCACATTACTAGGATAGGATCGTCAGCTGATCCACATCCGCGTCGATATCATGACAGGCGGCCAGCAGCCGCTCTTGCAGATTTGCGGTGACATAGTTGCCGTGAAACCGGCTTGGTGCGCGCAGGATCAGCCGCCCCCCTGCCCTGCTCTCCCGGGTGAGTGCTTGTATCCATGCCGAATAGGTGGCCGGGTCTTCCTGATGCAACACCGCCTTCGCCAAGCTCCACTCACTGCCATCACTGATATCTGGCGCCGGTGCCGCTGTTCCTGTCATCAAAGGAACCACGTTCTTCTCAGGCGCGTCGCTGCCACGCATCCGGTGATCAAAATCGGGGCCAACTGCCGCCCAGCACCCGCGAGTGTCCGTCAGGATACACTCCAGATCAAACCCATATTCGGTGACCCGCCCGCGCGCGCCCTGCCGTTTGACCACCAGCCAGCCAAGGGCGCGTAACTTGGCCATCTCCCGCTTCACTGTGCGTTCATCGACGGACCACATCCGGGCAATCTCGCGTTGCCCGACCGCCAGTTCATTGCGTTGCCAATTATAGCGGGCAGTCATCAGGGTCATGAACCGGAGAACCAGACGCTGGGGCCCCTTCTCCAGCGAGAGGGCATAGATCCCCAACGCAGTGAGGATATCATATTTTAACGCCGCGGCCTGTCGCCCGACGGGTTTACTGGCAAGCATGGCTGCCCTCTTGTCTCCATCCATTGTCGGATGGCTGCCTCTGTCGTCTCATGTTTGCCATGAGATCCTGTTGATCTTGGTCGGGGTCATGTGGTGCTGCTTTCAGCGATTATCGGTGAAGCCTGACCCGAACTCAACGTTTTTAAGTTGGTGTACCTGATTTGCGTCCAGAGATGCGATTCTGTCAAGAGCGCTGTTGTTTGCCTCTCGATCCTAATCCCATTTTTGAGTCAAAAATTGGTATTCATGGTATAGGGTGACAACATGGGCGTCCCCTATTAGGACAGAAATGTCCCCCAATATGCAGCGGTGCTCAATATCACGTCCCCCTATATCGGCGAAGGAAACGCCATTTTTCGTCCATCGCGGCACCCACCACCGAATCGCATGCGTCCTGAAAAACAAGGGGTTTGCCTATCTTTCACCGCAGGTAGTCCCCGCGGGGACAGGACGCTCATTCGGACAATAATAGCTTTTGCGTTTTTTGCAAATTCGGCGTAAACGGGTTTTTAGGTAGGAAAAGCGTCCGCTTGATCAATAAGGGCGCACTACAGAGATCGAGGAGCAGAGATGTTTACCCATCAAGACCTGGCAGACATGCAGGCACAATCGCTGAAAATGCAGAGTTGGATCCGACAGCAGACCTTCTCTCCCAAGATGGAAAAGACGCTGCGGCGGTTCTCCAGCTGGGAGGTGGCCGAGCTGATTTTTAAGGTGAACCAGTCCACCCTGCGTGGCCGTCTGGCGGCGGACCCCAGTCTGCCGCAGGGCCATGTCGAGGAAGACGGACGTCAGCGCTGGTATTCGCTGGAGGAGATCAATGAGCTGCGCCGCCGCCTGAAGGTGAACCGCAAGTCGTTGATGCCCGAACGTCCCGCCGGAAAGCGGGCGTTGCGGGTGGCGATCTCCAACTTCAAAGGGGGCGCTGGCAAATCGACGGTAGCGCTGCATTTCGCCCATGCCGCCGCCTTGGACGGGTACCGTGTGCTCTGTGTTGATTTTGATCCGCAGGCCACGCTCTCCCATTCCATGGGGCTGAGTGATGTGACGGAGGATTATACAGTCTGGGGCATCATGGCGCGCGATCTGGTGCGTGAGACTGAGCGCATGAACGCCAGCACCCGCGGCGCGGAGTCCGGGGCTGCCCTGCCCGAACGCCGGCTGCCGGAGGCCATCACCGGCATGGGGCTTCAGGATCTGCGGATCAGCGACTTTGTCAAACCCACCAGCTGGCCCACGATTGATGTGATCCCCAGCTGCGCCAATGCCGCCTTTGTGGAATTTGCCTCTGCCCAGTACCGGCACCTCAATCCTGAGTGGTCCTTTTTTGCGGCGGTGTCGCGCTACCTGGATCAGCTGCCGTCAGAAGATTATGATATGATGATCTTCGATTGCCCGCCCGCGATTGGCTATCAGTCAATGAATGCGGTTTTTGCGGCAGACATGCTCTATATCCCGTCGGATCCTGGTTACTGGGAATATGACTCCACGACCTCCTTCATCGGTCAGCTCTCCGAGGCGCTGGAGGATCTCTCTGCGTTCAATGGCGTTGTCCCCGCGGGGACGTTCAGCCTGCCGAAGGTGTTTCAGGAGGTGCGCTTCCTGCTGACGCGCTATGAATCCGGCAATGATCTGCACCGGGCAATGCGCGACGCATTTGTGAAGGTGTTTGGCGACAGAATGACGGAGCACCCGATCGAGATGACCCGCGCGGTGGAGCAATCCGGGCGCTTCCTCAGCTCGATCTATGAGATCGACTATCGGGATATGACGCGGGAAACCTGGCGGCGGGCGCGCGCCTCGTTTGATCAGGCTTATATGGAATTCAAGGATAATGCCCTGACCGCATGGGCCCAGTTGGAGGATGAGGCATGAGCAAGCGCAGAATGTTCGACATCGATTTTCCGTCGGAGCCAACAGTTGCAAAACCGGAGGCCCCCTCCCCTGCCGCCTCGGAGTCGCACCCGGCAACCGGCGCGCCGGAAACCAAATCTGCCTTCCGCTCAGGCGAGGCGCGGCGCGGGCCGATGGCCACTGCGATCAGCGAAAACGCTGATGCGTTGCGGACGCGGGCTGAGGTGGAACAGAATATCCGCGCCGAGAATGATCGGCTGGCGCATGAGTTTGTGCGGCTCAAGACGCTTGGCCTTGTGGTCGACCGGATCCCGCTGGATCAGATTTCCACCAGCAAGCTGATCCGCGACCGTGCGGTCAATCGGGATCCTGATCTGCAGGAGTTGAAGGAGTTCTATTCGTGATCTCGGCCTTTCCAATCCGATCCGGGTTGAGGAAGACGGCGATGGGTATCAGCTGGTTCAGGGATTTCGCCGCCTGTCAGCCTATCGCGCGCTTTATGAGGAGACTGGGGATGAGCAGTTCAGGCTGATCCCGGCAGGCCTGGTTGCGCGGGGAGAGACACTTCAGGGTCTCTACCGCCGGATGGTGGATGAAAACCTCGTGCGGCGGGACATTTCTTTTGCGGAGATGGCACAGTTGGCGCTGTCTTATTCGCAAGATCCGGAGACCGGTTCAGACACTGTAGAAGAGTCTGTTGCGCTGCTTTATGCCTCGGCAGGGAGACAGAAGCGGAGCTATATTCGTCACTTCGCGGAGCTGCTGGAGCTGATTGGCGCAGAGTTGTCTTTTGCCGAAGCCATCCCGCGGGCGCTGGGGCTGGATCTGAAAAAACACCTCGTGGAAACCCCATCCGCCTTGCCTGCGCTCAAACAGCGCCTGCGCGAGCGGAGCTTCTCAAGCGCCGAGGAAGAACTGTCGCTGCTGCGCCAAGCGTTGAAGACACCGCCCTCCGACGTAACGGAAGCCACCACCAGCCAGCGGGCTGGCATGGCCAAAACGACGCTGCGCTGCACTGTCCCTGCGGGGACAGTGCGCTGTCTTGCGCGGGATGGCCGCATCGAAATGGCGATGGAGCGTGATTTCTCAGCGGTTGATCAGCGCCGCCTAGAGACTGCGATCAGTGCGTTTTTCGACGCTTTGGATGGTGAGAATAGTTAGGTCCACTTATTGGTAGAAGCTGCGCCCAGATAAGCGCGGAACAGAGGCTGTCCCAAGGGGGCAGCCTTTTTTCTTTTCAAGCCGTTAAGATCTGAATACATATTAACCATACCCGTTTCGCTGCCGATACGGGTCAATCATGCTGAGTGTCCCCACTGGGACAGAGAGGTCGCGATACGGGTGCCGCCGGATTATCACCGGTGGTGCATCGGGGGGATGCGCTGTGTCGGGACTACCGGGCTGTCTATTGGGCGGCCCCGCTGCGCTGTGCAATTCGACTAAAAAGCAACCCTCTAAAACTGTTCTTGAGTTTGCGTTAAACTGTATGAATGGGGCATTAATGCGCGATAATTAAGGCACAATCCTGCCATCGTTCGCCCCGAGAACCAAACCCAAGGCAACGCCGCTACACGCGGCACGAAGGTTTGGAGTGATCGATATGGCATCAACCGATAGCGCGCAGGCAGACATGACCCCAACGGTGGATCTTCGGGTTCCGGGTCAGGTCCGCGATGACGACGACTGGCTGGTGTCGACCTGGAACGCAGGGCAATCCCGGGACACCAAGTGGTCGCAGGACAACGTGCATATCAATGCCGAGGGCGCGGTTGAGCTGCATCTGACATCTGAGAATGGCGCGGATGAGCGGACCTTCACCGGTGGGGAAATGCAATCCGAGGCCGCCCATGAGACCGGCACCTGGAGCTGGACAGCGCAGGCGCCGCAGATGCAGGACGGTACGGTTTTTGGCATGTTTCTCTATCAGGAGGACTATCGCAATGACCGTTGGCTGGAGTTTGATTTCGAATTTGTCGGCGCCAACACCCGTCAGGTTCAACTGAGCATTCATATGGAAGCAGAGGATGGTAGCCGCGTGCGTCTCGCGGACGGCCCTGCGGGGCCACTGGTTGTCGACCTTGGGTTTGACGCGGCGGCGGGGCTGCACACCTACGAGATTGAGCTGACAGGTACAGGCGCGATTTTCCGGGTGGATGGCAAGGTTCTTGCCGATCTGAGCGGTGCCGACATGCCGGGCGGGCTGTGGTACTCCGGCGCGGTCAAGAGCTTTGCGGACCTCTGGGCGGTGTCGGAAAATCAGGCGGCATGGGCTGGGACGCCAGACCCGGACGCACCGCCCTTGGTTGCCGTGATTACCGATGTGTCCCTGCCGGGACAGGAGCGGTACGGTGCGCCCAACTTCGCAACCGAGCAGGAGGGGACCGATCAGGCAGAGGATCTGTTTGGCGGCGATGGCGCCGACCTGATCCATGGCGGCGCCGGGGCGGATCAACTGGTCGGCAACAGCGGTGCAGATCATCTCTATGGGGATAAAGGCCGTGATATTCTGCGCGGCAAAGGGGGCGATGATTTCCTATTTGGGGGGCGTGGCAAGGATCGTTTGGCCGGTGGCGGTGGAGAGGACGTGTTGGATGGCGGTATCGGTCGCGATCAGCTGCGGGGCGGGGGTGGTGCTGATACCTTCATCTTCAGCCAGGGCGGCCCTGCCGATCGGGTCAATGATTTCACCCTGTCCCACGGGGACACTCTGGATCTGACCCGGTTCGACCTTGATGGCGCAGAACAACTGCGCTGGCTGGATGGGGAACGCGGCCGTGGGACACGCGACCTTTTGCAAGTCGAAGGGGAAGATGGCTGGATCAATGTTGCGGTGATTGATGACAGGGGAGAGGCGCTGACGCTGGATCTGCTTATTGCGCAGGACGCTATTCTGTTCTGATCAAGACATAATGGACAGATCTGTACATTGCTCTTTAGCGTTGCAAGGCTTGCCAGCTTTCCCAGGGCAGGCTGTCACGTTTCAACAGTGCTGGGAGCTGACGCAGGTCGTCTGCGAAATAGGTCCGCAGCGCTGCGATGTCGCTGTCCCGGAGGGGCGGCACCACATCCCGCATATTCTGGCTATTGGCGCGCAGCAGAGCCGACACCGGGCCGGTGGACTTCAGCCGTGCCAGACCATCCTCAAGCCCCGCCTTGCGCAGTTGATCCCCCCCCGCACGAAGCGCGCGGCGCAGGGTCGGCAGGCGGGGGCGGTCACTCTCGTTCCGGCGTTCGTGCAGCACCGGTGAGACATGGCTGTCGTCCAGCCCGGCAAAGCGATAGACCTTCTGCGCGGCGGCAACCGGATCCGCGCTGATCTCCTCTGCCAGCATCACCAAGACACGGTCGTGGCCAAGGGCGGTCAGCCAGCGACCCAGATGACGGCTGTAGAGACCCTGCTCCAGGTAGGCCGGATTGTTGGCCAGCCCCTCATGAAAGGGGAGGGGAGGGATGTGGCCCTTGATCACCTCATGCAGGTGATTGGAATAGGCACGGGCCACCGGGTCACGCAGCAGGCAGACCACCTTGATCTCGGGATCGAAAGCGTTCAGCCGGTCGGGGCAGCGTGGGTCGTAGAAATAGGAGGGCGAGGCCTCGAACCTGACGGGCTTGTCGGCGCCATGGGCGAAATGGCTACGATACCACTGATAGCCACGATCAAAATAGGCGCTGAAGAAATCCAGTTCCTTCGGGTTCGACACGGCGGCGTCCGGGTGGGCGCCAAGGGCGGCGTGGATGAAGGTAGAGGCACATTTTTGCGCGCCGATCCCCACCAAGGTTGGACCGATCCGCGAATCTCCCGCATTTGTCTGGTGGTCGCGCTGAGGTGCTGCGGGTGTGGCGGTCATGGCGGATCTTTCCGAAGGGGCGGCAGTTGCGCTTTGGCGTCTCTTGGCCGCCAGTCTTAGCAGTTTGAGGACACCGTGCCACGGGAAATGCCCGCCGAACCATGATCCGGGCAGGTCTGCCTTCGGATCTGGTCTCGTTGCGGCGCGGCGTGTTAGACATGTTCGGGGCAGAATGGGCAGGCTAATGCAGGAACCGGCGGGGCAGGGGCGGTTGATTTCGATCATCATGGCCAATCATCAGGGCGCGCGCTACCTGCGTCCTGCGCTGGCGTCTGTGCTGGCGCAAACGCACGAGGACTGGGAGTTGATCGTTGCGGATGATGGCTCCAGCGATGGATCGGTTGAAATCCTGCAAGACGCCGCTGCGCAGGACGACCGCGTGCGGGTGCTGCTGTGGGAGACCTCAAGCGGCCCGGCCGCTGCGCGTAATCGGGCACTGGCTGCTGCGCGCGGGGGATGGGTGGCCATCTGCGATTCCGACGACATCATGCACCCGGACCGGCTGCGGCGCCTTCTGTTGGCGGCTGAGAGGTTGGGCGCCGATGCGGTGGCCGATGATATGATCCATTTTGCAACCGAGCCGATGGATGCGCCGCGCAGCGTTTTTGGAGCGGGGTCGCAGGACCTGCCGCGCCAGATCAGCCCGGCGGATATGCTGCGGGTGCCTGAGCCGGGGGAGGCTGGCGCGCAGCTGGGCTACATCAAGCCGTTGATCCGACGCGAGACGCTGGGGGCGCTGCACTATGATGAAACGCTGACGATTGGTGAGGATCAGGACCTCTATCTGCGGCTGTTGCTGCACGGTGGACGTCTGTGGCTGCTGCCAGAGGCGCTTTACCTGTACCGGCGGCATCCGCAGTCCTTGTCCCATCGTTCCAGTCGGGCGCATGTTGAGGCGTCGCTTGCGGCGTTGGAGGGTTTGAGTGATCGGTTGCAGTTCGATCAACACACTGAAATGAAAAGTATTTTAAACCACCGGCGGCGGGTTTTGCAGCGGCGGTTGTCCTTTGAAACGCTGGCAGAGGACCTGAGGCAACGTCGTTTGGCGCCTGCTGCGACACAGTTGTTGCGGGATCCGTCTCTGGTCTCGCAATTGGCGCGGGTGGCCTTGGCCAAGGCACGCGGTCGCAAGTCCGGCCGAAAGGTTGAGGGGGCATCTGACGCATCGGCGGAGGTGGTGCATCTGATCGGACCTGATGGGGCTGACACTACGCTGATGGGGGAGGGTGCGGGCACGCGGATCGCGGTCCCGATGCCGGAGGAAGATGGCAGCCACAGCGTGCTTTGGGCTGATTTGTGCCATCGCGCATCACGGGGCGCGCTGACACTGACCTATGGCGACGCTGCGGGAGTGTCGGCGGCCTGGCGGGTTCCTGCGGCGGTGCATATCCGCGCGCGTGGCCCTGTGGTGTCAGATCTCCCGCCACCCAAGGGTCAGCGTGATGGCTGACCGGCGGCCGCAGGTTTCAGTGATCATGGCCAGCCGCAATGCTGCGGCGCATCTGCCCTTGGCTATTGGGGCGGTATTGGCGCAGACGCTGACAGATCTGGAGTTGATTATTGTCGATGACGCCTCGGAGGATGACAGCTGGACGCTGATCTGCGCGGCAGCGGCCACCGACCCGCGGATCCGGGCGCGGCGGCGGTCAGATAGTGGCGGCCCGGCCATCGCCCGCAATGATGCGCTGGCGCTGACGCGGGGGGACTGGATTGCCATCTGCGACAGTGATGACAGCCAGCACCCGCGACGGCTGGAAATGATGCTACACGCGGCGCAGGATCTGGCGGCGGATGTGGTCGCTGACGATATGATCCTGTTTTCTGAGCAGCCAATGGCGCGGGGTGCGACGATATTGGGTCAGCACGCCCCGAAAGTGGCCCGGATGCTCAATCTGAAAGATCTGGTGCTGAGTGGCGTAGATCCTGAAGGTATCAGCCATATCGGGTATCTCAAGCCCTTGATCAGGCGACGTTTTCTGAGCGAGTTGCGCTATGATCCACGGCTACGGATTGGAGAGGATCACGACCTCTACCTGCGGCTGGTGCTGGCGGGCGCGAAGATGTGGGTGCTGCCAATGGCGGCCTATCTCTATCGTCGCCATGCGGCCTCAACCTCCTATCGCAATGTGCCGGGGGATCTGGCGGCGCAGATTGATGTGCTGGACGATCTGGCGGCGCAGGCGGGCAACGAGGATCTGGCGACATTGGCGCATGTCCGTCGACGCGCGTTGGTGCGGCGTCATGCGCAGTTGGAGCTGGCATGGGACGTGCGGGCCGGTCACCTGATGCGGGCGCTGAGGCACGTTGTGATGCGCCCTGATCACCTGCCTTGGCTGGCATCGGTGCTGCACAACCGGATGGGGTTGAAAATGCAGGCTGCTGCCTCGCGCCTGTGGCGACGGCCACAGTGTTGGCGCCTTGGGCGCAGCAGCAATGGGGCAGGGGATCTGACATTGCCAATTGATGCGGACGGCGCACTGGATCTCAGCACCGCTGCGGCACCGGTCTGGGCGCGGATGTGTTGTGAGGCCTCCCGCAGGCCGGTGGAGGCCAAGGCGACAGATGCGCTGGGACAATCGGCGCTCTGGATGGTGCCGACCGTCCGGGCACTGGCACCAGAGGCGTCCGATGTTGCCAATGGGACGCGGGCGCAGTGCTCCGCATGTGCTATGGCTGGATTGGCAGACCGGGAGCGGGTAGCGGTGGAAAGCAGCGGACATCAACAGCACAGCGCAGGACGAGATGACACTGACGGTTGAGCCTCATCAGGGCCCCCAGCGGCAGTCCGGGCCGGTCTCGGCATCTGTGCTGCGGCGCGGGGCAGGGCGTTTGTGGGTGACGCGGGGCCATCTGCATATGGCCTATCTGATCCTTGCGGCCATGTCTGGCACCGGGGTGGTCTATCGGCTGGGGTTTCAATCGCCGGGCTGGATGGCGCTCTATGCGCTGACGATCCTGTGGTACCTGCGCGACTGGCGGCAGAGTGCCGCGATCCTGTGGCAGGCCTGGCCGGTGCTGATGCCCTGTGTCATCGCCATGGCTTCCACCCTGTGGAGCGTCAACCCGCCGGTCACCGCCTATCGCAGTTTTCAGCTGACGATGACCACACTGATCGCGGTGCGCATTGCCTCCGCCATCCCAGCCCATCACACGATGATTGTGGTCAGCCTGACCTCGGCCGTCGGGGTGGCCTTGTCCTATCTGAACTCCATCGTGACGTTTCTGTCGCCAGCGTTTCATCCCAATGGGGCGTTGAAGGGCATCTATATGCACAAAAATTCCCTCGCCAAGGCGACAGTGAATGCGGCGCATGGGCTGGTGACCCTGGGGTTTTATTGGCGGCTGTCTATATTGGGCATGCTTGCGGCAGCGCTGATGATCCCGGTGCTGGGCATGGCACAATCAGCTGGTGCTTATGTGACCTTTGCCATCTTGGCGATCTATGTGCCGGTGCTGTGGATCCGCTGCTGGGGCGGGACAGCGCGGCGGGTGGCGCTGCTGTTTTCGCTGATGGTGCTGTTTCTGGTGCCCCTTGCGATTTATATCTCAGGCATTGACGCGCTGGGGCTGCTGCTGGAGCGTTTGGGCAAGGACAGCACCCTGACCGGGCGCACGGTGATCTGGGCCTTTGGGCTGGAGGAAATCGCCAAAGCGCCGATTGGGGGCGTTGGGTTTGGGGCTTTCTGGTCGGTGCCGTCTTATGCGCGGCTCTATATTGAGGCCTACGTCGACGAGGGGCTTTACTGGTTCCACAACAGCTATATTGAGCTGATGGTCGGCAATGGTCTGTTGGGGGCGGTGACTTTCTTCGGTTTGTTGATCGCGGTCGTGATCCGCTGTTTCCGCTGGTATCTGCAGGATGGTAGCGTGACCTCCGGGTATTACCTGTTTTACGTGCTGATCAACCTGGTCGCGGCGCTGTCGGACAACGTGATTTATAACGAACATTCGATCCGGCATATGCTGATCGCCATGGCTTGGATCTATGCCGGGCGGGCGCTGGGGCGCTGGCGGGATGTGCCGTCCCGGATCTGATCAGGGACGGGAGTCTGCGCCAGTTGGGGCGTCGTGGGGTGCCTCATCAAGCGGCAGGCCCATCGCCGCCTCAAGTGCCGGATCAAGCTGAGCCCTGATCCAGGCACGGTCATCCGGTGTGATCAGGTGGCCCGGCGTTTTTGGTTTCACATCGCGATTGGACCATGACCAGCCATAGTGCCCCTGCGGGACCTCCAGCCGCGTGTTACGGGGCACCGGGCTTTCGGCGGCGATACGGGAAATGATCTCTTCGGGGTTTTGGCTGATGGCCGCGTGGGTGGTGTAGAGCACGCGCGCGCCGCGCTGTGGCAGGGACAGGAGTGCCTCGGCCTTGGCCCGCCGCAAGGCCAGCAGATTGGCAAAAGGCGCGCCGGTGATCGGATGCAGATCCTGATTGAGTGGCTGGCCCTTGCAGGGGCTGGTCTTTGGTAGATCGAACCATGCAGGCACGTCGATTTCGCTGCGCCATTCGGCGCGGATGAACTCCGAGAAGGAGAGATCGCGCAGCTCAGGCACGCTGTGCCACGGTTTGCCGTACATGCTTTCGAGCCATTGGAACGGATCACGGAAGATCACCACATAGAGCACATTGGCAGGCAGCGCGATGAGGTTGGGGAACGCGTGTTTCCACATGTCATAGCGTGGGTGCGCGGCCGCAAAATTCTGCTGGATCAGCTGGTCAAGGAAATTGGTGCCGGAACAGCGTTCTCCCAGAACCTGATAGTTCAGGACCGGTTGGCCAAGGCCGCGGCGACTGGCCATGCGGGCCTTGCGGAGAAGGGCGGCGAACTGCATCCAGCCCTTACCCGTGATAATAGCGGTCGCGGGACCGTTTGGTCGCCCCGTAGAGCGGTTTTGCGGCGGCTTTCACCTTGGTCAGGACGATACCATCGGGGCTACGTCCGCCCTGTTCCAGCGCGCGCAGCGCATCGATAAAGACCGCCTGTCGGGTGGTGTTCCACTGCGCCAGAAGGATCAACAGATCCGCGTGCTGGCCGATGATCCGCGCATCAGGAACCACAGAAATCGGCGGGGTGTCGAAGATGATGATATCCCAGTGGCTGCGGGCGACTGACAGCAGCTCGGTCAGGCCGCCTTGGCTGAGCAGATCTGCCGCACTGCCGGAGACGCTGCCAGCAGGCAGGATATCAGCCTGTCCCAGCACACCCGGCAACACGGCTTCTGCCAAGTCACAGCGCCCGGACAGCACATCAAACAACCCCGGTTTGCTGTTGCCATCCGCCAATGGGTCCGAGAGGTAA
The DNA here is from genome assembly GCF_045040595.1 of Phaeobacter sp. BS52. NCBI lineage: Bacteria > Pseudomonadati > Pseudomonadota > Alphaproteobacteria > Rhodobacterales > Roseobacteraceae > Phaeobacter > Phaeobacter sp. BS52. The sequence goes on along the minus strand of NZ_CP090664.1, from coordinate 134,611 downwards.
TGACGGCGCAGGTCGCCGTCGACCAGCAGCACGGATTTGCCGATCTGCGCCATATTATGCGCCATCGCAGCGGACAACGTGGATTTGCCGTCGCCGCTCTCGGCGGAGGTGAAGACGACCACTTGCGGCGGGACATCGCCCCGCGCCATCAGCAGCGTGGTGCGCAGATTGCGGATGGCCTCGCCATCGCGGGTCTGAGGGCCAAGCGCGCTGGCTTGTTCGGGGCGGATTTTCTGTGAAAACTGATCCAGCACGGCGATCACTGGAACCGATGTAAGCCCTGCGATCTGCGCTGCGGAATGCAGACGCGCGCGGGAGAGTTGCAGGACCACCACCAGCACCGTGCCGAGAAACCCGCCGAGAAAGACTGACAAAATCAGAATTTGGCCCTTGTTCGGCAGGGCAGGGCGGTCAGGGGGAAACGCGCGGGAGATCACCCGGCTGTCGGCCCGCTGCAGGCCGATTTGCATCGAGGTTTCACGCAGCCGGTTCTGAAAATTCTCAAACAATAGGCGACTTGCTTCGGCGTCGCGTTCGGCCTGCACCACCTCGGTCAGGGCATCACTCTGGGTGGCGATTGTGATCTCCAGATCGGCCATGGACCGGCGGATCGCCTGCTCCTTGGCTTCGGCCTCTCGCAGGTCACGGGTGAGTTGTGCCAGAACGCTCCGCCAGCCGTCCTGCGGATTATCCGCCCGCGCCAGAATGGCACCATAGCCATTGCGCCGGGCCGCCAAACGCTGGTCCTCCACTGTCTGCAAAGTGGTGAATTCAGCCTGTCGGGCCTGTTGCTCTGCTACCTCTGCGGCCCGTTCAGCGAGGGCGCTGCGGAGCGATATCAGGCGGTTTTCCAGACCGATCAGCTGCGCCGGGCTGGTGACGTCGGCCTGCGCACGAATATCGGCGACCCGGCGCTCATTCGCCTCCAGCTGGCTGCGCAGTTCCGTCACCCGCTCCGCCAGCCAACCGGTGGCCTGTTCGGTGACATTCAGTTTCACCGCCACCTGATTTTCGACATAGGTATCGGCAAAGGCATTGGCGATATCCGCCGCCTTGAAGGGGTTCTCGCTCAGCACCCAGATTGAAAAGATATAGGTGTCCGGGATGTTGACGACCCGCGTATTGGCCAGAAGTGTCTGGATGACTTTCTCACGGACGAAGGCAGGATCGGGGGTAAGCGTGGTATCATAGACCTGCATCCCGAGGATGCGTTTGATCATGTCCTTGAGCGCTTGCACCGGATTGAAGCCCGGATCGCGCAGCATCATGTTGAATTCCGGGTCAGAGATCAGATTGAGCCGATCAACAACCTGTCCGGCCAGCTCACGCCCACCAAGGATATGGACTTCGGTACGGATCACCTCATCCGTGGCGGAGAGGCTGCTGACCACGCTTTCGATATCCACCACTTTCTCATCGCGGGTGTCGAGCACCAGCTGCACCTCAGCCCCATACAGCGGGGTTGCGACGATATAGGCGCGCCAGATGCCAACGATCAGACCGATCAGCACACAGGCCGCGATGACCCAGCGACCGCGCCAGATGATTGCAAAAATGGCGCCGAGATCGAGCACCTCCTGACCGTCATCGGCGGCAAAGGACGTCTTAGGCGTGGACACGTTGGTTGACCCCATCGTTATTGGTTTGCCCACGGCCGTCCCTGCGCTGCGCGACGCCGCAGAGGTGGCAAGTAGGTGGCAGGTCCAAGTTCATTAGACTGCGCGCAAAAATCAATCTGTCGCAGCATAATCAGATCCGCTAGACAGGTCCATAACACGGAATGGAACAAACACCATGGGCAGCAGCGGGCAGAACGGCAAAGAGGGCGCCATGAGCGCCAGCACTGTGTCTGCGCCGGAGGATGCGCGTATTCTGCTTGTGATCCCAACCTTGAATGAAGCAAAGGCCATTCTGCCCTGTTTTGAAAGCCTGCTGCGTGACCCACTGCTGCGCGATCCTGCACGCGCCACTTTGGTGGTGGCGGATGGCGGCAGTACCGATGGGACACAGGACATCGTTCGGCGCTACGCTGAGACCAGCCCGATCAGGATACATCTGCTGCATAATCCCGACCGGATCCAATCGGCGGGGATCAATAGCGCGGTGGCAGAGCATGGCGATGGCTTTGACCTGCTGCTGCGGTGTGATGCCCATGCGATCTACCCGGCGGATTATGCGACCGCTTTGCTTGCGGCATTTCGGTCTGCGGAGGATGCGGTGTCGGTTGTGGTCGCAATGGATTCCCAAGGGACCAGCAGCTTTGGCAGGGCGGCGGCCTGGGTGGTGGATACGCCGCTCGGGTCCGGCGGGGCAGCCCATCGTGGTGGGCGGGCCTCAGCCTATGTTGACCATGGCCATCACGCGCTGATGGATCTGACCTGGTTTCGCAAGGTGGGCGGGTATGATGCCGCCTTCAGCCAAAATGAGGATGCGGAGCTGGACTGGCGATTGCGCGCTGCAGGCGGTCGGATCTGGCTGGCCGACGATGTGCGGCTTGGCTATATGATGCGCAGCACGCCCGCAGCCCTGTGGCGTCAATATCAGAATTACGGTGCTGAAGCCGCGCGGCGACGCTGATCAAGCATCGGATGCGACCACGGTTGCGGCAGATGGTGCCGGTGCTGAACCTCATTCTTTGCGCCATGGCGTTGGCGATCGCCCCTGTCTGGCCAGTCGCGCTGCTCTGGCCGGTGGTTTATCTGGCAGCGGTTCTGGCGGTGACGGTGGTGGCCTGTCTTCGACTGGGGGGCATCGGGGTTTGGTCCGGGGTGGCCCTCGTGGTGATGCATATGGCCTGGGCGCTTGGGCTGCTGCGGAGGATGATTGGGTTTGGCCTTCGATCTGCCTCTGGTCGGGTGAGCCGGATGCAGCGGGATGGAGGATGAGCGAATGACTGAGCGGATCTCAATCTTGCTATGTACATATCGGCGCCGCAGCGTTGTGGCGACGCTTGAGAGTCTGGCCGCGCTGCGCGCTCCGACGGGATACACGATTGATATTATCGTTGCCGATAATGACGAGGCCCCCTCCTCGGAACGTTGGGTGCGGGGGACGACGTCCTCCTGGCCGGTCAGTTATCTCCACGCGCCTGCGCGCAATATCTCGGTTGCCCGCAACGCATGTCTGGCGGCGGCGCGCAAACGGCAGTCCGATTGGATTGCCTTTGTCGATGACGATGAGGTGGTGCCTGCCGATTGGATCGAACAGCTGATGCGCCGGGCGGCGGACACCGGTGCAGATGTGATCTCAGGCCCGGCAATCGCGCGCTACCCTGCGAATGCGCCGGATTGGATGGTGGATCAGGACTGGCACAGCAATTGGCCAGAGCTGCGCCGCCCCGGGCAGACAGGAGCAGAGCAACCGCAGACCGCCCATAGCTGCAATGCGCTGATGCGATTTGCAGGTCAGCCCTGGGAGGGGCAGGTGTTCGATCTGGACCGCGGGACAAGCGGCGGCGAGGATACCGCCTATTTCTTTGCGTTGTCGCATATGGGTGCCCGGTTTGCGGTCTGTGCTGAGGCCCCGGTTTTTGAAGAGGTGGCACCAGAGCGGTTGCGTCTGGGGTGGCTGGCCAAACGGCGGTTTCGCATGGGGCAGAGCTATGCGACCGTCGCGCCCGGATCACTGGCGCGGATACGGCTGGCAGGTGTTGCGCTGGCGAAGGTGGTCTATTGCACCGGTGCCGCGCTGCCAGCCTTACCATCCGAAGCACGCCGCAATTTCTGGCTGTTGCGCGGATTGCTGCATCTGGGGGTGCTTGCGGGATGCCTGGCCCTGCCACAACCCAAGATCTATGGCGCCCACGCGGATCATGATGCTGCGTCCGAGCGGGTGCAGGGCTGAGCCATGGCGCGGCTGGTCTGCTTTGCCTCTGATCTGACCGATGTGGCACAGCTGCGGCGGCTGGCGTCATTTCAGGCGCTCGGGCATGAGGTGATCTCGGTCGCGTCGCGCAAGGGACCGTTGCCGGAGGTGAATTGGCAAAATATTGATCTGGGCGAAATTGGCCAGCATGGGCTGTTGCGACGCGGGCGGCTGGCGTTGGCCACTGCACTGCGCGATCCACGGCTGACACCGCTGGTGCGGCAGGCCGATCTGCTGGTGACGCGCAATGTCGATATGCTGGCGCTGGCGGCCGCCCTGCGGCTGCGCAGCGGCGCTACCGCACCCATCGCCTATGAGGTGCTGGACATCCATTCGCTGTTTGAGGGCGCGCGCCTCAAATCCCGAGTAGCCCGCTGGGGCGAGCGGCGCCTGTTGGCAGGGGCGGAGGTTCTGTGGCTGTCATCGCCCGGATTTCACACCGGGTATTTTGCGCCTGTCCAGGGCTATGTGGGCGCCTGGCATCTGGTCGAAAACAAAGTGGTTGTGCCCGACGACATGCCGCGCCCTGTGCCAACCCACCGGGTGCGCAGCGGTGAGGCGCTGCGGTTGGGCTGGATCGGTGCCATCCGGTGTCGCCCGAGTTTTGAGCTGCTGCTGCGCGTGGCAAAACAGATGGGTCCTGCAATTGAGGTGCATATTCACGGCAAGATCCACGACCATGTGCTGACGGATTTTCACGCCCGGATCGCTGGCCTTGGCAATGTGATGTTCCACGGGGCCTATGCCTACCCCCATGGTCTCGCCGCCTGTTATGACACTTGCGATGTCGTCTGGGCGCAAGATCTCTGGCAGCTGGGCGACCCCTCGCGGAGCGGCAATTCCGATTTGCTGCTGCCCAACCGGATCTATGAGGCGGGCTGGCATGGTTGCCCAGTCATCGCGCTTTCGGGCACAGAAACTGGCCGCAAGATTGAGGAGACTGGTCAGGGATGGATTTTGGGAAGTGCAGACGCAGAGGCGCTGATCCGACGTCTAAATGATCTGACACCGTCGGAGATTGCCGCCACTCGCCAGCGGATCGGGGAGCTGCCGGAGACAGTGTTCCGTCAAACGCCCGCAGATGTGGTGGCGCTTTTGGCCTCGGCAGGGGTGGAGCCGTGCAGCTCCGGTACGGGTGCCCCGCTGTCGAAAAGCGGCGCATAAAGTGACATGAACCGTTCGCCGCCGCGCCGCAGGGACAGGGTATCGAGCATATAGTCGCGGGGCCGGTAGGCTGGCAGAGCGGTCCAGAAACGGTCGAATTGTTCTTCGATATTGTTGATCTGAAACCGCCGCCCGCAGCGGTCATCGAAATAGGGCACCGAACTTGGGGTCACGTCGCCTTGTGCGAGAGCGCGCTGAGAGGGATCGACCAGCTCTCCCTGGTCCCATGCAAAAACCGGCAGATTGGCCGACATAGCCTCCTGATAGGCCAGACCCTGCGTCTCATGCTCGGTGCAAAACAACAACGCACGGCTATGGCTGACCAGATCGCGGTATTGCGCGGGGGTGTGGTGCCCGTAGTCCAGCTCCCGCCAGCTGAGACCACGGGCGGTCAGAATATCGCGCAGCGGTTGGATCAGGTCAGTTTCACGAGCCGTTTTCCGGTGCCAGCGCACCTTGTTGTAAAACAGCACATCAATGGATTTCGTCATGCCGGACATATCGGGCCAGGCATCCGTGTCGATACCAACGAACATCGGCGCAAACTGGGCGCGGGTCTCAATCGGATTGAGTTGGATGGGCCAGGTCGACGGGTAGGTCACCACCTTTAGGTCCAGCTGGCTGCGAATCGCAGCAAGCTCTGTTGGATCGGGAACCCGGCCGGGGCCGTAAATAGCGGGGTTTTGCAGTCCAAATCGTGCCAGCGGCGGGAGGTATCCACTCAATCCTATGGGGTGATCCGGGTGCCTGCGCGCAAAGCCAAAGTCATTTATCACCACGTCGTGGCCCAGAATTTGCAGGCTTTTGGCGAGGTTTTTGAAGGCAACATAGAACCCGGTGCGGGGCTGCGCGCCCTTCATCAGCCGATAGCCATAGCGCAGGCGCTCGCGCAGCTGTGACAGGTTTTGCCCACCCGGAAAGTCATAGGCCCTGAGGTCGTAGCCATCAAAAAACAAAGGAATTTTCACGATGGCGGGTCCTGCGTTCTAACCGAGAGTAAAGCGCAATCAAACTAGCAGTGGTCTCAGGCGACGTCGACGGTTTATGCGCGCGGCGAGGGGGCCGCTGCTTCTGAGAGATCGTTAAAATGCGCGGCGTATTGTCTTGGGCTTTCTTCTGGCGGCGGGACGCTTTGTTAACGGCTTGGCGACAGGCTGGTGCGATGTATTGGAAGGTGGAGTAAACGATGTTGCTAAGAAAACTAACAACCGCGGCTGTTCTGGCTCTGGCGGTCCCGACGCTTGGACTGGCTGAGCAGGGGGTCTCTTCGACCGAGGTGCGCTTTGCGCAGGTTGCCGCGCTTGATGGGCTGGCTGCGGCACTGGGCCAGGGAATGCAGCTGGGGCTGGAGGCGGCTTTTGCCGAAGCAAATGCCGCAGGCGGTATCCACGGGCGCAGCATCGTTTTGGAGAGCATGGACGACAGCTACGAACCGGACAAATCTGTGGCGCTGGTCAAACAGGTGATTGAGGGGGATCAGCATATCGGCCTGATTGGCGCTGTCGGCACGCCGACCGCTTCGGCGACACAGCCGATTGCGACCGAGGCGGGACTGCCCTTCATCGGACCCTTCACCGGCGCCGGTTTCCTGCGCGATGCCAGCCATGGGAATATCCTCAATGTGCGGGCCACATATGCGGCGGAAACCGAGGCTTGGATTGCCCATCTTGTTGATGAGCAGAACATGAAATCAATCGCGCTCCTGTATCAGGATGACGGGTTTGGTCGTGTTGGTCTGGCCGGTGTGACCGCCGCCCTGGAAAAGCGCGGCATGACGCTGGTGGCCGAGGGGACCTATACGCGCAACACCACCGCCGTGAAAAAAGCGCTGCTGACCATTCGTAAGGCGAAACCCGATGCGGTGGTGATGGTCGGAGCCTACAAACCGGTTGCTGAGTTCATCAAGCTGTCACGCAAGCTGAAGTTCAACCCGACCTTTGTGAACATTTCTTTCGTCGGTTCCGATGCCTTGGCAAAGGAATTGGGGGACGCGGGCGAGGGTGTCATCATCAGCCAGGTCGTGCCGTTCCCATGGGATCAGTCGCTGCCTGTTGTGGCGCAATACCAGGCAGCGCTGAAAGCGGTCGATGCTGACGCAGAGCCGGGGTTTGTGACGCTGGAGGGGTATCTGACCGGCCGTCTGGCGATCCGTGCTTTGGAGGACGCCGGGGCGGATCTGACCCGCGACAGCTATCTCGCGGCCATGGCGGGCCTGCGCGATGTGGATTTTGGCGGTGTTACCATGCGCTTTGGCCCGGATGACAATCAGGGCATGGACGATGTGTTCCTGACCCATATCACCAAAGAGGGTGGGTTTCAGCCCGTCGTCGCGGGTGGTGAATCCTAACGCAGCAATTGGTCGAGGCACATTCGGTGCCTCGACTGCCCTGCGTCTGTCCGAGTGTTCGGGCAGAGCCTAGTAGTTTTAATGACTTACGGGACTAATTATGACGACGCAGACACGTAAACGCGCGACACGGCGGTGGAACCCGTTGTCCAGTATTCGCGCCAAGATGTTTCTTATCCTGCTGGCTATGGCGGGCACTTCGGCGGCGATTGGATATGCTGTGACACAGGCGTTTGAGCAGGTGTCTGCGGATGTGCATGTCCTGACCGAGGACAAGCTTCCGGAACTGGAACTCAGCGGTCAGATGACCGCCGCCGCCGCCCGGACGAAAGATGCGATGGTTGCGGTCATGCTGGCGGACACGCCGGGCTCGCTTGACTTCGCAAAAAGCGATGTCACCGCAGCGGTCCGGGCGCTGGATGGCGTGGTGGAGCAGTTGCCGCAGGTGCTGCGCGATGAATTCAAACCGGATGTCGCTATGGTTGAAGAGGCTTTGGAAGCTTCGATCACGGCGCGCACCGTTGCGTTTAAGAATGCCGCAGCGGTAATCGCCATGATGGAACAGCTTCAGGGCCTAAGCAGTGCCATGCAGGTCACCCTCGCTGAGATGGCGGATGACGCCTATTCGAACCTCTCAAAAGGCGGCGAACAGACGATGTCAGCGGTGGACGCTACATTGGTTGATCTGGTCGAAGTCAAATTCGCCACTCTGCAATCCCTGTTGCAGGCACGGGCAGAGATCAACCTGATCTCCGGGATTGCTCTGGCGATTGGCGAAACCGAGGATCGCGCGATGCAGTCGATCCTGACGGATTTGGCAAAGGCATCGGATGGGCGCCTGAACGATGTCATTGATACGCTGGAGGTGGAGGCACCCGGTGTGGTGCCGATCTTTGCCATTCGGGATGCCGCCGCTGTATTGCAGAAAGCGGTGTCGCGTGGGCGGCTTCAGTCCAATGCCCTCCGCCAGGAAGTGCTGAGCGCGCGCCTGTCCAGTGATACGGAATTGTCGACGGCGGTCGATGATATGGTGTTTGAGGTGACATTGGCGGCTGAAGATGCCAGCGACGACAGCAAGAAGGCCATTCAGGGGCTGCTGACCAATGAGGTTGGCTTTCTCAATACGCTGCTGGAGATCAACACTTGGATCAGTAATTTTCAGGTTGCCGCTCTGGATGTGGTGACGGCGCAAGGCATCGCGCAGACCCGTGCTGCGGCGGAACCAATGGAGCAAGCGGCGGCGGCCCTGGCTGAATATAAGACGTTTGACGATGGGCGGCTTGCGTCCCAGCTCGACGAGATCATCACGATGGCGGAGCCGGATCAGGGGTTGGCGATTTTCCGTATTGCGTCGCTCACGGCGGATGCGGATGCCACCAAGGAGGCCAATGCAACCGCGAATGCAGTCTTGCAAATTGCGAGCCGCGCGTCCCTTTTGGGATCAGGCAGCCGGGGCGAAATTGCTTATATGGCCACGGATATTGCGACCACGGTCGATGAGGCCCACGCCAATATCGAACGGTTGCTGGTGATGGCCGCCGGGTTGTTGGTGATGGCATTGCTGCTGACCCATTGGCTGGTTCAACGCCCCCTGAATGCGATCAGCCGAACCACCGAACGGCTTGCCGATGGTGATCTGAGCCCGATCAATGGGTTTGACCGGACCAGCGATGAAATCTTCCGGATTGCACAGGCTCTCACGGTGTTTCGCGATGGTCTCGTTGAAAAAGAGGCGCTGTCCAAAGCCACAGAAGAGGAGCGGGCCGCTCACCAGGCCCAGCAGACCGCTGCCGTCACGGCTATCGGCAACGGTCTGGCGCGGCTGGCGCAGGGCGATCTCTCTGCCCGGATCACAGAAGAGCTGACGGAGGGCTATGCGCAGCTGCAGACGGATTTTAATCTGACGGTCGAAACACTGAGCAGCACTGTGGTGGATATGGTGGATGTGGCTTCGTCCATACGCAACGGTGCGGATGAGATCAGCCAGGCTTCTGATGATCTGTCGCGGCGCACGGAAAGCCAGGCTGCGACGTTGGAAGAAACCGCCGCCGCCTTGGATGAGCTGACCGCCAGCGTGAAATCTGCGGCCGATGGTGCGCGGTCTGTTGAGGCCACAACCCAAGATGCAAAGAGCGAAGCCGTAAAGAACGGCAGCGTCGTCAACAGCGCGGTTTCTGCCATGACAGATATCGAGGAGAGCTCCAAACATATCGCGCAGATCATCGGCGTGATTGACGATATCGCGTTCCAGACCAATCTTCTGGCGCTGAACGCGGGGGTTGAGGCGGCACGTGCTGACGATGCTTAGCCGCGGCTTTGCGGTTGTGGCCTCCGAAGTGCGGGGGCTGTCGCAACGCACCTCCGAGGCGGCGATGGAGATCAAGACGCTGATCAGCGAAAGTTCGAAAAAGGTCGATTATGGTGTCGAACTGGTGGGCAAGGCAGGCACTGCGCTGAGCGATATCGTGGCCCAGGTCGGGCAAATTTCGCAGCAGGTCTCGGAGATTGCCGATGGTGCGGCCTCTCAGTCCACCGGTCTGCATGAGATCAATATCGGCATGTCGCAGCTGGATCAGGTGACCCAGCAGAACGCAGCGATGGTTGAGGAATCCACAGCGGCCAGCCATATGCTGCGCGGCGATGCGACCAAGCTGGCGGAGCTGGTGTCAAACTTCACCGTGGCGGAGGAGAATGCATCGGCTGCTGTTGTGGAGACTCAGCAGGAAGGATGGGATGAAGATCCCGACGCCTGGAAGATGACCGGGTGACGATCTTGATCGTCAGCCTGTTCGGTCTTTTGACACCCGCAGCGGCTGATACCGCTGCGGGTGTTTGCAGATGAACGATGGCGGTCCACATCATAACAGCGCAGGGTGGGAGAGGGCCGCATAGGCTGTGACGCCTACAATCATGGTCCAGATGACGTTGTTTGTTAGTGCGGCAGTTCCCAGAGCCATGGCCGCCGCGATCCAGGTCTGGGGCGGTTGGTTGGCCAAGGATGTCGCAACCAGCGAGATCACGATCAGACCCGGCAGGCGGCCCAGCAAGGGGGCAAAGCGGGATTGCTGCACCCGATTGCCTGCAACCAGCCCAAGAACCCGGATCCCGAACGCCATCGCTGCGAGGCTCAGGATCAATCCCCATTCATTCAATGTCATTGCGCCGGTACCTTTCTGCGTGGATTAAGGAGAAGGACTGCAACGCCGGTCAGCGTACCGAGTAAAATGGCGTAGGCCGTTGGCATCTGTGCGGTGACCAAGGCGAAACTGGCAACGAAGCTTGCTGTCCAAGGCGCGAGATCGCCAGTGCCTTTCCACAGGCCTCGGGCCATCGCGATGAAGGCAGCCGTAAAGGCAAAGCTGAGACCAAAGCGCTCCAAATCACCTAAACTTGACCCGACCAGCGCGCCGAGGGCCGTTGATAGGGTCCAGACCGAAATCATCACGCAGCCGGACCCGATCAGGAAACCGGCGCCAATCTGGGGATCTTTGGCCCTTTCCGTCATTGTCAGCGCCCAGTTTTCATCACCAGTCATGTGGATCGTCAGCAGCTTTGTCCACAGCGGCAGCCCGTGCAAAAGCGGTATCAGCGAGGCCACGATCCCGATGTAGCGCAGGTTCAGTGCGGCACCGGCCAGCACCGCGCCGAGAAGAGCCGAGCCGCTGGAGAATTGTTCAACCGCAACAATCTGCGAGGAGCCGGCATGCACCAGACCGCTCATCGTGGCGATCCCCCACCACGGAAAGCCGATCTGGGCTGCCAAAACGCCAAAGGCAAAGCCATAAAGCGATGCGCCCAGTGCCAAGGGCAGAATTGCCAGCGCGCCTTGCGCCAGTGATGCGGTCGGTATGTGCGGTGTGGGATGTGTCATCACATTGTTCTATCAGCGGTGCGTGATGTTCCCAATCGCCCATTTTTGTGAATAGTGATCATGTCTGATCACATTGGCGGGAAATATGATGCAGGAAAGTCAGGTAGATGCCGCGGACCGTATGCTGTTGACGCAGCTGCAGCGGGACGCGCGCACAACGGTGCAGCAGATGGCGGAGAAAAGCGGTCTGTCCACCGCCTCAGTGCAGCGCCGCCTGCGGCGGTTGCGCGAGGCAGGTGTTCTGCAAAAGGAAGTCGCGCTGGTTGATCAGAAAAAGGTTGGGTTAGGCGTTACCGCGATTGTTTCGGTGGAGCTGGAACGGGACCGGCTTGAGCAGATTGACGCGTTCAAGCGAAAGGCACGGATTGATCCGCAGGTGCTGCATTTTTACTGCATCGCGGGTGACGCAGATTTTGTGATGGTTGTGGTGGCCCCGGACATTGCGGGCTACGAATCTTTTACCCACCGGTTTTTCTTTGCCGACAGCAATGTGCGTAAATTCCGCACCTCAATTGTGGTGTCGACTGAGAAAAGCACACAGGAGTTGCCGTTGGATATCTAGGGCCCAGACCCCAGCGCCATCACGTGCGAGGGTGCAGATCGTCAACTACGACTGGGTGCCGGTGGTGCGGCCCATGGCCATAGGCCGCCAGATGCGGGTGGTCGGCGGGCAGGTCGGGGTGATCATGCGTCGCCGCCTCAGTCTGATGGACGAGACCGGCATCGCCGCGCCAGAGCCGTGCAGCCAGCAGCAACCCGCCGCCAGCAAGGGCTCCCAGCAGCAGAAACGTGGCATCGAACCCGGCGCGTGCGCCAACCTGTCCGGCGAGCGGGTAGGTCAGCAGCCAACAGGCGTGGCTGAGCGCAAATTGGGCCGCGAACAGGGCGGGGCGATCTTCGGGCAGGGCGGACCGGCGCAGCAATCGGCCCGTGGGCGTCTGGGCCAGGCTGAAGCCAAAGCCGAGCAGGGCCCAAAGCGCCACCAGAAGGCCGAAGCTGTCGGCCCATGGGCCGATCCACAGGCCGATGGTCAACAGCGCGCCGCCTGCCAGCATTGGAGGGCGATCCGGCATATGATCCAGCACCCGCGGCAGCAGCAGGGCGGCCACCATCGAGCCGCCGCCAAAGGACGCCAGCGCGATGGCAACTTGGGGTTCATTGAGAGCAAAGCGACCTTTTACCAGCACGACGGTGTTGACGATGACCATCGCGGAGGCCGCTGCGACCACCAGGTTCAATGCCAATAGACCGCGCAGTCTTGGGGTGGCGAAATAGAGCAGGATACCACGTGTTGTCCGGGTCCAGATGCTGCGTGGTGCGCTGGGTTGCGGCGAGGGGATCGGCACCGAGACCACCAGGAGGGCAGAGGCTAGAAACCCGATCACGGTTCCGGCAAACAGCACCTGGAAACTGACGATGGTGAGAAGCGCTGCTGCAAGCATTGGCGACAGCAGGCTTTCCAGATCATAGGCCAGCCGCGACAGCGAGAGCGCCCGGGTATATTCGGCTTCGTCAGGCAGCACATCTGGAATGGTGGCTTGAAAGGTCGGCGTGAATCCGGCCGAGGCCGCCTGCATGAGAAAGATCAGGCTGTAAATTTGCCAGATCTCGGTGACGAAGGGCAGGGCAAGCGCAACAGCCGCGCGGATGAGATCAAGCATGACCAACATGACGCGCCGCGGCAGCTGGTCTGCGAGGGCGGAGGCGACAGGCGCCAATCCGACATAGGCCAGCATCTTGATCGCAAGGGCTGTACCAAGGACGACGCCTGCCTGCTCCCCCGCAATCTGCCAGGCCAGCAGGCCAAGCGCGACTGTTGCCAGCCCGGTTCCCAGCAGCGCGATGATCTGGGCCGCGAGAAGATGGCGATAGGTTCGATTTGCGAGAACAGAGAGCATGCCGACCCAAGGTGCGTTATTGTCAGGATATGAGTCGGTTCGCCAATCTGGCCCGCTCGTCGCTGACCCTAGCTGCCCGCCGGGGCAGAGGCAATCGCGGCACGGGCCAGCTCGGCACTGATGCGGGCCTGAGATTGCAGCCAGCCAACAAGTGTTCGGACCTCCGGGCGGTGGCTGTTGCGATCAGATGGCAGGACCAGATGGTGACCATGTTGGGTCGAAAGTTCCGTGAGGCTGGCGCGCACCAGCGTGCCACGGTCCAGATAAGGGCGGGCAAACACATCAGCGACCAGCGCAACCCCCAGACCCCGATCGGCAAGTTCAAGGGCGATCAGCGACTGATCGACCTTGTAGGCGGGTTCGGGAATTGCGGCCTCCGGGGTGTGGCGCGCAAAGAAATGGCGCCAGGTATCGACGACACCGGTCATTTCGATCAGCGGCAGCTTGTGCAAATCGGGATAAGGTGCGCTGCCAAGCAGGCTGGGCGCGGCAACCGCGATCACCTTGTTCTGCATCAAGGGTAGGACGGCTCCATCGCGCCAGCTGCCATCACCATAACGAATGTCGATATCGATGGCTTCCCCTTGGGACAATTCGCTCCACGAGGAGGACAGCACCCGCAGCCGACTATCGGGATAACGTGTTTTGTACTCCTCAAGCAGCGGCATCAGCCACAGAAGGTTCAGCGAGGTTAGACAGCGGAGCGTCACCTCCTGCTGGATCCCGTTGCCAAAGAGATTCCAGGTGGTGGCGTCGATATCCGCAAATGCTTTGGCCACGATTGGCAGATAGGCATGTCCCAGACGGGTCAGGTTGAGCAGTTTATGGTCGCGGTGAAACAGCTTGTGTCCCAACTGCGCCTCCAGCCCGCGCACCTGATAGCTGACCGCGGAGGGGGTGAGGCCCAGCTCCTCCGCAGCCTGTGTGAAACTGCCGTGGCGGGCGCTGGCATCAAAGGCGCGAAGCCAGGTCATCGGGGGAAGATCGCGATACATTCGGCCAGAATACCTTTGCTGCGAATTTTTTTAAGGTGTTGACGAATTATTTTTCGTTTCTGGATTTGTCACGTGCTTTGTAACGATCTGACGACAGGTGATATGCGGGCGATCAGGCAAGTGACGGGATTTGATTACATCATTGTTGGTGCGGGATCTGCGGGATGTGTGCTTGCGGATCGGCTGAGCCGATCCGGGCGGCATAAGGTGCTGATCCTGGAGGCAGGCGGGCGGGGGCGCTCGCCCTGGATTGCCCTGCCGCTGGGGTATGGCAAGACGTTCTTTGATCCAGCGGTGAACTGGAAATTTGAGAGCGAGCGCGAGGAGGCGTTGGCCGGGCGCGCAGGGTATTGGCCGCGTGGCAAGGGTGTTGGCGGCTCCGGCGCGATCAATGCGCTGGTCTATGCGCGGGGAGTGCCGCAGGATTTTGACGATTGGGAGGCCGCTGGCGCCACAGGCTGGGGCTGGAAAGTTGTTCGGCAGTGCTACGAGGCGATGGAAACCCAAGTGGGGCCGGATGGGCAACGTCACGGAACTGGCCCGCTGCATGTGCAGGATGTGTCGGATCAGGTCCACCCGGCGAACCGGCATTTCTTTGCGGCGGCGGCTGAACTGGGCCTGCCCAGCACCGATAATATCAATGATGCAAGCGGTGAAGGCGCGACGACCTATCGGATCAATACCAGTGGCGGGCGGCGCATGCATTCCGCGCGGGCGTTTCTGGCCCCCGCGTTGAAGCGCAAAAACGTCACCTTGATGACTGACGCTCTGGTAGAACGGATCACCTTTGACGGGCGCCGCGCTGTTTCGGTTCAAGTGCGCTAGCGGGGGAGGTCCATGTCGATAGCAGCGGGACGGGAGATTATTCTCTCTGCCGGGGCGGTTGCCTCGCCCGGGCTGTTGCAGAGATCCGGCATTGGCCCTGCGGAGTTGTTGCGTCGGCATGGAATTGAGATCGCTGATGATCAGCCGCAGGTCGGCGGCAATCTGCAGGATCATCTCGGGATCAACTACTATTTCCGCGCCACTGAGCCAACATTGAACAATGTCCTGTCACCGCTGACGGGCAAGATCCGCGCGGCGCTGCACTATGCCCTTCGGCGGCGGGGGCCGCTGGCGCTGTCGGTGAACCAATGTGGCGGCTATTTCCGCAGTGGGCAATCGCTGACGCGGCCTGATCAGCAACTCTACTTCAACCCGGTGACCTATACGACGACACCGGAGGGCAAGCGCGAGGTGATCCGTCCCGATCCCTTTGCCGGGTTTATTCTCGGCTTCCAGCCAAGCCGTCCCACAAGCCGGGGGCGGATCGATATTTGTAGCGCTGATATTTCCACAGCACCGCTGATCCGGCCCAATTCGCTCGCAACCGAGGAAGATCGCGCGCAGGTCATTGCCGGTGGGCGGCTCTGTCAACGGCTGGCCACGACCGCGGCGCTAGACGGGCTGATCGAGGCGGCGATGGGGGCGGATCTGCGACAGATGACGGATGCGGATATCCTGGCTGATTTCCGCGAACGCTGTGGCACGGTGTTTCATCCCATCGGAACCTGCCGCATTGGCACAGATACCGGCACAAGCGTTGTCTGTCCGAAGCTGAAACTACATGGGTTTGATGGTGTTCGGGTGGTGGATGCCTCGGTCTTTCCCAATATCACGTCGGGCAATACCAATGCCCCAACCATGATGCTGGCCCATCGGGCCGCTGATCTTATTCTGGAGGCCGCATGAGCACGCCCTATTCAGCATCTGGCGCTGTCCCGGTTGGGGCCGGTCGTGGTAAAGACGACAGCGGCCCCCGGATACGTCGTATTGAAACCTTCTGCAGCCCGCTTGTCGGCTTTGTCCGAATGACATCTGAGGACGGGCAGCAGGGCTGGGGGCAGGTTTCGACCTACAACAGCGATCTGACCTGTGAGATTCTCCATCGGCAAGTGGCGCCCTGGGCTTTGGGCCGGGGCATGGATGCGATAGAAGCGGTGATCGCGGAGATCCCGCTGCGAGAGCACAAATATCCCGGCACCTATTTGCGGCGCGCAATGGCGGGGCTTGATACCGCGGTTTGGGATTGGCGGGGCCGGGTGGCGCAGAAGCCTGTTGCGGAATTGCTGGGTGGATCAGCCGGTCCGATCCGTGCCTATGCGTCGTCGATGCGTCGCGACATCACGCCTGAAGATGAGGCGGAGCGGCTGAAAGCACTGCGCGATGATCTCGGGTTTGATGCCTTCAAGGTGCGGGTTGGCGCCGAATGCGGCGAAGACCGCGACGAATGGCCGGGGCGGACAGAGGCTATTATTCCCCAGATCCGCGCCGCACTGGGGGACGGTGTGGCGCTCTTGGTTGATGGCAACTCCGGGTTCTCGCCCAAACGCGCGATCGAGGTGGGGCAGCTGCTGCAGGAGTATGGCTATGAGCATTTTGAGGAACCCTGCCCCTATTGGATGCTAGAGCAGACCGCAGAGGTGACCCGTGCGCTGGATTTGGACGTGGCAGGCGGTGAGCAGGATTGGGATTTGCAGACCTGGCACCGCATGATCGAGATGCGCGCGGTCGATATCATACAGCCTGATATTCTCTATCTTGGCGGGATGACGCGGAGCATGGAGGTGGCCCGGCTTGGCGCTGCCGCCGGGCTTCCCTGCACGCCTCATTGCGCAAACCTGTCGATGGTGACGCTGTTCACGATGCATATGCTGCGCGCCGTTGATCTGCCCGGGCGTTATCTGGAGTTTTCAATTGAGGGCGCGGATTATTACCCCTGGCAGCGCGATCTTTTTGTCACCGACCCGTTTGTGATCAGTGATGGGCAGGCCGTGGTCCGCGATGTGCCGGGATGGGGTGTCGAGATCAATCCTGAGTGGCTGGCCACGTCGAAATACACCTGTAGTGAGGATACCCGATGAGCGCTGATCAGTTGAGTGCGGCCTATTTCGAGACCGGGACGCTGCCCGATCTGCCGCGTGATCATTTCATTGATGGGCGGGCTGTTGCATCTGAGGCTGGGGGGCGGATGGAGAGTTTTGACCCCGGACGAGGCATGGCCTTTGCTGACTTTGCTGCGGGCGATGCGGCGGATGTTGATCACGCGGTCACCAGCGCCGTAGCCGGGTTTGAGGTCTGGAGTGCGACACCGCCTGCGCGGCGCTGCGCCATCCTGAACGAAGCCGCCCGGCTGATGCGGCAGGAGGCGGAGCGTTTCGCCGTTGTTGAATGCGTCGATAGCGGCAAGACCCTGGCAGAGGCGCGTGGTGATATCGCGGGGTCTGCCCGACTGCTGGAATATTACGCCGGCGCTGCGGACAAATTGGATGGGCGCAGCGTGAACCTCGGCAATGACAATGCTGCATTCACCCTGCGCGAACCGGTGGGCGTGACCGCGCATATCGTGCCGTGGAACTATCCGACGTCAACCCTGGTTCGCGGTATCGCGCTTGCCGCTGGCGGCGGGGTGTTCTGCGGTTGTTAAACCGGCGGAGACAACGCCGTTCACGGCCCTGATGATCGCCGATCTGCTGATCCGCGCGGGGCTGCCTGCGGGCGTGGTCAATGTGGTGACGGGCACCGGACTTGCTGCAGGCGCGCCGCTGGTTCGGGATCCGCGTGTGCGGCATGTCACCTTCACCGGATCGGTGGCCACCGGCGTTGGTGTGATGCAGAGTGTCGCCCCCAATGTGACCGGGCTGACATTGGAGCTGGGAGGTAAGTCCCCTCTTGTTGCCTTTGGTGACGCGGATGTGGATGCCGTGGTTGAGGGCGCGCTCTGGGCAATTTTCTCAAACGCGGGGCAGATCTGTTCGGCTGGGTCGCGGTTGGTGATCCACCGCAGTCTTCATGCCGAGGTGCGTGACAAACTGGTGGCGCGGGCGCAGATGTTGCGGGTGGGCCATGGGTTGCGCGGGCCGGATATCGGTGCGGTAAATTCCGCCCGGCATTTGGCGCAGATAGCTGATCATGTCAGCCGCGCCCGGACTCGCGGCGTCGAGATTGTCACCGGTGGTGAGGTTCTGACCGATGTTGAGAGTGGCGCGGGCTGGTTCTATGCGCCGACCATCCTGGATAACCTTGCGGCCACTGATGATGCCGTCCTGCAGGAGATTTTTGGCCCTGTGTTGGCAATTCAGGTTTTTGACGACGAGGCAGAGGCGCTGGCATTGGCCAATGGCACCGAATTTGCGCTGGCGGCGGGTATCTATACCAAGGATATCGCAACTGCGCTGCGAATGGCGCGGCGGGTTGATGCCGGGCAGGTGACCGTCAATGACTATTGGGCGGGCGGGATTGAGCTGCCGTTTGGTGGCAATCGTAAATCGGGGTTCGGGCGAGAGAAGGGGCTGGAAGGTCTGGATGCCTATACCAGAAGCAAGGCAATTACGTTGGCCGTTTGACCAATTGCGCTGCGGTTGGGCGCAGAATTGTTTAAAATCGACAAAAACACTCGTCTTTATGGTTGCAGTGGCGTCGGAGTCATCCCATGTGTGTGCCGAATTGCCCGGTAACGCATAAGGTCAGATATGCCCAAGACGCCCAGCCCCTGTATTGATGTCTGTAAATTCAAACGTGAGGGTCACTGCATCGGCTGTTCGATGACCAAAGCGCAAAAATCACTCTTCAAGGGGTTGAAGAAGGACAGCCATCGGCGGGCCTTTGTCACCATGCTGACCTCGCAGCAGGGGCAGTTGGGCAAATACACCCATTGGGATATCGCCTACCGCAAAAAGCTGGAGAAACGAAAAATCGCGGCCGAGGAAATACTCTGACCGCGATCAATCTAGTGTTGCCAAACCTGATTTGCTGAGGCTTAGCCTGCAAGATGTGAGCGCAGGAACCAGGCGAATTTCTCATGTGTCTGACCGCGCGCGATGCACAGATCCTCGGTCAGTGTGTCTCCATGATCGGCGGCCAATGCACCGCAGCCCGCGAGAGTTGAGGCCAACGTCTCTTGTGCTTCCATCATGATGCGGATCATTTCCTGATCTGTGGCATGGCCGTCATGCTCGGCCACTTTGGAGCGTTTCAGCATCCCGGCCAAGGTCCCTTCGGCGTGGACGTCCAGCGCGCGCACACGCTCCGCCAGATCATCTTGTCCGAGGAAGTGATCTTCGTAGATCTTTTGGAACAGATCATGCAGAGGGCCAAATGCCATACCTTTGACGTTCCAGTGAAAATTCTGGGCCAGCATCGTGGTGACAGCGGTTTCTGCCACGGATTGGTTCAGCGCGTCGGCGATTGCTGTTTTTGCATCGGTCGAAAGTGCAGCAGCGGTCTGTGTCATCGTGTTCCCCATTATTCCGTAATAAAATAGCTGGCTGGCAGGAAGCTGGCTTGCTGTAAGCCATACAATACCCGACACGACGCATAGATCAAGAGTTTTTAGAACGATTCTAAATCTGAGGAAATTGCTCGGAAATACGCCCCAGCAAAAACCCGATGTAACGGCGACGGGCGGGGTCGATTTGCGACCTCAGTAGAAAGCCGAGGCTGTCGTAATCCTGCGCAGAGACGCGTGACAGGCAGCGCAACACCCAAGCTTCGTCGAATGAGATCTCTGTGGTGCCGGGGCGAAACCATTTGATTCGGCGCGGCATTGCCTCAGGCAGGCATTTTACAAATGTGTCGATATAGGTGCGCCTGGCGTCTTCGCCATCAACGCAGAGCAGGGCGCAGGCCTCGAACAGGTCAGTGCGCGCGGCAGCTCGGCACCCCATCGCGGCAAGACGTAAGGTGTTGAGAATGCTATATTCATGTTCGTTGAATGCGGGCGCTTGGCGCAAGTCATCAGGGGCCTGCGCTTGCGGCAGGGGCAACGTCTGCACTGGCATCATAGGTGGTGGATCCGTCTGCTGAAACCCCGGGTCGGGCGGTCTGAATAATTCCTGACTAAATATATTGGTTTTAAGTGCGCTCACAAGAGGGGAAGATGCGCTTCCTGCGGAATTCACGCAGTGCCCACTGTTTGGCGTCGACGGCAGCGCCGGGGTTAGGCGCGGTTTTCGGCGACCAATGTCAGCAGCTCTTCTTTGGTGCGGGAAATATGCCGTGTCAGGGCGGCGCAGGCGGCATTGACATCGCGCGCTTCGGCCAGGGCCAGCAGCTCGCGATGCTCTGCCTTGGCGGGCTCGCGCTGTTTCATCACGCTTAGATGCATGCGGATGAACCGGTCGGAGTGGAGGCTGAGGCGCTGCAGCATCTCATTGGTCAGTTTGCGTTCAGCCGCAGCATAAAGTGCGGAATGATAGCGGTGGTTCAATGCGCCCCATGTGGCGACATCGTCGGCGTCGTAGGAGGCGTCCATCTCGTCCAGGATCTGACTGCATCGGGCAAAATCCGTGGTCGTCATTGCCGGAATTGAGCGACGGAACAGATCGACCTCGACCAGAATACGCAGATCAAAGATCTCTGCGATTTCGCGCAGCGAGTGTTTGGTTACCGTGGCCCCGCGATTGTTTGTGAACAGTACCAAACCTTCGGCGTCCAAGCGTTTCAGCGCCTCGCGCACAGGCATGCGCGACACGTCATATTCCTCGGCCAAAGCCTCCTGACGGATTGGTTCCCCCTCCGCCAGTTCGCCGCTCAGGATGCGTTCACGCAGATCAGCGGCGATAACGTCGGGGAGAGTGTTGCGGGAGATGGCACGCCTGGCTGCCATTGAGACCTCATCAGTGGTGGTTGCGTCTGGTGCCTTTCGGCAGGGGTGGGCCGGGTGTGCCCTTTTGTGGTCGACCGATCAAGAGGATCCGCATCACGCCCCCCAGGTGTCACTCAGGCGATAGCCTGTTGGCCAAGGATCGTCAGGGTCGAGCATGTGTTGGTGGGTGCCGGTGATCCACCCCCGCCCACTGATTTCGGGTATGATTGCGGCGAGGTCACCCACGGTGGTTTGCGCCGCGATGCGGCCCTTAAAGCTTGAGCCGATGATAGAGATTGCCTCGAAGTCCTGTTCTGCGGTCATCTGCCCCTTGGCCAGCATAAGAGCCATCCGCGCTGATACAGCGGTACCGGTCGGAGAACGATCAACCTTACCGGGTTGGATCGTCACGGCGGAGCGACTGCGCAGGCCGGTTGCTGTCGGTGTGAGTGGTCCGCAGAATGCGCAGAAAGAAATATGCGCCCAGTCCGGGTTTGTGGGATGGGCAAACCCCAGCTGCTCATTGGCTGCCTCAAGGATGCGGCTGCCGATCTCGGCCAGCGTTTTGGCGTTTGTCTCGCAGATCTCAAGCTCCAGATCCGCAGCCTGAACCACCACAAAACTGTCGCCGCCATAGGCGGTATCTACATACAGCGTTCCGATCCCGGGTACATTCAACGGAACGCCGATTTCGCCAGCAAAGCTGGGGACATTTTGAACATAGATACGCTGCGCCTTGCCGTCCCTGCATTCGGCGCGGACGCGGACCAACCCACCGGGCGCCTCCAGCGTGAGATGGGTCTCCGGCTCCTGCATTGGCAGGATGCCACTGTCCAGCAGGACGGTGGCAACGCAGATCGAATTTGACCCCGACATCGGCGGCGTGAATTCTGGTTCCATTATAATGAAACCCATATCGGCATCCGGATGTTTCGGTGGCACGAGAAGGTTCACATGCCGAAACACGCCGCCGCGCGGTTCGTTTAGCACGAAGTTCCGCAGGGTCTGATCTTCTGCGATGAAAGAGCGCTGCTCCCAGAGGGTGGCGCCGGGCGGCGGGGCAACTCCGCCAACGATGACATCGCCCACTTCCCCCTCGGCATGAGCAGAAATTACATGTACGGTCTTGGTGCTGCGCATCGGGCCTCACTGAGGTTGGAAACAAGCGAAACGCCTCGCGTGGTCAATCGCAGGCTATTTCTGATGTAGCACTTCAACAAATTTTAGTATACGTTTTCCTAGCACTCGCGGTCCCGCTATCCGCAGGCCACCCCGGATGATCGGCTTGATGGCTTTGGATGGTATGATGCGAGGCTCGCCAAAATTTTCAGGATATCGACATGGACGTCTCAGGCACGCGCAAAGCAGGCACCAACAAAAGAAGCCGGAAGAAAGACAACCCTGAACAGTTGGGCCATGCCATCCGCCGTCGTCGCAAGGCGATGGGAATGACAATGGTGCAGGTTGCCGAGGAAACCGAGCTGACGCCCGGCTTCATCTCACAGGTGGAACGCGGCATCAGCACGCCGTCGTTGTCGTCTCTGTTGTCGATTGCCGCCTCTCTGCAGACCACGGTGGAGCAACTGCTGAGTGTTGAGGAAGAATTCCGCGAATATATTCATAAGGATAATCGGCAAACCTACGCGTTGGGCGTGAACGGCAGGCTTTACGAGAAACTGGGGCCGGGGTTCTCAGGCGCGCTGTGCTATCCGTCCATCATCCACCGACCACCTGGCCATGTGTCAGAAAAAATGTGCCATGAGGGGGAGGTGTTCTGCTATCTGATTTCGGGACAGCTCGAATATCATCTGGGCGACGCTGTGCATATCATGTCACCGGGGGACACTGTCCATCATGACTGCTCAAAACCACATTATTCGATTGTGTTGAGCGAGGAAGAAGCCGTCGAACTCTGGGTCAGCACCATGCCGATGAAGAGCGCGTCACCCTGACGGATTGTGCGGATCTGGTTTCATCGGCGGAATGAGCACCCCGATACTCTCATAACGCGTTTTTGCTAAAAATAATTTTAGTAATTTTAAAACTCGCGCTATGCTCCCTCCCATGAGACGGAGAATCGATCTGGGAGGATCTCACAAATGACAAGAAAACTGGTGGCGGCTGCGGCCGCCCTAACCACAGTGTTGACCACGCCAGCCCTGGCGCAGGATCGCGGCGGCGTGCTGAATTTCGCCCGCTATGATGGCTCCACGCTGATTGACCCGATCTATGCTGATCGGAACCCAGATATCTGGATGGTTGGCAGCCTGTTTGATACCTTGCTGCGCCCCAGTCAGGATGGGAACTCCGTCGTACCTGGCCTCGCCGAGAGCTATACCGTGTCAGAAGATGGCACCACCGTGACGCTGACCCTGCGCGAGGGCATCAAATTTTCCGACGGAACGCCGCTCACTGGAGAAGATGTGGTGTTTTCGCTAAATCGCGCGCGTGATGCTGATCTGAGCCCTTGGGCGGGTCTTCTCGGAACATTGGATACAGTTGCCAATAATGGCAGTGAGATCACGCTGACGCTTTCGGCGCCCGACCCCACGATCCTGTCGATGCTCGCCACCTTCACGACCGGCATTGTGTCCAAGGCGATGTTCGAGGCCGCCGATGGCGCGACCGATCAGGAGAAATCCGCTGCTATATTTGCCGCGAAAAATGCTGGCGTTGGCACTGGGCCCTTTTACCTCTGCGGGTTTGAACAAGGGACCTCGATGGATTTCTGCGCCAATGAACACTACTGGCGCGCAGGTGCGGACGGCAAACCGCTGCCCTATCTGGAGGGTGTGCATTTTGAAATCATTCCGGATGACGCCACCCGCATCCTGAAGCTGCAGGCGGGCGAGATGGACGCGGCAGAGTTTATCCCGTTTTCACGCGTGGCTGAGCTGGAAGCGGATCCGAAGATTGATATGAATCTGTTCCCGTCAACCCGGATTATCTACTCGCCGATCAATACGCGTCCGACGCGAGCGGATGGGTCACCCAACCCACTGGCCGATGCGCGCGTGCGCCAGGCGCTGAACTATGCCACCAACAAGAAGGCGCTGATTGGCCTGGTGCTGCAGGGGGCTGGCAAGCCGATGACCTCGCCGTTGATGGCGGCTGCGACGCAGCTGGCCACTGAGACCGATCCGCTCTACGGGTATGACATGGACAAGGCCAAGGCGTTGATTGCCGAGGCCGGTCTGGCACCGGGCACTGAGATCACCTTTACCACTCTGGCCGGTTCCGCTGATGACAGCACCATCTTTGCAGCGCTGCAGCAGATGTGGGCGCCTCTGGGCATCCAGCTGAAGGTGGAGCAGGTGGACAATGCCACCCGTGGTGCCAAAAACCGGTCGGGCGAGTTCGACATCCACACCTATGGCTGGGTCAATGACGTGAATGATCCAAGTCAGGTCACCGGTTGGCTGGGCTATTTCCCCACGGCGAAGGCAGTTGGCACGGGCTGGGAGAACGAGAAGTTCAACAGCCTGTTCGAAGCCTCGGCGACGGAAATGGATGCAGAGTCCCGCGCTGGCCAATACGCCGAGATGCAATCGATCTATGCAGAGGCGGCGCCATTGCTGTTCATGTACGAGACGCCGTTTGCCGTGGCCGTGGCCGAGAGTGTCAGCGGATATGTGCAGACGCCGTTGGGCAACAACCTGTTCGAGGAGGCGTCGATCAACCGTTGATCGACTGCTTTGGACAACCAAGCGCCGTCAACCCACCTGGTTGACGGCGCCGATGAACGGATGCCGAAATGGCCACTATTCAGTATGTTCTCAAGCGCCTGGCGCTGATGGCGGTGACCTTCTTTTTGGTCATGATCATCATCTTTTTGCTGGTGCGCCTGTTGCCGGGGGATCCGGCTATCGCCATTGCAGGGGATCGTGCGTCTGACGCTGATCTGGCTGCCATTCGCGAACGATTGGGGCTGAACCAACCCCTGGTGATCCAGTTCTGGCAATTCCTGTCCAACACCGTTCAGGGGGATCTGGGGCGTTCGATCCTGATGCGCGCACCGGTGCTAGATGTGATTGCCAGTCGCCTGCCAACGACGCTGTTTCTGACCACCTATGCGGTGGCCTTGTCCGTGCTGATCGCGGGGCCGCTGGCTTTTGTTGCGGCACTCAACCGGGGGCGCTGGCCAGATGCGGTGATCCGAACCGTCTTTCAGGTCGGTCTGTCGATGCCGGTGTTTTATATTGGACTGATATTGCTCACCTTTCTGGCGGCGCAGCTGCGCTGGTTCCCGGTGGGCGGATATGGCGACAGTTTTGCGGAACGGCTCTACCACCTGTTTCTGCCGTCGGTGGCGGTGGCGCTCTATACCTCTGCGATCATCATGCGGAACCTGCGGTCGGCCATCGTTGAGGTGGTGGATGCGGAATATGTTGAATTTGCCCGCGCCAAAGGGCTGTCGGCCTGGCAGATCCTTGGACGGCACGTGCTGCGAAATGCGCTGATTTCCACGGTCACGCTGCTGGGTTTGTCCATTGGCAATCTAATGAGCGGCACTTTGGTTACCGAGACGGTATTTGCCGTTCCGGGGGTGGGCCGGTTGATGTTGGAGGCGATTTTTGCCCGTGACTATCCGCTGATCCAGGGGCTGACCCTGACCTTTGCCGTGCTGGTGTCGATCGTGTTCCTGCTGACCGATCTGATCCAAAGCGCCCTAGACCCGAGGATGCGTCTGACATGACTGATGCCACACTCCAGTCGCCCGAGGCGACGCGCCCGCAGCAGAGCCGGTGGCAGATTGCCCTGCGCAAACCCGGCTTCATGATTGGTGTCGCGATTATCGCAGTCTCGACGCTGCTGGCCATCGCGCCGGGGCTGTTCGCCCCATATGATCCCAACTTCATTGACTATAACGCGGTGCGCCAGCCGCCGAGCTGGGCGCATCCCTTTGGCACTGACATGTTGGGCCGGGACAGTTTGAGCCGGGTGATCTCGGCCTATTCGGTGAATATGCAGATGGCGGTTCTGGCCACGGTCTTTGCGATGCTGATTGGCGTCACCATAGGCGCATTGGTTGGATATTATCGTGGTATTGCGGACATGATTTTTGGCCGGGTGGTGGACGCGGTCATCACCTTTCCGTTTCTGGTTCTGGTGATTGCGGTTGTTGCCGTACTGGGGCCGGGACTGGTCAACATGTATATCGCCATCACAGTGGTCGGCTGGGTGTATTACGCACGCCTGATGCGCGCCGAGGTGATCACCCAGATGGGCAACGATTATGCCTCAGCAGGGGTGGTGATGGGGTATTCCGACCGGCGGGTTATTTTTCGCCACCTCCTGCCCAATGCGATCACCCCGGTGATTGTCTACTGGATGACGGATATGTCGCTGGCAATCCTTCTGGGATCGTCACTGGGATACCTCGGTCTGGGCGCGCAGCCACCGCAGGCGGAATGGGGTGTGCTGATCGCTGAGGGGCGCAATTTCATCACCACAGCCTGGTGGCTGAGCCTGATGCCGGGCATCGCCATCGTCTTAACGGGTATCGGATTTTCACTGATCGGTGACGGGCTGGCTGATCTGCTCCGGCCCCGTGGCTGACCCGTGACAAAGGCGGGGGAAGGACCAATGACCATGCAAGAGACACATCCAGTTCTGGAGGTTCGCAACCTCTGTACCACCTTCCGGCGTGGTGGTGTGCTGCTGCCAGCGGTGCGTGATGTTAGTTTTGACCTCCGCCAGGGGGAGGTTCTTGGCCTTGTTGGGGAGAGCGGATCGGGCAAAAGCGTTACCCTGCGGTCGATCCTTGGGCTGACCCGCCGCCACGGCGAGGTCACGGGGGAGGTGCGTTGGAACGGGCGTGATATCTCCCGGCTGACGGATCGCCAGCTGCGTGGGGTACGCGGCGGTGAGATTGCGATGATTTTTCAGGAGCCGATGACCTCGCTTAACCCGCTGTTGACCGTGGGTTTGCAACTGACCGAGACGCTGAAGGCCCATACCGATCTGTCTCGCGCTGCGCGCCGGGACCGGGCCATTGAAATGCTGGATCACGTCGGGATACCCGCCGCGGCCTCCCGGTTGCAGGACTATCCGCATCAGTTTTCCGGCGGCATGCGCCAGCGGGTGATGATCGCCATCGCGCTGGCGGCGGAACCGAAGCTTCTGCTGGCGGATGAGCCGACCACCGCGCTGGATGTCACCATTCAGGCGCAGATCCTCGACCTGATCCTGCGTCTGTCGCAGGAGATGAACATGGGGGTTATTCTGGTCACCCATGATCTGGGGGTGGTGGCGCAAACCTGTGAAAACGTTGCGGTGATGTATGCCGGTCGCATCGTGGAACAGGGTGCGGTGCGACAGGTATTGCGCGCGCCAAGGCATCCTTACACTGCCGGGCTGATGCGGTCGGTGCCGCAGGATATCGCGCCGCGCACGCCGCTCTATTCCGTGCCGGGCACACCGCCGAGCCTTGAGATGCTGCCGCGGGGCTGCGCCTATGCGCCGCGTTGTGAGGGGCGAACGGAAGCCTGCCTCAACGCGCGTCCACCGCTGGAAACCATCAGTGCAGGGCGGCGCGCGGCTTGTTTCAATCCGGTGCCTGCCATTCACGGAGAAGTGGCATGACGCATCCGGTGATGGAGATTGATGATCTCAGCCTGACCTTTCAGCTGCCGCGCAGCCTGGTCGATGTGATACGCAAGAGGCCTGGGCGCGCTGTGCGGGCGCTGAATGGTGTCAGCCTGTCGCTGCAAAAGGGCGAAACCCTTGGCGTTGTTGGTGAATCCGGATGTGGAAAATCCACGTTGGCGCGCTGTATCGTGCGTCTCTATCAGCCGCAGAATGGCAGCATTCGCCACCACGGGCAGGATATTTTTGCTGAAGGGGCACGCAACGATCGCAGCTATAACCGGCGCGTGCAGATGATGTTTCAGGATCCCTATTCCTCGCTCAATCCGCGTATGACCTGTGGTCAGATCCTGAGCGAAGCTTTGCATGTGCATAAGATGCGTCCGGCGGATGATATCCCGGCGCGGGTGGATGAGCTGTTGGAGCTGGTCCGGCTGCCCGCTGATGCGGCTCAGAAACTGCCGCATGAGTTTTCCGGTGGCCAACGCCAGAGAATTGCGATTGCGCGGGCGCTGGCGGTGGAGCCAGAGGTGCTGATTGCTGATGAACTGGTGTCGGCGCTGGATGTCTCAGTTCAGGCGCAGGTGGTGAACCTGCTCCTGGAATTGCAGGAGCAACTGGATCTAACCATCCTGTTTGTCGCCCATGACCTGCGGCTGGTGCGTCATGTCTCACACCGGGTGGCGGTCATCTATCTGGGCCGCATCGTTGAAATCGGCGACAGTGAGACCCTGTTTGCCAACCCTGCTCATCCCTACTCACAGGCCTTGCTGAGTGCGGCGCCCTCGCTTGACCCGGATGATACGGGCGATGCGATCCGGCTGGAAGGCGAGTTGCCCTCGCCGTTGAATGTACCGCCGGGCTGCCCGTTTCATGTGCGCTGTGCTCATGCCACCGATGTCTGCAGGCGGGACGTTCCGCGCCTGCGCCCTCTTGGCGACCGGGGTGAGGTCGCCTGCCATCTTGCTGAAGAGATCTCTCAAAATGCCTGACACACTGCGCACGCCGCCAACTGCGGCCCGTATCGCTGATCTGCGTTTGGAACTGACCGCCCGCAACCTTGATGCCTTCATCCTGCCCCGGTTTGATGCCCATCAGGGGGAGTATGTCGCCCCGCATGACGAACGTTTGGCCTATATCACTGGGTTCACCGGCTCCGCCGGAATGGCGATTGTGACGGCAGAAACCGTCGCGGTGTTCGTCGATGGCCGCTACAGTGTGCAGGTTGCACATGAATGTGCAGGCCCCGTGTTTTCGCGGCTGCACATCTTTGATCAGCCGCCGGAACACTGGCTGGCCTCGGTCGCGCGGGAGGGCTGGCAGATAGGGTTTGACCCGATGCACCTGCCGCCAGGTTGGTATGACCGGTTTGCTGCGGCTTGCGCGCAGGCAGGCGCCGCAATGCAGCCGCAGCAGGACAATCCGGTGGATGCCATTTGGCAGCATCAGCCGCCCCCGCCATCGGGCAAGATTACGGTATTCCCTGTGCAGTTGTCAGGGTGCAGTTGTGTCGAGAAATCCTCGGATTTGGTTGCGCATCTAAACGAGAAAGGCGCGGAATGTCTGGTCGAGACTCAGCCAGACAACATCGCGTGGTTGTTGAACGTGCGCGGTGATGATGTCGCGTTTAATCCAATGCCACAGTCTTTTCTCATCGTCGACCGGAGCGGCGCGATTGCATGGTTTGTAGATTCAGCCAAGCTGAATGACGAGGTGAAGGATCATCTTCCCGCCGCCGTGACCGTCTATCCAATGCCAGAGTTTCTAAGCACTCTGCGCCGTCTATGCGTCGCGGGCGCGGGGGTGCTGTTTGACCCTGATTTCTCACCCGTGGCTGTCCGCGAGACGATTGCGGAAGCCGGGGCCACGCCGGTTGCAATGGCCAGCGCGTTGACCCGGGCGAAAGCGATCAAGAATCCGGTGGAGCTGACGGGGCTGCACAACTGTCATGTTCAGGATGGTGTCGCCTGGGCTGAGTTTTCGTGCTGGCTCGCCGAAGCCGTCCCGGCCCGTGCCGCCCTTGGCCATCCGGTGACCGAGCGCGAAGTCGAAGCGAAAATCCTGTCCTTTCGACAAGACCGCCCCGGTTTCCTGACCGAGAGTTTCCAGACAATCTCCGCTGCTGGGGGAAATGCTGCCATGTGCCATTACGCAGCTACCAACGGTCGGAATGCGCCGATACTGCCAGAGCACCCCTACCTGTTGGACAGCGGCGGCCAGTATGAGACAGGGACCACCGATGCCACCCGCAGCTATGCGTTTGATCTGCGTCCCGAAGGATACGACCGGGCCTATACTGCGGTGTTCAAAGCCTTCCATGCGCTTGCCACGCTGCGGTTTCCGCGCGGTACCCAAGGGCATCATATAGATGCGATCTGCCGACGCCCGCTCTGGGATCTAGGTCTTGATTACGATCATGGCACCGGTCACGGGATCGGGCACCGGTTGTCGGTTCACGAACACCCCCAACGCATCGGTAAGCCCTTTAACCCGGTGGATCTGACCGCAGGCATGGTGGTGTCGATTGAGCCGGGCTACTATGAGGCTGATCGGTTTGGTATCCGCATCGAGAATATCTTTGAAATCATTGAAGAACCGAATGGTTTCTTAGCGTTTCGGAATATGACCTGGGCCCCGATACAGACAGACATGTTGATCCCCGGTGCATTGACTGCGGCTGAACGGCTGTGGCTGAACAGCTATCATCAACAGGTGTCACAACGGCTGGCGCCGTTGCTAAGTGAGGCTGCACAGGCGTGGCTGTCTGCGGTGACTGCGGAGATCTGATGGGGCCGCACTCCCGTTGGAGCGGTGGAACGCAGGGGCGTTAAAATTACCTCCAATCTGATTGAAATCTGCTGGGTAAACCTGATTGGACCTGCGCTTTGAAAGCATGGGTCAACACTTTGTTCAGGCCGATGTGGGAGAGATCGTTAAAGACGAGCCTTCCAAGTGGAGATTTCAATGCCAGCTCTGTTCAATACAATTTCAGGCAAGCTTCTTGCCGCGACCACGGTTGCTATCACCGGGTTGATGCTGTGCTTCAGCGTCTTCACGGCTCTTAATGAGTCCAAACAGGTTCGAGAGCGGGTCCTGGAAGGCGCATCCCAACGCGCCTCGGACATTGCCCAGAGCCTGTCTTCGCAACTGGTTGAGGCAACCTCGGCCGCATCTGCTCTCGGGGGAGCCTTGTCCGGCTACATCGAAGATGGCGAAGCGACCACCGCCGATCTGATCAAAATCATGGAAGGTGTACCCGGACGCTATGATCTTGTGTTTTCCTCCTGGATGTCCGCAATCCCTGATGGCGCCACCGAGGATTTCATCACGGGACCCGAAGGCCGCAATGCGGATGGGATCTTTGCCGCCTATTGGACCAAATCCGATGCGGGCGGGTTGAACTTCGAGACCTTCAATGTTGACCCGAATGACACATCCGAGTGGTATCGCCTGCCCATCGACAGCGGTGAGAGTGTGATTACCGAGCCATATCTTTCCAATGAAAACAGGCTGCTGACATCGGTGTCCGTCCCGGTCAACGCAAAGGGGCAGATCGTGGGTGTTGCGGGCGTAGATATCGTTCTCGACAATCTGGGCGACTTCGTTCGTGGGCTCTCCGTCTATGAGGGTGGTAGTGTTATGCTGCTGGGGCAGGGGGGAAATGGCTCTCTCATCCGGACCCGGAAATGTTGGTCCAAGCCTTTGAAGGTGAGGAAGTCGCTGAATTTCAGGCTGCTGTTGAAACGGGTGCGGTGCAGATTGTCTCTGATCGTGCGGACGGATCTACACGTCTGTTCTACCCGTTTACCGCCTATGGTATGAACAAGACCTGGGTGGTGGTTCTGGATGTCCCGCGTCACGTATTCGTCGACCCCGTCAAGGCGAGCATTTATGAACAGCTGGTTGCAAATGTACTGTTGCTGGGGCTGACCCTGGCGACGATCTTCTTTTCGGTTCGTTCATTGGTCCGGCGCCCTCTGGGAAAGATGCTTGGCGTCATGAAGGACCTGACCGAGGGGAAAGTCCACGAACCTGTTGATATCCCAAAGCGAAAAGACGAGATCGGGGCGATGGCGGTTTCCATTGAAACCCTGCGTCAGGGCCTTGCCTCCAAGGAGGAGCTGGAGGCAACTCAATTGCGCGAGAAACAACAGCAGGAAGAGGTTGTCAGAACACTTGCACAGCAGCTCCAGCAATTGGCTGGTGGACGGTTGGATGTCAAAATCCACGATGAAATGCCACGCCAGTACGAGGCGCTGCGCCAGGATTTCAACAACACGGTTGAACAACTGAGCAAGCTGATCACCTCGGTCAATGACTCCGCTGACTCCATTGATACCGGGCTGACGGAAATTGCGTCTGCAACCAATGATCTGTCCCAGCGGACTGAGCAATCCGCACTGCAGCTGGAAGAGACGGCTGCCTCGCTGAGCGAGCTTACGCAAAACGTACAGCACGTCGCCAGCGGTGCCCGCGAAACCGACGCCCTGGTCACCTCTGTGAGCCAGAATGCAACAAACAGTTCAGCCGTCGCACGCGAAACGGTGGATGCAATGGATTCCATTGCCGCGACGTCCGAGCAGATCACGCGGATCACCGGTATGATTGATGACATTGCGTTCCAGACCAACCTCCTGGCATTGAATGCCGGCTGTCGAAGCCGCGCGGGCGGGCGAAGCAGGGCGCGGGTTCTCCGTGGTCGCGGCGGAAGTCCGCAGTCTTGCCCTGCGCTCGTCTGAATCCGCGCTCGAAATTAAGAAGCTGATTACCGCGTCCGAGGCGCAGGTGGCCCATGGTGTTGATCTGGTCGGCCGGACCAACGACTCACTGACCACGATCATGAATGCCATCGGTAGTATTTCCGAACATGTCGGCGATATTGCGAAGCAGGCGGACGAACAGTCCAAAGGCATCTCTGAGCTGAATGGGGCCATGAGCACGCTGGAGTCTGCACAACAACAGAACGCCGCCATGTGCGAAGAGACCGCCGCGGCCTGTAGCTCTCTCGATCATGAGACGACGAATCTGTCCCGACTGGTCACGGCGTTTCAGACGGGTGACCGCGCACAGCCCCAGCAACCGCAGACCCAGCATGGCTACGTTGCGGCTGCCTAGTCGTCCTGAAGCACCAGGTGCCCGCACCGTCGCGGGATCAGTCACAGCGTGACAGCTGATGGTCAGGGGGCGTGGGGCGGTTGTGTTTGGCATCATACGTCCGGCCCACCTGCACGGCGCACCGGTCGATGGTTCGCCTCTCTTGAGGGTGCAATGACAACAGGCCACCGCTCCTTGCCTGGGGCGGTGGCATTTTACGATGCCGTCACCGGGGATGTGCAGGGGTTCCGCACGCCGTGAAGCCGCTAGATGATTGATATCTCGAAAATGGCTCGGCACCGTGCCGTTACTGTCAATTTCTATGCGCCTGACACGGGGTTGCCCGTGGGAATTCTGGCGCGCCGGGGCGAACTGGCGATGCGACATAGAGCCTGCAGGCGGCCGCTGTTTGGCGCAGTGTTACGGTGTCCTGATCGGCCCCTCAGCTGCGCCGTGACAGCGGCGCATGGCAGGGGATCGTGGTGTCGAGGTGCCGCTTTTGCCGGGTTTGGGCATCGCCTTATCGTCAAAAGGCTGGTGGAACCCGCTGAGCTGGCGAATTGAATTTTCGCGAAGAGGGCTCGACTATGTTGCGAGTCCCAGTTTTTGAAGCCGAGCGGATATGGAGCACCATAACCGCTGATCCTGTCCGGATCAGACCACGCGGGCAGTGCAGGGTGAGTGATCAATGAAAATGCCCGGTTGAGTGCTGCCAGACGCCCTCGATGGGTTGGGACGAGTGATGTTAGCCCCGCCGCGCGCCGCGATACTGTTGCGCTATGTCAGTAGTGTACGCTGGTTCCGGCTAGCTGCTGTTCTCGCAGACTGCTTGACCGTGGTCGACGTCACTGAGCGCTATGGTTTCGGCTGCTACGGATTTTGTCCAATATTTGTTGCAGCCGGTCCCCCCCAACCAGGAAGATCATGATGACATAGGTGGGAATGGCCACGGCAAACTGCGCCAGCAGTTGCGACGTCCCATACATCGGAGGTCCCAATTCGCGCAGCGCAAACAAGGCGATGGCCATCATGGACACGGATATCAGGGCCGGTCGCAGGGCATCGAAGATATATGTTGCCGCCGACATATCGAGTATTTTTAGGGTTTTGCGTGTTGCGATTGGCCACAGCAGGAAGGAAATGCCTACGAGCGCGAACATGATCCGGTTCAGGCCTTCAGGTGCCAGCAGCAGAATTGCGGCAAATCCCGACAGGCTGACAACACATTCGAAGCCGAACCACCATCTTGCATGGCCTGAGAACCGAACCAGAGACGCCTGCATGACACCGATGCTCATCATCAGGCTCAGCATGGCAAAACATTGCAGCGGATAGATTGCCGCCAGCCATTTGCTGCCAAAGACAAAGGGGATGGCGGTTGGTGCCACGATGATAAAGCCGATGAAGAGTGGAAAGGCAGCAGTTGCTGCGGCAAAGCTGCTGAGGATAAACGCCTCGCGGCGTTGATTTTTTTCCGTTTGCAGGCTGGCAAACAGGACTCTGGTGACTGGCAGCAGGGTCCCGATGGTCAGCTCCTGCAGGATTTCGCAGATCCTACGGGCGAAGAAGAAAATACCGAGCACAGTCGGCCCTGCAACAATCCCCAGAAGAATCTGGTTGATCTTGGTCGGTTCGATCATCCGCCCACCCATGGTGAACAGGGTGAAACCGCGCAAATCAGTCAGTGCCGCGCGCGACAGCTGAAATCCCGGACGCCAATCCGCAGTCCAATAGGACACAATGCAGCCAACCACTGCGGTGATGACCTGTGCCATGATTAGCGCCCAGATGGCATAGCCTTGTAGGACAAGCAGCAGGCAACCCGCCGCACCTAACCCGTTGGCCAGCGTTGTGCGCAGGGCAATATGGCGAAACTCCATCCGCCGGTTCACCAGGGCGGCCGGGATATTTCCAAGCGATACGAAGAGGATGCGCAGGGACAAGACCGGCAGAATGACTGCCAGCACATCGAGACTGGTCCAGCTTGCGATCAGCGGAGCTGTGAAAACCAAGACCGCGATCGCGGCCAAGGCAATGGCCATGGTCAGCCAGAATGCGCTGTCCAGATGCGCCTGCCTCAGATCGCTGCGTTGAATAATGGCGTCGCCCAGGGGGAGGGGCACCAAGGTCATCACCCAAATCACAATTGATGTCGCAAGGGCCACCGCGCCAAAATCGGCAGGCTCCAGCAGCAGCGAGGTGACGAGGAAAACAACAACGGTGAGACCATTGCTGACCATGATGTTGACGAAAGACCAGAACACCCCGAGCAACGCGAGGCGGCCGCGGCCTCTTGATACATGGCTCAGTGTTGATGCGTCGGTATTGCTGTCGTGCATTCTGGTCGTCCCGCTATTGCAGTGAGGGAACCTGATGCCGCGCGGCTCTCCGCCGCTGACACAGGCTGTGATCCCTTTTGCCTTCGTCCGGACAGTATCGCATAGGGCTTAATGGCGTCTTTACCGTCCGGTCCGGCCGATAACCGACAGACCCGTCAACAGGATCAGTTTGATATCAAAGCTGAATGTCCGGCGTGCGAGGTAATCAATATCAAAAGAGACGCGATCCTCATAGCTGACGTCATTGCGCCCGGATACCTGCCACAAGCCAGTGATTCCCGGTTTCTGGCTGAGATAGATCGGCGCGGCGGATCCATATTTGCTCAACTCGCACCGCACGATTGGCCGTGGCCCGACAAAGCTCATGTCGCCGCGCAGCACATTCCAGATCTGCGGCAGCTCGTCCAGGCTGCTGCGACGCAGGAACAGGCCCAGGCCGGTGATCCGCGGGTCCCGGCTCAGCTTACGGTCGCGCGCCCATTCCTGAGCCGCCTTGGCGTCGGTTTTCAGATGTTCGGCCAATACGTCTTCGGCACCGTGGATCATGGTGCGGATTTTCCAGCAGGTGAAGGGGGTACCGTCTTTCCCGATGCGCGTGTGGCCGAAGAAGCCCGGCCCCCCGTCGCGTCGGCTGATCATCCACAGAAGGGCAATCACCGGCGAAAGTAGCGGAAACAGTATCAGGGCCAAGAGGATATCGAGAAGGCGTTTCCCGATGATGGCGTAAAGGCCAATACGCCTTGGAGCGGCCTGCTCGCAGCCGACGGGTGAGCGCAGGTTGTCGAAATTTGTAATGTCGCTCATGTCTTACCCCGATCTTCAACCTCGCGGTGCCAACATGAATGTCGACAGGGTCGCTATTTGCTCTTGGTGGCTGCGACCTCATCCGCCTTTCCTAAGATTTGATTCAAATTCGTGGCAAGAATTTGTCTTAAACAGAGTATTGCTTGGGCGTTGTCTGAATGTCGGGGCTGCGTCTGGTGTCTGGCGTGACCAATGACATGTGTGGCTGACACCGCCGCCGAAATCTCAGCTGTTCGTTTCTCAGCCACCTGTGTCGGCTGAATTGACAGCTCTGGTGCAACCTATTAATTTGATATTCGAAATAAATATCCCACATCAGGACTAGTCGGGGTTCTGTAGCTAAGGACACCCATTCATGCCATCAGCCAGCCAGTCATCTATTGGAGGATCCGCTCCGCCGCACGCGCATCTGCCGGAGACTGCCGCTGATCAGCTGCGATGGCTGGATCTGGAGACTGATCATCTGCGGCTTCGGGTCCTCAACTTCGGCGCGGTCACGGCACGGCTGGATCTGCGCGTCGGTGATGGATGGGTGCCGATGGTTCTGGGCTATCATGATATGGTCTCCTATCTGGGGGACCCTTTCTATCTGGGCGCTATTGTTGGCCGGGTGGCCAATCGCGTTGGCGGCGCGGGTTTCGATGTGGCGGGGCGGCGGGTTGCACTGGATGCCAATGAGGGGGGCAATCAGCTGCATGGTGGGACGGCGGGTCTCGGGCGGGTGTTCTGGGAAATCCAGCAGGTGGCCGATGATGCGGCGGAGCTGAGATATACCTCAGCTGATGGTGAGAATGGCTATCCCGGGTGCGCTGAATTCCTGCTGCGGATCACAGTGTCCGGCGCCAGTGTCAGCTATGATATGAGTGCCAGCGTTGATCAGACGACACCAATCAATCTGGCGCAGCACAATTACTATACGCTGGGTGTCACCGGCGACATTTGGGGGCATCGCCTCTGCTGTCCTGCGGCCGCCTATCTTCCGCTTCGCCCGGACGGGGTGCCAACAGGCGCGATTGCGCCGGTCGCGGGGACCTCGTTGGATTTTACCGTTGGGCAGTCTTTTGCAGAACTGGATCCACAGCGGCGCGGGACCGACACTCATGTCATCTTTGCCAAGGGTGTCGATAGCCATATGCCGGAGGTTGCAAAGTTGACTGCTCCAAACGGGGTCGCCATGCGGGTTTTTTCGGATCAGCCGGGTGCGCAGATCTATACCGCGACACATCTGAACAGCGCGGTGAAGGCACAGGGCGGGCAGCAGCTTGCACCCTTTGCCGCTGTCTGTATCGAGCCGCAGGGGTTCCCGGATGCGGTCAATCAACCTGATTTCCCAAGTGTTATGTTGCAACCGGGGCGGCCGTACCATCAGAGGTTGTCATTGAATTTCTCAACAAATGAGGCGGATCAGGATGACTGAGTATTGGCGTCGGAGCGGCCTGCTGGGGTGTGTTATCGCTAGTCTGAGCCTTGTGGCCTACGCTCGCGGGGGCATCGCAGAGACCAAGCATCAGCCCTTGGATCTGGGTCCACGTCCGAGTTTCGCGCTGATGGATCAGGCACAGGTCGAGTTGGGGCAGCTCCTGTTCTACGATCCGATCCTGTCAGGCAATCGCAATATCAGCTGCGCCAGCTGTCATCATCCGCGGTTTGGCACTGGTGATGGTGTGTCGTTGTCGCTGGGTGAGGGGGCCAGAGGGCTGGGCCCCAAACGACAGGTGGATCCCGAAAACCTGCCGGAGCAACGCATCCCGCGCAATGCGCCCGCACTTTGGAACCTTGGCGCGCGCGGGATGGATGTGATGTTTCATGACGGTCGTCTGGAAGCAGATCCCGCCTACGGATCAGGTATTCGTACACCGCTGGAGGGCGATATGCTGTCTGGGTTTGACTCGGCGCTGTCTGCTCAGGCGATGTTTCCGGTACTTTCAGCAGATGAGATGGCGGGCCATTACGGCGAAAACGAGGTGTCCCGCGCGGTGCGTTTGGGTCAGTTGAGTCATCCGGGCGGTGCATGGGACCTGATTGCGGGTCGGGTGGCGGATATTCCGGAGTACAGGCAGCGGTTTGATCGCGTGCTAGGCGCTGGGGCTCCCATTCGGTTCACGGATATCGGCAATATGCTTGCCGCCTTTATCAGGTTTGAGTGGCGGGCCGATGACAGCCCGTTTGATCGTGCGCAGAGGGAGGGAGAGCCGCTGCCAGCCGTTGCGGCGCGGGGGCAGGGCTTGTTTTATGGCGCAGCAGGCTGCAGCCAATGCCATTCCGGCTGGTTGCAGACGGACAATGGGTTTCACGCAATCGCAATGCCACAACTCGGACCGGGAAAGGCGGCGCGGTTTGAAGCGCATGCCCGCGATGAAGGCCGGCTACGTGTCACCGGAACCCCTGATGATGCGTATAGGTTTCGCACCCCCTCGTTGCGGAATGTGGCGCTGACGGCGCCCTATGGGCACAGCGGCGCCTATGCCACGCTGGAGGCGGTTGTGCGTCACCATCTGGACCCGCTGGACGCGTTGATGGCATATGACCGCAGTCAGGTGGTTCTGCCTGCACTTTCGGGCGCGGTAGATTGGGCCGCATTGGATGATCCTGCGGAGGTGCAGCGTATCGCATCCGCCAATGATCTGGCGTCTGTTGCGCTGAGTGACGGTGAGATCGCCGATCTTGTTGCCTTTCTTGAGGCTCTGACCGATCGCACAGCGGCGGCGGGGCGGCTTGGCGTGCCTGATACCGTGCCCTCAGGCCTGCCCGTGGAGCAGTAGGCCCGGACAGGGCTACTGGATCACTGTAATATGCTGGTTGGGTGGCACCGCCTGCCACTCGGTTGTCTCTCCATCCGGCCAGACCACACGCAATTGCAGGCCCTGCGCCTCTCCCAGACCAAAATGTAGATCGCCGCAGCGGAACCGCCAGCGTGACCTCCACCAACCGTGATTTCGCGGGTATGGATCTGGGTTCCGGTGTCCAGTTCGACAAAGGCACCGATGGCTTGGGTGTTTGGCGCAGCGCCCCGCAACGAGAGGGAGAGCCAGTTACCTGTGGCTTGAGTGGCGTTCTGATAAAGCTCCATCGGCGCGCGACGGTTGACCACGGCGATGTCAAGGCGGCCATCCAGATTGAAGTCACGCAGAACGGCGCCACGAGACCGGGCCATGCTGGCGATTTGTGCCGCTGCGGCGGCATCCGTAAATCGCCCGTCAACACCTTGGATCAAAAGTGTATTTGGGTCACGCATGGCGGCGTCTGGCATCTGTTCCACATTGCCTTTGGTCACGAAGATATCGTCACGCCCGTCGTTGTTCACATCACCGAAATCCGCGTGCCATCCGGTGGAGGGTCGCCCGTCGCCGCCGCTGGTTGGACGATGGGCGGTTGTTCCGTAGTCGTAGGTCACATCGCGGTAGGACGGGCCGATACCGGCCGGGTCAAACAGCTGAAGCTTCTGATCCCCCATCGAGGTGAGATAGACATCAGAGAACCCATCGCCATTGAGATCGCGCGACGCGATTCCCATGCCCCAGAGGTGATAGGGGGCCCAGCCGTCATCCTGCTGGTACAGCACCGGCGGCGTGGTCATCTTCCACATCTGTTCCTGCCCGTCGCGAACGTAATAGTGCCGGTCATTGCTGATGCGAAGGTCGGCGCGTCCCTGCGCAGGCCCGTCAGCGCGTCGGTGCCAGTTGGTGAACAGCATGGATAGGGCACAATAGCCGGGTTTGAGCCTGTTTGGCGGGCCGTATCTATGCCCCTCGGGGCGATAGAGCAGCGTGTCATCACAGGCCTCAAAAGGACCATCCGGGTTGCTCCGGTCTACGTAGGTGCCGAAGGCCAGAGTGGGGAGTTGCGCCCCATTTTCCCATGTCGCGGAGAAGGCAGTGGTCCAGTGATCACCACTGGAAAATCCAAGATCATCAAATGGTTCGAACCGGCAGTCCCCGATGCCACGCAGCAATTGGTCGGCGCCGACACGCAACACGGCGAGATCCAGAATCCCGTCACCGTCAATATCCAGCGGATAGATGCCGGTGACCCCCGTTGGCGCCAAGGCTTCTGGCGTATCGGCTGTAAACTGCACATTTGCACCGGGGGTCTTGGTCCGATTGACCATCAGCTGAACCGGGTTGCTGCCACCCGCGGCCACCAGATCGGGAAATCTGTCGCCGTTGCAATCAAGTGAAGCCAACCCTCCGCCCACGAAATGCTCCCAGCCGCCATCATAGATATGCGCGGCGATCGGGCGTGGGGTGAAAGCGGGCGGCTCAGATCCGTTGGCAAATGCAAGCTGCGGCAGAAGGCACAGCGGTGCCAGACGTAGACGGATCCTAACCGGCATGGCTTGCAACCTCGCGGATGGTGAGGGCCGAGACTTCTTCAATCGCATAGGCTGCGGCGCCTTTCGCCCACATCTGATTGCCCCAGCCATGCACGCGCACCTCTGGCAGGGGGCCATCCACCTGCACGACCCAGCGGCGCATTTCTTCGACCACCTTGTCAGAGGACAGATAACCAAAAGCCAGCTGCGCGCCTGCGAGAACAATCATCTGCGGGTCAAAGATATTGACGATGTTCGCCAGCCCCATGGCAAACATCCGCCCGGCGCGATCGAGGATAGATTGCGCCATCATGTCGCCATCAGCCACCGCCGCATAAAGCGAGGCAAGATCCTTGTGCCGTTCGACTCCACTGGTGATATTTGCCTCACGCAGCAGGGCATAGTCGCCAACATAGGCCTCCAGACAGCCACGTTGCCCACACTGGCAAAGCGCACCTTCCAACTGCACCTTGATATGGCCGAACTCTGCACCGCAGCCACGCGCGCCACGATAGATCTGGTTGTCAATAACGATGCCCATGCCGACGCCGTGCTCGACGGTGACAACGACAAAGTTGCTGCGGGTGTCGCCTTCGCCGAACAGATGCTCTGCTTTGGCGACTAGGTTGGCGTCATTGTCGATGAACACCGGCATGCTGAGGTGCGACTTTAGAGCACTGCCGAGGTCAATGTTGCGCACATTGAGCGATGAGGACCAATAGATGAAATTTCGCTCCGCATCCATGACACCTGCCATGCCGATGCCGACGCCGGAGATCTGCGCGCGGGTCAGCCCACCTTTGGCGCAGCTTTGATCCAGCGCCTCGACAATTTTCTCGCACAGGGCATCCGGGGACATCTGACCGCCACGCAGGGGCATTTCGTGGCTGATCAATTCGGTGCCTTCGAAATCGGTGATCAGCGTGGTGATGGCGTGATGGGACAGTTTCAGCCCTGCGATATGATGTGCGCTGCCCCGAATTTTGAGGGCAACCCGTGGACGGCCCCGTTTGGCGCCGCGCGCCGTGTCGGGGCTGACTTCCTCAATTAACCCGGCGGACAGCAGTTCAGCGGTGATTGCGGTGACAGTGGCCGGGCTGATCCGGGTGATCTGGGCAATATCGATTCGGGCGATCTGCCCGGCGGCGCGTATGGTATCAAATACCTGTAGGCGGCTGCTTTCGCGCAACTCGCCGGAATGTGAAAGCCTGTCCGATTTGACCACCATATTTCCCCCTTATTGTCGGGTGGGTTATCGCAGGAAACGACCGACCGACAAGATATCCAACCTCATGATACATTATTTAATTTGAGTTTCAAAAAAAATAATGTTAGGGATATCAGGACGGGCATGCAGCGAGGGGGGACCTGACTGCTGCACGGGCCCGCAACGACCCGAGGGAGGAAAACAATGAAATTCTTGAGTGGCGTATCCGCACTGGCTTTTGCCGCAACCGCGAGCATGGCCCTTGCCGAAGATGTGACCGTTGGCGTCAGCTGGTCGAACTTTCAGGAAGAACGCTGGAAAACCGACGAAGCCGCGATCAAGGCCGCGCTGGAAGCAAAAGGTGCAACCTATGTGTCTGCAGATGCGCAGTCATCTTCGGCAAAGCAGCTTTCTGACATCGAAAGCCTGATCGCACAGGGCGTTGATGCGCTGATCGTACTGGCCCAGGATGCCCAGGCCATCGGCCCGGCCGTGCAGGCCGCCGCAGACGAGGGCATTCCTGTTGTTGCCTATGACCGCCTGATCGAAGACGGCCGTGCGTTCTACCTGACCTTTGACAACGTCGAAGTGGGCCGGATGCAGGCGCGCGCCGTGCTGGAGGCCCAACCCAGCGGCAACTATGTGATGATCAAGGGCTCGCCCACCGATCCCAACGCCGATTTCCTGCGCGGTGGACAGCAGGAGATCATTCAGGCGGCAATCGACAGCGGTGATATCAAAATCGTTGGCGAGGCCTATACCGATGGCTGGCTGCTTAGCCAATGCACAGCGGAACATGGAGCAGATCCTGACCGCTAATGACAACAAGGTTGATGCGGTTGTTGCCTCCAATGATGGCACCGCCGGTGGTGTTGTTGCCGCGCTGACCGCGCAGGGCATGGAAGGCATCGCGGTTTCCGGTCAGGATGGGGATCACGCTGCACTCAACCGTGTTGCCAAGGGCACGCAGACTGTATCTGTGTGGAAAGACGCCCGTGATCTGGGCAAGGCTGCGGCAAACATCGCGGTCGAAATGGCCGAAGGTTCTGCCATGGGTGATGTTGCGGGCGGCGCTGCCTGGACCTCTCCTGCGGGCACTGAGCTGACCGCGCGCTTCCTGGAGCCGATCCCGGTAACCGCCGACAACCTGTCGGTTGTTGTGGATGCTGGATGGATCACCAAAGAAGCGCTGTGCCAGGGTGTGACCAACGGCCCCGCGCCCTGCAACTAAGCTGCGGCTGAGAACGCTCGGCTGCTGCGTTTCAAACCGGCGCGCGCCCACAATACGGTCCTGATCGGATCGGGCGCGCGTCCCTCCTTTAAATACCGCTGATCACTGGAGTTCGGATATGACCGAAACCACGTCTCAGCCGATCCCCGAACACAGCAAGCGTGGCCTGTTCCAGCAATTGGAACTGGACGTCCGCCTATTGGGAATGATCGGTGCCTTTGTCATCTTGTGCATTGGATTCAACATCCTGACGGATGGGCGTTTCCTGACGCCGCGCAATATCTTTAACCTGACCATTCAGACCGTGTCTGTGGCGATCATGGCCACGGGCATGGTGTTTGTGATCGTGACCCGTCACATTGACCTGAGTGTCGGCGCGCTGCTGGCGACCTGCTCGGCTGTGATGGCCGTGGTTCAGACGGATGTGCTGCCGGATATGTTGGGTCTTGGCCTCAACCATCCTGCCACCTGGATTATCACCGTGGCTGTGGGCCTCACCATTGGTACGCTGATCGGTGCCTTTCAGGGGTGGATGGTGGGTTTTCTGACCATTCCGGCCTTTATCGTGACGCTGGGCGGCTTTCTGGTCTGGCGCAATGTGGCCTGGTATCTGACCGATGGTCAGACGATTGGCCCGCTCGACAGCACCTTTCTGGTCTTTGGCGGCACCTCCGGCACATTGGGCACCACGCTGAGCTGGGCGGTTGGGATCGTTGCGACCGTTCTGGCGCTGGCGGCATTGTGGAACA
The DNA here is from genome assembly GCF_045040595.1 of Phaeobacter sp. BS52. Classification (NCBI taxonomy): domain Bacteria; kingdom Pseudomonadati; phylum Pseudomonadota; class Alphaproteobacteria; order Rhodobacterales; family Roseobacteraceae; genus Phaeobacter; species Phaeobacter sp. BS52. The sequence continues at coordinate 91,523 of NZ_CP090664.1, read as the reverse complement.
GCCGCCGTGCGAAACAGGGACATGGCTTCCCGGTGAAGCCCGCCTGGGCGGAAGCGGTTATCGCAGGCAGTATTGCCGCATCCATCCTTGGTTTTGTTGCCGTCCTCAATGCCTATCAAATTCCCGCCCGCCGTCTGAAGCGGATGATGGAGGCGCAGGGAGAAACCATGCCTGAGGGGCTGGTCGTTGGCTATGGTCTGCCGATTTCGGTATTGATCCTGATTGCTACCGCTGTGGTGATGACAATTATCGCCCGCCGGACGCGTCTGGGGCGGTATATCTTTGCGACTGGCGGCAATCCTGATGCGGCTGAGCTGTCTGGCATCAACACGCGGCTTCTGACGGTGAAGATTTTCGCCCTCATGGGGTTCCTCTGTGCGCTCTCTGCTGTTGTGGCGTCGGCGCGACTGGCGAACCACTCCAACGATATCGGCACCCTGGATGAACTGCGCGTCATTGCAGCGGCAGTCATCGGCGGCACGGCCCTGTCTGGCGGCTTTGGCACGATTTACGGTGCGATCCTTGGCGCGTTGATCATGCAGAGTCTGCAATCGGGTATGGCCATGGTTGGTGTCGATGCACCGTTTCAGAATATCGTTGTCGGCACAGTGCTGGTCGCGGCAGTCTGGATTGATATCTTGTATCGCAAACGTGTGGGGGCCCGGATATGAGCACCGCAAAAGAGCTGCGCGCCGCAGGCGCCACCCCGCTGGTCGAGATGAAGGATATCTCGATCTCCTTTGGCGGCATCAAAGCCGTGGATCACGTCAGCGTCGACCTTTACCCGGGTGAGGTTGTCGGGCTTCTGGGTCATAATGGTGCCGGGAAATCCACCCTGATCAAGGTGTTGTCCGGGGCTTACCAGATGGACGCCGGTGAAATCCGGGTCAATGGCGACACGGTTGAGATCACTAATCCCCGGGACGCGCGGTCGCATAATATCGAGACGATCTATCAGACGCTGGCGCTGGCGGATAACCTTGATGCGGCCTCAAACCTGTTTCTGGGGCGCGAACTGGTGACTCCGTTTGGTCTGGTCGACGACTCCGCGATGGAGGCCGAGTGCCGCAAGATCATGAACCGGCTGAACCCGAATTTTCAGAAATTCTCAGAACCGGTGTCGGCGCTCTCTGGTGGTCAGCGCCAGTCGGTGGCCATTGCACGGGCGGTGTATTTCAACGCCAAAATCCTGATCATGGACGAGCCGACCGCAGCCCTTGGTCCACATGAGACGCAGATGGTGGCAGAGCTGATTCAGCAGCTGAAGGCACAGGGGATCGGGATTTTCCTGATCGATCATGACGTCAATGCGGTGATGGAGCTGTGCGACCGTGCCTCTGTCATGAAGAACGGTCAGCTGGTCGGCACCGTTGATATTGACGATGTCACCGATGACGATCTGCTGAGTATGATTATTCTGGGTAAGCGGCCGGGAGAAGCGGCTGCCTGAAGCATCAAGGTTTCGGAAAAAGGGGCTGCCATTGGCGGCCCCTTTTTGCGGTTTCCCTGGGTTGCGGGGCGTCAGGTCGAACTCTACAGTCTATGTAGATTTTTATGATCGCTGGGGAAAACAGCATGCTGACGATTGGGACATTGGCCAAACGCACCGGGACAAAGGTTCAGACCATTCGCTACTATGAACAAATCGGTTTGATGCCGGAACCTGGCCGAACCGCGGGTGGGCAACGTCGGTATGGTAATACGGAGCTGGACCGGCTGGCCTTCATTCGCCACGCCCGGCAATTAGGGTTTCCGTTGGATGCCATTCGCGAATTGCTGGATCTGGCGGATCACCCCGGTCAATCATGTTCCAATGCGGATTCCATTGCGCAACGGCAGCTGAAACAGGTCGCGGATCGGATCGCGCGGCTGGAAGCCTTGCAGACTGAGCTGCAGCGTATGATCTGCGATTGTGCTGGCGGTACGGTCGCTGAATGCCGCGTTCTGGAGGTGTTGCGGGATCACTCCGAATGCTTGACCAATCACGATGAAATCGGGGCCTAGTTAGATCTTTGGTCACGTCTCATCATGGCCAAGTGCACGCAGCAGCATCCGGCGCTGGTGGTCCTGTCCGCCGAAGAACACGGCCAGCACGCGCAGCTGGTGGTCTGCTTCGTTGAGATCAAAATAGAAGATGGCACGCCCCTTGGTGACACTGCGCAGGCCGGGTGCGATGTCTGTGCGCAGCGTGCCCTGGTAAGGCGCTTGCCCCAATGCCTCAATCGCCCCGTCAATCTCTGTCAGACGTGTCGCGGCGCGTTCAAACGCTATCTCTGCGTTCTCACCAAAGCTGATGGCGGCTTCAAAGAGAAAGTCGAAAATAGCCTCTAGGTCTCGGTCGATCGCTTCGGCGCGATCAACCCGGTAGATCATGCTGCATCCGTTTCCGTTTCAGAAGATCAGCTGTGCGTTGACGGCCATCTGATGCACTGACAAAGGCACCATCGCGCCGCTCTGCAATCAGGGCGCGCAGGGCTGCGGTATCGGCACGGCGCGCCTCTGTTTCTTCGCGCAAAAGTTCAAGACCCTGTTGCAACACCGCGCTAAGGCTCGAATACCGGCCTTCCGCGACCAAGGTGCGGGCAAAGTCATCCTGCGCTTCGGTCAGGGAGATGGAGGCTTTCACACTCATTTTGCACCTGATGTTGCTGTGGGTTTCGATCTCACCTTATGCTACTGAGTAGTGGTTATCAATCCGGCGCCGTACAATCCACGCAGCGCCAGTGCGATCCAGCCCAGTCCTGCAAGGGCGACGATCAGCCAGTTGTCGCTGCCCCACTGATTGATGACGATCCCGCCGATGGCCCAGCAGACAGCAATTGTGTAGGTCGACGCCGTCGGGTGGCGTGATTGAACCAGCGCTGCAACTGCCAGCGCCGCCACAAGACAGATCACCCCAGCTGTTTGTGGGCTCATCAGGCCGTATCCCGGAACGACGATGCTGATCGAAACGGCAGATGCGGCTGTTAGCCACCCGGCGTAAAGACCTATTGGGCCGCGTTTCCAGATCCTTTTGTCGCGACCGGCGCGGCGCATTGCGAGGATCGCAGTGACCGTCATGGCCAAGATCAGGAGTGTGGCCAGAATTGGCGAAGCATTCGCAACCCAGAGCCAGCAAACGCCGATGGCGAGGCTGATCGACAGCGGTTTGCGCATCTCATGCCAGCTTGCGCCATCCGCTGCCCGAAAGGCCCCAAAACTGGCCCCAGCAATGAGCCACAGATAGATAACGATCCAGATGGAAAACGCGGGTCCGATCGGCTGAATGATCGGATCAGGCTGTGGATAGGGCAGCTGATCGGCGGAATAGCCCGTGAAAGGCTCCGTCGCCAACGGCGCTACTGCAAAGGCGATAGCGAGTCCCAAGGTAAGATAGGCTAACGACTGTTTGTTCATTATCTTCAAATCCCGCTATAATTTACCGGCGTGTTTGAGAGCCTATTATTTCAGTATTACGCTCTGTTTACATGAGGTTAAAGAAACGCCTTCAGCTCAGCCAACGTTCCTGCTTCTAACGCTGGTTTATCGGTTCGTATGCGATTGATACGGGGAAACCTCATGGCCAGACCACTTTTGTGACGGGATGATTCATTCAGCCCTTCAAAGGCAACTTCCAAAACAAGCTCAGGTTTTACCGCGCGGACCGGACCAAAACGATCAATGGTATTGTTGCGCACGAACCGATCCAGCTCCTTCAGCTCAGCGTCGGTGAAACCGAAATATGCCTTGCCGACAGGCACCAACTGGTCGCCGTCCCATACGCCAAAGGTGAAATCGGAATAGTAGCCTGAACGCTTGCCATGCCCGCGCTGTGCATAAAGCATGACCGCATCCACAAGCATCGGATCCCGTTTCCATTTGAACCAGTTGCCGCGCTTGCGCCCTGCAATATAGGCGCTGTCGCGGCGCTTGATCATAACACCTTCTATTACGCTGTTTGGGGGATCCGCGCGCAGTTTCGCCAGATCTTCCCAAGTCTGAAAGTCAAGCGGCAGAGAGCGATCAATACGTGGATCACTTAGATCTGTGACGCAGGCTTGCAAATAGGTCTGGCGATCAACCAATGTGCGGGACCTCAGATCTTCGCCATTCCAGAACAGCAGGTCGTAGACCCGCAGCGCGGCGGGATGGCTTGCCAACATGGCTTTGCCGACCTTCTTGCGACCCAGCCGTTTCTGCAGATCGCCAAAGGGGGCAACGATGTCCTCGCGCTTCACCAACAGCTCACCATCCAGCACCCCGTCAAAATTCAACGCCTCAATCACATCGGGGAAGGATCCGGAGATATCTTCACCGGTGCGTGAATACAGCCGTCTTGTCCCTTTGTCGTTCACGGCTTGAACCCGGATGCCGTCCCATTTCCATTCCGCGACGAAGTCTGCCGGTGAGAGGCTGGTGAGGTCTTCCAGATCGGTGCCGGTGGACAGCATGACCGGGCGAAAGGGGGCCGCGGCAAGGTTCACGGGTTTTTCGCCACCCTCTAGCCAAGCAAACAGAGGTAGATATGGCGGGGTCAGCCCGTGCCAGAGCTCTTCTATCTCGTTGACATCAACATTGCCAAACTGAGCCAGCGCGCTGCGCGCCAACCGGGCAGAGACACCAACGCGCAGACCACCTGTCGCCAACTTCAGATACGCATAGCGCTGCGTCGGGGTCATCTGTGACAACCGCCGAGCGATGAGTGCGGGGAGTTGTGCTTTGGCGGTGCTGGTCAATTCATGCACCGCATCGGCCAGCGACAGATCAATCACCGTGTCGGAGTGCGGCCAGATCAGGGCCACGGTTTCCGCCAGATCACCGACAAAATCATAGGACAGGCGGAACAGCTCTGCGTCCGTTTCCTCTGCCACCAGACCGCGCAGCAGGGAGGGTGTTACGTTGCGCAGGGCAAGGTCACCGGTGATGGCCGCAAGCGCATAGCCCCGGTCCGGGTCCGGGATGGCGTCAAACGCGGTCCTAAGATGCGCAATCTTGCCATTACGCGACGGTGTGAAGGCGAGTTGCTCCAAAAGCTCGGCGAAGGCCTGCATCACTCTGCCTCCTCCTCATAGCCGACGAGCCTCAGGGGGCGGGCGGTGATCTGGTTCAACTCGCACCAGCGGACCAGCGCGTCCTCACGACCGTGAGTTACCCATACTTGTTTCGGGTTGAGATCCTTCATGGTGCGGGTCAGATCCGGCCAGTCCACATGGTCGCTGAGGATCAGGGGCAGTTCGACACCCCGCTGCCGGGCGCGGGCACGCACCTGCATCCAGCCGCTGGCAAAACAGATGACCGGATCGGGAAAGCGCTGCGCCCAGGTCGCGGCAAAGGCGGAAGGCGGGCCAAGAATAATCTGGCCTTTAAATGCCGCTTTGCCTTCCTTGGTGGTGGCCGGACGCAGTTCCCCCAGATCGACCCCCTGCGCGATGTGATAGTCACATAAGCGCTGCAAGGCGCCGTGGATATAAATCGGCTGATCCCAACCCGCCTGCCGCAACAGCGCGATGACGCGTTGCGCCTTGCCCAATGCGTAGGCCCCGACAAGGTGGCAGCGCTCAGGTTGGGACGCGACAGAGCGCAGCAGTTTTTCGATTTCGGACTGCGGACTGGGGTGGTTGAACACCGGCAGACCGAAGGTGGCCTCGGTCACGAAAACGTCGCAAGGGGCCAGTTGAAAAGATGCGCAGGCGGGATTGTCTACGCGGGCGTAGTCACCTGAAACGGTGATGGCGGTATCGCCGTCGTCGACGGTAATCTGACAAGAGCCCAACACATGGCCTGCGGGCGTGAACCGCGCGTCGATGCCATCCACTTCCGCCCTTTCTTCAACGGCGATACGGGTGGCGCAGAAGTCCTCACCATAGCGTATGGCCATGATATCCAGAGTCTGGGGGCTGGCCCAGACCGTGCCGTGACCGGCGCGGGCATGATCGGCATGCCCATGGGTGATCATCGCGCGGGGCACCGGGCGTATTGGATCGATGTAGAAATCCCCCGCCGGACAATAGAGGCCATCCGGCTGGGGATGCAGTAACTCCTCCGGCAGGCGTTTTGCGCTCACGGGATTGGCTCCTTCGTATCAAACCAACGGGTATCGCAAAGAAGCTAACCCAATCAGATGTTTGGACAAGGGCTGTGGCGTCTTGGACTGTCAACTTCAGTGTTAAATGATGGGGGCTGGAACCATCTGCGGAGTCACGCGTTTTGCTCTTTGTGACGCAGCCATCCCAACATATCAGCTGAGGAGACGACCCGTGGCGCAGAAGAATTTGACGCAAGGGGCCGTCTGGCGTGCGCTCGCAGCGGTGTCAGCACCCATGTCGCTGGGCATTCTGGGCGTGTTGAGCGTTGGTTTGGCTGATGCCTATTTCCTAGGTCAATTGGGAGAGGCGCCGCTTGCCGCTGTCGGTTTCATCTATCCCGTGACAACAGCAGTGACATCGCTGTCGATCGGCCTGTCCGCTGGTGCAAATGCGGCAATTTCTCAAAGTCTGGGGCGCGGCGATAGCGAGGCTGAAACCAACAGGCTGTCGGTCCACGCCATCGTCTTGGGCACCGTGGTTGCGACATTGGTGGCGCTGGCGTTTTACCTGGGCGCGGGCGCTCTGTTCTCGGTGATGGGCGCGAAGGATGATGTGCTGGCAGAGGCGCAGTCTTATGCGCCATTCTGGGCGCTGTCTTTCCCGTTTTTAGTCGGCATGGCACTTTTGAATGCGGTGTTCCGGGCGCATGGGGATGGCGCAACCTCGGCGATGATCATGTTGGTTGCAGCCGTGCTTAATATCGCGCTGGACCCGGTCCTGATCTACGGGCTCGGCCCGGTGCCGGAGATGTCGACTGCCGGGGCTGCACTTGCCACTGCTGTAGCGCGGGTTCTGACGCTGATTGGGGCTTTTAGCTACGCGCTTCGGATCGGGGTCATTCGCCCGCCAGAGGTGTTCACCGATGGCATTGGCGGTTCTGTGCGCGAAGTTATCTGTGTCGGCCTCCCTGCCGCATTTTCAAATGCGATCAACCCGGCCGGAATGGCGATGGTCACAGCCGCAGCGGCAACGCTGGGTGATACTGTCGTTGCCGGGCTTGGGGCTGCACAGCGGGTGCAATCGGTGGCTCTTGTTCCATTGCTGGCGCTGTCGGCGGGTATCGGGCCTGTTGTCGGGCAGAACTGGGGTGCGGATCAGCAGGCGCGGGCGCGTCTGGCAGTGTGGCGATCCTGGCAATTCTGCGTCGGATACGGGCTGGCCATGGCCCTGGTGTTGACGCTCTTTGCATCTGACATTGCCGGGCTCCTTACGTCAGATCAGGGGGCGGCTGCAACGACCGCGCAATACCTGCGCATCGTCAGCTGGAGCTTTCTCGGATATGGTGTTTTGGTGACCGCCAACGCCGCGATGAATGCGCGTTCCAAAGCTGTGTGGTCGATGGGTCTGAGCCTGATGCGGATCTTTGCGATCTATGTGCCGCTGGCGTGGCTGGGTGTCTGGATGTTTGGTTATGCGGGCATTCTTGGCGCTGCGGTGATCGCCAATCTGGCGGCTGTTCCGGGCGCTTATTTCACCGGTCGCAGGACGGGCTTGGTGGCGCGTTGAGAGCGCCGCTCAACCGGCATTGAGGAAATCAATCAGTCTATCCTCCCCCAAGCGCAGCCCGCTGATTTGGCGCTGTGGCAAAGCGCTCAGCCGTGCTGCACGTTGAGGGTCTGGTAGCTCGGCCAATCCGATAATCTGCGGATGGATATAGCTGTTGCGGGCGATGGTTGGGGTGTTGTGTAGCCGCTCTGCAGCGGCTTCGGCCATCGCGGTGATGGTCAGGGTCGGGGCATCGAGAGCGACGGTAAATGCGGCGTGGCTGCCGTTCCAGGTGCGCAGGGTCTTGGCGGAGACCCCATCGCCGCAGAGCTCAGCTAAAACTTCCTGCACCTGCTCTGACCGCACGGCGCGGGCATTGCCGTCGGCGTCGACCCAAGAGATCAGTTCGGGACCGGCCAGATCCTGTGAGCGTTCAAGAATGCGTTGAAGCGCAGGGCCACGTAGGGATTTCTCCACGGTCTGGCCACCCTTCGCCGTATATCTCAGCTGTATCACCTGTCCCGAAAAGGCGACGTGACGCGGGCGCAATGTGGTGGCGCCGTAGCTGCCGTTCTCCTCGGTGTAGCTGGGATTTCCAATTCTGAGCGAGCCGCGATCCAACAGGGCGAGTACCGCTGCGATGGCGGTTTCTTCGTCTCCAACAGGGCCGGTCAACCTGTCGCTGATCCAGCGGCGCAACACGGGTAGGCGCTCCCCAAAGGTGCCGAGCTGGGCAAATTTCTGTTCGGCCCGGTGCGCCTGCCATTCAGGGTGATAGCGATATTGCTTCCGATCGCGGGCGTCGCGCCCGGTGGCTTGAAGATGGCCATTGGTCAGTGGGCACAACCAGACATCTGTGTAGGCAGGCGGGACGCCCAAACCATTCAGTCGCGCCCGTTCCGTCGCATCGCCGATATGACTGCCATCGGGCATGTAATAGGAAAACCCGCGGCCTCGACGGCGGCGGGTAATACCGGGCTGATCATCTGTGTAATAGACCAGTTTCATTGTGTTGATCCCTGTCTCCACAACGATGGACCATGAGGTTGAGGGCCGCCCGGGGTCAGGCGGCCCTCACGATGTCAGCTCATAACCATGACTGATTTGACGTTCACAAATTCTTTCATGCCAAAGCCGCCATGTTCCCGACCATAGCCGGAATCCTTGACACCACCGAAAGGCATGTTGGGGATCGCGAGACCAAACCCGTTGATGAACACCATCCCGGTGTCGAAGTGATCACGGGCGAGGGCAAGTGCCTTCTCGGTGTTTTTGGTCATGATGCCGCCACCAAGGCCAAAGCGGCTGTCGTTGGCGATGCGCATGGCGTCATCTTCGTCCTGCGCGCGGATCAATGCGGCGACCGGGCCGAAGAGTTCATCGTCATAAGCGGGTTGGCCGGGGGTCACATTCTCAAGCACGGTGGCCGGGTAGAAGAAACCATCGCCATCTGGCATCTCACCACCGCAAAGCAGTTTGGCACCACCTTCGAGGCTGTCTTTCACCTGTTGATGAAGATCGTCGCGCAGATCCTTTCGTGCCATCGGCCCGATGTCGGCATCTTCCCCCATCGGCTCCCGGGGGTGACCCGCTTCATCGCTTCGACATAGGCGTCGCGGAACTGATCATAGATGGCGTCCACCACGACGAAACGCTTGGCGGCAATGCAAGTTTCGCCGTTGTTGTAGGTCCGGCCATTGACGCAGGTCTGGACGGCAGCCTCGATATCGGCGTCCTCCAACACGATGTAGGCATCGTTGGACCCCAGCTCCAAAACGGTTTTCTTCACCGCCTCTGCGGCCTTGGCACCGACCTTGCGGCCCGCGCCATCGCTGCCGGTCAGGGTGACACCGCGCACCAGATCGTGGCTGATCAAACTATCCGATTGATCATGGGAAATCACCAGCGCCTGAAACAAACCCTTCGGCAGGCCTGCGGCTTCGTAGATTTCCTGCAGCATCTGACCCGAGCCGGTCACATTGGAAGCATGTTTCAGCAGCACGCCGTTGCCAGCAATCAAGCTGGCAATCGAATAGCGGACAACTTGATAAGCAGGGAAATTCCATGGCTGGATGCCATATACGACGCCGATGGGTGAGTAGAAAATGTGCCCTTTCTCGCCACCCTCGATATCGCGTTCTTCCGGGGCGAACACAGCCGGAGCTTCGGCCGCGCTGTAGTCACAGATCGCGGCGCATAGATCGATCTCCTGATGGCTTTGCTTGAGCAGTTTGCCCATCTCCTTTGTCATCAGTTCTGCAAGCTCATCCTTGCGGTCGCGCAGGGCCGCGCCAATAGATTTGATGACATTTGCGCGATCTTCCACAGGGGTCAGCCGCCATTCCAGGAACGCTTTGTGACTGCTTTGCACAGCGTCCTCCAGCGCCGCATTGCTGAGCACATTATATGTGTCGAGCGTCTCGCCAGTGGTGGGGTTCACGGTTGTGATTGTATCGGACATGATCGGCCTCTCGTACTATCGGCAAGAGAGGGATGCCTCTGCCTGTCTCTTGCAGGCATAACGTGGCGTCCGCGATTGGGTTCCCGGCAATCGCGGGGACGTGAGGTCGCAGCCGAAGTTGTGGGATGGGTCGGCCTGTTCATTGCAACTTGGATTGCCTTCCCCTCAATGAGAACATATACAGAACATATGACTCGACAGACACTGGATCAAAAACTCGCCATCCTAAGTGATGCTGCCAAATATGATGCCTCTTGCGCGTCTTCTGGCTCAACCAAACGCGACTCACGCGATGGGAAGGGGTTGGGCTCAAACGAGGGGACGGGAATCTGCCACGCCTACGCGCCAGATGGGCGCTGCATCAGCCTGTTGAAGATCCTGATGACCAACTTTTGCATCTATGACTGCACATACTGCGTGAATCGGGTGTCCTCGAACGTGCCGCGCGCGCGGTTTTCGGTGGATGAAGTGGTGAAACTGACCATCGAATTCTACCGACGCAATTATATCGAAGGTCTGTTCCTCTCCTCTGGGATCATCCGGTCGCCGGACGCGACGATGTCGGATATGGTACAGATTGCGCGTAAACTGCGGCAGGAAGAGAATTTTCGCGGTTATATCCACCTCAAGACGATTCCTGATGCAGCGCCGGAGCTGATCGCTGAGGCTGGACTGTTGGCGGATCGCCTGTCTATCAACGTCGAGATGCCAAATGATGCAGCAGTGCGCGAACATGCGCCGGAGAAAGATCCTAGCCAAATCCGCAAGGCGATGGGCGATGTGCGCCTGCGCAAGGAGGCTGCCAAGGATCGCAGCCACACAGGCCGTCGCCCGCCACGGTTCGCCCCGGCAGGGCAGTCGACGCAGATGATTATCGGGGCGGATGGGGCAAACGACGCGATGGTGTTGGGCCAGTCGACCCGGCTTTACTCCAGCTACAAGCTGAAGCGGGTTTATTATTCTGCATTCTCCCCAATCCCCGACAGTTCGGCCAAGTTGCCGCTGATTTCTCCGCCGTTGCAGCGCGAGCATCGCTTGTATCAGGCAGATTGGTTGCTGCGGTTTTACGACTTCCAGCTTGATGAGATCACCTCGGTGACGCCGGATGGCAATCTGGATCTGCATATAGATCCCAAACTGGCCTGGGCGCTGGCCCATCGTGAAATGTTCCCGTTGGATGTGAACCGTGCCAGCCGAGAGATGCTGTTGCGGGTGCCGGGGTTTGGCGTGAAGACGGTGAACCGCATCCTGAGTACCCGGCGGCACCGGTCGCTGCGATATGAGGATCTTCTGCGCATCGGGGCGTCCATGAAGAAGGCACGGGCCTTTGTCGTGGCGGGTGGTTGGACACCGGGCCGGCTGACGGACAGTGTCGATTTGCGGGCGCGGTTTGCACCGCCACCAGAACAGCTGGCCCTGTTCTGATGTACCATGCTGAAATGCCTGTAATTGGGACGGCGGAGGCCTGGCGCCGCGCTGCGCGGGGGTTTCTGGCACAGGGTGTTCCACCTGAGGCAATTCTCTGGAACAACGACAGCACGGCGCCGGATCTGTTCGCATCGCAGACCCGCCCGCCGCCTAATGGTGATATCCAGGTGCCGCGCGGCTTTGTCACCTTGGCGGATAAGGTGGTCTGGCACAGCGATCCGAGCCGGTTTTCCCGACTCTATGGGTTTCTCTGGCGCCTGCGGGGGGCGCGTGGTCTGATGAGTGATCGCGGTGATGTGGATTTGGCCCGGCTGCGGCAGATGGAAAAAGCTGTGTCGCGCTGCCAACACAAGATGAAAGCCTTCGTCCGGTTTCGTGAACTGGGTGACGCCGATGCGCCGCGCCGGTCCTTCGCGGCGTGGTTCGAGCCGACACATCACACGGTGGAGCCAACGGCAACGTTCTTCGCTCGGCGCTTTGCCGATATGGACTGGCGCATACTGACGCCGGATGTTGCAGCGATATTTGAGGGGGGCGAGCTGCGGTTTGAGCCCGGCCATCCCCGGCCTGAACTGCCGCAGGATGCCAGCGAACAGCTCTGGATCACCTATTTCCGCAATATCTTCAATCCGGCGCGGCTGAAGGTTCAGGCCATGCAGTCGGAGATGCCTAAAAAATACTGGAAGAATATGCCGGAGGCCGCCGCCATTCCGGAGTTGATCGCCACAGCCCCGGCGCGGGCACGCGCCATGGCGGAAGCCGCACCAACCTTGCCACCGTTACGCGCTGCGCGGGTGCAGGCCCGCTTGCCAGAGGCAAACCCCTATTGGCGGGGACCGGCAGATGAATTGCCAGCCGCGATCAATAGCTGCACTCGCTGTCCGTTGTATGGCCAAGCCACCCAGGCCGTGCCCGGTGAAGGTCCAACAGATGCGGATCTGATGATTGTCGGCGAACAACCCGGTGACCAGGAGGATCTGGTGGGTCGGCCATTTGTGGGGCCCGCTGGGCAGCTGTTTGATCAATTGGCGGCTGAGACCGGGCTGCCGCGGGAGGCGGCCTATGTCACCAATGCGGTGAAACATTTCAAATTCATGCCCCGAGGTCGCAAGAGACTGCATCAACGGCCCAACGGATCGGAGATCCGCCATTGTCAGGTTTGGCTCCGGGCTGAACTGGATCTGGTCCAACCAAAGCTGATCCTTGCGCTAGGCGCGACAGCGGCGGAGGCATTGCTTGGGTCGGGCAAGGATATCCTGCAACGGCGTGGAACGATTGAGCATCGCACCGACGGGACCCCTGTCCTGATCACCTTGCATCCGTCTTATCTGCTTCGGGTGCCTGACCCCCATCTGCGCGCGCAGGCAACCGAGGATTTGCGGGCAGACCTGCGGGTCGCAGCTGATTGGTTGGTTCAGTGCGAGATGTCGGGCAAGCCTTAATGCGGGCCGCCACTAAGGCCCCGCCCCTAGTCCGTGCTTGTGGTGCTGGTCGACCCTGAGGAGCCAAGGCCCGCGACCAGTGCCAGACCCAGAAGACCAATTGCAGGTGCAATCATCGGTGCGAATTGACCTGCAACCGGCTCAATGAACAAAAGACACGCGTCCTCTTCCGCGTTGCGGTCATCCTCGCAATCCAGTTGGTCCTCTGCGGGCGTTCCAGTCTGCGCCAGACCCGAACCTGCCATCAGCAGAAGGGAAAGGGCGCAGCTTAAGGTTGGGCGCATGATATAGCCTATCGCCGTTTGTCCCATCAGTTCACCGCCGCTGCGACGGGTGTTGTGATCAGAGAAGGGGTGATTTGGCGTAGAGTACGGCCCCATTTGGTGACCGGGTTCTCGGCGACGAAGATCACATCATCCGGTCGCAGCTGAAATTTAGTTGCAAGTGTCAGGTTGGCCGCACTGCTGGCATTCAGATGCCAGGCGGTCACCGCGCCGAATTCACGCGGGTCGCTGGAGGCGCGCAGCACATAGACTTGTGAAACATCACCGGTTTCGCGCGCGATCCCACCACCTGCATCATAGAGCGCATCCGCCAGAGAGGCTTGGCGTTCATAGGGCAGGGGATAGCGGGTCTGTTTATCGACCTCGCCGGTCAGATAGACATAGTCACGGTCATTCGCGCCAAGAACTTCGCGCGCCTCAAAGGTGCTGCGCTGTTCTGCATAGTCACTGCGGCGCAGGGAGATCGCAGTGTTCAGCTCACTCAGTTCCTGTGCGCGGGCAGCGAGCGTCGTCTGCTTCAGGCGTATCTGTTGTTCAAAGAAGCGCTCAGCGCGGTTGAGATTGAAATCCGTATCGACAAACACGGCATCGCCTGAGATGAGGCGTGTGTTTTGTAGATCGGGGCTGGCGTAGAAATCTGTAAGCGGGATCTGATAGAGTTCACCGTCGCGATAGATCCTGACGGAGCTCACGTCGATATCCGCTACGGACACGCTGCCCGCAGCGGCCAGCGCTTCGCTGAGGTAGAGCGGTGTCAGGGTGATCGGCAGAACACCGGGTTTTCCAACGGCTCCGCCAACGGAGACCCGGCGCGAGTTGAATTCTGCGATTTCGAGGCTGAAAGTCGGGTCGAACTGGGCTTCTACTAGTTTCTGGAACAGCAGTTCCTCTGCATCCTCAATTGTCAGGCCCGCAATGCGCACGCGCCCGACATCGGGGATATTGACCGATCCGTCATCCTGGACGGTGTAGCCATTGCGGCTGTTCTGCGCCGCCAGTAGCCCGGTCAGCTCTTCCAGGGTGTTGCGCGTCGTGGGCGTTGCCAGCATGACGACATCGCCGACCCCGATCTGGTAGGACATCTCGGGGACCGCCGGAGGACGCTTCAGGGCAAGGCGCTGATTGCGAAGCCCATCCTGAGTGGATGGCGCTTCTGGCAGTCGCCCCGCGCCGCGAACAGAAACACCCGCGCCGGTTCCGGCGCTGCGGGCATAGGCCTCCGGAAGGGATTGCGGAGCATAGGGGGCACGATTGGCTTGCGTTACGGTTTCGCCATTCAGCGGCACCACACGTACCTGTGTGCCATCCCCTGCGCCGGGGATGACATCAGAGCTGCGGTAGACGGTTGAACATCCTGCCAGCGCAAGGGTGGCGCAGCAGATCATGGAAATCACGCGCAAGGTCTTTCCTCCGGTCGGGGTGGGATGGTGCGGGTCATGGTGTCACCTGCAGCCGTGTTGTCATTGTGCCGAGATAGGGTCCGGTCCACTGGCGGCTCTGGACTAGCCTGTTATCGGTTGCTCGTAGCCAATAGAGGTTCAGGAAGCTCTGGTCCGGGTTGACACAGCTTTCGGCGATCAGACGGGTCGTGATGCCCTGGCTAGGCAATGGTCAGTGTGCGGTTGCCGCGATCCCTGATGTCGCAGTGATAAGTTCGGGTCTCAGTCTCGTCATTTCCAGTCAGATAGCTGTGAAATCGCTCTGCCGGGCCTTCTGCATGTGCAAAAATACGACGATGAGATTGCTCCAGGTCGACAGCCATCAAACCCGCCCCGAACCCACGGGTCGCGCGCAGCAAGCCCTTATCGGTTTGCAGACTTGCCCCGTCGGAGGACAGCCATGTTACCAGTCCGGCGCGGTGGGTCTCCTGCAGCATTACACCGCTTCTCCCGGTCTTGAGAAATCGGACCTGCATCTGCTCGGCACCTGCGTTGGCCAGCATGGCGGCGCGTGCAGTGGTCTGTTCAGAAAGTCCTCGTGTCAACTGCTCTGCCGTCAGGATCTCGCGTTCATCATTCGTGCAGGCCCCAGTGCTCAGGTAGGCGAGGGTCGCAATGGCACGGGTGATCCGGTGGAGGCGTCGCGCGTTTATCATCTGGCGTAGCGCCCCCATTGTGCGGCAAGCGCCCGTCCACGGCTGTCGCGGACCTTGTCATAGAGGCGTGTCTGTACGTTCAGGCGGGCACCGCCATCCCGCAGAACTGGGCGGATGACCTGTGTGATGCTGCGTCGGGAGGGTTTTCCGGTGAGCCAGGCAACCGGCACCTCAACACGAATGCCTTTGTCAAAGGAGCCCTCGCCAAATTCTTCGTAAGACGCGTCTGTCAGCGTTGCAAATGCGCCGACTTTGAATCCGTTGTTGAACTCACGATCAACCGTAACCGTGGTGCCCCAGTCGCTAGGCAAGATACCGGCCCATATCAACCTGAACATGATAGTCGCCGCGGGTTTTGTAGTAGACGGAGGCATGGCCGGTCATAACGTCGTAGTCCTGGAACCCGAACTGGACATCGAAATCCCGCTGTCTGGCATAATTCAGCTCCGCTCCAAGCGCGAGGTTGCTGCCAACCGGAAACCAGAGCAGCTCTGCTGAGATGCCGCCAAACATCTGCTCAAGATAGCCTGCTGTGACGCGGGCAAACAGATCCTGACCGGGCCGCCAACTGTAGTCAGCGGTCAAATGGCTGAGACGCAGGTCGGATTCAGAGGCATAGCGCGCCCAGTCTGAGCGGACCCGGGGCAAGACGGAGTTCGAAGGGCGGGCCGAGGCATCAAGGTTGCCAATCACTGGCTGACGCAACTGACCGGCAAAGGTCCAGCCGGGCGCAGGCTGATAGCTGGCTTTCAGCTCCGCGCCGATCTCATAGCGCAGCGGCTCATCCGGATCAAAGAAGGAAAGTTGCGTATAGGGGCCAAAGCGATAGGTGAAGCGGGCAAAGGCAGCGACATCCTCATCCACAGCGATGCGGTCCGGGGCATCTTCGATCTCAGTCCGGGCAAGACTGCGCCAGGCTTCATCCAGATCCCCCTCCAGCTCGTAGAGGTCGCTGCGCTGACTTTTGATGCGGGTTGTGGGCAGCCCGTTTTCAGCGAGCGTCACCTCAAAATGCTGCAAATGGGGCGGCAGAGTATTGGCCATGACGCGGGTTGTGCGCCCAACCGCTTGCGCCGCCGCGCCGTAGCGCAAATTCTCCACGGTGATGCGCGCGCTGGACCCTTCGCGTTCAAAACTGATCAAGCGAAGGCCCTCTGCCTCCAGCTGGGATTTCAGCACATCGTTCAGGCGGGGAGGTTGTGGTTCATCAGGCCCGCCCTGGGCGAGGTTCCAACTCGCCACTGCCACCTGTTCGGCTGGTTTCAGCGCGGGCGCTGCCGCGCCCTGACCACCGGGTGTTGCGGCGCGGCGCGGGTCAAACGCATAGCTCAGCTGCACGGCAAGCGCAGAACCATTCAGATATGACCCGCCCAGGGTCACGCCATTGTCGAACTGATAGGATGCCCCGATATTGAAAGGGGAGCGAACATCGCTCAGCCCTCGCTGAGCCTCTGCAGAGTAGGTGTCGGAGGAATATTCCGCCATCACAGACCATTGCGGAGTCACATCCCAGCGCAGCCCACCGAAGAGGGCAGCGTCGCCCCGGAACCAATTGCCGAAATCCAGCTGGCCTGTGGTCGATATGCCACCGGCATTTGAATCTTCACGGGTATCAAACCGACCGTTCAGTGCGGTCAGCGGATTGCGCTGCCCGCCGCGTCCGGCCAGCCGCCCCCATCCGATCCCGCCAGTAACGATGACATCGGGTGTCACGTGTTTTGTTGCGACAAGATATTCACTGGCATAGACACCGGTACCTCCGAAATCGCGCAGGCCAAGGGCAATGGCAGGCCCCGCAGCGGTTTCCCGGCGCAGCTGAAAGTGAACATCAAAGCTGCGGTCATAGCGGCTGAGACCCACCCCGGAATCAAAGTCCCGCAGAAAACTGTAGCGGAAGCTGCCGTAGACATTCGGCAACATTTGAAACGTCAGGGTATTGCGGCTGGTGTTCTCAAAGTTCGAGGTGGTCAGCGCCAGTGTTCCATCCGGCAGAACCTCAGCAGTTGGCATATCGACCAACCCCGGGGTGCCATAGGTCGACAGAGTTTGGGCTGGTGCACGGATTGCACCCAGCGGGCCGCTGAGCGTGCTCAGACAGCCAATCAGAAGAATTGCGTGTACCCGCATTCCCACCCAGCCTCGTCGTGCCCACCTTTTTTGGTGGTGCTTCTTCACACTGCGCCCAACCCCGCCTAACACTAAACCCGCAGATTTGCCGGTTGAAACAGCGTCAGGCCCCCAGGGAGCAGCGATTATGTTCAAAAAGTTAATTACCGGAGTTCAGGGAAAATCGCAAGATTTCGTAGCTCTCAACCCAGAGCTGCGCTTTTACGTGATCGGAGACATCCATGGCTGTGATGACCTGCTGGCCAAACTTCTGGGGCAACTTGATCCTGATCTGCCTATTGTCTGCCTTGGGGATTATATCGACCGGGGAGAGCAGAGCGCGAAGGTTTTGCGGCGGCTGATGGCACGGCCTGATATTGTAGCCCTGACCGGCAATCATGAGGCGATGCTGCTTGATTTTCTGGCGGACCCAGTCCCGAACGCGGAGATCTGGCTGCGCAATGGCGGATTGCAGACGCTGGCGAGCTTTGGTGTGGGTGGGGTTTCGGAACAATCCTCTGCAGCTGACCTTGAGAGCGCGGCGCAGACGCTGCGCGCGGTGATGGGTGCCGAGATGATTACGTGGCTGGAGACCCTGCCTAGCCTGCTGCCAATCTGGCAACGTCTTTATGGCCCATGCCGGTGCCGATCCCGAGGCGCCGTTGACGGCTCAGTTTCGGCAGGCGCTGGTATGGGGCCGCCCAGATACACGCCGCCTACGCCGTGAGGATGGTATCTGGGTCGTGCATGGCCACTGGATCGTGAACGAGCCGACCGTCGCCGAGGGGCGGATCGCATTGGATACTGGTGCATTCGCCACCGGCCGTCTGACAGCGGCAGAGATTGATCGCGGCGAGGTTACGTTTATCTCGACGTGAAATGGATCTTTTCATGTCGGGGAACGGAAAGCCGCTTGGCGCGTTTCTCATCAAACCTGCATGGCCGACGGGGCGAGGGTGGCGGACGCTTTTCCTGGTCGGGCGGATTGCTGATTGCAACAGCATCAGGAGGAGCGATTGATGACAACAGCCAAGAAGAATGACCCTGAGCTTTGGCAGGAGGT
Organism: Phaeobacter sp. BS52; assembly: GCF_045040595.1. Lineage (NCBI taxonomy): Bacteria > Pseudomonadati > Pseudomonadota > Alphaproteobacteria > Rhodobacterales > Roseobacteraceae > Phaeobacter > Phaeobacter sp. BS52. The sequence goes on along the minus strand of NZ_CP090664.1, from coordinate 73,094 downwards.
CAAGGAAGAGATCACGCAAAGCGATAAGGGCGGTGAGCCGGGCGAATGGTCTGCCCGAAAGGCCCAGCTGGCTGTGCAGATGTACAAGCGACGCGGCGGGACCTATGCAGATGACGGTCCCGATCAGGACGAGACTGACCTCAACCAATGGAGTGAAGAGGATTGGGGCACAAAATCCGGCGCCAAAAGCAGCGACACCGGCGAGCGCTACCTGCCCAAGGAAGTCCGGATGGTTCTGACCGAAGATGAATACCAACGCTCAACCGCCAAAAAACAGAGCGATACGCAGGATGGCAGTGAGCAGTTTTCCGATCAGCCTGACGACGTCCAAGACCAAGTTGCGCAGATGAAGGAGAGCGGCCCGACCTATAATATGCTGTACGAGCGGGCGCAGGATTTGGGGATCGACGGGCGATCTGAGATGTCCAAGGAAGATCTGCTGAAGGTTATCCGTCACTCAACCGATGACAATGGTCGTGCCAAGGGCAGCAAGGCCGCTCTGAATGCGAAAACCAAGTCCGAATTGTACCAACACGCACAGGATCGCGATATTCCCGGCCGCTCTGACATGACCAAATCTGAACTGGTTGATGCCTTGGCCAAGACCTGACTGGGTCTAATCAAGGTCATTTCTAGTGATGAGGATTGTACTAAGGTCCTCATCCTTCTTGCAGCCACAGGTGCGCGGGGTGTGTGCCTATCTGGTACCGCGCAGAATACCAACCGTCACCCCGCCAGCTTGCGCATGGCCATTTCAATCGGGCCGGTTTTGGCAAATCGTGACCAGAGCCACGCATATCCGGTCGCACAGATGCAGAACAGAAGGGCTGCCGCGACGGCGGTCTCAGGCGTCTGACCTTCCAACATGTTCATTTCTTCCAAAATACCCATACCGATGAGAATATGCGCAATATAAAGCGTCAGGGTCTGGCGGCCCGCGGGGGCCAATGCCTGCACGATGCCGAGCCGTTGCAGCGTAGGCGTCAACAACAGGCATCCACCGATCACGATAGCGGCGGAGGAGAGCCCGGCGATCATGTAGAACGGCATTGGCGGGATTGGCAGTGTTGTCGCCAAGTCTGCCAGTTCAGGATCAATCTGCTGTAGACTTTGAACCGCGATTGCGCTGGTTGCTTCGGTCACCGTGTAAATCACCGCGCCGACGAGGATAAGGCCGATCTGAAATCTTTGGCTCTGCAATGGCATTCGAGACAAGACGATACCGGCAAGCAGAAATGCAATCCAGGGTACAACAGGGTGCCAGCCATTGAACAGAAGATGGCGCAAAAACCCCGTTATCGTCCAGAGGTCTGCATAGGTATAAAGCTCCCAATCCCAGCCGCTGTCGTAGTTGAAGATCAATAGCAGCACTGGAAACATCAGGATCAGTATGGCTGTGAGCGATGCAAGCACCCGTGTCGACGCTCTCAGCAGGACAGCCGCGAACATGAAATAGACGGCATAGTAATGCAGGATATCAGCGTCAAATATCAGCATGTTGATCATCCCGAGGCCCATCAGGAACGCAGCGCGTCGTACCGTCGTTGCAGCGATGCTTCCGGTTGACCGGTTTGACGCAAGGCCCAGCCCGATCCCGGCCAGAACAACAAAACATGCGGCCGCGCGCCCTTCAAGAGCGGTGCTGAGAAACGCCACAACACCCGTGCCGCTCTCGGCCCCCATGGCGATCTTGAAGTTGACAATGACCATTCCGACAAATGCGAAATAGCGTGCAAGGTCCAGGCCTTGCAGACGAGGTGCGGGTGTGGAGGTCATAATGATTCCAAAATGAATGAACGTACGTTCACTATATGAGGTGCGCACATCCCAGTTCAAGGCGCCAAAGGCGCCGCGCATGCGTTTACCGCCGACGTTGATCACGTAGACCCGGCGAGCCTGATTTTAATTGCTTGCTTAGCCCAATGCGCCGAGCAGGGCTTGCGATGGGCCCCGGTGGCAGGCAGGCCACGGCTTTGCTGATAGGCGCGGATGGCGTTTTCGCTGTTTGGTCCGATAACGCCATCAGCACCGCCAGTGTCAAAGCCCTTCGCGGTCAGGCGTTTCTGCAGCAGGATACGATCATCCTTGGTCAGCCCATTTGCGTCTGGTGGAAAGCTGCTGCGCAGGGGGCTAGCCCCACCGATACGATCAGCGAGATGGCCAACCCCGATCGCATAGGCGTCAGAGTTGTTATAGCGCTTGATGGCGCGGAAATTGCTCGTGACGGCAAACTTCGGACCGCCTGCCTGGGGTTGGATGAGTGTTCCGCTGGGGGCGGCTGTTCCGCTCACCTCTTGACCCCAGCGCAGCCCGCGGGTCCAGCCGTTGCGGGCTAAATAGGCGGCGGTTGAGGCGAGCGCGTCGCTGGGATCTTCGGACCAGATATCGCGACGACCATCGCCGGTAAAATCAACGGCAAAAGCCTGATAGGACGTGGGGATGAACTGGGTATGCCCCATCGCACCAGCCCAGCTGCCAGTCATGCGTGCGGCGGAGATATCGCCATTCTGCAGGATTCTAAGGGCAGCCATCAGCTGTTTCTCGAAAAAGGCGCCCCGCTTACCGTCAAAAGCGAGGGTTGATGTGGCGGAGATGACCGGCACGTCGCCCCGACGCTCTCCGAAAAAGCTCTCAAGACCCCAGATCGCAGTGATGATTTCGGCATCAACACCATAGGTCTGCTCAAGCGCGTTGAGAGTGCCGCGATAGCGGGCATAGGCCGCGCGCCCTTTGCTGACGCGTTCGTCGGAAGCGGCAATAGAGAGGTAATCCTCAAGGCTGCGTTTGAACTCTGTCTGGTTGCGATCGCGCTTGATCACACCCGGCAGGTAACCTGCGCCACGAAACGCGGCATTGAGAGTGCTGTTGCTGATCCCGGCGGCGTTTGCGCGTTGGCGAAACCCGGCAACCCAAGCATCATAGGCCGCGTTGGGTACCGGGCGCAGATCGGCCGGTAACCCGCCGACAGTGCGCGGTGCCGATGTCCTGGTTACCCCTTCGCTGCAGGCCCCGACGCCAAGCGCCATCAGTCCGAGTCCGAAGCTGCGTCGTGAAATGCTCATCTGCCTGCCTGCCATCTGTTTTTGTCACGACAATCCTATCGGATCACTGCGGTGCTGCAAGGCTTTGGCTGGCGATTATTCGCCTGTCATGATGGAGAGGCGTCAGCGCGCCTACCCTGGATCACCGTCCGTGGTGGTGAGGCGGTAGGTGCTCCGCTCGGCGGGCGTCAGGAGGTAGATTTCATCGGATGGGGTCATCAGCGCGGGTTGCATCATCAGCGGATCCACGCCCATTTCCTGAAGATAGCTCATGACCTCACCCTGACCGCGCTGGATCTGCTCTACGGCGACAAAGGCGGGCAGCACGGTATTCTGACCGAAATAATGCTGATGTACGCCGATCATGGCGTCTGCATCTGCAATTCTGCTGACCCCGGCGGCCAAAATATAGGGGCACGCGGACAGGCAGATGTCACTGGCACTCATCACAGTGTTCATATCTCGTGCGCGCAGGGCGCGACCAATGGTCAAAGCGTCAGAGACGGAGCCGCCCGGGCTATTGAGGTAGGCTCGTGACGGCAGAGTTTCCAGCGTCTCCAGATAGTCGCTAAAGCGCATCGCGTCGCCCTCGGCGATCCGGCCAGTCAGGGTCAACACGGTTTCACCCTGCCACTCAGGTGTGGCGAAGGTCAGCCTGTCGGGCATATTCTCAGTGCTGGGCAATGGTCGGCTGCCAGGGGCAGGCGGGCGATCTGGCAGCTGTGTGGGAGTGTATCGCCTGGTCTGATCGCCAGGACCAATCGGTGCTGTCAGCTCCGGTGCGGTAGAGGGCCAAGCCAGTTGCGGGATTAGCTTTGCAAGATCCGTTCCGAGCAGGACAGCCGCAAACCCGAGCTGCGCCGCAAATACCCATCGCAATACGCGCCAGGTATCTGGCCTTTTACGACGGCGCGCGACAGCTATCGGCTGGGGGTCGTCGCGATCAGTCGGCACGGCGTTTATCGTCCAGACTGGCGATATCCGGGGGCTGACTGCCGGGTGCGGCGAAGGGGCCCGCGCGTTCCAGAGACGTGTCAATATCCCGGATGGCGGCCACGGCGGCGCGCAGCTCCGCCAGCGTCATTGTGTCCTCGGTGGCGGCCCCTTCACGGCTAGGCGCGGATTGCCGCTTGTGTAATGGCGACAATCAACACCAGCACCGTCGAGCAGGAGGTCAATCGCAATCGCGCCTGCCCAAGACGGTACGAAATTGCCAGCATAGAGAATAACAGCATCCGCAGCAGAGACAGGAGTGTAGGTGGTATCACGTGGCGGGGTCATGCTCAGTACCGCGCTGGCCGCAGCGCCAAGCCCATCTGCGCGTTGCGCCAGAACACGGCGAACGCTGTCGATTGTGGCCTGCTGCCCCTGTCGGGTGGCCGCATCCGAACCGTCCAGTTCTGGTGTGACGACACTGTCGGAAAGGTCGCGCGCGGCCCTTTGGACCAGTGGAGCGACCGACAGTTGGCGCAGCTGGGTGATGACATTGGCAAGGCGTACAGCCTCTTCTGAAAAGAGGACTGATCGCTGGGCGACCGGACCTTGTTCGACTGTGAGCGCCCGCATGCGTGACAGGATGGCGTTGCCCTCATCGAAGGCCGCCTCCACCAAGGGTTGCTGGCTGGTGATCTGCGTTTCCAACGCCGCCAGCTCATCCGATTTTTGACGCAGCAATCGGAAAACCGCGCCCTGACCAGCGAAACCGGATAGTTGACCGGTCGCCTCTTGCTCGGAGAGATCAACAAAGGTCTGCCGCACCCGTGCAACATCCCGCGCCAGGCTCTGACCGCTTTGGGTGATTTCATCCGCGCGTTCCAATGCCGTTTGGTAGTCCTGCACCGTCACGGCCAGATGCTGTTCAACAGCGGCAGCACCGGCTAGGGCCGCGGCATTCAGCCAGGATGACATTGCGATGATCGCAACCGATCCTAGCGCCATCGACAGCACAAGGCCGATGCGCGCGGCGGCTGTCCGTACGGTTGGCACCAGGCGCATCATATAAGACCAGAATACAAAAATTCCGACGGATACGGCCACCGAATAGGCCAAGGCAGCAATCACCGAGAATGCGCCGGTGTCATCCAAGAGAGATGAGACGCCAAGATAGGTGTAGATCCCCGAAGCGACGGCCAGGACGCCAAGCGCAGTGCCTGTGATGCTATCAAGCCAGCTGAGGTGGTCCTCCAGATCGCGGGCGTTCTGCGCGGCGCGAGCTTCGCTCCGACTCAACCCGGAGGCGGATCCGGTTGCACGATCTGAGTGCTGGCCGCTGGGTTCAGTGGTCATGTGCGATGCTCCTTGTTGCTGGGTCCAAGATATGACGCAGAGGGGCAGATGCAATCGCTGCTGTCGCAGCGCTGTTGAATTGCCGCGCTATTTGGGTCGGTTTTGGTCGGGCCTTGGGGCCGGGAACTAATCGTCGCCGTCGGAGGTGTCCTGGCCGTTGTCGAGATCTGGTCTATGTTGCTGTGCCCAATCAACGATGGTGAGGATCAGAAACGCCAGCAGGGCGACCGAGGCAGCCTCGGCAAGGAAGCCAAATCCAACCGCAATGCCAACCACGCCAACAACCCAGATGGCTGCACCGCTGCCAACCCCGCGGAGTTTGCCGGTCTCGGTCGTCGACATGATCGCCCCGGCGCCCAGAAATCCGATACCTCCCACGATACCCTGTATCGTCCGGGATGGATCAACGGCAGCGGTTCCCTCCTGCGCAGTTGCCGCAAGATTAAGAGTGAGCATCGTCAGCGCGCAACAGCCAAGACAGATCAGCATATAGGCCCGCGCGCCCAGCGGCTTCTTTTTGATTTCGCGATCAAGACCAATCAACAGGCCCAGAGCAACGGCGAGACAGCAGCGCAGGATAAAACTGTCGTAGGCAATCATGGCGGCTGTCTGGGATGCGGACATGGTGGACCTTTCCAAGTGAGGAGCCGGAATGCATGCTACGTGTCGCGATACGGCCATCACGTCCTATCCTTGCAAGAAAAAAGGAAAATTTCCACCACTCTGTGTGTGATTTCAAAACTCTCTGTTTACAGCTAGGGCTATGGAGCGTTATCAAATCGATCACTCCACAGAGCATTCCGGCACTTCTGATGCCGGATCTCCTGCCCAAATGAGGTTGAGATGTCAGAAACCGCTACTGAAACCGTGCTCACGATTTTGCAGAATGATTTTGATGAAATCGTTGCGTCCTGGATTTCGACCCAGAGCGACGAAGGCGTGCAACGGACTGATCTTTTCAGCCACAAAGAGGGGCGGGAGCAGACCAGTGCCTTGTTGCGTGCGCTAATTTCCGGGATCGAAAAGGGTGCGACCGGCGATCGGTTTGATTTGTCCAGCGATGCTTGGGTGGATTTGCGTACCGTTCTGATAGATGTCACTCAGGAACGCAGTTCTCGCGGGGTTACTCCGAGTGATATGGCCTCATTCGTCTTGGCTCTTAAGGCACCAATTTTCTACCGATTGAAGGATCGACTCGCTGATTATCCCAGCCAACTGGTGGAAGAAATCTGGTTCATCAGCAGGGTCATTGATGCGTTTGCGGTTTATTGTACCGACGTATTCATCGCCGAACGGGACCGCATCATCGAACAGCAGCGTGACCAGATGCAGGAGCTGTCCACACCGGTGGTTGAACTGTGGGATAAGGTACTGACCCTGCCCCTCATCGGTACGATGGATTCAGCACGCGCGCAGGAGGTGATGGAAAACCTGTTGGAGACCATTCTGCGCCGTCAGGCAGAGGTGGTGATCGTCGACCTTACCGGCGTGCAGACCGTGGACACCCAGGTGGCCCAGCATATGCTGCGGATGGCTGCAGCTGTACGTCTGATGGGTGCGGAGTGCATTATTAGCGGTATCAGCCCGACCATCGCGCAGACAATGGTGCAATTGGGTGTGGATGTTGGTGAGGTAACAACCCGGTCTACCATCCGCAGTGGTCTGGCAGATGCGTTGAACCGTGTAGGGTATGAAATCACCAAGAAGAAGGATCACTGACATGTCCAGCGCATCGGCCATTTACTTTGTCGAAGGCGTTTTGTTGGTGGCGATCCAGGAAGATATTTCCGACACCGATATTCTGGATTTGCAGGAGGCCCTCTCCGAGCGTGTGGTGGACGAAGCGGCCCGCGCGGTGGTTATGGACATCAGCGCATTGGAGATTGTCGATACATTCGTGGGCCGGATTCTGGCGCAACTGGCGAGCGTGTCAAAACTGTTGGATGCCCAGACTTATGTGGTTGGCATGCGTCCGGCGGTGGCAATGACACTGGTGGAATTGGGCATGGACCTACCTGAGAGCAAAACGGCGCTCAGCTTGACACATGCGCTGCGCGATCTGCGCGGTGAAGCTCGGGGATGATACCCACGGATGGTGTTCTGATTGGTGTTTACGCGCTGATCAGGGATCGCGACGTTATTCAGGTGCGTCGGATCGCCGGTCGCGAAATGGACCAGCGCGGAGCGCGCACTGTTCAAAAAACCCGGTTTGTCACTGCGGTCAGTGAAATCGCAAGAAATGTGGTGATGCATGGTGGCGGAGGCGAAGCGCGTATCTATATGCACAGTGAACCGCTCGCAATCAGCGTGGTCTGTGTCGACAACGGGCCCGGGATTGCGGATCTGGACGCTGCGTTCAGTGATGGCTTCAGCACTGCGGGCAGCATGGGGCGTGGTCTTGGTGGTGCGAAACGACTGAGTGATGCGCTGGAGGTCGAGACCAACGAAGGCAAAGGAACACGCGTGACAATGATGGCCCGGATATGACCCATTGGTTGCCTCTTTCAGATCCCAGCGACGTTTCGGTCTGTCGCCGCAACGCGCGCCAGTTGGCGCGGGTGGCCGGATTTTCACAGGCCCGGACAGAGGAGATCGCCATCGTTGTCAGCGAGGCGGCGACCAATGTTCTGCGATATGCCAAACGGGGCCGTTGTCTGTTGCAACAAATGCCGGGCATCGGTGGTCCGCGTTTGGCGATGGTCGTCGTGGATCAGGGGCCGGGGATTGATACACTCGACAAAATGATGCGGGACGGGAGCAGCAGCGAAGGTTCGGCGGGGCTGGGTCTGGGTGCGATGCAACGGTTGTCGGATCAGTTTGACATCTATTCAAACCGTGATGAAGGCACAGTTGTTGCGTGTGAATTCCAGCAGCGCCCATACCGGCCAGCCGCTATGGATGTTGCCGGTTTATTGGTGACCCACCCTGGCGAAACCCGCTGTGGCGATGCGTGGGATATGACGTGTGTGACACCCAACATCGCCCCGGATGGCAGGCTGGATCTGATCCTCTGCGACGGGCTTGGCCACGGGCATCGGGCGGCGGATGCTGCTGAGCGGGTTCTGCAGGCCTTCGGGCACAAGCCGGGTCGCACCCCTGCCGCGGCCTTGGCGGATATATCGGATGACATCGCTGATACCCGTGGTGCTGTTGCGGCCTGTGTCGCGGTGGCTGCGGACGGGCGACGCCTGTCCTATGCCTCCGTTGGCAATATTGCGACGATCCGCGCCCGGCTGGGTGAGACAAAGAGATTTGCGACCCGCGATGGCCATCTTGGAGGAGCCGCACTTTCTCCGTTTTCGGACGAGGTCAATTTACAGCCCGGTGATACTGTAATTCTGCATAGCGATGGTTTGCGGACATTACGTGACCTGCACGAGAAACCCGCTCTGCTGATGCGCTCGGCGCTGTTGATTGCTGGAAAACTGATGGCCGAGAACTTCAGAGGTCGTGACGACGCCAGCCTTGCTGTCATTAAAATCGCGAAAGAGATCTAAACTCGTGTCGACCGCCCTGATTACTTTGAAAATTGATACAGAACAGGATGTTCTGAGGCTACGATTTATCGCGATGGCGATCACCAAGGCCTTGCAGTTTGGGACATTTGCGCAGACGCGGGCGGTGACGGCACTGCTTGAGGCGGCTCGAAATGCCCAACAACATGCCAGTGTTGGACGGGTACGGTTGAGCCTGCAAGAACACGGCGACAAGGTGGCCATGCGGGCCATCATCACGGATCAGGGACCGGGTATTGACGGGCTCGACGACATTCTGCGGGGCCGTCGGGGCGGGGTGGCGCCGGCTCCTGGGTTGGGGCTGGGGCTGCGTGGGTTGTCACGTCTTTCGGATCATCACGCAATACGCAGCGGGCCAGAGGGCACTGAGATTGAACTTCTGTTCCTGAGCCCGGTAAAAAGCGACGAAATGATCGTCTCTGCTCAGGCTGCGACGGACGCCATCGGCAAGATCCGCGACGCTGATCCTGTTGCGGAACTTGCAGAACAGAACCGGGTGTTGCTTGAGGCGTTGACGGAACGGGATCTCCTGATGAAAGAGGTGCATCATCGGACGGGCAATAACCTGGCCCTGATTGGCGCGCTGATCCGGATGAGCCGGAGAGGGGCCGAGGCACCGGAAACTGTCTCGGTGCTGTCGGATCTGGAGGCGCGGGTGCAATCGGTGATCCGCGTGCACGAACAATTGCAGCGTTCTGCGCGAGTCGATCATCTGCAGGCAGTGCCTTTCCTGCAGGAGGTCGCGACCAATGCCGAGGGGGCGTTCAACTCCGACAGCCTCAACGTGGCGGTGTCGGTACGTGGTGACGACGTTGAGATCCCCAGCTCGATGGCCATTGATCTGGGCCTTCTGACGGGTGAGCTGCTGACAAATGCGTACAAGCACGCCTTTGTCGGGCGTGAGCAGGGAAATATACTGGTTGAGCTGACCGAACAGGATGACGCATTGCGATTGGTGATCGCGGATGACGGGCGCGGCCTGGCCGAGGGGGATGCTCGGCCTGAGCGGTCGGGTTCTCTCGGCTGGCGTATGATCCGCAGCATGGTCGGAAAATATGCAGGCACAACCGAGGTGGATGGCTCCAATGGTATGCGGGTGCAGTTCACTCTGCCGTTTGTCCGCGAGCAGGCCGACAGATCAACCTGATCTGGCCAAGGCGCACCAATACGCAATGCCATGTTCGATGGCGCCGTCGTTGAAATCATACCCTGGATTGTGCAGCGGCATAGCATGGGCGCCGTCAGTGCCATTGCCCATCAACATAAATGCGCCTGGTCGGTGCTGTAGAAAGGCCGCAAAATCCTCTGAAAACCCCACACGACCGTACTGCGTATCAATGCTGCCAGCGGATCCTGCTGCAGCAACGGCCAATGGAGTTGCTTCCGCATCATTCACCAGTGGCTGGAATGATGTTGAATAGGCCACCTCGCAGCTGGCGCCTTGTGCGGCGCAGATGCCATTGGCGATGTCGCGCATGCGCTGTTCGATTGTATGGGATATATAGGTGTCAAATCCCCGACAGTCTCCGGAAATCAATACGTTGCTAGCCAGAATATTGCGCGCACCATCGGTTTCGAAATCCGTTATTGAAACGACGCAATGATCCCGTGCTGACACCGAGCGCGATGTGATTGTCTGTAGTTGGGTGACGATCGCAGCGCCTGTCACGATTGGGTCAATCGCTTTCTCCGGCATGGAGGCATGGCCGCCCCGCCCTGTGATGCGGATCTCGAAATTATCCTCAAAGGCACAGAAAGCGCCGGTCTCAGTCGCGAAGTGACCAAGCGGCATCCCCGGCATGTTGTGAAGGCCATAAATCCGGGTGATATCAAAGCGATCAAACAGGCCATCGGCAATCATCGCCGCAGCGCCCGTGCCGTTTTCCTCATCCGGTTGAAAGAGGAAATGAACGGTTTGATTGAAATCTGGATCCTGCGCCAGACGCAGGGCAGCCCCCAGAAGCATGGTGCTGTGCCCATCGTGACCGCAGCCATGGAACCGGCCGGGATGGCGGGAGCGATAGGGGAGCTTGGTGGCTTCCTCAATCGGCAGCGCGTCCATATCGGCGCGCAGCGCGACCCCGGCGGTAGACTGGCCCCGTGTCAGGGTGGCCACGAGACCTGTCCCACCAATTCCGCGGGTCACCGTCAGCCCGGCCTGTTCCAGCTCTTTAGCAATGGCATCTGAGGTGCGCGCGAGGTCAAAACCTGTTTCCGGATGCGCGTGTAAATCACGCCGAAAGGCGACGAGATCTAGCTCAGGCATCGTCAACGCCCCCCTCTGAGAGGATCACCAGCGGGCGCATGTCAGGAGATGTGCCCGCCTCCAGATCCTGAACCAGAGCCGTCAACCCGGCAGCGCCGGATGGGGTGCTGGCAATCCCGAGCGTGGCCGAGACCTCGACCCCTCTGAGCGCCGCTGTATCAGAGATGGTCACATATCGGTCGGCTGCCTTAGATAAAATTTCGTAGGCGAGCATCGAGGGTGTCTTGCAATCCAGACGCCCCATATTGGAGACCGGGCCTTCTACTGTTACCATTTCACCTGCGCGTGCACTATGCTGAAGGCAAGGCGCCGCGTCGGGTTCAACCACGATGATTTCGGGCTGAACCGCCCAATTGGTGCGGATCATATAGGCCATCGCACCAGCCAATCCGCCGACACCAGCCTGCAGGTAGACATGGGTCGGCCATTGGCCCGAGCTTGCGAAACTGTCGCGTATTTCCTGCGCGATCACCGTGTAGCCTTCCATCACCAGTCGGGGGGGCTCCGTGTAGCCGGGCCAGGACCCATCGGCGAGGTGAACAGCGCCGCTTTCCTCAGCGTCCTTGATGGCGGCGGCGATGCTCTCCTCATAGGTAGCACCGGAGCGGACCACCTCGGAGCCCTTGGCGCGCAGCCGCTGGACAAAATCCTCAGGGACGGTATCGGCGAGATGGATCCTGCAAGCCGCCCCAAAAAGCCGCGCTCCGGCGGCAACGGCCATGCCATGGTTCCCCGCACTCGCACAGACGAAGGTCACATGTGATGCCGCCGCCCGCCCGGCGTCACTGGTGAGATCATTTTCCGTCAGCCCGGTTTCACGCATCAGCAACTCGGCGACGGCGTAGACACCCCCCATCGCCTTGAAGGCGCCAAGGCCCATCCGATCGGTTTCATCCTTGATCCAGACCTGCTTTCCGGCCACCTCATGCACGGCCAGTGGTGAGGGGCGATACGCGGGGCAGGCCTGCAGCATCTGCTGTGGTTTCGCGGGGTCGAGCGTGACATTGATCTTGTTCATACCGGCAGTCTAGGCAAGAGTGTTGCTGTGTTCTGATCAATATTGGGCCACATGCGAAAAAATATTGCATACTGGTGAGGTTCTGTGGGCGAAAGACTCGATAAGGCGGATGTGAAGCTCCTGACCCTCCTGCAGCGCAACACGCGGCTCGGGCTTGAGGCGATGGCGGCTCAGGCAGGGCTGTCTGCGGCCTCCGTCCAGCGGCGCCTGAAATCGCTACGCCAGCGCAAGGTGATCACCGATGAAATAGCATTGGTCGATCCGGCTAAGGTGGGTATGCCAATGACATTTGTGGTGATGGTGGAGCTGGAGCGGGAGCGGTTGGACCAGATTGACGCCTTCACCCGGAGGGCTGGTTCCGAACCGATGGTCCAGCAGTGTTACTATCTAACAGGTGAGGCGGATTTCTGTCTGATCTGCACCGCGTCGGATATGGAGGCATTTGAAGAGTTGACCAAACGACTGTTTTTCGAGGACTCAAATGTGCGCCGCTTCCGCACTTCCGTGGTGATGGGGCGAAAGAAAGTCAGCCTTGAAATTCCAATCTCCGCCGGGTGAAATCAGGTGGACAGGGCGGTGCGGAGTTGCGGGGCCGCCGACATATGCGGGCCGCCTCCCAATTATCAACCGAACGGAGTGTCTGAGATGCTGTTTCGTTTACTATCCCTGTTGTTGATCCTCTTGGCGCTGCCACATGGGCCTGCGTTGGCCGTGGATCGTTCACAGGTCGAAAGGCAGTTTCAGCAATGGTTGGTGCAGGAGATTTGGCCCGAGGCGCGGGCGGCTGGGGTGCGGCGCCCGACATTTGACGCGGCCTTCTCCAGAGTGAGCTTGAACTGGGACTTGCCGGATCTGGTGCCGCCCGGTAGCAAAACGACCTCACCCCGCCGCCAACGTCAGGCGGAATTCGGCGCGCCGGGACGATATTTCAACCGCGGTTCCGTTGATGGCGCAACCTCCATGGGGAGGCGGATGGCTAAGCGGCAGGCGACCGCCCTGCGGCAAACCGAACGTCGCACTGGCGTGCCGGGGCGGATTATTCTGGCGATCTGGGGCCGCGAAAGTGGCTATGGTCAGGTGGAAATCCCTCACAACGCGTTTGAAGTTCTGGGCACCAAGGGATTTATGAGCCGTCGTGCAGACTATTTTCGCCAGGAATTGATTGCTGCGTTGCAAATCGCTGAGGCCGGACATGCGCCTGAACAGGCGATGAGAAGCAGTTGGGCGGGCGCGCTGGGGCAGCCACAGTTCATGCCGTCCAGTTTTCTCAAGTTTGCCGAAGACGGCGATGGGGACGGACGCGCTGATATCTGGCGATCAGAAGCGGATACGATCGCCTCAATCGGGGGGTATCTGGCGCGACACGGCTGGGACAAGACCCGCGACTGGGGGTTTGAGGTTTCTGTGCCCGCGTCGGTATCCTGTTCTTTGGAGGGACCGGACCAAGGGCTGAGCATTCGCGAGTGGGAAGCCCGCGGCATCCGACGCAGTTCGGGCTTAGCCGTTTCCAGCCCATGAACGGGACGGCGTAGCCTATCTGATGATGCTTAGCAGGGCGCAGCGGGCCTGCGTTTTTGGTGACACCGAATTTCTATGTGCTGAAGGACTACAACAAGAGCGATCTTTATGCGTTGTTTGTCGGGCATGTCGGGGATCGCATCCAGTTTGGCGTGCAGGACTTCCGGGGCGCTTGGGGCCGGGTGGACAGCATGCTGCGGTCTGATGTGGCCACCATGCAGCGCGGGTTGGAACGGCGCGGCCATGATGTTGGCGGCGCAGATGGGCTTGCGGGGTTCAAAACACGGCGTTCGATCGGACGCTGGCAGGAGGCAACCGGACGGCGGGCGACCTGCTTCCCAAGTGCTGCACTGCTGGCTGACCTGTCCAGATAAGCCTATTACCTGACCACTGCACCGACCGGTTCAGCGCTGATTTGCAGACCGTTCAGCTTTGGTTCGGCGCGATCATCCAGCCAGTGATAAAAGTCGGCAACCATTTCCGGCAACCCGTTGCGCGGCGGTGCAAGGCTGTCCCGTCTGGTGAAATCAAACGCCGTGGTTGCTGCTGGGATTGTCCCCTTGGGGACAGCGGTGGGTAAGGCGTCTTTGGGTGCGAAATTAGATATTTCATTATATATATCAGACCACTGCCAGCTTTTCGCAACAGCAAAGTAGCGGCCTTCCGCTTCAGGTTTTTGCAGAGCTGCAAGACATAGGCTTGCAAGATCTACTGGATGGATCAGCGACATTGACCCATTAGGCATATTGCGATGCCAGGGGCGCCCCTTGACGGCCATGTCATGAAGCTGGCCCAACACATGACCCTGATCATGGCAGGGCATTAGCCCAGGGCCAAGGATCATACCCGAGAGCAAAGTAACCAGACGCAAGTCACGGTCCTGTGCCAGACGTGTCGCGGCAATCTCCATCGCGGTTTTCTGGGCCGCGATGAATTTCCCGTGTTCAATCTGGTGCTCAAGGTCAGAATGGTGCTGCAGTTCATTCTTGATCGCGGGGGGCGGGTTTGGGTCTGCTGAGGCGATGCTCGACAGGAGCACGATATCACTAATCCCATTGCGATCCGCCGCTGTGATCAGGTTTCGGCAGGCTGTTTTTGCGGGGGTTACGCAATGCGCCATCCCGGCGCGCGGATCCAGATCGTTTGCAGGGATCCCGTCCGGGGCGGTCCGAATCGATGGCAAGCAGGCAATGACCAAAGCATCGCTCCCCTTCAGTGCGTTGGTAAAACTTTCGGGCTGGGCGATGTCTGCGGATACCAGGCGGAGCCTGTCACGGGCGCCGGGTAAAGCCATGAGCGGAACAGTTTTTGAGGTATCTGTCGCGTCCCGCAATGTGCCGGTAACATGCCATCCCGACGCGAGGGCGGCGCGGGCGATATGTGCGCCTGCCAGTCCAGAAACACCAGCCACACAGATATGCCGAGCCTTGCGTTGAGTACTGCCGAAGGAAGCTCGTCTCAGATTTTGCGGCAGGGTGGCACGGGTCATGGCATTGTCCCCTTATTCAGAGCGATACGTTCAAACTGGGCGAGCCGACACGCGGCGCGCCCTCCATCCGCAGGCAAGCTCGCAGCGGCAGGTCAAAATTGCACATCGAAAATCTTGAGGTCGGGCATCAGCGATGTCTGATGGTCTATGCGCCCGGCAGCCTCAGAAATCCTGAGGCGCAGATTTCAAAGTTTCGATTGGATGTAATGCACGCTTTGCATGAACCCTAGCAGCTGAATGACCGGAACCTTCTGGCGCGTTAGGTCGCCATACAGGGGCCAAGTTATCAGGACACCGCATCATCCGACGATTGAGCATCAAGAGGGCTTTGAAGTGACAGATCATGTAAAACGACCCCGTTTTCTTCAAAGTTTGATTGCAGAAAGATGGGATCACTGCGGCGCGCATACCCAGGTGTTTGCTGATGCGGCAACCGACCAGCCTAATGCTGTGCTTGCTTATGGTGAAAACGACGGGATTGAAGCCGTCGATTTTGCCCGCGCGGTCGGAGGACCCGCACTGCGTTCAATGGGGTTTCAGGATCGTGCGCAGCAACTGCGGGCTGTTGCACGTATTTTGAAGGACAATCGCGCTGCACTTTATCGTGAAAGCCTGACCATTGGTGCGACACGGCATGATTGTGCGCTGGACGTGGACGGCGGCATTGCGCGCCTATCGGCTCTCGCCGGGCAGGCGTTGAAGTCACTGCCCAATGCACCAGTCCTGCACATTGAAGATGGTATTGGACAGGGCAGCACGACCGGGCGCCAACAGATCCTTGCTCCGCTGTCCGGTGTTGCGCTGCATATTACTGCGCTGGATAATCCGGTTTCGGGGCTTCTGGAGCAAATTACGCCCGCACTCATCGCGGGCGTACCATGTATTGTGTGTCCCGACCCGATTACCGCCTGTGTGAGCGAACGTTTGGTTAAACTGATCCACGACAGCCAGATCCTGCCCGCCGGGGCCTTGCAACTGGTATACAGCCCGCCGCTGGAGGTTCTGGACAGCCTGTCCGCCGGAGACGCAATCAGCTTTGCGGGATCACGCAACGCGGCCCAGAAATTACGGCAGCACCCTGCGGTCGCTGCTGGCCTGGTGCGGTTGCAGTCCTGTGAAACGGGTTTGTCTGCAGCCATCCTTGGCAGCGATGTGGCTCCCGGCAGCCAAGAATATCGGTTTTTCCTGGAGGAAATCCGCAGTGAATTGACCCTTAGGGCCGGTCAGCGGCGTCATGCGGTGCGCCGTATTTTTCTGCCTCGTCACCGCGAGGCCGAAGTGCTCGGGGATCTTTCGGCGACCCTAGCGGATACAATTGTCGGAGTGCCGGATGATGCGGCCACCCAGATGGGGGCGTTGGTCTCACGCGGGCATCTTGAGGCGGTGCAGAAGGCACTGGATGAGTTGCGTCATGGGACAGAATTCGTATCCGAACCGATTATGACACCGACTGAGACGAGCGGAGCTTTTCTGTCACCGACGCTATTGCACTGCGCCCAGCCTGCCAACACCCCTGATGTTCACCATACCTTTGTTCAGGGCCCCGTCGCAACGGCTATGGCCTACGACAGCCTGTGTGACGCGATCGCGCTTGCCAATCTGGCGCCCTGCTCGCGCTACTCAAACGTCTTCACCAACGATAGTCCGCTGGCACAGGAGGCAGCGGCCTGCCTGACATCGGCGGAAGGTCAGATCCGTATTTGCGGAAGTGATATGGCGCGTCAGGCCTTGGAGTTGTCGCCGGATCCATCAGTGCCGCGGCTGTTTGCAACGACGCATCAGGCACAGGTCTGCGGTGCAGAGGACATTCGCCATGCTGTCGCCGCCTATATGATGCGCACGGAGATACACGCACCGCCGCAGCTGCTGACCGCACTCACAGGCCGATGGGTCGAGGGGGCGGAGACCAGGCACAACGGGCACCCGTTCCGTAAATCTCTGGAAACATTGCGGATTGGGGATCAACTCATCACTGAAACGCGACAGATTACCGAACAGGATGTGGAGCAGTTCGCCCATTTTACGGGGGATGTTTTCTACGCCCATATGGACCGGGAAGCCGCGCGCACGCACCCGTTTTTTGATGACCGTGTCGCGCATGGGCAATTGGTGGTTTCCTTTGCGAACGGGCTGTTGGTTGACCCCGCGCCGGGTCCGGTGCTGGCCAATATAGGCTCCGATAATCTGCGCTTTCACGCGCCGGTGTATTTCGGCGATTGCCTGCATGTGCGTGTGACCTGCAAGGAAATCACACCGCGCGCTTCTGCCCCCTTTGGGGATGTGCGCTGGGACTGTTGCGTTCTTAATACCTGCGGTGCGGTGGTTGCGCGGTTCGATCTGCTGACACTGGTGATGAAGAGTTGGCCGCCGGTTCCTCAGGACAACGTGAGTGAACATAAAGTTGCGCCGCTTACGGAATCCGCACCTCACAGGGCACAGAATTCGGTCCAGCAACCGGCTGAATAGACTATATTAACCAACTGATAACAGGATATTTTCAATGACTGTCACTGCGACTGGCCCTGCTGCGCGGCCGCGTATTCTGATTGGGGTTACGGGGTCCTGGATGCCACCATGCTGCCGCTATACCTGCGGGCGATCAAGAACGAGATCGACTGTGAACTCACCGCGCTGTTTACGCCGACTGCTACGAAATTCGTGAATATGGACGCGGTTGCGTTGTTCCTGGATCGGGTGATCAGCGGTGATAATCCCAAGGATTGGCCCACTGATAAACCGGGCCGCATTGTTGCGGATCACGATATTCTGGCCATTCTGCCCACGACGGCGAACACGCTGTCTGCGATAGCGCATGGATCCTCGCAAAACCGCCTGACCACAGTAATTCTGGCGGCGGCCTTTCCAGTGTTGCTGTTCCCTGTCATGGGCGGTCCGATGTGGGAGAAGCTGGCGGTGCGTCGCAACGTCTCCCAGCTGCGCGAAGACGGCTATGAGGTGTTTGAACCGGTTTGGCGTGAGAACTATGACCCGCTGCTGAAGATTCAGCACGGACATCACTCGCTGCCCGATCCGGAGCAGGTTGTGCAGATCCTGCAAAACCGGTTGCCCACAGCCCGCTGATATCGGCCAATAGGGATCTGATACAATCCGGCGCAGCTGCATCTGCGCCGGTTTTGCTGCGCGTCAGAGGGCGTCAATCGTGACCGTAGCGGCAAATATCCCGCCCCCGTGCCGCCCGAGAACCCGATGATCCTGTGCGCGAAGGGACACCGTAACCTGATGCCGCCCGGTTGGTAGATGTCCGAGCACGATGTCTGGCTGATAAGCAGTAGCGAGTTTTTTGTCACCAAGATGAACATGGGCATGCCCCCGCGCCAGATCTGTGGCATCGCTGACGCAAAGGTCTGTGAACACGAAATTCTCGACCTCGATCCGCAGGCGCCAACCGTCTGCAGCGTTGTAGATGCTGCTGACCCGAAGGTCCGGCTGCGGATGGTGAGAGGGGATAGTGACAAACAGTTGAGCGGGCAGGGCCTCCACCTGTTTGATCTGCGGCAGGCAGGCACAGATGGCGACGAGCGGGGTCGCGGCAAGCATGCTGATACAGAAAACCCTTTGCAGCATTCCGCTAGATCCCTTGGGCCTCGACGAGGGTTGCTTGCGGCCGCTGAAACAGGTCAAGCGGGGCGCCGCCGTGCAGCAGGAAGAATAGAAACACCCCGTATAGATTGCCGTGCAGTAAAGGCGTTTCCTGCAGGCTGATTGCGAAGAAGCTGAACGCGCAGAGCAGGAGCAGCGAGATCGGCCGGATCAATTGTCCAAGAGCCAGAAGAACCCCGGCCATCAGCTCAATCGCCATCATGATCAGTGCAACAACCGGCAGCGGCAGGCCGAAGAACCACATATCGCCATGCTCCAGAATTGCGATCAGCAGGGTAGGCTGCAGGAATTTTACCAATACGGCAATGGCCGCAAAGGTCGCGCCCATAGTCACTTGAACAAGGCTCCAGACCAAAGTGGGCGCATTGGGTAAAAGCGGTGGGAGGCTTGGCGGCAACAGGCGATCAAGGCTGAGCGCGCCACTACCAACATGCAACAGCAGGAACAGCATAGCGCGGCAAAATGGAAGCCGTAGTAGGCGATGAAATCGATGGAGAAGAGGCAGCTGCCAAACCCAAAAAGGCCGAGGATGCCAAGCGCTGCCAGCCGTGTGCCAAGGCCCAATACCAGCAACACAGATGTGATCAGCGCCAGCAACGCCAGCCAGTCCCAGCCTGGGATAAGTGTCAGCTGCATATCGGGGACAAACAATGTCGGCGTGCTCCATGTTTCAGTGCCATGCCGGGGCAGTCCGCCCAGAGCATTCATGCCCACGGTCGTCCCCAGACCAAGACGCAGGCACAACGGGCCCCAATCGCGACTGCGATCACTCAAATGCCTGAAAATTTGGTCCTCCGTTGGGCGCAAGAGTTGCCCCGCGAGCACGGCAGCGAAAACGGTGAGCGTTGCGAAGAGGGCGAAGACAAGCAATAGGCCCGGGCTGCGAAACAACTCGGGCACGCTTTGCAGTGACAGGGTTTGAACCTCTTGGGGCGTTAGCAGCCATGGTTCGTGTGCTGCCACAGATCCGCTGGTCAGGATCAGGCCGATGCTCAGACCGAGAACTATGCGGGCAGAGACAGGCTGCGCCATGGTCTGGCTCCTTGGCTGGTGGTGGGCATATTCGCAGCACGCCCCGCAACAGGTGAACCTGCTGCGGGGACCACTTTGCCCTGGCGGTGTTATTGCGACAGTTTGGAAGTCAGAACGCCTGCGCACTCCGTCGCTGCCGCGCTGCCTTGGCCCGAACCGGCGGTTGTCGGGGTCAGAAATTCAGCGCTGACGTGGCTGCCGATCTGGTAGCCAAGCATGTCGCCGACCGTGTTTGACCGGCGGTAGTGTACGCCGCCGATGACGCGCGATTCTGCCTCCTCTTCAGCGAATTGCGCGAAGGTCTGATAGCTGCGGCGATAGCCGTCTTTCCCCTCAAAGCTGAAGGAAAACTCATCCGCACCAAAGACAGTCTCCATGACCTGCTGAGCGGCGCTGCCGCTGGTGCAGTGCTGGCAGGGATATTCCGGATGCATGGGGGCAGCCACCAAGGGGGTCCAGCCGTCCATCGCGTCCAGTGTCGGGTGGTCGTACCCGTCGCCGAGGGCGGCGATCGCGGTTTCTGGCCGCCAGAACTGATAGGTGTATTTGGCGTTGAACCCGGCCACCAATGCGTCGGTCAGAGCGATATTCAACAGTGCCAGTGTCCGGGCTTCCTCAACCAGTGGGAGCGCGCAGGCACGGCTGCTGTCGCGCGCAATCTGGTTCCAGGCCCCCGATCCGGACCCGGCGTGAAGTTTTGCGATGGCGACCAGTTCAGGATTGCTCTGCGATGCTGCGCCGCCGAGTTTGGCGACCTCAGCCAGATCACGCTGAAACTGAAAACTGTTGAGCTCGGGTGGCGGCGGGACGTCGAACTGCTTGGCAGAGGTCAGAGCGAAGGGCTGCATCTTGCGGATTTTAGGGGCAACCATCGGCCGCTCAGAGGTGGGCTGGTAGACGCCGTTGTCCGCCTGGCCGGGGGTGAAATCGCTTGCAAAATCAGCGCCATCCGCCGCCCGTTTTTCGAGCACCGCCTCTGCGGCAAGGGCGCCAAGCTGGACACCTGCCTCCCGGGCCTCATCATCTGTGATTTCGCTCAGGATTGTCTCGGCAGCGGCAGCTAGGTCTGCCTCGCGCTCTGGCATAAGGGTCTGCATGACAACCAATGCCGCCTGCGTTACCGCAGCGCGCCGATCAGCATCCGGTTGCTGAGGGCCATCATATGCATAGGCACTATAGCTTCCCTCAATCGCATTTGCAGCGTCAAACATTGCGGCATGCAGCAATGCCAGCGTGCGCTGACGTTGTGCGCCGGGCCATTTTTCCTCAACAACGAAACGCATTGCGGTTTCCTGCCAATCAGCAGCCAGTTCGGCCTGAGCTGATCCGCTCGCGGTGAGAAAGAGCGCGGTGGCCAGACCGGTGAGACAGGTGTGCGAGAGCAGCTGGCGGCGCCATGGGGTCAGGGTGAACATCGGAGTACCTCGTCCGTGAAAAGTGCAGCTACAGGTAGAAACGCTTTGGCCGTTCGCACAAATCGAAAGTCCCGAAGACGCCCCTCAGTATTTCTTCTGGGCGCCTTCGTTGTGACAGGATCAACCCGGTCAGAACATTCCAAGGAGATGCCACCACAGCAGATCCAGCGGCGCCAACAGCAGAAGGCTTATCAGGAAGAGGCTGAGACATAGCCGGATTACCGCCCCCGCCAAGCAGGTTTCCGGCCTGAATGGCTGCGATCAGTGGAGGCGCCTGGAACGGGAGGAAGACATTGGAAAAGGCCACGACCTGCGTCATCAGGACTGTTTCGAGCGGCAGACCAGTTGCGTCTGATAACTCGCCCGCAAGTGGGGTCATCACAGCTGGCACACCGGGTAGATTTGTGATCATCGCCACCAGCGTTGACAGGCCAATCAGGATTGATGTGTTCCACACCGGCCAATCCCCAGCGAAGGCGACGGTCCCGGTGATGGCCCCGACTACAGCTTCGCCAAGTCCGGCGGAGGATATGACGGCGCCGAGGCCCATGATGCCTGCGACAAACAACAAAGCTCCGTAGCTGAGATCAGTGTTGATGCAGCCTTTGCGCGTGAGATCTGCTCCCGGCAACAGGCAAATCAGTGCGGCCGCCATACCCACCCATGCCGGGGACACCATATGGATCTGATCGGTTAGCCACAGCAACAGGCACAACGCCAACACGAGGCTTAGAATCCGTTCCTGACGACTAAACGGTGCAGCAGCGGGCGCGACCTTGACACTATGCGGTGGGATGCGGTCTGGAAACATCACCATGGCCAACCCGACTAGGACTGCGGATTTCACAACGCCAAGCACTGGAAAATGCAGCAGAAGATAGTCAAAATAGGAGATATTGATCCCGTAGATGGTTTCCGACATCCCAACGAGGATCATATTCGGGGCATTCGCGGGCAAAATAGTGAAAGCCGGGGCAAAGGTGCCAAAGGTGGCAACTGCCAACATCCCTGTCCGACCGTTTGAGGCAGCACCGAAACCGACACGCTCCGCCAGTGCAGAAATCACCGGAAGCAGGATCATGATCCGCCCGATGGACGATGGCATCACAAAAGCCAAAGCCACCGAAAAGACGACGATGCCGGTCAGCAGGCCACCGTAGCTGCGTAGCGGCAGCAACGCGAGAATACCGGCAGCCCGTTTGTCGAGGGTGGTGTGCTTGATCGCAGCTCCGAGGACCAAGCCACTGAACAAAAGCCAAAACGTCGATGAGTGAAAGCCAGAGAAGATGGTTTCAGGCGCTGCGACGCCGAATATCACCGCGACCAGAAAAAAGGCCAAGGCAGTCCAATATTCGGGCACAAGGCCGGTGGCCCAAAGACCAATTGCCCCAATCGAAAGCGCAGCAACAATCACAAGATCGGGGGACAGGTACATTGAGGTCGCAAGAGCCGCCAACCCGGCGCAGGTCAGGATCAGAACCACCGTCCAGAGAGCGCGCCCGTTTCGCAGCATTTGTGACAGGGACCGGCCTGCGCCGGTCAATTGTTGTGCGGATGTTGGCGGGGCTGAGTTGCTTTGATCGGTCATGC
Source organism: Phaeobacter sp. BS52 (assembly GCF_045040595.1). Classification (NCBI taxonomy): domain Bacteria; kingdom Pseudomonadati; phylum Pseudomonadota; class Alphaproteobacteria; order Rhodobacterales; family Roseobacteraceae; genus Phaeobacter; species Phaeobacter sp. BS52. Next base: position 50,303 of record NZ_CP090664.1, on the reverse strand, counting down.
GTCTGAAGGTCCTCTGATCCTGGGTCAGGTCCCGGTATGCCGACCGTTAGGGTTTTGATGCCAATCGATTTATCAGAGATGGGGCCTCATGATATCCAAACCCTCGGCTGTCCTCAGGGTTTCAACGCCACGGCCCTCAAGACCTCAGAAATACTGAGGTGTACGCTCCAGATTTCCGATTTTACGATGGCTGGCCTGCGCAATATCAGGGGGCAACCGTTCGACGGTGGCCCGCCCAAACCTGTTTTGACAGGTGAGCCAGCCTATTCCTTCCCACATACCGTTTGCGAGACGCCATGACCGATGCGATGCACCTTCTGACAGTGCCCTCCGAAGTATTTGAAATCACGCCAATCGGTGTAATCCGCACCGGGTTTGAGGAGGTCAGGGACTGCCCGATGTCCGGACGTCGCAATCCAACCACCAGCCGGATTGAATTGGCCCCTGAATATCACAGTGCGCTACAGAATATCGAATTGGCCTCGCATCTATGGGTGCTCTACTGGCTGCATAAATCCGACCGCAGCGCACGGATACGGCAGGCGCGGGGAAGCCAGGTTGCACGTGGGGTGTTCGCCAGCAGGGCGCCAAACCGTCCCAACCCTATTGGTCTGAGTGCGGTTCAGTTGCTGGATCACTCCGATGGGGCCCTGACAATCAGTGGGCTGGATTGCATTGACGGCACCCCGGTTGTGGACCTGAAACCCGTCGTCCCACAGGAAGATGCCCGCCCGGATGCCACCATCGGTTGGTAGCCCGGCCAATCACAGTGCTCCAGTCACGAAGAAAGTAGGCTCATGTCGTTCGTTCACCGGTTTATTCACCCTCTTTTTCTAACCCATGCTGCGGCTGTCGGACTGGCGCTTGGCGCTGCGCAGTACTCTGGTTTGGGTGCTGATACGCTTATGGCGGCAGAACCGGATCGTCAGCGGCAGTTGGTGATCACTGACAGCAAGGGCGACCGTGGCATGCTCGCGCCTTATGTCCATCGCAAAAACGGGATCGCCTACCTTTATACCAGTTACATCTTTGATACGCTTGTCAGCCAGGACGCCGATGGCAATCCGGCGCCGGGACTGGCCCGGACTTGGACGCGATCTGAGGATGGCTTGAGTTACGATCTGGAACTACAACCGGATGCGAAATGGCATGACGGAACCCCGGTCACCGCAGACGATGTCGCCTTTACCCTGCGCTATATGGCTGAGCATCCTTATGTTTTCGGATCGGTCAAATCGCTTGCCGGGGTTGAGGTCAAGGGCACCCATGATCTGCGCATCCATATCAAACGCGCAGAATATGGCTTGGTCGAGGGCTTGTTTTCCGCAATTCCTATACTGCCCCGGCATATCTACGAGGGTGTGGAAGATCCTTTTCGATTTGCCACATCTGACGCCGCAATTGGCAGCGGTCCCTATCGATTGGCCGCCTACGACAAGGCGCAGGGACGGTATCGGTTGGAGGCAACAGAAGACCACCCACTCGGGCGGCCGCGGTTTGCCCAGATCTGGATTGTCAAAATGGGGCCAGATGCTGCCCTTCAGGCGATGAGCACCGGTGAGGTGGATGTTATTTCATACCTACCACCAGATCGCCTTCCTGAGGCATTGGGCGCTGGTTTCGCTGTCGAAACCTCACCAAGCGACCATGTATTGCGGTTGGGATTCAATCATCGTGGACAGTTTCAGACGAAGGAAGTGCGCCAAGCCATTGCCTACGCTGTTGACCGTTCTGCGCTGCTGGTGACTGCGTTTCCCGGGATCGCTGAGCTTGCTGAGACAGGTTATTTCCAGCCCGGCTCGAAATGGCAAAGTGAGGAGGCAACAGAGGGTTACACCTATGATCCTGCTCGGGCGCGCGACCTGCTGTTGGCTACAGGGTGGACCCAGAACAGCGCCGAGCCGTTGGCAAGCGCAGGGAGGGGAGATCCGCCTGCGGCTCCTCACGGATGGGCGTGAGGTAAAGCCCGCAAAAGTGATCGCAGAACAGTTGGAAGCGTTTGGGTTTGCTGTGGATCTGCGGGTTATGGAGATTGCCTCCCTGCGCAGTTTGGTGGCTGATGGCGATTATGATCTGACGTTGTTCTCCTCCAGCACGCTGGGCGATCCGGGCAATATCAGTCGCCGGGTCTTCGGGCGTGGCTGGAACAGCGACCGTTTCCCTGCGGACCCCAAAATGACAGGCCTGATCAAAGCGCAGGCCGTTGCTCAAAACCAGGCTGAACGCCAAGAGATACTGGCCCAGTTCCAGCAACTATATGCAGAAAACCTTCCGTCCTACATGCTGGTCAATCCGCTGATGGCAACCGTCTTCAATGACAAATTGTCAGCCCCATTCATGTCGGGCGGCGTGGCCATTGGGATCCCGTCAGCGCTTCACAAATCCATATTCCTGGAGTGATCCGGTGGACAACGCCTCCCCCTCGCTGCTGGACCACCCGGTGCCGACGGAGATCACAGGAGCGGGATCGCTAGCTGTTGAAAGGTTCACGCGCCTCCTCAGCGGGTTTGTTCTGCGGCTATTGATCTTCTCCTTTGTCATTGCGCTCTGCGGGGTGCTATCGCGGATGATGCCGGGCGACACGCTGGAGGTCATGCTGTCGACGGATTTCGCGCGGGGTCTTGGTGCCGGCGAGGTGCAGCAATTACAGGAGACGATGGGGCTGGGCGGAGGGATCGCCTCTCAGGTCTGGGACTACTGGGGCAAGCTGCTATCTGGTGATCTGGGCTATTCAATCCCCCACGCGGCCCCAGTTCTGCCGCTGTTACTGACTGCTTTGCCTTGGACCGGACTGTTGATCCTGGGTGCGATGCCGGTCTTCCTCATTGGTGGCGCTCTGGCGGGGATCGAGGCCGGACAGCTGCCGGGCGGAACGGTGGATCGTTGGGTCACCCCTGTTGTGACCATCCTGGCAAGCCTGCCGCCCTTTACCGGGGCGGTACTGCTGCTCCTTCTGTTTGGCATTCTGTGGCCCGTACTGCCGACTGGTGGGGCAGAGCCACTTTTCCCCTCGACGGAGCACCTGGGGCGGGCAATGGGTGTTCTGCGTCACGCGATCCTTCCGATGCTCGCGTTGGCGCTGCATGAGTTGGCGCGGTTCTACTTCCTAGCGCGGGCTGAAACGCTCAATTTAGCTCAACGTGATTTCATCGTGAATGCGCGGGCACGCGGGATCTCGCCTTGGCGTCTTCGATGGGCTTATATCGGACGCAGCCTGATACCCGCTTGCCTGTCACGGCTAAGCGATACGTTGATCGGGTTGGTGAGCGCCGTGTTTTTTGTGGAGATCGTTTTTTCCTATCCGGGCACTGGCTATCTGATCTACAGCGCCATCCTGGATCGGGACTATGACCTGTTGCAGGGGGCAGTCGTATTTATGGCCTAGCGTTGTCCTGCTCATGAACTGGTTGATCGATGGCCTGTCTGCGCATCTTGCGAGGCGTGGTTAGATGCAGCTGACATCGCGACGGAGGCTGCTTCTCGCGGCAGTCATCTTGCTGTGCCTTGGCATCTGGCTTGCAGGGGCGAGTGGGCTGCTCGAATATCACAGCAGCAAAGAGGTGCTGGCACCGCCGGGACAGGGGCATTGGCTGGGCACAAATGAGATCGGGCAGGACGTGCTGACGGGTCTGATCCTTGCCACGCCAACCACGCTGACGCTGGCCTTAGCAACGGCACTGGTAACGGTGAGCCTTGCCGTGGGCGCTGCAAGCCTTGTGGTGTTTGGCGGCCCGTTCTTATCCGCGCTTGTGTTGCGGTGCGTGGATATATTGCAGGTGGTGCCGACCATGCTGCTTCTCCTGCTTATTGCAGCCTTGGTCAGTCCCGGTTTCATGGCCTTGTTTTTTCTTTTGGTCCTAACAGGTTGGAGCGACGACGTGCGGGTGGCCGCGGCGGTTCTGCGGCGAGAGGCTCTGCGCGAAAACGTTCAATATGCCCGCGTGATGGGGGCAGGGTGGGTCTATTGCTGGCGCTGGCATCTTTTTGCAGCGCTGCGCCCGCTTCTGGGTGCTCTAATGGTTCAAAACATCAGACAGGCCGCGCTGAAGTCCGCGGGTCTGGCGTTTCTGGGCCTGACTGACCCTCGGTTATTAACCTGGGGGAGCATGATGCAATCGGCAATGGACCAGCTTTATTCCGATGCGTGGATCTGGCTTTTGCTGCCGTGTACGGCGCTTTTGTCGCTGTTGTTACATACGACACTGACATTGGGTGACCGGCGCTTGCGCTCTGGCGCGGTTTTAGGACCTGCAGTTTGATCCGGGTCGATAATCTCTGTCTCTGGCATGGACCCCGCGCGATCTTCCGGGATGTCTCGTTTGAGGTGCCCAAAGGGCAGACATTGGCACTGCTCGGGGCGTCCGGCAGCGGTAAAACCTCGCTGGCGCGGCTGCTACTCGGTGTGCTGCCAGGCCGTTACGTAGATATGGCTGATCAAAACGGGGATGGATTCAGCTGGTCGGGGCGGGCTGAAGTGCTTGGGGTTGATATGCTGCGCGCGCCGCGTGCAGATCAGCGCAAACTGCGGCGAACGGATTTAAGTCTGATCGTGCAGGCCCTGTCGGACGCGTTAAACCCGCATCAGACCGTTCTTCAGCATGTGGTGGAGCTGCTGCCGCAGAGCCGCCGACGGACTTCCCTGGCTTTGTCAATCTGCAAGCGGTTCAACATTCCAGAGCGTATCCTGCACAGATATCCTGCCACCCTTAGCGGTGGCGAAATCCAGCGGGTTCTGACCGCGTTGGCTTTGGCACGTGATCCGCAGGTCCTGATCCTTGACGAACCGACCGCGGCGCTGGATCACGGCAATCGCACACTGGCAGTTGCAGCACTTAGCGAGGGGCGGGCGCAGCGCAGCCAATTGCTGATTACCCATGATCTTGATCTGGCAGGCCAGATGGCAGATCGCATGGTGATCCTGCATGATAAACAGCTGGTGGAGCGCGGCCCTGCAGTCGAGATGTTGATGCGACCAAGCGGGCATGCTGGGATCCGCCGTCCGCGCACAGCGTTGCAACGGGGTATCGCCCCGTTGGTTCCGAGGCCCGAACCGCTGCCGACGAGTCCGCCGGGGCTGGTGATCCAGAATCTATCTCATCAACAGGCCGGAACGCAGGTGTTGCGTGGCATCTCAGCCGTAGCCCGGCCGGGCCGGTGTCTGGCGGTCTTTGGCCCGAGCGGTGGCGGCAAGTCTACGCTGGCCCGCTTGCTCTGCGGATACGAGCGGTTGCAGACGGGCCGTGTATTGTGGCGGCCCCGAGATGAGGCCCATCTTCGGATATGCCACCCACATGAGCTGGCGTTGGTCGCGCAGCATCCGCATCGGGCAATGGCGCGACATATGAGTGTGGGCGAGGTATTGCACGATGCCCAGCGACTGTTTCGTCGCCTAGGTCGCGCGGGTCGCGGTATCGATATTGCAGGGCTGATGGAGAGAGTTGGCCTGCCGCATTCCGGCGCCTTTTTATCACAACGCGCAGCGGACCTGTCTGGGGGCGAGGCGCAGCGCCTGATCATTGCACGCGCGTTGCTATCGCGACCGCTCTGCATGATTGCGGATGAACCGACGGCATCCCTGGACAGCGATACTCGCGATACCATTCTCAACCTCTTCAGGCGTCTTATGTTAGAGGAGCAGCTGGCCCTGATCGTGTTCACGCATGACCCGAAGGTGGCAGCGGCCCTGGGTCATGAAATCCGCTTTCTATCGGAGGGGCAGCTGCGTCTTAGTCCTTCGGGCGTTGCAGCTTAGCGGTGATTGGCCTCACCCTGTGCTGCCTGAAGCGCGCGTACTTCTGCTGAAAGCCAATCAAGGTTGTCATCCGCAATCCCGAGACTGCGCAGATGATCGGCGGTATTCCACAGATAGTCACAGTTAGGGCCGCGTTCACCGGCTGCATGGGCGATAATCTCCGCCTGTCGTGGCAGGCTGTGGTTGTCATATTGCTCATGCCCCCGGTTGACGACATAGGTCAGTGCCTCAACCATGCGGCCATCGGCGAGGGCAAGCGGCGCCGTGATTTCACGGTACGCGGGATTGAACAGCTCGCGCGCGCGCAGGTCCTTCAGGACCTCCGGTTCCTGACCGGATGTCACCGCCAGTGCAACACCGTTACAGACCGCGTCTTCTGCGGCGTCCAATGCAAGCACCAGACCAGGTTGCGCAAAGGTGCCACGATAGCGCAGAGAGTTCAGACAGAACCGGCGCTGATAGCCGCTGAGTTGGGCGGGCAGCTGCTCTGCTGGTTCAAACCCGGGATCCCAGATCAATGATCCATAAGCAAAAACCCAAAGTGTGTCGGACATTATGCAGTTCCTTGATGCGGTCAGGATGCGCCCCTGTCGGAAAAAAGGCGGAAGAGGTCAGGGGTCCCTCTCCCGCCAGGCAGATCAGTCTGTCAGCTGGCGATAGGAGGTCACCAGACTGCTGTAAGGGGGCACAAAGACTGAACGCGTTTCGTCACCGATCTGAACCGTTTCCTTGACGTCGAAATGCAAATGGATCGGCAGTTCCGAGATCCAGGAATTTGACACTTTGCCAAGGCGATCCCCTTTGGACACCTTGTCCAGTGGGGCAACGGCGAGATCATCCATATTCATGTGAACATAGCGGTAGAGCGTGCCGGAGGGCGTCTGCAAGGTCAGGGCGAAGCGGCCTACATGCGCAATCACACCGTCCTCAACCGCAACTGCCCAATGGGTATCAGTCTGGCAGGTAGCGGGGCGAATATCCTGTCCCTGATGGCCGCCCGATGCACAGACCGGCAAATCTGAACGGCGCAGCTCGCAGAAATTATCGCGCCACGGATAACTGTAGTTGACGCTGTCACATTGGCTTCCGCCATTTCCCTTGAACCCGCCGGGTGCATAAACGTGGGAGTTTGCATAGGCTGGCCCGCTTTCCAGCGGGAAGCGCATATCGGGATAGAGAACCGCCCCGATCGAGAGACCTATACCGGTGTCTTTGATCAGGTCCCCGGGCGCTTTGAAACGATCATCTGCAATTGCGGGCGTGACGGAGATCAGTGCCGAGAGGGCGAGAGCACCGCAATAGAGGCTTGTTGCGCGTGGTGTCATTGATCCGCTCCCTTCACCACGGTGAGGGATCCGGCTAGTTCGGCAAGATAGTCTGGTTTGATACAGCGCGCGTCCTCGGTCGGCGCATCGCAGGTGATCCGCAGGGTGTATGTCCCACCAAAGCGACTGAGCATGTGATCAGCCCCGTCGCCCGTGGACTCGTAGGATCGCGCGTCGTGTTTGAAAGACAGGCCGGGTACGTCCACAAGGTGCGTTCGGCTCCCCATGACACTGACCTGCACTCCCTCCAGCTGGTAGTAGGCAGCGTAAGCATTACCCTGCCCACGAAACGCTGGAAGACCGGCAGCAGTATTGGCCCCGAGGATCATGACAGCCATTGCCATATCATCAAATCCATCAGGCTCGGTGGCAAGAAACGCAGCCGTGAGGGTTCGGTCGTCTGCACTTGCCGCGTCGACTGCAGACCTGGCGGCGGACCAGTCAATGGTGCTCACAGCACGTGTCACGTCGGAGGGTTTATCTACCGCAAGGGCAGGGAGTGCCATCAGCGTGAGCGCCGCAGCTGTGGCCGCGACCGCTCCGGCAGCTTTGGCACAAGGGGATGAGGTCATCGTCTCTCTCCAGTCATTATTTATTCGGGTTGGCTCGCTCTAGGCGGGTTCCAGCGTTTTTGGTGTCGCGGGATTGGCGGCTTTCTTGGCCTTAGCGTGCAACCGGGTCATCTGGCCAAAAATGTTGCGCCGGTGCATTTCCTCAGTGCCGCCCACGCTACAGAACGCCAGAGCATCCCGCAGAAAGGTGGTAATCTGCCCTTCGTGGTAGCCTTTGCTGCCGTAGAGCTTCATCAGCTCCATCGCGCCTTCAACGATGGTTTCCGCACCGACGAGTTTGGAAATCGAACAGGTCATTGCGGCTTCCGGAGCACCACTGAGCAGTTGGTGCAGCGCGCCGTAGGATACCCACTTTGCGCATTCGGTGCCGATGCGAATATCGGTCAGCTTTTTCTGAATATACTGATGCTCGATGATCGGGACATCAAACGTTGTCCGTTTTTTGGAGAAATCAAACGCTTCAGACAGCATAGGTTCAATCAGCCAGGCCGCCGCCAATCCGTAGTACAACCGCCCCATCGAAACGATGTTGACCAGATTACGCAGGCCCGCGCCCGGTTCGCCCAGAAGATGGCCGTAGTGGAGCGGCACATCATCAAATCGCATTTGGCCGGTCGGTAGGTCCAGATTGCCCAGCTTGCGATCCTGCGCACCAATCGTCAGTCCGGGGCTATCGGCATCCAGCAACACCAGCGAAATGCCTTCACGGCCGTGGTCGCTCAGCTTACAGACAACAAGAATGAAGCTGGCGACTGGGGCATGCGCAATGTTGTATTTTGCGCCGTTCAGACGGAAGGTCTCATTGGGGCCGGGGGTTAACAGTGACGACGTTGCCCGCACATCCGTGCCGGTGTCAGGATCCGCGATTGCAGTGGCGCTCAGCTCCCCATTGAGGATCCGGCCCAGATATTCACGCTTCTGACTGTCGCTGCCATAGAGGTCCAATGCGCGTACCATGCCAGCCTGCGCGATCACCGACAGCAGCATTCCAGGGGTGCGCAAAGTGGCCGAAAGGCCTTCCAAAGCGGCAGTAAACCCCCACCAATCCCGGCCATCACCGCCAAAGTCGCGCGGCACGATCATCCGCCACAAGCTGGCGGCGGTCAGCCGATCCCAAGTGCGCTGATCAAAAGCACGACGCCCCAGGTGCAGCTCATCCGGGTCGGCCATTTTCCCGATCGCTGCAAAGGCGGTGCGGGTCTGCTGTTGCTCGGCTGTCCAATTCAATTGCATGTCTTCGTCCTCGCAAACAGGGATCAGGCGGTTTCCTGAAAAGTCGCAACGCTTTCCTTGAAGGCATCCGGCACCGGATAGGTGGCCTGTTTGTCGTAGTCGAACATCACATGGACAGATTTTGCATTGGCCACGACTCGCCGATCCGCGTCATCGATATGCATCACATGCTCCATCTCGAAGCTCTTGCCGCCAAAGCTGATCACCCGGCTGCAAACGACGAGGTTGTCGCCATAGAGCGCCTGAGAGATGTAGTCGCAGGAGGTTTTGACCATGATATGCGGTAGCTTCTCGGACTTTGGCAGCTCCAGAAGGTCATGCATGTATTCCAGGTAGGCCGATTGCATGTAGTCGTAGTAAACCGGGCTGCTGACATGCCCCATGGAATCCGTGTCGCGGTAACGGATTTCGACGGGGGTTTCGAAGGCTTTGTTGGACATGATGTCCCTCCTGTTGGTGTAGATTATCGGGGCAGGATCAGGCGTGCTGGGTGCAGTCCTGGCAGGCGCGTTTTTCCAGCGGACCATGGATGGTAAATCCCATGGGAACGGGACCGAATTTGCGCAGGATCGGCAGCCCGAATTTCTCGGCTGCGCAGAGCGTTGTGATACAGCCGTCAGCGTGGCCCTCGGCGCAGTCACGCGCGGCGATGACATTGCTGGAGACAAAGCGTCGCTCAACCGTGATCGGGAGTAGCTTTTCAGGTGCAGGGTGGGTGGCGCAGATCTTGGGCGCCGCCCCGGTGCGGGAGGCGAGAACCATATTGTCGGTGTTCATGATGAACACATCCAGCAGCTTCATCTTCTGAATATGTTCGTAGATGATTGAGTGCAGATGCGGGTAAGCCACCACGCCAACCAAAACTGCCCCATCCTGGCAGGCGACACTGTCTGCGGCCTGTTCCATCGTCCGATGCAGTTTTACCGAAGCGCCCTGACACCGGCGCAATGCCCAGGATAGGGCTGCACGCTCGCAATTGGTACCAGCCGGACCTAGCGTATGAACCTGTTTCACCCAGCCGAATGTTTCGGGGTGCGGAATATACTCGGCGTCGGCGTTATTTTCGATTTGAAGATCCATCACTCGTCTCTTCCGCTAATTGAATTCATATAGGGCCATTGGAAATTCCTCATCTGTTTATCCAAATTTTATTTGGATATTGAGGTAAGGGCAAATTTTTATGATTATTGCGGTGGGTTCTTGTCTAGGTTTGCACCAGCCCTACATCACAGTTTCCAACGAATCTAATTTCTTGATCTCATCGAAACGGTAAAGGCTTCTCGGAACAATTCGAAAAACCTGATGCTGTTCCTCAGGTATGATGAGGAGTGGGTTATGAACTCACAAATGCCATGGAAAAGCGGAAATTGTCGGTACAGCGGATCACGTTATCCGGCGTGTCGCCCGATAAGCAGGCGAAATGCCGCTCATGCTATGAGGTCGTCAGTTTGCACTAAAAAGATGGCCTGTTTCACCCTCCTCGGAGGACGAAACAGGCGCTGGACTGCTGGGTGTGCCATGCGGGCGGCGCCACATATTTTTGAGGTCCGCAGCCATAACACGCAAGATAGTCAGAGGGTGTGAGCACGAAGGCCAGTGTCAGCCTGACTGGGCTGAGTTCCGACCAACGCCATCATAAAGGTCAAGACAGCGCTCAAACCAGTTGAAAACGATATCATCGTTTTCAAACAGAGTGTTGGGGGTGCATACATTACACCATTGAAGGGATCCCGAAAAGGGTAAAATCGGCATAGGCAGGCATCGCTCCTGACAGCCAGTCCTGTGTCGCCAGAAGATCGCGTACCGGCGCGAGTTTTTCCGGCAGCCGCGCGCGTTCGTCCTCGCCCCCTTCGGCCATAGTCTCAAGTGGCATGCCAAACCGACGTTCACGGGCAGATCGGAAATAAACCTGGTCATCCGGGGACATCAGATTGTGCATATCCATGACAGCAATGGTTGCGAGACTGGGGTGGAGGACGGTCTTACAGTAGCTTTCCACGAAACGGGTCAACGCTACCGCCCCTTTGCCATCAAACAGGGCCGGGGCATCCGCATAGGTTTCATCAAGATATCGGGCAATATCAAAGCTCTCCCCCAATACCGTATTGCCATCACGCAGCACTGGAACGCTGCTAAAGCTTCCGTCTTCAACATTTGGGATATCTGCGAAAGAGACCGGGATAAGGTCGTAATCTAGCCCTTTATGGTTCAGGGCCATAATGATTTTCCATACATGTGGTGAATAGTGACGTATTCCGTCTTCGCCACATAGGCTGTACAGCTTGCGGTTCATCTGTGCGCTCCATAGTAAGATTATAGGGATAACTTTGGCTGGAAAACCAGGAATCAATTCTTCAATAGTTATCGGAACTTTATCCACACAAGTGAAATCAGCAATATGTTTATTGTAAAATAAAAAACCGGCAAACAAAAGCGGTATTGAGGCGCTGGCAGGGGTGGATAGCACCGCTGGGCTGGCAGTCTCTGGGTGTGGTTGCGGCGTGATGTTAAGCAGGAATCGCCATCTGTTCGGTATTCAGCAGATCGCGCACGGCGCTGATGATTGGATCTTTTGCACGCGATGCGAGATGCGCGAACAGGACACGTGTGGATTTGCGCACCTCAAGAAGCAGCGCGATGTCGCCGCTCACCGGTTCGGCCCCCGCAGAACTGACATGAACCAGCCCTATCCCAGCACCGCTTGCGATCAGGGTCCGAGTGATCGTTTCGTCGTCAACATTGATGATGCGGGCGGGCTGGATGCCGTTTTCCTTAAACAAACGCTCCGCGATGCGACCGCAGCATGAACTATACGTCGGATAGATCCAAGGCAGAGCTTCGAGACGAGCCCAGTCAAGTTCTGTGCGTTCCGGGACCAGATCCGGGGCCGCGGCAAGATAGACGCTAAAATGCGAAATTTCGAGCGTTTCCAGATCGGTATGTGCTTCGTCCGGATCAATGAAAAAGCCGGCATCCAGCCGTCCATTGCGAATATCGTCCAGCACGCTGGAGGAGGTGCCATGTTGCAAAGCGACTTCCAGATCTGGGAAGTTCTTCGACAGATCTGCCAGCAGGCGGCTCACCTCAGTTGATCCCAGGTTGCGCCCGGCACCGACCTGTAGCTGACCGGCCAAACGACCACGCAGGCGAGAGGCTTCCTCCAAAAATTTCTGGTGATTATCTAGCAATTGCCGCGCTTCCACCAAGAGCCGCTGGCCGTCGGTGGTGACGCTCATGCCACGTGGTGTACGCTGGAACAATGTCAGGCCAAGCGTGTCTTCCATCGTCTTGATGTGGGCGCTGACGGCAGGCTGACTGCGAAACAGCAATTCTGACGCGCGCGTGATACTTCCTTCCCTTGCCACAGTGACAAAGGTCTTGAGTTGACTGATATCCATGGTTACCCCTTCAGATGCTATAGGGCGCCAAGGACCATGGCACCGCTATACAATGGCACGCCGCCACCCCTGGTCAGCGCACTCAGACCATCTTTTATGCGCCTTTTGCGTGAAGTCAAAATATAAACACTCGCAAAAAGGTAGTTCGGCTGCATTCCGCCTGCGCTCAATACCAGCTGGAGTGCGCTCATTCACGCTCATCAACAGGGTGATGAGCCATAGGCGGTATCATAGTAAACAGAGGTAACGACGGCGTAACGGAGTGGACGTCAGCTGATCGACGTCGCGCTATCTCCCATCCGCCGCCAAAGGCTGTTCAACGTGGGTTTGCTATTCTCGGTCTCGCGATAAAGGCGGACCGATATGGGGGTCACAAACGCCTCCCCACCGGCAAGCGCAAGGCGGCCCTCAGTAAGTTCGGCCTGGCAGAGTTTGCGCGGGAGCCACCCCAGCCCGAAACCTTCAAGGATCATTGCCTTAACTGAGTTCGCCAGAGAATTCTGGTTCACCACCAGCAGGTTTGGCGGCGAAATCTGCTGGCGCAGAGTGTGGTCCAGAACCGATCTCAGAGCCGATGCGCTCCCATACGACAGAAGAGGTATCTGCCGCTTGGCATCCCGGCGCAGATCAAACAGCGGGTTGCCGTCAGCATCGGTTTTTGAAACCGGGATGAATTCGTCCTCTGACAGCGTGAGGTAGTCGCATTTGCTGACCTCCAGCGGGGACAGGAAATCCATCGCCGGATGCCAATAGGTCAGGATAACGTCGCAATACCTCTGCTGCAGCGCGGTCACAAATTGATCGGCCGCCCAGCTGGTTGAGTTGAGATCAACGTCCAGCCCGCCAGCCTCCATCAGAGGTTCGATGTGGTCTCGGAAATGCGTCATGTAAAGCGACTGTGACGACGCAAAACGAATGACGTTTTCACCAGCAGCATCAATGGTCTGGCAGCGTTCGAGTGTCTCAGAGTATGTGCGCAGGATTATTTTTGCCTGCGACAGGAACACATCTCCAGCAGGCGTCAGAGACAGCGGGAAAGTTTGCCTGTTGATCAGCTTTACGCCAACCTCATCCTCCAGGGCACGAATGCGCCTGGAGAATGCAGGTTGGCTGACATTGCGGTCTTCCGCCGCGCGCGAAAAATTCTTATGCGTTGTCAGCGCTTCAAAATCTCTGAGCCAGATAATATCCAACTTGCCTAGGTCCGTTCTGGGGTCATCCAGTGGGCCGGGGGTTCCGGTGTTTAGCTGTCTAGCCTATTTTCTTCGACTGCGTGGCAGGCGACGGTGCTGCCGTCTGCCTGGCGCAGAGGCCGTGGCCGCGACTCGCGACATCTAGCATTCGCAAATGCACAGCGCGTTTGGAAGGGGCAACCTTGAGGCAAGTTGATCGGAGTCGGGATCTCACCTTGCAGCCGGATGTGGCTTTGTCCCTGGTCTTTCAACTGTGGGACAGCCGACAACAGGGCCTTGGTGTATGGGTGTTTCGGGTTCTCAAACAGGGTCCGGGTATCGGCCAGTTCACACAATGTGCCGAGATACAGCACCGCAACGCGAGTGCCAAAATGCTCCACAACACTCAGATCATGGGTGATGAAGAAATACGTCAAACCGCGCTGGTCTTTCGCCTCCAGCATCAGGTTCAGAACCTGCGCCTGAATCGAGACGTCCAACGCCGAGATAGGTTCATCTGCGATGATGAATTCAGGGTCCACCGTCAGCGCGCGCGCGATGGCGATCCGCTGGCGTTGGCCGCCGGAGAACTCATGCGGATAGCGGCTGGACCAGCTGGGATCCACACCAACCGACCGCATCACTTCTGAGACCTTGTCGCGAACTTCGCCGCGCGACAGCGAGGGATTGTGGTGGCGAACCGGCTCTTCCAATGCTTGCTGAATTGTCATGCGCGGATTGAGGGAGGCATAAGGGTTCTGAAAGATCATCTGCATCTTCTTGCGCAGAGGCATCATCTCCCCGCGCGAGCGATCATCAATCCGTTCACCATCATAGTGGATCTCGCCGCCGCTCGGCGTCAGCAGCCCGGCTACCAGACGAGCGACGGTAGATTTTCCGCAGCCTGATTCACCGACGATACACAGCGCCTCGCCCCGATCAGCACTAAGCGAGACATTGTTCACCGCATGAACAGCGCGTTTTTCCCGGGTGATGCGACCACCGCGCAGCTTGATGGTTTCCAGAAACCCTTTGTCCAGCTCAAAGCGTTTTTCAAGGTTCTTCAGTTCAAGCAATGGTTTGCTGTCTTGTGTCTGGATGGTCATACGCTTGCCTCCTCAAGGCTGGCATTCTGCAGGCGGGAGACTTCGTGACAGGCGACCTCGACCTGACGGTAGCTGACTGTTTCCGGCAAGACCTTGCGGCAATGGTCGACCGCATATTCGCAACGCGGGCTGAACGGGCAACCCGGCGGGATAGATGCCAGACCAGGCATATTTCCTGGGATCTGCTTCAGCCGCTGACCCGGCAGAGTCTGTTGCGGCAGCGCATTGATCAGCCCCTGCGTATAGGGGTGCTGGGGGTCGTTGATGATCTCACGGGTCGGACCAGCCTCAATCAGCTAGCTACGGCATACATTACCAAGGTGCGCTCCGTCATCTGGCTAACGACACCCAGGTCATGGGTGATCAGGATCAGACCGACCTTGTTGGACTGGCACAGTTCCAGCAGCAATTCCATGATATCCGCCTGAATGGTCACATCCAGCGCGGTAGTTGGCTCATCCGCGATGATCAGTTCGGGATCAAGCAGCAGCGCCATCGCAATGATAATCCGCTGGCGCATGCCACCGGACAGTTCATGCGGGTATTGGTTCAGCCGTTCCTCAGGCGAGGGGATATAAACCTCTCGCAGCTTCAGTACCGCGATCTGTTCCGCCTCGGCTTTGCTCAGCGAGCGGTGGGCCTTCAGCGTCTCAACCATCTGCTGGCCGATGGTCAGCACCGGATTGAGGGTCACCATCGGATCCTGGAAAATCATCGCCATGCGATTGCCGCGGATCTTGCGCATTTCGGCGTCTGACAGTTTGACGATATCCTTGTCGCCAAACAGGATCTGACCGCTGTCGATGAAGCCCGGCTCAGCTGAGCAAGTTCATCAGCGAAAACCCGGTGATGGATTTGCCAGCGCCGGATTCCCCGACGATGCCCAGGCGCTCGCCTTTGCCAAGATCGAAGGAAATCTGGTTCAATGCGGTGACGGTGTGATCACGCATCGCAAATTTGACCGTCAGGTCGCGAACGGAAAGCAACGACATCGCTCTTATCCTTTGTAAAGTTTCGGGTTCAGCACGTCGCGCATCCAGTCACCCAAGAGATTGATGACTAGAACGAGGACCACCAGAACCACGCCGGGGATGGCGGTGATCCACCAGCTGCCCGAGAAAATGTAATCGAAGCCCGAGGAGATCAGTGAGCCGAGTGACGGCTGGCTCGGCGGCATGCCCAGACCAAGAAAGCTCAGCGAAGCCTCGGAGATGATGGCGTTGGCGACCTGCACGGTGGAGATCACAAAGATCGGTGACAGTGAGTTGGGCAGGATATGGCGGACCATGATCCGCATCGGGCCAAAGCCCAGCACACGCGCGCTGTCGATGTATTCTTTCTTCTTCTCGGCGAGAACAGTGGCGCGCACAGTGCGGGCGTACTGCGGCCATTCGGCGACGCCAATCACCGCGATGAGGAAATAGATTGCATATTGATTGAAGGTCTCGCTGCCGAACATCGCCTGCGTCACCGCAAGAAAGATGATGGCCACCATCAATGTTGAGAACGACAGCTGGATATCGGCAAAGCGCATCAGCAGGCTATCGATCCGCCCGCCGACATAGCTCAGCCACCAAGCCGATGGAGATCCCGAGGAAAGCCTGCAATGCCACAGCGCAGAGACCAATCAACAGCGATAACCGTGTCCCATAAAGGATGGTGGACCACAGATCGCGTCCCTGATCATCGGTGCCGAACACAAACTGGGGATCCGACCCGTCAATCCAGACCGGTGGATATTCACTGTTCATGATATCTATCTGGGCTGGATCATAGGGGTCAAACGGAGCCAATACCGGTGCCAGAACCGAGGCAATGGTAATGACCAAGAAGACCGCGAAGGAGACCATCGCTACCGGATTGCGCCGAAAGCTGTAGCCCATATTTGAGTTCCAAAGCTTAGCTGAACCGCGATGGTGTGCTTTGGTTTGTGCTAAGGCTGCTCATGCGCCCATCCTCGCGATATTAACAGTTGGATTGACGAGCCCGTAGATCAGGTCGACGATGGTGTTGGTGACCACAAAGATGAACCCCACAATGATGAGATATGCCACGATCAGCGGGGTATCGACGCGGTTCACCGCCTCCAGGAACATGAACCCCATGCCGGGCCACTGGAAAACGGTCTCCGTCAGGATGGTGTAGGCCACCATCGTTCCGATCTGCACACCGCCAACGGTGATCACCGGCAGCAACGTATTCTTGAGCGCGTGGATGAAATAAATGCGATAGGGGCGAATGCCCTTGGCGCGGGCGTATTTCACATATTCGCTCTGCAGTACTTCCATCATCTCAGCCCGGATCAGGCGCACGAACAGCGGCAGCATGATCGAGGCCAGCGCGATGGAGGGCAGCAGGATATGCACCCAGCCATCTGCGGTGGCAAAATTTGTGTCCCAGTAGCCAAACACATGCACAACGTCGCCGCGCCCATAAGAAGGGAACCAGCCAAGTTCGACGGAGAACACAAAAATCATCAGGATCGCAGTCAGGAACACCGGAACGGAAATCCCGACAATCGAGATGCCCATAATCAGGCGGCTGAGGATCGTATTGGGTTTGATCGCAGTGTAGACGCCGAGGGGCACGGACAGGCCAACAATGATCAGGGTTGCACCCATAACCAGCTCAAGCGTTGCCGGAAGTTTTTTCAGGATCACATCCAGCGCTGGTTCCTTAAAGAAGTAGCTGGTGCCGAGATCGCCCTGAAGGGCGTTGCCGAGAAAGCGGACATATTGGGTTACGAAGCTGTCGTTCAGGCCCAGTTCGTCGCGCAGCTGCTGACGGACCTCTTCGGAGACGGACTGACCGACCAGTTCCCGCAGGGGATCACCGAGGTTGTCCTGAATGGCAAAGCCGATCAGCGAGATGGCAAACATCACCGCGATGGCCTGGAACACGCGTTTCACGAGGTAGGCGAGCATGTTTGAGTTACCTTGTATCAGTCACTTGTTGATGGGCACAACGCCATTGACGCCCGGCGGGCGGCAGGGACATGCCCATAAAGAAGTGGTGAAAATCTGGGGAATATTTCAAAAGAGCCGGGGCAGCGCTGCCGCCCCGGCCAGAAACCTATCAGTCGACTTTCAGATCGCCGAAGTAGGGGAAGTTCAGAGCGTTCACGATTTTTTCAGCGTGGACACCATCGCGCGCACCCCAGGCCAGATTCTGCCAGTGCAGCGGAATGAAGGCGGCTTCTTCATAAAGGATGCCTTCCAGCTTGCGCAGCAATTCACCGCGTTTGGTCTGGTCGGTCGTCGCATTGGCTTCCGCCATCAGCGCATCCGCTTCCGGGTTACAGTAGTTACCGGAGTTGTACTGGCCGTTGCCGGTGGTTTCATCCGGGCAATGGGTCAGGAACTGGTGGAAGTTCGCTGAGTCTTCGGTATCCGCGTGCCAGCCGATCATCATCATATCTGCCGCACGCTCGTCGAATGTCGGCCAATACTGCGCCTTGGGCATCGTCTGCAGATCAACTTTAATGTTGATTTTTGCCAGCATCGAAGCCACGGCCTGCGCGATTTTGTCATCGTTCACATAGCGGTTGTTCGGCGCCATCATGGTGACCGAGAAGCCATCCGCATAGCCAGCTTCCGCCATCAGAGCTTTGGCCTTCTCCACGTCAAAGCGCGGCGTCAGGCTTTCATCATAACCAAGGTAGCTAAGCCGGGCTGGCCTGTGCACCAACGGTACCGAAACCACGCATGATGCGGTCCACGATGCCTGCGTTGTTCACGGCATAGTCGATCGCCTTGCGAACGCGTGCATCTTTGAACGCTTCTACACGGTTCTGGTTCAGTTGGAACGTGATGATACGTGTGCCAGGCTCGGTGATCAGCGTGGTACCGTCATGCTCCTCAACCCGCTTCAGGTCCGTCGGCGGAACGGGGGCGATAAAATCAACATCGCCTGCCAGCAACGCGGCGACGCGTGTCGGATCTTCCTTGATCGGCGTGAGGATGATCTTGTCGACATTGCCCTCAGAAGCGGTGTCCCAATAACCATCAAAGCGGTCAAAGATAACCTTCACGCCCTGCTCACGCTCGGTGACAGTGAAGGGGCCAGTACCGGAAAGATTGCGCGAGGCGAAGCTGTCGCCGTGCTTAACCAGTTCAGCCTTGTCTTTACCGTCCTCGGTGGTGCCGGAATAAAACTGGCTGTCCATCGGGAAAATATACGTCGCAGTATGCAGGATCAGCGGATAGGGCTCGGATGTTTTCAGGTCGAACGTCAGCTCATCCACCACTTCGACGTCGGTGAAAGGTGCAAAGATACCTTTGAAATCGGGGCTGGCCTTCAGGCGGTCAAAGGTCCAGTCGACATCAGCCGACGTCAGCGCGTTGCCGCTATGGAAGGTTACACCATCGCGCAGTTTGAAGCGCATTGTGGTGTCGTCGATCTGCTCCCAGCTTTCGGCCAGCCGCGGTGCGAACTGCAGGTCTTTGGTCCAGCGCACCAGCGGGTCAAAAACCATATGCGAAAGCTGCAGCGTGCCACCCGACAACTGCTCATGCGGGTCCAGCGAAACCGGATCAGCATCATAGGCGACCTTGATGGTCACTTCCGCCATTGCTGCCGTGCTCAGGGTTGCCGTCAGCGTGGCAACAGCGAGCGTGCTCGCAAAATGTTTCATTATTCGTCCTCCCGTTACGATATTGTTATTTCATCGGTATCGCAGGGCTGGCGAACAATCCAATGCCGATTGCAATGCGGCTATGCAAAATGCGTATAGCTATATTTACTAATATATTTCAATATGTTGAATATCTAATCGCTCCATTAGAGGCAAACCCGCATCCCACCTATCACATAGGGCGGCTCCGATTCAGAGCGGCAGAATCAGCTTCGACGGCGAAACCGAATGTGGCGACTTGTGCTGAAACTTGCGCACAACGATCAAGCATCTGCGCCACCTTCTGCCTAGCGCCGCGCGATCCCCGAATAGGCGCACCCCCGAGAATCAGAGCGCAGCAAAGGCAAACAGCGCCGAACCCTCATCGTTGATCAAGAAACAGTCGATGACATTGAGGCTCATTGTGCGTGATGCGCGCCCATTAATGCCTTGTTAACCATGATTGTCGGCCAAAAGTTTGCGCGCAGTTCGGAAAAACCCTATCGCTTTTAATCAAATCGTTCCATCCAATGCGAAAGAGAGCCCTCAATGGCAAATGTATTCGTTGCGTCGTTTCCAGGCGTGTCCTCGCTGAGCAACTACTTGGCCTTTGACGGGTTTGAGACCTCTCGTACATCGTTTGGAACCATCGTCTCGCCTACTGAGCTTGAGCAGACCGGCGAAGATGGTTCAATTCTGCGTCTCGGCGGCGATTTCGCTAGCGAAGATCAGGCCGACTGGCAGATTTTCTCTATGGATCATTCGCTTGATGGCGCCCCGATTGTGTCGATTTCTGACATCTCGATGAGCTTTGACCGTTTCGTATCCTTGCGCGCCGAAGACGTCGCACGAGAGCTGCTGTCCGGCGATGACCAGATCACCGCACTCTTGAATGACAATGTAACAGCAATTCGAACCTATGCTGGCGGCGATCGGGTTTCGTTGGGCGCCAGCGACGATACCGTAGCGGCTGGTGCTGGTAATGATTTCCTGACCGGGGGTTTGGGTGCTGATGTTCTTCGCGGCGGTTCGGGAGCCGACACGTTGCACGGAAACGGCGGCGACGATGTACTTCGCGGCGGAGTAGGCCGTGATGTCGTCTTCGGCGGCGTGGGAGCCGACCTTCTTGGGGGTGGTCGAGGCAATGATCGCCTGATCGGTGGGTCAGGCAGTGACACAATTCGCGGCGGCGCCGGTGTAGATCGCTTGTACGGCGGAACCGGAGATGACCTCATGACCGGAGGTGACGGGGCCGATATCTTTGTGTTTAACGAGGGCGACCACACAGATCGCATAACTGATTTTGAGGTTGGCGTTGATCGCATCAAACTGGGTCGCGGGGCGGAGAGCATGGACGATGTGGATTTCGCCCAAGTTGGCGACGATGCCGCAATCTATTTTGCCAATGTGACCATTCTGGTCGAGGATACGACCTTTTCTGAACTGCAAAGCGCAGACCACTTTCTGTTCTGATATAGCGGTGATCGGGCCAGATATCCTGCCAACCACCCGGCGGCAGCACTCAGAGAGCTACTTTCTGGGCATCCTGGCGGCAACAAACGAGCCGAATTCGGCTCATCGAAGGAGGTAAAAGATGATGAATGTTAAGTGTAAACTCGTTGCCGCAGCCCTTTCTTGCGTCCTGCCAATGGCGGCAGCTGCCGACCCACTGCCACGCAGCGCGAAAATCGCAAGCCCGCAGAAAATCGCCAAGATCTACTCTGGAAAGACTGAGCTTTGGACCAACAATTGTGGTGGGGGGATCTACTTTGGTCCCGGCGGTCAGGCAAGGGCATGGTGCGCTGACCAAAGTGACAACCTTGGTGCCGGGACTTGGAGCGTGGATGCCAACGGCCAGATGTGTCAGGATCTTGTCTGGTATTACCCCAGTGGGCGCCGCGCGGGCGCCAGCGCAAGCGACAAATCCTGCATTAGCCATGTTGTTGATGCTTGGGGCGTCATGTGGCGCAGCTGGCCAAATGATCCAGAATGGTGGCCGATGGGAAAAGACACAGGCATGGTGCGCGGTTATAAATTCCAGACTCAGGTTCGGCAGACCCGCTCGAAATTGGGTTTCTGACAACTACGCTGGAACTGGTCATTTGAAGGGTCGGAGAAAAATCTCTCCGGCCCTTCGCTTTTAGCTTGCACCGACGCATAACTGCGCATAAACCCCGCCGCAGTGGACCGATAGCTCAGCTGGATAGAGTACTTGACTACGAATCAAGGGGTCGGGGGTTCGAATCCTCCTCGGTCCGCCACTACCTCTTTCGTAAGATTACACATGGCCTGTCTTTTGCGGCAGACGGCTTCATTGGTCATTTTAAGAAATGTTCCGCCCGTGCAAATAAGAAACGGAGGACCATAGCTGGCGACAAAGAGGCCCAAACCCGAAGATATTGTCGTGAGGTTACCGCAAATCGAAGCTTTGACGGGACAAGGCATGCCCGGATTGATGCGAACCGTCAGATGGGTGCGGCAGAGCAAACTTATTACCGCTGGCAGAAAAATATGGCGGAATGGGCACAAAACGTTTCAACGAACTGAAGCGGCTGCAGAAGCAGAATGAGCGTCTTCGCCGAGCAGTTTCGGACCTGACACTGGACAGATTAATCCTATTCAAGGCCGCAAAGAGAAACTTCGGAGCCCCTCGCACCGCCGGGCCTGCATCGACCACATTCGCAGCAAGATGAAGGTTTCTGAGCGTTGCGGTTACCGCGTTCTGAGCAAACATCGGTTCACACAGCAGCGATTTGCTTGAGGGGTGTGCAGACGAGGAACGCCTGATCGCCGACATGATTGAGCTGAGACGTCAAAAAGACCGATATGGTTGGGCCGGGTTGCGGCCCTACCGAGAGACGCTGGCTGGCAGGTGAATGACAAACGTGTCGAACCTCTATCACCGCCGGAATGCGATTTCCGACGCCTCCTCTCTTTTGCGGAGAACGGTTGAGCAGGGGTCTTTCGGCCTGGTCCTCTGACCCTCGATAGTCTATCGTTTGCGCCACTCCACCACCGTCTTGGGATTGATCCCCAGTTCCCGGCTCAACTCCGCGATCAAAGCTTGCGCTTCTTGGGATCATGCTACGCATAACCCTGCCAGCCATTGGAGTGCGGTGTTACTGCGCTGTGGGCATGCGTGCCCTGTCGGCGGATCGGCTGTGCAAATCGCCTGCTGGCTAACAGTAGGTGGCGCTGCCACGATAAACTTATCCTACAAGGCCTCCTTCCATTCCAACAAAAGGATCACGTCATCAAACCATGGGATCAAACACCTGAGAGTACTTTGTTCACAGCCAGAGAGCACGACAGTTCAATATGTCTCGCCCCTTATTCTCTGGACAACTATTCCCGTGGAGATAATGCGCGCCGAAACATGTCAGCGCGCATCGGAGGAAATGTTACGTCAGCCTGTGGCGCAGGGCCGGGAGGCGGGACAGGAACATCCAGTCAACAACAAGCAGCGCCAGAAGTGCCAGCCCTGCCATCGGAAACGCCATGGACACGGCCAGGCCAACCAGGACCGCGCCCTGCCAGAGGGGCAGTTCCTTTGGCATTGGCGGTGCCGAAAGACGGCCAGCTTTGGTCGGGCGGCGTTTCCACCAGAGCACGATTGCGCTGACACACAGGAACAGGACGGACAGGCAAACCAGCGTGTTTGCGAGAACGCTCCATAGACCCAGGGTCCCCATGTGGAGGGCGATGCCAACCGCCATCGCCTTGCCCGCCCAGGAGTAGTCGGCAAACCGAACATCGGCCAGGATCTTGCCTGTGTAGCGATCCACATGAACGGTCCGGTCGGAGGTGGGGTTGGTGCTGTCTGTGCTCATTGAATCCCGGCTGACGGTCCAGACGCCAGTGTCGCCGCGCGGAATGCTCAGCTGGTATCGCCCCTCAAACCCGATGCGGCGGGCGAGGGCATCGATGCTGTCGAGGTCGACGACAGCAGTAGTCACACCAACCAGTCCCACATCGCTGCCCGAGGCGGGCATCGGCGTTTGTTCCAGCGCCCATGGAACTTCGCGACGGGCGTGATCCATACTGGCATGAATATCGTCGGACAGCGGGACATTGTCCCATTTTTCGGCTGGGAACTGGCTCCAGGCCTGCACCATTTTGCCCCCCAAACGCCAGCCCAGGCGAGGCCGGAAATGAGAAACAGCATAAGAAACAGTGAGATCCAGATGCCGACAACACCATGCAGGGATTTCCACAGGCTGCGGCCACGTCCCGGGCTTGGCAGCAGCGCGCGACGCCACCCAATCGTCCGGGGCCACCACATGTAAAGGCCTGTTGCAATCAGCACCAAGGCCAATGAGGCAGCGGTTTCCAGAATGCGGTCACCACTGACGCCGAGCATCAGATCGCTGTGCAGATTATCCGCAAAATCATACCAACCGCTGCGGCGCAGGAAGGTCTCGATGACCTCCGCAGAATAGGGATCAACCGCGATCATGATGGCATCGCCCTCGTGATCGACACGGAAAAGCGCTGCGCGGTCGGCGGCGCGGGGGGCCACATATTGTCTTAGCTCGCCGTTTGGCAGGCGTGCTTGTGCGGCTTCAGCCTGCGCCGAGAGCGGCTGAACCTGTTCTTGCGCAACCACCGGCGTACGCTCACCATCGCGGCCATCGATCCAAGCGATCCACAGCATGGCGAGGCCGGTAACCGCAAGCACAGCGAGAAAGGGAATGACAAACAGACCAGTGTAGAAGTGCCACCGCCAGGCGGCAAAATAGAGTTTTTGCGCGCTGCCCTGCGGCTGCGCGGTAGAATTGGGCATATTCATGGGTTGGCTCCAGGCCTTTGGATGCTGTTGTTGCCACAGCACCTGAGTTGCAATTGACGTCAGAGAAGCGTTGTCAAAAGCGCGGGAGGAGCACGGCTGCCATGAGCCGGATCACGCCAAAGCGTGCTGTGCGGTCTCGTCACCAATGGAGCGGAGGCCGTTGGTCGTTGCACCCATGCGACGCCGGGTATTGCCGGATGGCCGGGTATCAGCGCGGCTGCAACCAGTCGGCAGGCTTCACATTGTGCGAGAGTGCCGTGCCCCGGATCCTGACTGTCGCCACATAGATCGCTGAGTGCACCGCCTGCCGCGACAAAGGCCGCGTAGTCGGGGGAGTCTTCGGCGCGCTCAATCGTATGCGCAAAACCAGTGCTGGCCAGGGCCAACACGAGCGCCAGAATCATGGCCAGTCGTGGAAAGATATGAACCGCGAATCGCATAGAGAGTGTCGTAGTGTGACTGCGGTTAAATTGCGAGTGGTTCTGAGGTGGAAACAGGGCTTTGCAGACCAAAGGGATCATGTGTTGTGCGATAATGGGTCTGGGCTGTGACAAGGCGCTATGCCTGCCCGGCGGCCCGTCTGGCTGAGAAAAGAGCAGCCCCATAGACCAGCACATATCCAAAAAATGCGGCGCACCAGGCCGTAGCCGAGAGGTGATAGAGCCAATCGGCGCTGCCTACCCCGATCCCGGCGACAACTCGGGCGACGCTTGCCATCAGGAGCGCCAGCAAGATCAGTTTTGTGCCGGGGCCAGCCACCAGCGGTCGCCCTGTATGGCCCAGCGTGGCACGTATCATTACCGCAAGGGTCATCATGCCAATGGCGCCTGCCATCCAGAGGTGCTGTGCAGCGGCTGCGTCCAGTGGCACCTGCGGTATTTGCGCCATAGCCATGAGACCCGCGCCGACAGGGATCATCGCATAGGCCAGATGCAGCACCGCGAGCAATGGTTCTGACGCCGTGCGGTGTCCCTGCCAGCGCCCCATGCGCAGCAGGTGCCCTATTGCAAAGATCGTCAATGCGACGGCCGCAGCGAGATGATCAGGCATCGCCACCCAGACACCAAGGGCGGGCAGGCTGATAGCCAAGACAGCCTTGTCTAATCGCTGCATCGGGCTGGCGGGACGGGCATCAACGCCCCTCTTGATGAGCCAATTACCCGTGAAACTGGGGATGATGCGACCACCAATGAGGCAGATCATGCCAATCACCGTTGCCAATCCCAAGCGCATGCCAAGGCCTTGCGCCGGGTATCCGCCTCCTGCTGTTTCCAGATGTACCAGCAGCAGCGCCAATGTGTGCAGCCCCAGCAACACTAAAACAACAAGGTTGCGCCAGTTGCGCCCCGCGATGATCTCGCGCAAGATCACCGATCCTAGGATAAGTGGAAAACTCAGATCGACAAAGGCCACAACGACAGCAGGCAGATCTGCGGCAAATAGGGTGGTGACGCGCCCTGCGAGCCAGAGCAGCACCAAACCCAGCAACGGCCAGCCTTTGAGCGGCGCCCGCCCGGTCCAATTTGGAACCGCCGTGAGTAGGAAGCCAGCCAGAACCGCACTGAGGTATCCAAACAGGAATGCCTTGGCGTGCCAGGAGACCGGATCAAGCATGATCGGGAGCGTCAGCGCGCCGCTCAGCAGTCCGATCCAGGCGATCATCGCCAGCCCGGCCCAAAGCGCGGCGAGGAAGAAAAACGGGCGGAAGCCATAGGAGAGAATGGCGGGGGGCCAAGTTGGCGCGATTACATCCTTGCGACCTGCGTCTGTTGTCACTGTCATAGGTCAGATCCGTTTCTTAAAATACTTAGGGCTGCGCTGTGTCCATCAGGCGCCGGATATGTCCGGCGAAGGCGTAAGTGGCGGGCACCGCAATCAGCGCGCCGATCGCGATGGAGGCGGCGGTTCCCAACACCGGCAACCCAAGCCAGCTGGTGATCAGGGAGGCAAAGAAGACGTTGACGGCCATCGCGCCTACACCAAAGGGATAAAGTGCGATTGCGATACGCCTGCGCGACCAGCCCGCCTGCGATGTCATCGCCTTGCCACCAAGACATGCACCGCCGCAAGGGCCAGCACCAGCGCAATACAGGCCAGCGCAAACCAGAACTCAGCGGTTGCAGACTGCGCCTGCGGGGCCGGGCGGTCGAAACCCGTGGCCAGCGCGGGCAGGGCAGTGATCGCGGCGCAGACGATTCCGGATAAGATATAACGCATGTCAGCTCTCCTGTGTCAGACTACGGTAGATGTCGGGCAGGGCCCGTGACAGTCGGGTAGGGTTCGGCAGGAGCGAAAACCCGCCGCGGCCGAAAATCCGGGCGAACCAGTCCTGACCGTCTTCGTCGATGATGATGCCATGCAGGCTTTGGCCCGCGCGGCGGGCGCTACGTACGGCCATGCGGCTGTCTTCAATACCGTGCTGACCTTCGTAATGGTCGAGATCATTGGGCTTGCCATCTGTTAGGACAATCAGCAGCTTGCGGCTGGATGGCTCTGCCGCCAGCTGGGCGCTGACGTGGCGGATCGCGGCCCCAAGACGGGTGTAGTGGCCCGGTTGCAGCGCACCGATATTGGCGGTGACAGCATCGGACATCGGCATGTCAAACCCCTTGCAGCGGGTTAGGAACACCCGGTCGCGGCGCAGGGATGAAAACCCCCAGATCGCCAATCTGTCGCCTGCAATGTCAATCCCAAGAGCCAGCGCCGCCATAGCGTTGCGGGCAATGTCGATCACACTGCTGTCAGCAATCGCGGCTTCAGTGGACCGCGAGGTGTCGATCAGAAAGGCAACCGAGAGATCGCGTTGCTGTTGGCGTGCGCTCTGCCAAAGCCGATCGCTGCCACGCCCGGTCGCCGCCAGATCGGCTTGGTTGGAAATAACTGCATCCAGATCCAGCTCGGCGCCGTCGACTTGCCGTGGCTGCAGGATGCGGCGCGGACGCAACGCTTCGAACTGGCGACGCACCATCCGGATCTGGCGGGGGTCGGGTCGAAAGGGATGCTGCGCGTCAGGCTGTGCATCCGCCTCAAGCACGCGGCAGTGATCCGTCATCTCACATTGGCTGAGATGGTTCCACTCGGGGTAGGTGTATTCCGCACTCAGCCGTTCGTGTTCGGCATCTGCAGGCGATAGATCCAGATGCAGCCGCAACCGGGACGCCAGCCGACGGTCATGCTTGGTAAGCGGGATAAGATCCTGATCCTCTGCGGCCTTTTGGGCATTGTCAGGGTCATCATCATCAACGCTGCGGTTGATATTCATCGACTCCACCCAGGACAGGATGGATTCAAACCGATGCAGGATGAAGCTGTCCTTGCGGCGCGCCTGATCCTGATCAATGCGCGCGCCCAGCTTGCGACTGCTGCTTGCCGCAGTCGGCAGCGCGGTCGCCTGCTCGGCGGATTCTTCTGCGGCCATTGCGGCGTGGCCGGGAGCCTCAAAACGGAGCCAGAACGGTACCGGTGCAAACGGCAGATAGCGCCCCGCCTCCGTTGGCAAATCTGTGCTCAGCGGTTGGTCGGTCGTGACCTCCCAAGGATCTTGAGACAAAGCCGCGAGAACCTGTTCTGCGACCATACGATCAGCGGCATGGGCTGGCTGCGCCTTGCGCTGTTCCAGGCACAGGCTTGCCATTTGTCGGTAGGTTTGCCGCAGGCCGGGACAATGCTGGGCGGCACGGTGGCTGGCGGCGAGGGTGGCCCGGATCCGGGCCAGATCGGCAGCGTGGGCTGATTTGGTTGGCTGCGGTTGCAGCTCTGCCGGATCAGCGACCGCAGCCTGTGCGACCAGCCAGAAATAGGCAGCCCGGTTCAGCTCATAGCGGGGAAAGCAGGCCATCACCGGGGGCAGGGCCAATCGCCTACCGTCGTAACGTGGAATAAACTCGCGCATCCGATCCGCCGCAACCCGGTGCGTCAGGGATCGCCGGTGCTGTGCCACCGTTGCAGGTGCCTCCACCAGATCGACTGACGCGGCCCCGCCCAAGGCGCGAAACAGCACTGCCAGGCTGGGCCTCAGATCCTGCAACCGGCAGGCCGCAGCAGACAGCGTCGCGCCATCCTCTGCGACCTCACCGGCGAGATTGCTGGCCATATCGTGCCAGAGGTTGCCAACAGTTTCCTCCGGCTCCATCAGGTCGAGCAATTTCATAGCGCTACCCGTAGATCGTCGCGATCAGATCGCGCAGCGCTTGTTTGATATCCTCTTCATCGGTGAGAGGTTCGATGATCGCGGCCTCCAGCGCTGGTTCAATTGGCATGCCGCGGTGGATCAGACTGGCGGTATAGATCAGCAGCCGGGTCGACACGCCCTCTTCCAGATCCATGCCCGACAGGGCGCGGATATGACCGGCCAACCGCACCAGCGGTTGCACCTTCGACACATCCAGCCCGCTTTCCTGAGCGACGATGGCGCATTCCGACTGCGGATCGGGAAAATCGAAACTGGCTGAGAGAAACCGTTGCCGTGTCGAAGGTTTGAGCCGCTTCAGCACGTTCTGATAGCCGGGATTGTAAGAGGCGACCAACATGAACCCGGGAGGCGCCACCAGTTCCTCGCCGGTGCGGTCAATCATCAGCGTGCGACGATTGTCGGTCAGTGGATGAAGCACCACGGTGACATCCTTGCGCGCCTCGACAACCTCATCCAGATAGCAGATGCCCCCCTCGCGCACGGCGCGGGTCAGTGGACCATCGACCCAATGGGTATCGCCCCCTTTCAGAAGATAGCGTCCAATCAGGTCAGCGGCGGAGAGATCATCATGGCAGGCCACGGTATACAGCGGCCGATCGAGCCGGGCTGCCATATGTTCGACAAACCGTGTCTTGCCGCAGCCGGTCGGCCCCTTCAACAGAAGGGGCAGGCCTTGGGCATGGGCGGTTTCGAACAATGCGCATTCCTGAGCAATTTCATGGTAATGCGGGATCGGGCGGGGGGCATGCATGTTCATGACTTACTCCCCCGCAACCGTGCCGGTCTTATGCGCTGGTCCGGGTGCAATCACCTCATCCCGGCGCACCACCAAAAGCGCGTAGATGAACAGCAAGGCCCCGATCACAACCGCAGCGCTGACCCCGAACCGCATTAGATAGAAAATCGACAGGCTGTCCTGCACATCCATGTAATAGTCCCCGATGACGCGCTGCATATGGGTCTGAATGGTGCTAGCAAAGGTCAGCACGAAGGTCATGAACGCCATGCCGCCGGTCATCAGCCAGAAGCTGGCCATATTCAGAACCTGATTATACGGCGCCCGTCCACGCAGCATTGGCATCGCGTAGGTAAAGATCGCGAGGTTCAGCGCCACATAAGCCCCGTAGAAGGACAGATGCCCATGTGCAGCAGTGATCTGGGTGCCGTGGCTGTAGAAATTGACCCCATGCAGCGTGTGCAGGAACCCCCAGACACCCGCACCGAAGAAGGCGACAGTACTGGACCCGAGCGACCACAAAAGAGCAGCCTTGTTGGGGTGGTTCTTGCGTCCCTTCCAGACCATCACAAAGGCAAAGGACATCATCAGGAAGAAGGGGATCACCTCAAACGTTGAGAAGATCGAGCCAACCCACTGCCAATAGCCGGGCAAACCAATCCAGTAGAAATGGTGACCGGTGCCCAAAATGCCCGAGAAAAGAGCGGTGGCGACGATAACATAAAGCCATTTTTCAACCACTTCACGGTCGACCCCGGTCAGCTTCAGCAGCAGGAAGGCAAGGATCGCCGCCATCACCAGTTCCCAGGTTGCTTCCACCCAGAGGTGGACAACAAACCACCAGTACATCTTGTCCAGAGAGAGGTTTTCCGGGTTGATGAAGGCAAAGATCCACAGCAGCGACAGCAGCCATAGCCCCATCAACAACACATTGGTGATCGCGGTTTTCTTCCCCGCCAGCACTGTCATCGACACATTGAAGAGGAAGATCAGCGCGGCAACGAGGATGCCAAACTTCACCCAGAGCGGTTGCTCCAGAAATTCGCGCCCACCGTGGATACCAACCAGATAGGAGCCGACCGCCCCAAGTGTGCCGATCATCAGGATCGCAAGCTGCAGATAGGCCAGTTTGACCGAGTAAATCTCCCGCTCCGATTCCTCCGGGATCAGGAAGTAGGCCGCGCCGAAGAAGCCGAGCAGCAACCAGACGATCAGCGCATTGGTATGCAGCATACGGATAATATTGAAGGGCAGCAGCTCTGACAGGAAATTGGGGGAGACATAGACCCAACCTGCCAATAACCCGCCGAGGACCTGAATTGCGAATAGCACCATCGCGCAGATGAAATAGGCCTGAGCGACCTTTTGAGATTGATATTTCATGATGTCTCTCCCTTAGCCCGCGTCATTCGGCGGCCAGCCCTGAGTGTCGGTCTGATCGGCCCATCGCAGGAATTCGGCCAGGCCGCGTGTTTCCTCTTCGGTCAACTCGAAATAAGGCATCTGACGGCGCCCCTCGACACCGCTGGGCTGGCTCTCCATCCAGCTGTTCAAGATTTCAAAGGCTTCTTCAGGGTCATCCTGAACACCCCATCTGGTCATCACATTGCCGACTTCCGGCGCGAAATATGCCCCCTCGCCGTGTAGCGTGTGGCAGTTGATGCAGGAGTGTCGTTCCCAGACCCGTTTACCCAGTGTGACGGCTTCGGTCAGGGGCATTCCTGCGGTAGAGGTTGTCACCACGTAGCGGTGGCTGTGCACGGTCATGCCAATGAACACCACGACGAAGAAAATCGATCCTCCGTAGAACACATTGCGCGCCCGCGACTTAGTCAGAAATTCAGCCATGGCGTGGCCCTTTCCGGCAGTTGCTGATCGCTTGGTGATAGCCCGGGCAGCAGAGGCAAAGGTTGTGCAAGCGCAAGGTTTGGCGCGATTGCCACTGCTAGCCTGACCTCAGAGAGAGGATTGACCCGTCATGCCGCCGCCAAAACTGGACGACCCCGATCTGCCGCTGGATGTCCTTATGATGACCTGGCCGGAGACGGTCCGGGTCTTCATGGACCACGATATGCTCTGTGTTGGCTGTATGGTCAGCCCGTTTCATTCCGTCAGCGAAGCCTGCGCGGAATATCATCTGGATGAAGAGGTGTTTCGCGCCGCGCTGGCAGACGCCGTTGAACTCGCGCGCCAGAACCGGGGCTGATCCCAGTTTTCCATCCGATCAGAAGATGTCGGTGCAGCGGAGGCACACCACGCCTGCTCCGCGCCGGTGGCACCGTTATGGATCGCTGAGGAGCATCAGCCGATGGGGGTCACAGATGGTGATTTTCTTGCGCTTGCTGCTGACCATACCGTCCTTCTCCCAGGCGCTGAGCAGGCGGCTGACCGTGTGCAACGTGGTGCCTGTGAGTTCTGAAACATCCTGACGGGTGATCGGAAATCCGATCTCGATTCCTTGCGCGACCTTGGTGCCGGATTGATTGATCAATCGCAGCAAAGCCCGGGCAACCCGTTGTTCGACATGTTGTGTCGACATCTCCATGATGCGGGTGTTCATCTCGCCAATACGGGCGCCGACCGTTTTATAGGTCTCCGTGGCAAAGCCTGGGTAGTCGGCGATGAAACTGTCCCACAGCGCGGTTGGCCAGGAGAGGATCAGCGCCTCGCTCGCGGCAACGGCGGTGGCTGGATAACTGTCGCGTCCCAGTGCCCGTGCAATTCCGAACAACTGGCCGGGCGGAATATGCAAGGAGGTCACCTGTTCACCGTCGCTGGAGATCCGCACGACCCGAATGGTGCCATCCAGCAGCAGGTAAAATGTCTCCGCAGGATCACCTTCGGCAAAAACCGTTTGCCCAGGCTCAACGCCACGACTGCTGGCGTGATCAAGGATCGTGCGGATCTGCGCGTCGGCCAGCTGCGAGAATGGTGGCAGCGGGCGAAGCAGGCTTTCATGTAGGTTGCGCACGGCATCTCCGAACAAGCGTTGTCATGATCCTAAAACAAAACCGGGGGGGCGTCACCCGCACGGTGCTTTGACCGCGGGTTGGTCAGCCAAAAAACCGCCGCTGTCTTTGCGCTGCCGCAACGTCCCGAATTTGGTGATCAGCTAAATTTATCGCGACATCAGCAAACGCGGCTCGCCCACGGCGGACCACGCCTAAGACAAGGAGAGCGACAATGACCAAACGTTTCAACCCCGGGCTTGCGCAAACAAGCCGTCGCAATGTGCTGCGCGGAACCGTTCTGGCCGGTGCTGCGGCGATGACCGGTGGGCTGGCTTCCTCGGCCAACGGGGCCGGTCGTCGGGCAGCGGTGCCGCCATTGCGCGGCGCGGCGCCCCAGTTCATTCAAGCCGAAGCGCAGGCACAGGCGGAGGCCGCCCCGGTGGATCTGTCGGGATACACCCGCGTCAAACAGGAACTGGTGGCGCCGCCGTTTGCTCCCAAACATGAGCAGGTAGCATCCGGAGGGCCGAAAATCGTCGAGATCGAACTGATCACCGAAGAGCGGCTGATGGTGGTGGATGAGGACACCGGCGCCGAGATCTGGGCGCTGACCTACAACGGGTCTGTTCCCGGCCCGCTGATCATCGTGCATGAGGGCGATTATGTCGAACTCACCCTGCGCAATCCGACAGACAGCCAGATGGAACACAACATCGACTTTCACGCCTCCACCGGGGCGCTGGGGGGCGGCGGTCTCACCCATGTTTTCCCGGGCGAAGAAACTGTTCTGCGCTGGAAAGCAACCAAACCCGGCTGCTTCACCTATCACTGCGCACCTGGCGGCGCGATGATCCCCTACCACGTTACCCATGGGATGAATGGTGCCATCATGGTGCTGCCGCGCGATGGCCTCAAAGACGGTGAGGGCAATCCGCTGCGCTATGACAGCATCGCCTATATCGGTGAGCAGGATTACTATCTGCCGATGGACGAAAACGGCGACTATCGCACCTATGAACTGGCAGGCGACGACTACGCCGACAGTATGGACGCGATGCGGACGCTGGTGCCGACCCATTCGGTTTTCAACGGCGCTGTCGGTGCCCTGACCGGCGACAATGCACTGCGTGCGAAGGTCGGCGAGACGGTTCTGATGATCCACAACCAGGCCAACCGCGACTCCCGTCCGCACCTGATCGGCGGCCACGGCAATTATGTCTGGGAGACCGGGTCATTCACCGATGCGCCGCTCACAGGTATCGAGAGCTGGTTCGTGCGTGGCGGCAGCGCCATGGCAGCGATGTACACCTTCGAACAGCCTGGCGTTTATGCCTATGTGAACCACAATCTGATTGAGGCGGTTCTGCTGGGGGCCACTGCCCACTTCGTCGTGGATGGCGCCTGGGATAATGCGCTGATGGAACAGGTGGTTGCGCCGCGCAGCTTTGAAACCTGAACGGACCCACTGCGTGTAACGACCATAGGAGAGCACAATGATTGCTGCCACATTGCACCGCCCCGCTGACCGGATTGTCCTGTTGGGTCTGGGCGCCCTTGTGGCGGCGCTGGTCCTGTTGGTCGCCATATTCCTTCCCCGTGTGTCTGTCGGACCTGCGGGGGAGGACATCCTTCAGCCAGAGCTGGTGCCTGCGACTGCAACGGCGGGCGGTCAGCATATCATTTATGTCATGAAACATGAGGTCACGGTAGCAGAGTGGAACCGTTGCCATGCCGACGGCCTGTGCGCGCTGAACCTGCGCACACGCCCCAATCAGGATGCCCGGACCACGCCCGCAACCGGGCTGAGCTATCTTGACGTGGGCGAATATCTGGCTTGGATCAACGCCCGCAGCGATGGCGGATATCGCCTGCCGCGTGTGGCGGAATGGGAGCATCTCGCAGCACCCGTCCTCCCGGAAGAACCTGATCCGATCTTCACAGATCCAGATCTCACCTGGGCGTCGACCTATCTTCTGGGCGAACAAAAGAGCCGGGCGCTGCGTCCGCAAGGCAGCTATACGACATCACCGGATGGGATTGTCGATCTCGACGGCAACGTCTGGGAGTGGACGCAGGATTGCTATGCCGGTGCCTCCGGGGCCAGTTCCAGCCGCTGTCCGGCGTATTTTGTGGCGGGCGAACATTTGGCAGCCGTACCATTCCTTGTCCGCGACCCGGCACGGGGCGGCTGTGCCGTCGGATCGCCGCCAGCACATCTGGGCCTGAGGCTGGTCCGGGATACTCCGCTTTAGCCTCAGTCCGGGCGCACCGCCGCGAGGATGAAATCCAGAAGACTGCCCCGCAGCTGTCGCATTGGCACGTTGTCCAGCACGCTGCGGTAGGCGCTGCCTTCAATAAGTTCGACAATCATCTGCGCCGTTTCTTCAGGGACCAGATCGCCCCGCATGTCACCAGCATCTGTTCCGCGTCTCAGCACCTTGACAAGCGCGGTGACCAATGCGTTGCGATTGTCGAGAAAGAGGCGGGCGATATCCGGTTTGCGGATGGCTTCGCTGGTGATTTCCAGCCCCAGAATGACATTCTCCGGCACTGCGAGGTATTTCGCATAGGCCTTCACGAAGTTTTCGAGCAGCGTCATCGCGGCGCGTGGTTGTCCGAGCCCGTCAATGAAAGGGACAAGTTCCGCACGTTCCAGAGCGGCAATCTCCACCAGCACATCATGTTTGCCCGGGAAATGATTGTAAAGATTGCCGAGGCTGACGCCTGCCCGATTTGCGATGTCGCGCACACCGGTCTGGTGGTAGCCGGTTTCGAGGAAACACATGATCGCCGCTTCGAGGATCTGCTGCCGTCGTTTGGCGGTGGTCTCGATCCGGGTGGGTTTGCGCGGGCCGTCTGACATCTGTGTCCTTGGCTGGTGTCTCCGTCGCATCGGCGCTCACCCATGCGATCTGCAGCATGATGTAGCTCCACCGTCAAAGGCAAGCAAGGCTGGGACGTTAGCCGCAGTCCTGCTGGCGGGCGGTGTGACTGGGCGAGTGGCCAAAGCGGGACTTGTAGTCGCGGGCGAAGCGGCCAAGGTGTGAAAACCCGTTGGAAAAGGCAGCTGTGGTCACATCCGGCGTGTCGGTCTGTGCCATCAGGTGATAATGCGCCGCATCCAGCCGAGCGTTGCGAAGCACCCGCATCGGGCTTTCGCCAAATGCACGGCGAAACCCGTTTTGCAACGTGCGGATATTCAGATCTACGTGAGCTGCGATATCGCTCAGCTGGATTGGATTGCTCAGGTTGGCGTGAATGTAGTCCACTGCCGCCCGAACGCCGGGTGGCAGTGAGCCGTGGTCAGCGCGTTCGATGATATGAGAAATATTGCTGGGAAGCCGTGTCAGCAGCGCGCGTGCCAAATCCTCCTCAACCCGGAGATCGGAGCCACTTAGCGCGCCTTGGAACAGAACCCCAGCCTCAGCCGCTTGCACACAGGCGCAGACCATCTGCCTCAGGCGCTGCCCACCCTCGGAGTGGAGATCGACGCGGCTGGCAAAGCGGATTGGTCCTGGCAGTTCTGCCCGAATGATCTGACGCGCCACGGTTTCCAAATAGCCCCGGTCGATCTGTAGCAGCAGTTTGCGGCAGTCCGCGCCCCACTGCATTGTCGTGTCCCGGTCCGGATTGAGCAGCGTCGCAGTGCCTGCATTTGCAACGATATCCGAGCCGCGATGCCGGATATTGGCCTGACCGGACAGTGGGATCTGCAACAAATAGAAGGAATCCAACATGCCCGGATCAATGGTCACATCGGCACCATAGTGCAGGTAGTTGATTGAACTGTGTCGCCCAGCCACGTGGTTGTGGCGGACTGCGAGGTCTTGATGCCGCTGCGCAATATCCAATCGGTGATCGCAAAATTTCTGCCCGACCCGATGGCGTGCCTCATCCAGATCTCCGGTGCGCAGCAACGGATGATTTTTTAGATATTCAACAGCCTCTGTCGGGGCAGCGATGGTCATCTCGCCTCCACGTCTGGTGGCTCCAGCTTAGATCGCTGCACCGATATTTCAAGCCTCAACCATCTAGGGATCAGATGGGTTCGTTTTCTGGATAATCGAATTTCCGCTCCCGGTGCAGGCTGGTCATCGCAACACAGTTTCAGGGAGGAAACCGCGATGGAAAAAGGGATCACCAAGGCAAGCGAGGGCATCCAGGGGATGTCCTGGACAGTGGTGGGGCAGACCTATGTCCCCAAATTGCTCAGCAATGATGCGTTCATCTGGGATGCGGTTTTGCCTGCCGATACGTTTGTACCGCCGCATATCCACCCCACGCAGGATGAATGGATCAGCGTCTTAGCAGGGGAGCTGGAGGTGGAATTTCTAGGCGATGTCCACAAGGCCGGACCCGGCGATACGGTGCGTATGCCAAAGGGCGAAGCCCACGCGATTTTCAACCGGTCCGGCGCAGAGGCGCATTGCGTTTTCGGCGTGGCGCCCGCGCGCAAGCTGTTTGATCTGTTCATTGAATTGGACGGCGTCACTGATCCGGCGGAACTGGTGCGCCTGTCTGCCCTGCATGAGGTCGATTTCCTGCCACCCCCTGCTGATGCCTGAGGAGGAAACGGGTCGGATCGCTATCTGACCCGTGGAATACATGCCAGTGACCGGTCCGCAGGGGGAGGCGGGCCGACAAATAAGGACCGCCTGCCGGGAGAGCGGGCCGGGAGGGGAGACCGCAATATGATAAGACGAAAGACAGTTGCCGTAATCGGAGGAGGTGTCAGCGGTTTGGCCGCAGCCAAAGCCTTTGACGAGCGCGGGCATCGGGTGATCGGGTTCGAACGCAGCCATGATTTTGGGGGTGTCTGGGAATTGTCGCGCTCTTACCCGGACGTGCAGACACAATCGCCAAAAGATCTCTATTGCTACACCGACCATCCGATGCCCGCGGAGTACCCGGAATGGCCCAAGGGACCGCAGGTCCATGCTTATCTGCACTCCTATGCTGAGAAACACCGGCTGGCGCGGCTGTTCCGGCTCAACACCTCGATCACAGCGATGGACCGGCGGCAGGACGACCAGCCCGGATGGACCCTCACACTTGAGGCCGCAGGGCGAACCTCGCAGCAGGATTTTGATTTTGTGGCAATCTGCACCGGTCAGTTTTCAGAAAAAAACATCATCAGCCATCCAGGTCAGGAGGAGTTTGTCGCACGGGGCGGGCAGGTGATGCACTCATCGGATTACACGGATCCCAGCCTGATGGCAGGGAAGGACGTTGTGGTCCTTGGCGGGTCCAAGTCTGCCACCGATATTGCTGTCAATGCAGCCAAGAACGGCGCAAAATCTGTTCGGCTGGTCTACCGGGAGAACGTCTGGCGCGTGCCCTATTTCGTCGGCGGCATCAACTTCAAGAAGCTGCTTTATATGCGGGCGCAGGAACAGCAGTTCAATCAATGGGGCAAGACCCCCCTACAGCGCGTTATCGCCGCCGCGCTGAGGCCTCTGGTCTGGGCCAATTTTCGCGGGTTGGAAACCCTGCTGAAACTGCAACTGGGACTTAAGAAGCACAATATGGTGCCCACCACTCCCATTGAGAAAGAGGTGTCCTGCTCCGTGCCGATTGTGACGCCGGGTCTCTTTGAGGGGCTGAATGATGGCAGTATCACATCCGTCATCGGCACCTTTGAGAGCTATAAGGAAGACGGTCTGCGGCTGAGCACTGGCGACGTGGTTCCCTGCGATATCGCCATTCTTGCGGTTGGCTGGAAGCTTGGCGTGCCCTATCTGGCGCAAGAATACCGAGACAAGCTGATAGAGGACGACGGGCAGTATCGCGTCTACCGACTGTCGGTGAACCCGGAGTTGCCAGACATGGGGTTTGTGGGGTTCAATTCCAGTTTCTGCACAGTTCTGTCGGCCGAGATGATCGCCAATTGGCTGGTGCGCTACGCCGACGGGCAATTGGCCCATCAGCCGAGCCGCGCTGAGATGGATGACAGTATTGAGATGATGTTGAACTGGCGCCGCCGCGAGCGGCCAGCGGCGCAGGTCTACGGCGGGCTGTGCTCAGCCCCCTTTCATTTCAAGCACTTCGACGAACTTCTGTCGGATATGGGCGCGCGGGTGCACAAGCGCAAAAACCCGCTAGTGGAGCAATTTTCGCCGCCGGATGCCACAGCTTACGGGCAGTTTCTCGCCTCAACCCCGCAATACCAGGTCAGCTGACCACCGGCGCCATCAGGCAGGCCCAGAAATGGCTCGCAGCCCCAACCCTAGTCCCGCGCGCCGATCAAGCGCGCGCGGGTATCTTCGCCGGTGTCTCCCTCTGCCATGCGGGTGAAGGCCGCGCGCCAGCCTGCGGCGAGGTCCTCCATTTGTGCCAGCACATCGGCATCTTCCGGTAAAACCTTACGGGTGAGCCGGGCGCGAGTGACACGCTGTACAGTCCAGTCGGGCTGTCGCCGTTCCATCAGCGTAATCTCATCCCCTGTCTGCGCGGTTCCGGGTTCAAGCACCCGGTAGTACCATCCGGTGCGTCCGGTTTTCTGAAACAGGTAGGGCATCCGTGTGTTGCCGGTATAGTGTCCCAGTTTCCAACAGGGTTGCCGCCCTTGGCTGATCTGAACGACGGCGGTGCCCAATCGCAGGATATCACCAATGCAGAGGGTGTCTTCGGTCAGACCTAAGCTGGCGATATTCTCACCAAAAGCGGCAGGCACCGAGGTGAGCGGCATCTCTGCTTCGTCCTGCCATAGGCGATAATGGTCGCTTGCGTAGTGATGGATCGCCTTATCCGCGCCGCCATGAACGGTTAAGTCTGCCTGGGCATCCCCGGTGAAGCCGTCGAAGTCTATCTGCTGCGGCCCATGAACAGGGGTTTTGTGGATGGCAGTCGGAGCCTTGTCAGCCCAAGGGTTGGCAATGGGTCCGTGGAAGATTCCGGTTATCCGGGTTGAAAGGTCAGGTTGCATCATCTGAAAGCGCCTTATGTTCCACACAAATTAAATCCCTGTCCCCGGGCTGAAGTGGAAGATTCAACAGGGTGCAATAGCCATGGGCAGGGCCGGTATCGTGAAACTGGCAGGTTTTGCATAAGCCAAAAGCCCGCCCGCCACGGGCGTCCAATGCGGCCCGCAAGGTTGCCGCCAATGCGCTTTCCAACGCCTCTGCCACCTGATCCTCCAGCTCTGACAAGGCCGCGCCGATGACAGAAGGCGCTTCTGCAGGTGCCATCCCTTCTGCGGTCAATCCATAGGAAATAGAGCGCTGATCACCGGTTTTGGGTTCCTCCTGAACAAATCCTTTGCGCGCGAGGGCCTTTAACGTCTGGGACATGGTGCCGCGTGTTGTCCCAAGGAACTCAGCCACGTGAGAGGGCGCTCTTGAGTATCGGTTGGCCCGCCCGAGGTAATCCAATGCAGCGTATTGGGCGGGGTTGAGGCTGCCCGACCATCCGCCAGCGGCGTCGATGCGGGCCAGACGATTGATCAGCGAACGAATGCGGGATTGTGATGTCATGAATTATTGGTATCGACTCGAAATCAATAGTGCAATACGGTTTATTTGTAGCGACTCGCTACTATTAGACTGGAGACGACTATGAGACGATTAGTAACACCGGCGGCCATCCTCGTACTTGGAGCGGGCAGCGCTGTTGCCGATGGCAATCATGCCGTGCACCAAAAGGGGGCTATACTGTCTGAAACAGACACCCAGAAAGTGGCCTCCTTTGACATTCTGGCGGCGCATGCGCACCGGGCTGGTAACACCGTCACCTTTCACATGACGACAAATGGCAATGCCGGGGCCGACACGCCAGAGCCCGTCGGTACGGTTGGCGGAGCAGGGGTGTTCTCATACGTCTGGCCGACTTCACTGGACCCCGAGGCAGTCGGGTTTGAAGCGGGCACCGGAATCCTTGCACTGGCAGCCACCAGCCATCCTGATTTTGACGACACGCCCCTGGTGGATGAGAACAATGATGGGGATACGAGCAATGATGGCCTGCTGTGGCACAGCCACTGGGTGGTCCTGACCCCGACCGAGGCCTGCGGCCCCGGCGCATTGGCGGTGCGTGACATCCCCGCAGGTGCCACGCCGCAGCTGCCAGCAACATGGCCGGGCCTGCCTATCTATCTGGACAGCCCAGGCTTTACGCCACTGTTCGACGGGCCGGAAATTGCCGTAACGGTTGGCTTTCGCAGCGATGTAGAACTTGTCGGCGTGGCTTATGATGGCGTGACATCAGCCCTGCGGGTCAATGCCAACATGCATGCTCCGTTGCTCTGCGTGGTGGATGTCTTTGACGTTGCATCCGGTGACCTGAGCCTGCTTAAGCAAAGCTCGACTAGCGGATCGGTGGCGCGGTAGGGGTGCCGCGCTGCCCCGCAGCAGTCTCACGCTGCATCCGCAGCGGTGACCGCTATAGGTTTCAGAGATTTAGCACCAGTTTATCTCCTTTGGCGCGGGAAACGCAGGTGCAGAGATAGCTGTTTGTCGCCTGTTCCTCAGGTGTGAGGATGCCATCGCGATGATCCACGTCCCCGTCGAGCACATCAACGAGACAGGCGCCGCACAGACCCTCGGAACAGCCGAAATCCACCGCGATACCGTTGGCCTTTAGGACATCCAGAATGCTTTCGTCAGCAGACACCCGCAGCATTGCGCCGGTTGACTGGATTTCGATGTCAAAGCTGTCATTGCGCCCGGTGTCCGTATCGGCGAGGGCCGCAAAACGTTCGAAATGGATGGTGCCACCGCGCATGACGCTGCCTGCCTCCAGCACCGCATTCAGCATCGGCTCCGGCCCACAGGTGTAGACATCACTGCCCATCGGCATTGACCGCAGAACCTCGGCCAGATCCAACTGGCCGTCGGTATCGTCACAATGCAGGTGATAACGGTCCCCCAGATCCAGCGCGTGAAACTGCTGATCCATCGCGGCCAGATCCTGTGAGCGGACCAGATAGTAAACCTGAAAATCCCGTCGCGCATTCGCCAACTCACGCGCCATGGCCACCAGAGGTGTTGCACCAATTCCACCCGCAATCAGAGTGACATACTGCGCATCGGCATGCGTATTGGGCTGTAATCTGAAATTGTTACGAGGGGTGCCGAGCGCGATTTCATCCCCACATTGCAGCGCGTGCATGGCACGCGATCCTCCACGGCCGTTGGCTTCCTGTTTGACGGCAATATTCAGCTGACGGCCATCCTGGCTCCAGTTCCAGATCGAATACTGCCGCACAAGGCCCTGACCCAGATGCACATCAACATGCGCACCGGGTTCCAGACCGGAAAACCGCCCCTCAATGAGTTCAAAGGAAAAATCGGCGGTATCCGGGCTTAGTGCAGTTTTGCCAACAAGACGAGCGATCCGGGTGTCCATCTGCTGTCCATCCTCCAAGGGGGTGAATTGCTGTCTCTCAGAACCGCATTTGAGTTTGCCATTCAATTCGAAAAATACTCATACTCAGGTGAACTGATATAATGCCTAGCCACGCCCAACAGCAGAGCCACCATGTCCAGACGCCACTATGACCTGCCGCCCCTTACGACATTGGCGGCCTTCGAAACCGCCGCGCGCCATCTCAGTTTCAAGAATGCCGCGCAGGAGCTATCTGTCACACCAGGCGCGGTCAGCCATCAGATCAAGGCGCTGGAAGGGGAGCTTGGTGTTGCCCTGTTTCAGCGAAAACACCGTGGTGTCGAACTCACCCGTGAGGGGCAGGGGCTGTATGAGAGTTTGGCCACATCGTTCCGGCAAATCTCGCGCCAGCTGTCAAAAACCCGACAAATGGGTGAGGAAGACGCGGTAACAGTCGGATCGACCACAGCAGTGGCAGCGCTTTGGCTGTCTCCAGTGATTATCCAGTTTTGGCGGGAGTACCCGGATCTGAACATTCATCAGATCACGCAGGACCGCCCA
Organism: Phaeobacter sp. BS52; assembly: GCF_045040595.1. Lineage (NCBI taxonomy): Bacteria > Pseudomonadati > Pseudomonadota > Alphaproteobacteria > Rhodobacterales > Roseobacteraceae > Phaeobacter > Phaeobacter sp. BS52. The sequence goes on along the minus strand of NZ_CP090664.1, from coordinate 8,583 downwards.
TTTCATGACACGCGGGAGTTTGATTTTTTTATCCGCTATGGACGGGACAGTGATGCCACACTGGCGCATACCGCAATCTACCGTGATCAACTGGTGCCCGTGGCGCGGCCTGATCTTGCGGCGGGGCTTAGCGGGGCTGCCCTGCAGGAGCTATCACAGCAACGGCTGATCCATCTGCAAAGCGCCAGCCGAAGTTGGACAACCTGGGCCGACTGGTTCCACGAATTGGGCCACAAGGGCGATATCGCTGCTGGCACCCGGGTGACCAGCTATTCGGTTGCGCTGCAAATCGCACGAAAAGGCGCAGGCGTTGCACTTGGGTGGCGGCGACTGATCCAGCCGATGCTGGACAGCGGCAAGCTGGCGATTGTTGGACACCATAGTGTTCCGGCACCACGGGAATTCTATCTGGTCGGATTGCCTGAGGATGAGCTGTCCCCCAATGCGCTCAAACTGAAACAATGGATCCTGTCGCAAGCCCGCGATACATCAGTTTAGTTTTGCTCATCCATGAATGAAGTTTTCTCCTATTGAGCGCAGCCAGCCTGCGCCTCCAATAGGGCAGCCACCTTCGCCATGGAGAGTTCGATGAACACACATAGCCCGCTGTCGTCCGTGCTGGCCCCGGTTAACACTGCCAACGGCCTGCCAAATGAGCATTACGTCGATCCACGCGTTTTTGACGAAGAAAAGAAATCCGTACTGTTCGCGAATTGGTCGGGCATCGGCTTTGGCAAGGACATACCGGAAGCTGGGGACGCCAAGCCGGTTGATTTCCTCGGCATGCCGCTGCTGCTGGTGCGGGATCGTACGGGCGAGATCGGCGTGTTTCAGAACACCTGCCGTCATCGCGGCATGATCCTTGTCGACAAACCGCAAAAGATCCGCGGTGCCATCCGCTGCCCCTATCACAGCTGGTGCTACGGGCTGAACGGCGCATTGCGAACAACGCCGCATGTTGGCGGCCCGGGGCAAAACACCCACGAAGATGTCGATATAGATAAGCTGGGTCTGATCCGTATCCGCTCACATATCTGGCGGGATGTGATTTTTGTAAATGTCGATGGGCAGGCGCCTGACTTCACTGAGGTTCATGCCGGGTTACTGGAGCGCTGGCAGGAATTTGAGACGCCGATCCATCACGGCGGCGAAGGATCCTCGCTGAAACTGGAGGTCGCAACCAACTGGAAGCTCGCGGTCGAAAACTACTGCGAGAGTTATCACCTGCCTTGGGTGCATCCGGGTCTCAACAGCTACTCCCGACTGGAGGATCACTATAATATTGAGGAGCGCGGGCAATATTCGGGTCAGGGCACCTTGGTTTATCGCCAGCTGACCGATGAGGGGGGCGCCAAACTGCCTGATTTTGCAGGATTGAGTGACCAATGGGATGAAGGTGCTGAATATATCGCAGTCTATCCCAATGTCCTGCTGGGTGTGCAGCGTGATCATAGTTTTGCGATCGTTCTGGAACCAAAGGATTGCGGCCATACGGTTGAACATATTGAGCTCTACTATGCCCAAAGCGAGCGGGACACGCCCGAGCTTGACGGGTTGCGCGCCTCCAATGCGCAACTGTGGAAGACTGTTTTTGAGGAAGATGTCTTTGTTGTCGAAGGCATGCAGAAAGGCCGCCACGGGATATTGTTCGATGGTGGGCGTTTCTCTCCGGCGATGGATGGGCCGACGCATAACTTTCACCATTGGGTCGCAACGCAGGTGCAGAAGGGGCGCGCGGCATGAGCGATTTTCTGCGCGATGGTCTGGCGCGGAACCACCTCGCCGGCCCTGGGTCGAAGGGGACGGCGGCGCGCATTTGGCGGTTGAGGATCCCGGCACAGCACAGGATTTTGCCGATGCGGCGATGGCCGGGGAGGCCACACTGGCCCTTGCGCTGGAGGCCGCGCGGGCCTCTTATGAAAGAGGGGATCTGGCGGATTTGCAGCCCTCGGCCCGAGGGCGGTTGCTGTTGCGCGTGGCGCGTGAAATTCGCGCCATCAAAGCGGAAGGCGCAGAGATCCTCTGCCGCGAAAGTGGCAAGACACTGGATGCCGCTAGAGATGAATTTGAAGAAGCCGCCTTGTATTTTGAATACTACGGTGGTGTAGCCGACAAGATTGAAGGGAAGTCGATCCCGCTTGGGCCGGACTACGTCGACTATACGATATATGAGCCACATGGCGTGTCCGCGCAGGTGGTGCCTTGGAATTTTCCGGTGTCTATCGCCGCCCGGTCGTTGGCGCCGTCAATGGCGGCAGGGAACGCCACAATTATCAAGTCGCCTGAGCTGGATCCAATCGCGCTCGCGTTGTTGGGCACGGCACTGGAACGCGCCGAGGTGCCTGCGGGCGCAGTTTCAATCCTGAATGGCATCGGCGGCGATCTTGGCGCGCGTTTGGTCGCCAGCAGTGAGGTTGATCAGATCGTCTTTACCGGATCGGTGCCTACCGGGCAGGCGATCCTGCGGGCTGCCGCTGACACGGTGACCCCGTCCCTGATGGAGCTGGGCGGCAAATCTGCGGCGGTGGTGTTTGCAGATGCGGATCTGGATGGGCTGATGGAGAGCCTGCAATCGGGGATTTTCTTCAATGCCGGTCAGGTCTGTTCGGCCATGGCGCGGGTTCTGGTGCATCGTTCGATCTATGACGAGGTCGTGGCCCGTGCGGTGTCATTGGCTGATGGGCTGACGGTCGGGCACGGCATGGACAACCCTGAGCACACGCCAGTGATTTCCGCAACGCAGCTATCGCGGATCGAAGCGCTGATCGCCACCGCAGGGCAGGACGGCGCCCGTATTGCCGCCGGTGGAGAACGGTTGGAGCGTGAGGGCCATTTCATGGCGCCCACGGTCTTGTCTAACGTCAACCCAAACGCCCGCGTTGCCCAGGAAGAGATCTTTGGACCGGTGACCTGCATCACCCCATTCGAGACTGAGGCCGAGGCAATCGCCATAGCCAATGGCACGGAGTTCGGTCTCGTCGCCGGGGTATTTACCCGTGATCTGGCGCGGTCGCACCGCGTTGCGCGCAAACTTCGCGCCGGTCAGGTGTTTGTCAATGAATGGTTCGCTGGTGGAATTTCCACCCCGTTTGGCGGTATCGGCAAATCCGGTTTTGGCCGCGAGAAAGGCTTGGAAGCGCTGTATAACTATGTGCGGACCAAGAATATCGCAATTTCGCTGAAGGGCTGAGGCATGGAGCGCGATGATCTTGATGATGCCCTGCTACAGGCCCACGCGGAGGGTGACAGCGCCGCTCTGATACGGCTCTACTCTTTGGCAGCGGACGCGGCGGAGGGCGCAGACGAGATGGATCGGGCCTGCTTCTATCTCACTCATGCCTTTGTTTTTGCGCTGGAAAGCGGCGCGCCTGAGGCCGACCCGCTGAACGCCCGGCTGGCGGCACAGGGGCGGGCGCATCGGCTTGTCTTCTGAGATGTCGCAAACGGGCATTTTTCATACAATCCCGGCTGGCACCCTAAGGTGTGAGGCCATTCAACCGGACCCAACGGTCCAACCCGTCGCGGTGACGGTGCAGGTCACTATTCCCGCGACATAAGGCTCTTGAAGGGGGCAGAAATGCGCAGTGAAGCACAGGCAGTTGTCATCGGCGGAGGTGTCATCGGCTGTTCGATCCTCTATCACCTGACAAAACTGGGATGGTCCGATGTGGTCCTGCTGGAGCGGGATGAGTTGACCTCAGGCTCAACCTGGCATGCAGCGGCCAATATTCATGGATTGCACGACAGTACGAATATCAGCCGCATCCAGCACTATACCATGACGCTTTATAAAGAGCTGGAAGCGGAAACTGGTCAGAGCTGTGGTGTGTTTCAGCCCGGCTCACTTTATCTGGCGCAGACTGAAGAGCGTGAACATCAGCTGAAGCTTCAGGCCGCCAAGGCCAAGCTCTACGGGATGAATTTCTACGAGATCAGCCTTGAGGAAGCCAAGCGCCTGAACCCGCTGGTCAATTATGACGGCATCCGTTGTGTGATGTACGAACCCGATGGCGGGAATGTGGATCCGTCCGGCGTGACCAATGCCTATGCAGTTGGCGCACGTCAGCGGGGCGCGGAGATCCATCGCTTTACCCCTGTCACAGCCACCGAGCAGCAGGCGGACGGGAGTTGGCTTGTCAAAACCCCCAAGGGGGATATTCACACGCCATGGGTGGTGAACGCCGCCGGACTTTGGGGGCGCGAGGTTGCAGCGCTCGCGGGGATTGAGCTGCCGTTGCAGCCAACGGAGCACCAGTATTTCGTGACCGAAACCATGGCCGATGTCGAAAATCACGGCACCCGGCTGCCGTCGGTCAGCGACCGGGATGGCGAATATTACCTGCGCCAGGAAGGTCAGGGCCTGCTGGTCGGCGCCTATGAGAAGGACATGAAGTTCTGGGCCGAAGACGGCACGCCGCTGGATTTCGCCCATGATCTGTTCCCGGACGATCTGGAGCGAATTGAGGACAACATGATGAACGCCATTGAGCGGCTGCCAGCGGTCGGAGAGGCGGGGATCAAACGTGTCATTAACGGGCCGATGATCTGGTCGCCGGATGCCAATGTTCTAATGGGGCCGGTCCCGGAACTGGATGGGTATTTCTGCTGCAACGGGATCATTCCGGGTTTCTCTCAGTCCGGCGGTATGGGGTTGATGGCAGCACAATGGATCATAGAGGGCGAGACCCAATATGACATGTTTGCCTGGGACATGGCGCGGTTTGACGGCTGGGCGACCAAAGAGTTCACCAAGGCGCGGGTGCAAGATCAATATGCGCATCGGTTTGCCATCCACTTCCCCAATGAGGAGCGCAGCGCAGGTCGTCCCGCGCGGACGCGTCCAATCTATGCGCTTCAGGCCGAAATGGGCGCGGTTTTTGGTCTCAATGCCGGGTGGGAGCACCCGTTGTGGTTTGCCGATACACCGGGTGCCAAGGATACCAATGGGTTCACGCGCCAAAACTGGTGGGGACCGGTGGGCGAGGAATGCCGCATGTTGCGCAACCGCGCGGGCATTATCGATATCTCCAACTTCGCCAAATACCGCTGTGCCGGGCCAGATGCGGAGGCCTGGCTGAACGCGGTCTTTGCCAACACAATGCCTAAGGCCGTGGGTCGTTCCTGCCTGACACCGCTGATTTCCAAACGCGGCGGCATTGCCGGAGATTTCACCGTGACGCGCGTCGCGGAAGACGAATTCTGGATTATCGGCTCCGGCATGGCAGAGCGCTATCACAAACGGTTTTTCAAGGAGGTGCCGCTGCCAGCGGGCACGGTCTTTGAGTCAAAAACGGATGATACCTGTGGGTTTAACGTGGCTGGCCCGAAGTCGCGAGAGATGTTGCAACGGCTGACCAACACATCGCTTGCGACGGAGGATTTTCCTTTCATGCGGTCCGCGACGATCGACCTTGCCGGTATAGAGGTATTGGCCCTGCGGGTGTCCTTTACCGGCGATCTAGGTTGGGAACTGCATTGCAAAAGTGAAGACCAGCAGAGGCTTTACGCGATACTATTGGCGGCGGGTGAGGAATACAGCGCAGGTCCCGTTGGCAGCCGGGCCCTGATGTCTCTGCGCGTTGAAAAGGGATATGGCTCCTGGAGCCGGGAATACAGCCCGGAATACTGGCCACATGAGGTCGGCTTGGATCGGCTTTGCAAACTGCAAAAGGACTTCCTGAACAAAGGTAGCGTGCAAGGCGTTCTGGAAAATCCGGCGCGTGAACAGCTGGTGCTGTTGCATCTGGATGAGATGGAGACGGAGGCGTCAAATGCTGATGCAACCGGTGGGGAGCCGATTTTTAAGGATGGCAAGGGCATTGGCCGGGTCACTTCCGGTGCCTACGGCTACAGCGTGGGGATGTCGCTTGCACTGGGATTTGTGCGGGATGCAGGCCCGGGTGACGAGGTTCAGGTCATGGTACTGGGTCGTCCGCACCGTGCCGTCATTCTGGAACAGCCACCGTTTGACCCGGCTGGGACAATCCTGCGGGGATAGCAGGCCATAAAATGAAGGAAGGAGGCCGTGGTGGCCTCCTTCTTCTGCTGCTGTCTGAAAATGGACTTCGTCCACAATAGGTCAGAGGAGCGCGCGAACCTTCTCCAGCAGCGCGGCATTGACGGCGACGCCTTCAGATGCGGCACGGGTCCGGCAGGCGCGACGACCATCACCGGGGAGGCGGGCACCATCCTGATCATGGATCGAGGCGATGAGGTCGGCCAAACGCTCCTGAAACGCACCGCCCGCCGTTGCCTTCGGATCAACTGCAATGAAGAACTGGCCGGTCTTCGGAGGGCCGCCCGCAGTGCCGGAGAAGGGGCTGGCGACTGAGCCGAGTGTCGCACCGGTCATGGCGGCGGCCATCAGTTCAACGGTCAGCGCAATGCCGACCCCTTTGTAGCCACCGGAGGGCACCATGGAGCCTTTGAGGCCTGCGTCGGGATCAGTGGTCGGCTGGCCGTCAGCGTCCAGTACCCAACCCTCAGGCACGGGCTTGCCTTCACGGGCGTGTTTCATCACTTCGCTCTTGGCGATGGTACTGGCGGATTGGTCGATCAGTAGCGCTGCATTGCCGTTTGCATCGGGGGCGGCGATGGAGAACGGGTTGGTGCCGACGACCGGTTTGGCCCCGCCCGAAGGCGCGATTGAGGCTGGCGCATTGGTAAAACCGATCCCCAGCAGACCCGCCTGTGCCAGACGTTGAGTGTGAACCCCCAGAACGCCGCAGTTGTAGGAATTGTTCACTGCCAGAACGGCAACACCCATTTCGCGGGCCAGTGGGATCAGTTTTTCGAACCCTTGATCAATGGCGCTATGGGCAAAGCCGGTGGCCGCATCCACAACCACCACAACGGGGCGGGGCTGCTCGACAACTGGGGTGGCCTGCCCATCAACCTTGCCGCATTCCACATGCTGGGCGTAGATCGGAATATAGGCCAGCCCGTGCGAGGCAACGCCATCGGCTTCGGTCATGGCTGTGGCGACAGCCAGGGGACGGGCGTTGGCCTCCGAGGTGCCCGCCTTAACCAGCGCACGGAATGCCAGATCTTCGATTTCGGCAAGGGTCAGGGTTTCTGTCGCAGTCATGTCGATCTTTCTCGTTCCAGAAGAGGAGGAGAAAAGGCCAGCCGATACCGGTGGTGATCACCAGCCACGAGGCCTGGGGACTTTAACCCGGCAGCTTTGCGGGTGGCGGCGATGAAGAACTGGGGTCTACGAACCGGCGCCGGAGAGGAAGCGGTGATGGTCTTCTTCGGCTTCGGCGAGGTCTTGTTGCGCAGGTCGATCGATCGCTGGCGGTCGTAGAGGCGCCTTCTTCTCGTAGATGTGCCGTCGGCGACGAGCAGGCGGTGCGCTCGTTGGCCGGGTGTTCGGCTCGTCGGCTGTGGTCTCGCCCAGCAGGTAGATCGCGCGGCCGAACAGCTCATCGCATCCCGGGCCAGGGTCAGGGCGTAGTATGGCAGAATTAGCTTCAGATGCGCTGCTGAGGACAAAAGGTTGCACATCTCGGTGAATGCAAACATCACACAAAGAGATTGCTTCTGAGAGGATGACTAGATGTATTTCCCGTTTGCAGTATCCACAGAGCTCCAAAAGCAGATGTCAAAAGATGAGAATGACAGAGTCTTAGAAACTCTTCTGTCAATCCTCTATGAAAGATTGAGACACACACACACACACAAAATAAGTTTCTGATTGCTTCAGTGAAACTAGTTTACACCTTTCTGAGAATGCTTCTGTCCTTATCCCGTTTCCAGTTATGAACGAAGGGTTGAAAGCGCTATACAAATGTCCAGATACTACAACAGATTCAACAACACTGGTGCTAGAGGAAAAGGAATGGTTGAAGTCTGACTTGAAACACACACACAGGATTGCTGAGTATGCTGCTTCTGTCTAGCATACGGGAAGACGTTTCCCGTTTCCAACGAAGGCGTTAGTTAGTTCTGAGATAACTGGTTCCACAAAAAGAGTGTTTCATAGCACTGCAAAAGAAAGTTCAACTCTGTTAGTGGCACACACAACTTGGTTTCTGAGAATGCTTCTGTCTAGTTCTAGTTATGAAGATGTCTAGCATTAGGCCTCAAGGTATCCAAATATACACATACTACAGAGTGCCAGAAGGATTCTGTGAATGCTCAAGACACAGTTCTGTTTGAATGCACACACACAAACATCATGCTTCTGTGTAGTTATCAAATCCCGCTTGTCTAGGCCTCAAAGATGTAATCCAATGCAGTTGCAAAAGAGTGCTATGATAGAATGCTGTCTCTATGCTGGTTGCGCACAGCTGAGCTGGGACATCATCAGATTGCAAAGAATGAATGCTTCTGTCTAGTTTGCATTCAGATCCCGTTTCCAATGCGAAACGAAGGCGCTAGCCAGGCGAATGAAGAATGAAGAAAGAGTGATTCTGCTGGTTCAATTACAAAAGGTTCAAGGCTTTCTGCGGCTACCCACTGAGATGAATAACATGGTGATTACATAAAACAAGGTCTTAGCGTGTATCATGAATTACATTATCATGCTGTCTCTGGTTACACCATGGTAAAGGCCTGAGCTGCTTCTGCTGTGGCACCCAC
>NZ_CP090662.1:3212500-3583220 GCF_045040595.1 Phaeobacter sp. BS52 | reverse complement strand
GCGGTTTTTTGACGTTTTCATGAAGTTTTCGAAGAAACTCAGTATTTTCGTTTTATATCATGCTGTTAGACTGACTAATTTCTCTGAAAACCATTCCTTTTCCGGCGGATCCTACGGCGCGCGCGGCGTCCTGCTCCAGCGGCTCGCCGCGGCTGCATCTATATGTAGGTGTACGACGGCGCAGGACCACTAGTGCGACGCCGACTCGTTGCCTTTCGACTCGGCGTTACGGACCTCAACATGGCCGGGCCGGACGATACCGGGCTACAAAATCAGCTCTCCTTCGCAACCTGCGGGTCAAATTTCATCAGGCCGCAGGGTCACTGTTGAGACTAAGGGTTGTGCCACCCCCTGATCATACGCTTTGGTAGGGTATGAGCGTGGATGTGCTGAACCGATCAGCGCACCGCCCTGCCCGTGCCGTGATCCGACTGGTGCACAGTTCGACCGGTGAATTGATCAGCGTGCGGAGCACCAGCCGGACACACCGGGTCGCAGAGGGATCCTGTCCATACATAATTCAAGACGCCTGCGCGCAGCACCAACATATGAGACCATGACAGATCTTCACCTCTCCGCACCATTCGCCCTGTCCGAGGATGCCGACGACGCCCCTGACCAGAACAGTCTGAACACCGTGCTCAAGGTCGATGCACCATCCGAGACAGAGGGCAGACCATTGCAGTCCCCCAAGCAGTCCCCCGGTGGCACATATCGCAGTCACCAGGACAAGTCCGGGTTTCGGGTCGAGCTGCGGCGGGCCACTCGCCGCGAACATGATGCGGCTGAACTGGCCTTTGCCCCGTTTCATCACAGCCCCCTGCCCTATCTTGCCTGGTTTCTGGCCTGCCAGCATACCGCGCTGCATGCGTTGGCGGGCTCCGGCGACGATGGCACCGGACATAGCACAAGGCTGCTCGCCGCGTTGACCGCAGCGCTGCGCGCAGATTGCGCCCAGAATGGCGACTATCCGGCCACCCTCTCTGTTGACGCCCTGCCACAGTTGCATCCTTTAGCAGTGGACTATCTCGTGCTGGGATCTCGTATGGGCAACGAGGTGTTGCGCCGTCGCCTGAGTGCAGCTGCCGACCAGTTGGCGCTGCCTGCCTATTTTGCACCGCGCGATCATCTGGTCGCCTGGCGGGCCACCTGCGCGGATCTGGATCAGATCCCGCCGAGGGGCGCGCTGGCCCGGCGTATCGTGGCCGATACGCGCCAGGGGTTCGCCCTCTTTGATACGGCGGCGCGGCTCAATCCACTGAAACCATCCACACTCTTACTATAGAGCAACACCTACCAAGACAGCACCGTCCGCAGGGCGCACCGTCGGCATATCAAGAAAAAGGGCCTGTACAATGGCTTTGGAACAGACAGTCTCAACCACCACACTGACCAATTGCGACCGCGAGCCGATCCACCAGTTGGGGCGTGTGCAATCTTACGGCGCGCTGATCGCGGTTTCGACCGACTGGATCGTGCAGCATGCTTCGGACAATCTTCTTGAGATATTGGGCACCGAGGCGCAGGCGGCTATCGGCCATTCGCTGGCAGATCTGATCGCGGAGGATGCCTTTACCCGCATTCGTCGCAATCTGGGTGCCTTGGAAGCCCCGGACAGCAGCCTGCGGTTCTTCAATATCCCGCTGAAAGACCGCAGCCAGGCCTTTGATGTCAGCATCCATCAGAGCGGTCGCCATCTGGTCATCGAGTTCGAACCAAAGTTCGAGCGCAGCGACCGCGATGTGATGTCCGAGATCTATCCGCATTTCTCGCAGCTGCGTCGGGACGGGGATATCTCGCGGCTGGCGCAGGGGGCGGCACGCGGGCTACAGGCGCTATCGGGGTTCGACAGCGTCATGGTCTATCAGTTCCAGCCAGATCACTCCGGACAGGTGATCGCCGAGATCCGCAGCGACCGGACCAAGAAATACGACGGCATGTTCTTTCCCGCCTCGGATATTCCGGTCCAGGCGCGCGCACTTTATAAGCGGTCGTTGCTGCGGCTGATTGCCGATGTGGACGATGAGGGCGCGCCGATCAGCCCGGCATTCAAAATCGACGGCGCCCCCCTGGATCTGTCCCTGGCGGTGACCCGCGCTGTCTCGCCGATCCATCTGGAGTATCTGCGCAATATGGGCGTGCGAGCCTCGATGTCGGTATCAATCATGAAAGACGGGGAATTGTGGGGCCTGTTTGCCTGCCATCACAACCGCCCGCAGTATATTGACTATGAACGTCGCACCGCCATTGAGATGTTCGCGCATGTCTTCTCATATGAGCTGAGCCAGTTCGAGACCACGCAGCGCAACCGCGAAGAAAAGAACATGAGCCGCCTGCAGACCCAACTGATGGCGATGCTGGCGGATGGCCGCCCGTTCAAGGAAAGCCTGATTTCGGTCTCCGAAGACATTCAGGACGTGATCCCTCATGACGGTCTGGTGCTCTACTCCGATGGGGAGTTTCATGCCACCGGCACCACCCCCACCGCCGAGGAAACCCGCTCCCTCGCCAGAATGCTGGATGTCACCATTGGGGCAACGGCGTTTTCCACCAATCAGCTGGAGAGCATTCATGATCCCGCGCGGGATTACATTGATCGCTGCGCCGGTATTCTCGCGATCCCGATTTCCAAACGCCCACGCGATTACCTCATCCTGTGCCGCCGCAGCATCTCGCAGACGGTTGCCTGGGCCGGGGATCCCACCAAACCGATGGACGTTGGCCCCAATGGCGTGCGGCTTACCCCCCGCAAAAGCTTTGAGGCCTGGCAGGAAACCGTCGAATGGCGGTCCGCCCCCTGGGCAGACAACAGCCTTCACAGCGCCAATATGCTGCGCACCGTGCTGCTGGAAATCTTCCTCAAGGTGACCGAAGCCAACAACGCCGAGCGGGCACGCGCCCAAGAGCAACAGCAACTGCTGATATCAGAGCTCAATCACCGGGTTCGGAACATCCTCAACCTGATGCGCGGGCTGGTGACCCAGACCAAAGGTACGGCGCGTACGCTGACGGAATTCACCGACAATCTGGATGGCCGCATCCATTCGCTGGCGCGCGCGCATGACCAGTTGACGGGTGAGCAATGGGAACCCGCTTCGCTGCGGGCGTTGATCACCTGCGAGCTGGAGGCCTATACCACCGGTCGCGATGATGAGGTTGTCCTGACAGGCCCCGATGCGCTGGTCACGCCGGTCGCTTTCACCACTCTGGCATTGGTCCTGCATGAGCTGACCACCAATTCGGTCAAACATGGTGCCCTCAGCAATGGGGTCGGCCGTGTCGAGATCGCTCTGGAGGAAGAGGACAGCGGCGCCCTTCTGATCCGTTGGGTTGAACGCGGAGGCCCACCGGTGGCGCCGCCTTCACGGCGCGGCTTTGGCTCGACCATCGTGGAGAATTCCATCCCGCATGAGCTGAAAGGCGACGCCTCGGTCCAGTATAAGACAACCGGCCTTGAGGCGCGGTTCCGCATTCCCACCCGATATCTCGACAAGATCCAGCATAGCGAGACCCAGCCCATTCCTGACGCGTCTCTCCCCCAGGCCAAAGAAACCCCAAAATTGGGCGGCAAAGCACTGGTGGTCGAAGACAGCTTCATCATCGCGATGGATCTGAGCGCCATGCTGGAAGACATCGGTTTTGCGGAAACCGTCAGCGCCTCAACCGTGGGCAAGGCGCTGGACAAACTGGAGGAAGGCGGCATCAACTACGCGGTGCTGGACGTCAATCTCGGTTCCGAGCAATCCGTCCCCGTGGCCGAAGAACTGGCGCGACGCGGCATCCCCTTTGTCCTGACCACCGGCTACGGCGAGGTGCAGGACATCATCGAGATCTACCCGCCCTGCCCGATCGTGCAAAAACCAGTCTCCGAAAGCGCGCTGGCCGCCGCCCTTCTCCGCGCGGGTGAGGAGCCAACGCCGGAAGACACCTGATCGGGGTGGCAATACCAATATAGCAGCAACCGGGCCGCGCCATCTGTGATGCGGCCCGAAACATCTGGACCCGCGCAGGCGCGGCCTCCGCCGTCAAAGATCCACTTCAATCACACCATCTTTCTCTGCCGCCCGCGACTGGCACAGGATCACCGCATCTTGGCGCTGCGCCTTGGAGAGCACGAAATCGCGATGCTCCACCTCGCCTGATACCAACCCGCATTTGCAGACGCCGCAGATCCCGTCGGAACATTTCACATCAATATGAATGCCGTTTTCGGCCAGCACATCGGTGGCGGTTTTCTCCGCAGGTACCCGCAGCTCACGCCCTGATCGGCTAAGCTTCAGGGTGAAGTCGTGGTTTTCATACTCCGGCACCTCCGGCACCGAGAAATACTCCAGATGGCGCGCCTCCTCAGGGAAGCCCTGACGCTCGGCGGCCTCCATCACGCCGCCCATGTAGCGGTCCGGCCCACAGGTATAGACGTGCCAGCCGTCCTGATAATCCGCCAGCACTTGGTCCAGATCGGCACGACTGCCCTCGTCGGACACATGGATCTGCACATGCTCAGCCCAGGGCATCGCCGCGAGGTCATTGAGGTAGCCTGCGTCCTGGCGCGATGACACGGAATAATGCAGCTCAAACGGCTGTCCCAGCGCATGCAGACGATGGGCCATGGCAATCATCGGCGTCACACCAATCCCGCCCCCCATCAGGAAACTGCGACGCGCGTCTTCCACCAGTGGGAAATGGTTGATCGGCTTGGAGATGAAGACCCGCCGCCCCTTGGTGAAAATCCGGTGCAGCAGTTTTGAGCCCCCCCGCCCCAGTTCCTCGCGCAGCACACCGATCTGGTACTTCGTGCGATCCGCCGGATCGCCGGACATGGAATACTGGCGCAGGAACTCCGGCGCGACCACGATGTCCAGATGCGCCCCCGCCGTCCATTCCGGCAAGGGACTGCCATCAAGGCTCCGAAACTCATATTTGGTGACGCCGCTGCTCATCTCCTCGACGTTCGACACCTCAACCCGCAAAACCGGACTGTCGCCGTCATTGGTATAGATGTGATCCCAGTCACCGCTCTCGCCACGGGCACGGCGGGCTTTGTATTCCTCCGCCGTGACCATTGCCTGATAGGCTTCGATGCCCGCTTCCCGGTCCATCGGAAACGGATAGGGCCAGGGATGCGGCGCCAGATGCGCAGGATACACCGCCAGCGTCTGATCCTCATAGCGCAGATCCAGATCCTTTTGCAGCGCGCGCGCATTGACCGGATGGCGCGTCGGGCGATACCCACCGTCCTCTTCCAGCTCCAGATCCCACCACCATTTCTTGGCCGGGTTCATCTCACCATTGCCAACCATATCGTCGAGCTTAGCCAAAGCGGGGGCCGCCGCAGGCATATTCATCGCCGCCCAGCGAAACGGCTTTTCCTTGAATATCCCCTCAAGGTTCCAGGGGCAGGTTTTCATGCAGCGCCCGCACATCGCGCCCCCGGGCGTGGTGATGCGATAGGTGGTGCATTTCTGGCTGTCGGATTTCCAGATCTCATAGCCATTGAACATCAGCTTCGGCCCGGCCGTGATGGCGCCCGACGGGCATTCGCGGGCACATTTATTACAAGCCTCGCAGAACGCCTGAAGACCAAAATCAATCGGCTTGTCATGCGCCATCGGCATATCGGTGGTGACAACCCCGGACTTCAGTCGCGGCCCAAGGAAGGGGTTCAGGATCACCTCACCGATCCGGCTCACCTCTCCCAGCCCCGCGAGCAGCAAAAGCGGCGGCTGCAAGACCTCTCCGTCCATCACCGTATGCGCCTTGGCCTTGTAGCCAAGGTTACGGATCTGCCGCGCAATTACCCCGCCAAGCAGTGAAAATCGCAAATAGGCCCGCATGGACTGCGCCACCGCAATCCAGTCATCCCCGGAGGTGCCCTCGGTGGTGTCGAAGCCCTGATCGACGATCATCGAAATCGCCTGATCATGCTCCGGATGGATTTCGGCGCCTGTGGCGTCATGGCTGTACCAGGTCCAGTCCGGGCAACGGCTGATCCCGACCGCGTCAATCCCCAGCCAATAGCTCGCCGCCTTGATGTTGGCAGCGTTGCGTTCCGCATCCGTGGGGCGTGGCGCCTGCGGGGCGGGCGCGCCATCCTGCAGCAACACAAAGGCCCCCAGCATCCGCCGCTGCGCCATCGAAGGCGCGGCCTTGCGCACGTAAAACCCGCCGGTGGCCGCCGCCTGATTGGTCTTGCCCATATCGCCGAACTGGCTACGGGCAAACATATCGGCGCGTTTTGGCACCCGTGCCACCCGCGCCTCGTCAATATAGGTGGTGGGATCCGCGACCCGCTTCAGCGTCTCAAACGGATGCGGCCCATCGCGGAAATCACGGTTGGCAAAGGGATCGCCATTCAGCGCTGAGCGTTCGGAGCCGACCCCCAGCCACCATTTCGGCCCCTTGACCTGCATCACCGGCTGCAGATCCTGCGGCAACAGCGGCTTGTCCTG
This sequence comes from Phaeobacter sp. BS52, assembly GCF_045040595.1. Classification (NCBI taxonomy): domain Bacteria; kingdom Pseudomonadati; phylum Pseudomonadota; class Alphaproteobacteria; order Rhodobacterales; family Roseobacteraceae; genus Phaeobacter; species Phaeobacter sp. BS52. The sequence goes on along the minus strand of NZ_CP090662.1, from coordinate 3,576,771 downwards.
CGCCATGTCGAAATCGGTGGTCACCACCGCCACACCAAACCGCGTGCCCAGATAGGGGTTCACCAGCTTGCCATCCTCAACCGTAGCCAGACCGGCGGCAACCGTCAGCTGGTTCAAATCCACATCCGCCGACGTCCCGGTATGCGCCTTGGCATCCCAGCCCAGCAAGCGGATGTAATTCGCCAGTACCACCGCTGTCTCCGAGGCCCGCAGACAGGCGCGGTGGCGCTCGGCCCCCTCCAGCCAGTCACAGCCTGCCTCATCCGGGCGCGGATCGCGCGGCATGTCATAGAGAAACACAATCGAATGGGTGTGATCGCCAATAGTGGTCGGCGGCGCCTCCATCGCATCGCGCAGATCCGCCATGATCATATCGATGCCCGAAGCCAGCGTCTTGGTCTGGCGGGTCTTCAGATCATGGGACAGCCGGTCGATATCTGGGTTGCGATAAGGCACATCCAGCCGGGCAGAGGCAGGCATCGGCCCGATCCCCACCATCGCCGCATCGCTGAAATAGCCAAAGGCCTTGATGTGATCGGCCCGTTCCTGCGGATGGCTCGGGCAGTCCGCTTGCGCCTTGTTGACCAGCCCGTCACGGATCGCATCCATCATCGCCTGATATTCACCCATCGCATTGACGATTGAGGCGGGCATATCCGGGCGGCGAAAGTTCAGTGGCTGGAACCGCGGCACCGCGGCAAGATCCGGCATCCCGCCCGGCTGCAATCGCTCCATCGGGAACGGCCCCAGATGCATCGGGCGGGACCGGGTCGAAAACAAACGGAGAGACATAGGCGGATCCTGTTGCAGCAAAAGGCTGCCACAGGTTTAGCCCAGAAATCCGCCCAGAGGATAGGCTCCAACATCCAATCTTAAAGTAACTTCAATTAATTCATTGTTTTTAAATAAAAAAAAATACATCCAATCCGTGCCTCGCGACAAGTTCACCCCCGACGCCCGTCAAAGGCGCGAACCTCGATCCCGCCCTCGGACAGCGATTGCCGCACCGACCGCGCCAGCTGCACGGCGGTTGGTGTGTCCCCATGCAGGCAGATCGTGTCGATGGCAGTGGGGATGCGCGCACCGCTTTCGGTGATGATCGCCCCCTCCTGCACCATTTGCAGAATGCGCGGCCCGGCAATCGCCGGATCGTGGATCACCGCGCCAGGCAGGGAGCGGTCCACCAGCGTCCCGTCATCATTATAGGCCCGATCCGCAAAGATCTCTCCGCACCAGTTGCAGCCCAGCTCCCGCACCACCTCTTCCATGGCGGTGGCGGCCAGCACCATGATGATCAGATCCGGGTCCAGCTCCAGCGCCGCCTCATAGCAGGCCCGCGCCATAGCATGATCCACCGAGGCCATATTCGACAGCGCCCCATGCAGCTTCAGATGCCGCACTTTGGTACCAGCCGCGCGCGCCATGCCCTGCGCCGCGCCCAGCTGATAGCGGATCATATTGGCCAACGTGGCCTGTGGCACCTGCATCCTGCGGCGGCCAAAGCCTTGAAGATCATCAAACCCCGGATGCGCGCCGATCCCCACCCCGTGCTCGCGCGCCCGTGCCATGGTCGCCGCCATCACATCCGGGTCACCCGCATGGAACCCGCAGGCAATATTGGCCGAGGAGACAACATCCAGCAGCGCCGCATCATCGCCCATGGTCCAGGGGCCAAAGCTCTCGCCCATATCGGCGTTCAGATCGACGGTCTTGCTCATGTTTCAGCTCCAGTTTCAAAAGGATCAGCCTCGGCTGATATTGCGCCCCCGATCAGCTGATAGGACAGCAGATCCGCCATATCAGCCGGATCGCGCAGCAGCGGGTGGCAGGCAGAGGGCAACGCCGCAACAGCGGCCTCATGGGCGGCCTGCTGCGCCAGCCCGTCCTCAAGCGTGACCCAGCGAAACCGCAGCACCGCCCCAGCCGCCGCCTGCACCGCCCGCGACAGATCGCAGGGCAGAACCGTACCGATCCTGGGGTAGCCCCCGGTCGTTTGCGCCTCGCGCAGTAGCAGAAACGGGCGGCCGTCACCTGTCATCTGCACATCTCCCGGCACAATGATCTCCGACAGCACATTCAACTGCCCCTCAGCGGCAAATCCGGCCCCCTCGGACATCAACTGCAAGGCCATGCGACTGGCACGCCGCCCCGGTGTGAAAGGCGTCTCGGCAAAGCGTCGGCGCACCTCGGGTGGGAACAGATCAGACTGGAAGCTTTCGACCAGCCGCAGCTCCCCGCCTGAGAAGCGATCCGCCACGCGCAGCCCCAACCCGGTTACCTGCCGTGCCGCTGGCAGCACCTCAGCTCCCACCGGCAGGGTATCGCCTTCGGCCACTGGCGCGCCAAGGGCCGCCACCAGATGCGCCGCCCGCGCGCCCAGCAACTCCGGCGTGGCAAACCCGCCGCCCACATGCAGATAGCCATAAACGCCCCGTTTTGCGGCGCCGACCTCCAACCGTTGCCCCGGCTCAATCCGGTGCGACGCATTCCAGACCAGCGGCGCGCCATCCAGCGTTGCCACCATCTCGGCGCCGGTCAGGGCGATCCGCATCGGCGCACTCGCCTCAAACAGCCCGCCCATGCCGGCCATCTCCAGCGCCGCAAGCCCGGCATCCTGCCGCAACAGCGCCTCGCCTTCGGCCAGCGCCAGCGTATCCGCCGCGCCGCCCTGCGACAGGCCTTGCCCGAGGTAGCCAACCCGGCCTCGATCCTGAACCGTGCAGGAGGGACCAATCCGCAGAACCCGCAGCGCTCTCATGATGTGACCTCGCTGACAATGGCACCGCCCTGTTGGGCGCCGCTGTCCCGCAACCGCAAAAACGCCGCCCGGCTCACCGGTTCGAACTGCAACTCATCTCCGGCGCGCAGCGCAAAGGGATCGGCGGCCTCCGGCTGGAACAGTGTCAGACCGGTCTGCCCGACATGACGCCAGCCGGTGGGCGATGCGGTTGAGAACAGCACGAACTGTCGGATCGCCAACACCAGTGCGCCAACCGGCACCTGCGGGGTGACTTCGCTCTGACGCGGGATATCCCAGTTTTCGCCCAACGTCCCAAGATAGGGCTGCCCCGGCGCAAATCCGATGGTCAGCACCCGAACCCGCGCCGCGCCCAGCTCCTCAATCGCGGCCGCCTCGCTCAGCCCTGCCAGATCCGCCGCCTCCGCCAGCTGTGGTGCGAGCTCAGTGCCGTACACCGTCGGCACCCGCCAGAACCGCCGCCCATCCGGCAGCGGCGCCTGATACCAATCCCGGGTCAGCAACAGGTCTGCCAGCGCCCCGCGCAACCGATCATGCGGCAGTTCCACCGCATCAAAGCGCACAAAGACCGAGGCCAAAGAGGTCGCAGTTTCCACCACGCCGCTCAGCCCCAACGCATTGACCGCACTGCGAAAGGCAAGCGTGGCCCGGTTGGTGGCCTCATCCAGCTGATCGCCAAAACTGACAAGCATTCCCGACAGCCCGACATTGCGGATCAGCGGATAGGTTGGGGGGGCCTCGCGCGACATGGTTCCTCCGACAGCGGCGACGGGCGACGCCCCGGCCACCTCGGGCCGCTCCGGTATCGCCGTCCATTTTCGCCACAGGGTTGCGCCGCAAAGCGGGGATAGTCAACCGCGCTTTGCTCTCTCAGGTCACCAACGCACAGGAGCTGCCTCCCGTCGGCATCAAACCGGGATCAGGCCGCCAGGGCGGTGGTGAATGGCAGGTCCATGACCTCGCCCCCCTCGACCACCAGCGCCCGGTTCGGCTGCACCTCAATCCAGGCACTGATATCGCTGTCCAGCGGTTCGGAGGTGACGATCACCCCCTCCTTATAGACCCGGTAGTAGAGGCTGGGTGCATGCCTGTCGGAGGCATAGCGCGCCGCATAAAGCCGGGTGCCATCGGACCAGCAGGCCCCAAACCGCATATGCGGCGTGGTGCCATTCTCGCGCGAGACGGCCTCCACCTGCTGCACGGCGGCGGCAACGGCCCCGATGGGATCCGCGTCCAAGCCGAGACCAAGGGCAATCAGGAAAATCGCCTCACTCTCAGTGCCGCCCAGACGGTGATCGTAATACGCATCCGGAATCATTGTATCCAGCCGCTTGCGGAACTGCATATGCCCGCCGGCCTGACCATTGTGCATGAAGCTCCACTTGCCGCTGGCAAAGGGATGGCAATTGTTGCGCGAAGTCGCGGTTCCGGTGGAGGCCCGCACATGGGCCAGAAACAGCCCAGTCTTGGTATGGCGCGAAATCTGCGCCAGATTGGGATCGGACCAGGCCGGATGCGTGTCCTTGTAGAGACACGGCTCCGGGCGGTCCGAATACCAGGCCATCCCAAACCCATCCGCATTGATCGGCGTCTTGCAGATCAGCGCATTCCGACACTGATGCACCAGCGAATGTTCCGGTACAAACACCAGATCCTCAAGGTAGCGCGGGGCCCCGTTCCAGGCGAGCAGACGGCACATTACGCCACCTTCGGCGCAAAACGCGCGGTAGCGGTATCGACGTTATACCCCTCACAGAACCGCCGCGGATCCTGTGCGAGGTCGCGCACCGCGTGGATGATCGCATCGGCCTTCTCATCGCTCAGCGTGGCGGAGAAGTTGAGGCGGGTCCAACCCGGTTTCTCGATCTCCTGCCCGCCCAGAATGGCCGCGCGCATAGCCCGAGACTGCACCGGCCCGATGTTTAGCAACCGGTGGGCATATGGCCCCGCACAGGCGCAGCCGCCACGGGCCTGCACCCCGTAGTGATCCGACAGCATCCGGGTGAACAGTTGTTGGTGGATCGGCGCGCCGGTCTCCGGGTCCTGCACCTGAAACGAGAAGATTGGCAGTTTCTGCTTGGCATTCGGATTGCCGAGGATCTGCAGATTGGGCAGATCCTGCCAGGCCGCCAGCGCCCGCTGCCGCAGCTCCTCCTGCCGCTGGTCCATGAACGCCTGCCCCATCGCCTCCTTCACCAGAAGACACAGCGCGGCACGAATATCGCCAACCACATTGGGCGTGCCCGCCTCTTCCCGCGCGGCCAGATCATCGGCGTAGTCATGCCGCCAGGGCGAGACAAATTTCACGGTGCCGCCACCGGGGAGGGTTGGGCGTGTACTTGCGACAGCAGCCTTGCGCAGGATCATCACACCAGACGCCCCCGGCCCGCCCAGGAATTTATGGGCGGAGAACACAATCGCGTCCTTCTCGGCATCCGTGCCCGCTGCCATATCCATCGGCAGATAAGGGCCACCCCCCGCGTAGTCCCAGACCGCCCGCGCGCCATGACGACGCAACACCCGGCTGACGGCATCGGTGTCGGTAACAATCCCTGTGACATTCGACGCCGCCGAAAACGCGCCCACGATCAGGCGGTCGCCGCCAGCCTCCCGCTGCAACACGGCCTCCAGCTCGCCCATGTCAGGCCCGCCCTCGGCCGCCTCGGCGATTTCGACCACTTCGGCACCGCTTTCGCGCCACGGCAGGATGTTGGAATGGTGCTCATAAGGGCCTAGGATAACCAGAGGCGTCTGCCCCGCAGCCACCGCGCCGGAGACCCCCAACAAATGCACCAGCCGATTGAGCCCTGCCGTCGCGCCGGATCCAGTGAACACCGTCGCAAAACGATCATCCGCACCGCAGATCCGCGCAATGGTCTGCCGTGCCGCCCCGCGCAGCCGAGTCATGAAGCTGCCGCAATAAGATGCCTCGGTGTGGCTGTTGGCATAATAGGGCAGCACCTCCGTTAGAACGAAGTCCTCAACCTGCCGTAGGGCCCGGCCAGAGGCGACGTAATCGGCGTATATCATCTTCACCGGCCCGTTCGGCCCCGGCAGTTCCGCACCGTCACCAATGACACCGGCCCGCAGGCGGTCCAGACACTCCGCCCCGGCAAGCGATGCGCCGAAACGATCAAGAAGGTCGGCAGGGGCGAAATTTGTGGTCATTTGAACGGTCCTCTTACTGTGTTGCAGACACACTACCAAGCAGGACCAGTGAATATTCACTCATTTATTGCATAAATTGGTCCAATTGTTCATCAAATGACACCACACAAAAGCACATAGCCGATCAAAATCTCAAACACGGGACGACACCCCGATGGGATGATCTACCAGTCCGCAACATCTCGCCGACCACCCCCGCCACCAGCAGCCTTAGGGCAGCACCTGAGCGAAGGCGATCACCAGCTTGTCTGTGATCTCGCCGATCTGATCTTCACTGAGGATAAAGGGCGGTGCCAGCAAGATATGATCGCCATTCCGCCCATCCCGCGTGCCCGCCATCGGATAGCAGATCATCCCGGCCTCAAACGCCGCCTTTTTCAGCTTGCTAAGCAACACCGAGGCCGGGATCAAACGGCGTTTTGCTCTCGCGGTCTGCCACCAGTTCGATCCCACGGAACAGCCCCCGCCCGCGCAGATCGCCGACATGCGGGTGTGCGCCAAACCGCGCGACCAGTGCTGCGTGCAGCTTCTCGCCCATCTCGGCACTGCGCTGTACCAGACCGCGATCCAGCAGCGACCGCACCACCGCCAGCCCCGCCGCCGTCGCCACCGGGTGGCCGATATAGGTGTGGCCATGCTGGAAAAACCCGCTGCCGCCTTCAATCGCCTCATAGATCTGGCGACTGCACAGCATCGCACCAATCGGCTGATAACCAGCCCCCAACCCCTTGGCGATGCACAGGATATCCGGCGCCACACCGTCCGCCTCGCAGGCAAACAGATGCCCGGTGCGCCCCATGCCGCACATCACCTCATCCAGAATGAGCAACACGCCGTATTGGTCGCAGATCTCGCGGATGCGTTTGAAATACCCCTCAACCGCGGGCACCGCGCCGGATGTGGCCCCGACCACAGGCTCCGCCATGAAGGCCATGACCGTTTCAGGCCCAAGCCGCAGAATCTCCGCCTCCAACTCATTGGCGACGCGCTGACCATAGTCGTAGCTGCTTTCGCCGTCGCCCCGATCGACATATTCATAGCAGGGCGCTATGTGGGAAATATCAATCAGCAGCGGCGCAAACTGCTGCCGTCGCCATGCGTTGCCGCCCGCTGCAAGGGCGCCAAGCGTGTTGCCATGATAGCTTTGCCGCCGGGCGATCACATGGCGTCGCGCGGTGTCACCGCATTCCAGATGGTATTGCCGCGCCAGCTTGATCGCCGCCTCGGTCGCCTCAGACCCGCCAGACACGAAATAGACCCGATCCAGATCCCCAGGCGCCTGTGAAATCAGCAGATCCGCCAGCGCCTCTGCTGGTTCCGACGTCATAAAGCCGGTATGGGCAAAGGCCAGTTTGCCGACTTGCTCCTGCACTGCAGCAATCACTCCGGCATCGGAATGCCCCAGACAGGACACCGCCGCCCCGCCAGAGCCATCAAAGTAGCGTTTGCCATTGGCATCAATCAGATAGCAACCGTCCCCTGCGACGGCAGTGGGCAGATTGGCCTTGGTGTGGCGGGGAAAAACATGGCTCATATCTGGGCTCCTTTATCCTCGGAAACAGACATCACAAACGGGCGATGCCCCGCCGCGCGCGCCAATGCGACAAACTCGGCAACTGAGGCTGCGTTGTCAGGATACTCCGATCCATCCGCAGCTTGGGTATTGTTTTCAAACCCGATCCGCAGCCGCCCCCCTGCCTCCAGCCCCGCCAGCAGGCAGGCGTGTTCCTGCTGGCCAAAGGCGCAGAGCCCCCAGTCCAGATCCAGATCCGCAGTTGCCTCAAGAAACACGCGCAGCTCGGACGCCTCAGCCAAACGCGGCGGCGCATATTGGCCCAGCACAAAAATAGCCGACCGCATCTGCGCCGGAATATCCCCCCGCGCATAGGCCTGACGCAACGCCGCAATACAGTCAGGACCATACAGGATATGCTGCACCTCGGTTCCTGCCTCCGTGCAGATCGCATAGGCCCGCGCGGCCAATGTCCAGTCCCGCGCCATTTCCCGGACTGAGACCGAGGCCGCCGCCGGGCGCAGCGCCTCCAGACAGGCCAGCTGATCCGCCACATCAAACATACCCGCACTCTCGGTGGTGATCTGGATCGCCATGCCCGGCGCCGCCTCAGCCACCGCCGCCATCGCCGCGCGGTAGCGCCCCGCATCCAGGGAATGGCCGCCGTCCCGATCGCGCACGTGCAGATGCAGCGCATCCGCCCCGGCCCGTTGGCAGGCGGCTGCCGTGGCAGCAATTTCCGCCGTGCGCAACGGCAGACCCGGATGATCCGCCTGCCGTCGCCGCGCCCCATTGGGGGCCACCATCAAATGATATGTCGTCACCGCGTCGCTCCGCCTGTGTCACTGCGCCGGTCTATCGGCTGCACCGGTTTGGCGCATAACGGCGCATGTTCTCAATCCGGCAAATCCAGAACATATGTTTTTCACCACATCTCCCCGCTCGCTCCGCGTCTGGAGCTAAATTGCGTCGGCAACTGGACCTAGAGCAAAACGTAAATTTAGCGTTTCGTGGATACAGGGCGAGTCTGGCCAGCCAATCCATGGCAGACCGCATTTTCGAACAACGTGGAAAGGGCATGTCATGGATGGCACGTTCAATGAAAACGACCTGAGCCGGGTCATCGCCGCAGACAAGGCCAACGTCTGGCATCATCTGATCCAGCACAAGCCTTTTGAAGAAAACGACCCCCGCATCATCGTCGAGGGCAAAGGCATGCGGGTCTGGGACCAGAACGGCAAGGAATGGCTCGACGCCGTTTCCGGCGGGGTCTGGACCGTCAATGTCGGCTATGGCCGCGAGGAAATCGCCAAGGCGGTCTATGACCAGCTGATGAAGCTCTGTTATTTCGCGCAATCCGCAGGCTCGATCCCCGGTGCGTTGTTTGCCGAAAAGCTGATTGAGAAGATGCCCGGCATGAGCCGGGTCTACTACAACAATTCCGGATCTGAGGCGAATGAGAAAGCCTTCAAGATGGTGCGCCAGATCGCGCATAAGAAATATGGCGGCAAGAAAACCAAGATCCTGTACCGCGACCGAGACTACCACGGCTCCACCCTCGCAGCGATGTCCGCAGGCGGCCAGGAAGAGCGTAATATGCAATATGGCCCCTTCGCACCTGATTTCGTGAAGGTTCCTCACTGCATGGAATACCGCAAGCACGAGCTGGGTCTGGAGCATCTCTCCGGCAAGGAGTTCGGCATCGCCGCCGCCAATCAGATCGAAGAGGTCATCCTGCGCGAAGGCCCCGATACCGTTGGCGCGCTCTGCCTTGAGCCGGTGACCGCAGGTGGTGGTGTTATCGAGGCGCCCGAAGGCTACTGGCCGCGTGTGCAGGAAATCTGCAAACAATACGACATCCTGTTGCACATCGACGAAGTGGTCTGTGGCGTCGGCCGCACCGGCACCTGGTTTGGCTACCAGCACTACGGCATCGAGCCCGACTTCGTGACCATGGCCAAAGGCGTAGCCTCGGGTTATGCCGCAATTGCCTGCCTCGTCACCACCGAAGCGGTCTTTGACATGTTCAAGGATGACGCCAGTGATCCGATGAACTACTTCCGCGACATCTCCACCTTTGGCGGCTGCACCGCAGGCCCCGCCGCCGCGCTCGTCAATATGCAGATCATCGAGGATGAGAACCTCCTTGAGAACTGCGTCGCCATGGGGGAGCGGATGAAATCCAACCTCGAGGCGCTGATGGAGAAACATCAGGTCATCGGCGATGTGCGCGGCAAGGGTCTGTTCCTCGGCGCCGAGCTGGTTGCGGACCGCGAAACGAAGGAGCCGGTGGACGAGAAACTGGCACAGGCGGTTGTGGCCGAATGTGGCAATCAGAACGTCATAATCGGCGTCACCAACCGCTCCATTCCGGGCAAGAACAACACCCTCTGCTTCAGCCCTGCGCTGATCGTGACCCCCGAAGACGTGGACAAGATCACCGACGCGGTGGATGTGGCCCTGACCAAAGTGTTTGGCTGATACATTTCCCCTGTTGGAGGAACGAATTGCGCCCCGGTATGTCCGGGGCGCTTTCTTGTTGAGACAGTTGGCCCGGTCGGGCTCAGACAAGCCGCACCGCGATTCCGCCATCCACCGCCACCGGACCGCCGGTCACGAAACTGGACCGGTCCGACAGAAGAAACAGCGCAGCTTGGGCAATTTCCACCGGCGCGGCCATCCGTTTCATCGGGTGCAACCCTGCGATAAAACTGTGTGTGTCCGGATCGTCCCCCGCCATGGCGGTTTTGGTTCCGCCCGGCAGCAGCGCGTTTGCCCGGATACCCTCTGCAGCCAGATCGGACGCCAGCGACTGAACCAGGCCGATCAACCCCGCCTTAGACGCCGCATAGGCCCCCATGCCAGGCATGCCGCCATTGCTGAACCCAACAAAGGATCCGGTAAACACCAGCGCACCACCGCCGCGCGCGCGCAGAGCCGGGATCTGCGCCTTGGCCGAGAAAAACGCGCCGGTCAGGTTTGCCGTGAGGACGGCGTTCCAGTTGGCGGCATCCATCTGCTCAACCGGCCCCATGTCACCCATGATGCCCGCGTTGTTAAAGGCGCCGTCCAGCCCGCCGAACGCCTCTGTCGCCAAGGCAACCAAAGATTCTGAATAGGATTCCTCGGTAACGTCCCCGGCCAGGCAGGCCGCCCGTCCACCGCTCTGATTTATCTGACCCGCAAGGGTTTGCAGCTCAGCCTGCCGCCGGGCACCCAGCACGACATTCGCCCCTTCTGCCGCAAACAACAACGCCGCCGCAGCACCGATGCCACTGCTTGCGCCGGTGATGATAAGTGTCTTGTCTTTTAGTTCCATGATCAAAGCCTCCATTGGTTGACGCCCTGAGCTAATCGCCTCACTGACATGCACTCGACCCGTTTCATGCGGTTGCAGCGGAGGCTCTTCCCTTTCCCGCAGGAAACGGGTCGCGGAGGCCGCCGGTCCCGGACCGCCAGGTAACGCCGCCCCAGACGCGACAGCGCCGCGCAAATGCGCGGCGCTTGGCCCAACGGGTGTCAGGCATCTCAGATGCCGCGCACCGGACGGAAGCATCCCGCCCAGTCCCGGCTCCTCAGACCATCTGAAACAGGATCCCAGACAGGATCGCGCCGGTGACCCCCAGCGCCAGATAGGTGGCAAAGACCTGCGGCTTCACCAGCGACCAGACCGCCGCCATCGCCGGGATCGAACTCACTGCGCCCGCCACCATGAAGGCCATCGCGGCTCCCGCGCTCATCCCCTGCTCCATCAGCCCCGCCAGCAAGGGCGGCGCCACATAGGAGTTGAGATAGGCAGGCATCCCCACCAGCGCCGCCGTAGCAATCGGCAGGATCCCCTCGCCACCCACCAGGGTCGCAATCAAATCAGCTAAGCACATAGGACACCAACAGCGCCTCCAGCACATAGGCCAGCGTCAGCCATTTCACCAAAAACAGACCATTGCTGAAGAACTCCTGACGGAACTGGCTGCGCCGTGCAGGCTCCCGCCAGAAGGCCCAGACCGGCGCCTCGGCCTTCGGCGCACCACGGCCACAGCAGCTGGAACGTGGCGCCTGCCGCAGCGGGCTGGTAAAGGCGCCCGCCCCCCGCAATGCCTTGATGGTAAAGCCACCAAACAGGCCAAGCGCCACCGCCGCCACCGCCTTGGCAATCGCAAACGGCCAGCCGAGCGCCCCTGCCGTGATCAGCAGCGTCGGCGGATCAATCAGGGGAGACGCCAGCCAGAACGCCATCACCGCAGACAGCGGCGCGCCCAGCGCCAACAGCCCGGCAATAAACGGGATCACCTCGCAGGAACAAAACGGTGCCAGCCCGCCAAAGACCGCTGCCAGAAAGATCATCCGCACTTCCCGCCCTTCAAAAGCGCGCGCGACCATCACCTCGGCCCCTGTCGCCTTGAGGTAGGAAAGCAGCAGCACCGCAAAGAGAATATAGCGCCCGGTATGCAGCAGCGCCGCCCCGGCGAACCGAATGACCTCCGCCAGATTGCCGGGGTCCAGCACCGCCACCGCCAGCAGGATCGCCACACAAAGCGCCCATGGCGTTTTGATCCCCCGCGCAATCAGGCCTGCAGGGCGTGGATTTTGTGTCAGCTCAGCCATCGTTTGCCACCTCCCGGATAGAGACATCATCCGCACAGCACTCACTGAGGATAAACCCCGCCAGTTGTTGCAACTGATCATAGTCCGCCGTGTTATAGGTGCTGCGACCGTCTTTGCGCTGCAGGATCAACCCGGCTCCAGCCAGAAGTTTCAGGTGATGGGCCAATGTGGAGGGCGCAATCCCCGTGCGGGCCTGAATATCCTGCACCATCAACCCGCCTTCGCCCGCGCGCACCAGACAGCGCAAAACCGCCAGCCGCGCCTCCGACCCCATCGCCGCAAATCCACCCGCCGCCTGTTCCCAGTCCATAACGCACCTCCTGGCCCCATCTTGACCTCAATTTATTCGATAAAACTAGTTATATAGATATCACGAGGAAGTGCAAGGCACCTCTGTTGCACGTGATCCAAACTGCAAATGAACATATTCGTCTTGCCGCCCGGATTGATGAGAGTGAAAGCGGCCTGTTCCACCGACCTCAAGCCAGTACGCGGCACAGATTTCCCCAAACTGGCACTAAGTCCAGATTGCACCCCATTTATGTCCAGCCTACAGTGAGGCATGGCCATCTCTGTCGACACCTTCTTTCTGAACCCCGATGCGCAAGGCACCCTGCAGGCGCAGATCCAGGAAATGATTGCCGAGGGCATTCTCTCCGGCCGCTTGCGGGTGGGCGAGAAACTGCCTTCCTCGCGCAAGCTGGCCGCGCATCTGGGCATCAGCCGCATCACCGTAACGCTGGCCTATACAGAGCTTCTGGCCAATGACTACCTGATCTCCAAAGGACGGTCTGGGTATTATGTTTCCGAAAACGCCCCGGTGCCGCCCAGCTACGCGCCTTCGCAGAAATCTGCGGATACGGTGGACTGGGCCTCGGCCATCGTCGGCAATTACTGCGGCGGCGACACCCCCCGCAAACCACAGGACTGGCGCGATTATCGCTTCCCGTTCATCTACGGGCAGGCGGATGCCTCGCTGTTTGACCACGCCAACTGGCGGCTCTGTGCCCTGCGCGCGCTGGGGCAAAAGGATTTTGCCGCGCTCACCAATGATTACTTCGATCAGGACGATCCGCTTCTGGTGGAATATATCGCCCGCCACACCCTGCCCCGCCGCGGCATCTCTGCCCGGCCAGAGGAAATCCTGATCACTCTTGGGGCGCAGAACGCACTCTGGCTGGTGGCGCAGCTGCTCTTGGGACCGGGACGCAAGGCCGCGCTGGAGGATCCGACCTATTACACCCTGCGCGATCAGCTGGTCTATCGCGGCTGCGAGATCGACTGCCTGCCGGTGGACCATGACGGGCTGCCACCCGACACCATCCGGGAGGACACCGATGTCATTTTCACCACCCCCAGCCACCAGAGCCCGACCACAGCCACCATGCCGATGGCGCGTCGCAAACAGCTGCTGGACCGCGCCCGCGATATTGATGCGGTGATTGTCGAGGATGACTATGAATTCGAGATGTCCTTCCTCGGCGCTCCCTCACCGGCGCTGAAGTCGCTCGATGCGGATGGCCGGGTGGTTTATGTCGGCAGCTTCTCCAAATCGCTCTTCCCCGGCCTGCGCCTTGGCTATCTGGTGGGGTCCGAACCCTTCATCCGGCAGGCCCGCGCCCTGCGCGCCAATGTGCTGCGCCATCCGCCCGGCCATGTGCAGCGCACCGTGGCCTATTTCCTGTCGCTGGGCCACTACGATGCCCAGATCCGCCGCATGGCCAAGGTTCTGCATGATCGCCGCTGCGTGATCGAAGAGGCGGTGACCCATCACGGGCTTAGCGTGGCAGGCGTCGGGGTCTACGGCGGCTCCTCCCTGTGGATGCACGCCGACGCGGGCGTGGATACTGCGGCGGTCGCCCAATCGCTGAAGGCAAAGAGCGTCCTGATCGAACCCGGCGCGCCTTTCTTCGCGGCGGAACACCGCAAACAGAACTATTACCGCTTGGGGTACTCTTCGATCCCGTCCAACCGGATCGCGCCCGGGCTGGCCCTCATCGCAGAGGCCCTGCGCCCCAGTCGTGCAAAGGCTGGCTAGCCTGCCACAGCTGCGATGCGCCCGCCTCATGGCCGTCTGCTTGGCGCCGCACCGCAGCATTCCGCGCCCCATCGCATACTGGTACTAAGCCGGGGCGGGAACTGGCCCTAACCCGGCTCTGCCCGGCGGAATACACCAGATTCATCCCGGCCTCTGTGCTCAGCCCTTTTGGCGTCTCATCAGGAGAATACGCGATGAAAATGACCACCGAGGAAGCATTTGTAAAAACACTGCAAATGCACGGCATCCAACATGCGTTTGGCATCATCGGCTCGGCCATGATGCCGATTTCCGACATCTTCCCCGACGCAGGGATCACCTTCTGGGACTGCGCCCACGAAGGCTCCGGCGGCATGATGGCCGACGGCTACACCCGCGCCACCGGCAAAATGTCGATGATGATCGCCCAGAACGGCCCCGGCATCACCAACTTCGTGACCGCCGTCAAAACCGCCTACTGGAACCACACCCCGCTCTTGCTGGTCACTCCTCAGGCTGCGAACAAGACCATTGGCCAGGGCGGTTTCCAGGAAATGGAACAGATGCGCATGTTCGCCGACTGCGTCGCCTATCAGGAAGAGGTCCGCGACCCCTCCCGCGTGGCCGAAGTGCTGAACCGTGTGATCATGAACGCCAAGCGCGCATCGGCGCCTGCACAGCTGAACATTCCGCGTGACATGTGGACCCAGGTCATCGACATCGAACTGCCCGCCATTGTCGAATTTGAACGTCCTTCCGGTGGCGAAACCGCCGTCAGCGACGCGGCGAAACTGCTGTCCGAAGCCAAGAACCCCGTGATCCTGAACGGCGCCGAGCGTGGTATTGTCCAAGGGCGGCATCGCCGCGTCGCAGGAACTGGCCGAACGTCTGGATGCCCCGGTCTGCGTGGGTTATCAGCACAATGACGCTTTCCCCGGCAACCACCCGCTGTTTGCAGGTCCACTGGGTTACAACGGCTCCAAGGCCGGGATGGAGCTGATCAAGGACGCCGACGTCGTTCTCTGCCTCGGCACCCGTCTGAACCCTTTCTCCACCCTGCCCGGCTACGGCATGGAATACTGGCCCGCCGATGCCAAGATCATTCAGGTCGACATCAACCCGGATCGCATTGGCCTGACCAAGAAAGTCTCCGTCGGCATCATCGGCGACGCCGCCAAAGTGGCCTCCGGGATCCTCTCCCAACTGAGCGACACCGCAGGCGATACAGGCCGCGCAGAGCGTAAGAACCGCATTTCGGAAACCAAATCCCGCTGGGCGCAGCAGCTGACCGAAATGACCCATGAGGACGACGATCCGGGCACCACCTGGAACGAACGCGCCCGCGCCGACAAACCCGAATGGATGAGCCCCCGCATGGCGTGGCGCGCCATCCAGCAGGCCCTCCCCCGTGAGGCGATCATCTCCTCCGACATCGGCAACAACTGCGCCATCGGCAACGCTTACCCATCCTTCGACGAGGGGCGCAAATATCTGGCCCCCGGCCTTTTTGGTCCCTGTGGCTATGGTCTGCCCGCCATTGTCGGCGCCAAGATCGGCTGCCCGGACACCCCGGTCGTGGGCTTCTCCGGCGATGGTGCCTTCGGCATCGCGGTGACCGAGCTGACGGCGATTGGCCGCGGTGAATGGCCCGCGATCACCCATATCGTGTTCCGCAACTACCAGTGGGGCGCGGAAAAGCGGAACTCCACCCTGTGGTTCGATGACAACTTCGTCGGCACCGAACTGGACGAGCAGGTTTCTTATGCAGGCATTGCCAGCGCCTGTGGTCTCAACGGTGTTGTGGCCCGTACCATGGATGAGCTGACCACCGCACTTGCGCAGGCCATCGAGGACCAGAAAAACGGCAAGACCACCCTGATCGAAGCCATGATCAACCAGGAACTGGGTGAGCCGTTCCGCCGTGACGCCATGAAGAAGCCGGTCCGCGTAGCAGGCATCGACAAGGCCGACATGCGCGAGCAGCAGGTCTGACGCCTATGCCCCTGCCTTTTGATCTCTCAATGGGCGCGGGCGCCTTTCTGGCCGCCGCATTATTTGCGGCGGCCTTTATCCGCGGATATTCGGGCTTTGGCTTTTCCGCGATCTTCATCATTCTCGCCGCTCTCGTCACAAATCCGCTGCCGCTGATCCCAGTGGTCTTTGCCTGCGAGATTGCGATGACCGCCTTTCAGGCGCGCGGCATTCGCCCCCATATCGACTGGCGCAGATCCCTGGCTCTCTTGGCTGGTGCTGCTGTTGCCACTTTGCCTGCCGTCGCCGTGATGGCCCGCCTTGGCCCGGATCAGGCGCGGCTGGTGATTTCCGTGCTGATCCTTGGCCTCAGCCTCCTGTTGCTCAGCGGTTGGCGCCTCGCGCGCCCCATTGGGACCGCCGGGCATGTCGCCGTTGGCATGGCCTCCGGCATGGCCAATAGCGCCGGCGTGGGCGGCCTGCCCGCCGCCGCCTCCATGACAGCCCAGCCGATTCCGCCTGCGGTGTTTCGCGCCACTATGATCGTGTTTCTGACGGGCATCGACCTGATGGCCCTGCCGGTCATGTCCGCCCATGGGCTCACTGGCCCGGACACGCTTTGGGGGGTGATCCTCGCCTTTCCCATCCTTGGTGCAGGTGTTTGGGTCGGCTCTCGCGGCTTTGCGCTCGCCGCGCCGGATTTGTTCCGCCGCTATGTCGTGACGCTCTTGGCGGCACTGGCGGCCCTCAACATCGTGAAGGCCGCGCTATGACCTCATATGCTGAAACCGACATTCTGGTCCTCAATGCAGGATCCTCTTCTATCAAGTTCGCGATCTTCGACGCGGATCTCACCCAGCGTATTGCGGGTCTGGCCGAGGGGATCGGCACGCCGCAATCACGTTTGCGCATCGCAGACAGTAGCAGCGACAGCCAGTTCCCCACCCATGCCGAAGCGCTGGCCGCGATCCTGGTGGCACTGCCCGAGCATGGGCTTGACCCGTCGCGGCTCGCAGCTGTGGGCCACCGGGTCGTCCATGGCGGGCGAAAGCTGACCAAACCGGTGCGCATCACCCCCGAGATCCGGGCCGAAATCGCCGACTGCACGCCGCTGGCTCCGCTGCACAACCCGCACAGTCTCGCGGCAATTGACACAATGGCCGCCACCGCGCCTGAGCTGCCGCAGTTTGCCAGCTTTGACACCTCGTTTCACGCCACCAATCCAGAGGTCGCCACCCGCTACGCGATCCCCCGCGTGGAAGAGACCAAGGGCATCCGCCGCTACGGGTTTCACGGTCTGTCCTACGCCTCTCTGGTGCGGCGCCTGCCGGAGATTTCCGGCGCGCCGCTGCCATCACGGATTTTGGCGTTTCACCTTGGCAACGGCGCCTCGCTTTGTGCGATCCGCAATGGCCAGTCCGTTGCCACCACAATGGGCTATTCGCCCCTGGATGGGCTGACCATGGGCACCCGGTCGGGCGGCATTGACGCCAATGCGGTGCTGCGCCTGGTCGAAGACAACGGGCTGGAGCGCACCAAGGCGATCCTCAACAACGAAAGCGGGCTATTGGGGTTGTCGGGCGGCAAATCCGACATGCGCAACCTGATGCTGGACCCCAGCGCCGACAGCGCCTTTGCCATCGAGCATTTCTGCTATTGGAGCCTGCGTCACGCAGGCAGCCTGATTGCCGCGATGGAAGGTCTGGATGCCATCGCCTTCACCGGTGGCATCGGCGAGAACGCGGTGGGTGTGCGCGCCCGTATTCTGCGCGGTCTGGAATGGATCGGCGCGCGTATGGATGTGGATGCCAACCACGCCCGCAAGGCGCGCCTGCATGCCGAGCAGCTCCAAGGTGGCGATCTGGGTAATTGAGGCTGAGGAAGAGCGCCAGATCGCGATGGACGCCCAGACCCTGATGGGGGCGTCATGATCGCCGCCCCCGTCCGCCTGTCACACCTTCAGCAAGATCAGATCTGCGCCACCGTCAGGACCGTCGCCGCCACGATGTCCTCGACCGAGGCGCCTCGGCTCAGATCGCAGACCGGCTTGGCAAAGCCCTGCAAGAACGGCCCCAGCGCCTGCGCGCCGCCCAATTCTTGGCAGAGCTTATATCCGATATTGCCCGCATTCAGCGTCGGGAAGATCAGCACATTGGCCTTAACCGGCGCGATGCCTTTCTTCTCGGCAATCGCAGGATTCAGCGCCGCATCCGCCTGCACCGGACCTGCAAATCCGCTCGCCTCTGCCGCCGCGCGCACCAGCGCCACACTGTCACCATCGCCCGAGGTGCCGGTGGAAAACGACAGCATCGCAACCCGTGCTGACCCCAGTAGCGCCTCTGCCGACCGTGCAGAGGCCCGTGCGATATCCGCCAGTTGCGCCGCATCCGGCGCCACGTTGACCGCGCAATCGGCAAACACCAATTCGCGCCCATCCGGAAACAGCATCAGGAAAAACGACGACGCGGTGCTGACCCCCGCATCCAGCCCGATGCCGATGCTGGCCGCCTCAATCACCCGGCGCGTGGGTACATCCGCGCCCGCCACCATCGCGTCCGCCTCGCCCGCAGCCACCATCGCCGCCGCGCGGTACAGGGGTTTGGAGAGCATGCGTTTGGCGATGCCTTCCTTCATACCGCGCGCCGCCACCAAGACATCCACATGCGCCGCAGACACCGGCGCCAAAGGCACAGCCTCCACCAGCCCCTCACGGGTCAGCTGGTCTACCGCAGCCGCCACTCTGGGGTCGTCCATCTCGGGAAACACCACCCGTGCCCTGCGATCCCGAGCCAGCGCATATGCGTTTTCAAGTACAGTCATTTTGTTCTCCCTTGCGGGGAAAGGAGCCAGCAATGAGCGATAACGTCAAGATCAACCGCGGCCTCAAGGGGATCTACTTCGAACGCTCCGGGGTTTCCGACATTGATGGCGCCAAGGGTGAGCTGAGTTATCGCGGCTATTCCATTCACGATCTGGCCACGCATTCCACCTTTGAGGAGGTCTGCTACCTGCTGATCCATGGCGAATTGCCCGATGCGGATCAGCTCGCAGAATTTGACACCGCACTGAAAGCCGCCCGCGTGTTGCCTGCCCCGGTGCTGGATATCATCCGCGCCACCAAGGATGGCCACCCGATGGATGTGCTGCGCACTGCCGTCTCTGCCCTCGCCGCGCTTGAACCAGACAGCCAGAAGGTGGGCGAAGACGCTTTTGTCGCCAATGGCATTCGGCTGATCTCGCAGGTGCCGATCATCATCGCCGCCCATGACGCGATCCGAAATGGCCGCGAGGTTGTGGCCCCCGACATGACCCTCAGCCATGCGGGCAACTGGCTCTGGATGCTGAAGGGCGAGAAGCCCACGCCAGAGGCCACCCGGCTCGCGGATGTCGATTTCATCCTGCACGCCGAACATGGTGCCAACGCCTCAAGCTTTGCCGCGCGCGTCACCATCGGGACCGAAACCAACCTCCACGGCGGCATCGTCACCGCGCTCTCCACCCTTGCGGGTCCAGCCCACGGCGGTGCCGCCGAGGACGTGATGAAAATGGTGCATGAGATCGGCACGCCGGACAAAGCCGCCGCCTATGTGAAGGCCAAGCGCGCCGCCAAGGAGGCCGTGACCGGATTTGGCCACCGCGTCTACCGCAAGGAAGACCCCCGCGCGCGCCACATGCGCGAAGGCGTGCGCCAGTTGGGCGCAGAAATGGGCGCGCCGGAGTGGTATGAAATCCTGCAAGCCGTGGTGGAGGCCATGCAGCCCTATGCGCGCCACGGCCTGAACGTGAATGTCGATTTCTACTCCGGCGTGATCTACCAGCTGCACGGCATCGCGATGGATCTCTACGTGCCGATCTTTGCCATCGGCCGGATGCCCGGCTGGATCATCCAATGCATCGAACAGCAGCGCGGCAATATCCTGATCCGCCCCCTGACCCTTTACAACGGGCCGGAACCCCGCGCCTATATTCCACTAAACGCGCGCTGATCGCACCCACTCCGCGCCACAGCACATAACGCCGCCCGGCCCATGCAGGCCCGGCGCATCACCGAACAGGGACACCATGGCACATACCCAGCCCCAGCTAGACACCTCGCCGCCCGTGTCGGACGAGATCCGCCAGACCACCTGCTACATGTGCGCCTGCCGCTGCGGCATCAACGTCCACATGAAAACGGATGAGGATGGCCAAAAGAAAGTCGCCTATATCGAGGGCAACCGCGATCATCCGGTGAACAAGGGCGTGCTCTGCGCCAAAGGCTCTGCCGGGATCATGCAACACAACGCGCCGTCACGTCTGCGCGCGCCGATGAAACGCGTCGGCCCCCGCGGCTCCGGCAAGTTCGAGGAAATCTCCTGGGACGAGGCGCTGGACATTGCCGCTGGCTGGCTGGAACCCATCCGCGAGGATAACCCGGAAAAGCTGGCGTTCTTTACCGGGCGCGACCAATCCCAGAGCTTCACCAGTTTCTGGGCGCAGAACTTCGGCACCTGCAACTATGCAGCCCACGGCGGGTTCTGCTCGGTCAATATGGCGACCGCTCAGCATCTACACGATGGGCGGCGCGTTCTGGGAATTCGGCCAGCCCGACTGGGATCACACCAAGCTGTTCATGTTGTTTGGCGTCGCCGAGGACCACGACAGCAACCCCATCAAGATGGGCATTGGCAAGATCAAGGCGCGCGGCGCGCGGGTCATTGGCGTTAATCCAATCCGCTCCGGCTACAACGCTGTGGCTGACGATTGGGTCGGCATCACGCCGGGCACCGACGGTCTGTTCATCCTGGCGCTGGTGCATGTGCTGATGAAGGCGGGCAAGATTGATCTGGAGTACCTCAGCCAGTTCACCAACGCGCCGGTGCTGGTCAATCAGGATCCAGATAGCGCCGATTACGGCCTGTTCCTGCGCGATGACCATGGCGCGCCTCTGGTGATCAACCGCAAGACCGGCCAGCTCGCGCCCTATGACATGCATGGCGTGCGCCCCGATCTGGGCGGCTCGTTTGAACTCAATGGCATCACCCATGTGTCCGTCTTCCAACTGATGGCCCAGCGCTATCTCAGCGACGACTACGCCCCCGAAGCCGTGGCCGAGCGTTGCGGCGTCTCCGCCAAGCGCATCCGCGCCATCGCCGCCGAGCTGGCCCGCGTCGCCTTTGACGAGGCATTCGAGCTGGATCAGGAATGGACCGATTTCCGCGGTGAGACCCATAAAACCATGAAGGGTCGCCCGGTCGCCATGCACTCCATGCGCGGTGTCTCGGCCCATGCCAACGGCTTCCAGACCTGCCGCGCGCTGCATGTGTTGCAGATACTTCTGGGCACGGTGGAGGCGCCCGGCGGCTTCCGCTTCAAACCGCCCTACCCCAAACCGGTAGAGGCGCATCCCGCCCCCCATTGCCGCGTCACCCCGAACAAACCGCTGGACGGCCCGCATCTGGGCTTCGTGCACGGGCCGGAACATCTGGCACTGAAGACCGACGGCAGCCCGGCGCGCATCGACAAGGCCTTCACCTGGGAAAACCCGATGTCCAGCCACGGGCTGATGCATATGGTGATTTCCAACGCCCATGCCGGCGATCCCTACAAGATCGACACGCTGTTCATGTATATGGCGAATATGTCGTGGAACTCCTCCATGAACACGCGCGGCGTGATGGAGATGCTCACCGACACCGACGACAACGGCGATTATGTGATCCCCCGGATCATCTATTCTGACGCCTATTCATCGGAAATGGTGGCCTATGCGGATCTGATCCTGCCCGACACCACCTATCTGGAACGCCACGACTGTATCTCCCTGCTCGACCGTCCCATCTGTGAGGCCGACGGCGCGGCGGATGCGATCCGCTGGCCGGTGGTTGAACCCGACCGCGATGTGCGGGGTTTCCAGACCGTGCTGGTGCAGCTGGCCAATAAGATGAAACTGCCCGGCTTCACCCATGAAGACGGCACAGCGAAATGGCAGGACTACGCCGACTATATCGTGAACCACGAACGCAAACCCGGCATCGGCCCGCTGGCAGGGTTTCGGGGCGAGGACGGCAGCAAGGTTGGCCGGGGTGAGGTGAACCCCGAACAGCTGGATAAATACATCGAAAACGGCGGTTTCTTTGTTGAGCACATCCCGGCAGAGGCCAGCTATTTCAAACCCTGGAACATGGCCTATCAGGACTGGGCGGTG
Organism: Phaeobacter sp. BS52; assembly: GCF_045040595.1. Taxonomy (NCBI): domain Bacteria; kingdom Pseudomonadati; phylum Pseudomonadota; class Alphaproteobacteria; order Rhodobacterales; family Roseobacteraceae; genus Phaeobacter; species Phaeobacter sp. BS52. The sequence goes on along the minus strand of NZ_CP090662.1, from coordinate 3,554,552 downwards.
AATCTCGGCCTCTTTGACAGCCCACAGCCCTATCTGTTCCAGCTTTATGTGGAGCCCCTGCGCAAGTTCCAGCTGGCCGCTGAAGGCCACGGTGAGCGCCAGCCGCCCGAGCACCTACGCGACCGCATCAAAGAGACGATGGACCCGCTGCCGATCTGGTATGAAACCGATCAGCAGGGCAACGACGGCTTCACCGTCAACGCCCTCACCCAGCGCCCCATGGCGATGTATCACTCCTGGGGCACGCAGAACGCCTGGCTGCGCCAGATCCACGGCCGCAATCCGCTTTATGTGCCGACCAAGCTGATGCGCGAAAACCACCTCAGCGATGGCGACTGGGCCAGGGTCACCTCCCCCCATGGTGAAATCACCGTGCCAGTGATGGAGATGGCGGCGCTCAATGAAAACACCGTCTGGACCTGGAACGCCATCGGCAAGCGCAAGGGAGCCTGGGCGCTGGAAGAAAACGCGCCGGAAGCCACCAAAGGCTTCCTGCTGAATCATCTGATCCACGAGTTGCTGCCACCGAAGGGCGACGGGCTTCGCTGGGCCAATTCCGACCCGATCACCGGTCAGGCCGCGTGGTTCGATCTGAAGGTAAAGATCGAAAAAGCCGCCGCGCCGCAGGATCTGGACGAAAGCCAACCTGTTATGGAGCCTCAAACCTCACCCGTTGGCACCGGTCCCAGGGACCTGGCATGGAAGGTGGGCAAATGATCAATCCAATTTTCTTCCAAGAAAATTGCCAGGAAAATGGGTGTTTTCCTGGTTCCGCAACTTGCACCGAGGGTATGCAATGACCGAGCTTCCCACCAAGACCGACCGCAAGATGGGGCTGGTCATTGACCTGGATACCTGTGTCGGCTGCCATGCCTGTGTGATTTCCTGCAAGGGCTGGAACACCGAAAACTATGGCGCGCCGCTATCAGATCAGAATGCCTATGGCGCTGATCCCTCGGGCACCTTCCTCAACCGCGTGCATTCCTATGAGGTGCAGCCATCCCCCTGTGCCAGCCAGCCCAACCCGGCGGCCCAGCTGGTGCATTTCCCGAAATCCTGCCTGCATTGCGAAGACGCCCCCTGCGTCACCGTCTGCCCCACCGGCGCCAGCTACAAGCGGGTGGAGGACGGTATCGTTCTGGTCAATGAGTCCAACTGCATCGGCTGTGGCCTTTGTGCCTGGTCCTGCCCCTATGGCGCCCGCGAGTTGGATCTGGCCGAAGGGGTGATGAAGAAATGCACGCTCTGTGTGGACCGGATCTACAATGAGAACCTCGAAGAGGTAGATCGGTCCCCTCCTGCGTGCGGACCTGCCCGGCAGGCGCGCGCCACTTTGGCGATCTTGGGGATCCTGACAGCGATGTCTCCAAACTGGTGGCAGAGCGCGGCGGCATGGACCTGATGCCGGAAATGGGCACCAAGCCTGTGAACAAATACCTGCCCCCCCGCCCCAAGGATCAGATCGAGGATCAGATCGACATTCTGGCCCCGCTGCTGGCCCCCGTCGCAGAGGAGCCCAAAGGCTTCCTCGGCTGGCTGGACAAGGCGCTCGACAAACTTCCCGGCCATTCCGCAGAGGAGACGAACTGATGCATCCCGCACCTTCTGTTATCCTCTTCACCACCCTCTCTGGTCTCGGCTTTGGCCTTCTGGCCTTCCTTGGCCTCGGCAAGCCTGAGGTGACGGGCTGGGTCGCCTTTGTGTTCTATGCCATCGCCTTTGGTTTTGCGGTGGGCGGGCTTCTGGCTTCGACCTTTCACCTTGGCAGGCCGGAACGGGCCTGGCGCGCCTTTAGCCAGTGGAAAACCAGCTGGCTCAGCCGCGAAGGCATCTGCGCCGTTGCGGCCCTCATTGTGATGGGGCTCTTTGCCTTTGGCGCGGTGTTTCTGGACACCCATTGGTGGGTACTCGGCTGGATCGGCGCGGCGCTGTCTCTGGCGACCGTCTTCACGACCTCGATGATCTACACCCAGCTGAAGACCATTCCGCGCTGGAACATGTCGCTGACGCCGGTGATGTTCCTGTCCTTCAGTCTTGCGGGCGGGTCACTGCTGGCCGGGGCGGAGGCGTTGGCGCCCTGGTTGCTGGCCATCGCAGGTTCGGTGCAACTGGCCTATTGGGCCAAGGGCGATCAGGCCTTTGCCACCTCTGGCACCGATATGGGCACCGCCACCGGCCTTGGCGATCGCGGCACAGTGCGTGCGTTTGAACCGCCCCATACCGGCTCCAACTACCTGTTGCGTGAATTTGTGCATGTGGTCGGGCGCAAACATGCGCAGAAACTGCGGGTGATCGCCTTTGCCTCAGGCTTTGCGCTGCCCTTGATCTGCCTCATCCTGCCGGTTGAGGGGCTAATGCTCAAACACCTGCTCGCAGGCGTCGCCGTACTGCTGCACATCGCAGGGATCGCGGTTTCCCGCTGGCTGTTCTTTGCCCAGGCCGAACATGTGGTCGGGCTGTATTACGGCAAGCGTTGAGCCATCCCAAACCCACGAGGATCAGGGCGCCCCAGCGGCGCCCTTTTTCGTGGGCCACATCTTTTTTCAAAAAATCCCACCGGCCATGTCACAAACCCGCCCGCTGCCTCGTCCTGTTTCTGAACCCATCAGAAAGGACCAAATGATGTCGCAACGTCTCGATTATTTCTCTGTCGCCGGGGATCTGTTCAAACCGATGATGGAGCAGGAAGCCCTGTTCAAAAACAGCACCTTGGAATTCAGTGTGGTGGAACTGGTGAAACTGCGGGCCTCCCAGATCAACGGCTGCGCCTTCTGCATCCATATGCACACCCATGAGATGCGCGCCCATGGCGAGAGCGAGGACCGGATGCATCTGCTGAACGCCTGGCGCGAATCGCCGCTTTACACGCCCCGCGAACGCGCGGCGTTGGCGTGGTGCGAGGCGCTGACACGGGTGGAGGCCACCGCCGCACCCGATGCCGACTATGACGCCGTGGCAGAGCTGTTTGAGCCGCGCGAACAGGTGCTGCTGACGCTGCTGATTGGCGCCATCAACAGCTGGAACCGCATTGCAATCGGCTTTCGCAGCGCCCACCCTGTGAGCGAGAGCACAACAGGGGCCAACGCGGCGTGACAGCACAGACCAAAGACACAGGAACCGATGCGTTTCTGACAGCGCGGCCGCGATTGTTTGCGGCCGCCTACCGGATGCTGGGCAGCGTGACCGATGCCGAAGATATCCTGCAGGACGCCTATCTGCGCTGGCAGTCGGCCCCCAAGGGGGAGGTTCTGGACCCGACCGGGTACCTGATGCGGATCACCACGCGGCTCTGTCTCGATCAGTTGAAATCAGCCCGCAAACGGCGCGAGACCTACCCCGGCGAGTGGTTGCCAGAGCCCGTGCTAACTGATGAGGCCACCGAGCTGCTGGATCATGACGTTTCGGTTGCGCTTCTGCTGGCGCTGGACGCCCTCTCCCCGCTGGAACGCGCGGCCTTCCTTCTGCATGATATCTTTGACAGCTCTTATAGCGACGTGGCCTCCGCGCTGAACCGCACGCCCGAGGCTTGCCGCCAACTGGCCACCCGCGCGCGCCGCAAGGTGCAGGCCTTGCGACCGGAGGCCCCCAGCCGCCCAGACCAAGGCGAGGCGCTGACCGAAGCGTTCTTTCGGGCCTCCAAAACCGGGGATATGACCGCCCTCACCCGGTTGCTGAGCGAAGATGTGCAGCTGATCTCCGATGGCGGCGGCAAGGCGATGGCGGCACTCAATCCGATCTATGGACGCGACAAGGTGCTGCGGCTGCTGGCCGGGCTTGCCCGCAAAGCCCATCACACAGCGCCAGATCACTGGCGCCTGTGTCAGCTCAATGGCCTGCCTGCGATTGTGAGCCGCGGTGAAGATGGCATTCTGCAAGCCACCTCGCTGGATATTCGCGCGGGCCGGATCACCCGCATCTATGTCACCCGCAACCCGGACAAAACGCGGCATCTGGCATCTGTGCTGGGGTGATCTGCCGTTGCCCAGGCAGCGCACGCCCTGCTTACCGCTGATACATCTGACGGCCCTATTCTGTTGTGGATCGCGATCACGTCCGGGCTTTACGACCCCGGACACCATGGAAACCGACCCAAAGGGCAACTCTGCCATCGGGTTTGTGCAAAACAGTTTCGCACCGGGGCAGTGACGCGCCCCGCAATTTCCAGCCATTCCCGGGACCTTCACCGGGGCGGCGCCGCCTTTTTATTTCCACCAAGTCTGACCGTAGGCATGTGACCCTAAACTGCCGGTTAGAGACAGAAGACAGCCAAAACGAAACAGACCGGAACGCAGCAGCGTCCCGGCCTGAGATGACGTGTCTATGATCGCTGTGCTGCGCTTACAGCAGACCTGCGTGCGCCATGGCGGCGTCGATTGCCGCCTTGGTGCTGTCTTCCAGACCGGTCAGCGGCAGACGCACCTCCTCGCTGCACAGGCCCAGTTTCGACAGGCCGTATTTCGCCCCCGCCAGACCCGGCTCAATGAAGATCGCCTCATGCAGCGGCATCAGCTTGTCCTGATACTCCAACGCCAATGCGTAATCACCGGCCAGCGTCGCCGCCTGGAACTCCGCGCAGAGCTTCGGCGCGACGTTTGCAGTGACCGAAATGCAGCCAACCCCACCATGGGCGTTGAAGCCCAGCGCGGTGGCATCCTCGCCAGACAGCTGGATGAAATCCGCACCGCAAGAGGCGCGCTGCTGGGACACGCGGGCGATATCGCCGGTTGCGTCTTTCACACCAATGATACGCTCCAGCTTGGCCAGTTCGCCCATGGTGGCAGGGGTCATGTCGATGACCGAGCGACCGGGAATATTGTAGATCACAATCGGAATATCGGCGCAGTTATGCAGCTCGGTGAAATGCGCGATCAATCCGCGCTGGGTCGGCTTGTTGTAATAGGGCGTCACCACCAGCGCGGCATCGGCGCCAACCTCGGCGGCGAATTGCACGAACCGCTTGCCCTCAACCGTGTTGTTGGATCCGGCCCCGGCAATCACCGGCACCCGGCCTGCCGCGATTTTCACCACTTCGGCAATGACGGTCTCATGCTCTTCATGGGTCAGCGTCGGGCTTTCACCGGTGGTGCCCACCGGGACCAGCGCCGTAGAGCCTTGATCAATGTGCCACTCGACCAACCGTTTGAGCGTATCCAGATCCAGCTCGCCGTTGGAAAACGGGGTGACGAGGGCTGGCATAGAGCCTTTGAACATGGGCACGCTCCCTTTGCTGTTCGTGCGGGCGCAGAATTGCACCGGCTTGAGTGATGGACATGCCGGGGATTTGAGTTGATACCGGCAGGTCACGGATTATCGTCATTGGCTCTATCCCCGGAACGTTGGAAAATGCAAGAGATGACACGCATTCTGGCCCTTATTGCCCTCATTTCCGCCACTGTGAGCGGCACCGCTGCCATGGCCGTGGACCTTGGTCGCGCGCTGGAGCTGATGCGCTCGGAAAAATGGAGCGAGGCCGGGCGAAGTGCCGACCATGAAGCCACCGTCGCCCGCGATGTGATCGAATGGCACCGGCTGCGCGCCGGGATGGGATCGGCTTCCGATGTGATAGCGTTTCTGGCGCGGCGGTCTGACTGGCCGGGGCTGGCGCTGCTGCGGCGCAAGAATGAGCCACAGATTGCCGAGGCCGGGCGTAAGACCATCCTTGCCTTCTACAAAGACACCCCTCCGCAGACGGCCGAAGGCGCGCTGAGCTATGGCCGCGCGCTGATCGCAGCCGGGCAGAAAGGCGAAGGCGAGGCAGAGCTGGTTCTGGCCTGGCGCACCATGCCCATGGGGTCGGTCATTCAGGACGATTATCTGAAACGCCACGCCAAACTTCTGGGCCCCCATCACGCAGCCCGACTGAACCGGCTGCTGTGGGACGGTCACAAGGTCAGCGCACGGCGGATGTTGCCGCTGGTCAGCGCCGATCAGCGCAGGCTGGCAGAGGCCCGACTGGCGCTACAGGAGGTGGAGCCGGGTGTGGATGGCAAGATCGCCGCCGTCCCCGACGCGCTGAAGGATAACGCGGGCCTGGCCTATGACCGCTTTGCCTGGCGCGACCGCAAGCGGCGGCAGGAGGATGCCATCACCCTGATGATGGATCGAAGCACCACCGCCGAAAAACTGGGCGAGCCAGCCAAATGGCTGCGCCGTCGCCGCGATCTGGCGCGGCAGGACATGCGCGACGGCAATCACGAACGCGCCTACCAGCTGGCCGCGCATCACTTCGCGCCGGAGGACGCAGGCTATGGCTATTCCGATTGCGAATGGCTGGCAGGCTATATCGCCCTGCGCAAGCTGAACGATCCGGAACTCGCCGCCTATCACTTTGAACGGTTCCTTGCCTCCGTCGAAAGCCCGATTTCGGTGGGTCGTGGCGGCTATTGGCTGGGTCAGGCCTATGGTGCCCATGGCGATATCGAGAAAGCCCATGCCGCCTATGCCAAGGCTGCCGATTATCAGACATCCTTCTACGGGTTGCTGGCGGCAGAGGTTCTGGGCCGTCCCTTTGATCCAGACCTCATCACCCCGCCGCAGCTGCCTGACTGGCGCGCGGCTGGGTTTTTGAACTCCACCGTGGCGGAGGCCGGGCTGTTGCTGTTGCAGGCAGGCGATCTGCCGCTGGCGGAACGCTTCCTTACCCATCTGGTGGAGGGGCTCGGCCCGATCGAGGCGCGCCAGCTGGGGGAGATGGCCGTCGCCATGGAAGAGCCGCATCTGGCGGTGATGATCGCCAAGCGCGCCGCTCAAAAGGGCGAAGAGCTGGAGGCGGCTTATTTCCCGCTGCATCCCGTCGCGCAGAGGGACCTGCCGATGGCACGCGAAATGACCCTCGCCATTGCCCGGCGAGAAAGCGAATTTGATCCCATCGTGATCAGCCATGCGGGCGCGCGGGGGCTGATGCAGGTGATGCCCGCCACCGCCAAGCTGGTCGCCTCAAACATGGGTATTCAGGCCAATCACACAACGGGACGGCTGATCTCCGACTGGTCCTATAACGCCCTTCTAGGCAGCAACTACCTTGCCGATCTGGCGGGTGATTTTAACGGCAATGTGGTGATGATGGCGGCAGGTTATAACGCAGGCCCACATCGCCCCAAGGCCTGGATGGAGCGCTATGGCGATCCGCGTGACGGCACGCCGGGGATTGTCGACTGGATCGAACACATCCCCTTCAACGAGACGCGCAACTATGTGATGCGCGTCACCGAAAGCCTGCCAGTCTATCGCGCCCGCCTTGGCAAGACGCCGCTGCCGGTGCCCTTCTCGCAGGAGCTCGCTGGCTCAACCCTTCACGCGTTCGCGCCATAGGGTGAACAGGCCCGCCGCCACGATGATGGACGCACCGATGGCGACATTGGTGCGGATCACCTCGCCGAAAACAATCACCCCAAGCGCCGCCGCCCAGATCAGGTGGAAATAGGCAAAGGGCTGCACTGCGCTGGCCTCGGCCATCTCGTAGCATTTGATCAGCAGCCAATGCCCGGTCACACCGGTGAGGCAAAGGACGCCCATCCACATCCAGTCGCCCTGGCTCATCGGCTCCCAGTACCACATGCCCACCAGGGTCATCGCCACCATGCCCGCAACACCGGTCCAGAAGAAACTGGTCGCTGTGCTGTCACGCCGCGCCGCATAGCGGGTGATCAGGCCATAAAGCGCAAACATCAGCGCCGAGATAAACGGGATGATCGCCAGCGGATCAAAGACGCCGATACCGGGTTGCAGGATGATCAGCACGCCAATCAACCCCACCGAAATCGCCGCCCACCGCCGCCATCCCACCTGCTCCCCCAGCACCGGCCCGCTAAGAGCCGCAACCAAGAGCGGGTAGCAGATGAAGACTGCGACGCTTTCGACCAGTCCCAGCACGGTAAAGGCATAGACGGCAACGCAGATTTCCGCGACCAGCAGCACCCCACGAAAGATCTGCAACCCCAGCTGGTCGGTGCGCGCCGTTGCCCGGATCCCCCCGGCGCGCGCGCCGCAAGCGCGATCACAAACAGCGCAAAGAACCAGTAACGCACCATGATCACCATGAAGGTGTTGTACTGTCCCGCCAGATGCCGCGAGATCCCGTCTTGCATGGCAAAGACCACCGTTGCAGCAATCATCAAAAGCACACCGGCGGTGACGTTGTTCTTCTGGGTGATCGGCGTGATCCGGGGCGGATGAGGCTCCAGGATCTTCGCATCGGGGCGCATGGTCATCGCAATTGTGCCTTTGTCATATGCCGCTTGCGCCCGAAACCGGGCGTGCGGGAAACCTCAAATCCGGCGGCCTCCAACCCACGGCGGACAAATCCTGCCGCCGTATAGGTCGCCGCGCTGCCGCCGGTTGCGGTGTGGCGGGCGACCTCGCCCAGCAGGTCCTCCTGCCACAGCTCCGGGTTCTTGGCCGGTGAAAACCCATCCAGAAACCAGGCATCCGCCTTGCCTGTCCACTCCGGCAGCGACACGCGGGCGTCGCCGGTGATGACATTGACGCGCAAATTGCCCAGATCGCACGCCCCGGCGCCCTCCCAGACCGCCAGAAACCGTTCGGCCCAGGGCGCCACCTCGGGAAAGGCTTCCAGCGCGCGGGCCATATCCTCCACCGCCATCGGGAAGGCCTCGAAACTGGTGAAATGCAGCACCGATGGTGCGGCGCAGCCCTCCTGCGCCGTCTCCCAGGCGCGCCAGGCCGCCAGCAGGTTCAGACCGGTGCCAAAGCCCAGCTCGGCAATGTGAAAGTCGGTCCCCGCCTCTGCCGCGCTGGCAAAGCGGGTGGCCAGATCATTGCCGTCCAGAAACACATGCCCGGTCTCGGCCAGCCCATCGTGGATGGAGAAATAGGGGTCGTCGAACTGATCGGATACCGGAATGCTGCCATCCCGCCAGCTGAGCCGCGCCTGCTGGTCTGCCATGCTATTATCCCCTAAATGATGCGGTGGAACGGCGCGACACTGGCGAAAGGGTGCGAAAATGGCAATGGCAGATATCACCGTCCGGGGCGCCGGGATCTTTGGGCTGTCCATCGCCTGGACCTGTGCGCGACGCGGCGCATCGGTGCAGGTGATTGATCCCTTTGGGGCGGGCGCTGACTCCAGCGGCGGGCTGGTCGGCGCGCTGGCCCCGCATGTGCCGGAGAACTGGAACCCAAAGAAGCAGTACCAGTTGGAAAGCCTGCTGATGGCCAACGCGTTCTGGGCCGAGGTCGAGGCCACCGGCGGGGTCTCTCCCGGTTATGGTCGCACCGGACGGCTGCAACCGATCCAGGATCAACGCACGTTGGATCTGGCCCGTGCCCGCGTAGGGACTGCGCAGACCTACTGGAAGGGCGATGCCGAATGGCGCGTCTGCCCGGTCTCTGAGATGGGGCCATGGGTGCCGCCCAGCGCCACCGGTTTTGTCATTCACGACACGCTGAGCGCCCGGATGCATCCCCGCCGCGCCTGTGCTGCGCTGGTGGCAGGGCTGGCGGTCATGGGGATCACGGTGCAGGCAGAGGCGCCCGATCAGGGGCTGGTGGTCCATGCCATGGGTTATGCCGGATTGCTGGAGCTGAACCGGATGCTGACAGGTCGCGACGGCCCGGCGGCAGGCAAGATAGTGGGCAATGGGGTGAAGGGTCAGGCCGCACTCCTGCGCTTTGCCGAAGGCCCGGAGGTGCCACAGCTTTATGCGGATGGGCTGCACATCATTCCCCATGCGGATGGGACATTGGCGATTGGCTCCACCAGCGAGCGCGAGTTTGAAGATCCCGCCAGCACCGATGCGCAGCTGGACGAGGTGATCGACCGGGCGCGGGCTGCCCTGCCGGTGCTGCACGGGGCTGAGGTGATCGAACGTTGGGCCGGGGTGCGGCCCCGTGCCCGCTCCCGCGCGCCGATGCTGGGGGGCTGGCCGGATCGGCGCGGTCATTTCATCGCCAACGGTGGTTTCAAGATCGGCTTTGGCATGGCGCCCAAGGTGGCCGAGACCATGGCCGACCTTCTGCTGGACGGGCGGGATGATATCCCCGAAGGTTTCCGGGTCGAAGATAACTTCTGAATGACAGACCAGGGGGCAGAGAGATGATCGCCTATATCACCATCGGCACCAATGACATAACCCGCGCCCGGGCGTTCTACACCGCGTTCCTGCCGAGCACTTGGCTATGATTTCAGCGAAGGGTCCGACGGCCTCAGCTTTGCCCTGCCGGTGGCGGAGGGAGAGGTTCCGACCGCGCCGGATGTCTATGTCAAACACCCGTTTGACGGCGCGCCTGCTGCGGCGGGCAATGGGGTAATGGTGGCCTTTCAGGCTAGGCACTCAGGCGCAGGTGCGTGCCCTGCATGCCGCTGCAGTGGCGGCAGGGGGAACGGATGAGGGCGCGCCGGGATTTCGCGCGGCTTATAGTGCGGGGTTCTACGTGGGATATCTGCGTGACCCGCAGGGCAACAAGATTGCACTTTTCTCCAGTAACCCGGATGAGCCGAGCCGCGACGGCTAGCCCGGCACCTCGCATCAGGCCGCAAAAACCCGGAGCGATCAGCTCGCACCGGGTCTGCTGGGTCTTTGTCTGACTTAGCGCGCGATTTCGGCCCGCAGCGCGGTCATCAGCGCCTCAAGCGTTTCGGTGTAGAGATCGCTGAGCAGCCGACCGCCTTCGTCGAATTCCGAATGCGATGCCGCCAGATGTACCTGCGGCGCAGTCAGGACGCGGGGCTGAAACGGCACGAGAAATGTGCGCAGCAGCATCTGGGATTTCTCACCGCCGGCACGACCCGCAGCGGCGGACATGATGGCGACGGGCTTGTCTTGCCAGGGCTTGTTGCTGGTGCGGCTGACCCAATCGAGGGCGTTTTTCAACACACCTGATGGCGCGCCATTGTATTCCGGAGTGGAGATAATCACTGCATCCGCCGCCCCGATTTGATCGGCAAGTGTTTGAACCGCTGCAGGAATGCCACGCGCCTGTTCATCATCGCCGTCATACAGCGGCAGGTTGAGATCGGCCTCGCTGACCTCGGCAGGGCCAAACAGGCGCACCGCTTCGGCGAGCAGTTTGCGATTGGTGGCCCCAGCGCGCAGCGAGCCGGAGATGGTGAGAATTTTAGGGTCGGACATGGAAGGAGGCCTCTTTCGGTTGGCAATGTCTGTCTGGTCCCAACCTATTCCGCTTCAGCCGCAAGAAAAGCCCAAACCCTGCGCAACTCATGTGCACAAGTTCACAATGCGCACATATTAGCGCCAAACCTGCACATTTTCGCACAAAAAAGACCGCACCCTTCAGCGCGGTCTTTCATGAGTGTCGCAGCTATTACGCCGATTTGGGGATCAGGCGCCCTGCGGGATCACCACGATTTCGACGCGGCGGTTGCGGGCCTTGCCCTCGGCAGTGAGGTTGGAGGCCACCGGCTGGCTCTCACCGCGGCCAATGATCTGCACGCGGTTGTAGGGCACACCGCCGGCCTGGATCTGATCGGCGACTGCATTGGCGCGGCGCTCGGACAGGCCTTGGTTATAGCCCGCGTCGCCATCACTGTCGGTGTGACCGATCACCTGCACCTGGCTGTTGGGATAGCGCACCAGGCTGCTGGCCACTTTGTTCAGGTCAGAGCGTACCGCAGGCGAAATCGCCGCGCTGTCGGTGGCGAAGGTCAAATCATTGGGCAGCGACACGATCAGGCGGTCGCCAGTGTTGACGATGGAAATACCGTCGTTGGAGATCGACTGGCGCAGCTCCCGTTCCTGTGCGTCCAGCTGGTTGCCGATCACGCTGCCAGCTGCAGCCCCGACCAGCGCACCAGTGACAGCCCCCAGACCCCGGTCGGAATCATTGGCCGCGGCGCCAACGCCCGCCCCGATCAGGCCGCCAATCAACGCGCCGTTCTGGGTTTTGCTGCCAGGGGTTCCGATGGTTGCGGGATCGGTACAGGCGGTCAGGCCAAGGCCAGCGGCCACAATGGCGGCGGTGGTAAGTTTCATCTGCATCATCAAAATCTGCCTTTTGCTTGCTCAATCCGGGCAGCGCCCGTGCATCCGGTAGAATATCGTGCTGCGGCGCTGCCATCACAAGGTAACGCTCTTTTGCCTCGGCGAAAACCTGCCCAGTTTCCGCTTTAGATTGAAGGGATCTGGTCCTCATCGCCGCTGACCCCGCCCTCCTGTTCCATCCAGAGTTTGCGCAGCAGATCTGCCTCGTCAGCAAAGCTGTCCTCAAGCAGATCGGCGCAGAGCATCCGGTCGGTGCGAAAGTGACGAAATCCTCCCCGCAACTCGCACCAGGCGGCCAACAATGTGGTTTCGACATTGTAGATCAGCGCCAGCGGGCGCAGGAGCCGCTGGGTCTCACCACTGTCCGGGCCAAGATAGGTGAGCCGCAGTTTGCGGCTTTCGCGGACGGCCTGACGCAGAAGCCCCTTGGAGACGCAGCCGAGTTCGGGGTCATCCGGCGGCGCGCCACCCCAGGGGGCCACTTGCAGCCGATCCCCCGGTGAACGGCATTCCATCACCTTGCGGCAGACCCTTATGGCGGCCTCCTGCAGGGCGCCATCCCCGGTGCGGATCAGCATCGACAGCCCCACATAAAGCGCCTCCAGCTCTTCATCGTCAAAGTTGAGCGGCGGCAGGTCATAGCCCTTGCGCAGCATATATCCGATGCCTGCCTCCCCCTCGATCGGGGTGCGCATGCCTTGAAGTGCGGCGATATCGCGGTAGACGGTCCGCTTGGAGACCTCAAGCTTCTCCGCCAGATCCTCCGCCCGGATCGGGGCGCTGGCGGCGCGCAGGATCTGGATGACTTCGAACAGGCGACCGGTGCGTTCCATGGGTTTTCTCCACTGACAGGCTGCTGACATCTTAGCACGCCCCGCTGACAAAGCGTGTCAGCAGCGTTGTGGTTTTCTCGTTTCAGACAGAAGGAGAGACACCATGTTGACCTATGACTGGATTGTTCTGATCACGCTGGGCAAGGACAAATGGGAGGCACAGCGCCGGTTTCCCAAATCTCACGAATTGGAGCGAGACGCCGCACAGATCCGGGGGGCGGCTGAGGAAGCCGCCAAAGCCGCAGCGCGCGCGGAGGCAGAACCGGTGTCGACCGCCAAACGCCCCGGACTGCTGCGGCGCCTGTTTGCGCGGCGCGCGGATCAGGGCGCGACGGGTGCGGGTCAGGCCGCGCCGTCCTGCTGTCCCTCGTCGCGCGCCGCCTCATAGGCCAGCATCGCGCGTTTGACCGGCAGGCCCCAGTGATAGCCACCAAGGGCGCCGGATTTGCGCAGCGCGCGGTGGCAGGGGATCAGCCAGCTGACCGGGTTGCGCCCCACCGCCGTGCCGACGGCGCGTACCGCACGGGGCGCGCCGATGGCGTGGGCAATCTCGGAATAGGTGGTGACCTGCCCCGAGGGGATGCGCAACAGCGCCTCCCAGACCTTGATCTGCAAGGGCGCGCCAATCATATGCAGCGCGGCCTCGCCCCGCTGATCAAAGATCGCCTCCACCATCGCGCGCAGGGCCATCGGATCCTCGACAAAATCGGCATCGGGCCAGCGGCTGCGCATATCGGCCATGGTCGGCTCCGCCCCGGTTTCTGCGGCAAAGCCCATACCACAGATGCCCTTCTCCGTGCCCATCACCAGGACCAGTCCGAACGGGCTGTCAAACCAGCCCCAGAGGATGCGCAGGCTAGCCCCCTTGCGGGCGTATTCACCGGGGCTCATCGCCTCCCAGCGCAGGAACAGATCATGCAGACGGCCACTGCCGGAAAGACCAACCGCATGCGCCGCCTCCAGCGTGGTGAAATGCTCCTGCAACAGGGCCTTGGCGTGGCCAAGGCGCAGATACTGCTGGTAGCGCTTGGGGGAGACGCCGACCCAGGCCGAGAACAGGCGTTGAAAATGCGCCGGGCTCATATCCATGGCGGCGGCCAGTTCGGCCAGGGTCAAAGCCTCGCCGCCCTCGTCAATCAGCTCAATCGCGCGGCGCATGACACCGTAGTGATAGCTCTGTTCGCGTGCCTGCATGTTCATGGGGACCCCTCCCGACCTGTGTTCCTGCCCCTCAGTATAGGGTCACACCCCGGCTGCGCGACCCGGATCTTGCGCGAACAGCCGACTATGGGTCAGCAACCACAGGGTAACGCTTCGCTCACCTAGCGCGGCTTTTCTGTTTGCGCCGACGGGACCTGCGCGGCATTAAGGACCGCGATGGCAAAGCAACTCGATTATCACACCCTGCGTGAGATCTTCACGCGGTTTCAGGCAGCGGATCCAGAACCCAAAGGGGAACTGGAGCATGTCAACGTCTACACATTGGTGGTGGCGGTGGCGCTGTCCGCACAGGCTACGGATGCTTGGCGTCAACAAAGCAACCCGCGCGCTGTTTCAGATCGCAGATACCCCGCAGAAAATGCTGGATCTGGGTGAAGAGGGGCTGACCGAACACATCAAGACCATTGGCCTATACCGTCAGAAGGCCAAGAACGTGATCAAGATGTCGCGCATTCTGGTCGAGGATTACGGCGGTGTGGTGCCCAATTCCCGCGCAGCATTGCAATCGCTGCCCGGCGTCGGGCGCAAGACCGCGAATGTGGTTCTGAACATGTGGTGGCGCCAGCCCGCACAGGCGGTGGACACCCATATCTTTCGCGTTGGCAACCGCGCCGAGCATCGCACCAGGCAAGGATGTCGATGCAGTCGAACGCGCCATCGAAGACAATATTCCGGCAGATTTTCAGCTCCATGCCCATCATTGGCTGATCCTGCACGGACGCTACCATTGCAAAGCTCGCAAACCGATGTGCCCCACCTGCATCATCCGCGATCTCTGCCAGTTTGAGGATAAAACTCTATGAAAACCTACCAGCTCGTCGGGATCGGCAATGCCGTTGTGGACGTGATCAGCCAATGCGACGACAGCTTTCTGGAGCATATGGGCATTGAAAAGGGCATCATGCAGCTGATCGAACGCGATCGCGGCGAGGTGCTTTATGCAGCGATGCAGGAACGGGTACAGACGCCCGGCGGCTCGGTTGCGAACACCATTGCAGGGGCTGGTGCCCTCGGGCTTGAGGCGGCGTTTATCGGCCGGGTCCATGACGACGCGCTGGGGCGGTTTTACGCGCAGGCGATGGCCGATGATGGCGTCGATTTTGTGAACCCGCCGGTTGAGGGTGGTGAGCTGCCCACCTCGCGCTCGATGATCTTTGTCTCCGGCGATGGTGAGCGGTCGATGAACACCTATCTGGGCATCTCCTCCGAGCTGTCGTCGTCAGATGTGCCGGACGTGGTGTCGGGCAAGGCCCAGCTGATGTTCCTTGAGGGCTATCTGTTCGACAAGGACAAGGGCAAGACCGCCTTCATGGAAGCGGCGCGGGACTGCCGCGAGGGTGGCGGCAAATGCGGCATCGCGATTTCCGATCCCTTCTGTGTGGAACGCCACCGTGCCGATTTCCTGTCGCTGATCGAAAACGATCTGGATTTCGTGATCGGCAATGAGGCCGAGATCAAATCCCTGTTTGAAACCGACGATCTGGAAGAGGCGCTGGCCAAGACCGCTGCCATCTGCCCGCTGGTGGTCTGCACCCGCTCCGGCGATGGGGTCACCGTGGTTGAGGGCGACACGCGCGTCTCAGTCCCGGTCGAACGGGTGGTACCGGTGGATGCCACGGGGGCTGGCGATCAGTTTGCAGCCGGGTTCCTGTTTGGCATGGCCAAGGGGCTGGATATCGAGACCTGCGCCAAGATCGGCAATGTCTGCGCGGCTGAGGTGATCAGCCATATCGGCCCCCGCCCCAAGGCGGTGATGAGCCAGGTGCTGCGCCGCGAAGGGCTGATCTGAACCGGGAACTCTCCCGCAGACCTGATAGCAAGGCCGCCCCGGAGTGATCGGGGGCGGCTTTTTTCATCGGGCAAAACTTTGGCTGTCCCCGATCGTGGGCTGACCGGGATCAGGCGTTGTCGGCGGAGGTCAGCGCCTTTGACAGCAGCTCGGTCAAAACCTTCTGCTCTTCCGCACCAAGACCATCAAGCAGGCGCGCCTGTGTGGCGACATGCGCCTCTACCACCTCATTGATCAGGCGCAGCCCCTCCGGGGTCAGCTCAATCAGAAAACCGCGACTGTCCTCGGGGTTGACGCTGCGCGCGACCAGCCCGGCATCCACCAGCCGATCGATGCGGTTGGTCATGGTGCCCGAGGCCACCATTGTGGCCTGCAACAGATCCCCCGGCGACAGGCGATACGGTGCCCCAGCGCGACGCAGGGTGGCCAGCACATCGAATTTGGCGCCGTTCAGATCATAACGCGCCCAGGTTTTCTGCATTTCCTTTTGATAGGCCTGCGCCAATCGTCCAACCCGCCCGATCACGGCCATCGCCGATACATCAAGGTCGGGGCGTTCCCGCTCCCATTGCTGGGTCACAAAATCTACATGGTCCATGGCTCGTGTTTTATCGGATGATATCTTGACGTCAAGAAAAACCATTATATCTTGATGTCGAGAAATCAAAAGGAGACTGCCATGCAGAGCCGCGATCTGATCCTTACCGCGCTGGCGCCCGTGATCTGGGGCAGCAGCTATATTGTCACCACCAGCCTGCTGCCGGGCCAGTCGCCGCTGCTGGTCGCCCTGTTGCGGGCCTTGCCTGCGGGGCTTTTGCTGATGCTGATGGTGCGGCAATTGCCGCCACTGAACTGGGTGCCACGGCTCTTGGTACTGGGGGCGCTGAACTTCTCGATCTTCTGGAGCCTGCTGTTTGTCGCCGCCTACCGACTGCCCGGCGGGGTGGCCGCGACGCTGGGCGCTGTACAGCCGCTGGTGGTGGTGTTTCTGTCGGCTTTGATGCTGAAGACACCGGTGCGGATGGCGGCGGTTCTGGCGGCGGGCCTGAGCATCCTTGGCGTGGCGCTGCTGGTCCTGACGCCGAGTGCACAGCTAGACGGGATCGGTGTCTTTGCGGGGCTCGCCGGGGCCATTGCGATGGCGGCTGGCGTGGTGCTGAGCCGCAAATGGCAGCCGCCTGTGTCGCTACTGACCTTCACCGCGTGGCAGTTGACGGCAGGCGGGCTGTTGCTGATCCCGGTGACGCTGTGGTCCCTGCCCGCCGTGCCGCAGCTGAGCGCCGAAAACCTGTTGGGGTTGGCGTACATGAGCCTGATCGGTGGCGCTGCAACCTATGTGTTGTGGTTTCGCGGCATCGCCCGGCTGGAGCCATCGGTGGTATCGCTTCTCGGGGTGCTCAGCCCGCTGTCAGCTGTCGTGCTGGGCTGGGTAATCCTTGGCGAGGTGCTAACGGCGAAACAGGCGATTGGCGCGGGCCTTGCGCTGTTCAGCCTGTGGCTTGGGCAAAGCGGTTTGCGCTGGCGCAGACGGCGGGTGGCCGACGCCCAGCCCGCCAAACCGGCTGCGGGTTAACGTTCGGACCAGGGGGTGCAGGATTTGCCCGCGTGGCAGGCCAGCACCTCATCTCGGGCGGCGCCGTCAGTGCCGCCAAAGCCAAAGCCGCCGCAGGGATCCATCCGCAGCACATAGGCACCGTCGCGCTGTTCCAGAAACGCCAGATACTCCACCCCGTCAGCGGCCCCCGCGCACCACGGGCCAAAGCAGAGGATTTCCAATGTGATGCCCAGATCAACGGGTTTCGAAAACCCTTCTGCGGTCATCAGCTTGCCCTCAATCCGCGACGGAATCAGGCTGCGCGGCGGGGCGGCATTGGGATTGTCCTGCGGGGCCTTGGGCAACGCGCCCTCGTCAAAGCTGAGCACGCCCTCGACAACGACATAGCTCTTGTCGGATTTCGCGGCCTCAAGATAGGCGTCCGACGGCCCCCAGGGCAGACAGCTGAGGGCGGATGCAGGGCTGGCCAGCGCAGACAGGACGGCGACGGGCAGAAAAAACGTGCGAAGAGGTGGCATCAGGCTGTCCTTTGTCAGACGCAAGTTAGGTCCGAACCATCATAGATGGTCCTGAAACTCCTGAATAACCCGTTCGTAGACCTCGCGTTTGAATGGCACGATCTTGCTCACCAGCTGATCCACCGGTTGCCAGCACCAGGCGGAGAATTCCGGGTGATCAGTGGCGATATTGACCTGATCATCGCGCCCGAGAAAGCGCATCAGATACCATTTCTGCTCCTGGCCACGATATTTCCCGCCCCAGAACTGCGGCACCACATCGACGGGCAGATCATAGGGCAGCCAGCCGTCGCTTTCGGCGATAATCTCAATCAGATCAGGCGTGACACCGGTCTCTTCCTCCAGCTCACGCAGGGCAGCGCGCCGGGGATCTTCGCCTGCGTCAATGCCGCCCTGTGGCATCTGCCAGGCGTCCTTGTGACGGTCCATGCGCTGCCCGACCCAAACCTCCCCCGCTGCATTCAGCAGCATCACGCCCACATTAGGCCGATAGGGCAAGGCGGCGATTTCTTCGGGCGTCATCAAGGCTCTCCTCGGTTGGATGCCCCCTTGTGCACCCATGCCCCAGCGTCGTGCAAGAGGGTGACGCCGCGTCCGAAGTGACAATCCCTTTATGGCTGGGCCATTTTCGCGCAAACCAAGATATTAAGACGTATCAGAGAACTACCAGGGAGAGTGTCATGACTGCGTACCCGAAAATGTTGGCGCCGCTGGATCTCGGCTTTACCACGTTGAAAAACCGCGTGCTGATGGGATCCATGCACACCGGGCTTGAGGAAACCAAGGACTGGAACCGGGTGGCGGAGTTCTATGCGGACCGGGCGCGCGGTGGCGTGGCGCTGATGGTGACGGGAGGCATTGGTCCCAACCTCGAAGGTTCGGTTCTGCCGGGGGCGGCGATGATGACCAGCGATCAGGATGTGGAGAACCACAGCATAGTCACCAATCGCGTGCATGAGGCTGCGCGGCAAGATCGCCATGCAGATCCTGCATGCGGGGCGCTATTCCTATGGACCCAAATGTGTCGCGCCCAGCCCGGTGAAATCACCAATCTCGCCCTTCCCGCCCAATGAGCTGGACGAAGACGGCATCGAGAAGCAGATCGCAGATATCGTCAACGCCGCCGTACTGGCGCAGCAGGCGGGTTATGATGGCGTTGAGATCATGGGCAGTGAGGGGTATTTCCTCAACCAGTTCCTGGTCACCCATACGAATAAGCGCGAAGACCGCTGGGGTGGCTCCTATGAGAACCGGATGCGCCTGCCGATCGAGGTGGTGCGCCGCACCCGCGAGGCGGTGGGAACGGATTTCATCATCATCTACCGCCTGTCGATGATTGATCTGGTGCCCAATGGCTCCACCTACGATGAGGTGGTTCAGCTGGCGCAGGAGGTCGAGAAAGCCGGGGCGACCATCCTCAACACTGGGATCGGCTGGCATGAGGCACGGATCCCGACAATTGCCACCTCGGTTCCCCGTGCGGCCTTTGCCTGGGTCACGAAGAAGCTGATGGGCAAGGTCGGCATTCCGGTGATTACCTCAAACCGGATCAACACGCCGGAGGTCGCCGAGCAGGTGCTGACCGACGGCTGCGCCGATATGGTGTCGATGGCGCGACCGATGCTGGCGGATGCGGATTTTGTGGCCAAGGCCGCCGAGGGCAAGGCCGATCAAATCGCGCCGTGTATTGCCTGCAATCAGGCCTGTCTTGACCATACATTTAGCGGCAAGCTGACCTCCTGCCTTGTGAACCCGCGCGCCTGTCACGAGACCGAGCTGGTGCTGACGCCTGCCGAAACGACCAAGACTGTTGCCATTGTCGGCGCGGGTCCGGCGGGGCTGTCGACGGCGCTGGCGGCGGCGGAGCGCGGCCATAAGGTGACGCTGTTTGACCGCGCAAGCGAGATTGGCGGTCAGTTGAATATGGCCAAACAGGTGCCGGGCAAGGAAGAGTTCTGGGGCTTGGTGGATTGGTATCGCACCATGCTGGCGGACAGCGATGTCACGCTGGAACTGAACCGCGAGGTGTCTGCGGGCGATCTCAAGGGGTTTGACGAGGTGGTGATTGCCACCGGCGTCGTGCCGCGCGATCCGCAGATTCCCGGTCAGGATCGTGACAACGTGGTCGATTACATCGACGTGCTGCGCCACAAGGCCGAGGTCGGCAAGCGGGTTGCGGTGATCGGCGCCGGTGGCATCGGCTTTGACGTGTCGGAATTCCTGCTGCACGCAGGCGACAGCGCGACCGAGAACCTGCCGCTGTGGATGAAGGAATGGGGTGTTGCCGACCCTGCCGAGCACCGTGCCGGTCTGTCCCCGGAAGGCCCGCAGCCTGAGGCGCCCGCGCGTGAGGTGACTCTGTTGCAGCGCAAGGCGGAGCGTCACGGCAAACGGCTGGGCAAGACCACCGGCTGGATCCACCGCGCCACGCTGAAGATGAAGGACGTGAATTTCGTCGGCGGCGTGAACTATGAACGGATTGATGATGACGGGCTGCATGTCAGCTTTGGCGAGGCGCGCGAAAACCCGACTGTGATTGCGGCGGACACCGTGGTGCTGTGCTCGGGCCAGCTGTCGGAACGCTCCCTTGCCGACACGCTGGAGGCACAGGGCACCGCCTGCCATGTGATCGGCGGGGCGGATCTGGCCGCCGAACTGGACGCCAAACGGGCCATCAATCAGGGCACACGGCTGGCCGCCAGCCTCTGACCCCTGCGAAATAGTGAAACGATGATCTCCCCCCTCCCCGTGCCTGCGGGGTGGGGGTTTCTGTCTGGAACCCTGCGCACCCCCTTCGCGTTTTCTTCGTGAACGGCGCCGCCTTTGCGGCGTCAAGTGTTGACGACAGACAGGAGTTTCCCATGCCCCGTATCAGCGACGCCAAAATCCTGATGATTGCCACCGATGGTTTTGAACAGTCCGAACTGGAATTTCCCCGCGATCAGCTGCGGGTCAAAGGCGCCGAAGTCGCGGTTGCCAGTCTGGATGGCAAGCCGATCAAGGGCTGGGAGGGCGACGATTGGGGCCGCGAGGCCGAAGCCGATCTGGCGCTGGAGGCTGTGCGGGTTGAGGACTATGACGCGCTGGTTCTGCCCGGCGGCCAGATCAACCCGGATGTCTTGCGGATCGAGGACAAAGCGATTGAGACCATCAGGGCATTTCACGAGAGCGGCAAAGTCATCGCCGCGATCTGCCATGCGCCCTGGCTCCTGATCGAGGCTGGGGTCGTCAAGGGCCGCGCCATGACGTCGTTCCAGTCTATCAAAACCGATATGATCAACGCCGGGGCCAATTGGCAGGACCACGAAGTGGTGGCCGACGCAGGCATCGTGACCAGCCGTAACCCCGATGATCTGAAGGCCTTCGTCAGCAAGATTGTCGAGGAAATCGAAGAAGGCCAACACGCGCGCTGATCCGACGACTGACCAAACGTCTACCTCTACAAAGGCCCCGGTACGGAACCGGGGTCTTTGCCGTACCGATCAGGGGCGGCGCAGACCACCACAGCTGAGGCAGTTTTTGTCGTCCGGCAAAGTGACCCGATCAACAAGTACGGTGATGGCATGATCTCTGGAGGCGGTGCCTCCGCGGCGCAGATCAATCTGGTGGATCCCGGTTGGCATATCCAACGTCAGACGGACTCCGCCGATCGGCAATGTCTCGGGACTGAAAGCAGCGCCATCAATATAGAGGTGATATGCGCCCTCTTCCGGCAGTTGGAGTTCAACTGTCACGGGAGAGGAGACGATGTCCCCGTCACGGGGCGACAGGATCGCCGCGCCGCCCTCTTGCGCACCTGCCATGTCCACGAGTGAGGTGACGAGGACCATGCCGATCACCGCATAGTCCCAGCGGCATAATTTGCGCAGCTGGTGTTTCACGTGGCAACAGGATCATGGACGGCGCGGGCATCGGCGGGGGCCTCATCGCGGTTGGTCATACCATAGTCGCGCAACACGCCTGCCACCCGCAGACGGTAGTCGCTGAATACGGCCTCCCGCCCCTCCGTCTGCCCGGCGCGGTGGGCGCTGAGGCAGCGCCAGTTGGCGACCGCATCCTCGTTTTCCCAGAAGGAGAGCGACAGAAGTTTGCCCGGTGTGGTGAGGCTCTGGAACCGTTCGACCGAGATAAACCCCTCAACCTCCTGCAGCAGGGGTTTCAGATCGGCAGCGATATCCAGATAACGGTCCTTTGCCCCGTCCTTGATTTCAACCTCGAAGATAACGGCAATCATCCTGTGGATCCTTCCGGGTCAGAGACTTTTTTCAGCCAGGTGCGGTCCTCACGCAGGATAAAGCGGCGTTCCTGAGCAAAGGCATAGTTCTCGCGCCCCAGCGGATCCGCCGCCAGCCGCGCGCGGTAGGCTTCGTATTCGGCAAGGTTTGCCACATCATAGATGCCATAAGCCAGCGTTGATGAGCCTTCGTGCGGGGCATAATACCCGATCAGATTGGCGCCGCAGCGCGGGATCGCCTGCCCCCAGTTGCGGGCATAGGTGGCGAAATCGTCTCGTTTGGTAGGGTCAATATGATAGCGGATGACACAGGTAAGCATCAGGGGCGTCCCTTCTTGGAAAATACGCCCCCGATCTAGCAGGTAGGATTTGGGGAATGCTTCGCCCTGCACCGAAGTGTCCCACCTGCCTTACAGGCCTACTCGACCTTGATGGTGATCACTTCTGAGACGATGGGTGTCGAATGTGGGACGTGACCGTAGTCGCCCATCACCAGCTGCAGCGTATGCTCACCCGGTGCCAGATCCAGCGTGGTTTCGGTCTGGCCGCCACCAAAATGAATGTGGTTTTCATCCGATGGCAGGCCGTAGGATAGTTCATCCGCACCGTCTTCGCCCTCCCCCAGTGGCGGGCGGTCAATCAGCAGGTGGTGATGGCCGGTGTTTTCTTTTTCAGTCCCGGCCGGTGCCACCCCCATGCCGCGCAAGCCAAAGACCACGGTTACCGGTGCAGACACCACCTCACCATCCTTTGGGGTCACGAAATAGACCTCGGCCCCCTCCGGCGCCGGGGTTTCGCCACCCGCAAGGGCCGCAGAGACGAGCAAGGCACAGGCCACCACAGCCGCCAGTGTGGATCTGATCATCGCATTCATAAGATGTCCTCCCATTGACATAACCTCTTTCAACATAGGGGAAGCGGGCGGGTTTTCGATCTTCCGTCGCGCGGGCAGGTGTTTCCAGCTGGTAAACTATGGGTGAATAACCTCGCAATTATCCCATCCCTGCCCCGTTCTTGCCCGATTTCACCGCGAAAAATAGGGGAACACGGATGGATAAGGACGCGAGTGCTATGGATCGACTGACCGAAATGGAGGCCTTTGCCAATGTGGTGGATCAGGGCGGATTCACCGATGCGGCCAAGAAAATGGGGATCTCCAAATCGGCGGTGTCCAAACATGTGTCCAGCCTCGAGGCCCGTCTTGGCGCGCGGCTGTTGAACCGGACCACGCGGCGGGTGTCCCCCACAGAAATCGGCCTCGCCTATTACGACCGGGCGCGCCGGGTGCTGAATGATGCCGGAGAGGCGGATGCACTGGTGACCTCGATGCAATCTGCGCCTTCGGGACTGTTGCGGATCTCTGTTGCGACGGATTTTGGCGTCAACCACCTGTCGCCCGTGTTGTCGGATTTCCTGCGCGACTTCCCCGATATCACGGTCAATATGGTGCTGAACAACCGCTATGTGGAGCTGATCTCTGAAGGGTTCGACATGGCCCTGCGCATCGGTGAGCTGGAAGACAGCTCCCTGCGGGCGCGCAAACTGACGGAAACCACCAAACGGATGATCGCCTCTCCTGCCTATCTGGAGAAATTCGGCCGCCCTCAGAAGATCGACGATCTGAACATGCACAAGCTGCTGCATTATTCCAACCAATCCAGCGGCAGCATGTGGAAGATCACCGCGCCGTCCGGCGAAAAGCGGCAGGTGCGGACCTCCGGCTGGCTATCGGTCAATGACGGACAATCGTTGCTGAATGCGGCAATCTCCGGTCTGGGGATCGCCTATCTGCCCAGCTACCTTTATTCAGATGCCATGGCCGAAGGGCTGGTCGAGGACGTCATGCCCTCACTGCCGATGGAAACCCAAGGCATCTATGCGGTCTACCCTCCTGGCCGCTTCACCCAACCCAAGGTGCGGGCCTTTATCGACTTCCTCGCCAATGCCTTTGCCGACAAGGATGGCATCACCTGGTGAGGCGCGCCTCTTTGGGATTGGACAAGACCCGGCCGTTGTGCCGGGTTTTCTGTATCTGTCCGACAGGCCGAGCGGGACCGCACCACATCAGCGTCTGATCAGCACCACCTCAACCCGGCGATTGGCCTCGCGCCCCTCTGGGGTGAGGTTGGTGGTCAGCGGCGCCATAAAACCCGCGCCTGCCACCGCGACCCGTGCACGATCAACGGCGCTATCGGCTAGCAGGCGGCGACGAACCGCATCGGCGCGGCGTTCAGAAATCGCAATATTCTGCGTCAGCGACCCTACCGTATCGGTATGACCCACCAAGAGCACATCGAAATCCGGGTTCTGAATCAGGAACTCTGCGAGAGCCGTAAGGCTATCATAGGGTTTGGCCCCCAGTGTCACGGCGCCGGTTTCGAACTCCAAATCCGCCAGCACGGCCCGCCCATTGCGGCGCAACCCGGTGATCAGCTCTGCCGCGCCAATGAGTGGCAGCGCAGCAGTCGGGGCTGCGTCGGAGCCGCCGTCTGCCGGGCTGGTGCCATCAGTGAGGACCGGCGCGCTGTCCCCTTCAAGCGTGACCTCGATCACCTGCACAAAGGTGGCGTTGCCGGAGCGCGAGACCAAGAGCGTAACGATGCGCCCATCGGGATGTTCCGCCGAGACAAAGCTGTAGTTGCTGACATCGACGGTCATGTCCGGGGCGGGGATCACCTCAATATCGAAGCGGAAATCAAAGCCGCCGCAGCTGCGCGCGGGGCATTGATAGAGCAGCTCATACCCGGCCGCGACCAACTGTGCGCGGAGCGGTGCCAGTATCTGCAACACTGTGGAATCGCCGGACACACGCCAGCTGCGGCGCAGGATCTGCCCCTCGACCTGGCGTTCGGGCACACCGTCGTCGCTGGCCGGGCCCAACGGCACTGCGTAGCTGCCAAGGGCGGTGGCACGCTCGGCCAGCTGGCGCGCGCCGGCTGGGCAGATTGATCCCCTGTGCGGCGACACCCAACGGCAGGCCTGCGCAAAACAGACCCGCCAGAACAGGCACCAGCCAGCGGCTGGTCAGAACGGCGCGACGGATCACCGGTGCTGCGCGTGATAGGCGTCGTTGGGCACCATGCCGGTGGCGCTGGCAACCCGGTTGGACATGTTGAAAAAACCGGTCACATTGGCGATGTCCCAGATGTCGCGATCGCTGAACCCATGGTCGCGCAAGGTTTGACGGTCGGTCTCCTCGATCTCGGCACTGGCTTTGGTCACCTTTACGGCAAAATCCAGCATCGCACGCTGGCGCGGCTCCAGCGGGGCGACGCGGTAGTTCATCACCAGCATCTCGCCGAGCTTTGGATCGTCTGACAGCTGGCGCACTGCCGCCCCATGGGCCGTTAGGCAATAGAAACAGCTATTGATGGCGGAGACCACCACCGCGATCATCTCGCGTTCCAGCTTCGACAACCCGCTGTCCGCCAGCATCAGGTCGTTATACATCCCGGTAAAGGCGTTGAGCTTGTCGATGTCGAACGCATTGGCACGCAACACGTTGGGCACCATGCCCAGCTTCTCCTGGCAGATGTCGAAGTATTTCTGCGTCTCGGGCGGAAGCGGGTCCACCATCGGCAGGTCAAGCGCGGTGGGTGCGTTGGTGTCGCGTGTCATGGGTTACACTCCCTCTGGGTTGTGGCGATAGTGGTAACGCCCGGCGCGCTGCATGCCAAGTGAGGCATATAGACCGTTTGCGCCAGCATTGGCCTCGGTGCAGAGAACCGCCAATTCGCGTGCGCCCTGATCGGCGGCCCACTGCGCAGCGCGGTGCATCAGCCAAACACCCATACCCTTGCGGCGTTGATGAGACAGGATTTCCAGCGCGTGGACCATGGCGATGCTGTCGTGGATCGCCACAAAGCCGGTGCCCCCCGGAGAATCGTCACACCGGCCCAGCAGCGAGGTTTTTGCGCCCTGAGCCCGTTGCATCACTGCAAAGCGCTCGGGGCCGATGCCCCCCTCGGCCCAGATTTCATGCTGGATCGCCAGCGGCTCCCAGACGCAGAAGGCTGTCACGGGCGGGATCTCCACCGTGCAGAGCTGCTGAACCGAGCACGTCCAAAGCACCACTGGATCCTTGATCAAATAACCCCGCGCGGCGAGCTGCGCATCAAGGGCGTCCTGACCATCGCGGATCATGAACAGAGGATACTGTCCCATATCGCCCATGGCCTGTTCGGCGGCGGTGATCTCCGCCTCGCTGGCGTGACCTGTGGTGACAGTGGCCGCTGACACGCGGCTGCCACCGCCAGCGCCCCGGCGCAGGGTTACCGGGCCAAGCTGCCGCATTTCAGCGGCGGGCCATGTGTGGTCGGTGACGTCGTAATACTTGGGGTCGGTCAGAGTGTGAGCAGTGGTCAAAGATCAAGATCCCGCGCCAGCGCTGTGATCGCCGCATCCACCCGCGCGCCATCAGCGCCCCGCACCACCACATTGGCGCCAAAGGCACCGTTTTGTTGGAACGGGTAACAGCCGATGGAGAGGTCATCATAGGCCTCGGCAATGGCGGTCAGGATGGGGGCGATATCGCCCTCGCCCCGCTGCACCCGCAGCGTCTGCGACAACAGCGGCGCGCCGCCGGTGAGCGTGGGCAGCACCGAGGCGACCATGGCCTGAAACACGCTGGGCACACCGGCCATCACATGCACATTGCGCAGGGTGAAACCGGGGGCTGTGGAGACCGGGTTTTCGATCAGCGTCGCGCCATCGGGGATCCGTGCCATCCGCAGGCGGGCGGCGTTCAGCTCCTGCCCGGATTTGTCGTAATGGGCCTGCAGCAGCGCACGGGCATCGTCGCGTACGTCCAGATGGGCACCAAAGGCCTTGCTGATGCAATCAGCGGTGATGTCATCATGGGTGGGGCCGATGCCGCCGCTGGTGAAGACATGATCATAGCTATCAGACAGCGCCGTCACAGCCGCGATGATCGCGGGCTCGTTGTCGCTGATCACCCGCACCTCCTGCAGGTCGATGCCGTGTTTTGTCAGCTCACCGGCGAGGTAATACATATTGGCATCACGGGTGCGCCCGGACAGAATCTCGTCTCCGATCACCAGCATTGCGGCGGTTGGGTTTGCCATCTGCGCTCCTCCTCTTGATCCAATGATAGCGCAGGTATAGGCCCAGTCACATGCGCTTTCAAACCCCTCTCCTGCCCGCCGTGCTGATCCGACGCTACAAAAGGTTTCTGGCGGACTGCCAGTTGCCAGATGGGCGCGAAGTAACCGCCCATTGTGCCAACCCCGGATCGATGTTGGGACTGGCCGAGCCGGGCAGTCCGGTCTGGCTGGAGCCCAATGACGACCCCAAGAAAAAGCTGAAATACGGCTGGCGGCTGGTTGAGGTTGCGGGCGGCGCTCTGGTCGGCGTGGATACATCTGTGCCAAACCGCGCGCTGAAATCGGCGCTGGAGGCAGGCGAGATTCCGGCCCTGGCGCAATACGGAACGGCCCGGGCCGAGGTGAAATACGCCGAGAAGAGCCGCATTGATTTCCTACTGAGCCAGCCCGGCCTGCCTGATTGCTATGTTGAAGTGAAAAGTGTGACCCTATCCCGGCAGCCCGGTTTGGCAGAGTTTCCCGACAGTGTGACCGCGCGCGGCGCCAAACATCTGGGAAATCTGGCGGATATGTGCCGCGCCGGACACCGCGCGGTGCTGCTATATCTGGTGCAGCGCGAGGATTGTGATCGCTTTGAGATTGCCCGCGACATCGACCCGACCTATGCCGCCGCCTGGGATGCGGCGGCGGCGGCAGGTGTGGAACGTCTGGTGATCGGCACCCGCATCAGCCCGCAAGGCGTTGAGATCGCAGGTACGATCGCGGGCTGATCCCTCAGGCGGCGGCGCTGCGCTCGTCGGCGTGGGCGTTAGATGTGTCCGCGACGTCCTGCGACGCATCGGGGGCCGCCTGAACCAGCGTACGGGTTGGGAACGGAATATCAATCCCGGCCTCATCAAGCGCCTCTTTCACCTTGCGTTTCATGTCGGCCTGATACTGGAAATACTCTGCCGCATCGACCCAGACGCGGACCAGAAAATCAACCGAACTGCTGTTCAGGTTATTGACCTGGATGAACGGCTCCGGCTCTGCATGAGAGCGGCTGTCGGACATGATGGTGTCGCGGATCACCTGCTCGGCGGTGGCAAGATTGGCACCGTAACCCACACCAAAACTCCACTCGGCCCGGCGGGTGTCGAATTCGGAATAGTTGGTGATCGTGTTGCCCCAAACCTCTGAGTTGGGGATGATCACCTTCAGGTTGGAGAGGCTGGCGATCACGGTGTTGTTCAGGGTGATTTCCTTCACCGTGCCCATTTCGTCATTCACCTCAATGAAATCGCCCAGCTTGAACGGGCGGAACAGGATCAGCATGATGCCTAGCCGCGACATTAGACAGCGCGCCCTGCATTGCCAGACCAATAGCGAGGCTTAGCAGCACCGATGGCGGCAATAATAGAGGTGGTCTCAACCCCGAAGGTGTTGAGCACAAACAATAGCGCAAAGGCGAGGATCACATAGCGTGCCAGATTGCCGAGGAAGTGGAACAGGGTCACATCGAGGCTGGCGTGGCTGTCACCGATCTGCACGATGCGGCGTTTGACCCAGCTGGCAACGATAAACCCGGCCAGCAGGATCACGATGGCGGCAAGCACGCTGCCCATGGCCTGGGCCAGAAACTCCAGCGTGACCAGATCAGCCAGCGATTTGCCGTTGTAGATTTCGGTCTGCATCAGGGCATTCAGACTGTCCATATGTGCGCCTCCCTCCGTGGTGCGGTTGCAATTCGTCAGGGAGGGGAACGCATGCCACCGGTAAAAAGTTCCCGACACGGGGGTGTGCCAGCTCTGGCCCTTTGGGCGCGAACCGCTTACATAGCTATGTCAAAGACACCCGATGGAGCCTCATCTGATGAGATCGAAAGACGGCCGCACCACAAAAGACGGCATTCGCATTTATGAGCCCGGCGATTTCGCCGGAATGCACGCGGCCGGGGCGCTGGCGGCCCGGATCCTTGACGATATTGCCGCCCATGTCGTGCCCGGTCAGACCACCGGTGAGTTGGACCGGCTGATCACCCAGATGGTGGAGGACGCAGGCGCGACCTCAGCGACCATCGGCTACAAAGGCTATCAGCACGCCAGCTGCATCAGCGTCAATCACGTGGTCTGCCATGGGATCCCCGGTGAGAAAAAGCTGAAGGATGGCGACATCCTGAATATCGACGTCACCGTGATTGTTGACGGCTGGTTTGGCGATACCAGCCGGATGTATGTGGCTAAGCAAACTGTCGCGCAAAACCGAACGGCTGATCCAGGTGACGCATGACTCCCTGATGAAGGGGATCGAGGCGGTGAAACCCGGCAACACATTCGGTGATATCGGCCACGCCATCCAGTCCTACGTCGAAGCGCAGCGCATGAGCGTGGTGCGGGATTTCTGCGGCCACGGTCTGGGTCAGGTGTTCCACGCGCCGCCAAACGTGCTGCACTATGGCCGCGCGGGCTCCGGTCCGGTGCTGGAGGAAGGCATGTTCTTCACCATTGAGCCGATGGTGAACCTGGGCCGCCCGGAAACCAAGATTCTGGCCGATGAATGGACCGCCGTGACCCGCGACAAATCGCTGTCTGCGCAGTTTGAACATTCGGTCGGGGTGACGGCAGATGGCGCTGAGATCTTTACCCTCTCCCCCAGCGGGAAGTTCCACCCGACCTACGGCTGAGACCGTATCACTCCACTAAAAAAAGGGGCGGACCATCTGGCGCGCCCCTTTGTCGTTCAGCGATACAGATTGACCCGTACCGGTATCAGAGCTTGCAGCGTTTGCGCTCTGCCAGGGCCACCAGAACCTCGTGACGCTCGTTCGCGGCTTCAAGCGCCTGCTTGGCGTTAGAATGGTTGCCGATCACCGCGGGCCAGAACAACAGCGCGGCTGCGATATTCTCGCCGGACATGCTCTTGCCCTTCTTGGCTTCTTTGCGGATCTCTTCCAGCTGGTTCAGCTGCACCGCGATTTCGGTGCAGGTCAGCTTGGCATCACCCACCTGCGTTTTGGTGACAACATCGGGCGATACGCAGGCCGACAGGGCCAAGGCGCTGGCGAGGGCCAGGCCGATGCGGAGATTGAATTTCATATTGTGTCCTACTTCAATTCTGAGCATCTGAATTGAGATGCCGAACGGGCCGATTGATCGTCCGTTTCCCAGGCCGAATATGGCGAACATGGGTGCGTGTAAATCCTGCGGTCGGACTGCGGGGAGTTCCGCCAAGCAAAACGCATAGATTGCTGTGAAAATGTCGCACTCTACCTGAGAGTACCGTTAGGGACGCAGGCCGATCAGACGTGGGACGTCTGTCATGGTGGTAATATGCTCGGCGTTATGCGGTGTCAGGCGGTGGCCCGTGCCGTGGGGATCAAAGCCGAGGCAGCGCATGCCGGCGCGGGCGGCGGCGATGGCGCCGTTTTCGCTGTCCTCGATCACCAGGCAGTCGCGGGCCTGCACATCGAAATGGCAGGCGGCGGCAAGGAACAGATCAGGGTCCGGTTTGCCGGTCTTGAGCGTATGAGCGGAGAACATGGCGTGGGGATGAAACAGATCCCAGAGGCCGTTCTGGCCAAGGGTGATGCGCATCTTTTCCTCGCTGCCATTGGAGGCCACGCAAAAGGCGATGCCTTGCGCCTGCAACAGCGCCAAAAGATCAGACACCCCCGGCACCAGATCGACCCCCTGCCGCAGACGGGTGTAGGTTTCCTCATAGATCTCAGCGATCCAATCTTGGGGCAGGTCAGCGCCACGGGCGATGGCCTTGGTGCGCACATCTGCCATGGTGCCACCGACAAAGAGATCCATACATTCCGCAAGTGACAGCTGAAGTCCGTGGCGTGTGAGGTTGTCGACCAGCACCTGATTGCTGAGCGTTTCGCTGTCGACCAAAACGCCATCACAGTCGAAAATCACCAGTTTCGGCGTCGGATATGTGATCGGCATGAAATGTATCCTCTGTTCTGGTGTTCAGCTCTCGCGCCACAGGAGGGTGATGTGCGTGTCGCCGTATTTGCGGCTGTCGTGCAGGGTAAATCCTGCGGGGGCTTGCATGGGGCTGCTTTCTTCCCAGATCACCAGCGCATCCTCAGCCAGCCAACCGCCTTTGGTCGCGGCGATCAGCGCCTTCTGCCCCAGCGATTTACCATAAGGTGGATCGAGGAAGATCACATCACAGGGCGCGCCATCATTGACCGGCAGGCGGGTTGCATCGCGGCGGATGAGCCGTGCGCGGTCTTTGATGCGCAGCAGGTCGATGTTCTTAGTGATCAGCCCCTGCGAAACCCGGCCATCATCGACAAACACCGCATCCGCCGCGCCGCGCGACAGCGCCTCTAGCCCCAAGGCACCGGTGCCCGCAAACAGATCCAGCACCCGCAGCCCATCGAAATCGACCAGATGGCTCAGCACGTTGAACAGGCTTTCGCGCACCCGGTCGGTGGTGGGGCGCAGATGGGCGCCTGCATCCCCCTTGCCCACGCTGGTGAGCGCGCGGCCTCGGAAATCTCCGGCGATGATCCTCATGCGCGCAGCAGCGGTTTCAGATCCGCCTCAGGGTCAGCCACCACGGTTTTGTCGGCGGTGCGTCCCGCCTCAATCAGGCGTTTGGCGACCATATAAGCGCGGGGATCATTCATTGCATCCACCGCCACCAGTTGATCGCCGGTGTAATACCAGAAGGACATGGTGCCATCCTGTCCCGCGCGGGAGACGACATTGTCGTAGCCGGTGTTGAGGCCCGCGATTTGCAGTTTGACGTCATATTGATCGGACCAGAACCAGGGCTTCGCCACATAGGTCTCCCCCGCGCCGAGCATATTGCGGGCAGCGACCTCTGCCTGATCAATGGCGTTGGGCACGCTTTCGAGCCGGATATGGCTGCCGCGATAGGGGAAGGAGGCGCAATCCCCGGCGGCCCAGATCGCGGGATCAGAAGTGCGTCCCTGCTCATCCACCTTGATGCCGTTCTCCAGCGCCAGGCCCGCCGCCTCTGCCAGTTCGCATGCGGGGGTGATGCCAACGCCGACAATGACGAAATCCACCTCAACCGTTGAGCCATCGCTGAGCACGGCGCGGCTGACGGCCCCACCCTCGCCCTCCAGCCGCTCCAGTCCGATGCCTTCGCGAATATCGACACCATGGCCTGTGTGCAGGCTGCGGAAATAGTCCGAGGTTTCAGGGGCTGCGACCCGTTGCAGGATGCGGTCGGCCATTTCCACCAGCGTGACGGAGACCCCGCGTTTGGCACAGACGGCGGCGGCCTCTAGCCCGATGTACCCGCCGCCCACGATCAGCGTGCGCGCGCCGTCTTTGACCACGGGCGCCATGGCGTCCACATCTGCCAGATCGCGCAGCACGTAAACGCCGTTCAGATCACCACCAATAGCGGCAGGCAGACGGCGCGGACTGGACCCAGTGGTGAGCGCCAGCTGGTCGTAGTGCAGCACCTCATCCGCGAGGGTCACGGTCTTCTCCGCTGGGTCAATGGCCTGCACCTGTCGGCCCAGCTTGAGGGTGATATTGCTATCGGCGTAGAAGCTTTCAGGGCGCAGATAGAGCCGCTCCAGCTCCATCTCGCCTAGCAGATAGGCCTTGGAGAGGGGGGACGCTGATAGGGCACGACCGGTTCGCTGCCGATCAGGGTGATTTTCCCGTCAAAGCCCTTCTTGCGCAGCTGAGCCACCAGCGAAGCCCCGGCCTGCCCTGCCCCGATCACGACGAAATGGGTCATGGTTCCCCTCTCTTTCTGCTGTCCCGGTCTGCGGCTGCTGGTTGTCACACGCCTCTGGCATGCCAGCTGCCCGACCCTATATGTGTGGGGATATAAAACACAATCACGGGAGAGGAACAGATCATGATTTCCGTTGGAGAAACCCTGCCTGAGGCGACACTGACCCGCATGGGGGCGGAGGGCCCTGAACAGGTGAGCATGGCGGAGCTGACCAAGGGGCGCACGGTTGCCATTTTTGCGGTGCCGGGCGCGTTCACCCCGACCTGCCATTCGGCCCATGTGCCCAGCTTCATCCGCAATAAGGACGCGTTGGCTGCCAAAGGCGTGGATGAAATCATCTGCATCGCTTAGCAATGATCCCTTTGTGATGCAAGCATGGTCGGAGGCCACGGGTGCCGGTGCTGCCGGTATCACCATGCTGTCGGACGCCGAATGCGGGTTTACCGATGCGATCGGGATGCGGCTGGATGCACCTGCGGCGGGTCTGATCGGGCGGTCGCTGCGCTATGCGATGCTGGCGCGCGATGGCAAGGTTGAAGTCATGAACGCCGAAGACAATCCCGGCCAATGTGAACTGTCTGCGGGCGAGGCGCTGCTGGACTCCATCGGCTGATCCGCAAGGATCAAACAAACAAAGGCGCGGATCCAAGCCGCGCCTTTGTCTATTCATATCTGTCGGGTGGTGGCCGCTAAAGGCTCTCCATCTTGCGGGCGAGTTTTGCATCCAGCGCGCTGATGCCGCCGACATCATGGGTGGTCAGGGTCACGGTAACGGAGTTGTAGACGTTGCTCCATTCCGGGTGGTGATCCCATTTTTCGGCCCAGATTGCGGCGCGGGTCATCCAGCCGAAAGCATCGACAAAACTGTCGAATTTATAGGTCTTGGTGATGGCATCGCGGCCGTCGACCACCTGCCAACCGGCGCTGAACAGCGGATCCAGCAGCGGGCCGCGCGTGGCGTCTGAGAGTTTCTCGGTCATTGTTGCTCCTCCACATGGGGTTTGCGGAACGGACCGTAGTCCGTCAGGATCTCGATTTCTTCTTCGATGGCGCCGCGTTCGGCCTCCAGATAGCGGGCAATGGCATCGGCAAATCCCGGATCGCCCACCCAATGCAGACTATGCGTTTGCGTCGGCAGATAGCCACGCGCCAGCTTGTGTTCCCCCTGCGCGCCCGCCTCGACCCGGTCCAGCCCGCGGGCAATCGCCTGATCGATGGCCTGATAGTAACACAGTTCGAAATGCAGGCAGGGGTGGTGTTCGCGGCACCCCCAGTAGCGCCCGTAAAGCGTGTCACGGCCTAGGAAATTCAACGCACCCGCAACCGGCATCCCGTCACGTTCGGCAAGAATCAGCACCATGTCGTCCGCCATGGTGTCATGCGCGATGTCGAAGAAGGCGCGACTGAGATAGGGCGAGCCCCATTTGCGCGCGCCTGTGTCCTGATAGAAAGTCCAGAAGGCATCCCAATGTTCGGGGCGCTGATCGCTGCCGTGATAGGCGCGGATCTCACCGCCAAAGCCCTGCGCCTGCGCGCGTTCCTTGCGGATGGTCTTGCGCTTGCGTGATGAGAGTGCGCCAAGGAAATCGTCAAAACTGCGGTAGCCGTCATTCAGCCAGTGAAACTGTTGCGTGACACGGGCCATCAGCCCCATTTCGGCACCCATCTGCGCCTCATCCTCGGTGCAGAAGGTCACATGCAGGGAGGAGACGCGGTTGTCCGCGGCCAGTTGTACAGCCCCCTGCACCAGTGCGGACTGGCCCAGACCTTCGAATTCCGGCTTTACCAGAAAACGCCGCCCTGTGGCCGGGGTAAAAGGCGCTGCGATCTGCAGCTTGGGGTAATAGCGCCCGCCTGCCTGTTCATAGGCATGGGCCCAGTTGTGGTCGAAGATATATTCGCCCTGACTGTGGGATTTGGCATACATCGGCGCGCAGGCGATCAGCTCGCCGTCGCGGCGCGCGGTCAGGTACTGCGGCTGCCAGCCGGTCCCGCGCCCGACAGAGCCGCTGTCCTCCAGCGCGCTCAAAAACCGGTGCGTGGTGAAGGGATCTCGTGGGGCACCGCCGTCAGCGGCCTCAGGACAGGCGCAGGCGTCCCATTCCTCGGCCGATAGCTGCGACAACGCGCCTAGCACTTCGATTTCAATCTGCGCCTGTTCCATTCAGTTCCTCCGCGACAGACAGTATCTGGGTCCGCCGCGGATGGGATCAAGCCGGGATATCAGAAAGATAGCGTTCAAAGGTGACATTATGCGCGATTTTGCGCGCCTCCTTTTCCATCGCGACGGAGGTGACGGTCCAGCACAGCACCGGCACACCCTGGGCGCGCAGTTCCGCGACGTGCGGGCTGGCGAGATCGGCCACCTCATGGCTGATGAAACAGGAGCCGGAGCGGTCAAAATCCGGGATTGCGCGCAGATGGTCGCAGACCTCCGCCGTCAGCTCGGGCCAATGCTCAACCCTGTAGCTACTGGTGGTAAGACCGCGCGGCCGAGCAGGCGCCAAGCGCGCCAGTTCGACCACGGAATGCGGATTGAAAGACATCAGCGCGACCTCGCCCTTATAGTCTTTCAACTGTTCCGCAGTATCGGCCTCCAGCGCGCCGATATTTGGCCCCATATTGCCGTCCTGATCCTTCAGCTCAATCAACAGCGGCACGCGCCCATCAACCAGGTCGAGGACCTCAGCCAGATCCGGGATGCATTCGCCATCACCGCCCTTGAGAGGAATGGCGCGCAGCTGGTCGCGGGTGTGATCCGCGACCAGCCCAGCCCCCTCAGCCAGCCGTTCCAGATTGTAGTCATGGAACACCATGGCGCGCCCGTCGGAGGACAGTTGCAGGTCCATTTCAATGCCATAGCCCGCTTCAATCGCCGCAAGAATGGCGGCGCGGCTGTTCTCCGGGCGACCATCGCGCACGTCGTGCAGCGCGCGATGGGTGATGGGCTGGCGCAGGAATGCGGCAGGCAGATCAGAGGTCATGAGATCTGGAACACGCCGTCGATTTCGACTGCCACACCCAGCGGCAGCGAGGGCGCGCTGACGGCGGCACGGGCATGACGACCAGCATCGCCCAGCACCTCAACCATCAGGTCAGACGCCCCGTTCACCACCTGCGGCTGGTCAGTGAAGCTGTCGGTAGAATTGACAAACGCACCCAGTTTCACAACGCGCTTCAGACGGTTCAGATCACCGTCACAGGCAGCTTTCAGCTGCGCCAGCAGCGCGATGGCGCATTGGCGGGCGGCTTTCTGACCGGCGGCTACATCCATATCCGCACCCAGTTTGCCGGTGATCAGTCCCTCAGGCCCGGCAGAGATCTGACCGGAGATATAGACCATATTATCGACCACCACATAGGGCACATAGTTGGCTGCGGGGGCCGGTGCGCTTGGCAGTTGAATGCCCAGATCTTTGAGTTTGGCTTCGATATCCATGGATGTGGTCCTTTGCGTCGGGTTTTGCGGAACGCTAACCGGGAAGCGGCAGGGCGGAAAGCAAAAAACCGCCCCCGAAGGGACGGTTTTGCGACGCCGGGGCACACTGGGCGACGCCTTGCTGTTCAGCTTTCCCGGAAGGCGCGGACAAAGTAGTCCGCAAGCGGTTTCACCAGATAGCCAAGCGGGGTTCGATCAGCGGTGCGGATATAGCCCTCAACCGGCATGCCGGGGATCAGAACGGTGCCCTCGGGCAGGGTCTCCAGCTGACCGGGGTTCAGTTCGATTTCGGTCCGGTAGTAGGAGAGCTTGCTGGCCTGATCCTCAAACGCATCGGCGGAGACCTGTTTCACCGAGCCGAACAGTTCCGGCGTCGAACGTTGATCCAGCGCCGGGAAGCGCAGGGTCACCGCCTGACCGACAAAGATCTGATCAACATCCGTGGGCGCCACCTGCGCGGCAATCACCAGCGGTCGGTCCTGTGGCACCAGATACAGCACCGGATCCGCCGCCCGGATCACCGAGCGGGGCGTATGCACCTGCAGGCCATAGACGATGCCGGAGACCGGCGCGGTGATATCGAGCCGCGCCAGACGGTCCTTCAGCGCGCGGCGGGTCTCGGCCAGTTCCAACTCCTGGTAGCGCAAATCACGCAGGCGGGTGATCGCCTCTTCGCGCTGCTGGGTGCCGAGTTTCAGGATCTCGATATCAATCTCGGTGATGCGCCCCTCGGCCTGCGCTTCGGTGGCGATTAACTCGCCCAGCGAGCCTTGTAGATCGGCCTCGGTCCGACGCAGGTTCAGGACGGTGCCGGCCTGCGCCAATCCACGGTCCAGCAGGGACTGCTGGTTGGCCAGTTCCTCCTCGATCAGGTTAAGCTGGGTGCGGCGCGAGGCCTGTTGGGCGCGGACACCGGTGATCTGATCCTGGATCTGGGTACGGCGCTTCTCCAGCTGATCAATCTCCCGCGCGACGGAATCTTTCCGAGCCTCGAACAGGCGGACCTGCCCCTGCATCAGATCGGCCACCTCTGGCCGGGTCTCGGACAGGTCGTGCAGTTCGGTGTCGAATTCTACCGTCTCGGCACTGTCACGTTCCGCATCAAGGCGGGCACGGCGGGCCATCAGCTCAAACAGCTGTCCTTCGGTGATGACCAGTTGAGAGCGCAGCTCCTTCGCATCCAGACGCAGCAGGACCGCGCCTTCGGCGACGGTGTCACCCTCCTCCACCAGAATTTCCTGCACGATGCCGCCATCCAGATGCTGGACAACCTGCCGGTTGCGGTCGACCTCAATCCGGCCTGAGGCGACAACCGCGCTCGGCAATCGACGTGGCCACCGACCATGTTCCAAAACCGCCAAGCAGGATCAGCACCCCAATCAGCCCGATGATCAGCGGGCGACGGGCGGACCAGGAATTGGTCTCGGGTTTGCTCTGGTTCATCGCACACCTCCCGGCGCTGCCTGTTGAATGCTCTGGTGGTTGGACACCATCTCGCGCAGCACCTTATCCTTGGGCCCGAAGGCAGTCTGAAGCCCCTGATCAATCACCAACAGCAGGTCACATTCCTGAATCGCGGCGGGGCGATGGGCCATGATCAGCACCGAATGGCCATCGGCCTTCAGCTGCTTGATCGCGCGGTTCAGAGCCACCGATCCGTCGTTGTCGAGGTTTGAATTCGGCTCATCCAGAATGACGATCACCGGATCGTCATAAAGCGCGCGGGCCAGTGCGACCCGCTGCATCTGCCCACCGGACAGCCGCCCGCCCCCGGCAGTGATATGGGTGTCATAGCCGTCAGGCAAATGCACGATCATGTCATGGGCGGCGGCTTTCTTCGCCGCGGCGACCACTTTGGCGGAATCCGGGGTGGAGGACAGGCGGGCAATGTTTTGGGCGATGGTGCCTTCGAACAGCTGCACCCGCTGTGGCAGATAGCCAATGTTCTGGCCCAGCACCTCTGGCGCGTATTGATCGAGCGACGCCCCATCCAGCCGGACAGTGCCCGCCGCAGGGCGCCAGGCCCCGGTCAGCGCCCGTGCGAGGGTGGATTTGCCCGAGCCGGACGGACCAATCACGCCAATTGCCTGTCCCGGCTGCACCCGGAAGCTGACATTGCGCAGCTGCGGGCGGTTGTCGCCGGGCGGCACCACGGCCAGGGCCTGCACCTCCAGATTGGCGGTCGGCTTGGGCAATTCGGTGCGCTCGGCCTCTTCCGGCACCTTGTCGAGCAACTCGGCAAGATTGCGCCATCCTTTGAGAGCGCGCTGCACCATGGCCCACTGACCAAGCGCCAGTTCGATTGGCGCCAGTGCTCGGCCCATCAGAATGGAGCCTGCGATCATCGCGCCCGCTGTCACCTCGTTCTGCAGCACCAGATAGGCGCCCAGACCCAGCATTGCCGATTGCAGGAACAGGCGCAGGGTCTTGGTCAGCGTGGTGAAGCCTCCCCCGACATCACTGGCGGTGACACTGTCGACCAATGCGGCGTCACGGCTAGGCCTTCCAGCGTTGAAAGGCCGCGCGGCGCATGCCCATCGACTGGATCATCTCCGCCTCGGTACGGATTTCCTCCGACATGAGATTGGCGCGGTGGCCGGACATGCCCGCCTGCATCTGCGGGCGGCGTGACAGGAACTGGTTCAGCACCGCGATGGCAATCAGAACAGCGCCGCCACCAAGGGCAAGCAGCCCCAGCCAAGGATGAAACAGGGCAATGCCAAAGAGAAAGATCGGCGTCCACGGCAGGTCGAATGCAGCCCCAAGCACCGGCGAGGCGATCAGCCGCTGTATGGCCTCAAGATCGCTGAGTCCGGTCTGGGCCACTGGATCTTGCGCCACGGCAGAACGGCGGATCATCGCATCAAACACGCGTTGGTCCAGCCCAGCCTGAAACCGCGCCCCGACACGCGCCAGAATGCGGCCCCGCGCATAGTCCAGAACCCCCATGGTGCCGTAGAGGAACACCACCAACAGCGACAGCGCAATAAGGGTCGCCACCGACCGGCTGCCCAGCACGCGATCATAGACCTGCATCATATAGAGAGGGCCTGTCAGCATCAGCATGTTCACGAAGAAACTGAAAATGCCGACCGACCAATAGAGGCCACGGCTGCGGCGACGATGCGCGCGCAGCTCCTCCAATCCGGATTTATGAGAGGTTTTCGTCATGAGAGGTCTGCAATTCCCTATCGATATGCCCTATGTATCAGCCACGCGCGCAGAAAACTGGGTCTTCACATGTTCCAAATCTGCCACAACAGTGTAAACAAGCTCAGTCTCTGACTAGGCAGAGACGAGAAACATTATAAGTGGGTCCGATATGCCCACAGCAGACAGATTGGACACCGAAGCGCATGACCTTCCCGCTGCGACCTTTTGTATTGATGGCCCTGGTAACTGTTACGTCGGCACTGGCAGGCTGTGCAACCCAAGATAGCGTCTCGCGCAACTCGGGTGAGGTGTTTGATCCCTATGAGAACACCAACCGGTCGATCCACAACTTCAACCGCGGTGTTGACCGCTTTGCCTTTCGCCCGGCTGCCAAGGGCTACGTGGCAGTTGTCCCCCCGGATATGGTGAAGAGTTTCAACAACTTCGCCGAGAACCTGTCGATGCCGGGTCAGGCGGTAAACGCGCTGCTGCAAGGCAACCTGAAGGAATCCGGCATTGCGATGTCGCGATTTGTGGTCAACACGATCTTTGGCATTGGTGGCCTTGGCGATCCGGCGTCGGATTTTAATATGCCGCGGGTGGATACGAATTTCGGCGAAACCCTGCATGTCTGGGGCGTTGGCGAAGGGGCGTATGTGGAACTGCCGTTCTTTGGCCCGTCAACCGCACGCGATGGCACCGGCATTCTGGTCGATTTCTTCACCAACCCGATCAGCTATGCTCGGCATAATCCAGCCGACAACATCGGCGTTTATGCCGAAGTGGTGCGCCGTCTGGGGGATCGTGGCACATATTCCGACACCATCGACTCGATTTTGTATGAGAGTGCAGACAGCTACGCGCAGGCGCGGCTGATCTACCTGCAAAACCGCCGTTTTGAGTTGGGCGGCGATCAAAGCGAATACGAAGGGGTCTATGGCGATCCCTATTCAGATCCGTATGAGGACATCTATGCCGAGTAATTTTCTGACCCGTCGCAGTTTTCTGGCCACTGGCGTTGCCTTTCTTGGTCTGGCTGCCCTGCCCGGCAAACTGCTTGCCCTGACCGAAGCCGGTGCACGCTCCCTTGTTGGCAGCGTCGTGGGCGATATCAACAAGGTCATTGCCTCCGGTAAGTCCGAAGGCGCGATGATCCGCGACTTTGAAAAGATCTTTGTGCGCTACGCGGATGTGAACATCATGGCGCGCTATGCCCTGGGTGTGGATGCCCGCCGTGCCAGCGCCGCGCAGATGCGGGCCTTTTCCGGTGCCTTCCAGAGCTATATCGCCCGCAAATACGGCAAGCGCTTCCGAGAGTTCATCGGCGGCTCTGTCGAGGTGCAATCCGCGCGCAAGATCAAGGCTGGCTATGAGATCAAATCACTGGCCAAGCTGCAAGGTCAGGCCCCGTTCGAGGTGACCTTCCTCGTGTCTGATAAATCCGGGCGCGACAAGTTTTACAACATGTTCATCGAAGGCGTGAACCTGCTATTGACCGAACGGACTGAGATCGGCGCCATCCTTGACCGCAACAAGGGCGACATCAACAAGCTGATCGCCGAGCTGAAGCGGTTGAGCTGAGCGGCTTACAGCGCCGCTTAGAACAGGACAAAAGAAGGGGCCAGGCGGCCCCTTTTTCATGTCAGAGTTTACGGCAGAGGCGGTACTGAGCAGCGTTTGCGTACCGCGCCGCCTTCTATCCGGTAGGTCTGATCAGTTCCCGAAGATATCGCGCAGCAGGCCATCCACCGCACGGCCCAGCTCCTGTCCGACATTGGGGCGCTGGCGGCGTTGGGGCTGCGGTTGCGGCGGCGGGGCGATGGGTTTGGGCGCAATCATCGGCAGGGGTTTGGGCGTCAGCCCGTCATGCACCCGCACCATGACCTCGCGCCAGATATCAGCGGGCAAGCCCCCACCCGTCACACCCGAGAGCGGCGTGTTGTCGTCATAGCCCATCCAGACACCGGCCACGTAGTCGGCGGTGAACCCAACGAACCAGGCATCGCGAGCGGCCTGAGTGGTGCCGGTTTTACCGGCGGCCTGCCAGCCGGGGATCTGGGCGCGGCGACCGCTGCCTTGTGAAACCACCTGCTCCATCATCCAGATCAACTCCCGCGCGGCCTTGGTCTGGATCACCCGCTCGCCCAGGCCGCCACTGGCCCCCATCATGGGTGTATTGTCACCGATCAATGTCAGCTCCGTCACCCCGTAAGGGGTCACCGATGAACCACCGTTCAGGATGCTCGGCATAGGCACCGGTCATGTCGATCAGCGTGCTTTCCGATGCGCCAAGCGCCAGCGCCGGGCCAGCGGCCAGTTCACTGTCCAGCCCGAAATCACCCGCGACGCGGCGCACCAGATCGCGGCCCACGGCCTCGGAAACCTTGACGGCCGGGATATTCAGCGAGTCGCGCAGAGCCCGCGCCAACGTCACCTCGCCATAGAATTTACGGGTGTAGTTCTTGGGACACCATTGGCCAGAACCCGGCACATTCAGGCAATATTGTGCGTCCAGAACCCGGTCGAGCGGTGAATACCCCAGCTCCAGCGCCGTGGCATAGACGAAGGGTTTGAAGGCCGAGCCGGTCTGGCGCTTGGCCTGTGTGGCGCGGTTGAACACGCCCGACACACGCGACTTGCGCCCGCCCACCATGGCGCGGACTGCGCCATCCGCGCTCATCACCACGATGGCGGCCTGTGCCTTGGAACCCTTGCGGACCTTGGTATCAAACACATGGTTCAGCGCGTCCTCGGCGGCGCGTTGCAGGCGCTGGTCGATGGTGGTGCGGATCACCACATCTTCTGTTGTCTCGCTGCCAAAGAAGTCCGGAATGGTATCCATGACCCAATCGGCAAAATACCCCCCGCACGGGCGGCAGCAGCCTCACTCAGCACAGCGGGGCTGTTCTGGGCTGAACGCATCTCAGCCGTTGTCAGATAGCCCTGCTCCTGCATCAGCCGCAGCACGGTGGCGGCACGATCCTGCGAGCGTTGCAAGTTGTTGGTCGGTGCCAGCGT
Source organism: Phaeobacter sp. BS52 (assembly GCF_045040595.1). Lineage (NCBI taxonomy): Bacteria > Pseudomonadati > Pseudomonadota > Alphaproteobacteria > Rhodobacterales > Roseobacteraceae > Phaeobacter > Phaeobacter sp. BS52. Next base: position 3,512,054 of record NZ_CP090662.1, on the reverse strand, counting down.
TGATGGCGCAGTCAACAGACCCGCCAGCATCGCCGCCTCCGCTGCATCCACCTGATTGGCAGATTTGCCGAAATAGCGCTGCGCTGCAGCCTCCGCACCATAGGCGCCGCCCCCAAGATAGGCGCGGTTCATATAGATCGATAGGATCTCATCCTTGGTGTATTTGGCCTCCATCGCCATCGCGAAGATGGCTTCCTTGGCCTTGCGCCAAAGCGAGCCTTGGCGACAGTCGCGCTCATACGCCCGCTCGCTCTCCCATTCTGTGGGATCATAGACCACACCAAGGCAAAGCAGTTTGGCGGTTTGCTGGGTGATGGTGGAGCCGCCATGACCGGACAGCGGACCGCGGCCTTCACGCAGGTTGATGCGCACAGCACTGGCGACACCGCGGGGCGACACGCCAAAGTGGCGGTAGAACCGTTTGTCCTCAGTCGCGACGATGGCGTTCTTGAGAAAGGGCGACACGGTTTCGCTGGTGACCACGCCACCAAATTGATCTCCGCGCCAGGCAAAGACCTCACCGTTACGATCGGTCAGTGTGACGGAGCCGCGTGCGCGCCCGTCGAGCAGGGCTGAGGCGTCCGGCAGTTTCATGTAGTGATACCCCACCGCCAGCGCCACCAATGCGGTGGAGATCATGCCGACACGCCAGGTGAACCCCCACGCAAGCCGGAACGCCCAACGAAACGGGGCCAGGATCAGCGCGAGAACCCGCCCCAGCAGCGTCTTGGGCTTCTGTGGTTTGCGTGGCCCTCTGCCACCGCCCCCGCCGCCAGCTCTACCACCGGTTTTGCGCCCGCCACCGAACAGGCCAAACCAGCCGGATTTGCGCCGTGTCGTGGTGGATTTTGGCCGTGGTTTGGCCTTGCGCGCAGAGGGTTTGCCCTGCGTGCCGCGCCCCGCTGTCGCGTAGCGCTTGTCTGCGACCAGAGGTCGGCGCCGCGTTCCTTGTGCCATCTTCCAGATCCTGCCCGGTTTGCCCGTTTTGCGAACAATACCGCGTCCCATCCGGTTTGTTGAGGGGCAGTTTGACCGCAATTCCCCTCTGCAAGCCGGGTGTTTTTTAAGCGCACCAGCAAAAGACCGCCTATTTTTTCACCGTCCCGCTGCGACATCCCCCTGAAACCGCCCTCAAAACGTTCCACCGACTCGGTTCTGCGGATTTGCTGCACCTGCAAACAGTTCAGGCGCTCTCATCACGCGCCGTCATCATGACAGGGGTTCGGGGATGAAAATGATCATAGCAACCATCAAGCCGTTCAAGCTGGAGGAGGTCCGCGAAGCGCTGACATCCATCGGCGTGTCCGGGCTGATGGTCACGGAAATCAAGGGGTTCGGCGCCCAGTCAGGCCACACAGAAATTTATCGCGGTGCGGAATACGAGGTGAATTTCGTACCGAAAATGCGGCTCGATCTGGTGGTGCCCTCCGGACTCGCTGACCAAGTGGTCGACACCATCACCCAGACCGCCCGCACCGGCAAAATCGGTGACGGCAAGATCTTTGTTCTCGACGTTGAGCAGGCAATCCGCGTGCGCACCGGCGAAACCAATCACGACGCGCTGTGAAAACGCGCAAAGGAAGGAAATCCGTTATGCGTAAATCACCCCTCACCCTTGCGGCTGTGACGGCGGCGCTGGCGCTGCCCGGCCTCGCCGTTGCGCAGGAGACCGCAACCGCCGCCCCGGCCGGTGCTGCGGCAACCGACACTGTGTTTATCCTCAACTCGCTGCTGTTTCTGGTGGGCGGCTTCCTAGTCTTCTGGATGGCGGCCGGGTTTGCCATGCTGGAAGCCGGGCTTGTCCGCTCCAAGAATGTCACCATGCAGCTCACCAAGAATGTGGCGCTGTTTTCGCTCGCGGCGATCTTTTACTACCTTATAGGCTACAACCTGATGTATCCGCTGGGTACCTGGTCGATTGACGGTGTGCTGTCGGGTGTCTGGGGGCCGGGCGTGCTGGAAGCGGTCGGCATCACGGCTGAGCAGGCGGATGATTACTCCTATGCCTCCACCGGGTCTGATTTCTTCTTTCAGCTGATGTTCTGCGCGACCACGGCGTCGATTGTGTCCGGTACAATGGCGGAGCGGGTGAAGCTCTGGCCGTTCCTCGCCTTTGTCATCGTGCTGACCGCCGTGATCTACCCGCTGCAAGCGAGCTGGAAATGGGGCGGCGGCTTTCTGGATGAGATGGGATTCCTTGACTTTGCAGGCTCCACAGTGGTGCATTCCGTCGGCGGTTGGGCTGCGCTGACCGGCGCGCTGATCCTTGGCCCGCGTCTGGGAAAATACAAAGCGGGCAAAACCATCCCGATGCCGGGTTCCAATCTGGCGCTGGCCACATTGGGCACCTTCATCCTGTGGCTCGGGTGGTTCGGCTTTAACGGTGGATCGCAGCTGGCGATGGGCACCGTGGGCGATGTGGCCGATGTGAGCCGGATCTTTGCCAATACCAACGCCGCTGCGGCGGGTGGTGCGGTTGCGGCCCTGCTGCTGACCCAGCTGCTGTTCAAGAAACCCGATCTCACCATGGTGCTGAACGGCGCGCTGGCTGGCCTGGTGTCAATCACCGCTGAGCCGCTGACCCCGAGCCTTGGCATGGCGACCCTAATCGGCGCTGTTGGCGGTGTTATCGTGGTCTTCGTCGTACCGATGCTGGACAAGATGAAGATCGACGATGTGGTCGGCGCTATCCCTGTGCACCTGGTTGCCGGGATCTGGGGCACCCTTGCGGTCGTTCTGACCAACCCCGAAGCGAGCCTCGTCACCCAGCTGACCGGGATCGTGGTGATTGCGCTCTTCGTCGTGATTTCCTCCGCTGTGGTCTGGCTGATCCTGCGGGCTGTGACAGGGATCCGGGTTGGCGAAGAGGATGAGGTGAACGGGCTGGATATGGCGGAACTGGGGATGGAAGCCTATCCCGAATTCTCTCCCAGCTGATCCGACCAGATCCTGAGATATCACTGCGGCTCCCGGAAATGGGGGCCGCTTTTGTATGTGGCGCCCACCGCCTGATCTTGCCCAAAAGTCTGGGACCACGCCGCGAAAAAGCGCCCCGCTGTGGCGGAGCGCTTCATGTCATTTTGGGTTTTCTCAGCGTCAAACGCCGAGCGTCGACAATCGCCTGAGCCAGGATCGGCACAGTCTGCGTGTTCAGGCCTGCGATATTCATCCGGCTATCGCCCACCATGTAAATACCGCTGTCAGCGCGCATTTTCTCGACCATCTCAGGCGTGGTGCCAAGCAGCGAGAACATGCCACGGTGCTGCGCCAAGAAGCCAAAGCGGTCAGAGCCGGTGAGGCGCTGCAATTCATCCGCGAGCTGCTGACGCAGCGCCAGCATGCCCAGACGGGTCTCTTCCAGCTCAGCTGCCCAATCGGCGCGCAGCGCGTCATCGTTCAGGATCATTGACACCAGTCGCGCGCCGTGGTCCGGTGGGAAAGAGTAATTCTGACGGTTGAGGAAGGCCAGAGTGCCCTGGTTCAGCGCCTGCGCGCCGCCGTCCTGGGAGACCGCCATCAACAGACCGGTGCGTTCGCGGTAGATGCCGAAGTTCTTCGAACAGCTGGCCGCGATCAGGCATTCCGGCGTATTGGCAGCAACATAACGCACGCCCTGTGCGTCCTCTTCCAGCCCGTCGCCAAAGCCCTGATAGGCAATGTCGATCATCGGGATCAGGCCACGTTCGTTCAGGATGGCGACGACTTCCTGCCACTGAACCATGTTGAGGTTGGCACCGGTCGGGTTGTGGCAGCAGCCGTGCAGCAGCACCACATCGCCCTTGTTGGCGGTTTTCAGGTCCGCGATCATGCCGTCGAAATCCACGCCGCAGGTCTCGCGATCAAAATAACGGTAAGCGACGGTTTCGATGTTCAGATAGTTCAGGATCGAAATGTGGTTCGGCCAGGTCGGGTTCGACACGAATACACGCGCGCCGGGGTTGGCCATCTTGATCAGTTCAAACGCCTGACGCACAGCGCCGGTGCCACCGGGGGTGGCCGCAGCAGCGACATTGGCGCGCGCGACACTGTCGGCGAGGATCAGCTTGATCATGGCGTCGGAATAGGCCGGATCCCCGGCCAGACCGACATAAGACTTGGACGTCTGTTCTTCCCAGAGCTTATGCTCTGCCGCCTTGATGGCGCGCATCACCGGCGTCACCCCTTCGGCGTTCTTGTAGACGCCGACGCCGAGGTCGATTTTGCTGTCGCGCGGATCGTCGCGATACATCTGCATCAGCGCCAGGATCTTATCCGCTGGCTGGGCTTTGAGGGTTTCGAACATCAGGCTTCTCCGGTTGCAACGGGCAGTGTCGGGAAGGCGCCCCACTCCGTCCAGGAACCGTCATAGAGCGCATGATCGGTCTTGCCGAAACGCTCCATAGCGAGGCTGAGGACAGCAGCGGTGACACCTGACCCACAGGTGGTGATGGCTGGTTTGCTGAGATCGACGCCGGCCTGCTCAAACACCGCGCGCAGAGCGTCCGGCGATTTCATGGTCTGATCAGCGTTCAATAGCTCCGTATAGGGCACGTTCCGGGACCCGGGGATGTGACCTGCACGCAGGCCTTCGCGAGGTTCGGCCACGGCACCCTGAAAGCGCTCTGCCGCGCGGGCGTCGATAATCTCGTGATCGCCCAGCTTGGCGGCGGAGGAGACCTGTGTCACATCCCGCAAGAGGTGGTTCTGCACCCGCACGGTCATATGGCGGTCGCGGATCACCGGCGGCAGATCCTCAACCGGATTGCCCTCGGCCTGCCATTTCGGCAAACCGCCATCCAGAACCGCGATATTGGTCTGCCCCATCAGACGGAACAGCCACCACACCCGCGCCGCAGAGCGCAGACCGGTGCCGTCATAGACCACAACCTGATGGCCATCGCCGACCCCCATGGCCCGCAAGCGGGACATGAATTTCTCCACCGGTGGGACCATATGCGGCAGGTCGGAGCGATTGTCAGCGATATCATCAATGTCAAAGAAGCGCGCGCCGGGGATATGGGCCGCAGCGTATTCAGCTTTGGGGTCGCGCCCCTCTTGCGGCATATACCACGAGGCATCGAGGATCCGCAGATCGGGGTCCTTCAGATGCGCAGCAAGCCAGTCTGTCGACACAAGCGTTTTAGGATCGTCCAACGTTACCGTCTCCCCTCATATGTGCTGAGGCATCCGTACAACCGTGCGGGCAGAGTCGCAAGGGACGCCGGAGCCGTAGCGCAACAATCTGTCTCACGGGTCAGCCTGTGTTACCCTACAGGCCCTGAAACGGCGTTCGTTAGCGGACCACCCGCAGGCGGGGCAGCTGATCGACCTTGGCGTTGGCCTGCGGTATCTCAGCGGGGTGCGCCTTGCCAGCCGGAAACCGATCGGCAAAGGACAACGCGGCGCGGATCACATGGGGATCCATCCAGCCGCCGGTCAGATCCGCAACCGCGTCCCGCGCGGCCGGGGTGTCATCACGGCGCATGTGGTGGATCATGCGCAGAAACGCCGCCTCATCCGCTGTCACCACTGTACGTGTTTCCAGTGTCAGCGCGTCATGCCCCACGTAGTGATCACCACGCAGGTCATAGAGGCAACGCACCACCTTGAACAGCGCATGGGCCACAGCCAGCCCGAATGTATCCCCCCAGCGTTCTGACGCACTGCGATAGGCCAACTGCCAGGCCTGGCTCTGCGGCGTCTGAAGACAGGTGTTGAAATGGCGCAGCTGCGGCAGCAGGGCCACCTCAAACGCATCAAGCCCAAGATCTGCCAGCGCGGCCTCTCCCGGTGAGACGGTTGCGGCGGCGAGTGCGGCGGGCAGAGATTGCGCGGGGGTCTGCGGCTCAGAAATCGGCACGGGAGTCATCCTCTTTCAAACGGGAACACGAAGGATGCCGGGCCTGACCGAGGGATGAGTCTGCTGGGTGCGGCTTATCTGACCTATTCAGTCAGATATTGCAACGCTCTGCTGTGGCTTGCAGCGGTTGTCGCTGCGATACCTCGGTAGATGGGATCACTCATGCCTCCGTGACGGAGCCACGCAGCAGATATACCGAAGGTTGCTTAGCTGTTCGCGGATCAGCTGTGGTCTTTCAGCAGGCGCTGCTTCTGACGTGACCAATCGCGCTTGGCCTCCGTCTCGCGCTTGTCGTGGTTCTTCTTGCCCTTGGCGATGCCGATTTTGATCTTGGCCAGCCCGCGATGATTGAAATACATCACCAGCGGCACCAGGGTCATGCCCTTGCGCTGTGTTGCATTCCAAAGGGTCGACAGCTCCTTGCGGGACACCAGAAGCTTACGGCGACGGCGCTCTTCATGCTTGAACATCTTCGCCTGTTCATAAGGCGCGATGTAAGAGTTCACCAACCAAAGCTCGCCATCATCAACCGTTGCGTAGCTCTCGGCGATATTGGTGCCACCCACGCGCAGGGATTTGACCTCGGACCCTTCCAGAAGGATCCCGCACTCCAGATCGTCTTCAATCGCGTAATCAAACCGCGCGCGGCGGTTTTCTGCGATCACTTTGTAGTTCGGGTCTGATTTTTGCTTGGCCATGGGGCGCAGATGTAAGGTGCCGGAGACAGAGGTGCAAGATGGTGATGCAGATGAGAGGCCAACCTCAGGCCACCTGACGGCGATTGCTGCGCATCAGGGTGAAGCCACCGCTGACCACAATGACAGCGCTGCCGATCAGGGTCCACATATCCGGACGTTCATGGAAGACCACCACCCCCAGCACCATGGCAAAGATCAGCCGGGTGTAGCGGAACGGCGCCACGACAGAAATTTCACCAACCCGCATGGCCCCGGTCAGGGCCTGATAGGCCACCACCCCCACCAGTGTTGCGGCAACCAAATCAATGGTGGTCTCTATATCCGGCATCGCCATCGGCGCCCCAAAAGGCAACGCGATCAGCCCCGCCACCACCAGCATGGCAAAACCCGCAAGCCCCAGATGCGCATTCGACAGCCCCGCTGGCGCTGCCCGCGTGGCCAGATCGCGCCCGGCAAACCCCAATGTTCCCGCCACCGCAAAAAGTGAGGCCAGTTCAAACCCGCTCGCCCCCGGACGCAGGATCATCAGCACGCCGATGAACCCCGCCGCAATCGCCAGCCAGCGGCGCAGGCCCACATGCTCGCCAAAAAATACCACCGCCCCGGCGGAGACCACCAGCGGCGTCGCCTGCAAAATGGCAGAGGCCGAGGACAACGGTGTCAGCGCGATCGCCAGCGTGAAGCAAAGCCGCCCCGCAACCTCCGCAACCGAGCGCACCAGCAGCGCGCGCGTGCAGAACACCGGGTTCCACAGGCGATGCCCCTGCGCACGCGCCACAATTGCAAAAATCACCATGCCGCCTGCGCCGAACAGGATCAGGATCTGGCCCACAGGCAGACTGCGGGCGGCGGATTTGATGAACATGTCTTCCAGCGCGAAGGCCGCCATGGCCAGCACCATCAGGAGGCTGCCGCGCAGTGTATCCATGGATCAAATCGCTTTCCTAAAGGGCCGGAAAATGCACCGGCGATGGGTCATAGAAGGTCGGTATTCGCACGTTCCCCAAGGCTTCAACTGCGGTGCGCAATGGTGCAAGCATTAGGCAGACCGCGACTACGGAACAAGCCACATAGCTGCGGCGAATTGATCCGCCAGAACAGCCTAGTCAGTGCGACCCACACGACGATAGTGATGCATGTTCAGGAATGCTGCCCCACTGTCGCCGCTGCGGTACCCATGCGGCTGATCGGCCGCGAACCGCAACCCCTGGCCGGTCTCCAGCGGTACCCAGCTGCCATCCCGCAGCACCTCCATGGCGCCCTCCAGCACAAAGACCTCTTCGGTGACGCCGGTATCATGGGGCTGCGACTGATGCGATTGGCCGGGTCGCAGGCTGACATGAAAGGTCTCCGCCCCCAGCACAGGATCGAAGGGGAACACCATTTTCACCGCGATAGAACCGGGGAACTGCACAGAGCGAAAGCTGCGGCCACTGCTGCCTTCAGGCTGCGAGGCTTCACCGATCAGCGCTGTCAGAGGCAGATGAAACCCTTTGGCGATCTTCCACAGCGTCGCAATTGTCGGACTTGATTCGCCTCGTTCGATCTGGCCCAGCATCGCCTTGCTAACACCCGTGATCTCAGCCGCTTTGGACAGGCTGAGCCCCGCGCCCTGACGAATGTCCCGCAAATTCAGAGTGATGCCCGCTTCGCTCATTGTGCTGCCCGTCGCTTTTCTGTCGGTCACACGGCGTTTCAAGCCGCCGCTCAAAAAACACTTGTGCGCTATAACGCACAAGCATTACTGTGCGCTATAACGTACGCCCCTCCGATCTCTAGCGGATCCGTCACCTCAGGAAAACCCGGATGCTCAGTTCCTTGAAACTCTCGCATATCGTTGCAGGCGCGGTTGCCGTGTTGGTGGGCTACACCGGGTCTGTCGCGATCATCTTTCAGGCGATTGAGGCCTCCGGCGCCAGTCAGGCACAGGCCAACAGCTGGATGCTGGCGCTGGGGCTTGGCATGGGGCTGACCAGCCTTGCGCTGTCACTGATGTACCGAATGCCGATCCTGACCGCCTGGTCCACGCCGGGTGCTGCTCTGCTCGCTGTGAGTCTGACAGATGTGCCCTTGAGCGATGCGATTGGCGCGTTTCTGTTCTGCGCTGCCCTTCTGATCCTCACCGGGGTGACCGGCTGGTTTGCCGCGCTGTCCCGGCTGATCCCGGATGCGCTGGCAAATGCCATGCTGGCCGGGTTGTTGTTCCCTTTTGGTCTGGCGGCCTTCAGCGCGGTTCAATCCGACACCGCTTTGGTCGCGGCCATGGCGGTCACCTTTGTGGCCGGACGGCGATTGTTTGCACGCTATACCATCCCGGCTGTGCTAGCTGTGGGCATCCTGTGGTGCCTTGGCGATGGCAGTTTCACCCACTCTGCCTCATTGGATCTGACGATGGCTGAGCCGGTCTTTATGATGCCGAGTTTCTCACTGCCGGTACTGATCGGGGTTGGTCTGCCGCTTTATATCGTCACCATGTCCTCGCAGAATATGCCCGGCGTGGTCACGCTGAAGGCCGCAGGCTATGCGCCACCGGTCTCCGCCAGCCTGATCGTGACTGGTGCCGCCTCGTTCGTGCTCGCGCCCTTTGGTGGGTTTGCCTTCAACCTCGCCGCCATCACCGCCGCCATCGGTTGCGGACCGGAGGCGGATGAAAACCCCAAGACCCGCTACATGGCCGGGGTGATGACGGGGGTGTTTTACATCCTCGTCGGGCTTGGCGGTGCAACGGTCATCAGCCTGTTCCTGATCGCCCCCACGGCGCTGATTGCCACTGTGGCAGGGCTTGCGCTTCTGTCGACCATCGGCAACAGCCTCTCGGCGGCACTGGCGGATGCACGGGGGCGCGACGCGGCCCTGATCACCTTCATGGTCACGGTGTCCGGCGTCAGCTTCTTTGGAATTGGCGCTGCGTTCTGGGCGCTTGTGGTGGGTATTGCCGTGAATCACCTGATCACACCCCCGCCACCAAACACGGCAACAGCGGGCACTGCCGCGAATCCGGCCCGACCATGATCCGCCAAAGCCTGCAAAATATCGCAGAAACCACCAGATAATTACCGCAGACAGCCCCGACATGTTGCCTTTGTTGCGCAAATCGTGTCCCTGAGGGGCAAAGACAAGGGAACCAGCCAGATGCCAATGTACCGATCCAGAACCTCCACCCATGGCCGCAACATGGCTAAGCGCACGCGGCCTGTGGCGCGCCACAGGCATGACAGACGATGATTTCGGCAAGCCGATCATCGCCATCGTCAATTCCTTCACCCAGTTCGTGCCCGGTCACGTCCACCTGAAGGACCTGGGCCAGATGGTCGCCCGCGAAGTTGAAGCGGTCGGCGGTGTCGCGAAGGAGTTCAACACCATCGCGGTAGATGACGGTATCGCCATGGGCCATGACGGTATGCTCTACTCCCTGCCCTCCCGCGAGGTGATTGCCGACAGCGTCGAATATATGGTCAACGCCCATTGTGCCGACGCCATGGTCTGCATCTCCAATTGCGACAAGATCACGCCGGGGATGCTGATGGCCGCCATGCGCCTCAATATTCCGGCGATCTTCGTCTCCGGTGGCCCTATGGAAGCTGGCAAGATCGACATCGCCGATCTCGACATGAAAAAGATCGACCTGGTGGACGCCATGGTTGCCGCCGCCAGCGACACGATGACCGATGAGCAAGTGCAGCACATCGAGGAAAACGCATGCCCGACCTGCGGGTCCTGCTCCGGCATGTTTACCGCGAACTCGATGAACTGCTTGGCCGAAGCGCTGGGTCTGGCGCTGCCGGGCAATGGCTCAACCCTCGCCACCCATGCCGACCGCAAGCATCTGTTCCTGGAAGCAGGCCGCAAGATCGTCGACATCACCAAGCGCCACTACGTGGGCGAGGAAAAAGGCCTGCTGCCGCGTGAGATCGCGACCTTTGATGCGTTTGAGAACGCCATGAGCCTCGATATCGCCATGGGCGGCTCCACCAATACCGTGCTGCACCTGCTGGCAATCGCCAATGAGGGCAAGGTTGATTTCACCATGACCGACATGGACCGCCTCAGCCGCAAGGTCCCCTGCCTGTGCAAGGTCGCACCGAATATCGAGAATGTGCATATGGAAGACGTCCATCGCGCCGGTGGCATCTTCTCCATCCTCGGCGAGTTGAGCCGTGCGGGCCTATTGCACAATGAATGCAGCACCGTGCATTCCAGCACCATGGGTGAAGCGATCGCCAAATGGGACATCAAGGTCGCCAACAACCCCGACGCCGAAGCGCTGTTCAAAGCTGCCCCGGGTGGCGTGCGCACCACCGAAGCCTTTTCGCAGTCCAATCGCTACAAAGAGCTGGACACCGACCGCGAGGGGGGCGTTATCCGCTCAAAAGACCATGCTTTCAGCCAGGATGGTGGTCTGGCGGTGCTGTTCGGGAATATCGCGCGTGACGGCTGCATCGTGAAAACCGCCGGTGTGGATGAAAACATCCTGAAATTCACCGGTTCCGCCTATGTCTGTGAAAGCCAGGATCAGGCGGTGAACGACATCCTGACCAGCAAGGTGAAAGAGGGCGACGTGGTGGTGATCCGCTATGAGGGTCCGCGCGGCGGCCCCGGGATGCAGGAAATGCTCTACCCGACCTCCTACCTGAAATCAAAGGGCCTCGGCAAAGCCTGTGCGCTCTTGACCGATGGCCGTTTCTCCGGCGGCACCTCGGGCCTGTCGATTGGGCATGTCTCACCTGAGGCGGCAGAGGGTGGCACCATCGGGCTCGTCCAACAGGGTGACACCATCGAAATCGACATCCCCAACCGCACCATCCATCTTGCGGTCTCGGACGAAGAACTGGCCGCACGCCGCGCCGCTCAGGACGCAGCGGGCTGGAAACCGGTAAAGCCGCGCAAACGCAAAGTCTCCACCGCGCTCAAGGCCTATGCGCTGCTGGCTACATCAGCCGCCAAAGGCGCCGTGCGCGCCCTGCCTGACGACGAATAATCGACGCTGTCAGGTACTCCGCATTGAAGGCCCCGGCATCTTGGATGTCGGGGCTTTTTCTATCATAGGAGACGGACCCTATTCGACACACCGCAGCATCGCTGGAGATCCGACATGACCATTTGGCGCCCCGCCCAAACCATTCGCGTGAAAACCATTGGTCTGCCCTGGCGCAAAGGCCATTTTCTCGCGGCGGAGGTTCCCGATGACAGTGGCCGAACCAAAGGTGTCCGCCCTCTGGGGGGCACGGTTGAATTTGGCGAGACCTGGCAACAGGCGCTGCAACGGGAGTTTCAGGAGGAGCTCGGTGTGGAGATCACCATCATCGGCGCGCCGGTGGTACTGGAAAACATCTATCAGCACGAAGGCCAGACCGGTCATGAGATCATCTTCGCCGCGCAGGTCACCTGGCCAGAGACCCCGCATCTGGCAGGCGATACAATTGAGTTTTTCGAAGACAACGGTCTGAAATGTATCGCCAGATGGTTTCACCCTGATACACTGGAGGCCGACAGGACAGAGCTGTTTCCAACCGGATTAAAAGCGCATCTGCAAGATCTGGGATCCCCGACCCGCGCATAAGGCACGAACCCCCTCACCTTTCCCGAAATACTCCCGCCGGAGGCGCGCCGCGCCAGCGGCGCCAGGCCCAACCGGGTCAGATCATGTCAATGATCGCCACCCCGGGCGGGAGCATCGCGCGGCTTGGGATCACTCACCCAATTTGGCGTGCACCTCATCAAGGTCGATCTCACCCACCGGCATCTTGTTGGCGGGGTTTTCGAAGTCATATTTGAACACTTCAAAATCCCGCTTATAGATTTCATAAATCAGATGCATCGACAGATCGTCGAAATAGTCTTCGACCGGGTGGGCGCGTTTGGGGCCGTGGCCTTCGCTTTCGTTGAAACGGGGGATCTGGGTCAGATCTACCTGATGCGGGGTCTCGATCGCGTCCAGCACATCCTGCATGCCCTCGTTGAAGGCTTCGGTCCAGATCACCTTGTCGTACCGGCCACCATTGCAGATGAAGGTCGAGACATGGCCCGACGTGGCCGACCAGTGGATGTCCGGCTCCATCGGGCGGCGAAACTTCACCGTGTCTCGGACAAACAGCAGGAAACGGCGGAAGCTCTTGATCTGATCAAACGGCTCTTTGCCGTCGTCGCCGCCCACGTCAATCCCGTAGTCGTAGGTGAGCCGCGGCACCAGATTGCCCCGGTAACGTTTGCCATTGCGCTGAATGCCGCAAATCTTGTCGAAGAAGGAACTCAGCACGCGGGTGTAAGGGTTGCGCACGCAGGTAAATGCGTAGGATTTCTGCGCCTGAACATTGCTGGTGATCAACGGCTGGCTGTCAGGCAGCGCCCATTTGTGCAGACCGCCCTTGGCATCGTGAATATCACCGTCAAAGAACTGCCCGTGGTCGGAGTAATACATGATCTGGCCGATGGTGGAGCAGGCACATTTGGGCACCACGCGATAGACCACGCTTTCGCTCTCCGTCATCCAGGTGCCTGGAAATCCCATCTGTCTCTCCCCGTCCCCATGCGCCGCAATTGGCGCCACGTACGACTCTAGTCGTTAAAAGCGAAATAATGCGGTTTATTCAGTGAGAATTCGTCAGTATCAAGGAAACAATCAATCAAAATACGACACCGGGGCGCTGTCATGGCAAAAATCGCATATGTTCTGCTGTGCCATAAAGACCCAGAGGCGATTATTCAGCAGGCCGAGCGACTAACCGCAGCCGGTGACTATATGGCGATCCACTTCGATGGGCGCTCTCCGGCCAGCGATTATCAGCAGATCCGCACGGCCCTGAAGGACAATCCCAACATCTGCTTTGCCCGCAAGCGGGTCAAATGCGGCTGGGGGGAATGGTCGCTGGTTCAGGCAACGCTCTACGCGCTGGAAAGCGCGGTCGCCACCTTCCGGCGGGCGACACATTTCTACATGGTGTCGGGCGACTGCATGGCGATCAAGACCGCGGAATATGCCCATCAGCTGCTGGACAGCCGGGATTGTGACTATATCGAGAGTTTTGATTTCTTTGAAAGCAACTGGATCAAGACCGGCATGAAAGAGGACCGGCTGATCTATCGCCATGTCTTCAACGAACGCAAAAACAAGCGCCTCTTCGATCTGAGCCACAGCCTGCAGAAGCGCCTAGGCCTGACCCGCGCCCTGCCTGAGGACATGCAGATCCAGATCGGCAGCCAATGGTGGTGCTTGCGTCGTCGCACCGTCGAGTGGATCCTGTCCTTCCTGAGTGAGCGGCGCGATGTGCTGCGGTTTTTCCGCACCACCTGGATCCCGGATGAGACCTTCTTTCAGACCCTGGTGCGTCACCTGGTCCCCACGAAGGAGATCGAAAGCCGCACGCTGACGTTGCTGATGTTCTCGGACTACGGGATGCCGGTGCAGTTCTACAATGATCACTACGACATGCTGATGGGGCAGGATTTCCTCTTTGCCCGCAAGATCAGCCCCGAAGCGCAGGAGCTGAAATCCCGTCTTGGCGCGCTGTATGCCGAGCAGGGTGTTGAATTTCAGATTTCGAACGAAGGGCGCAATCTTTATGGGTTTCTAACCAAACGCGGGCGCAACGGGCTGCGCTTTGCCCCCCGGTTCTGGGAAACCGAAAGTACGCTGGGGCGCAATCGCGAACTGCTGATCATCAGCTGTAAGAAATGGCATGTCGCCAAGCGCCTGATTGAGCGGCTGCGCGAGGTCAGCAACGTCCCGGCCCTGGCCTATCTCTTTGACGAGGAAGGCACCGACATGCCCGATCTTGGCGGCATCGAGGCGACGCTCTGGAAGCGCACGCGCCACCGTCGCGCACTGGTGCGGATGTTGTTTGATTACTATGAAACTGACCGCCTGGTGATCTGCCTTGATCCGTCAGCGTTGGAGCTGATGCAGGATTTCTGTGCGGATCGGGCCATCACGCGCATCCTGCAGATCGAATGCAGTCTCAGCGACGACTACTTAACCGGCCATGCCGAGCGCATCGGGCTGGCTGGCCAACAGACCGCCACCGCCGCGCTGGAACGGTTGCTGCCGACCATTCGCAACGATATCCAGCACGAATCCGACCGTATCCGCGATGTTGGGTTTGACCACCACAGCCTGATCCGCGAAAGCGACAGTGATGAGCAGATCGCCGAACAGCTGATGCCGTTTCTGGCGTTGGATCATGAGGCCGCCCTGACACTCGCGCGGACCGAGCATCTCTTCTCTGACTAGTGCAACCCTACCATCAGGCCGCCCCGGTCTGGTGTTATGGTCCGCGCGCGGTTGGTTACTTCTGTTTCCAGCTGTCCAGCCAGCGCCGGAACCGGCCACGCCGCTCTGACAGCGCATCCCCTGCGGCATAAAGGCTGTCTTCGACATTCTCGACCATTGGGTCGATGCGTGCACGGCGGAAGCGGCGCCAGCGCACATAAAGCGCCCAGATCACCGCCGCCAACATGGTCAGGAAGATGATGTTGAACCAATTCACCTGGCTATACTCCGGCCCGCTCACAGGCTTCACCGCAACCGCATTCGGGAAGATAGACAGAAATTCATTGCGCCAGCCATAGTGGCGCAGCAGCACCCACTGCGGATCAGCCTTGGTGGAGGCGAGATCGGTCAGCTCGGCCTGCAGGTTGGAGCTGTCCAGCTTGAAATAGGGCGGCCAGCCCCAGCCGGTGTCCTCGTTGCGATAAACGATGGGGCGGCCATTGGGCAGGAACGCCTCCACGAAGCGAACATCGCGATTGACGCTGGTCGCGCTTTCCTGTGCCGTGTCCTGCTGCGCCCAGAAAATCGAGTTTTCGCCGAAATCCACCCGGCGCACCTCAGTCTTGACCACGCGCACCACATCATTCTGCGGCAGCGTGTAATGCAGAAAGGCCCCTGCCAGCAGCCAGATGGTGAGAATGAACACCCATTTGATATAACGCATCTCAGCGACCTCACATGAAATTCATGACAT
This sequence comes from Phaeobacter sp. BS52, assembly GCF_045040595.1. Taxonomy (NCBI): domain Bacteria; kingdom Pseudomonadati; phylum Pseudomonadota; class Alphaproteobacteria; order Rhodobacterales; family Roseobacteraceae; genus Phaeobacter; species Phaeobacter sp. BS52. The sequence continues at coordinate 3,496,557 of NZ_CP090662.1, read as the reverse complement.
AGACCAGAAGCGCAATGGCCCCCAGCGGCACGACATAGACCAACAGGATCAATCTGCGCCGCAGTGACCTGTCATATTGGTGCAACCCGCGCTGGATGAAGGCGGAACGGTCTCCGGTCAACCCCTTCTCGGCCCAACGACGTTTCAGCTTGGCGCGCCGCACCTCACGCGAGTAGAGCGAGACAATGCCGTAGATCACTGTCAGCACCACCAGCAAAATCGCCATCAGGCGGATAAAGGCAAACATCAGCGGCGCCCCCTGTTGCCAGATCTGCTGCTGACAGCGCCCCAGGGGCCGACCCGTTCAACCAGACTGTCTTTTCGGCGCTGCTTCGGTCGATCCTGCGCCATCGTGCTGCGACCGCTCATGTCCGGCTCATGGCCAAATAGCGCCGCCCGCGCGCCGGCCTTGTCCATCGCGTATTCGCGCGCAAGGAAGGCGACGACGTGGTCCTTCTTCGCCTCCGGCCAGCTGCGATACTGCTGATAAAACGCTTCCTTGTGGCAGATGAACAGCTGGCGGAAATCCAGCGGCGTCAGCTCTGCCAGCAGCATATTGACCAGATCACGGTTCGGCGTGTTGGTGGCCCGCAGGCAGTAGAAATAGGCCGGGTGATCCGATTTGATCCGGGGCCATTTGCCACCGCTTTCGGCCCAGCGAACCATCGCCGCCATGCCTTCGAACTCCTCCGGTAGCTCGCTTGCGTGGCGGGCCGCCATGCGCCGCAGATCGCTGCGCGACAGGCCCGAGAGGTCCATCCCCTTGTCGGCCAGCACGCTGATGGCCAGAAACCCCATCTTCTGACGCAGGATGGCCGCACCATCGACGCCGCGCGCACGGATGATCGGCTCCACCAGCCCGTTCAGTTCCAGAAACTTCGCAATCGCATTGTCCTGCGTTAGGTCGAACACCCGGTCCAGCGGCACGCCTTCGGGTTTTTCCCCACTGGCGATCAGGGCCGGATGCTCGACATCCTGAAACACATAAAGCCCGCCAAAATGCGCGGTCCAGAAATTCTGCTGCTCAAACACCTCGTGCTTCAACCGCACCGGGTTGCGGGTAACATCGCCGGTTTTTTCCGCCGTCGCGATCATCTCAGCGATCAGCGCATCGTCAAACCAGCCGTCTTCCTCACTCTTGAACCGGTCCACCAGTTCGGCCAGCTGATCGGCCTGCCGCAGCGTGCCCCTTGTGGTGTCCGCCTCGACCCTGACCTGCCGAATGTCAAAAAGCTGCGCGGGCGTTGCGACCTCAAACACCGAATTGACCAATTCACCCGCCACCGCATCGGTCGCGGTCAGCGCAAACAGCTGGCTTTCATTTGCGGCAATGAACCGGCGCAGGATGTCCCGGCTGGTGGAGAATTTCACATTCAGAAGCGGGCAGCGCTTCTGCTCGGTGCTGAGGAGAATGAACTGCCGGTTCACACCCGCATGGTTCAGATAGTGGTCATCCCCCAGCTCATCGCCCACTTCAGGGGAGTAGCCGGAGATATCAACGTGAAAATCGGTGAGGCGCGTGGTCTTACCCGTCAGATGCTTCAGCGCGCGCCTATACCGCTCCACCAATGCGGGCGAGGCCACATGGAAAAGATTGCCGAACATCAGGCCATGCTGGATGAGGCGTTTCATATTGTCTCTCCAAAACACTTCGCGGGAATATGCTCTTTGTGCTCTGGTCTCACTAGGCGTTCTTGAGGAAGATTATCAAAAAGCTGAAAATCCTCCGCGTACTGAACGAAATTTCTTCCGTTATTTGCGAGTGAGTTATAAAAAATCACCAGAAGTTCATCATCGGAAAAGAGCGCCCGGATGAGTTTTTTGTGCTTTTCTTTTACAGCATCGGATTCGCTCACAGCCCGCAACATATTGTATACGAACCGAAAGTAGTGCCCAAGGTCTGAATGATGCTTGTCATACATCTGTTCATAGCGCTCAATCGTTTTGTCCTGTGCCATTGTGGGGTACATGGCGTCTGCGGTCGTTGGCTTTGAAAACTCCCTGTAAAAGTACCTAAAACAGTCCCTTCCCTCATAAAGAGATCGGTCTTTATTGTTGGACTTGATGTCCATTGAATTCAGAATAGAGTTGTGTGTTGCTATCAGCTCGAAAACGAAATTGTCGAAACTTTGCTCAGCAACTGCAAACGCCATGTCCTGTGTAGCTTGCCTCTGATCTTTTATTTCCCCACGAGTCAATCGCAATTCTTCTCGCTGCGCAGCCAGTTCTTGGCTCTGAAGCCAAACCGTTACGATAATCCATAGAAAGGCGAGAACTCCGGCAACACCTGCAAAGGTGTCTCCAATCTCATTTGGTGGCGACGTGATCAACGCCCAGCCGCGTAACTGCCAACCGCCGTCACTCGTGAACTGCGGCAGCAGCGCTAACGCGATGACTATCGCCAGAAAGGCCTTTGTAATCGCTTTGCCCACGTCCATCGGGCGGTCACTCTTCAAACCGTTTCGAATAGAGCGCCAGTGATCTGCAGCCCAGTTAATCATTCGAAAACCCACTGAAAACGTTGGAGAACCTCCCCGCCCGAGGCGCTTGCGGCTCGGGCAGCCCCCGTCCGCCCGGTCAAACCGAAGGTTTGCCTCCGGCAAAACGGGCGGGCGCTCCGCTTCCTCCCACGGACAGGCTCTGCCCACATATCGCGGAAAACACTCACCCCCGCCCCTCCAGATACCGCCGCTTGGCCTCTTCCTGCCGCCCGAAATCGCGCACCATGTTGTCAATCGCCACCTCATCCGACTTGTCGGCATAGCGGAACTCGCTGTCGGCGTAGCGGTTGATCTCCTGCACCACCATGTCGATGGTGACCGGCACCCGTAGCTCCGCAATCATTGCGGATTTGGTGTCGTAATCCTTGAACAGGAACAGCTCCGGGTTCTCCATCCAGTCATCCGGCAGCTCGAAATCCATCGCGCGCACCTTCACCGCATCGGTGATGTTCTTGATGGCGCGGCCGGTGAAGCGTTCATCCGCCTGCTGAATGGCCTTCAGGTAGGTGCCCAGTTTGGCAAGGCTGTCCAATTCCCCAATCTGATCGTGGACCCGGCCAAAGACCTCCGCCAGCCCCGGCTCCTGCGGGCGGTTGTGCGCCTCGAACGAGCGCGCGACGGCCTGTTTGATCTCCTGCGCGCCGTATAGGTCATGATCGCCCAGCGGGATCTCATGGTTTTTGCCCATCAGAAGCGTCAGGATATCGATGTAATCCTCCCGCGTCTGCGGCCCGTCCACCAGAAACCGCGCACCCGCTCGCTGGCGCAGCGCGTCGTCGACATTCTCCGGGTAGTTGGAGAACATGCCAAAGGTGCAGTTGCCGCGCACCACGGTGTTGGCGCCAAGCAAAGGCCTCCATGAAGACCGCCGTCACCTCCTGCTGGTCGGCTGCTGGACTGGCGGTCGCCGCGCTTCCCTGCGATCTGGTCGATGTCGTCGATGGTGCCAAAGCCGATGACGCCCGGATCGATCACATTCTGGATGAAGGATTTTGCGTTCTGACCGGATTTGCCCTGATAGCTGTCGATATTGTCGATGCCGAAATTCTGATAGCGGAAGGCATAGCCCGCATTCTGGCAATAGTCATGGATGAGGCCCGCCATCATCTGAATGAGCGTTGTCTTACCCGTCCCCGGCTTACCGTCGCCCATGAAGGTGAAGATGAAACCGCCCATCTCGGCAAAGGGGTTTAGACGCCGGTCAAAATCATAGGCCATCAGCATCTTGGAGAGCCTTAAGGCCTGATACTTGGCGATATGGTTACCGACCACCTCATGCGGTTTTTTGAACGCCATGGTGAGGGTTGTGGACTTCGCCTTGGTGGCGGGTTCAAAGCCGCTGATGGTCAGATCATCCGCCTCCACCCGCCAGGCGGCGGCGGTGAACACTTCCAGACGTGGTGCGCTCTGCGCCCGCAGGGCCGCCTTCTCCATCAGCTGTTCGGCATAACCGGCCGTGGCTGCAATCAGATGCGTATCATCTGGGGCATGCTGCGCCAGCTTCTGGTCCAGCTCCCACAGCGCCCCGTGCAGGGCCAGGGGCGCATTGTCTGTGAGCAGCTCCTCCGCCTCGCCCACCTCGGCCTGCGCCTCAGACCCATGCGGTGCCAGCAGATAGGCGACGGCATTGGCAAACACATGCGCCGCAATCAGCGCCTCCGCCGCCAGCAATTCGGTGAACTCCCCCTTGCGGGCGCCGTCCAGCGAGCCTGCCAGATTGGCCCGTTTCAGATCGGCGAGGCCAGAAACATCCGCATAAGCCTCCCCCATCGCCAAAGAGATTGCCAGCGCTCGGCGCAAGGCCTGCTGCAAGGTCGCCTGCAGAGGCGAGGTCAGCGGGTCATCGTCATCCGCCGCCTCAATCCGGGCGATCAGATGCACCCCTTCGGGCCGCGCCGTGGACCGCGTCACCAGCCCCGGCGTGGTCGAGCGGAAGCGCCGCGTACGGGCAATCCCGGGCGAACGCTCAGGCGCTTTTGCCTCCACAGCGGGCTTGGCAATGCGCGGGGTGTGGTCAAACCCCTCCAGCATTGCCGCAGCTGCCACGTAGTGCTTACGGATATCCTCTTCCCGCAGTTCCATCTGATTGCCTGAAATGCTCATCTCACCCTCTCAATTCGTCTCATCGTCAAGCAAAAAATCCGGCCCGCCCATCTTCTGGCTAAAAATATTCCCGTCCCCCTGCCCGGCAGGCGGCTTTGCCGCCGAGAGGGGGAGGCTTCCCCTGCTTCAACAAACGCAGGGGCTCAATACCGCAGCACCTGCCCGGCCTCACTCACCACGAATTTCTGCACATCGGCGAACCCCGGCGGGTCCAGCTCTGCCAGCACCTGAAACGGGCGCTGCGGCAGGATGATGGCGCGCTGGGTCCGGGTCGCCCCAGTATCCGCGCCCCGCCCGCCAAAGGGATCCAGCGCAAAGATCTCCCGCTCCACAGTGCCGAACCAGCCCGAGCGCTCCTCGCGCACGTTCTCGCTCTCCAGCTCTTCCAACGTCCAAGCCAGCGCCCAGTCCTGGCCCGCTGGTGCCTCTGCCTGCTCCAGCACCCGGTGCAGCGGGCCGGATTGCTCGGTATAGGCGGAGGAATACATCGGCCCCACATGGAAGCGGCGCAGATGTTTAGGGTGGAGATCGTCGAAATCCTCGTCAAACCCCTTGGCGATGGTCACCAACTTCAGCCCCGCCAGGGCCTGCGCCATCAGATGCGCCTGCACCTCCGGCCAGCGGCGTTCGTCCTTCGGCAGCGCCACCTTGCCGCTGTCCTCCAGTTCCATCAGGTAGATCACCGGCAGGTTCACCTGGCTGTCATAGGCGGCCCAATGCAACAGGAAGCGGCGGCGGCGCTCGCTGATGTTCTCCAGCCATTCACAAACCGGATCGTTCTGGGTCCAGAACAGCTGCCCTTTCAGCAGTTCCTGATAATAGAGCCGCTGCGACAGGGCGAATTGCAGCTTCGACGGCACCGTGCGGTCAGCGATGATGGTGCGCACCATGTCGTTCTTCAGCGCGTCTTCACCGGCCATATTGGCCAGATGCCGCTCCGCCTGCATAGCGTCGTTGGCCATGGTCATCAGCTCCGCCGCCACCGGAAAGCCGCTGTCGCGCTTGTCCATCGCGAGGCTGCCAAAGAAACGGCCCGTATCGCGCCCCGCCATCAGGTATTTCATCGACAGCGCGCGGAAGGTGAAGTTGAGCCGCATCAGGTAGGCGGTCAGCACCTTCACATCGGATTTCGACAGCCGCCCCTCCGCCTGCATCGCCGCCGCCACCCGGGTGAGGTGCCGTATGATGGTCTCGAACTTCTTGAAATACCGGCGCGAGGCGAAGGTGTCGGTGAGGCCAGCGTGGTCGTGTGCGGGATCAGTCATGCCAAGCCCGCTTTCCGGACGTGTAGCTTGCGGTAAGGACAGCGCCCGTCCGTGCGGCCGGGCGCAATCCTCTGATGAATTTCCTGATCATCTCAATTCCACTAGTTAGTGACCCGAAGTGTCTAACCGTCCTGTTCCTTACACAGGTCCCAAGCAAAGCCTGCAAATACCCCAGCAACTGCAACGGCAACCCAACCTGAAAAAGGGCCGTCAACGGCGTAGTAGAGAGTGGCCAAAGTTCCGAAAACGACCGCCAGCATGCTCCACCAAAACCAGTTCGGTGGGGATGGGATATTCAGGAACTCCAGCCAATCCACACTCACCCCCCATACAGGTTCTTGTCGTGCTTCTCGACAATCGCGGCAAACCGGCGGGCAAAGCGTTCATCCGCCTTGGCCTTCTTCTCCAGCACGTCGCGGGCAAACACCATGTTGTCCTCATGGCTTTCCAGCATGTCGGCCATTTTCTGGTTGGTCGCAGTGCCAATCGCCGCCATCGCGGTCTGGGCTTCCTTGTCGGTCTGCACGCCGATCTCGTTGATCCGGTGCGCCACATCCTGCTGCTGCGCGGTCTTCAGCGATTTGGTCAGCGCATCATAGAGCACCACCCGCTGCGCCGTGTCCGTCTGCAGCTTGTTGATCAGCACCATCTGCGTCGCGGCCTGGTTCTGCAAACTATCGACCCAGGTCTTGCCCTTCTCGATATAACGCTCCAGCGTTTGGGATTTCGCAAGCTTCACCTGCTCCTCCTGCACCAAGGCGTTGTATTTCGCATTGATATCCGCCAGTTCGGTCTCCAGCTTGGTGCGCGCGGCGGCGTCCTGCTCGACTGAAATCTTGTTCTCCAGCTCAATGATCTGCGGATCCAGGGCCACGATCTCGGCGCGGACGGCTTCCAGCTCTTGCACGGTGAATTCGCGGTCGTCCAATGTGGCCGACAGGTTCACCTGCACCTTTTCACGCTGATCTTCCAGCGTCGCCAGCTGACCCTCCAGCAGCTTCACGATCACATCCGACTTGGCAATCAGGTCCTGCAGCTTGTCGTCGATACTGGCCGTTCGCATCCGTTCCTGGCGCATCGAATCCGATTTGCCACGGCTGAAAAAGCCAACAAAGCTCTCCCAGCCCGTTTTCGACCGCATCTCGTCGAAATCCTTTGAGAACGCCGTGGTCACATCATCCAGACCCATGATCAGCTCGGCGATATTGGCGTTCATCACCTCGGTATGGGCGTGCACGTCATCCAGCGTTGCGTTCTCAATGTCGATGCTGGCGTCTTCTCCGGCCGAAATCTTGGCCCGCGCAGTTTCGATCCGCGAGGTCAGCGCCGTGATCTTCTGCTGCGACTCGCTCACCTTGGCTTGTGAGGCCCGCACCATCTCGTCAAATTGTGATTGGCTCATAAAGTGCCCTTTCTGCAATGTCTTATGTGTCATATGGGGAATGTGAACATGATTTACATCCCCTATGTAAAGAAAACCCGCTCTTGCTGCAGCCATAACGCAGCACCGCACAGATCCGTTGCCAGCAGTTTTGCAGAGCCGATCCGCAAAGGGAAGACCGACCGGCGGCCCGATCGGTCACAGCCTACAGATATTGACACGCGGGACGCTGTCGCGCCTCAGACGGGTTTGATTTTGGACAGCACCAGAAAGGTCATCAGACCGAAGGGCGGCAAGGGCTGGTGATGCTCCACCGAGAGATGATCCGCGCCCAGCACGGTGTCGATCTCAAAATCCGAGTGCCAGCCAAGCACATTGGCAAACGGCGCAGAAACCCGTTCAAGAAACGCCAGCACGCCCTGTTCGCGCAGGAAATGATTGGTAATCACCACTTTGCCACCCGGCTTGAGCACGCGGGCAATTTCACCCATCACCTGTTCCGGGTCCGGTACGACGGACAGCACATGCATGGCTGAAACAGTGTCGAAGGTGGCATCGGGGAAATCCAGTGCACGGGCATCCATCTGGCGGAGGGTTTCAACGTGGTCGAGATCATGTTCCTCCACCCGTTTCATCGCCTTTTTCAGCATATCCTCGCTGAAGTCGATGCCGGTGACCTTTAGGTGGGATTTGTAGAGAGGCAAGGACAGTCCGGTGCCGACACCCACCTCCAGCACCCGACCGCTGCGATGTTCGTTGACGTAGCCGACAGCACGGCGACGGCCCACATTGGTGATTGCCCCGAATGTTTTGTCATAGACAGGGGCCCAACGGGCATACGACGATTCAACAGCCTTGATATCCAATTATCCACCCTTACTCGTTTATGCGCCGGTCTCCGGCGTTTTCTTTTTAACCAATCCCCAGGCCACCATCGCAGCATAGCCAAGGCATAGGATCACCAATGTAATCCATGCGTAAATCAGGACGGCTGCCCCCGCAAAGGCAAAACCGACCAGAAAATACTTCACGTTTTCGCGCGAAATTTTGACTGCCTTCAGCGACCAGGTTGGCACATGGCTGATCATAAGCAATCCGATGACACCCATATGAAGGCAGATCAAAATATCCGGAATGACCGGCGCATCAGCGAAGGCAAAAGAGATGAACATCGGCAGCATCGCCAGAAGCGCGCTTAGCCGGGGATGGGACCCCTTCAAAATAAACGCTTTTTGCGGTGACTTTCTGCTCGGACTTGGTCGAGACGTTAAACCGCGCCAGCCGCACCACGCAGCAGACCGAGAACACCAGCACCGCCAGCCAGCCCAGACCACGCATGTCCTGAAGAGCCCAGTAGTAGATCACCAGCGGTGAGGCGACGCCGAAGTTGAGAAAATCTGCCAGTGAGTCGAGTTCCGCACCCATCTTGCTGTCGCTGCGCAGGATCCGCGCCAGACGCCCGTCAAACCCATCCAGAATCGCCGCCGCCAGGATCAGCTGCACCGCCAGGGTATAGTTGCCCTGCACCCCAAAACGGATCGCAGACAGCCCGGCACAGATGGCCGCAATGGTCATCATGTTCGGCAACAGCTGGATCAGCGCGTATTCGGATTTTCGCTTTTCCGGTGGGTGGTGCATAGCGGTGGTGTTTCCTTGTTCACGGCAGGGAGCCACCACACTCCCAGCGCCCCGAAGCGGGGCATAATCGCAGGATCAGGTGTCGCCTTTGCGCACATATGCCTTAACCAAGGCGCTGGTGCAATCTTTGCGACCCGTGGCAGGACGCTGGTGCCGATATCGCGGCCTGAGCACCACCTCTCAGTAAGAATGCGAAAGCACCGTGCAATGCACGGTGCCACGCCCAACTGGGATTACCTCCCCCAAGGGAGGCGAAGACCAGGCGGGAGCCCCCGCCTGCCAATTATCACAGTGCCTAGGAGCGCCCTTAGCCGACGACGTTAAACTCCGGCCCATAAGGGTATTTGGTGATGTTCTCGTTGTCATCGTCATGGATGATCAGAATGTCATGCTCGCGGTAGCCGCCTGCACCGGGCTGACCATCCGCGATGGTCAACATCGGCTCCATGGAGATCACCATCCCCGGCTCCAGCACCGTGTCGATGTCCTCGCGCAGCTCCAGACCGGCCTCGCGACCGTAGTAATGCGACAGCACACCAAAGGAGTGGCCATAGCCGAAGGTGCGGTATTGCAGCAGATCCTGCTCTTCAAAGAAGGCGTTGATCTGATGGGTGATTTCCGCGCAGCTCGCGCCTGGTTTCAGCAGCGAGATACCCAGCTCATGGGCTGCCACATTGGCCTCCCAGATGCGCAGGGACTCGGCATCCACTTCCTTCACGAACATGGTGCGTTCCAGCGCGGTGTAGTAGCCGGAGATCATTGGAAAGGTATTCAGCGACAGGATATCGCCACGTTCCAGCCTGCGGGCGGTCACTGGATTATGGGCGCCATCGGTATTGATCCCGGACTGGAACCAGACCCAGCTGTCGCGGTACTCCGCATCCGGGAACCGCTTGGCGATTTCCAACTCCATCGCATCGCGCCCGGCCATCGCCACGTCGATCTCCCGCGCGCCTTCCTTTACCGCATCCCGAATCGCGAAGCCGCCGACGTCAGCCACCGCAGCCCCAGCGCGGATCATGTCCAGTTCTGCGGCGGATTTGCCCATGCGCTGGCGCATCGTCGGTTCATAGAGGTCAACCAGCTGCGATGGCGCCAGGAAATGTTCCAGTTTTGCCTTCTGCAGCAGGGTAAGGTGATCGCTCTCATAGCCGACAACCGCACCGTCGCCCGAAACCGATTTGATCGCACGCCAGAAGTTGTCGCGCTGCCAGTCGGTATAGGTGATGTTGTCGCAGAACGACCGGCGCCAGGGCTGGCCTGCGTCAATCCCGGCTGAAATTGTCACAGCCTCGGATGCGGTCACCACCATGCCATAGGGGCGACCGAAGGCGCAGTAGGTGAACCCCGAATAGTAGGAGATATTGTGCATCGAGGTGAAGACAGCGGCGGTTACGCCGGTCTCTGCCATGATTTTGCGCAGACCTGCGATCCGCGCCTCATATTCGGAGACAGCAAATTGCAGCGGCGCCTTTTCACCATTGTGAAAACGATACATTTCAGGACGTGCAGTCATAGTCGACCCTTCCATCTTACAAGAAAGGTCCCGGCGTTCAGGACAATGTTGTGAGTGAGGGCAGCATGGATCCATGCGGCGACGCCATCGCCTGGCCCTTGGCGCAAAGGATGCGGCAGAGCTGCGATGCTGGCAAGTCTGATTCCCCGCGATAGGGTCGAAAAACGACAAACGCCGCAGGTTTCTACGGCGTTTGTCGTTTTTTCTGAAGGGTCGGATTACTTGACCAATACCGCAACCAGATCGCTTTCGGGATCAGCCAAGGGTTCAATCACGTTGAAATGATGTTTGCCGAACGCAATGACGTGATCGGCCCCCCAGGCTTCGGTCAGCCAGACCGCCTGATCCAGAAAGGCCGGGCGCTCGTCACCGCCCACCCAGACTGTTACCTCCGCCGGGTAGCGATGTTCCATGTCAATTGGGCTTTCTGCGGCAGCGCCTGCTGCGTCCAGTTTGAACTTTCCGTTCATGGAGGTGCGCAGCAGTGGCCGCAGATCCGCGAGCGGCGAGATTGGCACAACCGCAGTAATTCGTTCACCCACTTCCTTCGGCAAAAGATCCCGGTCTAACATGCGCGCGACCAGATGCCCGCCTGCAGAATGGCCCGCCAGCGCAATCGGTCCCTCTACCTCAGCCGCGATAGCGGTGACAGCCGCGGCGATCTGCTGGCTGATATCAGCGATCCGTACGTCCGGGCAAAGATCATAGGAGGGCATGGCGACCGCATAGCCATGCGCCAACGCCCCCACCGCCAGATGCGACCAGCTGGATTTATCAAACGCCATCCAATAGCCACCGTGCACAAAGATCATCAGTCCCTTGGCAGCCCCTTCGGGATGAAACAGATCATAGCGGTGCCGGGGACCGTCGCCGTAGGGCACATCCAGACGGGACCGGTCCCGCATCGCGTTGCGAAAATCTTCGGCCGAGGCGGCCCAGCGCGGCGGGTAGCTGTCAGCGTTTTCGATATAGGCGCCATTTGAATACGCGTCGTCGAGCTCCATGCCCAATCTCCCTGTTCTTCTTGTTGCCGCTACCTGACAGTCTGGCACAGAACATGTCAAATGACCCGCTCCCTGCTGAGCAGCGATGCCGTGGAGGTCGCGCCCTGAATTTGATCAAATTCTGGACTCACCTATCTTTCTGGATATATCAAGTCACAGCTGATTTGCATTTCGCAAATGACATACGGGAGGCCCGCAATGCTCGACGCAACCACTGATCTGAAATCACTGCTCACCGATCCCAGCCTGCTGGAACCGCGTGCCTATATTGGCGGCGGTTTTGTCGATGGCCAGGATGGCACGTTCGAGGTGAAAAACCCGGCGCGTGGCGATGTGATTGCCAATGTGGCGGACGTCAGCCGCTCGCAGGTGGCAGGGGCCATCGCGCAGGCTGAAGTCGCTCAGAAGGATTGGGCCAAATGGACCGGTAAGGAGCGCGCCAATGTTCTGCGCAAATGGTTTGATCTGATGATGGAGAATCAGGAAGACTTGGCCGTCATTCTGACCGCCGAAATGGGCAAACCCCTGGCCGAGTCGCGCGGCGAGATCGCTTATGGCGCGTCCTTCATTGAGTTCTTTGCGGAAGAAGCCAAACGTATCTATGGCGAGACCATTCCCGGCCATCAGCGCGACAAGCGCATCACGGTGCTGAAGCAGCCCATCGGGGTGGCCGCCTCCATCACGCCGTGGAATTTTCCCAATGCGATGATCACCCGCAAGGCCGGTCCGGCACTGGCGGCGGGCTGCGCTTTTGTCGCGCGACCTGCCGAATTGACACCGCTGTCTGCAACCGCATTGGCCGTTCTGGCAGAGCGCGCGGGCATTCCGGCAGGTGTCTTCAACGTCGTCACCTCCTCCAATGCATCTGAGACCGGCAAGGAGTTCTGCGAGAATAACGCTGTGCGCAAGCTGACCTTTACCGGCTCCACCGAAGTTGGCCGCATCCTGATGCGGCAGGCGGCCGATACCGTGATGAAGTGCTCGATGGAGTTGGGCGGCAACGCGCCCTTCATCGTGTTTGATGATGCCGATCTTGATGCCGCCGTCGAAGGCGCGATCATGTGCAAGTTCCGCAACAACGGCCAGACCTGTGTCTGTGCCAACCGAATCTATGTGCAGGCAGGCGTTTACGATGCCTTTGCTGCGAAGCTAAAGGACGCCGTGGCCAAAATGACCGTGGGCGATGGTCTGGCTGAGGGCACCCAGTTTGGCCCTCTGATCAACGAGAAAGCCGTCGAGAAAGTGCAGGCGCATATCGCCGATGCAAAGGAAAAAGGCGCTGAGGTGATCCTGGGCGGCAATCCATCGGAGCTGGGCGGCACCTTCTTTGAGCCGACCATTCTTACGGGCGCGACGCAGGATATGGTTTTCTCTCAGGACGAGACCTTTGGCCCCATGGCCCCTCTCTTCAAGTTTGAGACCGAAGATGACGTGATCGACATGGCCAATGACACTATCTTTGGCCTGGCCTCCTACTTCTACGCCAAGGATCTGAGCCGGGTCTACAAGGTGGCCGAAGCACTGGAATATGGGATCGTCGGCGTCAACACCGGCATCATCTCGACAGAGGTGGCCCCATTTGGTGGCGTCAAACAGTCGGGCCTTGGTCGCGAAGGCAGCCATCACGGCATCGAAGACTATCTGGAGATGAAATACATCTGCATGTCGGTCTGATCCGCCTCAGAAGGCCTCGGCTGACGGCAGCCGGGGCCGATCATCGTCAAAACGACATTGAACCGTCACAGTCCTTTTACGCGGGCACGGCAGGAGGTTGGGCAATCAACTGTCCAATTTTCGGAGTAGCCGATGTTTCCGCGTCTCATGTGCCTGACCTCTGCGCTGGCCCTTACCGCTGGTATTGCCCAGGCAGAAAAATCCTTTAACCGCATCGCCGCCTTCCCGGTGGTCCAGAACATGGCCGCCGGAGAAGATACATCACGCGAAACCTCGCCAGAAATCATCGACGTCACAGCCGATGGCATGACATTGGTCTACACCGACAGTCCGTTGGAGGCTCTGGGGCTGATTGATATCACCGATCCGGCCACCCCAGCCCCCAAGGGCAATATCGCACTGCCGGGCGAACCCACATCGGTCGCAGTCATTGGCAGCACCGCCTATGTCGGCATCAATACCTCCGAAAGCTACACACAGCCCTCGGGCCTGCTGAAATCTATCGACACGGAAACCGGCGCTGAAACGGGCTCCTGTGATTTGGGTGGCCAGCCGGATTCTGTCGCGAAATCCAAGGACGGCGGATTTCTCGCTGTGGCGATTGAAAACGAGCGGGACGAAGACTTGAACGGTGGCATGCTGCCACAGATGCCTGCGGGAAATCTGGTGCTGGTGAACACCACCAAGGAGGGCCTTGATTGCGCGTCGATGAAAGTTGTCAGCCTCACGGGTCTTTCAGATATCGCAGGCGAGGATCCGGAGCCTGAATATGTCGCGATCAACGGGCTTGGGGAAACCGTCGTCACGCTACAGGAAAACAACCACCTCGTGATCGTCTCGAAGAACGGCGAGATCCTGAACCATTTCTCTGCCGGTTCTGTGGACCTTGACAGTATCGATGCCACGGACGAACGCGGTGCGCTGATATTTGGCGAAAGCCAGACAGAGCGCTTGCGTGAACCCGATGCCGTCACTTGGATTGACGACACGCACTTCGCCACCGCAAACGAAGGCGACTATCAGGGAGGATCGCGGGGTTGGACGATCTTCAACAAGGACGGCACCATCGTTTACGACAGCGGCACCTCCTTTGAACACGCGATCGTGCAGATCGGACACTACCCGGACAAACGCTCCGACGCCAAAGGCGTCGAACCCGAAAGCGTGACCTTCGCCGAATTCGACGGCATGCCCTATGTGTTCGTCGGTGCAGAACGCGCGTCGGTGGTGGGGGTCTATGATGTTACGGATCCTGCCAATCCGGTTCTCACCCAGCTGCTGCCGTCTGGGGTTGGGCCAGAAGGATACGCCGTCATCCCCGAGCGCAATCTGCTGGTTTCGGCCAATGAGAAGGATCTGATCGAAGACAAAGGCCCCCGCGCCCACGTCATGATGTATGAATTGCAAGACGGCGCACCGACCTATCCGCATCTGACCTCTGCCGGAGCGGATGAACTGATCGGCTGGGGCGCGCTCTCTGGCATGGTGGCGGATGCGGATGGTATGATCTATGCGGTCAACGACAGCTTCTATGGCTTCCAGCCGTCGATCTTCAAAATTGATCCCAGCCAGACACCTGCCCGTATCACCGACGTGATCCGCATTCATCGCCAAGACGGCAACCCGGCCCAGAAACTGGATCTGGAGGGCATCACGCTGGACGGCAAAGGTGGCTATTATGTTGCCTCTGAAGGGCGCACTGATCGGGTGACCCCACATGCTATCTATCACGTCTCCAAAGACGGGCTCATCAAAGCCAAGAGTGGAGAAATCGGGTTGCCTGCCGAGCTGATGGCCGTTGAAAAACGCTTTGGTTTTGAAGGCATCACCAAGGTCGGCGACACGCTCTGGATGGCAGTACAGCGCGAATGGAAAGATGACCCCAAAAACCACGTCAAACTGGTAGCCTACAACCTTGAGACCAAGGAATGGGGCGCGGTCCACTATCCCAAGGCAGAACCGGACACCGGTTGGGTTGGCCTGTCGGAGATCGTGGCCTATGGCGACTATGCCTACGTGATTGAACGCGACAACCAGCATGATTTCCGTGCCGTCACCAAGAAGGTCTATCGCATTCCGCTGGCCGAGATGACACCGGCCCCGTTGGGTGGTGATCTGCCGGTGGTCAGCAAAGAACTGGTGCGTGATCTGCTGCCGGATCTGACCGCGACCGGCGGCTATGTTCTGGACAAGGTCGAAGGGCTGGCCATCACCGCCGAGGGCGAAGGGTTCATCGTTACCGACAACGATGGCGTCGATGATGCCTCCGGCGAGACGATGTTCTTTTCCATCGGTCAGATGAACACGCCGACCGTCAACTGACCTCATCCACTCCGCGTGTCCGACATACCAAAACAGCCCCCCCGATAGCATCGGGGGGGCTGCCGCGTTCAAAGCTGTCAGATCAGGAAGATCAGGGCAGCATCAGTTTACGGTCTTGGCGTCCAGTTCAGGCGCCTTGCCTGTTGCAATTTCGATCCGGCGCGGTTTCAGCGCCTCAGGCACCTCGCGCTGCAGATCGATGTGCAGCATACCGTCGGAGTGGCTGGCACCGGTGACGCGCACATGGTCGGCCAGGGTAAACCGGCGTTCAAACGCGCGGGTGGCGATGCCACGGTGCAGGTAGGTACGGTCGCTGTCGTCTTCGGACTTCTTCGCCGAAACGACCAGCGCGTTTTCCTTCACCTCGACACCCAGATCAGCCTCGGAAAAGCCGAGCAACAGCAATCGAGATACGATAGGCATCTGCAGCGGTTTTTTCGATATTGTATGGGGGATAGCTCGGCTGCGCGACGTCAGAACTCAGGGCGCGATCCATCAGGTCGGCGATCTGGTCAAAGCCAATGGTGGCCCGGTGCAGCGGTGCAAAATCAAAACTACGCATGTGTCATCCTCATTCGTGAGCGATTTCTACGTGCCCTCCCATCAGGGACAGGCGTTTGGAGTGTCGGACCCCGATCATCGGCGATCCGAACAGAACTGAGATAAGGGCTGAATTTGTCGGTTCAAGAGGTGGCTTATCCGCCGGGGCGGACAAATTTCGCACCGCCCGCCGACGTGCCACTGCCCACGCGGATACGCTTAATTCGCCGATCCGGTGCCGCCACTGGATTGCGGCGCAGCTGTGCTTTCAGCTCGGCCACCCTTTGCGGCAGTTTCATGCCAAAGGCCACCTGCTTCCCACCGTACGCGCCACCGCCAGAAATCAACGCCAGAATACGCCCGCGTCCCCCCACCTGCGAGAACACTGGCGCACCGGAGGAGCCGAAGGTGACGTTGCAGTCGATCATCAAGACATCCGCGCGTTCGGCCATCAGATTGCAATGGCGCTGGCGTGACAAGGCCTCGGCACGGCCCATCCCGTAGGACGTCACCGATATATCGCTTCCGTAGTCCCGGCCGGAATGCAGCACGAAGGCATTCGCCAAACCACTGGTCACTGGGGCCGCCAGCCGGATCAATGCAACATCATGGCGGATATTCTCAAGATCAAGCCGCCCACCCGATCGAAACCCCGGGTGCGCTGCAATCTGCAAGGCCTGACGCTCGGCAATGGCCACGCCATCGCGCAGGCCCGCGCGAAAGGTGATCTGATCAGCCGGGCGCAAGTTGTTGCGCTGATCATAGACGCAATGCGCCGCAGTCAACACCAGATCCGGCGCAATCAGCGTGCCGGTGCAAAACCCCTGCCCGTTCAGCTCCAGCCGCCCGACTGCCTCCCACCCCAGGAGGTCATCACGGTCGGTCAGACGCCGCAACCCGGTATCCTGCGCGGCTGCCACAGTCGCACAGAGCGCGGTCACCACAGTCAGGACAAGTGCGCAGAGTCTCATTGGCTGATGAACTTTGCGCCGGAATTGCTCCGACGTTCGCCCACTTTCACGCGGCCAACTCCGGGGGGCATTTGGCCGCCAATCCGGCTACCGGTGAGCTGCGCACGCAACAACGCCAATTCCTCTGCCAGAGCCGAGCCAAGCGCGACCTGCTGACCGGAAACCTCCGCCTTGGCAGAGACCACCGACACGATCTTGGGGCGCCCTGCGTCAAAGGAAAACACCGGCGCACCGGACGAGCCATAGTCCACGTCGCAGGACATCACCAAAACGCCCTCCTGCCGGGCCATCACCGCACAGACATCCTGCAGCGACGGAGCCTCCGAGCGGTCGTGTGCATAGGACACTACCCCAATCCGAGCGCCTTTTTGCGGACGCTGGTCGGTTTCGAATGGCATCACGGTGGTGTTGCGGATGGGCCGCTGCAACTGCAGCAGCGCGATATCGTTGCGCACCCGGTCTGTCGAGACTTTGCCATCGTAGATATAGCTGGGATGGATGACCGCCTGGCGGATGCTGCGATAGGCCGAGGCGCGCCCGTTGCGCCATCCCGCAAGAAATTCGATGGTCTGCGGTGCGATCCTAGTACGGCTGTCGCGGTCATAAAGACAATGCGCCGCTGTCAGCACCAGATCAGGCGCAATCAATGCACCGGTGCAGAAACCTTCGCCATTGACGTCAAGCCGTCCGACCGCCTGCCAATCACGCCCCGCCTCAGTGGTTTCCAGCCGTTGCAGGCGGCTGTCGTCAGCGCTTGCTCCCGTCGGCGCGGCGACACAGGCCAGCCCGATGGAGACCAGCGCTGCCGCCAGTGGCAGCATCCGCTGCCGGATCGGTTTCTTTACGCTCATAACCCTGCCAGCCCCATGTCCCAATTGCTCCCGTTTCAGGGTATGCTTTGCTTGGGGCGAAATTACGGCAGCAGGATCCGGAATGCACCCGGCCTGTGGGTGGTCGGCAGCGACATCTTGCCGACCTGCATCATCTAAGGATCGGGATCTCTCCCGCGCGGGGATCAGCGCCCGGCCCACCCGCCACCAACGCCCTTGGTTTCGGACCTCCGGTGGCCCAATCCAGTAATTCCACCGTGTGCAGGATTGGGATGTCCGTGGCGGAGCCGATCTGCATCATGCATCCAATATTGCCCGCTGCGATCAGGTCCGGTTGCCTGGCTTCCAATGTCTTCACCTTACGGGCCTTCAGCTCAGCCGAAATTTCCGGCTGCAGCAAATTGTAAGTCCCGGCCGAACCGCAGCAGAGGTGACTGTCGGCAGGTTCCACCACCGTGAAGCCTGCGCGCTTCAGGAGCGTTTTCGGGTGGGTCTTGATCTGCTGCCCATGCTGCAAGGAACAGGCCGCGTGATAGGCCACCGTTGTTTCCTTATCCTCCCCTTCCGGCAGGTCCAGCTGCATCAACAGCTCGGAGATATCCATTGCGCGCGCCGAAACCCGCGCCGCATCCTCTGCCAACGCATCATTGCGGAACATATGACCATAGTCCTTGACCGTGGTGCCGCAGCCCGAGGTGTTGATGACGATCGCATCCAGGCCCTGCCCGTCGATTTCGTCTGTCCAGGCGCGGATGTTCTTCGCGGCGGTGGCGTGGCTTTCCGCCTCGCGCCCCATGTGATGGGTCAGCGCTCCGCAGCAGCCCGCCCCCGCGGCCACAACCACCTCACATCCCAGCCGGGTCAGCAGACGAATGGTGGCATCATTGATATCGGTATTGAGCGCCTTCTGCGCACAACCCGTCATCAGGGCAACGCGTTTCCTGCGTGGTGCCTTCGCGGCAAAGCTCTGGGGGTCGTCGTTGCGGCTGACCGGCGGGATATGCCGCGGCACCATATCCAGCATGGCACGCAGACGAGCATCAGGCATGAGCCCTTTGAAAGGCTGTGCCAGCTTGGCCCCGATCAGGGCGAGACGGAACCGCCCCGGATACGGAAGGATCCGGGCCAGCAACCAACGCAGGGCACGATCACTCCATGGCCGGTCATAGTGTTTGTCGATGTAGGCGCGCGCATGATCCACAAGATGCATGTAATGCACCCCCGACGGACAGGTGGTCATGCAGGCCAGGCAGCTGAGGCAACGGTCAATATGCTTCACGGTCTTGGCATCCGGGACCCGCTCGTTTTCCAGCATATCCTTGATCAAGTAGATCCGACCGCGCGGGCTGTCCAGCTCATCGCCCAGCACCTGATATGTCGGGCAGGTCGCAGTGCAGAAGCCGCAATGCACACACGACCTGAGGATTTCGTTGGCACGCTGGGTGCCCGGGTCGCGCAGCTGTTTTTCGCTGAATGTCGTCTGCATCGTCTACCCCATCAGTCCCGGATTAAGAATGCCGCGCGGGTCAAACTGGCGCCGCAGCCCCTCAGATATCGCAGCGAGTGGCCCCGGTTGTGACTGGAACTGGCCCAGCTCAGCCCGTGTCTGCGTGCTGGCGCGCACCAAGGTCGCATGACCCGGCATCGTCAGCCGGGATCGCAGATCGCTCCCTGCCGGAACCAGCGCCCAGATCAGCCCTCCGCCCCAGTCGAACAGCAAGCCCTCCGCCTGCAACGCAGGCGCAAGTGCAATCGCATCCGACGGTTTGACCGAAATTCGCCAGACGTCGCCGGGCTGGTCATGAAACGCCGCGACATCGCGGATCCCATCCCACAGCGCATCCCCGGCGCCGAGGGCAAGGCTCACCTCTCCAAATCGACCCAGCGCCGCTTTCAAGGCCTCGGCGCGATAGGTAACGGAGGCCTCAAACCCCTCGACCCGAATATGAACCGCGGCCAAAGCCGGATCATACGCCGCGCCGGTCACATCATAGGGCGAACCGAGTGCCGTCGACATCGCAGCAACCGCCAACCCCAGATCCGCCACATGCACCGTCACCGTCGCGCAGGCCTCCGAACACGGCAGCACCTTCAGCGATACCTCGCTCAACACCCCCAGGGTGCCATGAGAGCTTAGCCATCAGCTTCACCAGGTCGTAACCGGTCACGTTTTTCATCACCCGGCCGCCATTGCTCAGCACCGCGCCGCGCCCATCGACAAAACGCACCCCCAGCAGAAAATCCCGCGCCGCGCCGCATTGAATACGCCGGGGGCCGGAGACATTGGCAGCAAACACCCCGCCCATGGTTGGCGTTCCTGTGGTTCCAAGCAGCCCGCGATGATTCATCGGCTCAAAGGCAAGGCGCTGATTTTCCCCCGCCAGCAGCGCCTGCACCTCCTCCACCGATGTGCCCGCCTGCACAACCAGTGTCAGGGCGCCGGGCTCATAAAGTGTGACGCCATTGAGACCCGCCACACTTAGCGTCTCACCGCCCATCGACAGACCACGGGTGCCTCCGCCGCTGACAGCCAGAGGCGCTGTTGCCCCTGCGATGATCTTGGCCAGCTCGGCCTCGCTCTGAGGTGTCATTCTTTCACCTTTCCAAAATACTCTGGGGGTCGTGGGGGCAAAGCCCCCGCCGCAGACCCGCACAGGGTCTGCCATGGGCCACTGTTACAGGGGGACAGCTGCCGGGGTTCGACGGCTTTGCGTGGTCGAGAGGGGGAAAACCTTGGCCGGGTTCAGCAACCACTTGGGATCAAACACATCCTTCACCCGCAGCTGTGCCTCGATATCCGCAGCGCCGTATTGATCCAGCATCAGATCACGCTTTTCGATCCCGACACCATGCTCCCCTGTCAGGCAGCCACCCACCTCCACACAGAGCTTCAGGATTTCAGCGCCAAAGGCCTCGCAGGTTTCCAGATCGCCGGGTTTGTTGGCATCAAACAAGATCAAAGGATGCATATTGCCATCGCCTGCGTGAAACACATTGGCGACATCCAGGCCAAATTCCTGGCTCATCTCTCCAATGCGACGCAAAACATGGGGCAGCGATGTGACCGGTATTGTGCCGTCCAGACACATGTAGTCGTTGATCTGCCCCATCGCACCAAAGGCTGATTTCCGACCCAGCCAAATGCGGGCGGCCTCATCGCTGTCGCGGGCCTCGCGCAGTTCCACCGGATTATGAGAGCGGGCAATCTCGGTGATCAGCCGCAACTGGTGGTCGATCTCCGCATCGCTGCCTTCGACTTCGACGATCAGCAGGGCTTCGCACATCGGATAGCCCGCCTTGGCGAAGGCTTCACAGGCCTCAATGCAAGGGCGGTCCATAAACTCAATCGCGACCGGCAGCACACCTGCCTTGATGATATCGCTGACACAGGCACCGGCGACTTCATTACTGTCGTAGCCAATCAGCACGGGGCGCGCCCCTTCAGGTTTGCGTAGAATGCGCAAAGTGGCCTCGGTCACCACCCCCAGCTGTCCCTCACTGCCACAGATCAAACCCAGCAGGTCCAGCCCACCCGCATCCAGATGGGCGCCGCCGATTTCCACCACGGTGCCATCCATCATCACCATGGTCACCCCCATCAGGTTATTGGTGGTGACGCCATATTTCAGACAATGGGCACCGCCGGAGTTCATCGCGATATTGCCAGCGATCGCACAGGCCAGCTGCGACGATGGATCCGGCGCATAGAAAAACTCTTCTTCCTCCACCGCGCCTGATACGCTCAGATTGGTTCGCCCGGTCTGCACCCGGATAATACGGTTGTCGTAGTCCGTCTCCAGCACAGCATTCATCCGCGCGACACCAAGGATCACGCAATCAGCTGTCGGCAGAGCGCCACCGGCAAGCGAGGTGCCCGCGCCGCGCGGCACCACAGGAACACCAGCCGCATGGCAGATCCGCAGCACATCGGAAACTTCCTTGGTCGTGCGCGGCAGGACAACCAGCATCGGCGGGCATTTATATGCCGTCAGCGCATCGCATTCATAAGCGCGAGTCTCCGCCGGGCCCTGAACCAGCGCATCATCCGGCAAGACCGCCGCAAGCCGCGATGCCAGCGCAGCTTTCTGTGACAGCACTGTCTGATCTGGGATGGGCATGTCCATGGGGCTCTCCTGTGGATGCATGATTTGGTAAATTAATATTACCAATTTTCACAGCTGGCAAGTCCGCAGTTCCACAGCTAGGGTCAGCGCATGACCCTGCTCGACCGTATTGCCCTGTTTTCACCCGCTGATCTGGCAGCCTGCGTGCTTTTGATCCTGTGCTGGCTCGGCATTGGATGGCGCATCGAAAATGCCACGGAAGAGCATCCTTCCGTCTCCAGCCTGATGGCTGAGTTCCGGCATGCCTGGATGATTCAGATGGTGCAACGCGATCCGAGAATCTTTGATGCGCAGCTGATCTCGAACCTGCGGCAAGGCAGTGCTTTCTTTGCCTCTGCCTCAATGATCGCCATTGGCGGCGGGCTCGCCTTGATCGGCAACACAGATCAACTGGCTGGTGTCGCGCAGGACCTGAGCCTGGAGAGCGCGCCAGCCTTTGTCTGGGATGTCAAAATCTTGATGGTGCTGTTGCTACTGTCGAATGCGTTTCTGAAGTATGTCTGGGCGCACCGATTGTTCGGCTATTGTTTTGTGCTGATGGCGGCGGTACCCAACACCGACGCGGAGGCGCAGGCCTATCCCCGCGCCAGTCAGGCGGCGGATCTCAGCATTACCGCAGCGCGCAGTTTCAATCGCGCCATGCGATCCACCTATTTTGCCCTTGCCGCCGTGGCTTGGCTGATCGGCTCATGGGCGCTGATTGCGGCCAGCCTTGTGACCTTTGCCGTGCTCTACCGCCGCGAGTTTGCCTCACAATCACGCAGTATATTGCAACGGGTTCCCGCGAACACGACGCCACCTGCGCCCGGCGCGACCGTAGGCGCCGACCGAAGCAACACGCAGATGTGACCGCGACAGAATGCGCGTCACGCCTATACTCGGGCCATGATCCGATGCATCACTCTACTCTCTCTGATTTGGCTGCCTGCGGTGGCGCTGGCCGATGACCCACAGATAACTAAAGCGACTGCACAGCAGACGGGCAACAGCTGGCGCATAAGTGTCACACTGGCCCATCCGGACAGCGGCTGGGACCACTATGCGGACGGCTGGCGAGTGCTGGACACCAAAGGCAATGTGCTCGGCCTGCGCGAACTTGCCCATCCGCATGTAAACGAACAGCCCTTCACCAGGTCATTGGCTGGTGTGGCAATACCGGAGGGTTTGGACACCGTGTTGATCCAGGCCCGCTGCAATGTCGATGGCTGGTCCGAAGCAACCTATGTGCTGCCTCTTGCCTGCTCCTCCTGCTGACGCCATCGATGGCACCGCTCTGCTGAGGAGCCCTTTAGGCTAGGCTCTGTGATACGGGCTGCCTGCCAGAATAGTGGCGGCGCGATAGATCTGCTCTGCCAACAGCACCCGCACCAGCATATGTGGCCAGACCATCTTGCCCAAAGAGATCGAGAAATCGGCCTCAGCACGCAAGCTGGGATCAATCCCATCCGCCCCCCCGATCACGAAGGCCACATCTTGGCGACCGGTATCGCGCCAATCGGCAAGGCGTTTTGAGAAATCAGGCGAACTCAGCAGCTTGCCGCGTTCGTCCAATGTGCAGATGACAGCCCCCTTGGGGATTGCCTTGCGCAGCAGCTCCGCCTCGGCGGCCATGCCTGCGTTTTTCTTGTCCTCGACTTCGACAATGCGACAAGGGCCCAGACCAAGGGCCCGACCCGTGCGGTCGAAGCGCTCAATATAGTCGTCAATCAACTGCTTTTCCGGGCTGGCCCGCAGCCGCCCGACCACACAGAAATGAACTTTCATGAGGACACTTTCGATACAGGCCCGCGCCAGGCGCATCCTACGCTCTGCACGGGCCGATCTGATGGAACCGGATCCGATCTGGTGATCAGTTCTCGCTTTGGGCAGGTGACGTGCCCGCAGGCAGCCACATTTTTTCGAGCTGATAGAATTCGCGCACTTCCGGACGGAACAGATGGACGATGATATCGCCGGTATCGATCAGCACCCAGTCGCCGGTGTCTTTGCCTTCGACCTTGCAGACCATGCCGTAGTCCTGCTTCAGGCGGTCAGCCAACTTTTCAGCCATAGACGCCACCTGCCGGGTGGAGCGACCCGAGGCAATAACCATATGATCGCCAATAGCCGTTTTGCCGCGCAGGTCGATCTGCACGACATCTTCAGCCTTGTCGTCATTCAGCGAGGAAAGAACACGCGCCAGCAGCTCATCGCTGGTTGGCTGTGATTTGGTAGCCATTACGGCCACTCCGCGGCCAGCATCTGGGGCCGCCTGAGGTTCGGGTGACAGGACATTGTCCTCCTTGTAACGCGCCGCCGGTCCCCCGGCGCTGGGGTTGCCTCAATGTAGCAAGCCATATGCGGTTTTTCAATGAACCTTGACGGCTGAGCTGCTATGCGCGCCGCGCAGGCGTAAGATCAGCGTGAAATGACGATGTGACTGAGCTGCCTTCCCTGTCAGAACGCGTCTCAGTCCTGCATTGCCACAGGCAGGGCCTCGTTCAGCACACGCACCTCCCGCTGCGGGAAGGGGATCGAGATTCCGGCCTCCTTGAAGGCGTCCCAGAGCGCCAGATAGACGTTCCCGCGAATATTGGTCAGCCCGCCGGTCGGATCGCTGATCCAGAACCGCAGCACATAGTCCACGCTGCTGTCCCCAAATCCGACGATGTGACAGACCGGCGCCCGGTTGCCGCCACTCAGCACACGCCCCACGGTCTTGGCCGCCTCAATCGCGACACGGCGCACCTCATGCGGGTCATCGCTGTAGCCGGTGCCAAACTTCAGATCCAGCCGTACGAATCGGTCTGTATGGGACCAGTTGACCACCTCATTGGTGATGAAATCCTCGTTCGGGATCAGGTATTCGCGCCCATCCCGGGTCACCACAGACACATAGCGCGCGCCTAGGGAATTGATCCAGCCGAAGGTCTCGCCGAGCGAAATTACGTCCCCCGGCTTGATGGATTTATCCAGCAGGATGATGAGGCCTGACACCAGATTGGACACAACTTTCTGTAGACCAAAACCAAGACCAACACCAATGGCACCAGACAGAACCGCAAGGCCCGTCAGGTCAATTCCAATCGCCTTCAACCCAATGAAGAAGGCACCGCCAAGCAGCAGGATCTGCGCCAGCTTGGCACCAAGCACCTGCATTGACGGTGAGATATCCGGATTGTTGCGGATCCGGTTCGCGGCAACGGATGAAATCGCACGCGCCAGCGTGAGCATCACACCCAGAATGACCACCGCCTGAACGATCAAGAACAGCGAGATCCGCAAATCCCCGAAATCAATCGCCACACTGTCGAGAAACGCCGTTGCTTCAGCTGTAATGCCGAGGATGCGTAGGGTGACCCAGATCCAGGCGCCATATTTTACCAGCTTTCGCAGCAGGGGATTGGCAACCAGCCGCGTCGCAAAGGACACGATCAGCCAGGCCAGAGACAGGTTTGCGATCACCACCAATAGGCGTGATCGGCTGGGCCAAGTGATATCCTGCATGATCAGAACCGTGGTCCAGATCAGCAATACAAAAAGGATGCCACGAATACGCCTGTGCAAGACAAGCCCTGCCCGCATACGCCAACGCGGCCAGCCGGTGCGGCCACGCAGCCAATCGTGAAAAGCCCCGGCGATGGGTTTGGCCAACACCGCGGCCAGGACCAACAGACCGGCTGCGATCCCGAGCTGATAGGCATTCCATGGGCGCAGCAGAACCTCCGCCGTGTTGGTCAGGAAATCCCACAGCTGCTGCCCCAGCTCAATCGCCTCGGCCGTGCTTTCGGCCAGCGCATCTTTGGTCTCGATCTGTTCGTCCGGATCCATGACGCTCCCTTTTGTTTGCGAGTCTGACGCGCCTTCAGGTTCCAATCAAGGCGCGACTTTGGGGGATATCGCAATCCCAGGTGCGACCATCCTGTTCACTGCGTTTCAGAACGAATCTTGATTGCCACGCCCAGCAGATGTATCTGACAGCCATGACCCTCGTTTTGGCCCATCATATCGAGCTGCAAGACCGCGCACGCCTGCGCGAACGGTTCTTTGGTGCCGCCCGCACGGTCCTGGCGCGGCTATAAGGCTGCCGCCAAGCCCTTTTGCCAGCTACATTCCAAAAACTACGGGAGAGGACTCATGTCCCCCAAGACGCTTTACGACAAAATCTGGGATGCGCATGTTGCGCATGAAGCCGAGGACGGCACCAGCCTGCTTTATATCGACCGCCATCTGGTCCACGAAGTGACCAGCCCACAGGCGTTTGAAGGCCTGCGCATGGCAGGCCGCGGCGTGCATGCCCCGGATAAAACCATCGCGGTGCCGGACCACAACGTACCAACCACGCTCGACCGCGCCAAAGGCATCGAGAACGAGGAAAGCCGCATCCAGGTCGAAGCGCTCGACAAGAACGCCCGCGAATTCGGCGTGCATTACTACCCGGTGGATGACGTCCGTCAGGGCATCGTGCATATCGTCGGCCCGGAACAGGGCTGGACCCTGCCCGGCATGACCGTGGTTTGCGGCGACAGCCACACCGCCACCCACGGCGCTTTTGGCGCGCTCGCGCACGGCATCGGCACCTCCGAGGTGGAGCACGTGCTGGCCACCCAGACGCTGATCCAGAAGAAGTCCAAGAACATGAAGGTGGAGATCACCGGCAAGCTGAAGCCGGGTGTGACCGCCAAGGACATCACCCTGGCCGTGATCGGCGAAACCGGCACCGCCGCACGGCACCGGCTATGTCATCGAATACTGCGGCGAAGCGATCCGCGATCTGTCGATGGAAGGCCGCATGACCGTCTGCAACATGGCAATCGAAGGCGGCGCCCGCGCCGGTCTGATCGCGCCGGACGAGACCACTTTCGAGTATGTCAAAGGCCGCCCGCACGCCCCGAAGGGCGCCCAGTGGGAAGCCGCGCTCAACTGGTGGAAGACCCTGTTCACCGACGAAGGCGCCCATTTCGACAAGGTTGTCACCCTGAAGGGCGAAGACATCCAGCCGATTGTGACCTGGGGCACCAGCCCTGAGGACGTGCTGCCGATCACCGGTGTGGTGCCCGCACCTGAGGATTTCACCGGCGGCAAGGTTGAGGCGGCCCGCCGTTCGATTGAATACATGGGGCTCACTCCCGGTCAGAAACTGACCGACATTGAAATCGACACCGTGTTCATCGGCTCCTGCACCAACGGCCGCATCGAAGACCTGCGCGCCGTGGCTGAGGTCGTGAAGGGCAAGAAGATCAAGGACGGCATGCGCGCCATGGTCGTACCGGGCTCCGGTTTGGTCCGTGCTCAGGCTGAGGAAGAAGGCATTGCCGAGATCCTTCAGGATGCCGGTTTCGAGTGGCGTCTTGCGGGCTGCTCCATGTGCCTGGCTATGAACCCCGACCAGCTGTCCGAAGGCGAGCGCTGTGCCGCAACCTCCAACCGGAACTTCGAAGGTCGTCAGGGCTACAAGGGTCGCACCCATCTGGTGTCCCCTGCCATGGCTGCCGCCGCTGCCCTGACAGGCAAGCTGACCGATGTGCGCGAGCTGAACTAAGGAGCCAGCAAAATGGAAAAGTTCACAAAAATCCAAGGCATCGCTGCCCCCATGCCGCTGGTCAATATCGACACCGACATGATCATCCCCAAGGTGTTCCTGAAGTCCATTCAGCGCACCGGTTTCGGCAAGAACCTGTTCGACGAGATGCGCTATAACCGCGACGGCACTGAGATTGCGGACTTCGTGCTGAACAAGCCGCAGTACCGCGATGCAGAGATCCTGATCGCGGGCGACAACTTTGGCTGCGGCTCCTCGCGCGAACACGCGCCTTGGGCGATTGCCGACTTTGGCATCAAGTGCATTGTGTCAACATCCTTTGCCGACATCTTCTTCAACAACAGCTTCAAGAACGGCATCCTGCCAATTGTCCTGCCGCAAGAGCAGGTGGATCTGCTGATGAAGGACGCGGAAAAAGGCGCAAACGCGCGCATGACTGTCGATCTGGAAGCGCAGGAAATCACCACATCCGATGGTGAGGTGATCACGTTCGAGGTTGATGCGTTCAAAAAGCACTGCCTGCTGAACGGGCTCGACGATATTGGCCTGACCATGGAGAAATCCGCCTCTATCACCAGCTTTGAAGACAAGGCTGCGCAAGAGCGCCCCTGGGTCTGACCCGACATCAGGTCACCTTTGATATCACCGCAAAAAGCCGCCCTCATGGGCGGCTTTTTATCTTGCGCGCGATGCTTTAGTTGCAGACAGCCACGCGATCTGCTGCCCATGCGGGCCGGTCCATGCCAAGGGCTGGCCATTCTGCATAAGTAAGAACATATCGCCCCGAGGCTGACCTGCACGGGCTGCAAACTGAGGGAAGACGCGCGGCCCCTCATTGCTGATCCAGATTGCGTCACTCTCAAGCATCTGCTTCGCGAAGGCATCCCGCTGCTGTTGATCGGCGACATAGGTCAGAACTGCGGTATGAAAGATGACAACGGTTGCATTGCCCGGTGCCTCAGCGACCAGCGCAGGCAAATCCTGCATCAAATCTCCGGAGACCACATGTGGCGGACAGTGCTTTGCGACCGAAATCGCGGACCGCAGCCGATCAAGGCGCAACTGATGTTCAGGCCAGACCAACTGTTCCAGCCAAGCCACGTCAGCGTCACAACTGACATCAAGAGGGTTCAGATCCAGCCCCGCCCGCCAGACAATATCAGGGTGCGCCATCGGTCGCGGTGTACCCGGTGACGCGCTGCACTGAAATACCGGGGCACAACCTGCAAACTCCGGCGGCGGGGGCAGCTTATGGTCGCCCCAATCGTACCCATAGATATCTGGCAACAGGCACAGACCAGCGGAGGCGCCCACCTCAATCAGCGCGATCGGCCCAGTGATCTGCGCCAAAAGGGGCAGCAAGACAGCACAGCGTCCCGGCTCATTCGTCTGCGTCGTCCGTCTTCGCATGACCGCGGCAACTTCCTCGGCCCGGTCGCGGATGACCCTGTCAAATGCTTCCGGACAGGAAATGTGGCCTGCAACGTGGCGCACTGCCGCAAACAGAAGATTGGGTTGCTGACGATCTGCAGGCAACGCCGACAAAAAGCCGAGACAGTTTTGCGAGTGAGCCACATGCAGCGCCAGCCTCTCATAGATGGGCGACTGACCTGCGGCCTCCCATTGCGCGAATCTGACGTAGCGTTCTGCAATGTGAGGGATCATCCCAGCCTCCAACCAAACCGCGAGCAGCACGCGCGGCGACTGACCTGCGCCGAAATCTGCCCTGATCCCCACTATCCCAGTTGCGCGGCTCTCCCACAACATATTGTGGACCACCGCATAAACCCTTGTTTTCACTCACACGCAGCCACGATCACTGATGCAAACCAGCACCACCCTACCACCCAAAACACGCAAAACCCTGCTGAAACCCTGGTGCGAACTTGAGCAATATCCCGCTGACGGGCACAAATAAGGCGGAAATGAGGCAGCGCTCAGCAGAGACATTTCACCAAGAAATGCATGCGGGCATCAAGTTGGAACAACGGCACGGCAATGCACCGGCCAGTCCAGTTTGAAGGGATCGAGGCGTGATAGCACGGATTACAGGCGCGGCCATCCGCGGCATCTTTGTTGCATTGCTGATTGCAATGCCATCGCTGTTGTTGCCGGATGCAGCGACACGGTCACCCGAGGTGATCGCCCTGCTTGCCATCCTCGCCGCAGCACTGACCTTCGCCGAGTATTTCTCAAGCTATCCAAGTTTCGTGGAGTTTCGCGAGGCGCCTCCGCTGAACAGAATGCGGTTCATATCGCTGGCCCTGATCGTCATTCTGGTCAGCCTGGTGACCCGCCATCCGATGGAAGCAACTGCCCTCACCTCTCTGGTGCATGGTCTGGCCTCAGGGCTGGGCGACACACTTGATTTCGCGTTCTCCCCGATCCAGCTGACCGGGTTGATGATGCCCGCCCATGTGGCGCCGGATCTTATCTCACAGGTAATGGCGGCAGCGGCGCTCAGCTATATGATTGCCCTCATCACCATCCTTGGTTTTGCGCTGGCGATCCGGCTTCGGGACTGGCCGCTCAGTAATGGGCCCTTCAATGTCTGGACCAACCTGCCTCTCTTCGACCCGACGACCGGCGGCGACGTGGTTGAGCGGCTACAACGGGATGCCCGGATCAATATCGTTGGTGGCGTGCTTCTGCCCTTCGCGCTGCCTGCGATGGTGAAGCTCACCTCCGGTATCGTGGACCCCGGCCTGCTGGCGGCCCCGCAGACCCTAGTCTGGGTCGTTTCGGCCTGGGCCTTTGTTCCTGCGTCAATGATTATGCGCGGGCTCGCAATGCTGCGGATTTCAGATCTGATCGCGCAGAAGCGCCGTGCCGCCTATGCCAGTTCAGAGGCATTGCAAACCGCATGAGACAGCTGGCCACGCTCCTGCTGGCCGTTCTCCTTCCATTGATCAACCCTGCCGAAGCGGACCCTGCAAAGACCTTGCGCATCGCCAGCTTCAATACGGAGCTGTCCCGCAAGGGACCCGGCCTGTTGTTGCGGGATCTGCAACGCGGCAAGGATCCGCAGATAGCCGCCATTTTGCAAACACTCACCGAGGCCGATGCTGATGTACTTGTCTTGCAGGGGATTGATTGGGACTACGAAGGCCGCAGCCTGGCCGAACTACGCAACCTCTTGGCCAAACGCATCCCCCGTTATGGGCATATCTACGCCGCGCGGCCCAATACTGGCATGCAGACCGGGCACGACATGGACGGCGATGGGCGTTTGGGCACCGCGCGGGATGCACAGGGCTATGGCCGGTTCACCGGGCAGGACGGCATGGCCATCCTCTCTCGGCTGCCCATTCTGCGCGATGACGTGAGAGATTTGTCTGCGTTGCTTTGGCAGGATCTGCCCGGTGCCACGCTGCCAACATACCCCGATGATACCCCCTTCCCCAGCCCTAACGCGCTGGCAGCTCAGCGCCTGTCGACAACCGGGCACTGGGTTGTCCCTGTCCTGCTGCCCAGTGGTGAGCCGCTGTCAGTTCTGGCATTTCAGGCAACACCCCCGCTGTTTGACGGGCCGGAAGACCGCAACGGACTGCGCAACCAAGACGAAATCAGGCTTTGGCAGGTCCTGCTGGATGGCGGGCTTGGTCCCGCACCAGCCGAACCATGGGTCATCGTAGGCGGGGCCAACCTCGACCCGGAGAAAGGCGCCGGTCGCCGCGCGGCCATCGCGGATCTACTCCGCGATCCGCGCCTGCAAGACCCACGACCACGGGATAATGCAGGACACACAGATACCGTCAACTGGGGCACATCCGGTCCGATGCGTGTCGACTACGTCCTGCCCTCACAAGCGTTGCAGGTTGTCGCGTCAGGGCTGATATGGCCTGCTAATATCCCGGCCAAAGACGGCGACGCGGACCGCCCTGCCAGCCGTCATGCGCTGGTCTGGACAGATCTGCAAATTCCGTAGCAGTTTCACTGCAACAAGATGGCGCGAAAACCGCCCTCTCAGCCATAAAAACAAAGCGATCAGCCGCTATCTGCGCCCGGAACATTGACCCAAGGGCGATGTGCCGTTACCCCGGCTGCAACGCTTTCAAGGAGTACCCATATGTCCAACCCATCGATTCTGATTCTGCCCGGCGACGGGATCGGCCCCGAGGTCATGGCCGAGGTCCGCAAGGTCATCACCTGGTATGGCGAAAAGCGCGATCTACAGTTCGATGTGAGCGAGGATCTTGTTGGTGGTGCCGCCTACGATGTGCACGGCAAACCGCTGGCCGATGAGACTATGGAGAAGGCACAAGAAGTCGATGCGGTTCTGTTGGGCGCCGTGGGCGGCCCCAAGTACGACGATCTCGACTTCTCCGTCAAACCAGAACGCGGCCTTCTGCGTCTGCGCAAGGAGATGGATCTCTACTCCAACCTGCGCCCGGCGCAATGCTTTGACGCGCTGGCGGATTTCTCTTCCTTGAAAAAGGACATCGTTGCCGGTCTCGACATCATGATCGTGCGCGAACTGACCTCGGGTGTCTATTTCGGTGAGCCACGCGGCATCTTCGAAGAGGGCAACGAGCGCGTCGGCATCAATACCCAGCGCTATACTGAGAGTGAAATCGAACGCGCCGCACGGTCTGCGTTTGAACTGGCCATGCGCCGGAACAAAAAACTCTGCTCGATGGAAAAAGCCAACGTGATGGAGTCCGGCATCCTGTGGCGCGAAGTGACAACCCGCGTCTCCGCCGACTACCCAGAGGTCGAGCTGTCCCATATGTATGCTGACAATGGCGCGATGCAGCTGGTGCGCGCGCCCAAGCAGTTTGACGTGATCCTCACCGACAACCTCTTTGGCGACATCCTGTCCGACTGTGCCGCAATGCTGACCGGCTCTCTGGGCATGCTGCCGTCTGCTTCGCTCGGCGCGCCGATGGCAAACGGCCGACCCAAGGCGCTGTATGAGCCGGTACACGGTTCCGCGCCGGATATCGCGGGTCAAGGCAAGGCAAATCCGATTGCCTGTATCCTCAGCTTTGCGATGGCGCTGCGCTACAGCTTTGATCAAGGGTCCGAGGCGGACCGTCTGGAAACTGCGGTGGAGCAAGTTCTGGCTGATGGTCACCGCACCGGCGATCTGTTGGGCGAAGAAGGCGTCTCGCCGATCAGCACGTCTGAAATGGGCGATGTGATCATCGCAGCCCTCGACGCCAGCCTCTAAGGGCTTCGGTATATAATCGCGGCGCGGGCCGCCAATGGCCCCGCCACATCCTGCTCAGACCGATCTAAGACCTGGCAGGCAACAGCCCAGATTGCGCGCGCGGACTGACGGTTCGATCCGCGACAGCTGACGGCTTTTTTAGTATTTCCCTGACAGTGTTAGCGCTATAGTGCAGGCCATCTGCCGTATTTTTGCGCCGACCCGGATGACCCAATGAACATAAAAGCCGCTTTGCTTGCCCTCTTGGCCTATGCGATTTTTTCCACCCATGATGTGGTGGTCAAGATCCTCGGTGCGGATGTGTCACCGGTTCAGTTGGTGTTCTTCAGCAGCCTGTTGTCCTTTCCCCTGCTGGTTTTGATGCTGATCAAGGATGCGACCCCCGGCCACCTGCGCCCGGTCCACCCTTGGTGGATGGCCGCGCGGTCGGCAACCATGGCTGTGATCCCTGCAAGTGCCTTTTACGCGTTTTCCGAACTGCCGCTGGCGGAAACCTATGCGTTGCTGTTTGCCACGCCGCTGCTGATCACCCTGCTGTCGATCCCAATCTTGGGCGAGCGTGTCGGGCTGCCGCGACTGGCGGCGGTCGTGGTCGGCTTTATCGGCGTGATGGTGGTGCTGCGCCCCGGTGCGACCAGCTTTGGCCTGGGTCATGCGGCCGCGCTTTTTGCCTCTTTCTGCGCCGCTTTTCAGTCGGTCGTTCTGCGCAAAATCAGCGCGGATGAACGCCGGGTCGTACTGATGATCTATCCGATGCTGATGACCTTTGCGGTCATGGGGTTGGCACTGCCGCTGGTCTATGTCCCACTGGAAGGTGTGACCTTTGGCGGCATCGCGATTGTGGCCCTGTTTGGGTTTTGCGCGACGTTGCTGACGGTCAGCGCCTATACCATCGGCGAGGCGGCGATCGTCGCCCCAATGCAGTATTCCCAGATCATCTGGGCCACCATCTTCAGCGTGGTTCTTTTCAACGAAAAGGTCGATTTGATGACATTGGTCGGTGCTGCCATCATCATCGCCAGCGGCATTTTTATTGTGCTGCGTGAAGCCTTTGGCGGGCGCTCCGACAATACTCCGGTTCTGCGCACCCGGAGCCGTGGATATACTGCGGGCGGTACCAATGTATCACTCATGCTGAAACGGCAAAGCGAGGATAAACCGGCGGAATAGGGCTTGCATATCCAAGCCCTGCCGTGTAATCCCGCGCCACGGTCGGAGCGTAGCTCAGCCTGGTAGAGCACTGTCTTCGGGAGGCAGGGGCCGGAGGTTCGAATCCTCTCGCTCCGACCAAATATGCAAAGGCGCCCTTGGGCGCCTTTTGTGTTTCCAGGTTCGTGATCCGCCCTTAGCCGCCGTTTGTGGCAAAGCACATGAACAGTCCGGCGCCACCTGTCATGGCAAGAGCTTCCATCGAACAGCCACGCGTGTCATGCGCCGCATTCCAGGATGTATTGCCGCCACCATGGCGATCATGATGTCCGACCGTGGCACTGCCCTCTCCGGAACTGGTCCAATTGCTACAGGTCTTATCGCCCTCCATCCACGGGAAATAAGCGGTGCCATCCGCCATGGTGCCAGTGAGCAGATCATGGACATTTGGGCGATCGCCCCGGCCATTTACCAGATTACCATTTTCATCCAGCCCAGTGGATTTGACGATATTGGGACTAAGATGCAGCTCATCCAGATTGCCTGCGATCTGTACGCCCTCGGCATTGTGCCATGGACCGCTGCCAATCCGGTCACGCGCTGAAGTCCCGCGCTTCCCCTCTTCCTGCGTACTGAGATAGGCGCGCCAGGTTTTGCCCGTGATACCGGCCGCTTCGGCGAGGCTGGCACAATGTGCGTCTGCGCCCTCCAGTCCGCCGAGATCGCCGCCTTTTCCTGAGCCGACGCTGGTCACGAAAAAGCTCATGCTGGTGTCCTGGGCCAGCGCAGCCCCACCGGCGCTCAAGAGCAGCGGAATAGAGATCAGCGCGGCTTTGGCCGCAGCTATGGTCACTGTCATCTTATGGTCTCCCCTGTTGTATCGAACGGGGCGCCTGACCGCCTCTCGACAGAAACTACAGTCACGGATCCTGCCCTGCGCGCGCATACGCCTCCCAGTCTTTTAGGTAGAAGCCACCAGGGGGTTTTCAAACAAAGGTCAAGCATGTCCGCCAAGAGTGAGCGTCATAATAAAACAAGGCCGCACTGAGTGGTGTCAGTGCGGCCTTGTCTCTCATATCGCGAGTTTGGCTCTGATCCGCCAATTAGGCTCGAATCTCTTGCCAGGATTACCCGTGCAGGCGTTCCAACAGGTTGCCCAATGTGGCCTTTTCCTCGGCGCTGTATTTCGCCACCCGGCTGCGCCACAGCGTGGCCTGCGAGCGCAGGATCAGACCATCTGACATCAGCTTTAGGTGGTTGGCCCGCAGGGTTTCCCCGGTCGATGTGATATCGGCAACCATTTCAGCCGTCTCGTTCTTGACGGTGCCCTCGGTCGCGCCTTGGCTATCTACCAGCTGATAATCCGCAACACCTGCATCCATCAGATACTCACGCACAAGACGGTGATACTTCGTCGCGATCCGCAGCCGATGGCCGTGTTTCGCACGGAAAGCGGCGGCGACCGCATCCAGATCGTCGATGGTCTCCACGTCGACCCAGATTTGTGGCACCGCCAGAATGAGATCGGCATGACCAAAGCCGAGCCCTGCGATTTCTTCAACCTGCTGCTCCCAGAGGGGTAGTTTTTCCTGTACCAGATCGGTCCCGGTCACCCCAAGATGGATGCGTCCGGCGGCCAGTTCGCGGGGCATCTCCCCTGCGGATAGCAGCACCAGATCGATCCCCTCAATTCCCTCGACTGCGCTTAAGCATATTCACGGTCCGACCCCGTGCGTGACAGGGTAATTCCGCGTTTGCCGAACCATTCGAAGGTCTTCTCCATCAGCCGCCCCTTGGACGGCACCCCAAGCTTCAGGCTCATGACTTCGCCCCTTCCAGCAGCAGCATCAGATCGGGACGAACCACACCGCCAACGGCGGGAATTTCTGCCCACTGTCCCAGCTGCCGCGTCAGCGCGTCATAGCGACCACCGCTGGCAATCACCGGCAGATCTGGACGCCCATCGGCGTAAAAGCCGAACACGAAGCCATCGTAGTATTCCATCGACGTGCGACCGTAAGAAGCTTCAAAATCAAGGCTGTCGACATCAATGCCACGCGCCTTCATCGCCGCGGTACGCGCATCAAGCCGGTCTAGCGCAGGGTTGATCGCAGGCAGGTCCACCGCGATATCGCGCAGCTGTTCAGATGCATACGGAATGGTCTCACGCACCGCCATCAGCGCCTCTAGCGCGGTCAGTTCATTCTCCGCAATTGGCGGGGCTGCTGCATCAGCGCGCAGAGCCTCAACACGGGCATCCACCTCCGCTGGGCGACGTTTGCCAATGGCGGGCACCTTCCCCGTCAGCACCCCTTCGGTAGACAGCAACTTGCGACGGCTTTCCGCAACTGGGCTGCGTCCGGCAAACTGGTCGAGCATTGCCCGGAACCGGCGCGGCCGCCAGATATGGCGCATCAGGGCTGCCTTGCGCAACGACGTGGTGTTAAGCCCCTCAACCGCAGCCATCAGAATACCGATATCACCGGTTGCGGCGCGCACGGGCAGGTCGCGCAGCTGCAGCGCAATCAGCGCAAAAACCTCGGCATCGGATCCCGCCGGATCATGGCGTTCAAAGACCTCATACCCCACCTGAAGATATTCGTTGGCGCGGTCCTCGTCGTGTTCCTGACGGCGAAATACGTCGCCTGCATAGGTGTAACGCGCAGGCTCTGCACCGTCGCGCATGTGCATCTCGACCACTGGCACGGTGAAATCGGGGCGCAGCATCTGCTCTCCGCGCAGCGCGTCTGAGGTCACGTAAGCGCGAGCACGGATGTCCTCACCATAGAGATCCAACAGGGTCTCCGCAGGCTGCAGGAAGGGCGGCTCCACCACCCGTGCGCCAGCAGCCTCAAAACTCATGCGCAGCCGGGCGGCCAGTGTCAGGGCGCTCAGACGATCCCCCATCGTTCAGCCCTGCCCTGCAAGGATTTCGCGCACCTTGGCGACCAAATCACCGCGTGGCACTTCAAACTGGCTGGGGCGTTCTTTCCACTCTTCCAGGGTGGCGTTTTCAGCAATCTGAGCGCCAAGGATCAGATCCTTGATCTGGACCACACCGCGGTCCTTTTCTTCACCACCCTCAATCACGGCGATCGGCGAATTGCGCTTATCCGCATATTTCAACTGATTGCCGAAATTCTTGGGGTTGCCCAGATAGACCTCAGCCCGGATGCCTGCACTGCGCAGCTCAGCGACCATGGTCTGATAATCCGCCATGCGGGCCTTATCCATCACGGTAACGACAACGGGTCCAGTGGCCTCGGCCTTGATCCGCCCCTTTTCGCGCAGCGCCGCCAACAGGCGGTCGACGCCAATGGACACGCCGGTTGCAGGAACTTCCTGACCGGTGAACCGCTTTACCAGATCATCATAACGACCACCGCCGGAGACCGAGCCGAACTGCCGCTTGCGGCCTTTCTCGTCAAGGATCTCAAAGGTGAGTTCGGCCTCATAAACTGGCCCGGTGTAATAGCCCAGACCGCGTACCACCGATGGGTCGATGTCGATGCGGTCTGCACCGTAACCGCCTGCGGCCAGCAGATCGCCGATCTGCTCCAGCTCGCCAACACCCTCAGCCCCAATGGAGCTGCTGCCGACCGCGTCGCGGAGGTTGGCAAGGGTCTTGGCGGCATCCACCCCCTTGGACGTCAGGAAGGCCAGCACCGGCGCGGCCTGATCTTCCGACAAACCAACACCGTCAATAAAGGCACCAGAGGCATCCAGGCGCCCCTTGGTCAGCAATTCGCGCACGCCAGCCTCGCCCACCTTGTCGAACTTGTCGATGGTGCGCAGCACATCGTCGCGCTTGGCATCGCCTGCCTCAAGCCCCATGGCCTCCAGCACGCCATTCAGGACCTTGCGGTTGTTCACCCGCACCAGATAGTCGCCGCGCGGAATGCCGACGGTTTCCAGCGTATCAGAGAGCATCGCGCAAATTTCAGCATCCGCAGCCATAGAAGCAGTGCCAACGGTATCGGCGTCACATTGGTAAAACTGGCGGTAGCGCCCCGGACCGGGCTTCTCATTGCGCCAAACCGGCCCCATCGCGTAGCGGCGATATGGCGTCGGCAGATCGTTGCGGTGCTGGGCATAAACCCGGGCCAGAGGGGCGGTCAGGTCATAGCGCAGCGCCATCCAATCACCGTTGCCGCCTTCGTCGTATTCCTGCCAAGCGAAGACGCCCTCATTGGGACGATCGACATCGGGCAGGAATTTGCCCAGCGCTTCAACGGTTTCCACCGCAGAAGATTCCAGCGCATCAAACCCGTAGCGATGATAAACCCCCGCGATGGCCTGCAGCATCTCGCTGCGCTGGCTCACCTCTTCGCCGAAATAGTCACGGAAGCCCTTGGGCGTGATCGCCTTGGGGCGGGGCTGTTTCTTGACTTTGGCCATCTTGGCCTCCTCGGGGTGTCAAATGGGTCAGATACTCGCCCGGCGGTCTAGCCCAAGGGCGGGCTGACAGCAAGGCGGCAGAGGTGCACACCCAGCAAGGCGTCTCTGCGCTGCCTCACATGAAGGCACCGTGTTTCAGACTTGTGACAGCATGGACGCGCCCGCCGCCAGCGCATATGAGAGCGTGAGCCCCAAGGAGACAAGCATGCAACATCTCGAAGAGCAGATCGCCCACCTGACGCGCACCGTCGATGAGCTGAGCGAGGTCATCAACCGGCAGCAATCAGAGATCGACCGGCTGACCCACCGTGTCGCGATGCTGTATCAGCGCGAAGCTGCCCGTGACCAGGATGGCGGCGGCGGGGTTGTCATCGGTGACGAACGCCCACCGCATTACTGATCTTATGGGACGATTGGCTGGGGCGCCTGTCAGCTGTCGCTGCTCGCCGGGGACGGTTTGAACGACAGCAAGCGCAACGCATTGAGCGTCACCAGCACCGTGGCGCCGGTGTCAGCCAGAATGGCGATCCATAGGCCGGTCATGCCCAGGACCGATGTGACAAGGAACACCCCCTTCAGCCCCAGCGCAACGGCGACGTTCTGACGGATATTGGTCAACGTCGCACGGGACAGCCGAATTACGCCAACCACGTCGCGAACACGGTTCCTCAAGATCGCCGCATCTGCGGTCTCTAGCGCCACATCAGTGCCCGATCCCATTGCAACCCCGACCTGAGCGGTCGCAAGCGCAGGCGCATCGTTGATCCCGTCGCCAACCATCATGACCTGAGCGCTCTTGGTGAGCGCCTGTAGCGCCGTAACCTTATCCTCCGGCATCAGCTCCGCGTGATGGTCCAAGCCCAAGTGCCCGGCAATTGCCTCTGCCGTGCGGGCATTATCTCCGGTCAGCATGGTCGCGGTGATCCCCATCCGCGCCAGCGCTTGCACCGCGTCAGCCGCATCTTCGCGGGGTTCATCACGTAGCGCGATAAGCCCGTAGAGTATCTCTTCGCTGAACAGGACGACGACCGTCTTGCCCTGCGATTCCAGCTTGGCCGCCTGCGCAAGGGCGGCCTCTGTCATGACACAGGTCTCTGAGGCAAAACGCGGGGACCCGACTGTGATCATAACGGATCCGACTTTGGCTGAGGCGCCCTTGCCTGGCACCGCGCGGGCCTCCTGTGCCAACGGAATCTCCACGCCGCTGTCCGACGCCCGCGTGCAGATCGCTTCCGCCAGCGGGTGGCTCGACTCGCGTTCAACCGCGGCGGCCAGTTCCAACAGCTTATCCTCGCTGCCATGATGTACGACGATATCCGTGACCTGCGGCCGCCCGCGGGTCAATGTCCCGGTCTTGTCAAAAGCCACATGTGTGGTGCCCGCCGCAGCCTCAATGACCGCGCCTCCCTTCAGCAACAGACCATGGCGCGCACCAGCTGACAAAGCCGACGCAATGGCCGCCGGAACACTGATCACCAACGCGCAGGGGCAACCAATCAGCAGCAGCGCAAGCGCGCGATAAATCCAGGTGTCCCAATCCAGACCGAAGCCAAGCGGTGGCACCAGCGCTACCAACAAGGCGACCCCAACAACGATGGGCATGTACACACGGCTGAAACGGTCGATAAATCGCTCAGTCGGGGCGCGGGCACTTTCGGCCTCTTCGACCAAGCGAATGATCCGCGAGATCGTGTTATCCGCCGCCGCGCGGGTCACGCGCACCCGCAGGACGGCCTGGGTATTGATGGATCCGGCAAAAAGCTCGGATCCGGGCTCTTTCAGGCATGGGACGCTTTCACCTGTCACCGGGCTTTCGTCGACGCCGGAGATCCCATCGATAACCGCTCCGTCCGCTGGCACCCGGTCACCGGGGCGCACCACAACGATCTGACCTTCACGCAGACTGTCTGCTGCGACCTCCTCCAATACATCTCCCCGCTCCACCAACGCAGTTTTGGGCACGAGATCGGCCAGCGCACGAATCCCGTCTCGTGCTTTGTTCGCGGCCAATCCTTCCAGCATTTCGCCCACGGCAAAGAGGAAGACCACCAGCGCGGCCTCTTCGGCAGCGCCAATAAACAAGGCACCAATCGCCGCAATCGACATCAGCATTTCGATGGTGAAAGGCATTCCCGCCCGCAGCATCGCAAAGGCGCGGCGTGCGATGGGGGCCACGCCAATCAGGGTTGCCAGCATGAACGCCCAGAGACCCACCGTAGGGGCTGCCATGAGTTTGATCCCCCAGGCCAGCACCAGAAGAAAACCAGTCCCAAGGAGCAGTTGCCCCTTACCGCTGCGATACCATGCGGGTGCCTCGGCCACGGTGGCAGCGTCGGCCTGCGTGGTGTCGCAACAGGAGTTCCGGTCGGTCCCCGCACCGTCACCACGGGCCATCAGGTCAAACCCTAACTTGCGCACCGCCTTCTCCACGGCAATCACCGACCCCTCTTGCGGGTCCAGATCCAGACGCAGCCGTTCGGCCATCATCGCAACCTCAACGCCACTGACGCCCGGCAATCGCTCAACCGCACCGCGCAGTTTGGTCGCGCAGGATCCACAGTCCATGCCCGTGACCCGCCACTCCAGCTGCTCACCCGTATCCTTGGCCATGTAAACGCCGCCTTTCCTGCTCTTATATGCTGTCAGCGAGCTATGTAGTTCCTACAGCCACTAGAGCTTCAAGACATTTCTTCAGAAAAACCCGATACAAACTCAGTTTTGCTCAGGACGTGCCGCAACGGCCTTGTTGGGGAAGGGCAGAAAGCCGCTAAGCTCCCGAGAACGCCTGGCCGATCCGCCAGCATCACGACCAAGGAGGCGCCGCCGTGCTGCAGGGTATTCGTGTGATCGAAATTGAAGGGCTGGGGCCTGCGCCCTTTGCCGGGATGATGCTGGCAGATCTTGGGGCTGACGTGATTTGCGTCCACCGCAAAGGGCACAACGCAGGCCTGATGCCACCCCATCCGATCATCGACCGGGGCAAACGCTCAATCATGCTGGATCTGAAATCAGCGGCCGACGTGGAGACGCTGCTGCAGCTGGTCGAAAGCGCCGATGCGTTGATTGAGGGGTTTCGTCCCGGCGTGATGGAGCGTCTCGGCCTTGGGCCTGCGGACTGCCATGCTCGCAACCCTGATCTCATCTATGGTCGCATGACAGGCTGGGGGCAGGACAGCCCACTGGCGCAGACTGCAGGCCATGATCTGAACTATACCGCGCTCTCGGGCGCA
Source organism: Phaeobacter sp. BS52 (assembly GCF_045040595.1). Taxonomy (NCBI): domain Bacteria; kingdom Pseudomonadati; phylum Pseudomonadota; class Alphaproteobacteria; order Rhodobacterales; family Roseobacteraceae; genus Phaeobacter; species Phaeobacter sp. BS52. The sequence continues at coordinate 3,455,217 of NZ_CP090662.1, read as the reverse complement.
CTCTGGTATGACGCGACGCCAGGAACGCCACCCCAGCCGCCTGCGACGCTGGTAGGCGATATTGGTGGAGGTGCGCTTTATCTGGTCGCTGGTATTCTTGCGGCACTTGTGAAGCGCGGAAGCGCCCACGATGATAGCCCGTCCGGATGTGTGGTCGACGCAGCGATATACGATGGATCGGCCCATATGATGAACCTGCTGATGACATTGCAACAGGGCAGGCAGTTTGCAACGGCGCGCGGGACAAGCCTGCTGGATGGGCCCCATTGGAGCCGTTGCTACCTCTGCGCCGACGGCGGCCACATCAGCGTGCAATGTCTCGAACCGCAGTTCTATGCAAAGTTTCTGTCATGCCTGAATCTGGACGAGGACGCACAATTCGCCCAGCAGCATGACAAAAGGCTGTGGCCCGTGCTCGCCGCGCGGCTGACCGGGATCTTTGCGACCCAGACGCGGGACTACTGGGCCGATCTGTTCGATGGCAGCGACGCCTGCGTGGCCCCAGTCCTGTCGCCAGAAGAAGCCATGAACCACCCAATGAACACGCGCAGGACCTGGATCATGGCAGACAATGGCCTGCAGGCGGCACCCGCGCCGCGATTTTCAGATCAGGGCGATTGGACCGCCCCTCCCGCGCCAGAACGCGGTGAGCATACGGCCCAGATACTGGCGGACCTGATGCAGCGCCGACGCTAGGTCAGTCGACTTTCTTGGTTTTCTCAGCCGCCGCCTTCATCCGCGCCAGCAGGTCCGCTTTTGTTTCGCGACCACCGTAGGGGTTCTTGTCGGACCCTTTGGCGTTGTGTTCTTGGTGGCGCGGGCTGTTCTTGCCCTTTTTAGGGGCACCAGATTTCTTGTAGTCCATCGACTTGCCCTTTCGGCGTGATCGCAAAAGGCGCTGATGCCGCAATTGGCCTCAGCGCGCAAGACTATCGCAAGCATTACATTGTAGAGTGCAAACGGATCAGCCGCCCCGTACCGCATCAATCATGCGCTGCACATTGTCCGGGTCCGCATCAGGCGTGATGCCATGACCAAGGTTGAAGATATGCGGCCCATTGCCAAAGGCTTTGACGATGCGGCGGGTGTCATCCACCAGTTCCTGACCGCCGGTGACCATATGACGCGAGGCAAGATTGCCCTGCACACAGCCGTCTACCTGAACATGGGCTGCGGCCCATTCAGGATCCACCGAATTATCGAGCGCGACGCAATCCACCCCGGTTGCCTTGGCAAAACCGACATATTTGTCACCGGCCTCACGCGGGAAGCCAATGACCGGGATGCCCGGATGACGCTTTTTCAACGCCTCGGTGATCTGGCGGCACGGCTCCAGCGCGTATTTCTCAAACGCCTCGCCACGCAGCGAGCCTGCCCAGCTGTCGAAGATTTTGACCACCTCTGCACCGGCTTTGATCTGCATCGACAGATATTCAATGGTCGCCTCTGTGATGCGCGCCAGCAGGGCCTCAAACAGCGGGTTGTTATCCTGACGCAGCAAGTGCGCAGGCCCCTGATCTGGGGTGCCGCGCCCGGCGATCATATAGGTCGCGACAGTCCAAGGCGCACCGGCAAAGCCGATCAGCGTGGTCTCAGAAGGCAGCGCCGAAGAGAGCAAGCGCACCGTCTCATAGATGGGGTTCAGCGTTTCGTGAATATCGCTGACCGGGCCCAGCTTGGCGAAATCCGCTTCGGTGGTGATTGTCGAAAGGCGCGGCCCCTCGCCGGTTACGAACCACAGATCCGCCCCCAAAGCCTGCGGCACCAGAAGAATATCGGCAAAAAGGATCGCGGCGTCGAACCCGTAGCGGCGGATTGGCTGCAGGGTGACCTCGGTTGCCAGCTCCGGATTGTAGCATAACGACAGAAAATCGCCCGCCTCGGCCCGTGTGGCGCGATATTCCGGCAGATAGCGACCGGCCTGACGCATCATCCAAATCGGCGGCACATCCTGTGTCTCGCCCGCCAATGCGCGCAGCAGTTTCTTCTGTTCGGCCATGGTCACCCTCATATCTGTGTTGCATCTGAGGTCTAGCCTTGGCGGCAAATTGTCAAGGGCAGCAGGACCGGTGCTTGTCATGGCATTATGTCGCGATTAAGGGTCAATACATGACACAGATTGATCTGCCCTCCCCCGCTTCGCCCCTGAAAATCGGCACCCGCGGTTCGCCTCTGGCGCTGGCCCAGGCCCATGAAACACGCGCCCGGCTGGTTGCGGCCTTCGATCTGCCACAAGATGCCTTTGAGATCGTGGTGATAAAAACCAGTGGGGACAATCAGGCGCTGATCGCGGCGGACAAACCGCTGAAGGAACTGGGCGGCAAAGGTCTGTTCACCAAGGAAATCGAAGAGGATCTGTTGTCTGGAGCCATCGATATCGCGGTGCATTCGATGAAGGATATGCCCGTGGCACAGCCTGCCGGGCTGCTGCTGGAAACTTATCTGCCCCGCGAAGACGTGCGTGACGCCTTCGTCTCGCCAGATGTCACTGCCATCGCTGATCTGCGCGAAGGGGCGGTTGTCGGCACCTCCTCGCTGCGGCGACGCGCCCAGCTGTTGCATCGTCGCCCCGATCTGCAGGTGGTGGAGTTTCGCGGTAACGTTCAGACACGCCTGACCAAGCTGCGTGATGGTGTCGCGGAATGCACATTCCTGGCAATGGCCTAAGCCTGAACCGGCTCGGCGCAGATCAGGTGCCCGCAACCCCCATTCCGCCTGAGGACATGCTGCCCGCCGTTGCCCAGGGCGCCATCGGGATTGAGCGGCGCGCGGATGACAGCCGCACCGGCGATATGCTGGCCGCCCTTCACGACCGCAAAACCGGAGAGCGGCTGGCGGCAGAGCGCGCGTTTCTGGCTGCACTTGACGGCTCCTGCGAAACCCCGATTGCCGGGCTGGCCACCCTGGACGGCGGAACACTGCGATTGCGCGGCGAAGTTCTACGCCCTGACGGTTCCGAGGCGATCAGCGATGAGCAGTTCTGCCCGATTGAGGACGGCGCGGAACTGGGCCGTGAGATGGCGGCAAAGCTGCTGGCCCAAGCCGGGGCAGGCTTCTTCGACTGGAAAAGCTAAGGGCTGGCCAAGGGATGTGAGGCGCTGCCTCGCACTCCGGGATATTTTCAGCCAGGAGATGCGCAAAGTGTGGTGCCTCAGATCTGACCGGACCAGCGCAACCAACGCTCTGGCCCGCCACCAAAGACATTCAGATCAACGTTCCCCTCAATCCCCGGCACCCGCCCGGTGCCGGTATATTGCCAGAACCGCCAAAGCGCGCCGGGATAGGTAACATGGGGGTGATCCGCAACAGAGCGCAGCCAGAATTCGGTGCCCCTCAGGCGGCCGATGCCAGTATCACGGTAGAAATCAACGGTGGTGTAGAGCACCGGGCGACGTCCGTAATGCGCCTCAAGAATATCGAGAAACCGATCCGCCTCAGCACGGATTTTACTGCCGGAAGGCCGTTTTGTGCAAGTACGTGAATGGGGCGTCCATTCCATATCCAGCACGTGGGGCAAGGCGGCGCTGTCGCGCGGGACATGGCGGATGAACCAGCGCGCCTGCTCGGCCGCAGGGCGGCAGAAATAATAATAATGATAAGCCCCGCGTTTCACACCGGCCCGCCGCGCGCCGCGCCAGTGATCGCGAAACTTCGGATCCGCCAGATCGCCGCCTTCGGTCGCCTTGAGATAAGCAAAGCTGATGCCCGCCGCCTTCGCCCGGTGCCAGTCGATGTCGCCTTGCCAGCGCGAAACATCAATCCCGTGGATCGGATAGGACCAGGGCGTGCGGCCATCCCAGGGGTGTGGATCACTGTCGCCAAATTTGGGTTGGGTGATCAACCGCGCGCGCGCCACGGCGAGGCTGGCAGCGGTCTCCCCCGGCTGGACCGGCTCACCGATCGGCGGTGAAGGCGGCGCGACAGATGAGGTGCGTGACCCGCAAGAGGCCAGCATCAACACTGCTGCAATCAACAGCCAAAGTCTGCTCATATGGACCTGCCCTGATCTGCCCCGGATCTGCGTGCAATGCCACGCTTTGCCTCAGTAAAGCGCGACCGACCGATCAGAGCAATGATCAAGGCATCCCCATGCCGCAATCAGCAAAACACCGCGACGTCAGATCCATTTGGCCATTGGTGGCAGGCTCATCAGCACCGCATTGGCATCATGACCGGTTTCGAGCCCGAATTTGGTCCCACGATCATAGACCAGATTATATTCAGCATAGAGACCACGATGGACCAGCTGAATGTCCTTTTCCGGTGCGCCAAACGCCATCGGCCGCCGTTTTTCAACCAATGGCAGATAGGCGGGAAGAAAGGCGCGGCCAATGTCCTGCGTCAGGGCAAAATCAGCCTCCCAATCACCCGTGTTGCGATCATCCATGAAGATCCCGCCAACGCCTCGCGCCCGGTGGCGATGGGGGATATGGAAATACTCATCCGCCCAGTCTTTCAGCTCTCCATAGAGCGCGTCCCCATGCGGTGCCAGATGCTGTTCCTGGGTGCGGTGGAAATGGGCCGTATCGTCGTCATACTCAATACAAGGGTTAAGGTCGGAGCCGCCGCCGAACCACCAGGCATGCGGGGTCCAGAACATCCGCGTGTTCATGTGGACTGCGGGCGCATGGGGGTTCTGCATATGGGCAACAAGGGAAATGCCGGAGGCCCAGAACCTCGGATCGCCCTGCATGCCAGGGATCCCCTTGCGGGCCGCCATGGCAGATTGGGCGCGTGCCCCCAGGGTGCCGTAAACCTCGGAGATATTGACGCCAACCTTCTCAAACACCCGGCCACCGCGCATCACACTCATCATGCCGCCGCCGAGCATCGCTGCCATCCTCGGCGCGACGGGTGGTTTCGCTGACCTCAAACCGACCGGCAGGCTGATCCCAGAGCGGGCCGCTGTTGTGGCTGTCTTCCAGTGCTTCGAAAGCCGCGACGATGTCATCGCGCAAAGATTTGAACCAGGCCGCTGCGCGGGCCTTTTCGTTAATCATATCGGTGCTCATCTGATCGCCTATGTCCGCAGGAGAGGTGGAGATGGTTTAATGGACCGGCACAGCAACCGTGTCCAGCAACGTGCGCCCACCGTCCAATGTGACAATCTGTCCGGTCATAAAGGCGGCTGCGTCGGAAGCAAGGAACTGCGCCGCTTCGGTCAGCTCACTGGGAGAGGCGATCCGGCCCAGCGGCGTATGCCGTTCGATATCCTGCCGATAAGCGCGGTTGTCCTTCAACGTGGCCTGCATCGAGGCACTCATCACCGAGCCGAAAGCGATGGAATTGACTCGGATCCGATGCGGCGCAAGCGACACCGACAAAGAGCGCGTCAGCTGATCGAGTGCGGCGGAGGCCACGCAATAGGCCATAAGTTCAGGGTGGGACCGGCGCGCTGCGATGGATGACAGGTTGATGATCGCGCCATTTGGTCCGCTACTGTCGCGCTGCTCCGCCTGCTTGATCATACGTCGTGCCACCTGTTGTGACAGACGCATGGTCGGCAGCAGGGTTTCATTGAGCAGCAGTTCCATCGACTCATCTTCCGGATCCAGCGGATCGGTCGGCACCACCTGCCGGGCGCCGTTGACCAGGATATCGACCTCATCAAAGGCATCAATCGTTGCCGACAGGAGATTGGCGATGGTCAGCCGTTCCCGCAAATCTCCGGCAAAATAGCGAATATTGCTCTCATCCGCCTGGGTGCCCAGCTCACTCAGCAAGGCCCGTTCATCGGTATCGGCAAACATCACATTGGCACCAGCCGCAGCAAATTGCTTACCTATGGCCAAGCCGATGCCACTGGCCGAGCCGGTGACGATGGCCGTTTTGCCAGAAATGGAAAAAGACATGAATGACCTCCGTCAGGACTGAGAGGACGGACCAGCGGCCAGCCTCTTTTCTGCAACCTAGACTGCGGACAGAAACAAGTGAACCATCCTTTGTCGTCCGCCTGCGTCAGCGGCGATGACGGCGTGGGCGGCTGGCCTGCAGCACTTTGAAGCGGTTGTCACCTGCGGCCTCCGTCACCGTAGCGAACTGTTCGGCAAGCGTGGCCTCATAGGGAAGATGCCGGTTGGCAACCAGCCAGAACACCCCGGCAGGTGCCAGCATCCCGGAGGCTGCGGTGATGAAGGCCTGTCCCAGCGATGGCTCAGCCGCGCGACCGGTATGGAACGGCGGGTTGGAGATGACACAATCGACCCGCTCGGTTGTCTGCCAATTGCGGGCATCCGCCCAGTGAAACTGGGCGCGAGGATCGTTTATATTCTGTCGTGCACAGTTAAGCGCACTGTGGTCAGCTTCGACAAGATGCAGCGCCTGCACGCTCTCTCGTTGAAGAACCGCTGAGGACAGATACCCCCAGCCTGCGCCAAGATCGACCACATTACGGCCCAGCTTCTCCGGCAGTGCAGCGACAAGCAGGGCCGAGGCCGGATCGACACCATCGGCGGAAAACACTCCCGGAGCGGTCTGAAACCCTCCGTCAATCTGCGTGGTTGCAGCCTGCCAGTCGCTCAGATCTGTGCCTGTCGCATCGAAGCTGAACGCCTTCCCGTGAGCTTTTGAGATAGGTGCTGACACCTCGCAGCGCGCGCGCAGAGCTTTCAACACCGAATCGACGCCGTCCGTCTTGCCGCCGTCGACCAGGACAGGCCCATCGCAGAGCTCTGCCGCCTGCGCCAATAGGCCACGCGTCAGCGCCTTAGCACGCGAAAGGAACACAACCGCTGCCGCAAACCGTGCCTCAGCAGGCACCTCAGGCACGCAGTCATAGCCCCGCGCCACAAGCCCAGCATGATCAGGAGCAAAGGGCTGCACGATCAGAACCCGCTCTTTCGGCAGTGCCGACAGATCCAAATCAGAGGTGGGGTAAAACACTGCGATATGGCCGGTTTCGGGCACGGGAAAACCACCCGTCTCGACGGCCAGTGACAGACGCACAGACATCTAGGGGCCTCTTTTTATTCTTCTTTTTCCATCGTGCATTGCAGAGGATGCTGATGGCGGTGGGCAAAATCCATAACTTGCCCGACCTTGGTCTCGGCGATCTCGTGGCTAAACACGCCAACCACAGCGACGCCCTTTTTATGCACGGTCAGCATCACTTCAAACGCCTCGGCATGGGTCATGTTGAAGAACCGTTCCAGCACCATGACCACGAATTCCATCGGGGTATAGTCATCGTTCAGCAACAGCACCTTATAGCGCGGCGGACGCTGCGTTTTGGGCCGGGTCTTGGTGAGGACACCGAGATCGGTATCGTCATCTGAATGATCCGACATCATAACTGGCGTGGGCAGCATTGGCACAGACTTCCGATCGTGGATGGATTTTGGTGTTCCGCTTATATAGCCTTTCTGGTGAATAGGAAAAGGCATTGAGCGTGTCGTATTGACCCGAAAATTGACAACAATTGGCTTCGATGCCGATGATACCCTTTGGCATAATGAACGATTTTTCCGCATTACTCAGGATCGCTTTGCCGAATTGCTGATGGACCACGTCCCGCGGGAGCTCGATTCGCAAGCTCTCGGCGCGCGTCTGCTGGCCGCGGAGAAGCAGAACCTTGGCCGCTATGGCTACGGCGTGAAAGGCTTCACCCTGTCGATGATTGAAACCGCCATTGAGGTGACGGATGCCCGCGTGCTTAGCAAGCGTGATTCAGGAGTTGATTGTCGCAGGCCAGATGATGCTGTCCTACCCGATCGAATTGCTGCCCAACGCGCAAAGCGCGGTTGAGGCGTTGGCTGACAGCCACCGGGTGGTGCTGGTCACTAAGGGCGATCTTCTGGATCAGGAGCGCAAACTGGCACAGTCCGGTTTGGGGGATCTGTTCGACGGCGTTGAGATCGTTTCGGAGAAAACGCCACAGATCTATGCCGAGATTTTTGCACGACACGGCGATGGCCCCGAACATGCGATGATGGTGGGAAACTCTATGCGATCAGACGTGGTGCCCATCATCGAGGCGGGTGGCTGGGGCACCTATGTACCGCATGGTTTGGTCTGGGAAGTCGAATACGCCCCGGCCCCGGTTCACAGTTCCCGATATACAGAAATTGCCGATCTGAGCGCCCTGCCCGCGCTGGTGGCGCGGATCAGTTGATACACTTTCTACCTCAGTAAACGCCCCAAGACCCAACACAATGGACACGCTCATGCCTCATGCCGAAATAAAATACAGCAGCGATCTCGATCTTGATATCCCCGCGATCCTTGCTGAGATCGAACAGGTCATCCTGTCCCACGACGACGGTGCGGGCGATTGCAAGGGGCGCGGTTACCCGACCGATACCTATCACCACACCCATGTTGCGGTGAAGGTCTCCGTGCTGGTGAAGCCCCATCGCGATGCAGATTTTTCCAACAGGTTACTTGCAGCGCTGCGGGCGGCTATCACCGCGCGAATCTCTGCCCCCTGTGCGTTTTCTCTGGAACTGGCCTATACAGGTCCCTTCTACTTTACCGGCCAGCATCACCCCTGATGAGGCGCCCGGGCAAAAGCGCTGCAAGCGACCCGTCACACTAACGAGGAGCCAACAGGACGTGCCTGCGCTCGACCTTGTTGCATCCCTGCACCAGATGGCAGCGCACAACCGCTCAAGACCCCAAGCTCTGCGACTTTTTTTGCTAACACTTCCTTAACCAACCGCCGATGTAGTGGGTACTCTCCAGACGTTCCACTAGATATCGAAGCCTCTGGCCTGTTCGCGATTTTCCCTTAAAAACCTCACTGTTTATTCCGAACAGACCCTGTGTTACGCTTTTTTAATACAGGCAAAAAACGTCAGTCGGAAAACCGGCGGCAAGAGGCAAAAATGGCAGATATCGTGCAGGTCAGGCGGACTCCGCTGATCCGCGCAGGACGGGCGTGTTCCCGTCTGGGGCGTTGGGTCTTGGGACTGGTTATTTTCCTATCGATGGTCGCAACTGCGCCCCCCGATGCAATGGCTGCGCCATACGCTGCGATGGTGATTGATGCCCGGACTGGAGAGGTCTTGCACTCGCGCAACGCTGATACCCGGCTGCACCCCGCCTCCCTGACCAAGATGATGACGCTCTATATCGCGTTCGAGGCGGTTCGCAACGGCGAGATCAGCCTTGATACCAAGGTAAAAATCAGCCGTAACGCCGCCTCCGAACAGCCCTCCAAGCTGGGCCTGAAAACTGGTCAGCGCATTGCCTTTCGTTACCTGATCCGCGCTGCTGCAGTGAAATCCGCCAATGATGCCGCCACTGCCATCGGCGAGACACTGGCCGGATCTGAGGCCGCTTTCGCCCGGCGCATGACCCGCACTGCCAAGGCGCTTGGCATGTCGCGCACCACTTTCAAAAACGCGCACGGCCTGACCCAGAAAGGGCATATGTCCACTGCCCGCGACATGACAACGCTGGGGCGGCACCTGCTCTATGACTATCCCGAATACTACAACCTGTTCTCGCGCCGATCGACGGATGCGGGCGTGCGCAAGGTGCCCAACACCAACCGCCGCTTGCTGGCGGCCTACCGTGGCGCCGATGGGATCAAGACTGGCTACACCCGTGCCGCCGGTTTCAACCTCGTCGCCTCGGCCGAACGTGGCAATGAACGGGTTATAGCTACGGTTTTTGGTGGCAAATCCTCTACCTCCCGCAATGCCAAAGTGGCCGAACTGCTGGATCTCGGCTTTCGCCGCGCGCCCAGTCGCGCCAAACTCCGCCGCCCAGCCCGCCCGCCTTATCAAGGCAATCGGGGTCTTGGAACGCAGCTGGCCGACGCTGGCGACAGCGCGCCAAATGGTGCCGCAGGCAAAACCATTCGCGTTTCGGGTCTGGTGAAAACCAGCCTGCGTCCCAAAGGTCGCCCGGCATCCGCCGAACCGGACACATCGACGCTGCTGGCAGAGGCGCAGACAAGCACCACGACCGCCGATGCGCCAACCACCGAAGCACCTTCGGCCGCAAGCGAAGCCGCACCAAAGCTGGATCGCGATGTGCTACAGGCCAGCATCACGGCAGCAATTGCCGAGGCAGAAGTCATCGCTGCCGTCGCCGAGCAAGCCTCAACCCCGATCGCCAAGCCGCGCCCCTTTGTCGGGCTGCGTCCGATGGCCCGTCCCGCGCGGCTGGCCGAAAACCAGACGACCGCAGAACCGGAACCCGTCGTTGTCACCCGCCTGTCTACATCAGGCGGGCGGTACTGGGGGATCAATGTCGGGCGCTACGGCAGCCGCTATCAGGCTGAAAAGGTGCTGCTGCGTACGGCCTTGGCCGAAATGGCCACCCTGGACGGCAGCCTACGCAAAGTTGTCAGAACACCTCGTGGCTTTGATGCCAATTTTCTTGGCATGACCAAAGAGAGTGCGGCCCTCGCCTGCCGCCGCCTTTCTGCCCGCAATATCACTTGCGAAACGGTCGGTCCCTCCTAAGCGCGGGATCGCAGAGCCAACAGGAGAAGGCGCCCCTGAGGCGCCTTTTCTTTTGACTGACTGCTACAGGTTGGAAAGGGCCTTATCAGGGCTTTGGATGGTCGTCCCACTCATCGCTCAGGATGCGGCGGGCGTCCCCTTCAGGATCATCATATTGATTCGAACGCACGGTATAAAGAAACCCGACAAGGCCAACGCCCCCCAGGAACAGGGATATCGGGATCAGATAGGTCAGTACGCTCATCAAAACTCTCTTGGTCTGGGGCCGCAGTCGTGCGCGCAGTTCATTACCGCAGGCGCAGCGCGTTCAGGGATACTGTAATCGACGAGGTCGACATCGCCAAGGCGGCCACCAATGGGGTCGCAAGCCCAGCGACTGCGAGGGGGACTGCGATCACATTGTAAAGCGTCGCAATGCGGAAATTCTCGCGGATGCGGCGGGTGGCTTTCTGGGCAACGGTGCAGGCTTCAGCGATAGGTGACAGATCCTGCCCCAGCAGAACAATATCTGAGGCCACCCGTGCTGCATCCAGCGCTGAGGCCGACGAGATGGAGACATGGGCCGCCGCCAGCGCTGCCGTGTCATTAAGCCCATCGCCCACCATCAACACCCGATGCCCCTGCTGCGACAACAGTGATACCTGGTCGCATTTGTCCTGCGGCAAGGCTGCGGCAATCCAGCTCTTAATTCCTAGACGCGTTGCGAGATCACGAACCGCCCCCTCTGCATCACCGGAGATCAGCCAGACATCTTTGCCCGCGTTCAAAAGCGCCTCAACGGCATCAGCAGCGCCGGGCCGCAGACTGTCGGAAAACGTCAGAGCCTGCGGTGCGCCTGCCCCCCGATCAAGATAGGCCGCTGTCTTCTCTCCCGGTTCGGCCCCGACCCAGGCCGCACGACCAAGACGCACTCGTTGGCCCTCATACGAGGCCTCACTGCCATATCCGGGAACTTCTTCTTGTGCGGTCACGACGGCCGCCTTGATCCCGGCCTGCACGGCCGCACGGCAGATTGCGACTGACAGCGGGTGGTCCGATCCCTGCGCCAACGCATAGGCCAGCCTCTGGTCCGACAATGACAATTGGTCGAAATCATCACAGCGCGGCTGCCCGTTGGTCAGCGTGCCGGTTTTATCGAAAACGACGGTATCCACCTCAGCCAGACGTTCCAGCGCGGTTGCATGTTTGATCAACATACCTTTTTTGAACAACCGGCCCGAAGCTGCCGTGGTCACCGCAGGCACGGCCAGGCCCAGCGCACAGGGGCAGGTGATGATCAAGACAGCTGCCGCGATATTCAGCGCGACCCGCATGTCGAAGGTGAAGAGATACCAGCCGAGGAAGGCCAGCCCCGACAGAATGTGAACCCCCGGCGCATAGAGCTTTGCAGCCCGATCCGCCAATGAGGTATAGCGCGAGCGTCCGGATTCCGCGATGGCGACAAGATCCGCCAGCTGATTCAGAGAGCTTTCGTTCCCGACCGCCGTCGCGCGGATCACCAAGGGACCGGTCAGATTGACCTCACCTGCCGAAACCGAGCTTCCGACTTCGGCAAAAACCGGCAGCGTTTCGCCGGTCAGCAGGGATCGGTCCAGTTCAGACTGCCCGTCCAGCACGACGCCATCTACGGGCATTCGCCCACCGGGGCGCACAAGAATATGGTCATCAATGACCAGATCTGCGACCGCCACTTCCACCGGTTGCCCCGCCGACTCCAGGCGTAGCGCACGCGGCACTTCCAGGGCGGCCAATTCCTCCGCAGCGGACCGGGCGACCGCGCGGGTGCGATGATCCAGATACCGCCCGGCCAGCAGGAAGAAGGTCAACGTCAGCGCCGCATCGAAATACGCATGCTCTCCGGACAGGGAGGTCTCCCACAGCGATGTCAGCAGGGCCAGAACAATTGCCAGAACAATCGGCACGTCCATATTCAACCGCCCCACCCGAAGGGCTTGCCAGGCATTGCGGAAGAACGGCTGCCCCGCAAACAAGATCGCCGGGAAGGTGATCGCCGCAGAGATCCAATGGAACATATCGCGGGTTGCGTCGCTCGCCCCGGACCAGACCGAAATCGACAGCAGCATTACGTTCATGGAGGCGAAGAAGGCAACCGCCAACCGCATCAACAGGTCACGACCGGCCTGATCTGTCTGGGTTGCACTTAGCGCCGCGAGGTCCAGCTCATGCGCCTCGAACCCCAGACGTTCCAGCACCGGCACCAGATCCAATGCGCGCACTTCGGGGTCCGCCTCAATCAGCGCGCGCTTCAGTGTGAGATTCACACGCGCGCTCCGCACGCCCGGCACCGCGTTCAATCCGCGCTCGACGGTTGAGATACAGGCCTGACAGTGGATGCTGGGCAGTGACAGCGCCAGACGCGCCTCCGTTGGCGCCTGTTCTACTGTGCCATTTGGTGCGGCAACGCAGCCCGGACAGGCCGCAAGCTGAGGGCGGACGGCGGTGCTCATCGTTTACCGCGCCACATGCAGGATGACACGCTGCGTAAACTCCGTACCGTCCTCCGCCCGTGCGACCATTCGGATGTTCCAGTTTCCAGCGCTCAACTCAGCCGGAGCAACATAAGCCGTGCCGTCAAACCGGAAATCCGGGGTCTGATCATCCTTCACATGGGTCGCGCGGCCAAGGGTCGCGCGCAACGCGGCGACCTCAACCGGGGCACCATCGGCATCGGTGATTTCCAGTTTCACCTGATCGCCAATAGCCGAGGCATAGACCGACCAGCCCAGCGCCTGCTGCGCATCGCGGCGGGCATCAAAGCTTTGGCTGGCGACATAGCTGTTCTTCACCTCAAGCCCTGGAAAGGTGCGCACCGCATTGACTGCCAGCGCAATATTGACGCCGATGATCACGGTGAACGCCCCGCCAAAGACCATGAGCATGTGCCAGCCGGTGAACTGCCGTGGTGTTTTACCTTCACTCATTGCCCGGCTCCCCGCCCATTAAAGCTGGTATCCTTATACGCGCGCTCTCCATTGTCGAGATCAGCGACCCAGATCCGCACCGGCGTACTGCGTGCAGATGCAGCCTCGGCGGTTTTTGGTGCCACGATATAGACCCGCTGAAGGAAGCTGGTATCCGCAGGTACGGTGACAATCGTGCCATCGACCCCTTCCAGTTCCAGTTGCATTGCAGGCTCCCCCTTGATCGACAGCTCAAATGGACGAGGCTCACCAGTCTTGTTGCGCAGCCGCACGTCGTAGGTGTTGCGGATCGATCCGTCGGAGAGGGTCACAAAGGTTGGGTTGCGCACCGGAGCAACCGTCAGTTCGATGTCAGAGCGGATGAACAGGGCAAACAACAGCGCCAGACCGACACTCCCCCATAGCGCCGTATACATGATGGTCCGCGGCCTCAGGATGTGTTTCCAGATGTTCTTGGGTGCATGTCCTGCGCGCTCATTCGCCTCATCGCTCAGCGCCATGTAGTCGATCAATCCGCGCGGTTTGCCGATCCGCTCCATCACATCATCACAGGCATCAATACAGAGGGCGCAGGTAATACACTCCATCTGTTGCCCATCGCGAATGTCGATCCCCATCGGGCAGACGTTGACGCAGGCCATACAATCAATGCAGTCGCCATGCACCAAACCGGGCTCATCGGTCTTGCGAGGCTTGCCACGTGGCTCTCCGCGCCATTCGCGGTAGCCTACGGTCAAAGTGTCCTCATCCATCATCGCGGCCTGAATACGCGGCCAAGGGCAGGCATAGATACAGATCTGCTCTCGGGCAAAGCCGCCAAAAAGGAAGGTGGTGCCGGTCAGAATGGCCATCGTGGTATAGGCAACGGGGTGGGCCTGACCCGTCAGCAGATCCCGCAGCAGGGTTGGTGCATCCGCAAAGTAGAACACCCATGCGCCCCCGGTTGCGAGCCCGATCAGGAGCCAGACGACCCATTTGGTTACCCGCAGCCGCGCCTTTCGGAAATCCAGCTTTTTCTGGCGGTGTAGACGCAATCGTGCGTTTCGATCCCCTTCGATCCAGCGTTCCACCAGAATGAACAGGTCGGTCCAGACAGTCTGCGGACAGGTGTAGCCACACCAGACACGGCCAAGCGCCGAGGTGAACAGAAACAACCCCAGACCGGCCATGATCAGCAGGCCCGCGACGAAGTAGAATTCATGCGGCCAGATTTCGATCCAGAAAAAATAAAAGCGCCGGTTGGCCAGATCCAGCAAAACCGCCTGATCCGGCAGTGCGGGCCCCCGGTCCCAGCGGATCCAGGGCGTCAGGTAGTAGATCCCCAGCGTCACCGCCATGATATACCATTTCAGGTTTCGAAACGGCCCGGACACACGGCGAGGGAATATCGGCTCATGGGCGGCATACAGGCTGGGGGCGGGATCGGAATCGCTCACGGACTCACTCCAAATCTTGCTTTGTTGCAGCGGTTGTCCCAGATGCGCCACGGACGAACCTTGACGTGGATCAAACGCATATACGGAACGCATCTTTGCCGCTACTCGGACGCCGTCAACCGGGCGCGGCATTCTGTCCGAAATTACAGCACGCACCATAATCTCATATAATACAGGTGTTTACATGTTATTGCGACAAGCCCCCGCGCGTCGCCGCGTCGCAGATGTGACACCAGAGCGCAGGCCCATTCGCTAAGCACCTTCTCTCTGAGAAAGAGCATAGCGTGATCGCTGCGCGCTGGGTAGCGCGACGTTCACAAGGACACATCAGCCCTGTCAGTCCTCTGGGAGCGTCAGAGCGTCGGCTTTTCAGGAAACGCGCGAACAGATCGAAAAGCCGACGCCGGGTCCGCCGCTGCAAAGCAGGAGGGCGAACTGGACAGCCATCGGCGCTGGAAAGGGCGAACCGACGGCACTGTCTCAAGAAGGGATATTACCCAGGAACGCTGCTTGGGTATTTGACAGGGATCAAAGACCCGTAAAATAGGTGCTGCGATTTCAGCGATCCGTAAAAACTCGAGCGGAAACATCCGGCATCAGTGCGTTATCACCGCCAGGCAGCGCCAGCGACAGCCCCGCGCCGGATCGCAGCCACCCGGTGGTTCATCCAATGACGAATTATGTTTCGGTAGAGCCACCCCCGCACCCCCGTCAGTGCCTGTTCATATGCGCCAAAAAACGCATCCGGACTGTCGAAAACACCAAGATCGCCATTGATACCGGTTCGCTGAATGTAGGTATCTCGCCCCTGCCAGCTGACCATTGGCGCTTGCAGACAATCCGTGCCCGCGCCGTAGGCACATAACGACGTCCGGCCCGGAAACGCCGCTTGCAACGAACCCAAGACCTGCTGATCTAGAATGAACCCCTCAAGATTGATCCATCGGGCGTCCAGACGAACCTCAACCCAAGAATGCAGGATGTTGCGTGGGGCCATCCAATACACAAGTTCAGGCACTATTCCGCGTTGCAGGCTCTTATCGATGGTGAACCCGTGCAGTCGACACGGAATGCCAAGCGCGCGCAACACGGCCATCAGCAGCGTCGCCTTTGTGTTGCACTGACCGTAGCCATCCGCAAGTACCAACGAGGCGGGGCGCGTGTCGGCCACATTATAGCCAAACAGGATCTCATCGCGGACGTAGTCATAGGCTGCACCGATCCGTTCATGAGGTGACAGCTGCTGCCAGCCACGTTCCGAAATCAACGCAGCTATCGCTGGTGCCTTGCTGTCGAGCATCGGTGTTACGTCGAGAAAACGAGTATTGGGCATGAGATCACCTATTTGATTGCCCACCCCTGCTACATCCTACAGCGACTGTAGCTTCAAGGGGAAAATCAACCATGTGCCAACAGGCTGAAACGGAACGGGGCCGCCCAAAGGCAGCCCCGCTCGATGCTGATACTGTATGAAAGGGCGCAGCCTTATTCACCGCCGCCCAATTGATGCACATAAGCGGTGACCGCGCGGATCTGGGCCTCTGTCAGGCGCGCGTTCCAGTTTGGCATGACCCCGTAACGCGAGTTGTAGACGGTTTCGGTCAGTGTCGCGTGATCCCCACCATAGAGCCAGATGGCATCTGCGAGGTTCGGCGCCCCCTGGGAGCGGTCACCGGTGCCATCGTCCATGTGGCAAGAAGCACAATTGTCCGCGAAGATCACAGACCCCGCCTCGACCTTGGCGGCATCCTGAGGCTCACCCGAAAGAGACATCACATAGTTCACGACCTGATCAATCTCTTCCTTCTCCAGCAACTCATCCCGGCCAAAGGCTGGCATCTCAGAGTAGCGCGCATCGTCGCTTTCTTCGTTGCGGATACCATGGGCGATGGTGGCGTGAATGTCCTCCATCGACCCGCCCCAAAGCCAGTCATCATCCAGAAGGTTCGGATACCCTTTCGCCCCGGCCGCGCCAGCGCCGTGACATTGGGCGCACCAGGTCTTGAACACCGCGGAACCAGCCGAAACCGCATAGCCGTTCAACTCGGGATCGGTGGTGATAGACGCCAGCTCAATCTCCTCCAGACGGCTGTTGATCGGGGCGTTGGCCTCGTTCACGGCTGCGATTTCCTCAGCGACCAGCGCCCGGGAGTTCCAGCCCAGCACACCGGCTGTCGCCGATTGGATCCCCGGCCAGGCCGGGTAGGCAACGGTATAGCCGATGGCCCAGATAATGGTCGCATAGAAGGTCCAGAGCCACCAACGCGGCATCGGATTGTCGAATTCCTCGATCCCGTCCCAGCTGTGGCCGGTGGTGTTCGGGTCGTCCTCGAACTTCTTCACTTTCTTGCTCATGACCGCGCCTCCTTGGCTTTACCCATTTCTGGGGCGGGTTTGTCTTCGTGCCGGAAGGGGATGTTGGCGGTATCCTTGTAAACCTTGGTGCTGCCGGGGCGAAACGCCCAGACCACCACGGCCAGAAAGAACACAAACAGGAAGAGCAGCATCCAGCTGTCGGCGAATTCCCGAAGCAGAGTATAAATGTCCATGTCTGCCTCCAATCAGCGGTTGGCGACGGGGGTAAAGGTCGAGAAATCAACCAAGGTCCCCAGCATCTGCAGATAGGCGATCAAAGCGTCAGCTTCGGAGATCCCGGGCTGACCGTCGAAGTTCCGGACGCTGACCTTCTCGCCATAGCGCTCCAGCAGGCCGTCATAGTCGGCATCAGGATTGCTTTGCGCACGAAAGTCTGCCTGTGCGTTCTCCAACATCCCTTCGGAATACGGCACCCCGACAAACGCATTTGCCGCCATCACATCACCGATGTATTCGCCATCAATCCGGTTGTTCTCAAGGAAGCCGTACTTTGGCATCACGGATTCCGGCACCACCGACTGCGGATCGCGCAGGTGGTCGACGTGCCATTCGTCCGAGTAGCGACCGCCCACACGGGCCAGATCCGGACCGGTTCGCTTTGATCCCCACTGGAACGGGTGGTCATACATCGACTCTGCGGCCAGCGAATATGGTCCGTAACGTTCGACCTCATCGCGCATAGGACGAATCATCTGACTGTGGCAGACGTAGCACCCTTCGCGGATGTAGATATCACGCCCGGCCAGCTCCAGCGGGGTGTAGGGACGCATGCCTTCCACCTCTTCGATGGTGTTCTCCAGCCAGAACAGCGGTGCGATCTGGACCAGACCACCAATGGTGACAACCAGGAAGCTGCACACCAGCAGGAGGGTCGCGTTGGTCTCGAGGATTTTGTGTTTGTCGAGAATTCCCATTGCTCGGGCCCTCCTTATTCAGCAGGGACTGCGACGGTCAGGCTGGCCTCTTTGGCTTGGCGCACGCCGTACAGTCATCCACAGGTTGTAGCACATGATCAGGGCACCAGCGAGGAACATGACCCCACCCAGAGCGCGTACCACGTACATCGGGAATTTCGCAGCCACGGTGTCAGCAAAGGAGTTCACGAGGAACCCGTTGGCATCGACTTCACGCCACATCAGGCCTTCCATGATGCCGGTCACCCACATGGATGCCGCGTAGAGAATGATGCCAATGGTGGCCAGCCAGAAATGCCAGGACACCAGGCTGAGGCTGTAGAGACGCTCACGTTTCCACAGAACCGGCACCAGGAAATACAGCGCACCAAAAGTGATCATGCCGTTCCAGCCAAGCGCGCCGGAGTGAACGTGACCAATGGTCCAGTCGGTGTAATGCGACAACGAGTTCACGGCACGGATCGACATCATCGGACCTTCAAAGGTGGACATGCCGTAAAAGCCGATCGAGATCACCATCATCCGGATCACCGGGTCGGTGCGCAGCTTGTCCCAAGCGCCAGACAGGGTCATCAGGCCGTTGATCATGCCGCCCCAGCTGGGCATCCACAGTACGATCGAGAACACCATACCAAGGGTCGAGGCCCAATCCGGCAGAGCGGTGTAATGCAGGTGGTGCGGACCGGCCCAGATGTAGAGAAAGATCAACGCCCAGAAGTGGATGATCGACAGCTTGTATGAGAAAACCGGACGCTCAGCCTGCTTCGGCACAAAGTAGTACATCATGCCAAGGAAACCCGCAGTCAGGAAGAAGCCCACAGCGTTGTGGCCATACCACCACTGTACCATCGCGTCCTGCACGCCCGACCACATGATCACCGATTTGGAGCCCCAGATGCTAACAGGGATCGTCATGTTGTTGACCAGATGCAGCATGGCGACGGTCACGATGAACGCAAGGTAGAACCAGTTTGCCACATAGATATGCGGCTCCTTACGCTTGATCACGGTGCCCAGGAACACCGCCAGATAGGCCACCCAGACGATGGTCAACCAGAGATCAACATGCCATTCCGGTTCTGCATATTCCTTGGACTGGGTCGACCCGAACAGATAGCCGGTCGCCGCCAGCACGATGAACAGCTGATAGCCCCAGAACACAAACCATGCCAGATTACCCCCCCAGAGACGAGCGGCCGAGGTGCGTTGCACCACGTAGAATGAGGTCGCGATCAGCGCATTGCCACCAAAGGCAAAAATCACCGCCGAAGTATGCAGAGGCCGCAGCCGTCCAAAGTTGGCCAGCCCCTGCGCCCACTCAAAGTTCAGGACTGGGAAGGCCAACTGGAAGGCGATGAAGACACCCACCAGAAACCCGACCACGCCCCAGAACGCGGTTGCCACCACACCGGCGCGCACCACACTGTCAAAGTACTCGCCCTGCAGCGATCCCGTTGTAATCACAGGCTCATCGGTGTGTCGAAGGGTGTATAGAAACAGCCCGCCAGCCACGATCATGATGATGATCGCATGAACCTGATAGGCCAAATCCCGCGCATAATTGGTCGCGATCATCGCGAAGAGCGTGACCAAACCAAGCACGATTAGCTTGATATAATTAGACATCTTGCGTCCCTTTTCCTTGCCCGACACGATTCTCTGGTCCGCGTCAGACAGTTTTTTCTGAGCCTTAAATGCAAAACTGCGCCAGACAACGCCTTGATCTGTATCAAGACAGTTTGCCGCAGAATGTGAGAAGCACCTTCATAATGACGCAACTCGCGGCACAACCACAAGTTCGTTGCGGTCGCACATATCCCTGCGAGGTTAATATGTCCTACAAGACACTGCTGACTGTTCTGACCACCCCCGCAAACACCGAAACTCAGCTGGAGCAGTCGATCTCATTGACCCGGCTGGCCGACGGCCATGTTGACGCGCTGTGCCTTGGCGTAGATCGCACCCAAACCGGCTATTACTACGCTGGGGCCAATGCGATGGTGCTGCAAGAAACCCTCGCCCGTGCCAAGGAAGAGGTCAGTGGCATCGAAGCTACTGCGACCGAGCGTCTGACCCGGTCAGCGGTCAGCTTCAACGTTGAGACAGGTGTCGCACAGATGGCTGATATTGGCCGCCACGTTGCGCGTTTGGCGCGGTTTTGCGATCTTGTTGTGCTGGGCCAGCCCTACGGCAAGGACCGTCCCGCCGAGGCGGAGGCCATTGTCGAAGCGGCCCTTTTCGAAGGTCGCGCGCCTGTGCTTGTGGTGCCGGATGATGCGCCCCTGCCCGCGCAGCCGAAAACCGTATTGGTTGCTTGGAACGAAAGCATCGAAGCCATGACCGCTATTCGCAAGGCGCTGCCAATGCTACAGGCGGCGGATGTGGTCCGCGTCGTTGTTATCGACCCGCCGCAGCATGGGCCGGAGCGCTCAGATCCAGGCGGGTTGCTGTGCCAGATGCTGTCGCGCCATGGGGTCAAATGCGAGATTGATGTGCTCAGCAAAACCATGACCCGCGTCTCGGACGTGTTGAACCGACATGCGGTCGATACAGCGGCAGATCTGATCGTGATGGGGGCCTACGGGCATTCCCGTTTCCGTGAGGCGATCCTGGGCGGTGCAACCCGCAATATGCTGGAGAAGGCAAAAGTGCCGGTTATGATGGCCCACTAATGCAAGGGCTCAAGTAAGAAGGGGGCGACACATTCGGCCCCTTCGCTTGCTCAAGGAGTGGTCAGATCAGGCAGCCGCCGTCGCTGTCATCTCCCGCCTCTTCCATAAGGCGTCCCATGTCAGGCACGGTCACATGCCGCTTGCCCTCCAGTTCGATCACGCCATCCTTGCGCAGGGCGGAAACTTGGCGGCTGACGGTTTCCAGCGTCAGCCCCAGATAGTCTGCCATCGCCTCGCGGGTCAGCGGCAGATCAAAAACGCGACGGTTGCTGTCTTTGTGAAGCTGCAAGGAGGCATCGCGCCGGGCCAGAATAGACAACAAGCTGGCGATCTTTTCGCGCGCCGTTTTACGCCCTAGAACCAGCATCCATTCCCGGGCAGCGTCCAGCTCGTCCAACGTCATTTCCAGCAAACGATGTGCCACATGCGGAGTATGGGCCATCATCTCTTCAAACGGTTTCTTGCGAAAACAGCACATGACCACTGTTGAGGTTGCGACCACATTATAAGCTGCCGTATCGCGTCCTGGTCGGCCAACAAAATCGCTGGGCAGCAACAGACCAACCATCTGGGTCCGCCCGTCCTCCATGGTCTGCGTCAAGGTTGCGATGCCCGAGACAACGGAGCCGACAAAATCCATCCGGTCACCGGACCAGGTGATTGGTTGGCCCGCATCATAGGTGCGGTAGTATTTGATAGAGTCCAGCATTTCCAATTCGTCCGCATCACAGCGCGCGCACACAGCGCGATGACGAATGGGACAATCGCCGCAATTGACGTTCTGAATGGTAGGAGCGTTCATGAGAGGTCCGATTTGATCTGCGCTAAGGCTAATGCTCACCTGGCGGTGTCAATTTAAACATGTGCCGCGCAAATCACAATTGGCGACGCCGCGTTTGTTGGTACGTCACGGTGGGAATGCACCTCTCGTCGCCTACAGCCAAGGTGCCACCCCTCGTAATGATGACAAGGGCTTATCCACTTCGCGATGCAAATGACCGTATCTTATTGGCGGGATATGGTGGCCGGATGTGCCATACTGTCGCGACAATCCACGTAGCTGATTTACCGAACCGCGAGATACATTTGCGCGGACCGCACCCTACCCGGCTGCGGCCAGAAGTTGCTGCGTGTAGGGATCTGACGGATTGTTGAACAGGTCTGCCGCCGATCCCGCCTCAACCACATCACCCTGCTTCATCACGATCATCTTGTGCGACATGGCCCGCACCACATTCAGATCATGCGAGATGAACAGATACGCGAGCCCATACCGCTCCTGCAGGTCACGCAACAGATTGACGATCTGCACCTGCACCGTCATGTCCAGTGCCGATGTTGGCTCATCCAGCACCACCAGTTTCGGCCGCAGCACCATCGCCCGCGCAATCGCAATCCGTTGCCGCTGACCACCTGAGAATTCATGCGGGTAGCGATCCATAAACGCCGGATCCAACCCCACCTCAGCCATCACTTCAGCGACCAGATCCCGCGGATCACGGTCCTGATCCACATTGTGAATGGCCAAGCCCTCCGCGATGATCTGAGCGCAGGTCATCCGTGGGCTGAGCGCCCCGAAAGGATCCTGAAACACGATCTGCATATCCGCCCGCAATCGGCGCAAATCGCGGGTCGACCACTGCCGCAAATCTTGCCCTTGAAACTCAACCCGCCCCTCAGAGGCGATCAGACGCATGATGGCCAACGCCAGCGTGGTTTTGCCGCTGCCGCTTTCGCCCACAATGCCCAACGTCTCACCCGCGCGGACCGAAAGCGACGTTGGGTTTACCGCTTTCACATGGCCAACAGTGCGTTTCAGCAACCCCTTTTGAATGGGAAACCACACTTTCAGATTTTCGGTGCGGATCAGCTCCTTGGCATCCTGCGGCACCGCTTGGGGCTGGCCAGTCGGCTCGGCGTCCAGCAATTTGCGCGTGTAGGGATGCTGCGGATTGGCGAAAATCTCAGCCGTGGGACCGCTTTCAACGATTTCACCCGCCTGCATGACGCAGACGCGATCCGCGATCCGGCGCACAATGCTCAGATCATGGGTGATGAACAGCAACCCCATGCCCTCGCTGGCTTTCAGATCCGCAAGCAGGTCAAGGATCTGTACCTGAATGGTGACATCAAGGGCGGTTGTCGGCTCATCCGCGATCAGAATGTCGGGTTTGTTGGCAAGAGCCATGGCGATCATCACCCGCTGGCGCTGCCCGCCGGACAACTGATGCGGATACGCGTCCAGACGGGTCTCTGCGTCCCGGATACCAACCCGGTTCAACAGATCCACAATCCGCTCCCGCGCCGCCGTGCCGCCCAGCCCCTGATGCAGTGCAAGCGACTCCGCCAACTGTTTCTCAATCGTGTGCAGCGGGTTGAGAGAGGTCATCGGCTCCTGAAAAATGAAGCTGATATCATTGCCTCGTACCTGCCGAAGATGGCGCTCACTGGCGCCGACCATCTCGGTGCCATCATAAGTAACGGAACCAGTGACCGTGGCGCTGTCCCCCAGCAGTGAGACCGTCGACAGCGCCGAAACCGATTTGCCGGAACCGCTCTCGCCCACCAACGCAACTGTTTCCCCGCGGCCCACCGAAAAGGACACGCCACGCACTGCCTCTGTCACCTTGCCATCCTGGCGGAACGACACGCGGAGGTCTCGAACATTCAGCAACGGGGTGGATTTTTCAGATACGGTCATCGAGGAGCTCATAGGTTAGAACATCTGCATGTTGCGCTGTATCTCGGCTTAAAACAGATCATCAATTCGTCTCTGTGGTGCGCAATAGGGCCTGATCTGATCACGAAAACGTCTTTCTCGGATCAAAGGCATCGCGCACACCTTCAAAGATGAAGACCAGCAGGGACAGCATGATCGCAAAGGTGAAGAAGGCGGTGAATGCCAGCCAGGGCGCCTCTAGGTTCTGCTTGGCCTGCAACGTCAGTTCCCCGAGCGACGGCGCGGAGGATGGCAGCCCAAAGCCAAGGAAATCCAGCCCAGCAAGCGTCCCGATGGTGCCGGTCACGATAAACGGCAGAAACGTCAGAGTCGCAACCATTGCATTCGGCAGCATATGGCGGAACATGATGGTCATATTGCCCACCCCCAATGCCTTGGCTGCACGCACATATTCCAGATTGCGGGCACGCAGGAACTCTGCTCGGACCACGCTGACCAAGGCTGTCCAACTGAACAGGATCATTAGTACCACCAATAGCCAGAAACTGCGTCCCAGAATGGCGAACATGATGATGATGACATAGAGCTGCGGGATGGAGCCCCAGATCTCAATCACCCTCTGGAAAATCAGATCTAGCCAGCCACCAAAGAACCCCTGCACCGCACCCGCTGCAATCCCCACCAAGGTGGCGGCACCCGTAACCATCAGGGTGAACAGGATCGACAGACGAAACCCGTGAATGACGCGCGCCAATACATCGCGCTTGGTATCATCCGTGCCCAGCAGGTTCTGCCCATTTGGTGGCAAAGGTGCCGCACCGGGTCGGTCGACCGTGGTATTGAAAGAATAGGGTATCGGCGGCCAGATCGCCCACCCTTCCACAAACCCATCCGCCGCAAACGTGCCGACTTCGATCTCTTCCAGAATTCCTTCGGGATCGTCGAAGCAGTCCTCAACACCGCCAGAGGCAATCAGACACTGCACCTCGGGATCACGGTAAGCGGCCTCCGTCTGGAAATCCCCGCCAAAAGCCGTCTCCGGGTAGAAGTTGAACACAGGCGTGAAATATTCGCCCCGGTAGTTCACCAGCATCGGTTTGTCATTGGCGACAAACTCAGCAAACAGCGAAATCCCGAACAGAACGGAAAAGATCCAAAGCGACCAGAAGGCCCGGCGATTGCGGCAAAAATTGCTCCAGCGACGCTGGTTGAGCGGGGACAATGCCATCTGTCAGCCCTCTCTCTTTTCAAAGTCGATACGCGGATCGACAATCACATACATGATGTCGGAGATAATCCCGACCACAAGGCTCATCAGTCCGAAAATAAACAACGTACCAAAGATCACCGGATAATCGCGCGCCACCGCGGCCTCAAACCCCAGACGCCCCAGACCGTCGAGAGAGAAGATCGTCTCAATGATCAGGCTGCCGGAGAAGAAGACCCCGATAAAAACCGCCGGAAAGCCCGCTATGACGATCAGCATCGCATTGCGGAACACATGACCATAAAGCACCCGCCGCTCGCTCAGCCCCTTGGCGCGGGCAGTCATCACATATTGCTTCTTGATCTCATCCAGAAACGAATTTTTGGTCAGCAGTGTCAGCGTGGCAAAGGCCGAAATAGTTGAGGCCACAACCGGCAGCGTGATGTGCCAGAAATAGTCGGCGATCTTACCGAAAAGGCTGAGGTTTTCCCAATTGTCAGAAGTCAGCCCCCGCAGCGGGAAAATCTGCCAATAGGACCCGCTCAGCAAACAACACCAAGAGCAGGATTGCAAACAGAAAACCGGGGATCGCATAGGCCGCAATGATCAGACCGCTGGTCCATGTATCAAACCGGCTGCCGTCCCGCAGAGCCTTGCGGATACCCAATGGGATGGAAATCAGATAGGCGATCAATGTCGACCAAAGCCCCAGCGAGATTGACACCGGCATCTTCTCCAGAACCAGATCCATCACATCAATCTTGCGGAAATAGCTCTCGCCGAAGTCAAAGCGCATGTAATTGCCGAGCATGAGGAAAAATCGCTCCAGCGGCGGTTTGTCCAGGCCATACTGCTGCTCCAGCTCTGCGATCAACTCAGGCGGCAATCCTTGTCGGCTTAGCGTAATTGTCATTGGCTGCGACGGCCTCTCCACCAGCGTCACCGCCACCCCCGGCGAACCCCTCGAAGACATCGCCGCCGCCTTCCAGCTGCGCGATCATCTGTTCGACCGGACCACCCGGCACAAATTGCACCAGCGCGAAATTGATAACGAGGATCCCGAACAGCGTCGGGATCACCAGGAGAAAACGTCTAAGGATATAGGCTGCCATGTCAGGCGCTTACCGCAACGCACCGGAGGATTTCAATGCCGCTTCTTTCTCGGCGTTGACCCACCAGACATCACGCAATCCCAGATCGAACAACGGCAAGGTCTCGGGCTGCTCATAGAAATTCCAATAGGCCACCCAATTCACATCCAGATACCAGGTGGGGACCATGAAACGCTTGGCCCGCAGAACGCGGTCCAACGCGCGCACATTGGCGTAGAGCTCTTCCTGATCTTCCGCCTTTACGATGGCGCCAATCAGCGTATCAACCGCCGGATCCGCCACCCCCGCCGGGTTAAACACTGAAAACTCATGCGCGTCGGACCCAAACTGCTGATACAACCCGGTCGAGGGCTGCAGGTATTTTGGATAGGCGAAGGTGATCATATCAAAGTCTTTTTCACGGCGACGGCTGGTATATTGCGCGAAATCGACCCGGTTAGAGATGGCATCCACCCCCATCTGCCGCAGGTTCGCGATATAGGGCTGTACGATTCGCTCAATCGTGGGCGAATCGATTAGGAACTCAAGCTTAAACAGCTCGCCCTCTGCATTGCGGCGCAGACCATCATCGCCAACAGCCCAGCCCGCCTCATCCAGCAGTTTCATCGCCCGGCGCAGGTTGCGCCGATCCGCTGGCCGCGCAGGTTTTGAGCTATGCGCCATCACCGGCTCACTTGTCAGCAGCGCCGGATCAATTTGGTCACCCAGATCCTGCAGCACCTCCAATTCGCGTCCCTCGGGCAGCCCCGTCGCTTCAAGAGCCGAATCCTGCCAGAACGAATGGCGCTGCGCGAACAGCCCATATTGCAGGCTGTCGTTGGTCCATTCAAAATTATAGGCAAGCTGGATCGCTTCGCGCACGCGGGGATCCTGAAATTTGGGGCGTAGAAGGTTCATTACAAATCCGCTGGCAGCGGGAACATTCCCATCGGGGAACTCCCCCTTCACCAAATCGCCCTCTTTGACCGCGTCAAACCCATAGGCGGTGGCCCAGCTCTTAGAGCTGTTCTCCGGGCGCATGGTGTAGACCCCGGCCTTGAACCCTTCCATCGCGGCAACGCTATCGCCGAAATACTCGATCCGAATGCGATCGTAGTTGTGGCGCCCGACATTTACATTCACGTCGTTGCCCCAGTAATCAGGGTTGCGTTTATAGACGATGCGCTGGTTCACGTCCGCACTTTCGAGCACATATGGGCCAGATCCGATCCCTGGGTCCAATCGCGGCTCATCCAGACGCCGGTTTTCCGGATCTGCCTCAAACCAGGCCTTGGAAAACACCGAGGTTCCACCAACCTGTGTGATCATCGCCCGGCGCGGGAAATCCGGTGAGAAATAGAACTTCACCCGATGCGGCCCCAGCACTTCGGCCTTGGGAATACGCTTTTTGACGGCCTCCGCGTAGGATTGCAGGCCCTGCTCCAACAGAAGGTTGTGCGAGAAGACAACATCCTCAGCCGTGACGGGCGTCCCATCAGAAAACCGTGCTTCAGGGCGCATGTTGAAAATCACCCAGTCCTGGCTCTCCGGATACTCCAGACTCTCGGCCAGCAGACCATAGTAGGATCCCGGTTCATCGTAGGAGCCTATCATCAGCGATTCAAAATGATCAGCCGACATGGCGCCTCCACGCCCCTTACGGGTGTAAGGGTTCATACTGTCGAAGGTTCCCACCGCAGAGAGAGACAGTTCGCCGCCTTTCGGGGCCTCTGGATTGACGTAGTCGAAATGGGCAAAGCCTTCGGGATATTTCAACTCTCCGAATTCAGTGAAGCCGTGACTTTTGATCACCCGCTCCTCAGCAAAGGCCAGCGAGGCCGCCATCGCGCAGATGATGAGCGCGGCAAACCCTGTCATCACGATGCGAAAAAATGGTTGCGGATCAACCACTCGGGCCGAAACGGCGCGGCGCGGTGCGGTGGGCGTCTTCATCTGCCAATACCTCCATTGTCCGGCGTTCGCTGCCAGGATCATTGTCTAACCCAAAGCTATGCGGCTGCCCCCCTAACATTCAAGTTCAGATTGGCTGAATTTCCCGTGTGTCAAGCAACGAGCGGGCATGAACCCGCCGAATCGCGCTCAAACTTGATCACTTCGACGTCGCCCACGCCTGAAAACGAAAAAGACCGCGCTGAATGGCGCGGTCTTTTCGTTCTGCCATAAGGCGACAAAAATCAGTCGTCGAGGCTGTCGAGATAAGCGATCAGGTTCACCCGATCCTTCTGCTTCTTCAACCCGCTGAAGCTCATGGTGGTGCCCGGCGCGTATTGCGACGGTTTGGCCAGGAAGGCATCCAGCTCTTCTGCTGTCCATTCACCGCCAAGACCGGCCAGAGTGGCAGAGTATCCAAAGCCATCCGCTGCGGCGATCGGACGATCAACCACCCCATAGAGATAAGGGCCAGTGGCGTTTTCACCGGCTTCGAGTTTGTGGCAGGCGGAGCATTTCTTGAAGACCTTGGCACCTTTGCCAACGTCTGCAGCGGCCATCAGTTCACCAAAGTCTACGACTTCAGCAACTTCTTCCGCACCTGCCTCTTCCACTTCAATCACATAAGAAGCCTCGCCATGGCTTTCGGTATGATAGAGTTCCTCTGCGGCCCATTTGCCCAGGAGGAACACGAGGAACGCGCCGCAAACGCCTGCGGTCGCTTTGGTAAGGGTCATCGTGTCAAACATGATCGCGAGTCCATTTCAGCTGTCTGGGAGGGTGTCTAAGGCTTCCCCTCTCAAGTGGCAAGGTATAGACAGCGCGACGAAACGCCCGTTTTTTGAAGTTTTGCACGGATGTCGCAGTTATGACCCAGAGAATTGCCATTCAGGGGGAGCTTGGCTCCTACAGCCACGAAGCCTGCCGCAAGGAGCGTCCAGAGATGGATGTGCTGCCCTGCCGCAATTTCGAGGACGCCATTGACGCTGTGCGCAGCGGCGCGGCTGAACTGGCCATGCTGCCGGTGGAGAATTCCACCTACGGGCGCGTTGCCGATATTCACCGCCTGCTGCCGCACAGTGGCCTTCATATCATCGATGAAGCCTTTGTGCGCGTGCATATCAACCTTCTTGGCGTTCCGGGCGCGCAGCTTGAAGACATCAAAGAGGCGCATTCGCATCTCGTGCTGCTGCCGCAATGTGCACGGTTTCTAAGCGAAAATAACATCCATGGCCGTGTCAGCCCCGACAATGCCCGCGCCGCCCGTGACGTGGCCGAACAGGGCGACAAGACCCACGCCGCGCTGGCCAGCGAACTGGCTGGCGAGATCTACGGTCTGGAGGTGCTGGCCCGCCATATCGAGGATCACGGCAATAACACCACCCGTTTCCTGACCATGTCGCGTGAACCGAATATGGACCGCCGGGGCAACCATGGCATGATCACCAGCTTCGTCTTTCAGGTCCGCAACATACCCGCCGCACTCTACAAGGCGATGGGTGGCTTTGCGACCAATGGCATCAACATGACCAAGCTCGAGAGCTATATGGTCGATGGGTCCTTCACCGCGACCCAGTTCTATGCTGATATTGATGGACATCCGGACGATCCCAATGTCCGCCTCGCCATGGATGAACTGGCCTATTTCACCACAAATATCGAGATCCTGGGGGTTTACCCGGCGAATGACGATCGTTTCTGATCTGTAATTCGCGTCAGGCGGAGCGGCCAACCCGGTCTTCAGTCTGTTTGGCAAACTCGGAGACGCGTTTCTTGAAGCCGCGGTTCAACTTGCTGCGCGCCAACTTCAAGGACTGAACCATCAAACGCCCCGACAGCGTCTTGGGTGTCAGCGATAGGGTCACCGACAAGCGGGTGCGCTGCGGCGACAGGGCCAGCAACTCGATATCCATCACGCCATCCAGGCCGCTGCCTGTACCGGTCAGCACCATCTGCGTCACCGGTTCATAAGTGCTGAGCGATAGGTGCAGATTGCGTTTCTTGCCGCGAAACTGGAACTCGATCTCCCAGGCCAGCCCGTTTTCGGGATGATGAACATCCCCCATCCGCTGCACATCCACACCCCGACGCAGCGCCATACGCTCCATGTTTTCGAAATCTGCGACTGATCGAAAGACTTCTGCAATTGGTGCGTCGATGTCTTCTTTGCTGGAAAAATCCATGGGCGTCCTGTTGTTACAGCGGATCGGAAAATCCGATGGCGGTCTTGTACTGACTGCTACTATTCGTCTCAATCCAGCGTATCTGCAAGCCAGTTCTGCAACAGAAAATGCGCAATTGCACCTTTGCGCGGCTGGCGAATATCGGGGTGCTCCCCTTCGAATACCGCCATCATATCCTGACGTGAAACCCAGATCGCATCTTCGATCTCTTTGGGATCAATGGTGATCTCACGCCCCAGCGCCTCGCCCGCGCAGCCGAACATCAGCGACATTGGAAATGGCCAGGGCTGACTGGACAGATAGCTGACGGCACCGACCTCTACCCCGGTTTCTTCCGCAGTCTCACGCCGCACAGCGGCCTCCAGTGTTTCTCCTGGTTCCAAGAACCCGGCCAGCAGGGAATACATCCCCTCGGGCCATCCCGGCGACCGCCCGACCAGTACCGCATCGCCATGCGTGATCAACATGATCACGACGGGATCAGTGCGCGGAAAATGCGCGGCGTCACAGCTGGGGCAGACCCGCTGCCACCCCGCCTGCGCCATATCGCTTTTGGCACCACAGCAGGCACAATACCCATGCGAATGATGCCAGCCAAACACCGCCCGTGCGGTCGCCGCCAGTTCTGCGTCCTCGCGGCTGAGCTGGGCCATAATGCGCCGCAGTTCGACAAATCCAGTGCCCTGCGGCAGATCCGGATGCCGCTGCTCGCTGTTATCCACAAAGGCGCGCAGCGCTATATCGTCAAGGTTGTCCGGCTGCCAGTCACTGATATCAACCGAGAACCGTGCCCGCCCTGCTGTACAGATCCCGAGGAAAACAGCCGCCTCCGCTGCGTTCTTGATCACGGGGTGATCGGCCCGAACCCATGCCAAAGCCTCCGGTACACTCGCCCCACCCGATGCAGCGACGACTTCTGAAGGCAGAGTGCACAATGGCTTTCCACGCCAGATCAACAAGATACGGCAGTCCCCGCTGTTCCAAAGCCCGGCCAAAGCCGCAGGATCATCCCGCAAATGCGCGGCCCGGTCCAAGCCACTGCCGCCAAATGTCACCTGTTCTGCCTGTCGCATCGCTCCGCCTTGCTCTTTCGTTTGCGCACAGATGTGCCACAGCACCTGAATCTGTCAGAGCCTTGCAACCTTAGGGTGAAAAGCTGTTTCCTCTGCGCCACAGTGATCTAGAATTATCTAGGACACTCGCCGTAGGTGAAAGCCGTAAATTCATAGCATCTCAAGAGGAAAGCAACGCGATTGAATAGAATTCTTAGCAATAAGCGGCTTTCAAGTGTCACATTTGATTGCTTCAAAGAGGCAAACAGGCTTGTTAATAAATTGGCAATCAACGCCACCTCGGGAATTACCGTGCGACCTCTAAGAAACGCCACATGACAGGATCGGACCAAGCCGAGGACAGGAAGGTCGGATCCCTGCGCATTCTGGCGACCACGGATCTTCACGCAAACCTGCTCAGTCACGACTACTATTCCGATAAACCTGATCCTGCGCAGGGCCTGTCACGCGTGGCCACGCTGATCGCTCAGGCACGCCACGAAGCTGCAGAAAACGGTGCTGTCACTCTGCTTCTGGACAATGGCGACAGCATTTTCGGAACCCCGATTGCAGAGCGCCCGCTGGAACTTAGCGATATCCGCCCTGCACCAGTTGCGCGCGCGTTCGATCTGCTCAACTATGACGCCATCGGCCTTGGAAATCACGACTTCGATTTCGGGTTGGATCAGTTGCGACAGGCACTATTGCGGATCAGCTGCCCGGTACTCTGTTCAAACATGCGGGCGCTGGATCCGCAGCTGTCCCTTCCGTTCTGCCAATCCACCGTGCTCGAACGCGCACTCCCGGATACCTCAGGCACACCGCCGCTGCGCATTGGTCTGCTCTCGGTTCTGCCGATGCAGACACTCAAATGGGCGGCCCATCAACTTCAAGGCAAAGTCACGATCGACGACATGGTGCAATCCGCACGCGATCATGCCGCTGCCTTACGCGAACAGGGCTGTGACGTCATCGTGGCACTCGCCCATACCGGGATCGGCGAAAGACACGCAACCTACGGTATTGAAAACGCCCTCCATCAGTTGGCCAATCTTGGCGTCTTGGACGCGATAGTTGGCGGCCACACCCATTTGACGCTGCCCGATCCACGCCACCCGGTTTCCGTGCCGGTCGTGATGCCCGGGGCCCATGGCTCACATCTTGGCGTAATCGACTTGCGGGTGACGTGGAACTCTGATCGCTGGGCTGCGACCAAGGCCACTTGTACGCTCCGCCCCATCGCCCGTCGCAGAACCATCGGCGGCGCTGGCGGCGTACTGACACCTCTGGTGGACGAAGATCCCGCAATGGTCGCGGCGCTCGCGGAAGATCATGCCGAAACACGGACCCGCATGGCGCAACCTGTGGGTTGCACCAGCCAACCGCTGCACTCCTATTTCACTTTTCTCGGTCGCGATCAGGCTCTTGCGCTGGTGGCTTGGGCCCAGGCGGCTGCAGTGCGTCCGGCCCTGACAGATACTGTGGCCAGCAACCTGCCCCTGCTCTCAGCGACGGCCCCCGGCAAATTTGGCGCACGCTCCGGCCCCTCAAATTACACGGATGTGCCCATCGGGCAGATGTATATGCGCCATGTCGTCGATATACAGCCTTTCCCGAACGAGTTGCGCGCCGTGGTTCTGGATGGCGCCCAGCTGCGCGACTGGCTGGAAATGTCGGCCGGGTTGTTCAATCAGATCGCGCCCGGCACCGTTGGCTCCCCATTGCTGAACAAAGAGCGGGCTTAGCCATAATTTCGATGTTATTTTCGGCGTCCAATACGATATCGATGTCTCCGCACCAGCCCGGTTTGGCAGCGATGGAGAGCTTGCGAATCCGGACAGCCACCGGATCCGCAACCTCCGTTGGAAAGGCGCACCAGTGCGCGACAGTCAGCATTTCGCGGTGGCAGTAAGCAGCTATCGCATCGGCGGCGGCGGTAATTTCGCGATGGCCCAGGCCGCTACGCCGCTGCCGATCCCCCCGTTGCGGGTGAGAGACGCGATCCGCGACTACGTGGCTGGACGTCTTGATCGTGACCCATTGGAACACGCACCTCCTCCTTGGCGCCTGTTCAGCCATCCCTCCACTGAGGTCGAGATCTTCACCGGCCCCGGAGCCCGCGCCTATCTCAGCGAACTTGATCCGTCCCGCCACAGCCTGCATGGAACCACACCCGACGGGTTCCTGCGGATTGGAGTCAGATTGTAAGATCAAAGCATATGATCAGACTCGCGGCTCCGTTCATATTGCGCATCGCACGGGCTTGCCATTCCACGCCTGCACTCCTATATCGGGGTCGAGAGGTTGGCGCGGGCAAGCGCCTCGCCAACCTGGTCAGATCCGGAAGGAAGCAGCCACAACGAGCCCCGCTTGGGTCGATGTCCAACCTCTCACCTTTTCCCTCTTCGAGATAATGGCCGTTCCACGGCAGTAAGCGCGAAGCATCGTTGCCAACTAAAAGATGGCCCGGCGGCACAAAATATAGACGCGGCCCAACTAACAATCTCCAAATATAGCGCCATCATGTGTCAACAAATCCGGGCACATTCAGACGAAACGCTTGACGACTCGCACCCGCCCCCGCTAGCTCTGCACCAGATGGTTCCTGTATCGCCCTTGGGCGGTCAGGATGAAAAGGGAACACGGTGCGTGATGGCAGACAGCCAGATCAATGCCGCGACTGCCCCCGCAACTGTAAGCGGTGAGCGACCCCGGATTATGCCACTGATGCCAAGGTCCATCTGGACCTGTCGCATTGGGAAGGCCCCGGTGTTGTGACGACCCGCGAGTCAGGAGACCTGCCATCTGATAAGAAACTCGAAACCAGGCGGGGTGTTCTGGCAGGGTCTGCATGTCTGCCCATTGGCCTGCCAGCTCTGACCATTCATCCCCTCCTTCGCGCGGAGGGCGCAATGAACTGGACTGATACAACACACCGCTACTCACTCAGCAATTGCCAACATTTGGGACAACCCTGCCCTGCGGCAGAACGCATGCTGTCACGCCTAACCGCTGCTTTGGGACAGGCCCGTGCGGTCACAACTGATGACTTTGAAATTGCGGGCAACTGTGAACTGACCGCCTGCGACCGGCCCTGCCAGGCACGGTTTGCGGCCAGCCACGATCGTATCCGCATCTACTGCGGCATCTCTCCGGAGGCGGATCAGGGCAGCCTTGACCATTTTGCGGATGCACTTTTCTGCCAAGCTGCGCACAGCCGCCCCATCACCCGTCTGCCGGAATACCCCTGTGGCCTGGCTCAGGCTCTGCCCTTGACACCAAAGCCCGGGATCACGCCAACGCCGCTGCAATCCGTACCCGCCTGACAACCCACAACAACCTGTTGAACGGGCCTTCAGCGACGCGCTGCGTAGCGATCCCAAGTCAGCGCGCGTTGCCGGGAATGCGTCTTGGGCCATAGGCCCAGGCCATCTGTTCCTCAGTTTCAATGGCACAGGGGCGCACCGCGCGCAGGCGCGCCAGCGCCAGATCGGGCCGCTCGCCGCATTCTGTCATCAGTCGCAGCACAACCATTCCCGACCGGCCACAGCCGCCCCGGCAATGCACCAGCACCCGGCCACCCCCGACAAGCGCTTTGCGTGCCATATGGCTGGCTTCAGGCCAACGATTCAGAATGTCCGGAGGTGGCGTGCTGAAGTCGGGAACCGGCAGGTGGATCCACCGGCTGCCAAGGCTCTGCAAATCACTGCCGAGGCTCGCTGCGCCAACGGCGGCGTGCTCCTCATCCGTGGTCATGGAAATCACCAGCCCGGGCTGCCATTCCCGAATATGTTCTATGTCGGCCTGATAATCCCCGCTTGCCCCCGGCAACGGACACAGCGCCAAAATACCATCCGCCACGGATAACGCGTGCAGCACCAGCGGTGCGCCTCTCTGCGCGCTATCGGTATTACCACCCTCAGATCCATGCTCCATTGTCAGCCCCCACTGGCAAGCACGCCGCAAATCCTGCGCCACCAATCCCCCCGGATGATCACATCCTTCAATGTAGCGGTCCGCCCCTCCGGCACCTAATGGTTTCTGGGTCCGCTCTGGCGGTGGACACCTGCGCGCCCTGGATCTGCATCAGCGGTGGACGCCACGCGCGCGCTTGCCTACTTTACCCGAATACAAACGACCGACCCCCGAATCTGGCACGAGAGATCATGAGCGACACAGCAGGCGACACAGCAGGCCAATCCCAATACCAGGTTCTGGCACGCAAATACCGGCCCGAAACCTTTGCCGATCTGGTGGGCCAGGACGCCATGGTGCGGACGCTGAAAAACGCCTTTGCCGCCGACCGGATTGCCCAGGCCTTCATCATGACGGGCATTCGCGGCACTGGTAAGACGACAACCGCACGGATCATTGCCAAGGGCATGAACTGTATCGGCGAGGATGGTCAGGGAGGCCCTACCACAGAACCATGTGGCAAATGCGAACATTGCACGGCGATCATGGAAGGTCGGCATGTCGATGTGATGGAGATGGACGCCGCCAGCCGAACGGGCGTGGGCGACATCCGCGAAATTATCGATTCGGTGCAGTACCGGGCAGCCTCTGCCCGCTATAAGATCTACATTATCGACGAAGTCCACATGCTGTCGACCTCCGCCTTCAACGCGCTATTGAAGACGCTGGAGGAACCGCCCGCACATGTGAAATTCATCTTCGCGACCACGGAGATCCGCAAGGTACCAGTGACCGTCCTGTCGCGCTGCCAACGCTTTGATTTGCGCCGCATTGAGCCTGAGGTAATGATCGGCCTTCTGCAAAAAATTGCAGGGGCGGAAAATGCCCAGATCGCCGAGGACGCGCTGGCGCTCATCACC
Organism: Phaeobacter sp. BS52; assembly: GCF_045040595.1. NCBI lineage: Bacteria > Pseudomonadati > Pseudomonadota > Alphaproteobacteria > Rhodobacterales > Roseobacteraceae > Phaeobacter > Phaeobacter sp. BS52. Next base: position 3,419,467 of record NZ_CP090662.1, on the reverse strand, counting down.
CGCGCCGCCGAAGGCTCTGCCCGCGATGCCACCTCGCTCCTAGATCAGGCGATTTCGCATGGCGCCGAGCGAGACAACCGCGGATCAGGTCCGCGCCATGTTGGGGCTGGCGGATCGTGGGCGGGTCTTGGACCTCATCGACATGATTTTGCGAGGCGATGCGGCTGCGGCGCTGACCGAACTCAGCGCGCAATATGCCGAGGGCGCCGACCCGCTGGCCGTCCTGCGCGATTTGGCCGAAATCACCCATTGGGTTTCTGTGGTGAAAATCACCCCCGATGCGGCTGAAGACCCCACCGTCAGCCCGGATGAGCGCGCCCGTGGCAGCCAAATGGCCGAGGCGCTGCCGATGCGTGTCCTGACGCGGATGTGGCAGATGCTGCTAAAGGCGCTGGAAGAGGTCGCCGCAGCCCCCAATGCGATGATGGCGGCCGAAATGGCGGTGATCCGCCTGACCCATGTGGCAGATCTGCCGACGCCTGAACAACTGATGCGCACCCTGCAGGATACGCCGCCGCCCCCGCCACCCAGCGGTCATATGAACGCGCCGACGGGGAACTCTGGCGGACCATCTGGCGCCCCCCAAGGCGCAGGCGGTTACGTCCCCCAGCAACCCGGACCGCAGGGCGGCATGCCAAGCGGCCCCCAGGGCGGACCAACGATGTCGACAGGAAACGGACAGGCAACCGCGCTCGCCCCGCAGGTAGATAGCGCGCTTGCCCGCTATCCCAGCTTTGAGCATGTGATCGAACTGATCCGGGTAAAGCGCGACGGTTTGCTGCTGGAATATGTGAAAACCTACCTGCGTCTGGTGTCTTATCAACCCGGCCGGATCACCATCCAGCCCACGGATGACGCGCCCAAGGATCTCGCCGCGCGTCTGGGCCAGCAGTTGCAGACCTGGACCCATGCCCGTTGGGTGATCTCCCTCGCCAATGAGGGTGGCGGTGAGACGATCACCGAACGTGACAACGCCGCAGAGAACGCCCTGCGAGCGGAGGCCAGCACCCACCCGATGGTGCAGGCGGTCCTTGAAAGCTTTCCCAAGGCGAAGATCAAACACATCCGCACAGCAGAAGATCTCGCCGCCGAGGTCGAAGCAGACGCCCTGCCGGAGGTCGAAGACGAATGGGATCCCTTCGAAGAAGAGTAACTTGGGCGATAGGCTTCATCGCGATGCTGTTTCCCGCCGCAGCCCGTGCAGAAGTCTGTGATAAGGAACGACCGTTTTGGCAACCAGGTGATGGACCGGCCACCGCCTGGGATGAATTGATTGGCCTCTCCACCCTGCCCGTGTCGCTTGCGTTGCTTGCCCTCGCGGGCATCGCTCTGGCCACAAGAAACCGCCCGACCTTCGTAATCGCCGCCGTGTTTTGGGCCGGTATCAGCTTTGTCGTTGCGGTTGACCGATACGAAAACGCGCTTGATTATGTGGAAGCCTACGCCCTTGCTGAAGGCTGCCTTGGACCACCCCACTTGTTCATCGGCTTCGCAGTTGCGATATGTGCGGTGATGACTTACGGCGCACTGCGCCCTCGCACTTAGGAGAAAACAGATGCTCAAAGGCCTCGGCGGTCTTGGCGATATGGCCAAGATGATGAAATCAGCACAGGAACTGCAAACCAAAATGGCGCAGATGCAGGAAGAGCTGCACAATGTCATGGTCACCGGCGAAGCAGGCGCAGGTCTGGTGAAGGCGACCGCCTCGGCCAAGGGCGATCTGAAAGCGCTGGATATCGATCCGTCGATCTTCAATGGCGACGACAAGGAAGTGGTCGAAGACCTGATCCTCGCCGCGATCAAGGATGCACAGGCCAAAGCCGCAGAAAAAGCGCAGGAAGAAATGGCCAGCCTGACCGAAAGCATGGGCCTGCCCAAGGACATCAAGCTGCCGTTCTGACGCTCGGCACCATAGACACAACATCAGGCGGCCCTCGGGTCGCCTTTTCTTTTGTCCGCCGCGCGCCCGAAAAACAAAACCTGAACAGTTGCCCTGCGCCCCTTGTACTCCGAGGGCGCAATCAGCCTATATAGCGGGGCAGACAGGGGTGTTAGGCATGATCAAGAACTCAACCACCGATATCGAAGATCTGATTGCCCTGATGGCCAAGCTGCCGGGGCTGGGGCCGCGCTCTGCCCGCCGGGCTGTGCTGCACCTGATCCGCAAACGCGCTCTGCTGCTGACCCCATTGGCCGAGACCATGAGCGAGGTGGCCGCCACCGCGCGGGAGTGCCTGAACTGCGGCAATGTCGGCACCGGTGATCTCTGCACCATCTGCGAGGATATGACCCGTGAGAACGGCGAGCTCTGTGTGGTGGAGGATGTCTCGGACCTCTGGGCCATGGAACGTGCGGGTGTCTTCAAAGGGCGCTATCACGTGCTCGGCGGGACGCTCTCGGCCTTGGACGCGGTCGGCCCGGAGGATCTGCGCATTCCCCGTCTGGTGGACCGGGTGCAGGCCGAACAGGTCAACGAGGTCATATTGGCGCTCAACGCCACAATCGACGGCCAGACGACGGCACATTACATCGCCGATCAACTCAGCGGTCAGGTCCGTCTGACGTCGCTGGCACAGGGTGTGCCCATCGGCGGAGAGCTGGACTACCTCGACGAAGGCACCATCACAGCCGCCCTGCGCGCGCGTAAGGACATCTGAAGCGCTGCAGCGGGCCCCCCGTTTGCAGGCCTCGCCCCATCGGCTTCTGACGAGAGTGACCGAGGCCAGCTGTAAAACCCGCTCATCGCCTGAAAAGCGCAAATTGCATCCGGCAATCTGCCAGTGGTCGAGTCTATATTTTCAAGAGAAGAATGGTGGCGTGGGGGAGACTCGAACTCCCGACCTAACGATTATGAGTCGTTCGCTCTAACCAACTGAGCTACCGCGCCGTCGGGGTGCGAGGTACGCCAGCCACGCCCGCGCGTCAAGGCGGAAAAGTCAGAAAAATGCAGGGATCGGCATCGAAAAGCGAATTTTCTGTGACGGTCGAATAATCGACCTCCACGCACCCCATCCTGCGTCACAAAATCGCCGTGGTGGCACCTGCAGCATCAGTCACCCCCAGGCGCAAAAAAGACCACGGAACGCAGCGCGCACCGTGGTCTTTGCTATCTGACATGCCGCCACTCCGGCGGCCTGTGGATCTTAGAAGCGGGGATCGATGTTGTCCTCGTCCTCATCTTCGTCGTCACCACCGGCAGGCAGGTTGAAGAAGCTGTCAGCGTCCACAACAGTCTCTTCCTCGGCCGCATCAGGCTTGTCATTGCCACCCAGAGTGAAGGTTTCGAGACCTTCGATCGCAGACGGCATGCGGGGTTCCGCGTCCATGTCCAGCGACTGTTCCGTCGACACCAGCTTGCGACGCTCGTCATCGCTCATCACGCCACCCTCAGCAGCCTTCTTGGCGGCAGCCTTCTGGACGGCGGCGTCCAGCTCGGACTGTTTGCACAGGCCCAGAGCAACCGGGTCAATCGGCTGGATATTGGCAATGTTCCAATGGGTCCGCTCGCGGATCGCCTGAATGGTCGGTTTGGTGGTGCCAACCAGCTTCGACACCTGCCCATCGGACAGTTCCGGGTGGAACTTCACCAGCCAGTAGATCGAGGCCGGGCGGTCTTGACGCTTGGACAGCGGGGTGTAGCGCGGGCCACGGCGCTTTTCTTCGCCAGCGGCAGCCGGGTTGAACTTCAGCTTCAGCTTATGCAGGGGATTTTTCTCGGCCTTGTCGACCTCGTCCTGCGTCAGCTGGTTGTTGGCAACCGGGTCGAACCCTTTAACGCCCGCAGCCACATCGCCATCTGCAATGCCCTGGATTTCCAGCTCGTGCATGCCAACGAAATCGGCGATCTGTTTGAAGCTGATCGTGGTATTGTCCACCAGCCACACGGCGGTCGCCTTGGCCATCAACGGTTTTGCCATGCGCTCATCTCCTTAATAACACGGTTGTCCCAGATACATCTTTCCCGTCGCCTGAAAGAGGCTTCCCCGATTTGGGGCGGTTTCCGTTGTCGGGGAACTTCAGTTCTATATAGTCGCGATGTTTCTATAAGGAAAGAGGCGAATGCGCGGGATCAAACTGGCCCTAATGGCGGCCCTTATTGCAGTCGTGGGCATCGGGCTGAACGTCGGCACAGCAACACCGGCAAAGGCCGAAGGTGAGATTGCCGGACAATTCGACTATTACGTTCTGGCGCTCAGCTGGTCACCGAATTGGTGCGCACTGGAGGGGGATGCCAGGAAATCCGACCAATGCGACCCCCGCCATGACCACGGCTGGACCCTGCATGGTCTGTGGCCGCAGTTTCACCGCGGCTGGCCCAGCCACTGCCGCACTGCCGAGGCCCCGCCAAACCGCCAGCAGACGCGGCAGATGGCGGATATCATGGGAAGCCCCGGCCTCGCCTGGCATCAGTGGAAGAAACACGGCACCTGCTCGGGCCTGTCGCCCCGCGCCTATTTTGAGCTGTCGCGACAGGCCTATGCGCAGATCAAACGCCCAGCCGCCTTCCGCAAACTGCAGCAACCGGTGACCCTGCCTGCCAGCTTGGTCGAACAGGCTTTTCTGCAGGACAACCCAGACCTGGCCCCCAACACGCTGACCATCACTTGCCGCGACGGTCACATCCAGGAGGCGCGTGTCTGTTTGTCCCGCGATCTGCAACCAGTCCCTTGCGGCAGGGATGTGATCCGTGATTGCACGCAGAAAAATGCGGTGTTTGAGCCGATCCGGTAACCCCCCTGTCAGGTTGATACGGCTTCTGCCCGCCGACCCGCTCGGCTGGCGACCCTCACCCCCTCGCACCATAGTGACATACTTTGCGCTGTATTTATGGTATCATGCGGATACGCACCGGCTTGGGGCGTCACTGATCCGGACCGACTACGCCGCCTCCACCTGACCCGCCCCCTCTGTGCGCCCTGCGCCAACACGAGAGGAAGGATCATGGAACGCACCATCGGAAATCCCATCAGCTGGCTGGCTAAGTCCTTTGGCCTAACCGGTTCTCACGTCTCCGCCTCGGTGGATCACCTTGGTAGCGACAAGGTTGGCGAGATGCCGCGCGTACTGCAATTGGACATCTCAGATCTGGGCGCTGCCTTGCGGGCTGGCTGGCATGATTTCACCGCCTGCCGATCCGACGCTATGGCGCTTGTCTTCCTCTATCCGCTGATTGGCGTTGCCCTGGTGGTTCTCAGCCTGTCGATGAACCTGCTGCCATTGGTGTTCCCGCTGGTTCTGGGCTTTGCGCTGATCGGCCCGGTGGCCGCTGTCGGGCTATATGAGATGTCATCGCGCCGTGAGGCAGGGTTCACGCCGCGCTGGATGGACGCCTTTGCGGTGCTGCGGTCTCCCGCGTTTCTGTCGATTCTAATGTTGGGCCTGTATCTTGCCGCGCTCTGCATCCTGTGGCTGACGGTCGCCGCCGCCATCTACAACCGGACACTCGGCCCAGAGGCCCCGACCTCCCTCAACCTGTTCATACAGGATATCTTCACCACCGCCCCCGGATGGGCAATGCTGGTGATCGGCAGCGCGGCGGGCGCGGTCTTTGCATTTGCCGCGCTCGCGGTCAGCCTTGTATCCTTTCCGCTGCTGTTGGACCGTCATGTCGGCCTGCCGATTGCAGTGGCCACATCTCTGCGAGTGGTGCGTCAGAACCTTCTCGTCTCGCTGCTCTGGGGCGTCATCGTCACCGTCTTACTCATTCTTGGCGCGATTCCGATGTTTGTCGGCATGATCGTGGTCGTCCCTGTACTGGGGCACGCCACCTGGCATCTCTATCGTCGTGCCATTGCGTGACGGGAAGCAAGGGAAGCAGCAGGTGACACCTGCTGAGCCACCCACCCAGTGCGGTTTACACCTCGCCACTGACCTCCAGTACGATTTTCCCGATGTGGCTCGATGCCTCCATCCGGCTATGGGCGGCCGCCGCATCCTCTAGCGCAAATGTCTGATCCATCACCGGGGCAAACTTCCCCACCTCAATCAAAGGCCAGACCACCTCGCGCAGATCCTGGGCAATCTGCGCCTTGGCCAGATCGCTCTGCGGGCGCAGGGTTGAACCGGTCAGCGTCAACCGCCGCGCCATGATCTGGGCAAAGTTCAGCTCAACCTTCGGCCCGGATAGAAATGCGATGTGGACCAGACGCCCATCATCCGCCAATGCGCGCACATTGCGGGGAATGTAGTCACCGCCCACCATATCCAAAATCAGATTGGCACCGCCCTCACTCTTCAATACCTCTACGAAATCCTCGTCCCGGTAATTGATCGCCCGCTCAGCCCCCAGCTTCAGGCAGGCCGCACATTTCTCGGCTGACCCGGCGGTGGTGAACACCCGCGCGCCCAGCTGCGAGGCCAGTTGAATGGCTGTTGTCCCAATCCCGGACGAGCCACCATGCACCAGGAACCGCTCCCCCGCCTGTAGGCCACCACGGGTGAAGACATTGGACCAGACGGTGAAGCAGGTTTCCGGCAGGCAGGCCGCCTGCTTCAGTGAAAGCCCCTCAGGAATTGGCAAGCAATGCGCCGCCGGGGTCGCCACATATTCGGCGTAGCCTCCACCGGGCAGCAAGGCGCAGACGCGGTCGCCAATCTCCAGCTCGGGACCCCCGCCCCAAGGGCAACAACCTCTCCGGAGGCTTCTAGGCCTGGCAGGTCGCTTGCGGTCGGGGGCGGAGCATATTTGCCAGCACGCTGTAGCGCATCGGGGCGATTGACGCCCGCATAGGCGACTTTCACCACCACCTGCCCATGGCCGGGCATCGGCACCGGGCGTTGACAGGCCTGCAGGACATCCGGGCCACCGGGCTCCTGGATCTCAATCGCGCGCATCATTTCGGTCATTGGCATTCCTCCGCTGTTGTCACTGACTAGCAAAGGACGCCCGACTGTCATAGGTTCCGCACCGCTGCGGATCGCGGTAACGTTGCGCGGCTCAACGCCGCGGCGCGGACCAGCTGCCCGGCAGGTCGTCACGGGTGCCGGGCGCCTTGATTTGCTGCGCCAGCCAGTTCGGCCCCACCAGAAAGGGTTTCAGCAGGGGGTTGGACTGCACCTGCGCCTTCAGCTTTTCGAACTGCATGACATTGTCGATCCGACGATCCAGAAACTCCCAGCTGGCCTGATGCTCCAGACTGTCGTCCCCCAACCAATAAAGCACCGTCGCCGAATAGACCCCGGCAAGCGAGCCGCGTTTGGTGTACCAGTTGATGTCCTCGGACGCGTCACCCAGTGCAGTCCAGATCGCATCGACCGTGCCCCAGATCAGGCGAACTCCGTCGCCCGCGTATTGCGGCAGGGAAAACAGCGTGGTGCCGCGGCGCACGGCTTCCTTGTCATCGACCACTTCCAACCTCAGCCGCACGGCACGTGCGATCTTGTCGCGAAACCGCAAGCCTGTCATGTCCTCTTCGGCCAGACGGTCAAGCATCAGCTGATCGCCGCGTTTGTGAAAGGCAATCGCCAGATCCACCGCCCCACGCGGGCACAGCGCCTCGGCCAGCGCTGGCGTGATCCCTGCGTCCTCGACAGCCGCCGCAAACGTTTGCGCGCTCCAGCCATCAAAGGGCACATGCAACAGAGCTGCATCCAGCAGTTGCCCGATGATATCTCCCGCCTCAGGCTCTGCGCGCGGGTCGGTGTGATCCTCAATCGTCATGGTCTCGCCTTCTGAAATTTCACGTCTTACTAGTTGCAATTACATCTGTTTGACATCGAATATGTGATGTCACATCGGCAAAATCTACCCGGCCGAACGTCTCACTGGCGCGCCGCCGTTTATCGCCGCAGTGGCCCTGCCCGGCAACTGGCCCGGTACTGGACAAGCTAGGGCGACCTTGCTATACGGCCACTTCCTGCAAATCCTTGCAACTCAACTTAGAAAGGTGGTGAAAACCACATGCAGGTTAGTGTTCGCGACAACAACGTCGATCAGGCGCTTCGTGCCCTGAAGAAAAAGCTGCAGCGTGAAGGCGTCTTCCGTGAAATGAAGCTCAAGCAACATTTCGAGAAGCCGTCCGAGAAAAAAAGCGCGCGAGAAAGCTGAAGCGATTCGCCGTGCCCGTAAACTGGCACGTAAGAAAGCACAGCGCGAAGGCCTCCTCTGAGCCCTTTGTCCGCAGTTCTGGACGCAAAATGACGACCCCCGAGGCTCAGCCGCGGGGGTTTGTCGTTTTCGGCCTCCCCATAAATAGCGAGTGCGACAATCCGTCACTTATAAACTTAATATTTTATCAAAAAATACACGCAATACGTGTGTTCGTTTTGAACAAACTGCGCTACTGTGGTTAATGCACGGGCAGGCTGACGCGTTTCCCCAGCAGCTGCCCGCTCCATCGGATTTGGAACACCCGATGGTCTAACCCGGAGCAGGCAGCGTCTCCCCCCATCAGGCGCTTGTCTTACCCCCTTACAACCAAGGCATTTGCCGCTCCGGGTTCCTTCTTCCCCGCCTCATACCCGCGCAGAAACGCCAGCATGGCACATCTGCGCCCGTTTCCGGTGCGGCCGCCACGTCAGCTCAGGTCAGTAAATCTTGGGCACATAGAGGTCGTCCGGCAGCACCCGGCGCTCGTAATCGGGCTTATATTCGCGATCCGGCAGCGACACGCGTTCACTTGGCACATCGCAATAGGGGATCTTGGTCAGAAGATGCTCGATACAGTTCAGCCGCTCGCGCTTCTTGTCGTTCCCTTCCACGATATACCAGGGCGCTTCGGGAATGTTGGTGCGCTCGAACATGTCCTCCTTGGCCTTGGTATACTGCTCCCAGCGGATGCGGCTCTCCAGATCCATTGGCGACAGTTTCCACTGCTTCATCGGGTCGTGGATCCGCATGAGAAACCGCAGCTGCTGCTCCTCATCGGTAATGGAGAACCAATATTTCAGCAGGATGATCCCGGACCGGACCAGCATCCGCTCGAATTCCGGAACGTCCTGAAAAAACTGCTCGACCTGATCATCGCTGGCAAAGCCCATCACCCGTTCGACCCCGGCCCGGTTGTACCAGGAGCGGTCGAAGAGCACGATTTCACCCGCAGCTAGGCAGGTAGGGCACATAACGCTGAAAATACCATTGGCTCTGCTCACGACGGCTGGGGGCAGGCAGAGCCACCACACGCGCCACCCTCGGGTTCAAACGCTGGGTGATCCGCTTGATCACCCCGCCCTTGCCTAAGCACTGTCGCGGCCTTCAAACAGGATGCAAACTTTGGCCCCGGTGTGTTGGACCCAATCCTGAACCTTGATCAGCTCAGCCTGCAACCGCAGCAAGTTGCGAAAATAGACCTTGCGATCCAGCATCTCCGGGTGTTGTGACCGGTAGATCTTGCGCAATTCCATCGACAGCATCGGCTCGGCGAATTCGATCTCGAAATCCTCGTCCAGCGTGTCCTGAAGTTCGGCGTCCAGCCAGTCAAAGGAATCAGGGTCATGGTCGCTGGTCACACTAAAGCTCCTTGGTCGGTCTTTGGTCAGTCACGCGGCTGTAGCAGGCGGATGTGATCGTTTCGTGTCACAGTCAGGCAAGCGATGAGCACTGTCAGCCCCTCTGGTCGCTGAAACAGACCAGCGCGTCCCGCAGGCCACGCGCCAGCCGGATCGGAACAGGGAATCGAATATTGGCGGCAGACGCAAGGGGGCATGCTGCCCGCGCGGCCAATTACCCGTGATGATCGCTCAAAATCATATCAGCTGCCTTTTCTGCGATCATGATCGTCGGCGCATTGGTATTGCCGCTGGGAATCACCGGCATCACGCTGGCATCAACCACCCGCAGCCCGCCAACCCCGCGCAAACGCAGCGCGCCGTCCACCGGTGCCGCCTCCTCCGCGCCCATCCGTACCGTGCAGGTCGGATGAAAGATGGTTGTCCCGATCGCGCCTGCCGCCTGCATCAGATCCGCCTCATCATCCGAACCGCCGCCGGGTTTCAGCTCCTGCGGTGCATACCGCTGCATGGCCCCCTGCCCCATAATCGCCCGCGCCTGCCGGATGGCCGCCACGGCCACCTGACGGTCGCCTTCGGTCGATAGGTAACTCGGTGCGATCCGGGGCGCCTGCATGGGATCCGCGCTGGCGATAGCTACCTCTCCCCGGCTTTCAGGTCGCAGGTTACACACGCTTGCCGTCAATCCCGGAAAATCATGCAGCGGCTGACCAAAGGCGTCGAGCGTCAGCGGTTGGACGTGATACTCCAGATCCGGCGTCGCCAGATCCGGGCGCGAACGGGAAAACGCCCCCAGCTGGCTCGGCGCCATCGACATCGGACCGGAGCGGCGCAGGGCATATTCGGCCGCAATCTTTGCCTTGCCCAGCAGCGAATTGGCCAGAGTGTTCAGTGTCTTTGCCCCCTGCAGTCGCCAGGCGCAACGCAATTGCAGATGATCCTGCAGGTTCCGACCAACCTCAGGCATGTCCCGCTGCACCGCAATCCCTTGGTCGCGCAGCAGGTCTGCCGGACCCAGACCAGACAGCTGAAGGATCTGTGGGCTGTTGATGGCCCCCGCAGACAGCAGCACCTCACCGCCCGTCCGCGCTGTTTTCACGACACCGCCCTGACTGTATTCCACCCCTACGGCACGGCCGTTCTCGATCAGGATACGCCGGGTGTGGGCGCCGGTTTCTACCTTCAGGCTTTCACCAGTCGCCGTGCGCAAAAACGCCTTCGCGGTGTTCATCCGCCAGCCGCCGCGTTGATTCACCCGAAAATAGCCGACGCCCTCATTGTTGCCGGTATTAAAATCAGTGACTTTGGGCAGGCCCCATTCCGCGGCAGCCTGCATCCAGTCATCCAGTACATCCCAGTGCAGGCGCTGGTTTTCCACCCGCCATTCGCCGCCTGCCCCGTGCATGTCGGATGGGCCATCGACGTAATCCTCTGATTTCTTGAAATAGGGCAGCACATCATCCCAGCCCCAGCCGGTGAGCCCGCGCTGGCGCCAGCCATCATAGTCCGCCGCCTGTCCACGCAGATATAGCATTCCGTTGATGGACGAACAGCCGCCGAGCACCTTGCCGCGCGGATAGATCAGCGCGCGCCCGTTCAGCCCCGCCTCCGCCTCAGTTCGATACATCCAGTCAGTGCGCGGGTTGTTGATGCAATAGAGATACCCCATCGGGATATGCACCCAATGGTAATTGTCCTTGCCGCCCGCCTCCAGCAGCAGCACCCGCTGACCTGCCGCGCTCAATCGGTTGGCCAACACGCAGCCCGCGCTGCCTGCGCCGATAATGATATAGTCCCAATCCATACGCCCCCGCCCGCGACAATCCTGCCGTCTTGTTCTGTCGGGGCAGTCTTTCCCAGATCCCCCCGCCTGACAAGCCACGCAAAGGCACGCGCAGACGCGTAGATCAGACCGGAAGCGCCGTGGTTTTAAACACCGTGCGCAGCGCAAAGGAACTCTGCATCTGCGCCACACCAGGCAGCCGGGTCAGGTGTTGGCGATGGATGCGGGCAAAATCATCGGTGTTTTCAGCCACCACCTTCAGGATGTAATCCGCCGTCCCCGCCATCAGATGACACTCCAACACATCGGGAATGCGCCCCACCGCCTTCTCAAAGGCATCCAGCAGCTCATCCGCCTGGCTCTGCAGCGTGATCTCCACAAAGACGGTTGCTAAGCAGGTTCATCTTGCGCGCGTCCAGAAGAGCGACGTAGTTACGGATATACCCGTCTGTCTCCAACCGTTGCACACGCCGGTGGCAGGCGGATGCCGACAGGTTTACCTGTTCGCTCAGTTCGGCGTTGGAAATCCGCCCCTGCTTCTGCAACACCTGCAAGATGCGACGATCTGTGTGGTCAAGTGACATATTGCGAAAGATCCTTCGATGAAGGGTGAATATATTAGAAGAACCTTCGATATGCACCTTTTTAATTCGCCTAAAAAGGCAGCAAATCTCATCGCACCTGCGGCATCATAGCGCAAGCATGCTGGAGGAGTGATTACATGAAAATCGGATGCCCCACAGAGATCAAGCCGCAGGAATTCCGCGTCGGGATGACACCGGACGCCGCCCGCGAAGCCGTAAACCATGGCCATACCGTCCTGATCCAGGCCGGTGCCGGGATGGGCGCTGGCTTCACCGACGAAGATTATACCACAGCAGGTGCCGCAATCATCGACACCGCCGAGGAGATCTTTGCCACTGCAGACATGATCGTGAAGGTGAAAGAACCCCAAGCCGTTGAGCGCAAGATGCTGCGCGAAGGCCAGTTGTTGTTCACTTATCTGCACCTCGCCCCCGATCCGGATCAGACCCGTGATCTGCTGGATTCCGGTTGCACCGCGATTGCCTATGAAACCGTGACCGACGACCGTGGCGGCCTGCCGCTGCTGGCGCCGATGTCCGAAGTTGCTCAGCCGCCTGGCCCCACAAGTGGGCGCCTACACACTGCAGAAGGCCAATGGCGGTCGTGGCGTGCTGATGGGCGGCGTCCCCGGCGTGGCCCCGGCCAAGGTTGTGGTGATCGGTGGCGGCGTCGTTGGCACCCATGCGGCCAAGATCGCTGCTGGCATGGGTGCGGATGTCACCATCCTCGACCGTTCCCTGACACGCTTGAAATATCTCGACGATGTCTTTGGCCGCGACTTCAAGAACCAATACTCGACCGCAGGCGCCACCGCCGAGCTGGTGCGCGATGCAGACATGGTGATCGGCGCGGTTCTGATCCCCGGTGCCGCAGCACCAAAGCTGGTCTCACGGGCCCAGCTCAGCGAGATGAAACCCGGCGCAGTGCTGGTGGATGTCGCCATCGACCAGGGCGGCTGCTTTGAGACGTCAAAGGCAACCACCCACGCCGATCCGATCTATGAGGTCGACGGCATCATGCACTACTGCGTGGCCAACATGCCCGGCGCTGTTGCCCGCACCTCGACCCAGGCTTTGGGCAACGCCACCCTGCCATTCCTGCTGAATTTGGCAAACAAAGGCTGGAAGCAAGCCTGCGCAGACGATCCACATCTGCTGAATGGCCTGAACGTGCATGCCGGTAAGCTGACCTATTTCGCGGTCGGCAAGGCTCTGGGCATTGATGTTGTCTCCCCTCAGCTGATGATCAAGTAGCACCTCCCGATCACTTGGTATCAGCCAGCGCAAGGCCTCGCAGACGCGGGGCCTTGTCTCGTTTTTGACGGGTGGAAAAAAGTCTCCAACCCCACTAGACAATCGGTCTAGTGATCTTATGTCTACTCGCATGAGTGACACCCGACTGCATATTCTGGATACTGGACGCGCACTGACGGCGCAGCGCGGCTATACCTCCGTCGGCCTGACGGAGCTGCTTGCGACGGCGCAGGTGCCGAAGGGGTCCTTCTATCACTACTTCTCCTCCAAAGAAGACTACGGTTGCGCCCTGCTGCGTCACTACGTCGACCAGTACCGGATTGAGTTGACGCCCACGCTGAACAACCCAGAACTGACCGGGCGCGATCAGGTGCTGTCTTATGTCACCGCTTGGCAGGACCGGCAGAGTTCCGACATGGCCGGTCAAAAATGCCTTATTGTCAAACTGGCTGCCGAAATCGCCGATCTCTCTCCTGCGATGCGCGGCATTCTGCAACAGGCTGTCGAAGGCATTACAGCGCGGCTGGCCGACTGCCTGCGCAAAGGTCAACGGGACGGCTCCCTCAGCCCGAGCGTCGACCCAATCCATACCGCCATCACACTTTATCAGATCTGGCTTGGCGCCAGCCTGATGGCGCATCTGTCACAGGACAGCACCCCGTTTAGCACCGCCATGGTCCAGACCCGGGCCATGCTCCCCCCACCCGGGCACATCTAACCTGTCAGAAACATTCTGGCTCCCGTGTGTGCCGTAAAAAATTTACCGATCACTAGACGATCGGTCTAATCCCTACAGAAAGGACCCCAATATGACACAGACCTCCACCACCAACCGCCAGTACGTCCTCGCCGAGCGCCCCAAGGGTGAGCCAACCGACAGCACCCTACGCCTGGAAACCACCACAGTGCCCACCCCGGGCGAGGGGCAGATGCTCCTGCGCAACGAATACCTGTCGCTGGATCCCTATATGCGTGGCCGGATGAGCAGTGCGCCCTCTTATGCCGCGCCGGTCGAGATCGATGAGGTCATGGTGGGCGGCACCGTTGCCGAGGTCGTTACCTCCAACGTCAAGGGATATGAAAAAGGCGATTGGGTCGTCGCATTCGGCGGCTGGCAGGACTACACACTGTCGGATGGCACCGGTGTGATCAATATGGGCAAGACCCCGCAGAACCCGTCTTGGGCGCTTGGTGTTCTGGGCATGCCGGGCCTCACCGCCTGGGCGGGTCTCACCCAGATCGGCCAGCCAAAAGAAGGCGAAACACTGGTGGTTGCAGGTGCCAGCGGCCCGGTCGGCGCAACGGTCGGCCAGATCGGCAAAATCCTCGGCCTGCGCGTGGTCGGCATCGCGGGTGGGGCGGAGAAATGCCAGCACGTGGTCGATACTTTGGGCTTTGACGCCTGCATCGACTACAAGGCCGACAGCTTTGCCGACGACCTTGCCAAGGCGGTTCCAGATGGCATCGACATCTATTTCGAAAACGTCGGCGGCGCTGTCTTTGACGCGGTGATGCCGCTCCTCAACCCCTCTGCCCGCATCCCGCTCTGCGGCCTGATTTCGCAGTACAACGCCACTGCCCTCCCCGACGGCCCTGACCGGATGAACTACCTGATGGGCCAGCTGCTGCGCAAACGCATCACCATGCGCGGCTTCATCGTCTTTGACGATTTCGGCCATCTCTACCCGGAGTTTGCCAAGCAGATGACCGGCTGGGTGCAGGAGGGTAAAGTGAAATACCGCGAAGAAATGATCGAGGGTCTGGAACAAGCGCCCGCAGCATTCGTTGGTCTTTTGAGAGGCGAAGCGTTTGGCAAACGTGTCATCCACCTCGCCGACTGATCTGAACTTCAAAATATAAGGAGACCCGAGATGAAAATCCTGATGGTCCTCACCTCCCATGACAAACTGGGCGACACAGGCGAAAAAACCGGCTTCTGGCTGGAGGAATTCGCCGCGCCTTATTATGCGCTGAAAGATGCAGGCGCCGATATCACACTGGCCTCCCCCAAAGGGGGAAACCCCCGCTCGATCCCAAGAGCGATGATGAAAGCGCCCAGACCGATGCCACCCGCCGGTTCAAGGAAGATACCGCCGCGCAGGACGCCTTGGCCAACACCAAGGTCTTGGCAGAGGTCAAAGATGATGGCTTTGACGCGGTGTTCTATCCCGGCGGTCACGGTCCTCTCTGGGATCTGGCCGAAGACGCCGACAGCCGCCGCCTGATTGAGGCCTTCGCGCACAGCGACCGTCCCGTCGGTGCCGTCTGCCACGCCCCGGCCGTGTTCCGCCACACCAAGGACGCCGATGGCGCGCCATTGGTGCAAGGGAAACGCGCGACCGGTTTCTCCAACAGCGAAGAAGACGGCGTCGGCCTCACCGACGTGGTGCCCTTCTTGGTGGAAGACATGTTGGCTGAAAATGGCGCCACCTACGAGAAAGGCGACGACTGGGCCTCCTTTGCCATCACCGACGGCAAGCTGGTCACCGGTCAGAACCCCGCCTCCTCGGAAGAGGCCGCGAAACAGCTGCTCGCCCTACTCTGAGGCCGCAAGCCTGCGAAAGCCGCAGCGCTCAATACAAAGGCCGCCCTGCAGTGATGCGGGCGGCCTTTTATTCTCGCACGTGATGAGCGCGTGATCAGATCGCCGCGTTCATGCTTTCTTCCAGATAGATCTCGCGCAGGCGCTTGGCGATCGGGCCCGGCGTGCCATCGCCCAGCGCCACGCCGTCGATCTCAACCACCGGCATCACAAAGGCGGAAGCCGATGTGGTAAAGGCCTCATCCGCCTCTTTCGCTTCCTCAATGGTGAACAGGCGCTCTTCGATCTTCATCTGCGCCTCTTCTGCCATGCGCAAAACCGCCTTGCGGGTGATGCCGTGCAGGATGTCATTGGACAGCGGGCGGGTAACAATCACGCCATCCTTCACGAAATATGCGTTGTTAGAGGTCCCCTCGGTCACGTGACCATCCTCAATCATCCAGGCATCATCGGCCCCGGCCTTCTTCGCCATCATCTTGCCCATGGAGGGGTAAAGCAGCTGCACGGTCTTAATGTCGCGGCGGCCCCAGCGAATATCCTCGATCGAGATGATCTTAGCGCCCTTGCGCGACGCCGGGCTATCCGCCAGGCCGGGTTTGTTCTGGGTGAACAGCACGATGGTCGGCGTGGTCTCAGCCGAGGGAAACACAAAATCACGATCCCCATCAGAGCCACGGCTGACCTGCAGATAGACCAGGCCTTCGTCGATGTCGTTCAGCTCCACCAGCTTGCGATGGATCTCCAGCAGCTCTTCCTTGCTGCAGGGCTCGGCCATCTCCAGCTCGTCCAGCGACCGTTTCAGACGTACGGCGTGACCTTCGAAATCAATCAGCTTGCCGCCCAGAACCGAGGTCACCTCATAAACAGCATCCGCCATCAGAAAACCGCGGTCAAAAATCGAGACCTTGGCCTCATCCTCCGGCAGGTAGTCGCCATTCACATATACGGTACGGGTCATAGTGCTCTCCTTAGCCCCACAAGGCCGCTTCCGGCGGGTGCACGCCGTCTGCGTCAAATTTCAACGGTTCCGCACGGTCTTCGGCCAACAGAAGCGGCCCGTCAAGATCGGTGACCACCGCCCCCTGTGCCACCAGTGTCGCAGGCGCCATGGCAAGAGAGGATCCGACCATGCAGCCCACCATCACCTCAAAGCCGCGCGCCAGCGCCGCGTCGCGCAGTTTCAGCGCCTCCGTCAGCCCACCGGTCTTGTCCAGCTTGATGTTGATGACGTCGTATTTCCCCTCAAGGGCAGCGAGGCTCTCGCGGTCATGACAACTCTCATCGGCACAGACTGGCACTGGACGCTCCATCCCAAGAAGGGCAGCATCCTCGCCCGCAGGCAGAGGCTGTTCCACCAGCGCCACCCCCAGTCGCACCAGATGTGGGGCAAGATCAGCGTAGACCTCGGCGCTCCAGCCCTCGTTGGCATCGACAATGATACGAGCCTCCGGGGCACCGGCGCGTACGGCTTCCAGACGGGCCATGTCATCAGCGGTGCCCAGCTTGATTTTCAGTAGTGGGCGATCGGCATTCTTGGCGGCCTGCGCCTGCATGTTTTCAGGGCTGTCAAGCGACAACGTATAAGCGGTAATTTCCGGCTTTGGCTCTGGCAGACCTGCCAGCTCCCACACGCGCTTGCCTGCCTGTTTCGCTTCCAGATCCCAGAGCGCGCAATCAACCGCATTGCGCGCGGCCCCTGCAGGCAAAAGCGATTGCAGTTCTTCGCGGTTGAAATGCTCTGGCAGACCTTCAATTTCGGCCGTCACACTCTCCAGCGTTTCACTATAACGCGCATAAGGCACACATTCACCACAGCCCGTGACGCCATCCTGTTCGATACGCACGGTCAGCACCTTGGCCTCGGTGCGTGATCCTCGGGAGATGGTAAAGACCTGCGCCAGCTTGAAAATATCGGGTGTCACGCTGATCTGCATATGTCTCTCCATAACTGCGGTAGTTGTCTTTGTCTAAAGAACCGGAAAAGGCCCAAAGGACACCCGCGCGGCCGGGCACCCCAATGTCATCTTTCCAAAAATACTCCCGCCGGAGGCTTCGAACCGTTCGGCTCACCCCCAGCGGCAGCAGGGGTTAGATCACACAGCGTCCAGCGCGTCCACCAGACGGCCCGCACCATGGCGATAGGGATCCACCGCTGGCAGCCCCATGCGGGCCTCAACTTCGGCGAGATAGGATTTCGCATCCTCCTCGCTCAGATGCTGGGTGTTCACCGAAATACCCACGACCTTGCACTCCGGATTGGAGACCTGCGCCAGCGGCAGCGCGGTGTCACGCAGCTGCTCAAGGCTCGGCAGCTTATAACCCGGCAGACCCCGCATATGCTCACGGGTCGGCTCATGGCACAGAATCAGCGCGTCTGGCTGGCCCCCATGCACCAGCGCCATGGTCACGCCAGAATAGGACACGTGAAACAATGAACCCTGCCCCTCGATCAGATCCCAGTGGTCATCGTCATTATCCGGGGTCAGATACTCAATCGACCCTGCCATGAAATCCGCGATTACCGCGTCGAGCGGCACGCCGTGGCCGGTGATCAGAATGCCGGTCTGGCCCGTCGCGCGGAAGGTCGACTTCAGGCCGCGCTTCTGCATCTCAGCGTCCATGGCCAGGGCAGTATACATCTTTCCCGCGGAACAATCGGTGCCAACAGCGAGGCAGCGTTTGCCGCTGCGCTTCACGCCATTGGCGATCGGATAGCCAACGGTCGGCACGCGGACATCATGCAGGGTGCCGCCATGGGTCTGGGCCGCCGCAACCAGATCCCCCTCGTCCCGCAGCAGATTGTGCAGACCAGACGCCAGATCATACCCCATCTCCAGGGCTGCAATCAGTACCTCTTTCCACGCCGGGGAGATCACACCGCCACGATTGGCCACACCGATCACCAACGTCTTGGCACCCGCCGCCTTGGCCTCGGCCAGCGTCATATCGGTCAGCCCAAGATCGGCTCCACAGCCGGGCAGGCGAATCTGGCCCACGGCGTGATCCGGGCGCCAGTCGCGAATACCGATGGCCACCTTGGCGGCCAGCATGTCGGGCGCATCGCCCAGGAACAGCAGATATGGGGTCTCGATCATGGCGGGGCCTCCTCAGAAAAAGTCGAGTTCCGCGTGAGTGTAGGAGAGCGCGCCTGCGAGAGGATCCCGAATTCTGCGCAACATCTGAAAATTGACGCATGAATCTTCGAATCCAGAAGGAAACACCCGAAGATCTTCCCGATCAATGATCATATACGCCGGTTCCTTGCTTTCGCTGTCGCACAACTCGGCCCCCCAGTGACTGTTTCTGCGCTCGCAATGCTGCGGCTGCACAAAACGCTTGCGGGTCGCGCTGCAATTTAATACCAAAACGACAAGCAATTACGACACATCATTACCCAGAGGTCGCTGACATGAGCTTTCGCATCCAACCCGCCGCCCCGGCCCGCCCGAACCGCTGTCAGCTGTTTGGGCCCGGCTCCAACACCAAACTCTTTCCGAAAATGGCAGCCTCCGCAGCAGATGTGATCAACCTCGACCTGGAGGATTCGGTCGCCCCGTCGGACAAGGACGCAGCCCGTGCCAATGTGATCGAGGCCCTGAACACGGTCGACTGGGGCAACAAATATATCTCCGTGCGGATCAATGGGCTGGATACCCCCTATTGGTACCGCGATGTTGTCGATCTTCTGGAGCAGGCTGGTGACCGACTGGACCAGATCATGATCCCCAAAGTGGGCTGCGCCGGAGATGTCTATGCCGTAGACGCACTCGTCACGGCGATTGAACGCGCCAAGGGCCGCCGCAAGCCGATATCCTTTGAGGTGATCATCGAGATCTGCCGCCGAGCATCGCCCATGTCGAAGCCATCGCCGCCGCCAGCCCCCGCCTTCAGGCCATGAGCCTCGGAGCTGCGGATTTTGCCGCTTCCATGGGCATGCAGACCACCGGCATCGGCGGCACGCAGGAGGAATACTATATGCTGCGCGCTGGCGAAAAACACTGGTCCGACCCCTGGCACTGGGCCCAGGCCGCCATTGTCGCCGCCTGTCGCACCCATGGCATTCTGCCAGTGGATGGCCCGTTTGGGGATTTCTCCGATGATGAGGGCTATATCGCCCAGGCCAAACGCTCCGCCACCCTCGGCATGGTCGGCAAATGGGCGATCCACCCGAAACAGATCGCGTTGGCCAATCAGGTTTTCACCCCATCTGATGAAGCGGTCTCTGAGGCGCGTGAGATCCTCGCAGCCATGGAACAAGCCAAGGCCAACGGCGAAGGCGCAACAGTCTACAAGGGCCGTCTGGTCGATATCGCCTCTATCAAACAAGCCGAGGTGATCGTCGCCCAATCGGAGCTGATTGCCCAAAACGGCTAACGGTTTGTAAAACCGGGGGTGCGACAATGCCCCCGGTAAAACAAGGACCGTCAAGACAGCGACAAAGGCAGGCGAAGCACATAGTCGATCTCACCCTGATTCACACGGCCGAGACCCATGTCGCCACTTTCGATGCGCTGGCGGGCGCTGCAAAGCTGCACCATATCGTCCGTCCTGACTGGCTGGAGCAGGCCCAAGACGGCATCGACGACGCCCTGCGCCGGGAAATCACCGCCGAAATCCAGCGCCTGACTGGCCCTATCCTCTGCAACTGCACCACATTGGGAGAACTGGCCGAAAGTCTTGGCGCCATCCGGCTCGACTGGCCGATGATGCAGGCCGCAGCACAGATCGGCGGACCGGTGCTGATTGCGTATTGTCTGGAAAGCACATGCGCGCCCTCTACGGCCCTGTTGGAGCGCGCCTTCAGCGACCTCGACACATCAGCAGAAATTCGCACTCTGCCGCTGACCGGCCTCTGGCCGCACTTCACCGCAGGCGATACCGATCTGTTCCACCAACAGATCGGTATCTGGGTCAGCACCAGCCTCGCCTTGGTGGCCGATACCGCCTGCGTGGTGCTTGCGCAGTCCTCCATGGCTGGTGCCGCCACGCTGATTGAGACTGAGATCCCGGTGCTCGCCTCCCCCGCCATCGCCATGCGGAGCCTCACAGGGGCGGGCTGACGCCAACCCCGTCACCTTTCTCCAAATACTCAATCTCCGACGCCCCCGCTGTCAGGCCCGCATGTCCTTGGGCGATCCCATCACCACATAGGTGGTGATCGAAGTCACATAGGGAGACGTCCCCAGAATATCGGTATGAAACTGCTTGTAGCTGGGCAAATCCGCGCATTCGACCCGCAGGAGATACTCGATGGTGCCGGTGATATTGTGGCACTCCACCACCTCGGGCGCCCGCCGCATGGCGATCTCAAAGGCCTCTTGTGCTTCTTTGGTATGCTCGCCCAGACCCACCCCGATATAGGTGACAAAACCAACCCCCAGCGCCTGCCGGTTCAATACCGCCCGATATCCGGTGATGACCCCGCTGCGTTCCAGATCCTGCACCCGGCGCAAACAGGCAGAAGGCGACAGCCCTACACGATCCGCCAGTTCCAGATTGCTGATCCGCCCGTCGCGGCTCAGCTCTTGCAATATCCTGTCGTTTATCTGATCCAGTTTCGCCATTTGTTGCAAAATATGACATCAACGCATAGAGAACGCAATTTCATTCGCTCAAATACTCTTCATTTTCATCGCCATGACCTACGAACTCTTCTTCGCCCTCGCAGGCTTTGTCTTTGGCACTGTCTTCACACCCGGCCCCAACAATCTGATGCTGATGGCCTCCGGCGCCAACTTCGGCTTTCGCCGCTCCCTTCCGCATCTCACGGGTGTGGCGGTTGGTTTTCCGTTGATGATTCTGCCGGTTGGCCTTGGGGTGATGCAGCTGTTTGATGCCTTCCCCGCACTCACTTGGATCATGACGGCACTGTCGGTGGCGTATATGCTGTGGTTGGCGTGGAAAGTTGCCAATGCGGCCCCGCCGCGCGATGGCGAGGCGCAGGGGACACCGCTGAGTTTCCTTCAGGCCTGCGCCTTCCAATGGGTCAACCCCAAGGCCTGGGCGATGGCCCTTGGCGCAATCACCCTCTATGCGGCCAGCCGCGATGTGACTGCCATTCTCTGGGTGTCGGGCACTTATTTACTGGTGGGCAGTTTCTCGGCCTCGACCTGGACATTGCTGGGCCAGCAGCTGCGTCGGCTGCTGACCCGCCCCGCACAGCTGCGGGCCTTCAACTGGACCATGGCAGCCCTGCTTCTTGCGTCGCTGGCCGCGATCCTGCTGCAGCGCTGAGCGTCACTTCAGCGGCAGACAGATCTCCGTCAGCAACTCCTCCGGTGCGACTTGGTGCGGATCATTGAGATAGATCTCGTAGCAGGGCGCATCGGCGGGCTCCTCGCCCGACTGTGGCAACCACGCGCCGAACAAATCACCATAGGCGGCATGGATGCCGGAATACGGCCCCTTGTAGGTCATCACGGCAGTCTTCCCGCCAGGCAAAGCCACCTCTTCCATATCTTCGGGCAGGGCAACACCTTCGGCAGTGCTGGCCCCGGCATAGCTGCGCAGCTGGGCATCGGGGACTGAATCTGGACTGTCGAGATAGACACCGATCATCTGGCGCATCTGCGGCCAGAGATTGCGCGCTGTACACAGGGCTGAGAACGCCTCAAAGCTGCGGCCAATCTCGCTATAGGCTCCCTTATGGGCCAATGCGGCCAGGGTGCGGGCGGGTTCATCGCGAATGGTGGTGGGATACATGGGGTCTCCTTGGGACAGCAGGTTGGGATTGGGTGGCAGAAGACGGCCCTTCCTGCGAAAGGCCGCGGGCGACGCCCCATAAGCCTCAGCAAAGACACGCGCAAAAGAGCGGGTATTGGGATAGCCTGCGGCGCGGCCGATGCTCTCGATCGGGGCTGCGCCCTGCACCAGCGCAGTTGCGGCCAGATGCAGCCGGATCCGGCGCACCGCCTGCGCGCAGGTTTCCCCGGTCAGGGCGCGAAACACCCTGTGCCAGTGAAACCGCGACATCGCCGCAACATCCGCCAGCGCATCCAACGACAGATCCCCCTCCGGGTTGTCGTAGATATAGCCCAGCACCCGCAGAATGCGGTCCTCATAGGAGTTGCTCATGGAAAACGTCCCTCTTCTGACCCGATTTGGATGCCATAGTAGCACTTCACAAATCTTGCTGAGTTGCATCCGTCGGCCCTTGGGGCCATATATCGGGCAAACCGCTCGAGTGAGACGACATGACCCAGTACATGGATTTTGAGAAACCGTTGGCCGAAATCGAAGGCAAAGCGGAAGAACTGCGCGCCCTGGCACGGGCAAATGAAGAAGCCGATCTGACCGATGAGGCCGCCGCCCTTGACGCCAAGGCGGCGCAATTGCTGATCGATCTCTACAAGGATCTGACACCCTGGCGCAAATGCCAGGTCGCCCGTCACCCCGAACGGCCGCATTGCCGTGATTATATCGATGCGCTGTTCACCGAATATACACCGCTGGCTGAGCGACCGGAACTTCGCCGATGATCTGGCGGTGATGGGCGGATTGGCCCGGTTCAACGACCAACCGGTCATGGTGATCGGCCATGAAAAAGGCTCGGACACCAAGGCGCGTATCGCCCATAATTTCGGCATGGCCCGCCCCGAAGGGTACCGCAAGGCCATCCGCCTGATGGAAATGGCTGAGCCGGTTTGGCCTGCCGGTGGTGACCCTCGTGGATACGGCTGGCGCCTACCCCGGCAAAGGCGCAGAAGAGCGCGGCCAGTCCGAGGCCATCGCCCGCTCCACTGAAATGTGCCTGAAAATCGGCGTGCCGCTGATCTCCATCATCATTGGGGAAGGCGGCTCTGGCGGTGCTGTGGCCTTTGCCACGGCCAATCGCGTGGCCATGCTGGAACATTCGGTCTACTCAGTGATCAGCCCTGAAGGTTGCGCGTCTATCCTCTGGAAAGATGCCGAGAAGATGCGCGAAGCCGCAGAGGCCCTGCGCCTCACCGCCCAGAACCTCAAGGAGCTGGCCGTGGTGGACAAGATCATCCCCGAACCGCTCGGTGGCGCCCACCGCAATGCTGACGCCGCCTTTGAGGCGGTGCGCGGCGCGCTGGCCGACATGCTGGCAGAGCTGGACGGCAAGGACGCCGCCGCCCTGATCAAAGATCGTCGCCAGAAGTTCCTGGATATCGGGTCGAAGGGGCTGGCGGCCTAAGGCCACCTGCAACGCTCTGATTTAAAATGAAACCCCGGCCTGTGCGCCGGGGTTTTTCTATGTGTGCTCGAATCGTGACGATCTGCTTTCGGAACAATCCTGTGCTGCTGCGCATTTGATTGATATATATCCGTTCCCATGGTCAGGAGCGCCACCATGTCAGATCGCCTGTTTTCAGGGCTCGCAAATCGCGCCTTGCCCTCTGAGCACACCCGTAACGAGATCCTTGATCAGATCAACCCAGATGACTTTTCTTGGGCGATACCCATCATGCGTACCGGCTACGGTGGTCGGGCGCTGGTCTATCTGACGATTGCCGAGCACATCGCTGTGGTCGATCTGGCAGGGCGGCGGTGCAAAAGGCACCACGGAAGCGCTGGAGTGGCTGGATGGCGGCTGGGGTACGATTGTACTACTCGCGATCATTTTGGGATTGGCAGCCTACGCAGTCTGGCGAGTGGTCGACAGCGTCTGGGACCTCGAAGCATACGGGGCGGGTATCAAGGGGCTGATCGCCCGCACCGCGATGGTGGTGACGGGTCTCGTCCATTTCGTCATGGCGGGACTTGCCGTCACAGTTTTGATCGACCATCAGTCCGGTAATGGCTCCGGCGGTGATAAGATCGCGCAGCTTGCGTCGTCGCCAGCCGGCGCGATCCTCCTCGGGGTGGCTGGCCTGCTGACGCTGGGTGCAGCGGGTTACTACCTTCACAAGGCGTGGAGCGAAGGCTACCGAACACATCTCAAAGCCAACGCGACCACC
This sequence comes from Phaeobacter sp. BS52, assembly GCF_045040595.1. Lineage (NCBI taxonomy): Bacteria > Pseudomonadati > Pseudomonadota > Alphaproteobacteria > Rhodobacterales > Roseobacteraceae > Phaeobacter > Phaeobacter sp. BS52. Next base: position 3,394,936 of record NZ_CP090662.1, on the reverse strand, counting down.
CGGCGCCTTAATACACCCTTGAAAATCGGTGTCGCCGCAAACGGCGTGGTCATCGGTGTTATCGGCGCATTGATCATTCAGGCTACGGTGTTTGCATCCGCTGACAGCCCCAGTGGTATCGGTAGTGTTTTTGACTGGCTCCAGGCGCAGATTTTTGGCCAGATTCTTGTCACGGCTCTCTGTTTCGGCCTCTTGGGCTTTGCGCTGTTCTGCTGCGTCAACGCACTCTATCGCGTCGTGCCCAAGGCCAGCAACCGCGGCACAAAGACCCTCGGCGATGCACTCAGCCATAACTGACGGCGCGACCTATCCCGCCAGCATTCGCAGCCCCTGCGTCACGTCGGAACGCACCGCCAGTCGCAACCCCGGTTCATCCCCCGCCTTCAGCGCGGCAATGATCAACTTGTGATTCTGCGGCGGTTCGGTGCGCCGCAACCGGCCATAAAGCGCCCGCATGGTCGGCCCCAGCTGCAGCCAGACGGTCTCCGCCATTGCCAACATCGCCGGGGCCTGCGCCCGCAGGTACAGCGTTCGGTGAAACTCCAGATTGGTGCGGAGATAGCCAACAGCATCCCGTTTGGAGATCATCTCGGCCACATTGCTGTTAATGCTCTGCAAGCGGTCGATCAGCGCGATATGCGCGCGCGGCAGGGCCCGGCTGGCCAGCTCGACCTCGATCAACGCCCGCAGGGCTGCCAGCTCCTCAATCCGCTCATTTGTCAGCTCCGGCGTCGATACCCGACCCGAAGACGACAGGAACAGGGCGCCTTCTGCCACCAACCGCCGTACCGATTCGCGGGCGGGCGTCATTGACACATCAAACTCACGGCCAATCCCGCGCAGCGTCAGCGCCTCTCCCGGTGCCATCTCACCGTGCATGATCCGGGTACGCAATGCGCGGTAGACCCGGTCGTGGGCAGAGCCGGTGGGCGGCTCAACAGTCGGGCGAATGGGGTTGGGTACAGGATCGGACATATTGGTGTTGTGATCACAAATTTCGATCAGGTCAACCGGCACCCTCTGTCGAACACAGGTCCATTGCCCAGATGCCCTCAGAAACGGTAGCGGTGCAGCTGATTGCCCTCGCGGCGCAGCCACTCTCTCGCGCCATCATAGTTGCCATATAGTTGCTGGACGGTTGCCCAGAATGCAGGCGAATGGTTCATCTCCGCCAGATGGGCCACCTCATGCGCGGCGACATAGCGCAGCACCTCCGGCGGTGCCAGGATCAACCGCCAAGAATACATCAGCGCCCCCTCGGACGAACACGACCCCCAGCGCGACCGGGTATCCCGCAGGCTGATACGCCTATAGGGGCGACCCAGCGTCGCCGCGTAGTGATCAGAGGCTGCCGCCAGCCTGTCACGCGCAAGCTCCTGCAGATACCGCTGAATCCGGCGCCCGGGCTTCGCCCCGCTGGCACCCCCCGGCACCGTCACTTGGCCCGGTGCCAACAGCACCCTGCGCCCCGGCCCGGCAACCACATGTCGTGGCTGGCCATCAATCGGCAGCACGCTGCCGTAATCCACGTCGATACATTCCGGATGCTTCGCCAAATGCCCGCGAATCCAACCTTCCTTTTCTCGCGCAAACTCCAGCGCTTCGCGATCCGGGACCCGTGACGGCAACGTCAGCGTCACCCGACCATCCAGCCCTGAGATGCGCAGACTGATCCGCCGCGCCCGCGCAGAGCGGCGCAGCGTCAGCGGAACCGGCGGATCTCCGGGCAGGTGATGATCAGCCATGACAGCCTCCCCTTTTGGCAAAGGCTTTGACAGCACCCGGCGCATATGGCAAGGCACCTGAATCGTCGAACCGACTCAGCAGAAAATCAAGGGGATCCACATGCCCAATGAAGAATGGGGTGTAAAGCGCGTCTGCCCGACAACCGGCAAACGTTTTTACGACCTGAATAAGAACCCGATCGTCAGCCCCTACACCGGTGAGGTTGTCGAACTGAACAACGGCAAAAGCCGCATGATCGAAGCCGACGCCGAAGATGCGGCCAGCCGCAAGGCCAAGGAAAACACCGACGGTGATGACGCGGTGCTTGATGATGCAGATGATGTCGATCTGGATCTGGGCGACGACGTCCTGGACGATGATGATGACGAGGACAACGTCTCGCTCGACGAGATCGCCGACGTCGCCTCCGAAGACGACGAGTCCTAAGGCCACAAGGCCCTTGGGGGAGGTGCTGCCACCTCCCCCGGATACCGCGAATGACCGCCGGAAAACCGGTGTTGAAAAAATCTCGGACGATGGTGCATTTTCCGCTTGCGGCACGCGCCAGCCTCCCTTAAATCACCGACACACACCGCGAGACGGAAACGAAACGCGGCGGTTTGGGGCCTTAGCTCAGCTGGGAGAGCGCCTGCATGGCATGCAGGAGGTCAGCGGTTCGATCCCGCTAGGCTCCACCAAACACCCCTGAATTTCCAGCATATCAGTAGCATATCCCAAGGATGTTCAGGATTTCTGAAAGAGTCTTGTGATATAGGCGGCCTTTTGATGAGCCGTCAGGCTGCAGTTCCGGTTGCGCCCATACGGCGGAATCTGACCAAACGGCTCACCGCCTATTCCTCTCATCCCAGAGAGCATGCAACGGACGTGCCATCCCATCGCACGACGCCTGCTGCAACGCTGCACAACGGGCAGCCTTGCCGATTTACGCTTTATTATCGCCAAACATCTAAGCTTCGTTTGATGTGTGTCCCCACCATCGACCATGCAGCGCATGCTTAATGGTCAACACGACAGTTGTATAAATCGATTAAGGATTGAGACCCGCCATGCCCCGTCCAAGTTGGCTCGAAGATCTCCTCGCGACCCTGAAAGGTGGCAAAGGCAAGGATAAAATGGGGGGCTCCACGGGGGATGACACCATGGATGCTGAGCGAGGGGGACGACACTGTCGCCGGTGAAGAGGGCAACGACCTGATTGACGGTGGCGAAGGCGACGACATCATCTATGGCGACATGGGGGACGGGTTTGACCAGGGGATGCAGGCCTCTCCGCTGACGCTGGATATCAACAACATGCATAGCGTGTCCCACGATGGTGGCACAGGTTCGGCTTAGCAACTACGCTGTGTTCAGCAATGTCGCCACGCTGGAGGACGGCACCAGCATTTCCGGAAAATTGATTCTGGTCGAAAAGTCCAACGCCAATATGTCGGTGGAATTTGGCTATACGAATGGCGCGGAAATCCTGTTGGATGGGGATCGGCCCGGTGATCAGGCCAAATTCCGGCTGGAGTTTTTTGACCCTGACACCGGAGAGACGGTCTATCTCAACTCAACCGCAACATTCAATGATATCGACGACAACAGCTACTACGGCGACGCCGAAGCCGTCATCATTGATGGCAGCAGCTTTACCTCCTTTGGCGTCTCGTCAGATTCGTCGCTGACCACCGACATCGACGGAGATGTGGTCAAAGCCACCGGATCAGAGCTGAACGACTACACCGATCAGGACTCTTGGTTCTCCGCCTCATTTGAGGACCGCTCCTCAATTGAATTCACCCTGCAAACCCGTGCAGGCTTGGCCGGGTTCACCCTGTCCGGCGACGTGCTGGATGACCCGATCACTACCGTCATCGACCAGGGGGACGACACGGTTATGGCCGGTGTTGGCGATGACATCGTCCATGGTCAGGGGGGCGATGATTCCCTGCTGGGTGAGGAAGGTGACGACCTGCTGGACGGTGGTGAAGGCGACGATGTCATGGAGGGGGGCATAGGTGCCGACACCCTGCTTGGCGGCGCCGGTGGCGACACGCTCTCTGGCGGCGACGGGGACGATTATATCGAGGGCGGTGAGGGCGACGACAAACTGTCAACCGGCATCGGCAACGATACGCTCCTTGGCGGTGAAGGGAATGACACGCTGAACAACTCCGCCGGTGATGACAGTCTGGTTGGCGGCACCGGCGACGACAGCATCGTGGCAACCGACGGCTTTGACACGCTGGAAGGCGGCGATGGCAATGATACTCTTTATGGCGGCAATGACGACGACCTCCTGCTTGGAGGTGCCGACAACGACCTGATGTACGGCGAAACGGGCAACGACAGCCTGGACGGCGGCACCGGCGACGATGTGATGGATGGCGGTGTCGGAAACGATACGCTGATGGGTGGCCTCGGCGCCGATACCATCGCAGGCGGCGATGGTGACGACTATATCGACGGCGGCGATGGCGACGACAGTCTGACCACCGGGCTTGGCAATGACACGCTGATTGGTGGCGCTAAGCAACGACACACTGCGCAACTCGGCAGGCGATGACAGCCTGGTCGGCGGCACCGGCAATGACAGCATCGTCGCTACAGACGGCAATGACACGCTGGAAGGCGGCGATGGCGCCGACACCATGTACGGCGGCAATGACGACGATCTGCTGGTTGGCGGCGCTAGCGATGACAAAATGTATGGCGAAGCGGATGCTGATACCTTCCGGATGTCGGATGGCTTTGGCAACGACACCATTTCGGGCGGTGAAGCCGGAAACGATTCTGACCACATCGACCTGTCGAATGTCACCAACAGTGTCAACGTCACCTATTCCGGCTATGAGGCTTAGCCAGATCACCGATGGGGCCGACACGATCTCCTTCAGCGAGATTGAACAGCTGACCCTGACCGATCAGGCGGATGTGGTTGATGCCTCCGCCGACAACGCCGGTGTGGATATCGATGCCGCATGCGTAGCGACGATACGATCACATTCGGTGAAGGCGACGATTCCATCACCGGCGGGGCGGGCGATGATGAGCTGCTTCTGACGGAGGGTGGCGGTGTCGATACCGTCAGCGACTTCGATCTGAACGATGACGACGGCAACGGGTTTTACAATGACCAGCTGGATGTCTCTGACCTGGCTGAGCGGCAGCGGGGCCGATGGCGCCGTGCGCACCAGCGATGTCGCCGTGGCCGACGACGGGTTCGGCAATGCGCTCCTGACGTTCCCCGGCGGGGAGCAACTGGTGCTTCAGGGGGTGACACCTGCGCAGATGAGCAGTCACAACCAGCTCTACGCCGCAGGCATTCCCTGCTTTACGCCCGACGTGCTGCTGGCCACACGCCGGGGCGCTGTCCCTGCAGGTCAGATCCGGGTCGGGGATCTGCTGCAAACCGCAGACAACGGGTTTCAGCCCGTGATCTGGGTTGGCAAGCGCCACCTCAGCGCGGCCGATCTTATGCACCGCCCACAGTTGCGCCCCTATTGCCTGCGTCCGGGCGGGGTGCTGTCACCGGACCGACCGATGCTGCTGTCCCCGCAACACCGCCTGATCGTCAATGACCGCTGCCTGATGGCAGAAAAACCACGTGACGAAAGCTTTGTGTCTGCAAAACTCCTTGCCGAGATGGACGCAGATTTTGCCGCACAGGTAACCCATCAAACTCCGGTCACCTATGTCCACCTGATGACGGAGCAGCACGAGGTCATTTTTGCAGAAGGCATCGCGACCGAAACCTTCTGGCCCGGCCCGGAGGCGATCCGCGGCCTGTCGGGAGACGACCTGCGTGAGCTGCTGGCACTATTCCCGGAGCTGGCAATAGTGCATGGGTTGTCAGGCGAGCCCGGCCGCCACCAGGTCCGCAAAACCTACGGCGATCTCGCCCGCCGCTCGCTCAGACGCCGCGACATTACCGATCGCCGCGCCGCGTAACACCCTCGTTGTCGCGCAAGCCTCATGGCCCTATGTTGGTCCTGCGCTCCCGGAGCAGTTCAAGCGGCCTAGGTGCATAAGGCCAAGGGGAACGTCGTGACCTTGGCAGATCTGGAACGCTGCCCTCAGGCGCCCAGGGCGTTCCACCAACGCGACAACGCTGCCGCAGTCTTGCAGATCCTGCCCCTGTAGCATCACCGCCCCGGAGAAGCACGAAAGACCAATTGGTCTTTCGTGACCGATTGAGGACGCGCCAGATCGATATCCGCTGCAGGCTATCACCCGCGATAGAGGCCGATGACCACGCCGCCGCGCGCCCTTGCGGACCATCGGGTTAGATCTCGAGCCTGTTCAGATAGGCCAAGCCCCCAGCGTTGGTGCGACCCGACCAGAATGCGTTGCCTTCGTCCCGCGTGCGCCAGCGTTGGAACATCGCAACTTCCCGCCCCTCACCCCGGAAGACATCAACACGCAGACATCCTGGTGTGCGCCGCAAAGCGGTCGCCAGCGAAGCCGCCGCAGCCTCCGATATCTGAGTTTCGACTCTCAAGACGGGCTGAGAACCGGATGTCGGCGCCCTAGGCGCCCCCCCAAGCCGCTGCACGCAAAGCCAGCAGACAGGCGGGTACTGCAGCAATCACACTACGCCGGGGAAGGCGCAACAACCCGGCCATCACACCACCAGCCTGTCGTAGTAGGTAACCTTAGGCGGCCCCTCCATGAACCCGAGCAGCGCCGCCATAACTCCGCGCTCTTCAATGAAGGCGAGATAGGCCTGATGGTGCTCACGGCTCAGCCATTCTTCGTGGATGAGGAACGCCATTGTTTGCGCATCATAGTAAAGCGTAACACTAAACGCCCCGTCGAAGCCGCGCACGTTTGGCAGGTTTGCCTCCAGAAAAGCTGACAATGCGTCAAACGCCCCGTCCTTTACGCGCATTTCAAGCGTGACCCAAATCGTCATGAATAGTCTCCTTCTTTGTGACAGGGGCAGTGTCACCACAACCTGCATCTCGAGATAGAAAACCAGCCTCAAAAATCGGGTTTACAGGTCAGTTACACACGCCAGATCACGCCAGATGCAAACGGTGCTGCTTCGGCGTCTGATCGAAATGGGCCTTATAGGCTTTGATGAAATGTGAGGTGTCGGAGAACCCTGCTGCTAGCGCGATATCGGCAATGGTATCTTTGCCGTCGATCACCCGGACCCGAGCATGGTCCAGCCGTGCGCGCCGCAGCCAGACACTCGGCGCCTCGCCAAAGGCACGCTTGAAGTCACGCTGAAAGGTCGAAATTGACCGCCCCGAAAGCGTCGCGTAATCCGCAACCGAAAGATCCGCGAGCGCATGTGCCCGCATGACCTGCTTGATATTGCGACGGGCGCGCTGGGAGTTCTCATGGACAAGAAATCGCCATAGCTGCCCCTGGTGGTCATGCAGATCCAGCAGCAACAGCAGCTCCAATAGTTTCGATTTCACAAGTGCGGGAGAGGCCTGCAGGCCGCCATATACCCGGGGTAGCGCACTGACATATTCGTGCAGCGACGGCGACCCCGCAAACAGGGCAGTCTGGCTGCGCGGTGCAGTGGTGGCGCCACGTGAGGTCGCAGCCAGAAACTCCGCGATCACAGCATCGCTAAAAAAGAACAATACCGCCTCAAGCGGCCCCGTTTCACTTGAGAACTCAGACACCATGTGATGATGCCGGGGTAGTAGCAACGTATCCCCCTGCACCACGGTCGTCTCTTCCCCATCCGCGTCGACAAAAGTTTCACGTCCCCGCAGCACATATGCAAGACAGGGCGCGTTTGAGAAAAACTCCGTCCCAAAGGCATCTTGATGCAGCAGCTTATGAAAGATCGAGGCACGACCACTGGTCATGATCACCTCCGCCCCGGCGAAGTCGTGAAGCCCCTCGGGGATCAGCAGAATTTGTTCATCAGCGGCAGCGCAGACCTTAATGCTGTGCCCTCGGATCATCACATATGGCCCCCGGTTTTTTTTAAAATTTACAAGGGCCTGCGCGCGCTCTCAATGGATCCTCCGGCGGCAAATCAGCGCAAATAGCTTACCTCCAACATACACCCTGCCGCAGTTAACTGACGCTTTGCATCTGACAGAAGCGCCGTGACCAAGCTGCAAACCATTCCCGCTGTCTCTCAATACCAGGAATGTCTTATGGGGAATATCACACGCCGGGGGAAACCCGCCCAATGCGGAACCCGTCCCCCATTGATGGTCTCGCCGCTCTGACCTAGACGTGAGCACATGAGAATTCTCGCCATTTCAGGCAGCACGCGCGCTGCTTCGACAAATACTGCGATGCTAAATGCAGTTGCCGAGATCGCTGCGGCCAACCACGAGCTAGCCGTTTTTTCTGGCTTAGCCGACTTACCAGTGTTCTCGCCGGATGCAGAACAGGGCACGACACCTCCCGCCGTTCAGAGGTTCGCAGACTTGGTGCGGCAAAGCGATGCGCTGATTATATCAAGCCCTGAATATGCCCATGCGATCCCCGGCGGTCTGAAGAATGCCATTGATTGGATGGTGTCGAGAGATGAGATTATCGGGAAGCCAATCGCACTGATGCATGCATCCCGTCGTGGTGATGACATGTTGGCGCAGTTGCGACTGGTCTTGTCGACAGTGAGTGATCAATTCAGACCAGACCTGTTCTTACGGTTTAACTTTCTGAAACTTTCGCCTGAAGAGATTGCAAAGGATCTCTGCGGTCAGCCGAAGCGTTCGCAGGTAGAGGATTTTCTGAGAGCAGTTGCTAGCAGCTGCGCATAAATGACGCGATCAAGCAGCTTCGTCGCAGGTTTCAAGACGGTCGAAATGATGGCAGGCGGCCATCCGGTGCCCCCTCTGACAAGTGGGGTTTCGGCACACCTGATTCCCGTGATGCTTAGAGTAAGCGCGCGACCTTCCGCCTCTGCCCTAACAGACCAGACCGTCTTGCTGGTTGCGCTTGCGGGGACGCATCGCCAATCGTGTCGCAATCCTATGGCACCTCCCGTGTTCAGCGCGTCACAGATCAACAGGACCACAGCGCCTTAGGCTGAGGAGAGCAACCTATGCAAACCGTTGCTTCAGTAGGTTGCGACGGAGAGCGTGGCGCCAGTCGTCTTGATACACTTTATGGGCCGTCAGATTGCAGCGGCGGAGCGCGCTTTGATCCATGTCAGGACCTCCACCACGGATCTGTTTCTTTTTACGATGCGTGGCATCAGGACGTAGAAGTCATTTCCGCCTGCTTCCCAAACCTCGCCAACCTCAGTCAAACGACCCGCTTCGAGATCATCAGCCACCATAAAACGGCTCACCAAGGCAACGCCTTGGCCAGCGATAGCGGCATCTACCGCAAGGGACGTCTGGCTTAGGCGTAGGCTACGTGGCGACTGATCCTGCACATGCAAATGCGCAAGGTAGCCTGGCCAGAGATCATGTGCGTCATGGATCTTCGGTAGTTTAGACAGTGTGTCTGGTGCAAGCGGATGTTGCGCATCGCGAACAATCGCTGGCGCAGCAACAGCGGTCAGCGTTTGTTTGAATAGCAATGTTGCGTCCAGTGATGCACCAAATGGCGGCGATCCTTGGCGCACCGCAAGATCTATCCCGTCACTCTGGAAGCTGGATATTTTCTCAGTGGCCAGAATGCGCAAATCGATATTCGGATGTGCTGCCGTGAAGTCTGGTAGATTAGGGATCAGCCATTTCGCGGCAAAGGTCGGGGTGACACTGATCAGCACTGTATTTGGCTCAGGCTTCAGCTCAGCAGTTGCGGATCGAAGGTCAGCGAAAACGTCGGCGACCCGATTGTGGAAGCTGCGCCCCACCGATGTGAACGCCAGACCCTTCGGCACACGTTCAAACAAGACCACACCAAGATGCGCTTCGAGCTGTCGCACCTGCTGTGCAACGGCCCCTTGTGTGACACCCAATTCATCTGCGGCAGCCCGGAAACTAAGGCGACGGCCTGCCGCATCAAAAGCACGCAAACTGTTGAGGGGAGGAAGTTCCGCCATTTTGCAACAGTATATCTACTGCCAAAGAACATCAATTCTCAATTCAAACTTCAAATAACAACAGAGATACTGTTTTCACATATGAAAGGATGATGGATATGTCAGTAGAAAAAGTAGCTTTAATTACGGCAGGCGGTAGCGGCATGGGCGCGGATGCAGCCCGCAGGCTGGCCAAAGATGGATTCAAAGTTGGCATCCTGTCGTCGTCTGGCAAAGGCGAGGCACTCGGTGGTGAGCTCGGCGGCTTTGGTGTGACTGGCTCTAATCTTGACCCAGATGCGTTGAACACCTTGGTCACCGGTGCAAAGGATCGTTGGGGCCGTATTGATGTATTAGTCAACTCAGCGGGTCACGGGCCAAAAGGGCCAATTCTTGAGATAAGCGACGACGACTGGCATCACGGAATGGAATTCTACCTCATGAACGTGATCCGCCCGACAAGGCTGGTCACTCCAGTGATGCAAGCGCAGAGCAGCGGGACGATCATCAACATCTCGACCTTTGCGGCATTCGAACCCGACTCCCTCTTCCCAACGTCCGGCGTCTTTCGGGCGGGGCTCGCCGCATTTACAAAGCTCTACTCGGATCAATACGCGCCCGAGAATATCCGCATGAACAACGTCCTTCCGGGGTTCATAGACAGCCTGCCCGAAACTGAAGATCGCAAAGCGCGTATTCCTATGGGGCGCTACGGCTCCGCGTCGGAGGTTTCCTCGCTGATTTCATGGCTCGCGTCCGACGAAGGTGGCTACATGACTGGCCAAAACCTGCGCATAGATGGCGGCCTGACCCGTGCCGTCTGATACCATTGCCAGCGAAACATCGCGTGAGCGTCTTGTCTTGGTGGTGAAATGGGGCGCTTCCGCTGTTCAGATCATGGGATACACTGCAACAGGGTTCGGCTGGACACCCTGGAACCTCTACCTTTTTATCGTCGGTGTCGTCGGATGGTTCGCTGTGGGTGCTCTGTGGAGTGACAAGGCGCTCATGCTAGTCCATCTCGTCGCGCTTGGGGCAATGATTGCTGGTATGACAAGCCGCTGAGACGAGAGAGCAGTCGTTTGCGACACACGCAATATCCGTGCCTCTGGGTTCCTATCAAACTTGCAGCGTTTAGTCCAAACGCCAACTATGGAAGCGCCAATTCGACACGTAGGATTGAACTGCAAATTCTCTGGCACATAGCCTGCGATGCCAACGACAGGCTCCAATTTGCACCCAACCTCGCTCACGCCCCCTCACACGTTCGCCACGTGGCAGATCAGCAGCAGGCGCTTTCGGCGTCGGGCCTGCAAATCAGCCCTGATTGTCCAGAAGCAGAGTCAGATCAATCACAACACGAGACAGACGCAAGCATACTGGATCGCAACGACCGAGAATACTCTACCTTAAATGGCAGACCTATTCGCCTTATTAAAAAAGAGGGGTAGTGGCGGACCGAGGAGGATTCGAACCCCCGACCCCTTGATTCGTAGTCAAGTACTCTATCCAGCTGAGCTATCGGTCCACTGCGGCGGGGTTTATGCGCAGCAGCGCGAGGGTGCAAGCCTAAAATGTCAGCTTGTCGTAGGTTTTCGTGATTTTGCGCATCCAGCGTCGGTTATCGAGGACAAACCCTCAGAGCGTCCCGTCGCCTTTGGGCAGGCAGATATCAAACACTGTGCCCTCCGGACCGGTTTCGCGCAGAACCACCATGCCGCCATGACCGCGCGCCAGCTCATCTGCGATGGCAAGGCCCAGGCCGGTACCGCCTTTGCGGATGCCGCCCTGGAACGGGGTAAAGAGGTTTTCCCGCGCCTTTGACGGCAGACCGGGGCCGGTATCCGCAACCGAGATCCACCAGCTTTCGCTGTCTTCGCGGGCAGAGAGGGTGATCTGCCCCTCCTGCCCCGTGGCCTCGATCGCCTGACGCGCGTTGCGCACCAGGTTCATCACGATCCGAAACAGCTGTTCGGGATCGGCCCGCAGGCTCAGATCCACGGGCACCTCATTCAGGAAACGGACCCGCCCCTCAGCGCCCCCGGCGAGGCTCTCGCTTTCCAGAATATCCTCCACCTGCCCATGCAGGGCGACGCGGCCAAAGGTCGGCGCCGGTTCCTCCGCCCGGCCAAACGCCAGCGTCCCCTCGCAAAGCGACACCGCGCGGGTGATCGAATTCACCAGCTTGGGCGCAAGGCGGCGCACCAGCGGATCTTCACTCATCTCGATACGGTCGGTGAACAGCTGCGCCGAGGTCAGGATATTGCGCAGATCATGGCTCACCTTGGCCACCGCACCGCCCAGCTGCGCCAGCCGCTCGCGCTGTTTCAGCGCCTGTGTCAGCTCGGTCTGCAACTGCATCAGCGCCTCTTCCGCCTCACGCAATTCGCGGACCCCGGCGGTGGGATGGATAATGCCGCGGGCGTCCTCCGGCGCGGCGGCATAGCGCTGCATATAACCGATAACACCCTTGATCGGCTTCACCATAAACCGACGCACCGCCGCAAACAGCAGCACTGCGGTAAAGATGGAGATCACCGCAGACAACAGCAGAATACGCACGCCATAATCGATCATCGCAGCCCGCAGCCCGTCGGTCTCAATCGTGATCTCGATCAGCAGCCCGGCGTCACGCACCGGCGCGCCAATCACCCGGATGATCTGATTTTCCGGCGTCACCAGCCGCTGCATCGCATGGCCAATCAGCGCAAACGGGCTGCTCATCCGCAAATCATAGGTGCCCGAAATCGGGGCCGGGATCGGTGAGGACAGCACCAGCTGGCGCACCTCATCCCGTCGCAGCACCACGTTGAAGACGCCTGCGTTTTCCAGCAGCTCGGCCTCCAGCTCGGTCTCCAGCATGTCATCCGCCAGCAGCGCCAGCGAGGCAATCTGCGCCCGCTCCAGCCGGTCTGCCAGATAATCGAGCCGAAACCGGGAGATGGAGGGCACAAAGATCAGGATCTCAGCCAACATCACGAAGACCGTGGTCAGGATCAGGAATCTGCCTGAAAGCGTGTTGAGCATTCAGCCCCTTCCGGCGTTACGGGAGCCAGCGCTGCACAAACTGCACCACTCGCTTCACCATTGGACTATCAAAAAGCCGTGGCGAGAAATAGGCCCCTGCGACGCGTTTATTGACCTCAGATATGGTGGGATACGGTGCCACCATGCCCGCGACCTGGCTCATTTTCAGGTTATTGGCGATGGCCATGGACCACAGCGCCACCAGCTCCCCCGCCTGATGCCCCACGACGGAGGCCCCGACGGGGCGCCCCTTGACCACCATCACCTTGATCAGCCCCTTGCTTTTGCGCTCAGCCAGGGCGCGATCGTTGTGGTGATAATCAAACGGCGCCACCTCCAGCCGGTCGCCATATGTCTCGCGCGCTTGCGCCTCCGTGAGACCGACCTGCGCCAGTTCCGGCGCGGTATAGGTCGCCCAGGGGATATGATTGGTTTTGGCCTTGGACGGCAGGCCAAACAGGATCGAGCGGATGATAACACCAGCGTGATACCCCGCCACATGGGTGAACTGCATCCCGCCCGCCACATCGCCAATGGCATAAACCCGGCGATTGCTGCTGCGCAGGCTCTCATCCACCACCACGCCCGCGCGATTGGTCTCAATCCCGGCGGCTTCCAGATTCAGCTTGTCGATATTGGCCTTCCGCCCGACCGCCATCAATAGATGGCTGCCGTCGAACTGACGCCCATCCTTGGTGCGCACGCGAATGCCCCCGGCCTCCGTAGAGGTGATCGTTTCGGCCTGCGCGCCCTCGGCGATCTCAATACCCTCGCCGCGCAGCTGGTCCAGTACGATGGCGGCCAGCTCCGGGTCATCCTTACCCAGCGCCCGGTCGCCCTCAATCACGGTCACCTTGCTGCCCAGCCGGATATGGGCCTGCGCCATTTCCATACCGATAGGACCGCCGCCGATGATCAGCAGATGCTCTGGCCGCTCGCGCAACTCAAACAGCGTCTCATTGGTATAATAGGGCACATCCGCCAGCCCATCGATGGGCGGCACGAGCGGAGAGGATCCCGTGGCGATCACAATCCGGCGGGCTGTGATCCGGTGCTCACCTGCCACGACCACGCGATCATCGACAAACCGGCCGTAGTCGCGAATGACCCGCACACCAAAGCCTTCGAAGCGCTCCTGACTGTCCACGGGCGCGATGGTGGCGATCACGTCCTGCACATGATCCTTCGCGGCAGCATAATCCACCATCGGTACCTGATCCGCGACACCATAGGCGCTGGCATGGGCCTGACCATAAGCAACCTTGGCACTGGCCAGCAGCGATTTGGACGGCACACAGCCGTAGTTCAGGCAATCGCCGCCCATCTTATGACCTTCCAGCAGCACCACGTCGGCGCCCATCTGGCTCGCCCCTGCCGCGACGGACAACCCGCCCGATCCGGCCCCGATCACCAGAAGATCGCAAGTTATCTTATCCATGGTCACTGGTCCTTTCCGGGGGTTGTCGGGCGGCGTTTCTTCAGCAGGATGGGCAGGGCCGCCAACACACACAGACCAAGGATCGGCCCGATCACAAACGGCTCCCACAGGATCGACAGATCCGGCGTCTCGCCCCGGTCAAACACCGCGCCAAGGCCCACACCAATCCAGGTGAAGACCACAGCACCGGGAATGATGCCCACTGCCGTCGTCCACAGAAAATTGATCAGCTTGACCCCGACCAGTGCGGGCAGGAGATTGGCCACAAAGAACGGCACCGCTCGGCACCAAACGCAACAGCAGCAGCACCTCGATCTCATTTTCCCGCAGCGCCTGCTTCAGGATCTCGCACCCGCCCCTCAGCCGTTTCCAACCGGTGGGTAAGCATCGCCCCAAGCCCCCAACGTGCCGCCAGAAAGATGCCAACAGCCCCGACCGTGGCCGCCAGCACATTGAACACCGTGCCCGCAACCAACCCGAACAGGAAGCCACCCGTGACAGAGGCCACAGCCGCACCGGGCAGCGAGAAAACGACAATCACCACATAGGCCAGCACAAACAGACCAACGAGACCCAGATAATTGTCATCGCGAAACGCCATCAACGCCACCCGGTTGTCGCGCAGCGTCTCAAACGTCAGATAGTCGCCCAAGGTCATCGCGCCGATCATCGCAACCACCAGCACCAGCACCAGCGGCAGGAACCGGGTCAGCGCTGGTTTTTTCTCGCCCCTCCCCCCGATTCGCCTGCGGGGGCCTGGGTCTGTGCGTTTTCTCCGATATCTGGCTGGTCGGACTGATTGGGCATCTTACGTAAATCCTGCTGTCTAGGGCCATGGCTGACCGGTCATACATTGTCCCGCAGCTGCGGTTGTTCGGCTTGGTCGACATAGGCCCTATGGGCTTTGTCTCTGGCTATCCGGTAAATAGGCCCTGCACGAGACCATGCGCCACCTCTTCACGTCCGCTTGATCATCCCCTGCGAAAAAGTGAGCCAAACACCAATCTCCCCCCTGTCTGTTACAATTCTCTTCTGTTAAAGAGCCTCCAGCGTCCGGTTTTCATGGAAATGTTGCATTTCGTGCAGAAAACAACAGCGTTGGGGTTTGACTCGCAGGTCATTCCCTTCTAGAGACCGGGCCTCGAGATAGACCCCCGGGTGGCCGATTCCGCGCCGTCCCGATGTAAACAGTTGGAGACCGGAGCGATGAAACGCACCTATCAGCCTTCGAACCTGGTTCGCAAACGCCGCCACGGCTTCCGTGCGCGCATGGCCACCAAGGCAGGCCGCAAGATCCTGAACGCACGCCGCGCACGCGGTCGTAAGTCGCTGAGCGCGTAATCGCGCCCAGCACTGTTCAGACGGACATGACACCGCCGGAGACCCCCAAGGATGGCTCAGCTGCCCAAGGGACCAGGTCTCCGGCGGTGTCCGTTTCTGCGTCTGAAACGCCCGCACGCAGCCTCCCCCAGCCGCAACCCGTTGTGATCGCCAAGCGCCGTGATTTTCTCGCCGCGGCGCGGGCACGGCGTCAGGGCACCAAGGGGATGATGGTTCAGGGCCGCAAACGCCACGCCGACGATCCCGTCGGCGATGGCATTCGCATGGGCTTTACCTGCTCCAAAAAGGTCGGCAATGCGGTGGCCCGCAACCGCGCCAAACGCCGCTTGCGCGAGGTGGCGCGGATGATTCTGCCGATCCACGGCCGCACTGGCTGGGATTATGTGCTGATTGGCCGTGCCGGTGGGACCGCTGACCGCCCGTTCGACGATCTGAAAAACGATCTGATCTACGCGTTGAAGAAAATTCACGGCAAGTAGTCACATCCGGCCGCGCCTGCTGGTACGCCCTCCCCCGGCAGCGGCGACCCCCCGAAGATTGCTATGGGACGCTATCGCGCCTATCTATGCGCCATGACCCTGCTCGCCCATCTCTTCGCTCTGCCTGTGCGCGCCTACCGGCTGCTGTTCAGCCCATGGGTCGGCTTCAACTGCCGCTACCAGCCCACCTGCTCAGCCTATGCGCTGGAGGCACTGGAGAAACACGGCGCCATTCGGGGCGCCTGGCTCACCGCGCGCAGAATCGGGCGCTGCCACCCCCTCGGCGGGGATGGCTACGATCCGGTGCCCGGCTGTGACCCCGACCATGACCGGGCCAAACAGGACCCGACTGTTGGCCCCAGGTAACCCGTTCAGAGCTTCTCAAAGAAAATCGTGACTTCGCCCAGCGTGACGCCATAGCGGCTCATATATGCTTTGTTCAGCAACCTGCCGTCCTCCAGAAGCCACATCCAGTCATCAAATGTCACACGCATGGTGTCGCCTCCGGGCACCGGCAGATCAATTGTGTAGCCCCAGTTGAAGGTGTCCCCGCGTTCTTCGCCTTTGGCGATGCCCTGAACCCCATCGGCGCTGCCTTCCCAGGTGTTCTCCCCGGTCTTGGTCAGCGACCAGATCCGTTGCTCGGTACTGCCATCGGCGTAGCGGAAATTCTCGGCCAGCGTCAGTACACGGCCGTCCCACTCACCGGTGATATCCACCTTGAACCGGCGCCGCACGGTACCGAACCGATCCGCGAACTGCCCATAAGCTACCGTCTTACCTTCAAAATACTCCTCCAGATTGAAGGTCTTATCACTCAGCTTTTCATCCGTCAGACTGGGCCGCCCGCAGGACGCCAATGCCGCAACAGCTGCTGCCCCCGCGCCAAGAGCCGCCCAGCGCCCAAACCGAAACCGCCGTGGTGTTTCCGTCACAAATGCCATGTCGCACACCTCATCTTTGTCCTGTGTCTCTTGCTGTTGGCTACGCAGCGGCCCCGCTTTTGGATGACTCTGCCACCCGGCCCGCCCTTCCACCCCGGCGTTGCGACGTGCCTGCGGAGCCTTTTCTTCTTGGCAAAACGTCGATCCTCGGCTAGGGCGCGCCCATGCTTGATGATGATCTGGACGATATCCACCCGCTGTTCGCCGGCGCCCCCTCGACCACGGAGTTCAAGAAGCTCCGCAAACGGATCGTGCGCTACGCGCGCGAGGCGATCGACCAATACGGCATGGTGGAACGGCGCGAGGACGGCAGCACGCCGAAATGGTTGGTCTGCCTCTCCGGTGGCAAGGACAGCTATACATTGCTTGCGGTTCTCTATGAGCTGAAGTGGCGCGGGCTTTTGCCGGTGGATCTGCTCGCCTGCAATCTGGATCAGGGTCAGCCCGGATTTCCGGCCACCGTGCTGCCAGAGTTTCTGGAGAAGATGGGGGTTCCGCACCGCATCGAATATCAGGACACCTACAGCATCGTGATGGATAAGGTCCCGCAAGGTCGCACATTTTGCGCCCTCTGCTCGCGCCTGCGGCGCGGCAACCTGTACCGGATCGCCCGCGAGGAAGGTTGCTCTGCCGTGGTTCTTGGCCATCACCGCGACGACATTCTTGAGACCTTCTTTATGAACCTCTTCCACGGCGGTCGTCTGGCGACCATGCCGCCAAAGCTGGTCAATGAGGAGGGGGATCTGTTCGTGTTCCGCCCCCTCGCACATGTTGCCGAAGCGGATTGCGAGAAATTCGCCAAGGCCCTGAATTATCCGATCATTCCCTGCGATCTCTGTGGCAGCCAGGATGGGCTGCAGCGCCAGCAGGTCAAACAGATCCTCGATCAGTGGGAATCAAACAGCCCGGGACGCCGTCAGGTGATGTTCCGCGCCCTGATGAATGCCCGCCCGTCACATCTTCTGGACCCCAAACTGTTCGATTTTTCTGCGCTTATGCTGAAAAATCCCGATTTGAGGGCAGATTCCGATGAGATTCCCGATTTGCGTTAACTTGCCGGTCAGACCGCGACCTTAGTCTACAGCAGGCGCCATATGCCGTAGGTGAAAGGTCTACAGATGACAAAAACGCTGTCGCAGACGCTGACACAGGTCAGGAAACGGATTGCCCCGGTGCTGCTCGGGCCGCCGCTGCTTGCGTTTTTGCCTAGCTCTGACACTGGCAACCTTCTGGCTGGGCGGGGAGGCGGCATTGCTGGCCGTGGCCCTTGGTCTGCCGCTGATCTTTGCGGCCTCCGGCGGCTTTGCCTATTTCCGTCGCCCAACCATGCCCCGCGACAGCCTCACCGGCATGATGATGCGTGACGGGTTTAACGAAATCGTCTCCGAAGTCTATGACAGCGCGGCCGATACCGGTCTGCGGTCTGCGGTTTTCATCGTCGAGCTTGATGATTTCAAGGAACTGGCCCAGCGCCACGGACAGGAAACCGCCGATCAGCTGGTCAACCGCTGTGGTGACCGCATCATTTCCATCCTGCGCCCGCAGGATTACGTCGCCCGCATCGGTGATTCGCGTTTTGCCATTTGCCTCACTCCGGTTTTGCAAATGGATCTCGAACTGGCGATCCAGATGGCTAAGCCGCTTGCAGGCCTCCATTGAAGAGCCGATTGCCGTGGATGGTGCCTCTCTCTACGTGTCTTGCTCTATCGGATTCTGCCTGCACAGCCGCACTCCTCGACCAACCGGCAACGATTGGATGGGCGCGGCCTGCACCGCCCTCCTGGATGCCCAGAACAACGGCCCCTCCGGCATTCGCGCCTTCTCTCCGGAGATGGATCAGCGCAGCAAGGCGCGCGGCGATATGTTGGATGAGGTGACTGAGGCGCTGGAAAATGGCCAGATCCAGGCCTGGTTTCAGCCACAGATCTGCACCGACACCGGCCGTGTCTCCGGGTTCGAGGCCTTGGCCCGCTGGGCCCATCCGGTCCGCGGCATGATCGCGCCGATGTCCTTCCTCCCGACCTTGGAAAGCGCCAGCCTGATGGAGCGGCTGAGCGAAATCATGCTCTACAACGCGCTGACCGCGCTGAAGGCCTGGGATGCGGCGGGCCTCAATGTGCCCTCTGTTGGTGTGAACTTCGCCACGGATGAGTTGCGCAACGCCAATCTGGTCGAGCGGATCAGCTGGGAGCTGGAGCGGTTTGGCCTCACGCCGGATCGGCTCAGCATCGAGATCCTCGAAACCGTGATGACGGATCGTCCGGATGATATGATCGTGCGCAATATCGCCGCTCTTGGCGAATTGGGCTGCGGTATTGATCTGGATGATTTTGGCACCGGCCATGCCTCCATTGCGGCGGTTCAGCGGTTCCGCGTCTCGCGGATCAAGATTGACCGCTCTTTCGTGATGAAGGCGGACCGCGATCCCGAACAGCAAAAACTGATCGCCGCAATCCTGACCATGGCCGAACGGCTGGATCTGGCCACCCTCGCCGAGGGGGTGGAGACCGTCGGCGAACACGCGCTCCTGTCTCAGCTGGGCTGTGATCATGTCCAGGGCTTTGGCATTGGCCGCCCCATGCCGTTTGACCAAACACTCGACTGGATCGCCGCCCATGAGGCCAAGTTGCAAGAGGCGCCCACGATAGGGCGTCAGGGCAACTAATCTATACAGTCATTGCGCAAGGCATCCGGCCCCGGGCACACAACACGCAGCGCGCCCCCTGACCATAGCCAATCTGACCGGTCGCAGGTTGGCTACCTAAGCGGGCCACCCGCCTTGCCTGCCAATCCCGTCGCCGGACCTCGTGCCTCCTGCCCCCGCTCCAGCCAACGCCCTGTCATCCAGCGCCTGCCTGTTCTGACGTTGGGCCTGACGCGGATCTGATGTGGCCCTGCGCGGGGACCTCAGCCCGGCGCGCTCCCCTGTCCTGTCGCCCGCCCTTTCATTCCGTCGTAAGGCGGCAATTCGGTCTTTTACAGCGGTGATACAAGGAAATACCCCGTCATCCGCGTCGCGAGGCCGCCATGGGGGCGATTCCGCTTGACCTTTGGGGGGCATCTCTGTTGAACCACACCCTGTCATTCCATACACGAGGTGGCGGTCCCCAATGGACGATCAGAACAAAAACCTTCTTCTCGCAACCGCGCTTAGCTTCCTGGTGATTCTGGGGTGGTATGTCTTTTTCCCACCGCCAGAACCGCAGCCCCAGCCGGACGCTGTTGTGGCCGAGACTGCGCCTGCGGGCGACGTCGTGACCGCGCCAGCCGCCGCCAGCCCTGCAGCTGGCAGCGAAGGCGCCGCTGTCACCGCTGAGGCAGACGCGGTCGCCGATGCGCCGCGCCTCACAATCGACACGCCCCGCGTCTCCGGCACCATCTCCCTGCTGGGCGGGCGTCTTGATGACCTGTCCCTCAAGGACTACCGCGTCTCGCTGGAAGAGGATGCCGCCATCGTCAAGATGCTGTCCCCCGCCGGTGATCCGAACGCCTATTACGCGCTCTATGGCTGGGCGCCGGGTGCTGGTCTTGGCCCTGATGATGTGCCCGGTGCCAACACCCTGTGGCAGGCTGAAGGTGACGCAACCCTGACGCCGGACAGCCCGGTCACCCTGACCTGGGACAATGGCAAGGGTCTGACCTTCAACCGCACCATCGCGGTTGATCAGGATTATCTCTTCACCATCACGCAATCGGTCACCAACGCCTCCGGTAACACCGTCGCGCTGGCACCTTACGGCACGCTGGCCCGCCATGGCGAGCCGCAGGATCTGAAGAACTTCTTCATCCTGCATGAGGGCGTGATTGGCATGGCGGACGGCACCCTCGCCGAAATCGACTATGACGACATGACCGATTTCGAGGTGGACGCCCGCAGCGGTGCCCGCGCCGAGGTGACCCAGGTTGAAACCAATGGCTGGATCGGTTTCACCGACCACTACTGGATGTCGACCCTCGTGCCGGAGCCGGGTCAGGCCTTCCGTTCCATCGCCAAATTCGACGAGCGTCGCGAGATCTATCAGACCGATATCGTGCTGCCGACCGTCACAGTGGCGGATGGCGAAACCTCTGAAGCCACCACCATGCTGTTTGCCGGCGCCAAGGAATGGGCCACCATTCGCGGCTACCAGAAAGACGGCATCGAGGGCTTCCTCGACAGCATCGACTGGGGTTGGTTCTTCTTCCTGACCAAGCCGATCTTTGCGGTCCTGCACTGGCTGAACGCCCTGATCGGCAACATGGGCTGGGCGATCATCGGCCTCACTGTGTTGATCAAGCTTCTGGTCTTCCCGTTGGCGTATAAATCTTATGCCTCCATGGCGAAGATGAAAGAGCTGCAACCGCGGATGGAGGAGATCAAGGAGAAAGCGGGCGACGACCGTCAGAAGCTCCAGCAGGAGATGATGGCGCTCTACAAGAAGGAAAAGGTCAACCCGGCCGTGCGGCTGTCTGCCGATCCTGATCCAGATCCCGATCTTCTTCTCGCTCTACAAGGTGATTTTCGTCACGCTGGAGCTGCGCCACGCGCCGTTCTTTGGTCCGTTCCAGGATCTGAGCGCACCAGATCCGACCTCGATCATGAACCTCTTCGGCCTGCTGCCCTTCGCCGCCCCGGTCGAAGGCACGCTGATGGCGACGATCTTCATCGGGATTCTGCCGATCCTTCTGGGTATCTCCATGTGGTTGCAGCAGAAACTGAACCCGGCGCCGACCGATCCGACTCAGCAGATGATCTTTGCCTGGATGCCTTGGGTCTTCATGTTCATGCTGGGCGGGTTTGCCTCGGGGCTGGTGGTTTACTGGATTGCGAACAACACCATCACCTTTACCCAGCAGTATTTGATTATGCGCAGCCACGGCTACAAACCCGATGTGTTCGGCAATATCAAATCCGGCTTCAAAAAGACGCCGAAGGCTGAAAAGAAATGAGCGAAGGCATAACTCATATCTGGCGGCATCCGATCAAATCACATGGTCGGGAGCCGCTGGAGAGCGCCTCTTTGGTCGCCGGGCAGTGTCTGCCCGGCGATCGCGTTTGGGCGGTTGCCCATGAGGCCTCCAAGGCTGACGGCAGCGCCTGGGTGCCCTGCGCCAACTTCAGCCGTGTGGCCAAGGCCCCACAGCTGATGGCGATTGAGGCCGTTTACGACGCGGCTAAGGGCGCGGTGACACTGACCCACCCGACGCAGGATGCGCTGACCTTCAATCCTGATAGCGCGGCTGACCTGCCCCGGTTCCTTGACTGGGTACGCCCCCTGATGCCCGAAGATCGCGCCGCCTCCGCCCGTATTCTGCGGGTGCCGGGACGGGGCATGACCGACAGCGATTTTCCGTCGATCAGCCTGTGCAACTGGGCTTCGCATCGCGCGGTGGAGACCGCCATCGGCCATCCGCTGTCCCCGCAGCGCTGGCGCGGCAACATCTGGTTCGACACAGGCACCGCCTGGGAGGAAAACGACTGGATCGGCCGCAATGTCCAGATTGGCGAGGCGGTGCTGACCATCCGCGAGCGCACTGTGCGCTGCCTTGCAACCACGACCAACCCCGAGACCGGCGTCCGCGACGCTGATACGCTGAAGACCCTGCGCGAGAGCTGGGGTCATCAGGACTTTGCTGTCTATGCAGAGGTCATCCAAGACGGCGCGATCCGCGTCGGCGATACTGTAAAGGTGCTCTGATGCAGATGCCGTTCCCCCTGGCCGAGACGCCAGATGAAATCATGACCGAGAAGGGTCGCAAGCTGTTTGCCGGACAATCGGAATTTGTCAAAGGCGTGGTTGCGATGTCCGGCCTGCCGCCTGCCGACCGCATCGAGGTCTGCTTTGCCTAGCCGCTCCAATGTGGGCAAATCCAGCCTGATCAACGCCCTCACCGGCACCAAAGGTCTGGCCCGTGCCTCCAACACGCCGGGGCGCACGCAGGAAATCAACTATTTCACCCAAGGCCCGGAGCTCTATCTGGTCGACTTGCCCGGCTATGGCTATGCCAATGCGCCCCTACCGGTGGTGGAGAAATGGCAGCGCCTGCTGAAACAATATCTCTCCGGCCGCCAAACCCTGCGCCGCGCCTTTGTGCTCATCGACAGCCGCCATGGCATCAAAAAAGTCGATGACGAGATCATGACCCGGTTGGACAGCTCAGCTGTGACCTTCCAATGCGTGATGACCAAGGCTGATAAGGTCAAGGACAAGGACCGCGCTGCGGTGATGGAACAGGTGCGCAGCGCCCTGTCCAAACACCCTGCCGCCTATCCCGAGATTGTTCTGACCTCCTCGGAGAAGGGCGACGGCATTGCCACCCTGCGGTCCATCATCGCCGGGCTGGAATGACGCCAGCTTCCTTTCAGTGACATGACAAACGCCCCCGTGATCCGCTGATTCGGGGGCGTTTTGTCTCTAACCCGCAAGGTAGAGCCGATATCAGACGTGTTGGGCGCCGTTCACCTCAATCTCCGCGCCCGAGATATAAGAGCTTTGGTCCGAACACAGATAGTAGATCGCCGCGGCCACCTCCTCCGGCTGGCCCAGACGCTGCAGCGGCAGTTTCTTCACGATCTTGTCGGTGCCCGGCGACAGAATCGCGGTCTCCACCTCTCCCGGCGCAATCGCATTGACCCGCACGCCCAGCGGGCCGAAGTCATGGGCCATCTCGCGCGTCAGCGCCGCCAGCGCCGCCTTCGATGTGGCATAAGCCGCCCCGGCAAAAGGATGCACCCGGCTGCCCGCAATCGACGTCACGTTGACAACAGATCCCTTGGCCGCGGCCAGTTCGTCCTTCAGTCCCCGTGCCAGCACCACAGAGGCAAAGAAATTCACGTGGAACACCTTGCCCCAGGTCATCAGGTCGGTGTCCAGCGTGCTCAGCCGCTCGCCCTTTGGCCCCTTGGGCGACACGCCGGCATTGTTGACCAACGCATCCAGCTGCCCGTTCAGCAGCTCCTGTATTTCGCCCACCTTGTTGATGGTGTCCGTTGGGTCGGAGAGGTCCACCTGCACATGGTTTTCCTGCCCTCCCCCCAGGGGCATTCGGCAGGAAAGGGCTGGCGCGAACAGGTGATCACCCGCCAGCCTTCGGCATTGAACCGCTGCACCGTCGCATGGCCTATGCCCCGGCTTGCACCGGTCAACAACAGGGTCTTCTTGCGCATGTTACCATCCTTGGCCCAAAGCCACTCCCGAGGTTCCGTCTGACAGTCAGACGATCGGCACCGCATCATCGACACGTTGAGGCGAACCTAGCACCCCAACAGGCAACTGCAATGGGGCGAATACTCCGCCCGATGCTTGGCACAGCGGGCAGAACCGCGTAACACATGGCCCACGCCTGCGCCGTTTGCTGCGGCCAGTTCCAGGGATTGCAACGATGAAGAAACAAGACATGAACCGCGATTGGATTGCTACAGCCGAGACCCTCTCAAGCGCCCTGCCTTATCTGCAGCGCTATGACGGTGCCATCGTCGTGATCAAGCTGGGTGGCCACGCCATGGGCAGCGACGAGGCGATGGAAACCTTTGCCCGCGACATCGTGCTGTTGCGGCAGGTCGGCGTGAACCCGGTTATCGTTCATGGCGGCGGCCCGATGATCAATGCCATGCTGGAAAAACTGCAGATCAAATCCGATTTCGTGAACGGCAAGCGGGTCACTGATGCTGCCACCATGGATGTGGTCGAAATGGTGCTGTCCGGCGTGGTGAACAAACGCATCGTGCAGGCGATCAACCGTCAGGGCGGCGCCGGTGTCGGCCTTTCGGGCAAGGATGCAAATCTCATCACCTGCACCCAGGCGGACCCGGATCTCGGCTTTGTCGGAACCCCGTCGCAGATGGACCCCTCCGTGCTGCACCACCTGTTTGAACAGGACATGATCCCGGTCATTGCCCCCATTGGCGCAGGCCCCAATGGCGAGACCTTCAACATCAACGGCGACACCGCCGCTGGGGCCATTGCCTCCGCATTGAAGGCCGACCGGCTGCTGCTGCTGACAGATGTCTCCGGCGTCAAGAACGGCGCAGGTGAAGTGGTGACAGAGTTGAAAGCCGCCGACGTCGAGGCGATGACCTGCGACGGTGTGATCATTGGCGGTATGATCCCGAAAACCGAAACCGCGCTGTCGGCCGTCCGCAGCGGTGTGCGGGCCTGTACCATCGTGGATGGACGGGTGCCCAATGCGGTGCTGCTGGAGCTGTTCACCGACCACGGGGCCGGGTCGATGATCCGCCCCTGAGCTTTACTTGATTGCTTCGGCGCGCTTTACGCCCAATTGACGACGGTGAAATCCCCTTAGGGAAACTGGCCAAACTGCGCTAGACTGTGGCCATGACCAGCCCCCCCGACACGGACAGGGCCGTTGCCATGGATTTAGCAGCGGCACCTGTCGCTGACCCTGTTGAGACCACCCAAGGTTACACCCGGCTGCAAAACGCCGCCGAAAGGCTTGGGTTGGATATCTACGGCGGCTTTCATCCCTCACCTGCAGACATGTCCCGACTCCCCGGCGCTTCCTTGCCCGTGGATGCCGCCCCCGGCATCCCCCATGGCACGCTGATCCTGCTCGGCACGGCGCCATCCTTCTGGTCATATTTCCGCAGCAGCCCAGAGGCGCAGGACGGCGCTGCCGACCCGATTGACCGCTGGTCGCGCCGCGTCATCACCGCATTGGCAGAAACATGGCAGGCCACACCGGCCTTCCCCTTCACAGGCCCGCCCTATGCGCCGTTTGTAGACTGGGCGTTGGCAACGGGCCGCTGTTTCACATCCCCGTCGCAAATGCTGGTGCATGATCGCTATGGTATGATGATTTCCTTTCGCGGCGCCCTTTATTTCACCACTCCTTTGGGCCTGCCGCCAGCACTCACGGGCCCAGACGCCCTGCCTCAGCTGCGATACCCGCCCCTGCCTGACCGCCTGCCCGGTGGCCGCCCTGAACGATGGTGGCCCCTATGATCTGGCAGCCTGCCATGACCATCTGGACAGCCCCGCAGGCGCGTCCTGCCTGTCCGCTGGCTGCCTCGCCCGCCGCGCCTGCCCATTGAGCGCAGGCGCTGACCGTCTCCCGGCGCAATCCGCCCATCACATGAGGTATTTTCACATAAAATGACCTGCACGCTGATCCTGACCCGCCACGCCAAATCCGCCTGGGATACCTCCGCCCCCAGCGACCACGCCCGCCCGCTGAACAACCGCGGCCGCCATTCCGCCGCGGCCGTTGGCACTTGGTTGCGCGAAATCGGGATGATCCCGGATCAGGTGATCTCCTCCTCGGCGCAGCGCACCCGCGAGACCTGTGATCTGATGGAGCTTGGTGCACCTGCGGTCTTCATCGAACGGCTTTATCACGCCAGCGCGGAAATCCTGTTTCAGGTGCTGCGTGAGGCCGAACACAAGCGGGTGCTGGTC
Source organism: Phaeobacter sp. BS52 (assembly GCF_045040595.1). Lineage (NCBI taxonomy): Bacteria > Pseudomonadati > Pseudomonadota > Alphaproteobacteria > Rhodobacterales > Roseobacteraceae > Phaeobacter > Phaeobacter sp. BS52. The sequence continues at coordinate 3,368,627 of NZ_CP090662.1, read as the reverse complement.
TTGGGCCATAACCCCGGACTTGCCGCGTTTGCGCATTCCATTGTCCGCCACCCGCCGGATCATTCCCGATTTGACGACTTCCCCACTGGCGCCACGCTGATCGCCCGCTTCGATATCGACAGCTGGGCCGATCTGACGTGGAGCAGCGGCAAGGTCGCGGAATTCACCGTCCCGCGTGAGTTGCTGGGCGCCTGACGGACGGCCCGCCAGCCCCACACCTTCAAAGTGCCGCCCCAACATCGCCGGGGCCCCCTGCCGCCCGTCGCGACTACATCACCATGCAATCGCTCCCGTTGGGCATGGCGACGGATCTGTGGCATCCTGTCGCTCCCACGCGGGAACCCATGCGCCCCCTCTCGCATATATCCCCTATCATCCGGGGCACTTGAGACCACGCAAATGGAGCCTCCCTGAGATGAACCGCCGATCCTTTCTGCTCACCGCCACCGCTACGCTACCCCTCGCCACGGGCGCATGGGCCGTCACAGAGGCCACCCCGATGATTGAGGTGATGAAATCTCCCAGCTGTGGCTGCTGCGCCGGATGGGTGAACCACCTCACCACCTCAGGCTTCCGGACAGAGGTCCGGAATGTCAGCGATGATCAACTCTGGCAGATGAAATCCCGGCTTGGCATCACCGATGCGCTGGCCTCCTGCCACACTGCAATGGTTGCGGGCTATGTGATCGAAGGCCATGTTCCTGCACAAGATATCACCCGCCTTCTCGCCGAACGCCCGGGTGCCCGGGGCCTCAGCGTGCCCGGCATGCCGATCGGCTCTCCCGGCATGGAGATGGGCGAGGACACAGACCCCTTCGCCACGTTGCTGATCCGCGCAGATGGCACCAGCGAGATCTTTGCACACCACGGCTAACCTCTGCGCAACCGCGTCCTGTCATCTTTCCTGAAATACTCCGGAGGTCAGGGGGCAGCGCCCCCTGCCGGTGCTTCCTGACACTGCCCAGGCCAGGGCCGTAAACCAAAAAAGGCCGGGCAGATGCCCGGCCTTTTCAATACCATAGCAGACAGACCTCAGTGGCCGAGGATCTGGCTCAGGAACAGCTTGGTACGCTCGCTCTGCGGGTTGTTGAAGAACTCTTCCGGCTCATTCTGTTCCACGATCTGCCCCGCATCCATGAAGATCACGCGGTTCGCCACCTGACGGGCAAAGCCCATCTCATGCGTCACGCAGAGCATGGTCATGCCTTCTTCCGCGAGCTCGATCATGGTGTCGAGCACCTCTTTGATCATCTCCGGGTCCAGTGCCGATGTCGGTTCATCAAACAGCATGATCCGCGGCATCATGCACAGCGAGCGGGCAATCGCCACACGCTGCTGCTGACCACCGGAGAGCATGCCGGGATATTTATGCGCCTGGTCGGGGATCTTCACCTTTTCCAGGAAGTGCATCGCCCGCTCTTCGGCTTCTTTCTTGGGCGTCTTGCGCACCCAGATCGGCGCCAGGGTGCAATTCTCAAGAATCGTCAGATGCGGGAACAGGTTGAAGTGCTGGAACACCATGCCAACCTCGGAGCGGATCTTGTCGATGTTCTTGAGATCGTTGGACAGTTCGGTGCCATCCACCACGATCTTGCCCTGCTGGTGCTCTTCCAGCGCATTGAGGCAGCGGATCAGGGTGGATTTGCCGGACCCCGACGGACCAGCGATCACGATCCGCTCGCCCTGATTGACGGTCAGATTGATGTCGCGCAGCACATGGAACGAGCCATACCACTTGTTCATATTGTTGATTTCGATGGCAACCTCGTCGCTCACCTGCATTTTGGAGCGGTCGATGGCGCGGTCGGACATAAGTTCAGACATATGTTGAACTCCTTAGTGGTGATCGGTGGCGAGACGACGCTCGAGCCACTGTGAGTATTGAGAGATGCCGTAGCAGACGATGAAGAACAGGAAGGCGGCAAAGCCGAGGAGTTCCCAATAAACGCCGTTCCACTCAGTGGAGGCGAGGATCGGGCCACGGATCATGCCCACCAGGTCGAACATCGAGATGACCGACACCAGCGTGGTATCCTTGAACAGGCCAACAGCCACGTTCACGATACCGGGGATCGAGATCTTCAGGGCCTGCGGCAGGATGATCAGCCGCATCGCCTGCGGATAATCCAGCCCCAGACTGTCTGCTGCTTCATACTGCCCCTTCGGCAGCGCGGCCAGACCGCCCCGGATCACTTCGGCGATATAGGCCGCAGAGAACAGCGTGATCATGATGACCACACGCAGGAACAGGTCCACGGTGGCATCTGGCGGGAAGAAGTAGGACAGCATCACAGATGCCACGAACAACAGGGTGATCAGCGGCACGCCACGCACGAATTCGATGAAGACGACGCAGATCCACTTGATCAGAGGCATGTTGGACTGACGCCCCAGTGCCAGCGCGATACCAAGCGGCACCGACAGCGACACACAGGTGACACCCAGCATCATGTTCAGCATGAAGCCGCCCAAATCTCGCGAGGGCACAGCCGACAGCATTGCGTTGTCAGACGCCCCTTCCGGGATCAGAAAGCCGCCGACATTCCAGACCACGATCGCCGCAACAATCGCACCGAAGAACCCAAGAGCAAAACTGCCTTTGCCGAATTTCTGAAACACGAACCCGGCAGCAACAAAGCCAAGCAGGGCAACGATCGGCACCAGGATGGAACCACCCCAGATCAACCAGAAGGCCAGGAAAGGATAGATCGCAGTGAAGGCCAGGAGCTTGCGCGGCAGATCAAAGAACAGCACGGGTGCCAATGCGACCAGCAACAACACCAATGCAAGATTGGGGCGCCAATATTCCGTGCCCGGATATTTGAAGCCATAGAGCAGCTGGTTCCAACGCTCAGTCAGGACCGAGAAACAGGCGCCAACCTTGCCATCCAGAACCTCACGACATTCCGCGAGAGAGTTGGTGGTCCAGACGCCGTTCAGCAACCACGGCAGGGTGCTGCTCAGCAGAGCATAGATCAGCGCCAGCGCCGCCAGGGTCAGGATCGAATTAGGGACACTGGAGAACAGATTCTCGCGCATCCATTTATAGACCCCGGTCTCGCGGCCCGGCGGCGGTGCTTAGCGGGATCTGGGTTTCGCGGACAAAGGCGACAGTTTGTGCGTGTGTATCGCTCATGTCTCAGCGCTCCTTCAGTTTCACAGATGCGTTGTAGACGTTCATCACCATGGAGATGAGCAGCGACGCGGTGAGATAGAACAACATCAGCAGCAGCACGCATTCGATGGCGCGGCCGGTCTGGTTCAGCGTGATGCCGCCCAGGGTCGCGGTGATGTCGGCATAGCCCACAGCAATCGCCAGCGAGGAGTTCTTGGTGATGTTAAGGAAGTTGGAGATCAGCGGCGGAATGATGACGCGCAGCGCCTGCGGCAGCACCACGAGGTTCATGATCCGGCCCGGACGCAGACCCAGCGCTGCGGCAGCCTCAGTCTGACCCTTGTTGATCGCCTGAATACCCGCACGCACGTTTTCCGCGATGAAGGCACCGGTGTAGATCGACAGGGCAAACCACAGGGCAATCAGCGGCCCACCAATCTTGATACCACCCTTGAAGTTGAAGCCTTTCAGCTCAGGCACTTCCCAGGACAGGCCCATGACAAACAGGACCAGCGCCAGTGGCACCAGCCAGACGCCCAAGGCAATCAGCTTGGTGTTGGGACGCACGCCGGTTTTTTCCTGCGTTTTGGTCGCGTTGGTCTCGACCCTGCGCATCACAAGGAAGGACCCGACCAACACTGCGATGATCACCAGCCAGTTCAACGCACCCGAGGCGAAGAAACCGCTCTCGAACCAGGGCATCGGGATATAGACACCACGGTTGGTAAAGGCGAAGAGGTCAAACAGCATGCTCGACGTGGCGTTGTCACCCCGGAATTCCCGAGGCCCCGGCATCACGGCGGTCATGACGGTGAAAATGATGATGATCCAGATCAGAACCGGAATATTGCGGAAGATTTCCACATAAACGGCCATCAATTTGGAGACGAGCCAGTTGTTCGACAGGCGCAGAACACCCGCAATCACGCCAAAGATGGTGGCGGTGATACAGGCAAGAACGGCCACCAGCAGCGTGTTCAGAACACCAACAACCGCCGCACGCGCGTGGCTGGACTGGCTGTCGTATTCGATCAGACGCTGGTTGATATCGTAACCGGATGGATCCCCAAGGAACCCGTATGAAATATTCAGACCCGCGGCCCGCAGGTTCTGAATAAGGTTGTTCCCCAGATACCAGATGGCCAAGGCCAGAACCAGTGCAGCAATCGCCTGGAAGGTCAACGAACGATAGCGGGTATCGTTGACCAACATGGACAGCTGAAACTGTGCCTTTGGAGGGTCAGTGAGAGTTGACATGAATGTGTGATCCCCGTGGCTTATAGGTCAACTGATCGGCGGGGTTGGTTCCCTGCTCGCGTCAGACCTCAAGCGTTTTTGTTAGGATAGGTCGGCAGGAAAAAAGGGCGCAGGTTGGTCCTGCGCCCTTTCCTCAGTCGTTCTTAGCGGAAGGGCGGTGCGTAGAGCAGGCCGCCTTCAGTCCACTGTGCGTTCAGACCGCGTGCCAGACCAATCGGAGTGTCTTCGCCGATGTTCTTAGCAAAGACTTCACCGTAGTTGCCGCCAGCGCCGATGGCGTTTTTCGCCCAGTCAGCCGACAGACCCAGCATTTCGCCCAGGGTACCTTCGGTGCCCAGCAGACGGTTGATTTCCGGGTTCTCGGTGCCTGCAGCCATCTCGCCGATGTTGGCGGAGGTCACGCCCAGTTCTTCAGCTGCGACCAGTGCGTTCAGGCTCCAGCGGACAACGTCGCCCCACTCGTGGTCGCCGTGACGAACCAGCGGGCCCAGCGGCTCTTTGGAGATGATTTCAGGCAGCAGAACATGCGCCGAAGGATCATCAAAGGTCGCGCGGGTTGCCGCCAGACCAGACGCGTCGGTGGTGTAGACGTCACAGGCGCCAGCCAGGTACTGCTGCTGCGCTTCAGCGTTGGTTTCGATCGGAACCGGCTCATAGCTGATGTTGTTGGAACGGAAGAAATCCGCCAGGTTCAGCTCGGTTGTGGTGCCGGTCTGGATACAGACGGTCGCGCCGTCCAGTTCCTTCGCGGAGGACACGCCCAGTTCCTTGGGAACCATGAAGCCCTGACCGTCGTAGTAGTTCACACCAACAAATTCGAACTTCAGATCGACATCGCGGCTGAAGGTCCAGGTGGTGTTCCGCGCCAGCATATCGATCTCGCCGGAGGCCAGAGCGGTGAAGCGGGTTTTGCCGGTGGTCGGCACGAATTCAACGGCGGTCGAGTCGCCCAGTACAGCCGCAGCAACCGCGCGGCAGACAGCAACGTCAAAACCTTCCCATTCGCCATTGGCATTGGGCGCTGCAAAGCCGACCAGACCAGTGGTCACGCCGCAGTTCAGCTTGCCACGGGCCTTGACGTCATCCAGCGTTCCCGCCGCAGCGGCACCGGCGGCCAGACCAGCAACAGTCAGCGCACCCAAAATTACCTTATTCTTCATGTTTACCTCTTCCTGATTGTCCGCCTATTTGGCGGCTCTTTTTGCCCGGCACCAGCCATGCCGGAGATAGGTGTTGAAACAGGGTTTTGCCCATTTCGCGACCGAGTGTGGTCGCATTCATCAACAAACGTCAAGTGCGGGATCAGGAATTTCGATGGGCGCATAGCGAACAATTTCGTGGGCGCGAACGATTTTTGCGGCTGCGCGGCAATCTCGGTAATATATTGCGCTAACAGGAAAAATCGTAGAACCGCTTAGCGTGTAAAAACGCATGGCGTTTCAGGTCAGCAGTGGCCTGGGCCTCTTCGTCCTGGCCCCATTGCTGCTCCTGCCACAGCTCATCCAGCCGTGACATCTCCCAGATCTGATCCGCCGGGCGCCAGCCCTTTGCCGCTGCAAACCCAAGGACCAAGGACCCGGACATCGCCACCAGATCATGGAAGGCCGCCAGCTGAAATGGTGTCATTTCATGGACTAAGCCGCGCAACCGCGCCAGCGCCTCGGGGTTTTGCGGTGCATGCAATATCCCGGAACGCGGCTCCAGCCGGGCGCCGAGCGTTTCAGCTGCCCACTCCAGCGCCGGGTCCCAGATCTCGGCCTGACGCTGCACCAGCTCGGCTAAGCATCTCCGCGCGGTAGCACAAAAGATCGGAATCGCCGTAGTCCGACAGCATATCCGACACTTCGCCATGCTGATGCGACACCTTGTCGATTGCAGCATTTGCAGAACGCGTTACCGGCATCGTCGACGGGTCGACTGATTCGGTCTGCGCCTCCCATTCCGCCGCAATTGCCTCGGCCATGTCGCGACCCGGCACAGCAAGCGCAGCTTTTGCCGGAGTTTTTACGCGCCGCCCGTCCAGTTCCACCGCAAACCCATCCTCGGTTTCGGCCACCGAGACGGTTTTCCAGAATCGTTTCTGTTTCCACTCGCTCATATCGTCAGTCTTTCCAGATGTTCTGCAACAGCGGCGCCAGGTCGGCGAAGCTGTCGATAATGTGATCCGCCCCCAGCTGGTCAGCGGGGTGAAACCCCCAATCCACGGCGATGGTGCGCACACCGGCGGCCCGGCCCATATCGATGTCAAAACTGGTGTCGCCGATCATCACGGTATGCTCAGGCTGTACCCCGGTCTCGGCCATTGCCCGCAGCACCATGGACGGATGCGGTTTGGACGGGTGGTGGTCCGCACATTGCCGGGTCACGAAACACCGCAGCTCATGTGCCGCGATCAGCGCATCCAACCCGCGCTGTGATTTGCCGGTAGCCACCCCGAGCAAATAGTGCGGCACCGCGTTCAGCTCCGTCAGCACCTCCGCCGCACCGGGGTAGAGCGGCGAATGCCCTGCACCCTTGGTAACGCGCGCCCGGTAATACGCATCCTTGTATCGCCCAACCACTATATCCCGCGACTCTGAGTGCAGATCAGGGGCCAACTGCGCGACAGCCTCCGGCAATGAAAGGCCAACTATCGAAAGAATATCCTGTTTCGCAGGCTTTCTTTCATACAACTCGAAAGCTTCCTGCATGCACTGAACAATGGTGCCCTCGCTATCCGCCAGGGTGCCATCCACATCAAACAGGATCAAACGCAGATCACCGCTCATCGTCATGAACCTCGTTACTGCAGGCTCTCAAACGGATCTTCTGCCGCCAGATCTTCGGACCAGCCAAAGGTGTCCCAGCTGTCCTTCATGTGGTCGGGCAAAGGCGCTGTGATCGACAGCGGTTTTTTCGTGGTCGGATGCTCAAACGCCATGCGACGGCAGTGCAAATGCAGCTTCTTGGAGATAATCCCCCCGAGCTGCGCGCCCCAGCCATCGCCGAGGTTTTCCTGACTGGAGCCACCATATTTGCCGTCACCCGCAATCGGGTGGCCAATCTCGGCCATATGCGCGCGCAGCTGATGGGTGCGGCCGGTGATCGGCTCCATCGCAACCCAGGCCGCGCGGCTGGCCACACGGTAGAGCGTCGCATAATGGGTGTGCGAGCGTTTGGCGCCGGGTGTGCTGTCCACCTCATTGGAATGGATGGCGATCATTTTCTCGCCCTCGCCCGATTTGCCGTGACCCGGCGCCTTCACCAGCCCGCATTTGATTTCACCGAGATAGGGCGTCGGCACCCCGGCCACCAGCGCCCAATAGATCTTGCGGGTGGCGCGATGGCGGAAGGCCGCGGTCAGCGACTGCGCTGCGAGGCGGGTGCGCGCCAGCACCAGCACACCTGAGGTGTCCTTGTCCAAACGATGCACCAGACGCGGCTTTTCTTCGGCGTCGAACTGCAAGGCGGCACTCAGCCCGTCGACATGTTTGGTGGTGCCGCTGCCGCCCTGCACCGCCAGACCTGCGGGTTTGTTCAACACGATGACAGCATCGTCCTTATAGATCACACAGCCCCGGATCATCTTGGCGTCCGCTTCGGAAATCCGGTAGCTCGGCGCCTCTGCCGGTTTCAGATCGCTTGCGCCAAGGGGCGGCACACGCACCACCTGCCCGGCGGCGACGCGGCTGTTGGCCTTCACCCGGCCCCCATCCAGACGCAATTCGCCCTTGCGGCACATCTTCTCGATCCGCCCCTGGCTCACATGCGGGAAGAGCCGCCGCAGCCAGCGGTCAATACGCTGGTCTGCATCGTCTTCACTGACGGTAATCATCTGTACGCCGCTCATGCGAACACTCCTCTGGCGGCCATCAGGCCGAAAAACAGTCCGCCGACCGACAGGCCCACGGACAACAGCACATAGAGCGCAGCCTGCCCGAAGGCGCCGCGCTCGATCAGGGTGGCCGTCTCAAGCGAGAAGGCCGAAAACGTTGTGAAACCGCCCAGAAGGCCAGTCATCACAAAAGGGCTCAGGTGGGTCAGCCCCTTATGGGCGGCCGTGACAACAAAGGCGCCCATCAGAAAGGAGCCGATCACATTCACCGTCAGAATCGCCACCGGAAATTCTCCCACCCCAAATAGGCGGGACATCCCCAAACCGGCCAGATAGCGGCAGGCGGCACCGATCGCGCCGCCCAAGGCCACATATAGAACCGAAAAAACCATCAACGGTCTGTCGTCTAGCTGGCGCATGGATGTCAAGTTTTGCGCAAGCATGGCAGCATTGCGCAGCAGCGCAGGCCCGTCACCTTTCCCAAAATACTCGCGCCGCAGGCACCGGCTTTGTCCCGCAAAGCCGGATCAGCTGTTCCGTTTGGCGCGCAGATTGGCAAAATACTCGGCCCGGCGCTTCAACTCGCGCTCGAACCCACGCTCAACCGGCTGATATAGCACCGGACGTGGCACATCGTCGGGAAAGTAGTTCTGTCCAGAAAACCCATCTGCCGCGTTGTGGTCGTAGTCATAGCCGTCACCGTAGCCTTGCGATTTCATCAGTTTGGTCGGCGCATTCAGGATATGTTTCGGCGGCGGCGCACTGCCGGTCTGTTTCGCCAGCTTAGCGCGCCGCCTTATAGGCCATGTAGCTGAGCGTTGGTTTTCGGCGCGAGGGCCAGATAAATCACCGCCTGCGCCAGCGCCAGCTCGCCCTCTGGACTGCCCAGACGCTCATAGGTTTCCCAAGCCTGAATGCAGATACCCTGCGCCTGCGGGTCGGCAAGGGCGATATCCTCAACCGCCATCCGGGTCAGGCGGCGGGCCAGGTATCGGGGATCCTCTCCCCCCTCCAGCATGCGGGCGAACCAGTAAAGGGCTGCATCCGGATCCGAACCGCGCACGGATTTATGCAGGGCGGAAATCAGATTGTAATGCTCATCACCGGATTTGTCGTATTTTGCCGCGCGCCGCATCAGCCGTGCGGCCAGCGCCTCACGCCCCAGCGGGCTCTCCACCTTCCAGGCCGCAACCTGTTCGATCAGGTTCAGCAGGGCGCGCCCGTCGCCATCGGCCATCTCCTGCAACGCGTCCCGCGCATCCGGGGTCAGCGGCAGGGCGCGATCCAGTTCCTGCTCCGCCCTCTGGGTCAGCCGTTCCAGATCGGCAAGCGACAAGCGCTCCAGCACCAAGACCTGCGCGCGGCTCAGCAAAGCGGCGTTCAGCTCAAAACTCGGGTTCTCGGTCGTGGCCCCGACCAGAAGGATCGTCCCATCCTCCATATGCGGCAGGAACCCGTCCTGCTGGGCCTTGTTGAATCGATGGATCTCATCCACGAAGAGCAGCGTGCCCTGACCGTTCTGGCGGCGGATCTTGGCGGCCTCGAACACTTTCTTCAGATCCGGCACACCGGTGAAAATGGCTGAGATCTGCACAAAATGCAGATCCGTCTCCCGCGCCAAGAGCCGCGCGATGGTGGTCTTGCCCACACCAGGCGGCCCCCAGAAAATCAGCGACGACAGGGAGCCGGAGGCCAGCATCACCCCAAGCGGCGCCTCCTCACCAGGGACCTGCGCCTGACCGATCACCTCTGCCAGCGACTGCGGACGCAGGCGATCCGCCAGCGGGCGGTTCACCTCCGACTGCGGGTCCGGGCGGGGGGCGGCATCGCCACTGTCAAAGAGATCCGCCATGATCAGAGCCGGTAGCGCAGCGAGACGCGCTGGCCCTGCCGGTTGAGATCAACCTTCATCCAACGGCCAACAGTCGCCAGCACATCAGACACATCAGCGGGCGAGGCAATCGCCTCATTGTTGATGCCCAGAATGATATCCCCTGCCCGCAGACCGACGCGGCCGCCATAAGCGCCGGGGTCGGTGATCACCACCCCGTCAGAGGACATCGGCAGCTGGAACCGCAGGATCGACTGCGGATTGATACGCGCGACCGTCAGCCCCGGCAGCGGCGTGTTTTCATCAAGGCTGAGCGGATCGGCAGGTGGCTCATCCGGGGCCAGCATCATCTCGACGGTCAGCACCTCGCGTTCGCCTGCCCGCAAACGGGTGACCTCTGCCGTATCGCCAAGCCCGGTAACGGACATGCGGAACACCATCTCCGACGGGGAGTTCACCGCCTGCCCGGCCACGTCAAGGATCACATCGCCGACCTCGAACCCCGCCTTGGTGAATGGGCTGGAGGGGTGCAGTTCGGAGATCACCATCCCCTCCGGCAGATCCATCCCCAGCGAGGCGGCAAGATCCGCATCCACCGGTTGCCCCATCATGCCAGCCCAGGGGCGCTGGAACTCTTCGGCGCCCTGATCGGCCTGCCGCATAAACGCACGCACCAAATTGGCGGGAATGGCAAAGCCGATACCGTTGGAGCCGCCGGAGCGGGTCACGATACGGGTGTTGATGCCGATCAGGTCACCATTCACATCAATCAGCGCGCCGCCGGAGTTGCCGGGATTGATCGGCGCATCTGTCTGGATGAAATAGCCAATCCCCTCCCCTGTCGCCGCGCCGCTGCGCGCAAGGCCCGAAACAATGCCGCTGCTGACGGTCTGACCAACGCCGAAGGGATTGCCGATGGCCAGCGCCAGCTCACCCACCTCAACCCCGTCACTGTCGCGCAGCTCCAGATAGGGCAGGTCTTCGGCCTCTTCCAATTGCAGAATGGCCAGGTCACTGGCCTGATCTGCCAGCACCACCTGTGCCGCATATTCGCGCCGGTCTGTGGTCACCACACGGATATCGGTTGCCATGCCCACAACGTGGTAATTCGAAACCACAATGCCATCCGCAGACAGGATCACCCCAGAGCCGAGGGAGTTCTGCACACGGGGTTGGGGCTTCGAGAGGCCGCGAAAGAAATCATCAAAGAACGGGTCGTTCATAAAAGGCGTGCGGCGCTGTTCATGGACAATCTTGGCGTAGATATTGACCACTGCCGGAGCGGCCTCTTTCACCAAGGGTGCAAAGCCGAGGGAAATCTCCGCCTGATTCTGCGGCACACGGGTCTCTGCGTGCGCCTGTGTGGTGGGGATCTGAGTGGCCAGAAACAGGCCCGCTGCGGTCAGGATTGCGCGAAACATGACGACTCCGATTGTTCTTGTGAACAGGATATGCGGACCGGAGGCATCTTTTACAAGGTTGGATTTGCCGGGGAAAAACGCTGCATTTTCACCCAGCCACTTTCAGCCCACCGCGCGGAGTGCGAAAACGAAAAACCCCCGCCCTGTTGCCAGAGCGGGGGTCAGGTCCGGTCAGATGACCGATCTGATTATTCGTCAGCAGCAGCTTCTGCTTCGGCCAGACGTGCCTTGTCGGCGGCGCCTTTGGCATCGCGATCACGATCAACGAATTCGATGATCGCCATCGGTGCCATGTCGCCATAGCGGAAACCGGCTTTCAGGATACGGACATAGCCGCCCTGACGGTCTTTGTAGCGCGGGCCCAGAACCTCGAACAGTTTTGCGACGTCCTTGTCTTCCTTCAGCTTGGACGCGGCCTGACGACGGGCGTGCAGGTCGCCGCGCTTTGCCAGGGTGATCATCTTTTCGATGATTGGGCGCAGTTCTTTTGCTTTGGGAAGGGTTGTCTTGATCTGCTCGTGCTCGATCAGCGAGCCAGCCATGTTGGAGAACAGGGCCTTACGGTGCTCATGAGTACGGTTCAGGCGGCGGTAACCACGTGCGTGACGCATTTTGATAGTCCTTTGATCTGCGTTTTTGCTTTGTCAGGCTGCTGATGCGTGTCAGCGGCTCACCTTGGGGCGCGTGCCCTTGTTGTCCCCGGTACATCCGGGCATTTCGGGCGGCCCGTAAGCCGCCCAATCTTTTAGAAGCTGTCTTCGAACTTCTTGGCCAGATCTTCGATGTTGTCCGGCGGCCAGTCCTCGACGTCCATGCCAAGGTGCAGACCCATGCCCGACAGCACTTCTTTGATCTCGTTCAGCGACTTGCGGCCGAAGTTCGGCGTGCGCAGCATTTCTGCTTCGGTCTTCTGGATGAGATCGCCGATGTAGACGATGTTGTCGTTCTTCAGGCAGTTTGCCGAACGTACAGACAGTTCCAGCTCGTCCACTTTCTTCAGCAGAAGCGGGTTGAACTCGAGACCGTCGTCATCGTCCTGACGGTTTGCCGATTCCGGCTCGTCGAAGTTGACGAAGATCGACAGCTGATCCTGCACGATACGGGCCGCATAAGCGACCGCGTCATCGGGCGTGATGGAGCCGTCTGTTTCGATCTTCATGGTCAGTTTGTCATAGTCCAGAACCTGACCTTCGCGGGTCGGCTGAACGTCATAGGAGACCTTCTTGACCGGCGAATAGATGGCGTCGATCGGGATCAGGCCGATGGGCGCATCTTCAGGCTTGTTCTTGTCAGCAGAGACATAGCCCTTGCCGGTGTTGACGGTCAGTTCCATGAACAGATCCGCACCATCATCAAGGTGGCAGATCACGTGTTCACGGTTCAGCACTTCGATGCCAGCGGATTCGGAGATGTCACCGGCGGTGACAACTGCGGGGCCTTTGGCATTGATCGAAAGACGCTTGGGGCCTTCGACTTCCATGCGCAGCGACACACCTTTGAGGTTCAGGATGATGTCGGTGACATCTTCGCGAACGCCGCAGCGACGCTGGAGAATTCATGCAGGACGTTGTCGATCTGCACGGAGGTGATGGCGGCGCCTTGCAGCGAGCTCATCAGGACGCGGCGCAGCGCGTTGCCCAGTGTCAGACCAAAGCCGCGCTCCAGCGGTTCAGCCACAACGGTGGCCTGGCGTGCGGGATCATTGCCCGGCTTCACGTCAAGCTGAGTCGGCTTGATCAGTTCAGCCCAATTCTTGTGGATCATGCGGTCCCTCCATTCCTGTCTATACCTCATGTCCGAAGGTACAGACGCCCGAGGTTTCAAATGGCGTACTGGGGCCTTGCAGAAATCGCAAAGCCCCAGCAAAAATCAGCGTCGCTTAGACGCGACGGCGCTTCGGCGGACGGCAGCCGTTGTGCGCGATCGGGGTCACATCACGGATCGAGGTGATGTTGAAGCCCACTGCAGCCAGAGCGCGCAGTGCGGATTCACGGCCCGAACCGGGACCCTGAACTTCGACTTCCAGAGTTTTAACGCCGTGTTCCTGCGCTTTTTTGCCTGCGTCTTCAGCAGCCATCTGAGCCGCATAAGGAGTCGATTTACGCGACCCTTTGAAGCCCATGGTGCCTGCGGAGGACCAGGAAATCGCATTGCCTTGCACGTCCGAGATCAGGATCTTGGTGTTGTTGAACGAGGAGTTCACATGTGCAACGCCGGAGGCGATGTTCTTGCGCTCTTTGCGCTTGGTACGAGTCTTATCGCGTGCCATTGATCAAACCCTCCCTTATTTCTTCTTACCAGCAATGGCCTTTGCGGGGCCTTTGCGAGTACGAGCGTTGGTGTGGGTACGCTGACCGCGAACGGGCAGGTTACGACGATGGCGCAGACCGCGGTAGCAGCCGAGGTCCATCAGACGCTTGATGTTCATCTGAACTTCACGGCGCAGGTCGCCTTCGACGGTGTAGTTGGCGTCGATGTGCTCGCGCACGGCCAGAACTTCAGCGTCGGACAGCTCGTTTACACGACGGGTTGCGTCGATGCCTACGGCTTCGCAGATGGCTTCAGCAGAGGTCGTGCCAATGCCAGTGATATAGGTGAGGGCGATCGGTACCCGCTTTGCAGTCGGGATGTTTACGCTAAGCAATACGTGCCACGTGTCACTTTCCTTTTCGTTGCGGTTCCGTAGCGCCGGAACCTTTTTTCACAACGCTTGACCTTGGCAGTGTCGCCCGTTGGTCCAGCATTTCGAGGTGGTCAGGGCGGCAGAAATTACACGCACCTGTGATGATTCCCAGAAGGGATGGGGTTCCCTATGTGGAAATCGCACTATGGTCAACCCGTCGGCAAGACTGGGGCCGAAGTTTCCCCCAAGGTCAACCACCCGCAGCGCAATTTGTGTTGTTTTTCTGCCAGCGCGCGACCAACGCACAAAAAACGCCCCGGCCAGGGTGGCGCGGGGCGTTTTTCAAATCCAAACGGATCGGACGATCAGTCGCCCATGATCCAGCCGAGGTTTTTGCGGACCTCTTCGATAGAAGCCAGACCGTCGAGACGCTGCAGGTTGCCCTTGGCATAGTAGTAGCCGATCAGCGGCGAGGTCTTCTTGTAGTATTCCATCAGACGGGTGCGGAGGCTTTCCTCGTTGTCGTCCGGGCGGCGTTTCTGGCTGGTACCACCGCAATTGGTGCATTTGCCATCCTCAGGCCAGGGCTTGGTCTCGTCGTGATAGACCTCACCGCAATCGCCACAGGTGGAGCGACCGGTGATGCGGGCGACCAATGCGGTGTCATCTACCTGCATCTCAATCACCGCATCCAGTTTCTGACCGGTTTCGCGCAGCAGTTCCGCCAGCGCATCCGCCTGAGCGAGCGTGCGGGGGAAGCCGTCAAAGATAAAGCCGCCCTCGGCCCCCTGTTCGATCTTCTCGCGGATCAGACCGATCACGATACGGTCGGTGACCAACTCACCGCGGGCGATCACTGCGGCAACCCGCTGGCCCATTTCGCTGCCCGACGCCTGCGCATCGCGCAGCATGTCGCCGGTGCTCAGCTGAACCATATTGCGAGATTCAACCAGGTAGCGGGCTTGTGTTCCCTTGCCCGCGCCGGGCGGGCCCAGAAGGATAATATTGCTCATCGGCGTGCAGGTCCCCGTCGTGTCCGTTTCTTATTCCGACCGCGCAGCTGGCTCTTTTCAATGAGACCTTCGTATTGATGCGCAAGCAGGTGGCTTTGTGCCTGTTGAATGGTGTCCATCACAACAGAAACCACAATCAACACGGAGGTACCGCCAAAGTAAACCGGGATTGCAAGCTGACCGCGCAGGATTTCCGGCAGCAGACAGACAGCAGCCAGATAGGCAGAGCCCAGAACCAGCACGCGGTTGACCACATATTCGAGGTATTCCGCGGTCTTTTTGCCGGGGCGGATACCGGGGACAAAACCGTTCTGGTTCTTCAGGTTATTGGCCACCTCGTCCGGTTTGAAGGACACGTTGAAGGTGTAGAAATAGGCGAAAAATACGATCATGCCGACGAAGAACAGCAGGTAGAGCGGCTGACCGGGGCCGAAGTTGGCCAAGAGCCAAGACATGATCGGGCCGCTGGTCGCATTCGACGAGAAGGTGGAGATGGTCACCGGCAGCAGCAGCAAGGACGAAGCGAAGATCGCGGGAATCACGCCTGCTGGGTTCACTTTCACAGGTAGGTGGCTGGAGCCACCGTCATAGACTTTCATGCCGACCTGACGGCGCGGATACTGGATGTGGATCTTGCGCAGGGCGCGTTCCATGAACACCACGAACATGATGATCGCGATCATCATCAGGATCACCGCGATGATCACCGCGGGGCTGATCGCACCCGAACGACCGGAGGCCAGGAACTGCGCAATCGCGGCGGGCACCTCGGCGATGATGCCGACGAAGATGATCAGGGAGATACCATTGCCGATGCCGCGCTGGGTGATCTGCTCGCCCAGCCACATCAGGAACATGGTGCCGCCCACCAGTGTGATCATGCAGGCGAGACGGAAGTACAGGCCCGGATCCGTCGCCAGATCCCCCGATTCGAGCGAGACCGCGAGACCATAGGCCTGCGCCGTGGCCAGAAGCACGGTGCCGTAACGGGTGTATTGGTTGATTTTCTTGCGGCCCTGCTCGCCCTCTTTTTTGAGCTGTTCGAGCGCCGGGACCATCGAGGTCAGCAGCTGCACAATGATCGACGCCGAAATATAGGGCATGATGCCAAGTGCAAAGATGCCCATACGGCCAAGCGCACCGCCGGTGAACATGGACACCATGCCCCCGATGCCCTGCCCTGCCGAGGTCATGAACTGGCGCAGAGCATCCGCATCAATCCCCGGGACGGGAATATAGGTGCCCAGGCGATAGACAATCAAAAGCCCGAGCGTAAACAGGATGCGGTTGCGCAGATCCGTGGCTTTGCCAAGAGCGGCCCAGCTGGTGTTCGCCGCCATTTGTTCTGCTGCTGATACCATAAAAAAGGTCTCTTCTTGCGAAAACGCCGCCCAGGGCCGTTTTCCGGCTCGGGCGGCGTTAATGGAAAACTGAAGACTATGTAAGCGGCATCGGCGCCGCTCACAAGCTGTTACTCAGCTGCGGCAGTGTTTGCCACGGTCAGGGCGCCACCAGCCTTTGCGACTGCGTCAACGGCGGCCTTGGAGGCGCCGGTCACAGCGATGGTTGCCTTGGCGGTGAAGTCACCCTTTGCCAGAACGCGGATACCGTCCAGTTTGCGGCGTACCAGACCCGAAGAAATCAGAGTATCTTCGGTGATGGAACCGGCTTCCAGCTTGCCTTCGTCGATGAATTTCTGGATCAGGCCCAGGTTCACAACGGCGTAGGACTTACGGTTCGGCTTGTTGAAGCCGCGCTTCGGCAGGCGTTGGTAGAGGGGCATCTGGCCGCCTTCGTAGCCATTGATCGAAACACCCGAACGGGATTTCTGACCTTTGATACCACGGCCACCCATTTTACCTTTGCCGGAACCCGGACCACGGGCAACGCGCATACGTTTTTTGGCGGCGCCTGGATTGTCGCGCAGTTCATTGAGTTTCATATCGCTTCTCCTTTGCCGGAACTGCCCCCGAAGCGGATTAGGGCAAACACGGCGTTTCTTGGTTTTCTGATTCTGTGGCCCGCAGGACCACCGGGGGCGTATAGACCCGATGCGGGGCGGGATCAAGGGTGCAGTATGGCTGGCAACTGGCTCCCAGAGGCGCAAAGCCCGACGCGGCGCCGGGGCCTCTGCCCTGCCGGTTGCGTGTTATTCTGCTACCTCATGGTTCCGTTGCGTTTGTGGCCGACCATAAAGGGTGGCGGCGCCGCCTAGGTATGTGGGACGGGGTCTCTCCCGTGCGTGGATAATATTATCGTGCTCCCCGGCTGCCACGCCGGGGCCCTGGTCATCGGTGCCGGAGGTGTCAGGTCCGGCGGGTGATCGCGATCCTGTGCAGAATGCCACGGCCGCATGAACGGATCATGGAGCGGGCGGGCGCTGGGGTCGCAACGGCCAGCTACTGGCCGACATCGCGCCTCTTATTGGCACCGCTGCCTCAGAAACCAAAAACGCCCCCGCAAAGCGGAGGCGCGTCCAGTCCGGCCCCTGAGGGAGGAGAAAGAGCCGGTCTGACACTTGGGCAACCCAGGGGCGACAGCATTACTGCAATCTGCCCCTGGTGGCAAAGCTCAGTGGCCGTAGGCCTGAACATGAGCGATCTGCGGAATATCGCAGCGACGCACGCCGATGTCGGCCAAATCGCGGTTGGACAGGCTGTCCAGCTCAGCGAAGGTGCGTTTGTACTCGGCGCGACGCGCCCAGCTGTCCTTGATCTCTTCTGCCAGGCCGCGCAGGCGGGCGATCAGATTGAAGCCAGTGTCGGTGGTGTTGATGACATGTGCCATGGTATTGGTCCTTTCTCTGGCCGGACGAATTTCCGGCTGTTCTCAATTGTGTCTGTTTCAGTGACACCCGTGAGATAGGCGCAAATGTTTGCGCAAACAACTGACAGCTCGGACTGCCCGCTATGCATGCCAAGCATAGGAGGTGACTCAAACGTTAACCCGCCCGTCCGGGCTGCGTTCTGGGGTTTCTGCACCCCTCTGGAGCCATGGACCCGTGGGCGCACAGCCCCAACAGTCATCGACGTGAGAGCCTGACATACATGAGCACCATGCCCGCCAGACAAAGAAAAAAGCACCCCGAAATCGGGGCGCTTTCTGTATTCTTGGCTCATGCGAGAGAGGCTTAGTCGCGCTCTTCGATGATCTCAACCAGATGCGAGATCTTGTTGACCATACCGCGTACGGAAGGGGTATCTTCCAGTTCGCGAGTCCTGTGCATCTTGTTCAGGCCCAGGCCAACGAGGGTAGCGCGCTGGTCTGCGGGGCGGCGGATCGGGGAACCGATCTGCTTAACGACGATGGTTTTTGCCATGTGTCCGTCTCCTTACGCTTCTGCTTCAGCGGCAGGTGCTTCATCCCGCTTGGGCAGGATGTCGGCGACTTTTTTGCCACGACGCTGAGCAACCGAACGGGGCGACTGCTCTTTTTTCAGACCGTCCATAGTGGCGCGGATCATGTTGTAGGGGTTCTGCGAACCGATCGACTTCGAAACAACGTCTTTGACGCCGAGCATTTCGAAGACAGCACGCATCGGACCACCCGCGATGATACCGGTACCTTCAGGGGCGGTGCGCATGACAACTTTGCCTGCGCCGTGACGGCCGTGCATGTCGTGATGCAGGGTGCGGCCTTCTTTCAGCTGCACACGGATCATCTGACGCTTGGCCTGCTCGGTGGCTTTGCGAATGGCCTCAGGGACCTCTTTCGCTTTACCTTTACCGAAGCCGACGCGGCCTTTCTGATCGCCAACAACCACAAGAGCGGCGAAGCCAAAGCGCTTACCACCTTTTACGGTTTTCGACACCCGGTTGATCGCGACCAGACGGTCAGCAAATTCCGGTGTTTCTTCTTCGCGGCGGCCACGGCCACGGCGATTTTCACGTTCTGCCATGAGGCAATCCTTTTTTCTGGCGACAAGCGCCTGACGTATACTCAATCCAGGTGGGCAAGGGCCGAACCGGCCCACCCCCGGATCATCGGGATGGCGCGAACGCCATCCACCTTGACTTAGGGTGCGCCCCGCGTTCCCGGACAACCGAGAACACAGGGCGCAGATCCTTAGATCTTCAGGCCGCCTTCACGCGCAGCGTCGGCCAGAGCCTTCACCTTGCCGTGAAACAGGAAGCCGCCACGATCGAAATAGGCCTCGGAGACGCCTGCCGCCTTGGCGCGCTCGGCGATAACCGAACCCACTTTGGTGGCTGCTTCGACGTTGTTCTTGCCAACGAGACCCAGGTCTTTTTCCAGGGTCGATGCCGAAGCCAGGGTCACGCCGCGTACGTCGTCGATCAGTTGAACAGAGATGTTCTTGTTCGAACGGTGCACGGACAGGCGCGGACGGCCTGCGTTGACCTTGCGAAGCTTGTTCCGGACGCGCAGCTAGGCGCTTCAGAAACAGGGTGCGTTTGCTGTTTGCCATTTTGCTGGTCCTTACTTCTTCTTGCCTTCCTTGCGGAAGATAAACTCGCCTTTGTAGCGAATGCCTTTGCCTTTGTAGGGCTCGGGACGACGCCAGTCGCGGATTTTGGCCGCAACTTCGCCAACGAGTTGTTGATCATTACCTTCGACAACGATTTCAGTCTGCTTCGGAGCGGTAATGGTGATACCTTCCGGGGCAGTGAAATCAACGTCGTGGCTGTAGCCCAGGTTCAGCTTCAGGGTGTTGCCCTGCATCTGAGCCCGGTAACCCACACCCTGGATCTCCAGCTCTTTTTTGAAGCCGGAGGTCACGCCTGCGACCAAGTTTGCGACCATCGTGCGGGACATGCCCCACTGCTGGCGCGCGCGCTTGGATTTGCCGCGAGGGTCCACTTTGACGACATTGTCGTCAACCGTCAGGGTGACGTCGTCGGTCGCGGTGAAGGTACGGGCGCCTTTCGGGCCTTTAACTTCGATGGTCTGGCCGGACACAGAAGCAGTTACGCCGCTGGGAAGTTCGACCGGTTTTTTACCAATACGGGACATCGTGGGGCCTCCTTAGAAGACGGTGCAGAGCACTTCGCCGCCAACGTTGGCTGCGCGTGCGCTTGCGTCCGACATCACACCCTTGGGGGTGGAGACAATCGACACACCCAGGCCCTGACGGACCGACGGGATGTCATTGACGCCCATGTAAACGCGACGACCGGGTTTGGAGACCCGCTTCAGTTCACGAATGACAGGTTCGCCGTCGAAGTACTTCAGGCTGATTTCGAGAGCCGGGTGGCCCTTTGCATCAGTCGCAGACTCATAACCGCGGATGTAACCCTCTTGCTTGAGCACATCCAGAACCCATGCACGCAGCTTGGAAGCCGGTGTCATGACGGTGGATTTGCCGCGCATTTGCGAGTTACGGATACGGGTGAGCATATCGCCGATAGGATCGTTCATATCAGTCTCTCCCTTACCAGCTCGATTTCACCATGCCGGGGATCTGGCCATTCGAGCCCAGTTCCCGCAGAGCGATACGGCTGATCTTCAGCTTACGGTAGTAAGCGTGAGGACGGCCGGTCAGCTGGCAGCGATTGTGCAGACGGGTTGCCGACGAGTTACGCGGCAGTTTCGCCAATTCGAGGCGCGCTTTGAAACGCTCTTCCATCGGGCGAGATTCGTCGTTTGCGATTTCTTTCAGCTCGGCACGCTTTGCGGCGTATTTTGCCACCAGGCGCTCGCGCTTCTTCTCGCGTTCGATCATGCTTTTCTTAGCCATGTCTCTTCCTTCCCGCGCTTAGCTGTTGAAGGGCATGTTGAATGCTTTCAACAGCGCCTTGGCTTCCGCGTCGGTGTTCGCGGTGGTGGCAATCACGATGTCCATACCCCAGGGCTCGTCGATCTTGTCGAAGTCGATCTCGGGGAAGACCATGTGCTCTTTCAGACCCATGGCGTAGTTGCCACGGCCGTCAAAAGACGTGCCCGAAACGCCGCGGAAGTCGCGGATACGGGGCATCGCGATGGTGGTCAGACGGTCGAGGAATTCATACATCCGGTCGCCGCGCAGAGTCACCTTTGCGCCCATCGGCATGCCTTCGCGAACGCGGAAGCCAGCAATGGAGTTCTTTGCCACGGTGGTCAGAGCTTTCTGGCCCGCGATTGCGGTCAGGTCAGCCTGAGCAGACTTGGCTTTCTTGCTGTCTTTGACGGCAGCACGGCCGCAGCCGATGTTCAGAACGATTTTCTCCAGCTTGGGGATCATCATCTCGTTCTTGTAGCCGAACTCTTCTTTCAGGGCGCCACGGATGGAGTCCTTGTAGAGAGTTTTCAGACGCGGGGTGTAGGTTGCGTTATCAAGCATCGATCACGTCCCCCGTGGTTTTAGCGAAGCGCACTTTCTTGTCGCCTTCCATGCGGAAGCCAACGCGGGTTGCTTTGCCATTTGCGTCCAGCAGAGCCAGGTTCGACAGCTGGATCGGCAGTGCCTTAGGCAGACGGCCACCCTGGTCGGACTGGGTCTGACGGGTGTGGCGGATTGCCATGTTCACGCCGTCAACGATGGCTTTGCCAGCTTTGGGGTCAACGGAGGCAATGGTGCCTTCTTTGCCCTTATCCTTGCTTAGCCAGCACGACGACCTTGTCGCCTTTGCGGAGTTTAGCAGCCATGATTACAGCACCTCCGGAGCGAGCGAGATGATCTTCATGAAGTTTTTCGCGCGCAGTTCACGAACAACCGGGCCAAAGATACGGGTACCTACCGGCTCGTTGTTGTTGTTCAGGATGACAGCTGCATTGCGGTCAAAACGGATTGCGGTGCCGTCTTCACGACGGACCTCTTTGGCGGTGCGTACGACGACGGCCTTGCGGACGTCCCCTTTTTTCACGCGGCCGCGCGGGATGGCTTCCTTGACCGAGACGACGATGATGTCGCCTACGGATGCGTATTTACGCTTGGAACCACCCAGAACCTTGATGCACTGAACTCGGCGAGCGCCGGAGTTGTCAGCAACATCCAGGTTTGTTTGCATCTGGATCATGTGGTTTCTCCCGACCTTTGGGGCGCCGATGCGTGGCGTGATCCCCCAGGGTTTCGACTTTGCTGTTCAGCCCAGTCGCCAGGAGTCTCGGATGAGACTCTTAGGCTTCCAGAACTTCCCAGCGTTTCGTTTTCGATTTCGGCGCGCATTCGATGATGCGTACGGAGTCGCCGACCTTGAAAGCGTTCTGTTCATCGTGAGCCCGGTATTTCTTGGACTTACGGATGGTTTTCTTCAGAACCGGATGCGTAAAGCGGCGCTCTACGGAAACGGTGACGGTCTGTGCGTTGGCGTCGGAGGTCACAACGCCGGACAGGATACGTTTAGGCATTCGAGAAGCTCCTTATTCAGCTGCTGCTGCAGCTTTTTCGTTCAGGATGGTTTTGACGCGTGCAGCATTGCGGCGAGCCGCCTTGATGCCTGCGGTCGATTCCAGCTGACCGGTTGCCTGCTGAAAACGCAGGTTGAAGCTCTCTTTTTTCAGGGATGCGAGGGTATCGCGGAGTTCATCCACGGTTTTCTCGCGCAGATCATTGGCGTTCATCGCCTTTGTTCCTTGTCCTAAGCACCAGAAGGCCCCGAATGGGTCACCTTGTTACCTGGTGGGTTATGTCACACCGCGCCAAAAGACGCGGCAAAAAGAATCACCAGCCCCGGATCCAGACAGATCAAGGGTCAGGCGATGGGTCCACTTACAGGAGGTGGGCGGTCGGAGCAAGGGCGAAGTTGGCGACACCGTTTGCACCCGGTCACAGCGTTTAGCGCAGCGCCCGAACCCGCGTTAAGATCGTATCAAATTGCCACCCGTTTTGCAGCCGTGCAAGCCACAGACGTTTGCTTATCCCAGAAATCATCACCGCGCGCCGTCTCGCCTTAACACGCTGAATATCCTGAATGCCGATCTGATCGGCAATGCCCTGCTTTTCAACAATCAACACGCGCCGCGTGGTTATGATGTAGGTGACCGAGCGAAAGGCGCGATGGATGAACAGCCAGATCACCAGTGCCACTGGCGCGCAAAGCACGATGACGATTATCTCGCTCAGCGTTGGCGCTATGCGGGCGTGAGTGGCATAAACAACTTGCTCACCATCACTGAGTTCAATGGCCGCGTGATGGTACATCTGGATCACTTGCCGGTCTTCATTTGGATTTTGCCCCACCGGGGATGACGACGGGGCAAAGGGAACTCACAGATTATTTGCAGTCATACCAGATAGTCGTCGCGGGTCGCTGCGTTCCATTTGCCAAAGTCGCAACGCTCGCCTTCGGGGCCTTATACACGGTTAAGACAGGCTCACCGATACGTTCGCAGTAGCCCGCTACACGACGATCAATAGCTTTAGAGCTAACTTCATTCTTGAAGTAGATGATCTGCAAGAATGAGCCGACAGGGAGAGCCAGATGGATCCCCGTTCGATCAGCAGGATTAGGAAAAACCTGCGCAATGAGAGACCCACGTCGCATCGCTGCTTTCTCAGAATCAACGCAGGCTGACAGCGCCATCAGGGATACAGAAGCAAGAATTAGAATTGATTTCATTTAGTCAGCCATCCTTTTAGGTTGTGCACCCTGCATAGTTACCATCGCTGCAGGCGCAACCCAAGATTCACTCCCACCGGTAGTTAAAGCTCACGGAGACGCGCTCGTCTTCGGCCATGTTCATCGGCACCTCATGGCGGATGAAGCTTTCCCAGAGCAGCACGTCGCCGACGTTAGGCTTCTGGTAGACAAAGCTCTTCAGCTCCTGCCAGCACTCCTTAGTGCGCGGCGGATGCGCCATCATCATGGCGTGGCGCGGATCTTCCAGCTTCAGCGCGGAAGCCCCGTCCGGCATCGACACATAGGTGGTGCCGGAAATCACCGAATGGGGATGGATGTGGCTGGCATGGGTGCCGCCTTCGGGCAGGATGTTGATCCAGAGATCCTCAAGCACCAAGGCGCGACCGTCGAGATCGAGCTCCAGATCCTTGGCAAAGGCCGCGACATGCAGGTCCAGCGACTTCACCAAGTCAGCAAAGATCGGGAAGCGCCAGGGCAGATCCGTCAACGAGGCATAGGAGGTGTAGCCAGGATAGCCGTTCTCCTCGCACCAGTCCTGGCTAGGCGTCGTCGTCTTGCGCGATCACGAAGCAGGAGTTTTCAAGTTCACCGGCGTCGACCTTGGGTCCATGTTCGGACAGGGCTGCGCGGTAGAGACGGGTTACGAAGAGGGAATCTATCTGTGCCATACCCGTCCTTTAGCGCAACACAGCGTGAAGTACGAGATGCTTTGCCGGATCCTGTGCACCCGCATCTTCCCTTTTCCTCTGCGGACTGGCTAGTCTGATCTCATCCGAAAAAGGAACATGATATGCGCTGGATTTTGAGACTGCTGAGCCACGGTATTGCGCTGACGATCGGCTTTGCCTTGGGGATTTACATGCTGCCCATTCTGACCGCGCCGGATAGCCCAGATGCCGCAACTCTGACCGCCAGTGCGGACGGCGCGACATATACCGGCAGCTTCACCCGCGATCTGGCCGGTAGCGATTTCCTGCATTGGGGCACCGGCCGTGTCAGCCTGTCGCCGCAGCAGATCACCCATATGGGCGCGCTGGCACCGGGTCCGGATTACAAGCTCTACCTCGCGCCGGAGTTTGTCGAGGACGAAGCGGGCTTTGAGGCGATCAAGTCCACCTCGGCCCGCGTGGGCGATGTGAAGATGTTCGACGGTCTGATCCTAGATATCCCCGAGGGTATCAATATCGAGGAGTACACCACAGTGGTGATCTGGTGCGAAACCTTCGCAGAGTTCATCACCGCAGCGCAGTATCGCTGATCTGGCCGGGCCGAGCGGGGCGGACAACTGCCCGCCTCTTTTGATTTCATAAGAAAACCCCCGCCGATTGCTCAGCGGGGGTCTTTTTTCTAATCGAATGCGCAGATGCGCAAGCGATTACCAGTCTTCGCGAACCACGACGCGGGTCTTGACCGGCAGCTTCATCGCGGCCAGGCGCAGGGCCTCACGTGCGATGTCGTCATTGACGCCGTCGATCTCGAACATCACGCGGCCGGGCTTCACTTTGCAAGCCCAGTAATCCACGGAACCTTTACCTTTACCCATACGAACTTCGACGGGCTTGGAGGTCACCGGGGTATCCGGGAAGATGCGGATCCAGACACGACCCTGACGCTTCATGTGGCGGGTCATGGCACGACGAGCAGCCTCGATCTGACGCGCGGTGACGCGCTCAGGAGTGGTTGCCTTCAGGCCATAGGTGCCGAAGTTCAGGTCCGAACCGCCTTTTGCCAGACCGGAGATCCGGCCTTTGTGCATTTTGCGGAATTTAGTACGCTTTGGTTGAAGCATGTCATCTCCTCCTTAGCGACGACCGCCTGCACCGCGAGGTGCCGGACCGTCCTGGAGTTCCTGTGCTTTACGGTCACGCGCCTGAGGATCGTGTTCCATGATCTCGCCTTTGAAGATCCAGACTTTGATCCCGATGATCCCGTAAGGGGTCATGGCTTCGGAGTGAGCGTAATCGATGTCGGCGCGCAGCGTGTGCAGCGGCACACGGCCCTCACGGTACCATTCGGTCCGTGCGATTTCAGCGCCGCCCAGACGACCAGCAACGTTCACCCGGATACCCAGGGCGCCCATGCGCATGGCGTTCTGTACGGCACGCTTCATCGCGCGACGGAAGGACACACGACGTTCCAGCTGCTGAGCGATGGACTCGCCGACCAGCTGTGCGTCGAGCTCGGGCTTGCGGACTTCAACGATGTTGAGGTGCAGTTCCGAGTCTGTCATCGAGGCGAGCTTCTTGCGCAGCACTTCGATGTCAGCACCTTTTTTACCGATGATCACGCCCGGGCGCGCGGTGTGAATGGTCACACGGCACTTCTTGTGGGGGCGTTCGATGATCACGCGGGCGATGCCTGCCTGCTTGCACTCTTCCTTGATGAAATCACGGATGCGCAGGTCTTCCAGCAGCAGATCACCATAATCTTTGGTGTCGGCGTACCAACGGCTGTCCCAGGTGCGGTTGACCTGAAGGCGCATGCCGACCGGATTGACTTTATGTCCCATTAGGCTTGCTCCTCAACTTGACGCACCTTGATGGTGATCTCCGAAAACGGCTTAAGGATCTTGCCAAACCGGCCACGGGCACGAGGACGGCCGCGTTTCATGGTCAGGTTTTTACCCACATAAGCCTCGGCCACGATCAGTTCATCGACGTCCAGGTTATGGTTGTTCTCGGCGTTCGCAATTGCGGACTGAAGGCATTTCTTCACGTCCTGCGCGACCCGCTTGTTGGAGAAAGTCAGGTCGGTCAGGGCCTTCTCAACTTTCTTGCCACGGATCATGCTCGGCGACGAGGTTCAGTTTCTGCGGGGAGGTCCGGAGCATGCGCAGTTTTGCCATTGCTTCGTTGTCTGCCACGCGGCGGGGATTTTTTGCCTTGCCCATGACTTACTTCCGCTTCGCTTTTTTGTCCGCAGCGTGACCGTAATAGGTCCGAGTCGGGGAGTATTCACCGAACTTCTGACCGATCATGTCTTCCGAGACGTTGACGGGAATGTGCTTCTGACCGTTGTACACACCAAACGTCAGACCCACGAATTGGGGCAGAATGGTGGAACGACGCGACCAGATCTTGATGACTTCGTTGCGGCCCGACTCGCGCGCTGCTTCGGCTTTTTTCAGCACGTAAGCATCGACAAAGGGGCCTTTCCATACAGAGCGAGACATAGATTAACGTCCCTTCTTCTTGGCGTGGCGCGAGCGGATGATAAGCTTTTGCGACGCTTTGTTTTTGTTGCGGGTACGCTTGCCTTTGGTCGGCTTACCCCAGGGTGTCACGGGGTGACGGCCACCGGAGGTACGACCTTCACCACCACCGTGCGGGTGATCGATCGGGTTCATAACCACACCACGCACAGAAGGACGCTTGCCCTTGTGGCGCATACGGCTAAGCTTTACCAAAGTTCTGGTTCGAGTTGTCGGGATTGCTGACCGCACCAACGGTGGCCATGCATTCCTGACGAACCAGGCGCAGTTCGCCCGAGGACAGGCGGATCTGAGCGTAGCCACCATCACGACCAACGAACTGAGCGTAAGTACCGGCTGCACGGGCGATCTGGCCGCCTTTGCCGGGCTTCATTTCGATGTTGTGAACGATGGTACCGATCGGCATGCCCGAGAACGGCATTGCGTTGCCCGGCTTGATGTCGGCCTTTGCGGATGCAACGACTTTGTCACCAACTGCCAGACGCTGCGGAGCGAGGATATAGGCCTGCTCGCCGTCTTCGTATTTGATCAGCGCGATGAATGCGGTCCGGTTCGGGTCATATTCGATCCGTTCAACGGTTGCCGCGACATCAAATTTGTTCCGTTTGAAGTCAACGATCCGGTAGAGACGCTTTGCGCCGCCGCCACGACGACGTGAAGTGATCCGTCCGGTGTTGTTCCGGCCGCCCGATTTGGTCAGACCCTCAGTGAGAGATTTGACCGGACGCCCTTTCCAAAGCTCCGAACGGTCGATCAGAACCAGCCCACGCTGGCCCGGCGTCGTCGGCTTATACGACTTGAGTGCCATGCTTTCTGTCTTCCGTTTAGCGTGCAGACCCTTAGGTTTTTGTCTTTGGGTCCGCTATGTGTAAGCCCCCCGCCCGGTTGTCCCAAGATGAGACGCCCTACTAGGGTGGCCAGATTATAGGGCCCCGAAGGTCCCCAGGTTCGAACATCCCGACAAACGTAATGACCCCGGAGCGAATCCGGGGTCGTCAGGATTGCTGCGGCATAGCAGAGGATGAGAGGGGTGGCAATGGGGGAGTACGTTCCTGTTCGCTAGCACCCACCATAGTTCTTTCGACCACTTGCAGAAATTGTATATCGCCCCCCGCGTGGCCCAGTATAACACTGCCGAGTTGGTCGGTAGGCGCGAACTTTTGGTACATAATGGAATTTTCGATATGTACGCCGAACCTCACTGCCCCATTCGCAGGCGAACCCATCACCATCAGCATCCAATCTGTGTGGATCTGCCGAAGGCTCACCTGCCGACAGGAAGAACTTCTGGGCCTCTGCTGCGCTGACAAAGTCATCACAGTTCCTATCACTCCCCCTCAATCGATCAGCCAGTGATCTCTCAAACCGCTTCATGCCGATTTGCTTAGCCGTACGTCGACCGATGAAGTTAAATTTTCCAGAATTGTACTCACCACGCGCACCCAACTCAGCTTCGATTTGCGCAAGTTTCACAGGATCGCGCTCTACACTCTGTTGGTTCCAAAGCGTGTCAGTTCTTTGACTACTGTAAATATGCGACGTCACCGCCGAAGAACATCCCGCAACCACAAGACACGCCGCAATAACCATGTATTTCAGATTTCTATCCTAAAATATGTACGTTGAATTAGCGAACGATCACTAATTTGATACGCGATTCAATACAACAATCACTGCTAAGCAGAAGAAAAAGGAAAGAATGACTGCCACTTTTCCCGCCGCAGGTAGGGCAGCGCCCAACGAAAAAGGCCCCCGCTTTCGCAGGGGCCTTCTTAAGTCTCAGACAAACAGATCTCAGAGTCCGGTGGACACGTCGATGGTGTTGCCTTCTTCCAGGGTCACATAGGCTTTCTTCACGTCTTTACGCTTGCCCAGCTGGCCGCGGAAACGCTTGACCTTACCCTTGGTGATGGTGGTGTTGACCGCTTTGACCTTCACACCAAAGAGCGCCTCAACGGCTTCTTTGATCTGGGGCTTGTTGGAGTCGATCGACACTTCAAACACCATTGCACCGGTTTCGGATGCCATGGTTGCTTTTTCAGTGATGATCGGCTTGCGGATCACGTCGTAGTGTTCTGCCTTCGCGCTCATTTCAGGCGAGCCTCCAGTGCTTCGACACCTGCTTTGGTGATCACCAGGGTGTCACGCTTCAGGATGTCATAGACGTTTGCGCCCATTGTCGGCAGGATATCCAGACCGTCGATGTTGCGCGCGGCGCGGGCAAAGCCCTCGTCGACGGATGCGCCATCGATGACCAGTGCGCGCTTCCAACCCAGGTCTTTGACCTGCTTGGCCAGAGCGGCTGTCTTGCCTGCGGAATCGGCGTTTTCAATAACGACCAGTTCACCCGCTTTTGCCTTGGCGGACAGCGCGTGGCGCAGACCCAGCTTGCGGAATTTCTTGGTCAGATCGTGGCCGTGCGAACGCGGGGTCGGACCCTTGTAGATACCACCCTTGCGGAAGATCGGCGCGTTACGGTCACCGTGACGTGCGCCACCGGTGCCTTTTTGGCGATAGATCTTCTTCGTCGAGTAGGAGGTCTCGGAGCGGGTCTTGACCTTGTGCGTACCCTGCTGCGCGTTGTTACGCTGCCAGCGCACCACACGGTGCAGGATGTCGGTGCGCGGCTCGAGGCCGAACAGCTCTGCATCCAGCTCGATGTCGCCGGCTTTGGCGCCGTCCAGTTTGATCACATCAAGTTTCATGCTTCACCACCTTCCGCGGAGACTTCTTCCGCTGCAGCCGACTTCAGAGCTGCCGGATAGGGCAGACCTTCGGGGGCTTTCTTTTTCACGGCGTCTTTAACGGTGACCCAGCCACCTTTGGAGCCGGGAACGGCGCCTTTGATCATGATCAGGCCACGATCGGCATCGGTCTTGACGACTTCAAGGTTCTGAGTGGTCACGCGGGCAGCACCCATGTGGCTAAGCCATTTTCTTGCCTTTGAAAACCTTGCCGGGATCCTGACACTGACCGGTCGAACCGTGGGAACGGTGGGAGATCGACACACCGTGCGAGGCGCGCAGACCACCAAAGTTCCAGCGCTTCATCGCACCGGCAAAACCTTTACCGATGGAGGTGCCGGTCACGTCAACCTTCTGACCTTCGAGGAAGTGCTCGGCGGAGATTTCCGCACCCACTTCGATCAGGCCATCTGCGGGCACGCGGAATTCAACCAGCTTGCGCTTGGGCTCAACCTTCGCTGCTGCGAAGTGGCCGCGCATGGCTTTGGAGACCCGCTTGACCTTGGCCGAACCTGCACCGAGCTGAACAGCAGTGTAGCCGTCTTTTTCCTCGGTGCGCTGTGCGGTCACTTGCAGGCCGTCCAGCTGAAGAACGGTCACAGGAACCTGCTTGCCGTCTTCGAGGAACAGCCGGGTCATGCCGACTTTCTTTGCGATAATACCAGAGCGCATATGTTTACCCTCCGATCTTAGGATTGCAGCTTGATTTCGACGTCCACACCAGCGGCGAGGTCGAGCTTCATCAGCGCGTCCACGGTCTGGGGGGTCGGATCAACGATGTCCAGAAGCCGCTTGTGGGTGCGGATCTCGAACTGGTCACGAGATTTCTTGTCAACGTGCGGGCCACGCAGAACGGTGAATTTCTCAATCTTGTTCGGCAGGGGGATCGGGCCGCGCACCTGCGCGCCGGTCCGCTTGGCAGTGTTCACGATTTCCTGCGTGCTGGCGTCCAGTACGCGGAAGTCGAATGCCTTCAGCCGGATACGGATATTTTGGCTTTGCATAGTCATGCCTTTTTTCTCAGGCGTTGGGGTTGAGAGGAGGGCATGCGACCACCGCGTACCCTCATCGAACCCAAAAGGCGGGAATCACCCCGCCTTTGCCCCGCAAAGCGGGATGGCGCCGTATACGCCTGTTGGGCCAGTGTGGCAAGGGGGGTTGAGGGCGCCAAGATAAGCGGTGATCAAAATGCGAAAAGCACGCGGCTCGGCTTGGCTTTCCTAGCGCCATGCGCGGCAGGAAAAAGGCCGCAACGGCTGCTAACCCGTAGGGTGTTGCGATTTCCGGAGGGAACTCAACAGCGCAATAGAACCACGAGAACCCGCATTCTGACACCCGTCAATACTTTCACATGCGAAGTTTCGGCGTGGGCGACTTCAGCTCAACTGACCACTGCGACGCAACCTAACAACCATCGTGTAAGCGCAACACACTATTCATCTTTTCCCAAATATTACGGAACGCGATGCAGAGCCTCGCACAGAAAAAGGCCGCCCCGTTTGGAGCGGCCTTCTTTAGTTCATTCACCGGTGCGGGCTCTCATTGATTTTGCTGCGCAAAACCAACTGCCGCCCGCCAGACGGCAAAGCCGTCTTACTCAGTGATTTTGGACACAACGCTGGCGCCGACGGTGCGGCCGCCTTCGCGGATCGCGAAGCGCAGGCCCTGCTCCATCGCGATCGGCGCGATCAGTTCAACGTCGAACTTCAGGTTGTCGCCCGGCATAACCATCTCGGTGCCCTCAGGCAGGGTCACGGTGCCGGTCACGTCGGTGGTGCGGAAGTAGAACTGCGGACGGTAGTTCGCGAAGAACGGGGTGTGACGACCACCTTCTTCTTTGGTGAGGATATAGGCCTCAGCTTCGAACTTGGTGTGCGGCTTCACGGAACCCGGCTTACACAGAACCTGACCACGCTCAACGCCGTCACGGTCGACACCACGCAGCAGCGCGCCGATGTTGTCGCCTGCTTCACCACGGTCCAAGAGCTTGCGGAACATTTCCACACCGGTACAGGTGGTGGTGGAGGTGTCACGAATACCAACGATTTCGATCGAGTCGCCAACGTTGATCACGCCGCGCTCAACACGACCGGTCACAACGGTACCACGACCGGAAATCGAGAACACGTCTTCGATCGGCATCAGGAACGGCTGGTCAACAGCGCGCTCAGGGGTGTCGATGTAATCGTCAACAGCCGCCATCAGCTCCTTGATTTTCTCTTCGCCGATTTCAGGCTTGTTGCCTTCCATCGCCGCCAGAGCGGACCCTGCGATGATCGGGATATCGTCGCCGGGGTAGTCGTAGGACGACAGCAGCTCGCGGATTTCCATTTCGACCAGCTCCAGGAGCTCTTCGTCGTCAACCTGGTCCACTTTGTTCATGAACACGACCATCTTCGGGATGCCAACCTGGCGGCCCAAGAGGATGTGCTCGCGGGTCTGCGGCATCGGGCCGTCAGCAGCGTTCACAACCAGGATCGCGCCGTCCATCTGCGCCGCACCGGTGATCATGTTCTTCACATAGTCAGCGTGGCCGGGGCAGTCGACGTGGGCGTAGTGACGGCCTTCGGTCTCATATTCCACGTGCGCGGTGGAGATGGTGATCCCGCGCGCTTTCTCTTCAGGTGCGCCGTCGATCTGGTCGTAGGCTTTGAAGTCACCAAAATACTTGGTGATCGCTGCGGTCAGCGTGGTCTTGCCGTGGTCAACGTGGCCGATGGTGCCGATGTTGACGTGCGGTTTTGTACGTTCAAACTTTTCCTTAGCCATGAGAGGCCTCCTTTTCGTGTTGAGAAGGGCACGCGCCGTGGCGCGAACCCCTCAATATCTGTTCGCTTATGCGAATTTTGCCTGGATCTCGTCAGAGATGTTCTGCGGAACCGGATCGTAGTGATCGAACTGCATGGTGAACTGGGCGCGGCCCGAGCTCATCGAACGCAGGGTGTTGATGTAGCCGAACATGTTCGCCAGCGGCACAAATGCGTCGATCGCAATTGCGTTGCCGCGGGGCTCCTGGCCGGTCACCTGACCACGACGCGAGGTCAAATCGCCGATGATGCCACCGGTGTAATCCTCAGGTGTGATAACTTCCACCTTCATGATCGGTTCCAGCATCTTGGCGCCAGCTTTGCGCATGCCTTCACGCATACACATACGTGCCGCGATTTCGAAGGCCAGAACGCTGGAGTCAACGTCGTGGAATTTACCGTCGATCAGAGCAACCTTGAAGTCGATCACGGGGAAGCCAGCCAGCGGGCCGCTATCCATGACGGACTGAACGCCCTTTTCAACACCCGGGATGTATTCCTTCGGAACCGCACCACCAACGATACGGGATTCGAAGGAGTAACCTTCGCCAGGCTCTGTCGGCGAGATGATCATCTTCACTTCGCCGAACTGACCCGAACCACCCGACTGTTTCTTGTGGGTGTAGGTGTGTTCAACTTCGTGACCGATGGTCTCACGGTAGGCAACCTGCGGCGCACCGATGTTGGCTTCGACCTTGAATTCACGCTTCAGACGATCAACCAGGATGTCCAGGTGAAGTTCGCCCATGCCCTTCATGATGGTCTGACCGGACTCGATGTCGGTCTCCACGCGGAAGGACGGATCCTCAGCAGCAAGACGCTGCAGACCCTGGGACATTTTCTCCTGGTCGGCCTTGGTTTTCGGCTCAACCGCGATCTCGATCACCGGATCGGGGAAGGTCATGGTTTCCAGAACCACAGGATCGTTGACGGCGCAGAGCGTGTCACCGGTTGTGGTGTCTTTCAGACCTGCCAGTGCGATGATGTCGCCTGCAAACGCTTCCGTGATTTCCTCACGGTCGTTGGAGTGCATCATCATCATCCGGCCAACGCGCTCTTTACGACCTTTGGTCGAGTTCAGCAGCGTGTCGCCCTTGTTCAGCACACCGGAGTAGATCCGGGTGAAGGTCAGCGAGCCGACGAAGGGGTCGTTCATGATTTTGAACGCCAGACCCGAGAACGCCATTTCGTCGTCCGCACGGCGGGCGATGTCACGGGTTTCGGTTTCATCACCGGGTTTGAAGCCCATGTAATCAACAACGTCCAGCGGGCTGGGCAGATAGTCGATCACAGCGTTGAGCAGAGGCTGAACGCCTTTGTTCTTGAACGCGGAACCACCCAGGACAGGAACGAAGTCCAGTGCCAGCGTGCCCTTACGCAGCAGCGCGCGCAGGGTTGCGACGTCCGGCTCAGCGCCGTCCATCAGGTAGTTTTCCATCGCAGCGTCGTCTTGCTCGACGGCCGCTTCGATCATCTTACCGCGCCATTCGTCGGCCATGTCTTTCAGGCTGTCACGGATCGGAGCTTTGATCCACGACGCGCCAAGGTCTTCACCCTGCCACAGCCATTCTTCCATGTTGACCAGATCAACCAGGCCTTCCAGCTCGGTTTCTGCGCCGATCGGAATACCAACCGGAACCGCGCGGGCGCCAGTACGGTCTTCGATCATGTTGACGCAGTTGAAGAAGTCAGCGCCGATTTTGTCCATCTTGTTGACGAACACCATACGCGGAACCTTGTAGCGGTCAGCCTGACGCCACACGGTTTCGGTCTGGGGTTCAACACCAGCGTTGGCGTCCAGAACGCAGACGGCACCGTCGAGAACAGCCAGCGAGCGCTCGACTTCAATGGTGAAGTCAACGTGGCCGGGGGTGTCGATGATGTTCAGGCGGTGCTTGGGCGAGTCAGCAGTTTCACCGTCTTCGGTGCGTTCCCAGAACGTGGTGGTCGCAGCCGAGGTGATGGTGATGCCGCGTTCCTGCTCCTGCTCCATCCAATCCATGGTGGCTGCACCATCGTGCACCTCACCGATGTTGTGGGATTTGCCGGTGTAATACAGGATGCGCTCGGAGCAGGTGGTTTTACCTGCATCGATGTGCGCCATGATACCGAAGTTACGGTATAGTTCGAGCGGATATTCGCGTGCCATAGGTTTGGATCCCCTAGCTTACCAGCGATAATGGGAGAAGGCTTTGTTGGCCTCTGCCATCTTGTGGGTGTCTTCGCGCTTCTTCACGGCGGTACCGCGGGACTGAACAGCGTCCAGCAGCTCACCGGCGAGGCGTTCTTCCATGGTGTTTTCGTTGCGCGCGCGGGCCGCTTTGATCAGCCAGCGGATCGCCAGGGCTTCGCGGCGCTCAGGGCGCACTTCAACGGGCACCTGATAGGTTGCACCACCCACACGACGCGAACGCACTTCGACGGAAGGCTTCACGTTGTCCAGGGCTTCGTGGAACACTTCCACGGGGGCACGTTTGATTTTCGATTCAACGCGGTCGAATGCGTTGTAAACGATGCTTTCTGCGACCGATTTTTTACCATCGATCATCAGGTTGTTCATGAATTTGGTCAGAACGCGGTCGCCAAACTTGGCGTCGGGCAGAACTTCGCGTTTCTCAGCAGCGTGACGGCGAGACATTTATCAATATCCTTCTTACTTAGGACGCTTCGCGCCGTACTTGGAGCGGCGTTGCTTACGGTCTTTGACGCCCTGGGTATCCAGAACACCACGCAGGATGTGGTAACGGACACCGGGAAGGTCTTTTACACGGCCGCCACGGATCAGAACCACGGAGTGCTCCTGAAGGTTGTGGCTTTCACCCGGGATGTAGGAGATCACTTCGAAACCGTTGGTCAGGCGAACCTTCGCAACTTTCCGCATAGCGGAGTTCGGTTTCTTCGGTGTGGTGGTATACACACGGGTGCAGACGCCGCGCTTTTGCGGGCACTGTTCCAGGTGCATGGACTTAGAGCGTTTTACTTTCGGCTGCCGCGGCTTGCGGATCAGCTGTTGGATCGTTGGCATTCCGGTTCTTTCCCCGTCTCAACAACACATGTGTCATGCACGTCCTTGAACGTACGGCTAAATTCGTCGCACTTACGCGTCCGCAAGCGCAAAAACCGCAATCGTTTCCATTCCGAGGTAAACGACGCGGTGGGTTTACAGAGGATCCGCACAAATAGGCGCGCGAGATCTTGGGCCACTTAGATTTTGATATCGGCTTTTGGGGCGACCCCCGGGTGCCGGATAGGCGGGCATATATGGGGAGTCGCGGGGGATGTCAACAGCGGCCCCGGCGCGCACGACACCGACAGACGTGACCAACGCCGGGTCGAGACCGGTGCGAGCGCCTTGCTTGTTTGTACAACCAGCGCGGTGCATAGTCCCAGGCAACCAGTCGGCCCATATCAGAGGCCGTGGATGTGAGGGTGTACCGCGATGCAGGTCATAGGTCTATGCCGGTTTTCCTACCCGGCCATCGGCGGCTTTCAGGTGGAACATGACAGTTTGGAGGCGCGGATCGCCTATCTCTATGCAGAGGCGCGCTTGGAGGAGCGGTTTCAGCTGATGGAGCGGGTCGCCCTGCCCTGCCTGCGCGCCCAGACCGATCCGGATTTCACGCTGGTGATTGCCATCGGCGACAGCCTGCCCGCGGAACATGTCGCGCGACTGCGCGCGTTGACAGCGGATATGCCGCAGGTGCAGATCCGCGCCCTGCCCTCCGGCCCGCACCGGAAGGTGATGAAACAGGTGCTGAATGACGCCCGCCATGATCCACGTACTCCCTGTTTGCAGTTTCGCCATGATGACGATGATGCGGTGTCAGTCGATTTTGTGGAACGGCTGCGACAGACCGCTCAGGACTGCCAGCCGCTGATCGCCCGAAACCAAACCCTCGCGATTGATTTCTGCAAGGGGTTCACCGCCCGTTTTCAGCCGGATGGGATTTATGCAGCTGAGGTTCACCGCCCCTATTTTGTTGCCGCAATGGGGATGTATGTAGCGGGGGGCTGCGGGCAAAGCATCATGAACTTCGCCCACCACAAGATTGCCCGTTTCATGCCCAGCATCACGATCCCGGATGCGCCAATGTTCGTGCGTACACTCAATGCCTCCAATGATTCCCGACAGAAGGGCGCCAAGGAGCCTGAGTTGACCCGTCTCACCCCGGAGCAAGAGGGCGAATTCGAGGCGCGCTTTGCGATCACGAGGTAAGCCGCGTTATTCCGGTGGCGACAGGTCAGGCACGGCGGCACGGCGCGGACGCTCACGCAACAGGCTGAAAACGCCCGCAGCGACGACAATGGCCGCCCCGACAAGGGTGAGCGTATCAGGCCAGCTGTCAAACATCAGCCACCCCAAGAGCAGCGCCCAAAGCAGGCCCGTGTAGCGAAACGGCGAGACCGCCGCCACGTCCCCCACCCGCATCACCATCACTGAAAATAGATAGCCGACAAAGATGCAGCCCGCTGCCAATAGCAGGATCAGCGTGGTCGGCAGGGTCAGCGGCTGCCATGTCTCCTGTAGGCCAAGCCCGAGGCCAAACACCAACACCGACACAGCCGCCATCAATGTGACCGTCAGCGACGGCACCGCTGCCGACATACGCCGGGTAAAGAGGTCACGGGCCGTAATGCAGAGAACCGCCGCAAGCGCGTAACCGGTGCCGGTATCAAACCCCTCAGCGCCGGGGCGCACGATCAGCAACATGCCGAGGAACCCCGCACCGATGGCTGTGGCCCGTCGCCAACCGACCTGCTCTCCGAACAGCAGCACGGCCGCCAGGGTCACCGTCAGCGGCAGCATCTGCAAAATGGCTGTCACATTTGCGATCGGCAGGGTTAGCAGTGCGCTAAGAAAGAAATAGGTGGTGGCAATCTCAGCAAGGCTGCGCCCGGCAACCAAGGCCCAGTCGCGCCGCGTCAGAGACAGGCGCAGGCCGCCATAACTCCGCGCCAGCGCATAAATCAGTAGGCTGACCGCAACACCGCGCACCACAAGGATCTGCGAAAGCGGCAGGCTTTGCCCGGCAAGTTTGACCATCCCGTCGTTAAGGGTGAAGCCAGCCATACTGCCCACCATCAACAGCGCGCCCAGCTGATTGCCTGTCAGCCGAGAGATCACGGCAACACGTCCCGGAGTTGTTCGGGGGTCAGGGCGAAATGGCGGTCCAGCGCTGTGGTGATTTCCGCTTCGGACATCTTATGTGTGATCCCCATTTGCGCCGGGCGGGATTTGTTGTCGCCATGAATGGTGCGCAGGAAGCCGGGCGTCGAGATGTCAGAATATGTGTTCCAATGCTGCGCGTAGCGGCGGTGATTATACCGATATGGATTGTCGCGATACTCAACTGGCGCCACAAGCGCCGCCCCCACCGACAAAGGCGCCTTCTCACAGGCGTCAAAGATGTCATCCGTCGCACCATCCGGCCCCTGAGTGCGCCGCAGGTAAAGGCCCCGGTTGTTGGCTAGGATAAAAGGCGTATCGCCGCTCTGCAGAGGGATCATTCCCATCGCAAGGCGGCGATTGCGGGCGACATAGTCCAGATCCACCGCATCGTCATCATCCAGCCGGAACATCAGCCGATGCGTCGCACCATCAAACGGGACCGCATTATAACCCTGTTTCAGCATTCGATAATGGGCACCGGGGCCAACGGGCATCAGGGTGATATTGGAAGCAGGTTCCAGCAGACGCGCAAGGCGCTCCAGATAGATCTCCGGCATATCCTCAGCGGTGAGGACGATCAGGTGAAACCCCTGATCGCTCTGCTGCAACAGGGACCGCAGACACAGGCGTTCGAACACCCGAAACCGCAGCTCCATCCGCTCTGGTGCAAAGAGATGGGCAGCAGTGTCCTCAAGGGTCGCGAACCGTTCGGAATAATAGGTCGGGGTCAGCACGGAAAAGCGCACAAGGCCGACAATGCTGAGTTTGATATCCATATCCAAGCGCCCCCAATCGCAGCCCGGGCGGACCGGGCGGTGTTGAGCGCAAAAGATCATTCCCAAGGCTCGTTGGAAAGATCATAAATCGCCCTGCCCCGCGACAGCGCGGGCGGCCCGCAACCGAAGCCGCTGCACCGAAAACCTTGATGCCCGCAAATCGCGTTGGTCCGCTTCGAGCCCAAAGTGCTTGATGCTGCGTTGCGCACGAATGGCCGCTAAAGGATTTTTGGGAGTTCGGGCTCGGCTTGTTGCTCGTACGTTTGAAAGACGATTGGTGTTTCCGCACGCGTGTCCCGCAACTCTGGCACACGACCAGCTTCAACAAACCTGCCGACATAGAACAAGCCGACGTAGTATCTAGATGCTGGATATCCATTCAGTTCCTGACCGCCTGCCGAGAGCCGAGCAGCGGTATTAGCCATCTTGGCGCACGATATCGAGGTGCGAGCGTCAAACGAAACGGGCTTGAGGGTAAAGCCAAAGCACCCAATTTGCCCTTCGTGGACAACATAAGTGCCTGAGGAGTGCAGATATAAGTGTGAGCCTTGCCACCATCCTGTATCTTCGAAAAGGTCGATAGAAGCCGTTGTAGCGCCGTCACTAATGGTGAATGCTCTGTTCCAGTCGCTGTGTATACCGAACATTGGCGTCACAGACATGCTGACGGTCGCGCTTCCATGAAGGTTGGCGACAGACATGTACTCTGAAGAACACGCAGACAGTGCTACGAGCATACCGACAGTGCCAGTGAGATTACCGAATTTTCTAAAAGTCATTGTCTGTCACTAGTCGCTCAAAACAGACATTGGCGCAAGTGCAGCGAAAGGGCGCTTTGTCCCGCGGAGCGGGCCATCATGGTTTGCGGACACCTCCAAACAAAAGCCCCCCGCAACATCAGTTGCGAGGGGCTGTTTTCATTTCAGATCAGCGTGGATCAGTCGCGGCTCTCTGGGGTTTCCACCAGATTGTCGAGGCTATCCTCGGTGGCGACGTCATCCATCGACGGGGCAGCCAGTGCGGCGGCGGCTTCGGCCTCCTCGCGGCGTGCGTCAAGGACGACATTGTCACGCGACTGGGCGATGTTGCGCACCCGCTGAGTGGCGCCACCGGTACCGGCCGGGATCAGGCGACCCACGATGACGTTCTCTTTCAGGCCAACCAGCTTGTCCTTCTTGCCCTGTACCGATGCTTCGGTGAGGACACGGGTGGTCTCCTGGAAGGAGGCCGCCGAGATGAAGGAGCGGGTCTGTAGCGACGCCTTGGTGATACCCAAGAGGATCGGCTCGCCTTGAGCAGGACGCTTGCCACGGGCCAGCGCCTTCTCGTTGGCGGTGTCGAACTCCTGCTTGTCCACATGCTCACCTTTCAGCAGCGTTGTGTCACCAGAGTCGGAGATCTCCCACTTCTGCAGCATCTGGCGAACGATCACCTCGATGTGCTTGTCGTTGATCTTCACACCCTGCAGGCGATAGACGTCCTGAACCTCGTCGATCATGTAGTTCGCCAGAGCCTCGACACCCATGATGGACAGGATGTCATGCGGCGCCGGGTTGCCGTCCATGATGTAGTCACCCTTCTGGACGAAGTCACCTTCCTGAACCGGAATGTGCTTGCCCTTGGGCACCATGTATTCGACGGGCTCCATCGACTCATCAGCAGGCTCGATCGAGATGCGGCGCTTGTTCTTGTAGTCGCGGCCAAAGCGCACGTAACCATCGATTTCGGCGATGATCGCGTGATCCTTGGGACGACGGGCTTCGAACAGTTCCGCAACCCGCGGCAGACCACCGGTGATGTCCTTGGTCTTGGCGCCTTCGCGCGGGATACGCGCGACAACGTCACCTGCCATGATCTGCTGGCCTTCTTCGACCGACAGGATGGCGTCCACGGACATCGGATAGGTCAGCGGGTTGCCCGCATCGCTGCGCACCGGCTCGCCATCGCCATCCACCAGGATGATTTCCGGCTTGAGGTCAGAGCCCTTGGGAGCCGCACGCCAGTCGATCACGATCTTCTGGGTCATGCCGGTCGCTTCGTCGGTCTCATCCCGCACAGCGATACCGGAGACCAGGTCCACATATTTTGCGGTACCGGGTTTCTCGGCGATGATCGGCAGGGTGTAGGGATCCCATTCGAACAGCTTGTCGCCACGGGCCACGGTCTGGCCTTCCTTGACGAACAGTTTGGAGCCGTAACCCAGCTTGTGGCTGGCGCGCTCTTCCCCGTGCTCGTCCTGAATGATCAGCTTCATGTTCCGCCCAACAACCAGGGTCTCGCCGTTGGCGTTTTCCAGGGTCTGCGGCATCTCGAAGACGATCTTGCCCTCTTGCGAGGCTTCGAGGAAGGACTGCTGGCCACCCTGAGCAACGCCGCCGATGTGGAAGGTCCGCATCGTCAGCTGTGTACCGGGTTCACCGATCGACTGCGCGGCGATGATGCCGACAGCTTCACCGGTGTTCACCTGCGTACCACGGGCCAGGTCACGGCCATAGCACTGGGCGCAAACGCCTTCTTCGGCCTCACAGGTCAGCGGCGAGCGGATACGGGTCGACTGAACACCGGCCTCTTCCACTGCATCTGCCATGCGCTCGTCGATCAACTGGCCAACGGCCACGATGATCTCCTCGGTGCCCGGCTTCTTGATATCCTCAGCCGCAACACGGCCCAGAATACGCTCGCCAAGCGACGCCACGACCTCACCGTCGTTGACCGCTGCTTCAGCAGTGATCGCGGCCTCAGTGCCACAGTCACGATCGCGCACGATGCAATCCTGTGCCACGTCAACCAGACGACGGGTCAGGTAACCCGAGTTCGCGGTCTTCAGAGCGGTATCCGACAGACCCTTACGGGCACCGTGGGTTGAGTTGAAGTACTCGAGAACGGTCAGACCTTCTTTAAAGTTCGAGATGATCGGGGTCTCGATGATGTCGCCATTCGGCTTCGCCATCAGGCCGCGCATCCCGCCCAGCTGTTTCATCTGGGTGACCGAGCCACGCGCACCGGAGTGAGCCATCATGTAAACCGAGTTCGGTTCCATCACGGCGCCAGCCTCGTTGCGCTTGTCTGCGGAGATGGTGCCCATCATCGCATCGGTGACTTTGTCGTTACACTTCGACCAGGCATCGACAACTTTGTTGTACTTTTCACCCTGAGTGATCAGGCCGTCCATGTACTGCTGTTCGAAGTCCTTCACCTGATCGCGGGTCTCATCGACCAGCGTCCATTTGGTGTCGGGGATCACCATGTCGTCCTTGCCGAACGAAATGCCCGCCTTGAACGCTTCACGGAAACCCATGGTCATGATCTGGTCACAGAAGATCACCGACTCTTTCTGACCGCAGTAACGGTAGACGGTGTCGATGACCTGCTGAACCTCTTTCTTCCGCAGAAGACGGTTGACCAGCTCAAACGGTGCCTTGACGTTTTTCGGCAGCAACGCGCCCAGACGGACCCGGCCCGGGGTGGTCTCAAAACGCTTGAGAACCTCGTTGCCTTCTTCGTCGATCTGAGTGATCCGCGCGGTGATCTTGGTGTGCAGGTGCACTTCGCCGGCTGTCCAGCGCGTGCTGAACCTCGTCGATGGTTCCAAAGATCTTGCCTTCACCGGGCATGCCTTCACGTTCCAGGGTCACATAGTAGAGACCCAGGATCATATCCTGCGAAGGAACGATGATCGGCGCGCCGTTGGCGGGCGACAGAACGTTGTTCGTGGACATCATCAGAACGCGCGCTTCCAGCTGGGCCTCAAGGCTCAGAGGAACGTGAACCGCCATCTGGTCACCGTCGAAGTCCGCGTTGAACGCAGAGCAGACCAGCGGGTGCAGCTGAATAGCTTTACCTTCGATCAGCGTGGGTTCAAACGCCTGAATGCCAAGACGGTGCAGCGTCGGCGCACGGTTCAGCATCACCGGGTGTTCGCGAATAACCTCATCGAGGATATCCCACACTTCGGGGCGCTCTTTTTCGACCAGCTTCTTCGCCTGTTTCACGGTGGAGGACAGACCTTTGGCCTCCAGACGCGAGTAGATGAAGGGCTTGAACAGTTCGAGCGCCATCTTTTTCGGTAGACCGCACTGGTGCAGCTTCAGCTCGGGGCCGGTCACAATGACCGAACGACCGGAGAAGTCGACCCGCTTACCCAAAAGGTTCTGACGGAAGCGACCCTGCTTACCTTTCAACATGTCGGACAGCGATTTCAGCGGACGCTTGTTGGCGCCGGTGATCACGCGGCCACGACGGCCGTTGTCGAACAGCGCGTCAACCGATTCCTGCAACATCCGCTTCTCGTTGCGGACGATGATGTCGGGTGCGCGCAGCTCAATCAGGCGCTTCAGACGGTTGTTCCGGTTGATGACGCGACGATACAGATCGTTCAGGTCAGAGGTCGCGAAACGGCCCCCGTCCAGCGGCACCAGCGGGCGCAGTTCCGGCGGGATCACGGGAATGACGGTCATGACCATCCATTCCGGGCGGTTGCCGGATTCCAGGAAGCTTTCAACCACCTTCAGGCGCTTGATGATCTTCTTGGGCTTCAGCTCGCCTGTGGCTTCCGCCAGCTCTGCGCGCAGATGCTCGGCTTCGGCTTCCAGATCAATCGCGGCCAGCATTTCACGGATCGCTTCAGCGCCAATGTTGGCGGTGAAAGCGTCCATGCCGAACTGGTCCTGGGCGTCCATGTATTCTTCTTCGGTCATCATCTGGCCGTAAGTGAGGTCAGTCAGACCCGGCTCGATGACAACGTAATTTTCGAAATACAGAACCCGCTCAAGATCGCGCAGGGTCATATCCAGCATCAGGCCGATGCGCGACGGCAGTGACTTGAGGAACCAGATATGCGCAACCGGCGATGCCAGTTCGATGTGGCCCATGCGCTCGCGGCGGACCTTTTGCAGGGTGACTTCCACACCGCATTTTTCGCAGACAACGCCGCGATACTTCATGCGCTTATATTTGCCGCACAGACATTCGTAGTCTTTGATCGGGCCAAAGATGCGCGCGCAGAACAGACCGTCGCGTTCGGGCTTGAACGTCCGGTAGTTGATGGTTTCCGGCTTTTTGATCTCGCCGTAGGACCACGACAGGATCCGCTCGGGCGATGCCAGCGACACCTTGATCTCATCAAAGACCTTCGGCGGCGTGAGCGGGTTGAACGGATTATTCGTCAGTTCCTGGTTCATTTTGATACCTCAAATTCGTGCAGAAAGGAGAGAAAGCAAGGGCCGAGGCCCTTACTCCTCACCCTCTGCATCCAGGAGTTCCATATTCAGGCCGAGGCCACGGACTTCTTTCACCAGAACGTTAAACGATTCCGGTACGCCCGCTTCAAAGTTGTCCTCGCCCTTGACGATCGATTCATAGACCTTGGTCCGGCCTGCAACGTCATCCGATTTCACGGTGAGCATCTCCTGCAGGGTGTAGGCGGCGCCATAAGCTTCCAGAGCCCAGACTTCCATCTCACCAAAGCGCTGACCGCCGAACTGCGCCTTACCACCCAGCGGCTGCTGAGTAACGAGGGAGTACGGACCGGTCGAACGTGCGTGGATCTTGTCGTCGACCAGGTGGTGCAGTTTCAGCAGGTATTTGATGCCGACGGTCACAGGACGGGCAAACTGCTCGCCGGTGCGGCCATCAAACAGGATCGACTGACCGGAGGTGTCAAAGCCAGCGCGCACCAGAGCGTCGTTGACGTCGGCCTCTTTGGCGCCATCAAAGACTGGTGTTGCGATCGGCACACCACGGGTCACATTGCCTGCGGCCTCGACCAGATCGGTCTCGGTCATATCGGCAATACCTTCACCGTAGACGTCGTCACCATAGGCATGGTGCATCGCTTCACGAACCGGGGTCAGATCGCCGGAGCGACGATAGTCCTGCAGCGCATCGTCAACTTTGATGCCCAGACCGCGTGCGGCCCAGCCCATGTGGGTCTCCAGAATCTGACCAACGTTCATCCGCGACGGAACACCCAGCGGGTTCAGACAGAAATCGACCGGAGTACCATCGGCGAGGAACGGCATGTCCTCCATCGGCACCACTTTCGAGATCACACCTTTGTTCCCGTGACGACCAGCCATCTTGTCGCCCGGCTGAAGCTTACGCTTCACCGCGATGAAGACTTTGACCATCTTCATCACGCCCGGCGGCAGATCATCGCCGCGACGCACTTT
Source organism: Phaeobacter sp. BS52 (assembly GCF_045040595.1). Taxonomy (NCBI): domain Bacteria; kingdom Pseudomonadati; phylum Pseudomonadota; class Alphaproteobacteria; order Rhodobacterales; family Roseobacteraceae; genus Phaeobacter; species Phaeobacter sp. BS52. The sequence goes on along the minus strand of NZ_CP090662.1, from coordinate 3,324,159 downwards.
CTCGACCTTGTCTTCAAAACGGGCATCCAGAGCACGTTTCTGTGCTTCGTACTGCTCGTTCAGGGCCTCGACAACCTGAGCGCTCTGCTCGTCTTCAAGCGCCAGCATCCACCACTGACCGCGGCTGAGTGTGTCCAGCAGCTCCTCAGTGATTTCCGAACCAGCCTTGATGCCTTTGGGGCCTTTGACAGCGGTTTTACCCAGCAGCATGCCACGCAGACGTGCATAGATGTTGCGATCCAGAATGCCCATCTCGTCGTCCCGGTCACGGGCCAGACGCTCGACTTCTTCACGCTCGATCTGCAGCGCACGCTCGTCTTTTTCGACGCCGTGACGGTTGAAGACACGGACCTCAACCACAGTCCCGTAGTCACCCGGCTTCACGCGCAGCGAAGTGTCGCGCACGTCAGATGCTTTTTCACCAAAGATGGCGCGCAGCAGCTTTTCTTCCGGAGTCATCGGGCTTTCGCCCTTGGGTGTGATCTTACCGACGAGGATATCGCCCGGTTCCACATCCGCACCGATGTAAACAATGCCCGCCTCATCGAGGTTGCGCAGCGCTTCTTCACCGACGTTCGGAATGTCGCGGGTGATCTCTTCCGGCCCGAGCTTGGTATCACGGGCGGCGACTTCGAATTCCTCGATGTGGATCGAGGTAAAGACGTCGTCACGCGCGATGCGTTCGGAGATCAGGATGGAGTCTTCGTAGTTGTAGCCATTCCAGGGCATGAAGGCCACGACGACGTTTTTACCCAGAGCCAGCTCACCCATATCGGTGGACGGACCGTCGGCAATCACTTCGCCCTTGCGGACTTCCTGGCCTACTTTCACCAGCGGACGCTGGTTGATGCAGGTGTTCTGGTTCGAACGCTGGAACTTGCGCATGCGGTAGATGTCCACACCCGCATCACCCATTTCGAGGTCAGAGGTCGCCCGGATCACGATACGCTGTGCGTCGATCTGGTCGATGATACCGCCGCGCTTGGCCATGATGGCCGCGCCGGAATCCCGTGCCACGATCTCTTCGATGCCGGTGCCGACCAGCGGTGCCTCTGCGCGCAGCAGCGGAACCGCCTGACGTTGCATGTTCGAGCCCATCAGAGCCCGGTTCGCATCGTCATTCTCAAGGAACGGGATCAGCGAGGCCGCAACGGAGACCAACTGCTTGGGCGAGACGTCGATCAAGTCCACGCTTTCACGCGGAGCCAGAGTATAATCGCCCGACTGACGGGTCGAAACCAGATCGTTGATGAACTTGCCATCTTCGTCCAGTGTCGCGTTCGCCTGCGCCACAGTGTGACGCATTTCTTCTGTCGCGGACATGTAGTGGACTTCGTCGGTCACCTTCGCCTCGTTGACGACACGGTAAGGTGTTTCGATGAAACCGTACTTGTTCACGCGGGCAAAGGTCGCCAGCGAGTTGATCAGACCAATGTTCGGCCCTTCCGGTGTCTCAATCGGGCACATCCGACCATAGTGGGTCGGGTGAACGTCGCGCACCTCAAAGCCAGCACGCTCACGGGTCAGACCGCCAGGCCCAAGCGCCGAGAGGCGACGCTTGTGCGTCACTTCGGAGAGCGGGTTGGTTTGGTCCATGAACTGAGACAGCTGCGAGGAGCCGAAGAATTCACGGACAGCCGCGGCAGCCGGTTTTGCGTTGATCAGATCCTGCGGCATGACGGTGTCGATCTCAACGGAGGACATCCGTTCCTTGATCGCACGTTCCATGCGCAGAAGGCCGACGCGGTACTGGTTTTCCATCAGCTCGCCAACGGAGCGCACACGACGGTTACCAAGGTGGTCGATGTCGTCGATGTCGCCCTTGCCGTCGCGCAGCTCAACCAGTGCCTTGATGCAGGAGATGATGTCTTCCTTGCGCAGGGTCCGCTGAGTGTCCTCAGCATCCAGAGCAAGGCGCATGTTCATCTTCACACGGCCAACGGCGGAGAGGTCATAGCGCTCGGAATCGAAGAACAGCGTGTCAAACAGCGCGGAGGCTGCTTCAACGGTCGGCGGCTCACCCGGGCGCATGACGCGGTAGATATCCATGAGCGCGGTGTCGCGACCCATGTTCTTATCCTGCGCCATGGTGTTGCGCATGTAGGGACCGACGTTGATGTTGTCGATGTCCAGAACCGGGATGTCGGTGATACCGGCATCGATCAGTTCCTTGACAGTCCCGCCAATCAACTCGCCGCCTTTGTCGTACTCAAGGGTCAGCTCATCGCTGAGCCTCGACATAGATGGCGCCGTTTTCTTCGTTGATGATATCCTTGGCGACAAATTTGCCAACGATATGCTCAAACGGCACCAGAAGGTCGGTGATGTTGCCTTCGTCGATCATCTTCTTGACGGCACGCGGCGTGACCTTCTTGCCTGCTTCGGCAAAGATCTCACCAGTGGCTGCGTCAACCAGATCATAGGTCGGACGGGTGCCGCGCACGCGCTCGGGGAAGAACGGCGTGACCCAGCCACGGCTCTTCTCAAGCTTGAAGTTCACGGTGTTGTAATAGGCATCCATGATGCCTTCCTGATCGAGACCCAGAGCATACAGCAGGGTTGTCACAGGCAGTTTGCGGCGACGGTCGATACGCGCAAAGACGATGTCCTTGGCGTCAAATTCGAAGTCCAGCCAGGAGCCGCGATACGGGATGATGCGGCAGGCAAACAGCAGCTTACCCGAAGAATGCGTCTTGCCCTTGTCGTGATCAAAGAACACGCCCGGCGAACGGTGCATCTGGGATACGATCACACGCTCGGTGCCGTTGACCACAAAGGTGCCGTTTGGCGTCATCAGGGGCATGTCGCCCATGTAGACGTCCTGTTCTTTGATGTCCTTCACCGACTTGGCGCCAGTATCTTCGTCCACATCAAAGACGATCAGACGCAATGTGACCTTCAGCGGAGCCGAGTAGGTCATGTCGCGCTGCATGCATTCCTCGACGTCGTACTTCGGACGTTCGAAGGAATATTTCACGAATTCCAGAACCGACGTCTCATTAAAGTCCTTGATCGGGAATACCGACTGGAACACGCCCATGATGCCTTCGCCGTCGAGCGGCTGTTCTGCATCACCAGAGCGCAGGAAGAGGTCGTAAGAAGATTTCTGGACCTCGATGAGGTTCGGCATGTCCAGGACTTCGCGGATTTTACCGTAGTATTTGCGAAGACGTTTCTGGCCAAGGAACGATTGAGCCATGTCAGATGTCACCTTTCCAATTCTCACTGAGCAAGGATGCCGCCGGGCCCCGGCACCTTACTCATACGAGACAGCGTGTTCGGATCAATTCATGACCACCTTCCCGAATGGTGGCCTCCCGATCCTTTGAACCTCGCCTGAAAAAACGCCCGTAAATTTGGGCCCTTTCTAAGACAGGTTCGGCTGGACCCGGTTTTCACCGGGCCCAGCCAAATTTCCGGGATGTTCAGAGGGTGCCGAAACCGACCCCCAGTGTTGTCCCGTATCGCGTAGCTTAGGCCAGCTCGACTTCGGCGCCAGCTGCTTCCAGCTTGCCTTTGATGTCTTCTGCTTCGGCTTTGTCCACGCCTTCTTTGATCTTGCCGCCAGCTTCGACCAGCTCTTTGGCTTCTTTCAGGCCAAGACCGGTGATGCCGCGAACTTCTTTGATCACGTTGATTTTGGACGAACCAGCGTTTTTCAGAACGACGTCAAATTCGGTCTTTTCTTCTTCCGCTGCGCCACCGGCGTCGCCGCCAGCTGCCATGACAACTGCGCCGCCAGCTGCGGGCTCGATGCCATACTCATCCTTCAGGATGGTTTTCAGTTCTTGTGCTTCAAGCAGGGTCAGACCAACGATGTCTTCTGCCAGTTTCTTCAGATCAGCCATTTTATCAGCTCTTTCCGTTTACAGTGTGTGTGTTCCAACGTGCGGGCTGATGCCCGACGCCAGTCATTCAGTGCCAACCGCTTACGCAGCTTCCGCCTTCTCTTCGATGGTCGAAAGGATGCTTGCGATGTTGCTTGCAGGTGCGCCAATCGCACCGGCGATGTTGGAAGCAGGTGCGCCGAGCATGCCTGCGATCTGAGCAATAAGCTCGTCGCGCGAAGGCATTTTCGACACGGCTTCAACGCCGAGCACGGTCAAGAGCGTTCTCGCCCATTGCACCGCCAAGGATTTCGAACTTTTTGTTCTCCTTGGCGAAGCCCTCGGCCACCTTGGCTGCTGCCACGGGGTCCTCGGAATAGGTCAGAACGGTCATCCCTGTCAGCAGGTCAGACATGCTTTCACACGGCTTACCCTCGAGGGCGATTTTGGCGAGCCTGTTCTTGGCAACACGCACGGAGCTCCCGGCGTCGCTTGCACGCGCCCGCAGATCCTGCATCTCTGCAACTGTCAGACCGGTGTAGTGGGCTACGACCACCACGCCAGAGCTTTCGAAGATCTGGCCGAGTTCCTCGACCACTCTCTCTTTCTGGGCTCTATCCACAGTTCTCTCCAAGTTTAGGGACACTTTCGCATCCCGGCTCATTGATGTGCCGAACATTGCTGTCCGGCGTTCAAGTCCGTTTTAACGGGGTGAGCCAAAATCACCCGAGGGTAGGAATTCCCTCGATCCTTTGGTCGTTCCCGTCTCAGGAGGGAAATTAAGACCCGATCGACAGGCCACCCACCATCTTGGACGAAATGAAATAAAGCGCACGACGAATCGCACGCTTTATCTCGCGGTCGTAGTTAGTCCCATTTTAGGGGTTTTCCAAGGGCAAAATTGCCGCAACACCCAACAGGGGCGGGATCAGTCGGAATCCTGGCAAGGACAGCCCCGAAATGCAAAACCGGGGACCCCTGCAAGGGCCCCCGGTCTATCGCTGATGTATACGATCTACGGCAGCGCGACATAGCGCACCACCAAACTATCGTCCCGCCTGCCGAGATTACTCGGTAACGGCGGTTTCCACGTCAACAGTGACGCCCGGCCCCATAGTGGAGGACAGAGCGATTTTCTTCATATAGGCGCCTTTGGCACCAGCCGGCTTGGCCTTGGCCACCGCCGAGATGAACGCCTTGACGTTCTCGATCAGCTTGGCTTCGTCGAAGGACGCTTTGCCGACGCCTGCGTGGACAACGCCGCCTTTTTCAGCCTTGAACTGAACTTCGCCACCTTTGGCTGCTTCCACGGCTGCTTTCACATCCATGGTCACGGTGCCAACCTTGGGGTTCGGCATCAGGTTGCGAGGGCCAAGCACTTTGCCCAGACGGCCGACGATCGGCATCATGTCCGGGGTTGCGATGCAGCGATCAAAATCGATGGTGCCGCCCTGGATGGTTTCCATCAGGTCTTCTGCACCAACGATGTCCGCGCCAGCTTCTTTGGCTTCGTCAGCTTTCGCGCCACGGGCGAAAACAGCAACACGCATGTCTTTGCCGGTGCCGTTGGGCAGACCGATAACGCCACGAACCATCTGGTCTGCGTGACGGGTGTCAACGCCGAGGTTCAGGGCGATTTCGATGGTTTCATCGAATTTTGCGTTTGCGTTCGCCTTGATCAGAGCGACCGCTTCTTCCACCGACAGGTTGTCCTTGCCAGCGAAAGCTTCGCGCGCAGCGCGGGTCCGTTTACCGAGCTTAGCCATCTTACTTCACCTCGATGCCCATGGAGCGGGCAGAGCCCAGGATGATCTGCATTGCGGCGTCGATGTCGTTCGCGTTCAGATCTTTCATTTTCGCTTCGGCGATCTCTTTCACCTGAGCGACGCTGACGGTGCCAACGGTTTCACGCGACGGGTTGTTCGCGCCGGATTTCACCTTGGCGGCCTTCTTCAGGTAGTAAGACGCGGGCGGCGTCTTGATGTCCATGGTGAAGGACTTGTCCTGATAGTAGGTGATCACGGTCGGGCACGGCGCACCGGGCTCCATGTCTGCAGTCTTGGCGTTGAACGCCTTGCAGAATTCCATGATGTTGATGCCGCGCTGACCCAGTGCCGGACCGACCGGCGGGGATGGGTTTGCCTTACCGGCGGGCACTTGCAGCTTCATTGTGCCAACAAGCTTCTTAGCCATTTGGTTTTCCTTTCAACGAGGACAGGACGCGTCCTGTCCGGAGAGTGTTGCGTGGTCCGATGTCAGGATCGCGATCCCTTGATCTCCCACGAGAGAATCTCGCCCGGAGGCGATAGAAGCGGCGTTTATAGCGGAACGGTGAGGTTGGCAAGGGGTTGGGAGAGGTGCACGCCAGTAAACAACCGGCCAGATTGCCTGATACAAGGGCAAGTGACTTTTCATGTGTAATGATATCATATAACACTTCGTGACCACTTGCTACGGCAACCTTTAAAACCACCCCTACCAGAGGCCTCTAAGATGACTGGAAACTGCGGTCGAACCAGCCTGAAACGTAAGCTGCGCCGTGGCAACCCGATGCAGGATTACGATTGTCTCCCTCCGGATCTGCGCCGCTGGATCTCATCCGCTGTCCTGCCTTGGAGCGCGAGATCTGTTCATCGCACCTTCAACAAGGCGCTGGCCCGCACTGGTGATAGAGCGCTCGCATTTGGTGAACTGAATCTGATCCAGCGGAAACTGACGGTTAAGGACGCACAAAAGATCTGGGGATCATCTCACCCTGATGCCGCCTCACCCAAACGATAAAAGGCGACCCGTACGGGGCCGCCTTGTCTCACGTTCGCATACAATCAAACGGGGGGGGGTTATCACCCCTGCTTGGTCACCTGAGTGAAGTCCAGCTCCACCGGGGTTTCCCGGCCAAAGATGGACACGGTAACCTTGAGCTTCTGATTGTCGTCGTCGACGCCTTCGACCATGCCGTCGAAATCTTCGAACGGACCGTCGTTGACTTTGACTTTTTCACCAACCTCGAAGGAAATGAGCGTGCGCGGTGCCTCTTCGCCTTCCTGGACGCGGCCGAGGATACCCTGCACCTCTGCGTCGCGCATCGGCATCGGGCGGCCCTGCGGTCCGAGGAAGCCAGTCACGCGGTTGATCGAGGAAATCAGGTGGTAGCCACGATCGGACATCTCCATGTGCACCAGCACATAGCCGGGCATGAAACGCCGCTCGGTCGTGACCTTCTTGCCGCGACGGATCTCGATCACCTCTTCGGTGGGGACCAGAACCTCGTCAATCTCATCCTCAAGGCCCTGTTCTGCGACCGACGTGCGGATCTGCTCTGCGATTTTCTTTTCGAAGTTCGAAAGAACGCTGACCGAATACCACCGTTTCGCCATGAACCTGATCGTCCTTGTGTCTCTTGGCCGACAAGACTGCCGTGCCGCTGCTGAAATAAAATACAGCCTCTCAGGGCTGCCCTCTAACAAAAAGCGGCGCGCGACACGAATCGCCACACGCCTACGTCAGAGTTACGCGCTCACCTATCGCCCCGGGAGTCCAAGATCAAGAGGAGAGCCGTGAATTGCAAAGACCCGGCCGCCTGTGTCGCAACGCCGCGCAACGGAAGGCCGTCAGGTCGGGATTAGCCGAACATGCCCAAGATGCCCTCAAGCCCAAAGCGGATCAGAATGTCCACAATGGCAAAGAACACGGCCGTAAGCGCCGCCATGACGAACACCATCACGGTGGTCAGCAGCACCTCACGGCGGGTCGGCCAGACGACCTTGGAAACTTCGGCGCGAACCTGCTGGATGAACTGGACGGGGTTGGTGGTGGCCATGAGGCGGGGTTCTCTCTGCTAGCAATTAAGCAGCGATTTAACCGCAGACTAAGGCAATTTCAAGCCCCGCTGCAGATCGGGCCCGGCAGCTGGGGTCCGGTGTTTGGCTGAAGAGGCTTAAGACTGCTAGCAGCTGAGGTCCTATGATGACGGCTGCCGACGGGAGCCGTTGCGTCAACCGCCGTCGGCGCAGTCAATTCTATCTTAATTTTCGAGAGGCATAAATATCGCCACCGGGTAGCGCAGGTGCCATCACATCCCGCCCTGCCCGTCACCGAGCGCGATTATGAGATAGGATTCCATGACCCTCGCACAGAACAATCCACAGGCAAGCGGCCTGAGTCAAACCACCCCAGCAGGGGCCGCCACCCAGCGCGAAGCGCAGGCAACCCCACCGCTGACCATGCAAATTTCCGGCAAGCTTTCCGGGCGCGGCCACGCGCGGCAACAGCCAACGGATACCAAACTGGATCCTGAGCTGCAGGAGCAACTGACCGCGCTGTTTCAGCACGGGCACCATCAGCAGGCCGCAACCCGATGCGCAGAACTGCTGAACAGCCACCGGAAATCTGCGTTTCTCTGGGAACTTCTGGGTCGTTGCCACTTGGCACAGACCGCGCTGGATGAGGCTGCGACCTGCCTCAACAAGGCCTGCGAGTTGAACCCGACCTCGCCCACGACCTTTGCTGCGATGGGCGATGTCTACCGTCGCCAGAACCGGCCGGAGGATGCCGTCGCGCTCTACAAAAAAGCACTGACGCTTGATTCGACCTGCCTGCCCGCGCTGAATAATCTGGGCAATACTCTGCTGGATCAGGATCGTATCATCGAAGCGGACCAGTGCTTCGCCAGTGCAATCGATCAGGCGCCGGACAATGCGCAGCTGCTCTACAACCGTGCCAATATCCAGCGCCAGCTTGGCAATCTGGGTATCGCGCGCGATCTTTATGGGCAGGCCGCACGATTTGCGCCGGGTTTTCTGGAGGCACGCTATAATCTCGCCCAGCTCACCGGTATGGCTGGCGACCGGGTTGAGGCGATCCGCAATCTGGAACAGATCCTGCTGGCCCGCCCAAACGATGATCGTGCCCGCGCCCAGAAGCTGCGCCTGATGGCTGATATCTGTGACTGGCGCTGGCTGGATGAATATCGGGATCACCGCCGCCATCTGGGACTGCGCGGCTCTGCATGTGCGCCGCAGGCTCAGATCGGTCTCGAAGATAACCCCGACCTCCTGCGCATCCGGATGCAGGCCCATGCCAGCGCCGGGCTGCAGGCTGATCCGGCACCGCAACGCCCACGGGCAGGAACCCGGCCCCAGCAGCTTCGTGTCGGCTATTTTGTCAGCTCAGCCCAGGATTTGGACGCACTGCGGCTGCTCGACAGTCTGCTCGCCCGCCATGATCAGAGCCGATCTCGCCCTTTATGTCTACACCGCCAGCGCCCCGCGCGCTGATCTGATCGGCGTCCTGCACCGCGACATTCGCGGACTATCGCCCACCACAATCAAGACGCAGGCCGTGGCAGACCAGCTGGATATTGCGATTGATCTGACCAGCTACACCCATGAGGCTGATGCCACCGTGTTCTCGGCCCGGATCGCGCCGGTGCAAGTTGCCATGCCAGGCTTCCCCGGCACCATGGGCACCCCCGCCTATGATTATATCCTCGGGGATGCGGTCACCTGCCCGCCCGGCAGTGAGCGGTATTTCGAGGAACATCTGATCCGCATGCCGCAGAGCTACCTGAGTGTGTCAGGTCCGCAGGATCTGTCTGGACATCAGTTTAGCCGTCGCGACTGCAATCTGCCGGATGAGGCCTTTGTGTTCTGCAGTTTTACCGCCAGCCACGCGGTAACCCCGCGTGAGTTCGACATCTGGATGCGTCTGCTGACAAAAATCGACGGCAGCGTGCTTTGGCTGGCAGATCACCCCGAAGAGGCGCAGGCGGCGCTTCGCCAGGCCGCAGGTGATCGCCGTGTCGACCCTGACCGCCTGATCTTTGCGCCCCCCTGCACCGGAGAAGAGCGGATGGCCCGCAGCATGGTTGCGGATCTCTTCCTCGATAGTTTCACCATAAATGCCGGTCCTGCGGCCCGTGATGCGCTGATTGCCGGGCTACCTGTGCTGACGATGGCCGGTCGCCAGTTCGCCGCACGCACCACCGCCAGCCTGCTGGCCGCCGCCGGGATGGAGGAGCTGCAGACAACAACGCCCCAGGCCTATGAAGCGCGCGCTCTGGAACTGGCCGGAGATCGCGACCAGCTGATGGCGCTGCGCAGCAAGCTGCGTCTGATGCACTCCAAGGCCCCGCTGTTCAATACGGCAGGCTATATGCAGGACCTGGAGCGTGGGTTGGATATTGTGTTCGCACGCCATTGCGACGCCCTACCGCCCCAGCACGTGGCGGTCCCGGCCGAGGACCCCTCCCCAAACCGCCCGTTGACAGGTTCTCCCACGGGAAAGTGGCCGCGCCACCCATTCACGCGGCTTGATCACAATATAGGCAAACCAACGCACATGCCCTCGCTGCCCGAACAAGGCGGCGGGGTCATCCCGCGGGGATGCAGGTCACTGCCGCAGCCGTCCACCCGTGATAAACACCGACAACAACACCTGACAGATACCAGCACGGGGCTGACTGCGGATTTGGAAATCTGGGAAATGGCAGGGGCATCAGGGTTCGAACCCGAGACCTACGGTTTTGGAGACCGTCGCTCTACCAACTGAGCTATACCCCTACGGTGCGGCAGTTCCTAAGCCAGGGATGCGCCGCTGGCAAGAGGGAAATCGACGAAATCCCCCTGATTTCCGCGTCTCAGGCCGGGATGACTGGTCCCGGCTGTCAGGCTCCAGTATGACAGGGCAAAGGATCCAGAAGAAAGAGCCCAGAGTGAGCCTGCGTAAGAAAATCGCCGACAGCCCGAAGGTGAATCGCGCCGTCGAGGCCCTATTGGCTGGCTATGTGCGATTCGCCTATCGAACCTCACGCTGGGAGCGTCGCGGATTTGAGGAGATGGATGCCTGCGTCGCCTCAGGGGAACCCGTGATCTTCGTGCTCTGGCACCAGCGGCTGATCATGGCGCCCTATCTCTTCGACACTTCGCTGGGTCGCATCTGCGCCCTGACCTCCGCCGCGCGCGCCGGGCGGCTGGCCGGACAGATCCTGGTGCGACTGGGGTTTGAGACCATCCCGATGTCCAGCCACAAGCGCCACGTCGCCCTATCCCGCGAAGTGCTGCGCCGGACCAAAGAAGGCTGTTCCATCGGCATCGCCGCCGACGGACCGAGAGGGCCTGCTCGTATTTCCTCGGGCGTGCCGATCACGTGGGCACGGATGACCGGATGCCGTGTGTTCACCGTCGCTTTTGCAGAGCGGAAAGTGATCAAGCTGCCAACTTGGGACAGACAGATGCTGCCGCTGCCGTTTTCACGTGGTGTTCTCCTCTGTCAGGAATGGACAGAGGAAGTGCCGAAGAAGCCCACTGATGAGCAAGTGGAAACGTTGCGACTGAGCCTGCAGGCCTCACTGGACGCCATCACCGATGCGGCCGATACGGCGGTCGGGCGCGACGGTGAGGGGCAGAAGTACCCGGCAGGTTAGTTAGCACGGTTTTCGCCGCAGTTTCGGTTGGTGGATTGATCACCGATACGCAGAGTATTCTTTGATCTCCGCCCACCGCCCCGAAGACCGCGCGGTTTGTGGACCTGCTTTCCTGCACTACAAGCAAGGTTCGGAAAAAGGCGTTCTCTGGCGACACCAACCATGCCTTGGCAGAAATCCCCGTAACGCAGGTGTTCATGAAAGCCATAAGAGAAAAGTCGATCGCTTTGCCGTCTCGTTCAGGCCTCTAACCGGTCTCTGCCCTGCCCCATCACTGCCGCACAGAAAAAGGCCGCCCCGTTTGGAGCGGCCTTCTTTAGTTCATTCACTGGTGCGGGCTCTCATTAATTTTGCTGCGCAAAACCAACTGCCGCCCGCCAGACGGCAAAGCCGTCTTACTCAGTGATTTTCGACACAACGCCAGCGCCGACGGTGCGGCCGCCTTCGCGGATCGCGAAGCGCAGGCCCTGCTCCATCGCGATCGGCGCGATCAGTTCAACGTCGAACTTCAGGTTGTCGCCCGGCATAACCATCTCGGTGCCCTCAGGCAGGGTCACGGTGCCGGTCACGTCGGTGGTGCGGAAGTAGAACTGCGGACGGTAGTTCGCGAAGAACGGGGTGTGACGACCACCTTCTTCTTTGGTGAGGATATAGGCCTCAGCTTCGAACTTGGTGTGCGGCTTCACGGAACCCGGCTTACACAGAACCTGACCACGCTCAACGCCGTCACGGTCGACACCACGCAGCAGCGCGCCGATGTTGTCGCCGGCTTCACCACGATCCAGCAACTTGCGGAACATTTCCACACCGGTACAGGTGGTGGTGGAGGTGTCACGGATACCAACGATTTCGATCGAGTCGCCAACGTTGATCACGCCGCGCTCAACACGACCGGTCACAACAGTACCACGACCGGAGATCGAGAACACGTCTTCGATCGGCATCAGGAACGGCTGGTCAACAGCGCGCTCAGGGGTGTCGATGTAATCGTCAACAGCCGCCATCAGCTCCTTGATTTTCTCTTCGCCGATTTCAGGCTTGTTGCCTTCCATCGCCGCCAGAGCGGACCCTGCGATGATCGGGATATCGTCGCCGGGGTAGTCGTAGGACGACAGCAGCTCGCGGATTTCCATTTCGACCAGCTCCAGGAGCTCTTCGTCGTCAACCTGGTCCACTTTGTTCATGAACACGACCATCTTCGGGATGCCAACCTGGCGGCCCAGCAGGATGTGCTCGCGGGTCTGCGGCATCGGGCCGTCAGCAGCGTTCACAACCAGGATCGCGCCGTCCATCTGCGCCGCACCGGTGATCATGTTCTTCACATAGTCAGCGTGGCCGGGGCAGTCGACGTGGGCGTAGTGACGGCCTTCGGTCTCATATTCCACGTGCGCGGTGGAGATGGTGATCCCGCGCGCTTTCTCTTCAGGTGCGCCGTCGATCTGGTCGTAGGCTTTGAAGTCACCAAAATACTTGGTGATCGCTGCGGTCAGCGTGGTCTTGCCGTGGTCAACGTGGCCGATGGTGCCGATGTTGACGTGCGGTTTTGTACGTTCAAACTTTTCCTTAGCCATTCTGTAGGCGCCCTTTTGAATTGGGGGTCGGAACCCGACCCGAATTTCCTCTGCGCGCGCGGCTTATTTGGTTTGCGGGTGAAAATCAACCCGTTCCGGCACGTCGGCGCGCAAATCCCCGCGAGATCGTAGACCAGACCCCACAGCCCGCGCGCCCAGCTCATCGCAGCTGGCCTGATGTCAGGCCGAAGCCTCCAATGCGTGCGCTATGCGCGCGAATTTCTGCCACCTAGAACGCGATAAAAACAGCGATCTTGGACCGTTAGCCAGCCGCTGCCGCGGGCCCGGCGCTTGCGGCGCTGGCATCTTCGCTGAGGTCCGCAGCATCGCTCTGTTCTGGCTCAAACCAGCCGTTGTCCTTGCGCTGCTCAACAAGCCAGTCTTCGATCTGGCCGACAGCATTGCGCGCAAGCCCCCGCATCTGCTCTTCCCGGGTGCGCGCGTGGCCCGATCCAACCAAGAAGCTGTCTGCGGTTGTCGTCTCGAAGACGGTGAATTTCTTCACGACCTTGTTCAGTTTGGTGCCTGCGGCGTCATCCCAGACAGTCACATTGATCGCCAGAACAGATTTCGGGCTAAGCACAAGCGGCACACCGCCGGGAGCAACAAAATAGCCCTCAACACTGATGCCAAAGTGATAGATCTTGTCGCCGTCATACTGGTTGAACCGGGCATCGACCTCATTGGTGAGGATATCGACCCACTCTTGCTTGGACACCTCGCGCGATCCCGGCACCATCTGCACCTTGGAGGCGATGACGATATTATGGCCCAGCTTGAAGGTTCCGAGATCCTCCAGCGGTTCGTCAGGCGCGGCTGCGGTACAGGCGGCAACGGCGACCATGGCGGCCAGAAGAGCGAAGATCCGGATCATAGCAGTCTCATTTCAGTTAACAGACGCCTTCAGATAGCCGCCCCGTGCGGAACCGGTAAAGCCATGATGGCCCCGTGGTTCCGACGGGTGGCGCTGAGGCCACAGGTGCGTGGCCGCAAGAGGTGCCTTATTTGAATTTGTAGTTGCGCGGGAAACCATACGGCGGCCGCTTGCCGATACCGGCACGTTTGCCCAACCATTGCCCCAAGTCAGTTTCGTGCCGTGTCTTGCCGCCACCCATTTCCCAGCTGAGGCCATCGTCCCAGTTGAAGGTGCTGACATCGCTCAGCCCGCCATCCAGTTCCAACGAGCCTTGCTTGCCACGCGCCATGTTGTATTTCTGCAGACGCACGCCTTTGCCACGGGTCAGTTCCGGCATTTCCTCAACCGCGAAGACAAGGAATTTGCCGTTCTCGGACACCACCGCAACATGGTCGCCCGTCACCGGGATACAGATCTTGGCGCGGTCGTCGTCTTTGACGTTCAGCACCTGTTTGCCGCTGCGGGTCTGTGCCACGATATCTTTTTCGGCGCAGATGAAACCATTGCCCGCATCCGAAGCGACCAGCAGGCGGCCTTCCGGGTTGTGGATCAGGATATCGACGATTTCGACCTCGTTCGGCAGGTCAACCATCAGCCGTAATGGCTCTCCCATGCCACGCCCGCCGGGCAGGTTGGACGCGGAAATCGTATAAAACCGCCCGTTGGAGGCGAAGACCAGCAACCGGTCTGTGGTTTCGGCGTGGAAGATGAAGCGCGGGCCGTCGCCGTCCTTGAACTTCAACTCACGCCCCAGATCGATGTGGCCGGTCATCGCCCGGATCCAGCCCATTTGCGAGCAAACCACAGTGATCGGCTCGCGGTCGATCATGGCTTCCAGCGGGACCTCTTCGACCTCTCCCGCCTCGGCAAAGCGGGTGCGGCGCGGGCCGCCCTCATAGGTTTTGCCGAACTGCTTTTTGGTGTCCTTCAGCTGTTCCGCGATGCGGGACCATTGCAGGTCTTCCGACGCCAACAATTCAACCAGCCCGGCGCGTTCTTCGCGCAGGGCGTCACGTTCGCGCACCAGTTCGATCTCTTCCAAGCGGCGCAAGCTGCGCAGGCGCATGTTGAGGATCGCCTCGGCCTGCACCTCGCTCAACTCCCCGGCACCGGTAGCAGGCGAAACATAGTCTGCTTCGGTATAGGCGCGCGGGTGATCCTGCGACCAGTTTTCCCGCATCAACGCCGCTTTGGGATCATCGTCATAGCGGATGATATCAATCACGCGGTCCAGATTGAGGAAGGCGATGATGAAGCCTTCGAGCACCTCAAGACGATGATCGATCTTATCCATCCGGTGCTGCGAGCGGCGCTGCAAGACATCGCGACGGTGATCAAGGAAGGCGCGCAGCACCTCCTTCATCGAACAGACCTTGGGCGTGACCCCGTCGATCAGGACGTTCATGTTGAGGCTGAAGCGAATTTCCAGATCCGAGTTGCGGAACATCATGTTCATCAGCACTTCGGGGTCCACATTCTTGGACTTCGGCTCAAGAATGATGCGGATATCCTCCGCCGACTCGTCGCGCACATCACCCAGAATGGGGATCTTCTTGGTCTGGATCAGTTCCGCGATCTTTTCGATCAGCTTCGATTTCTGCACCTGATAGGGGATTTCGGTGATCACGATCTGCCATTGGCCGCGGCCCAGATCCTCGACCTCATGGGTGCAGCGCAGACGGAAAGACCCGCGCCCTGTGGTATACGCCTTGGCGATGTTCTCCTTGGGCTCAACAATAATGCCTCCCGTGGGGAAGTCCGGGCCGGGCACATAGTTCAGAAGGGTGTCATCGCGCGCATCAGGGGTCTTGATCAGATGCAGGCAGGCATCGATCAGCTCACTAATGTTGTGCGGCGGGATATTTGTTGCCATGCCCACGGCGATACCGGCCGCCCCATTGGCGAGGATATTCGGGAATGTCGCAGGCAGCACCGCCGGTTCGGTCAGACGTCCGTCGTAGTTGTCACGGAAATCAACGGCGTTTTCACTCAGACCTTCCAGCATCGCCTCGGCAACGAAGGTCATCCGCGCTTCGGTGTAGCGCGAGGCCGCAGGGTTATCGCCGTCGATATTGCCAAAGTTGCCCTGACCGTCGACCAGCGGGTAGCGGACGTTGAAGTCCTGCGCCAGACGCGCCATAGCATCATAAATCGCGGCATCGCCGTGAGGGTGGAAATCCCCCATGGTGTCACCGGAAATCTTCGCCGATTTCAGAAAGCCGCCAGTGGAGGTGAGCCGCAGACGGCTCATGGCGTAGAGAATACGGCGATGCACCGGTTTCAGACCATCACGCGCATCGGGCAAGGCCCTGTGCATGATGGTGCTGAGAGCATAGGTCAGGTAACGCTCGCCAATCGCGCGGCGCAACGGTTCCAATACTTCTCCGGATGCGGGGGAATCGGGGGTGTCTTGATCATCTACCAGGTCGGTCATGTATTGGTGATACTGCCCCCTCCAGCCTTGGTAAAGCGGGGCCGTGAGAAAATGCGGAGTTACCCCCATATATCGGCCCGACCACAACCATATGCGAGGGGGGGGCCGAACGCCGACATCTCTTCGTGTGCACCGTCGCTCACTCGGGGGAGAAAGCGGCCACCTCTCCCCTATTGCGACTCGCGAAACTGCTGTAGGATTGAAAGACGCCGGAACAAACTGTGTTGCAGCTGCGTATTATCTGCATGCGGGCGGACGCTTGCCACTCGTGAATTTGCACAGATTTTCAGGCTGATCCTGGGGGGGATTTGTATATGTCACGCTTTGTTATTGCATCGTTTCTATTCTTGGGCTGGGGCTTCTACGAGGCCAGTGGCGGCGCCGATTTTGAACCGCCGAAGGGTCCGTCGGCCGCGCTTGATATCGCCAAAGCAGCCTTTGGCAGCGACAGCAGCCCATCAACTACATCTGTGCGCAGCGCTCAGGTGACGGCCGAGTCGCTGGTCAGCAAGGTGGCCCTGCGCGTCCCGCAAAATGACACAACACAAGCGGCAAACACCAAACCGGCCCGACCAGCCGCCGACCCTGCGCTGCGCTCTCGGGTCGCGATGGAGCAGATCGCCGCTGTCGGCGCAGGCCTTAGCAACAGTGATACCGCATTTTCGGCCACGTCGGCGTCTCAGGCGAGCTTCCAAACGTCCCCTGCAACATCTGGAGCGGTGCAGCTGGCCTCGCTCACAGACGGGCTATCGGCACAACCGCTGGTCCAGGCCGCGCTTGAGACCGACCCGCAGGACATCGTGGAGCCGAAGGCTGACATTCGCTCCATCACCGCGACACGCGTCAATATGCGCTCCGGTCCGGGCACGGTCTATCCCATCGTTGACCGGCTGAGCAACGGTGAAGAAGTTGCGGTATTTGAAGATATCGGCACCGGCTGGTTGCACCTGCGCACCGTAAAAGACGGCAAAGTTGGCTGGATTGCCGCTTCCCTGGTGAGCCAGAAACGCCCATAAAGCGTCGGTACAGGTGACCGCGCGAGGGGCTTCATGCAAAAAACAATCCTGATGACAGGCTGCTCCTCCGGGATCGGCCTGGATGCAGCCCATGGGATGCGCGAACGCGGCTGGACTGTTTTTGCCTCGTGTCGTCAGCGCGTCGATTGCGACAGGTTGCGTGCCCAAGGGTTCATCAGCCCACTGATGGACTACACAGATGCCGAGACACTCCGCAGCGGTCTTGGCGAAGTGCTGGAGCACACCGGCGGCACATTGGATGTTCTGTTCAACAACGGCGCCCATGGTCTGCCCGGTGCGGTCGAGGATGTCTCCACCGACGGGCTGCGCAGCATCTTTGAAAGCAATGTCTTTGGCTGGCACGAGCTGACCCGCAACGTCATCCCGGTGATGCGCGCACAGGGGCACGGGCGCATCGTGCAGAATTCCTCGATCCTCGGATTTGTGAGCTTCCCCTGGCGGGGGGCCTATGTCGCCACCAAACACGCAATTGAGGGGCTGACCGACACCATGCGTGTCGAACTGCGGGACAGCGGGATCCATGTCATCCTGATCGAACCCGGCCCCGTTACATCGAAGATCCGCGAAAAAGCCATTCCGCATTTCGAGAAATACGTCGACTGGGAAAACTCCGCCCTGCGTGACCGCTATGAGGCGAGCCTGCTGAAACGTCTCTATGAAAGCACCGGGCCAGACAGGTTTGAGCTCCCCGCCTCCGCTGTTACAGCCAAACTGGTTCATGCCTGCGAGAGCAAACGCCCGCATCCGCGTTACTATGTCACCGTACCGACCCATATTGGCGGTGTGCTAAAACGCATCCTGACAACACGCGCGATTGACCGCATCCTCGCGCGGCTTAGATAGCTGATGCGCGGCCAGACCTGCCATGGGGGCAGCGGCTAGCGCGACAAGAAACAAGGAATATGAGAAGATGGGCGATCCGCTCTACATCCTGGCAATTGCTGCCATCGCAGCAACTGTTATCGTGCTGGTGATCGGCATTGGTGGGTTCGGCGCCAGCGGTGCCTTCAATGCCAGAAACGCCAATAAGATGATGCGCCTGCGCATCCTGTTTCAGTTTCTCGCCGTGGTGTTCATCCTTGGCTACGTCTATCTTCGCGCTCAGGGAGGTCAGTAAGCCATGGTCGTATTGAACAAAATCTACACCCGCACCGGCGACAAAGGGGACACTGCGCTTGGCAATGGCGACCGTGTCGCCAAACACTCCGCGCGGGTGAACGCCTATGGCACCTCGGATGAGCTGAACGCCTTTGTCGGGGTGGCCCGGCTTGAGGCCAAGGATGAGATGGATGCCGCGCTGGCCCGCATTCAGAATGACCTTTTTGATCTTGGCGCAGATCTGTGTCGGCCGGAAATGGACAAGGATGCAGATGCTGACTACCCGCCCTTGCGGGTTGCCGATGCGCAGGTCGCGCGGCTGGAAGCGGAAATCGATGCGATGAACGCGGAACTCTCGCCGCTGCGCAGCTTCGTGCTGCCGGGCGGGGCTGCACTCTCCGCGCATTTGCACGTCTGCCGCACTGTGGCGCGGCGTGCTGAACGTTTGGCGACCGACCTGGCGACGCAGGAGGACATCAATCCAGCGGCGGTGAAGTATCTCAACCGGCTCTCGGACTGGTTCTTCGTCGCATCGCGCGCTGCCAATGACAATGGGGCCCGCGATGTTCTGTGGGTGCCAGGCGCCAATCGCTAGCCCCCCCCCGGAGCGGGTCTATCGCGCCGTGCAGGTCTGATCGGCCCGTACGGCGCGTCATCTGTCGACGCTGACTGATAGACACACCCGCGCCCGGATCGCTCCACCGCCGCGCCATGATTCTACGGTGTGATCTGCTTCCCTTGCGGCAGTGCAGCATCTTGCGTCGCAACATTCCTGCAAAACTGCTGATGCAAACCGTCAGACGCGACGTCGGAGGGCGGTAACGTGACGATTTTGCCCTGTTGCGGCGCAATCTAAGCCGCTATCAACATCGCGAGAGCATGGAGGAGAGTCGCCTCGGCGGCTTGCCGTTTGTTAAGGAGAGAACGCAAAATGAAGGTACTCGTGCCTGTCAAGCGCGTGATTGACTACAACGTGAAGGTCCGCGTCAAAGCGGACGGCAGCGGTGTCGATCTCGCCAACGTCAAAATGTCGATGAACCCGTTCGACGAAATCGCCGTCGAAGAGGCCATCCGCCTCAAGGAAGCTAAGCAAAGCTGATGAGATCGTCGTTGTCTCCATCGGTGTGAAGCAGGCGCAGGAAACCCTGCGGACCGCATTGGCCATGGGCGCCGACCGCGCGATCCTGGTCAACGCCGCTGAAGATGTCCACACCGACATCGAGCCGCTGGCCGTTGCCAAGATCCTCGCCAAAGTGATCGAGGAAGAGCAGCCCGGTCTGGTTCTGGCTAGGCAAGCAAGCGATCGACAACGACATGAACGCAACCGGTCAGATGCTGTCTGCGCTCTTGGGTTGGTCGCAAGGCACCTTTGCCTCTGAGCTGGACGTCGACGGCGATAACGCTGTTGTGACCCGCGAAGTAGACGGCGGCCTGCAGACCATCAAAGTGAAGATGCCCGCCATCGTCACCGTGGACCTGCGCCTGAACGAGCCGCGCTACGCCTCGCTTCCGAACATCATGAAAGCGAAGAAAAAGCCGCTCGACGAGAAAACCGCCGCCGACTACGGCGTCGACGTCTCGCCGCGCTTGGAAATCATCTCCACCAAAGAGCCCGAAGCCCGTGCCGCTGGCATCATTGTGGGCTCGGTCGATGAGCTGGTTGGGAAACTCAAAGAAGCGGGGGCTGTGTAATGGCTGTTCTTCTCCTTGCCGAAGTGACCGATGGTGCCCTGGCGCTGGATGCAACTGCAAAAGCGGTTACCGCTGCGGGCAAACTGGGCGATGTGACGGTGCTGGCCGCTGGTGCATCCGCAGCCGCCGCTGGCGAAGAAGCCGCGAAGATCGCAGGCGTCGCCAAGGTTCTGGTCGCCGAAGATGCGTCGCTGGGCCACCGCCTGGCGGAGCCGACTGCAGCGCTGATCGCGTCGCTGGCATCCGACTATGAACACATCGTTGCGCCCGCAACCACAGACGCCAAGAACGTCCTGCCTCGCGTGGCGGCGCTCTTGGATGTGATGGTGATTTCGGATGTGTCCGGCGTTGTCGACGGCGACACGTTTGAGCGCCCGATCTACGCAGGCAACGCGGTACAGACCGTGAAGTCGCGCGATGCGAAAAAGGTGATCTCCTTCCGGACCTCCACCTTTGACGCGGCTGGCGACGGCGGCTCTGCCTCTGTTGACACCATCTCCGCAGCCGAAAACCCCGGCCTGTCCGAATGGGTTGAGGACAAAGTCGCCGCCAGCGATCGCCCCGAGCTGACCTCGGCCGGTGTGGTTGTGTCCGGTGGTCGCGGTGTTGGCTCCGAGGAGGACTTCAAACTGATCGAAAGCCTCGCAGACAAGCTGGGGGCCGCAGTTGGCGCGTCCCGTGCTGCAGTCGACTCGGGCTATGCACCGAACGACTGGCAGGTGGGTCAGACCGGTAAGGTCGTCGCACCTGAGCTGTATGTTGCAGTTGGCATCTCCGGTGCAATCCAGCACCTGGCAGGCATGAAAGACTCCAAAATCATCGTCGCGATCAACAAAGACGAAGAGGCTCCGATCTTTCAGGTGGCCGACTATGGTCTGGTCGCTGACCTGTTCCAGGCTGTGCCCGAGCTGATTGAAAAGCTGTAAGATTCTGCAGTTATCGCATGAAGGAGCCCGCAACTGGTGTTGCGGGCTTTTTTCGTGACCATCCCTAGGGCCTGTGGTCCAGTTGTGTAGACCTTAGGTGTTCAAACGGGGTCGCAGATACTGCGCCACCTGTTGCGCTATCCGCAGATGCTCCTTTGGTCCCAGCATGCGCTGTGCCGAAGGCAGATCAAGCTGGCCATAAAACATGCCGTCAATATCAGCTGCATCCCGCGCGGTATGCACGGGGATTTCCAACACCCCGAGGACGCGGGCGCGTAGCGCATCCACCATGGGCCGGTCCACGAGGGCAGGTTCGTGACCAAACAAAGCCTGCTGGTCGACGTCGTAGTGCACCCAAAGCAGCGTCACCGCACCATTCAGGGCAGAGATCAACTCCCCCATACGTTCAACCCATGTATCCTGCAGATGATCACGAACCGTTTCGTAACGGGTTGTGCAACAAGATCTGAGCGCGCTCAGCAGGTGCTTGTTGAAGTGATATTCGGTAAAGTCCACTTCCGGGTAGAGCTCCAGCAACGGCTCATGTGCACAAAGGAACCTGTCATTGCGCCGTGGATGTACCTTGTAATACCCATTGGAGATATTCTGTGCCCCAAGCACCTGCAGCAGCGTTGTTTCGGCCTGGCCCGCGATTTCCAGAATATCAGGGTCGCTCAGGAAACTGTCGACACCGGCGTTCACACTGCCCAGATTTACGCAAACACGATCAAGCAACGCCTCAGTTTCAGACACAAACGGTCGTTCGACAAAGCGTCCGAAGACCTCTGTGCCGCCAATAAATGCCAAATATGGTTCAGTCAGATTACGCGCCAGCCCGCGGACCAATAATTTCGAACCCGCATAGCTGCAAGGCTCGCCCGCAAGCGCTGTCGCGCTCTTGAGTTCATAGCTCATAATACCCACCAAATTTCACCCGAGACTCACCTAACCCGAGATCCGTTGATGAAATGCTAATGCTCAACTTTGCCTAAAAAGCCGTCCAATCGGCCTTGTGCCGTCCACAGACCCGCCAGTATGATCCGCCGGAAAACTCTCAAGAGGCATGAGCGATGGACATCCAGAAAATAGGCGTGATTGGTGCAGGCCAGATGGGCAACGGCATCGCTCACGTGATGGCCTTGGCGGGCTATGACGTTGTTCTTAATGACATAAGCCAGCAGGCACTGGACGCGGCCGTAAGCGCGATCCAGAAAAACCTGGCCCGCCAGGCCAGCAAAGGCAAGATCGATCAGACCGAAGTTGAGGCGGCGCTGGGGCGTATTTCGACAACGCTGACGCTGGCCGACATTGGCAAGACCGATCTGGTGATTGAGGCGGCGACAGAGCGGGAGACCGTTAAGCAGGCCATTTTCGAGGATCTGCTGCCGCATCTGCTGCCCCATACGATTCTCACGTCAAACACCTCGTCAATTTCCATCACCCGACTGGCCAGCCGCACCGACCGCCCAGAGCGGTTCATGGGCTTCCATTTCATGAACCCGGTGCCGGTGATGCAGCTGGTCGAGCTGATCCGTGGCATCGCCACTGATGAGGCCACCTTCTCAGCCTGTCATGCAGTGGTGGAAAAGCTGGGCAAGACTGCTGCCAGCGCCGAAGATTTCCCGGCCTTCATCGTGAACCGCATTCTGATGCCGATGATCAACGAAGCGGTTTATACCCTCTATGAGGGCGTGGGATCAGTGAAATCCATCGACGAATCTATGAAACTGGGCGCCAACCACCCGATGGGCCCGTTGGAGCTGGCTGATTTTATCGGCCTGGACACCTGTCTGGCGATCATGAACGTGTTGCATGACGGTCTGGCGGATACCAAATATCGCCCCTGCCCGCTGCTGACAAAATATGTGGAAGCTGGCTGGCTTGGCCGCAAGACACAGCGCGGCTTCTATGACTATCGCGGCGAAACACCGGTGCCGACGCGCTGATCCTGAAAGAGCAGAGGGGGCGCTGCCCCCTCTTGGCCTATTAGCCAATTCACCCCTGGGATATTTTTAGCCAGAAGAAAAATGAGAGTTTGATCAACTGTCTTTGCCGAGGCTGAGCGTATGCTCCCGCAGCCAGGCCATAAAGCCGCGCGGATCGCTCTGCAGTTTTTCCATCTGTGCCTCGGTCAGCGGTTCGCCGACCACCGGGCTTTGCGGTTTGTTGCAGGACCGCACGATTTCATGCAGCAGCAACCCCTGTCGCAGGATCGGCGAAACCCGGTTGGCAATCTGGTACCAACGGGAATTGCTGCCCGGGAAGAAAATTGGCACCACCCGCGCGCCAGACCGACGGATGAGCTGCGCTGTGAAGACGTTCCACTCCTGCTCAATCGCGGGGCCGAACCATGTCTCAGAGGACATCACCACGCCAGAGGGGAACAGCGCGACCACCCCACCCTCCTTCAGATGAGCCATAGTCTTGGCCCGCATCTCAACCATCTTGCTTTGCGCTTCGGGGTCATGGGGGAATGGCACCGGGATCATGAAAGAGGTCGCCGCCTCATCCAACCCCGTCAGCACCGAACGGGTCAGAATTCGGTAGTCCTGCCTCACGCGGCCAATGAGGTCTGCGAAGATCATGCCATCAACCATCCCATGGGGGTGGTTCGCAACCACAACCACCGGTCCCTCGCCGGGGATACGCTGGATCTGCTCCAATGGTGTTTCGAGATCAATGCCCATCACATTCAGGGCGCCGCGCCAGAATTTCTGGCCACGGTATTCAGCATTGCTGCGTTCAAAACGACGCACCATACGCAGGATCGTCAGCTTCCCTGTGCACCACTCGATGGCCCGGATCGCAAGCGACGTCCAGCGATCGTCAAAGGAATTGGCGTAGGTGAGCGTCCGGCGGTCATAGATCTCGCCGGTCTCTTCGGTCCCTGGCGTCACGCCAGTGTCCCGATCATGCGCTGTATCCGCCAAGTGCCTTGTCCTGTTCCGTAGTCGTGAATGAGCCTCAGTAGCCTTCGCCGAATTTGTCGGCGACAAGCGTATCCAGCGCGGAGGCCAGCGCCTCTGCATCCGGGCCCGAAGTCTCGATGTCAATAGTCGTTCCTTTTGAGGCTGCCAACATCAAAAGCCCCATGATGCTGTCTCCCGAGGCTGACAGCCCATCCCGCGACACCTCGGCCGTGGCATCAAAGCCTTCAACCACTTCCACCAGCTTGGCCGATGCGCGCGCGTGCAGTCCTTTTTCGTTGACGATTTTCAGCGTTTTCTGAACCATTTAATGCGCTTGCTCCCCTTCGGGGTTGATGTTTTGGGCGTTAATGTACTTGCGTCCCGCCTCCATGGCATGCCGGACGGCATCGGCCACCGGCAAATGGCGGGATTTTGCCAGTTTGATCAGCATCGGGAGATTGGCCCCGTAGAGAATGCGTCGGTTTGCCGGGGTACAGGCCAACAGGCTGAGATTGGACGGAGACCCGCCAAACAGATCCGTGACCACCACCACGCCGCCGCCGCTGTCGACCGCATC
This sequence comes from Phaeobacter sp. BS52, assembly GCF_045040595.1. Classification (NCBI taxonomy): domain Bacteria; kingdom Pseudomonadati; phylum Pseudomonadota; class Alphaproteobacteria; order Rhodobacterales; family Roseobacteraceae; genus Phaeobacter; species Phaeobacter sp. BS52. Next base: position 3,299,749 of record NZ_CP090662.1, on the reverse strand, counting down.
AGCGGCCCCGCAGATCTCGCGCTGTTTCTCGTCCCGGTTATCTTCCGGACCGATACTGATGGCCTCAAGGCAGACCTGAGGACCCACGACATGCTCCACGGCGGCCAGATACTCTCTGGCCAACCCCCCATGTGCAACGATCACGATTCCGATCAAGCCGGTCCCTCACTTCTGTCGCTGGCCATGCAGCTCGCGGTGTCTAATTGACACCTGCTGCCCGTCTTCCGCAAGATCCTTGGCCAGGGTTTCTGCCAATGTGACCGAGCGGTGCTGCCCTCCGGTGCATCCAAATGCTATAGAGAGATGCGACTTACCTTCTTCTCGGTAAGCAGGCAACAGCAAGCGGATCAGATCAAGCACCCGGTCAAAAAACGGCTGATAGCGGCTGTCTTCACGCACGTAGTACTGGACCGCCGCATCGCGCCCATCCAGGGTGCGCAGGCTCTGCTCCCAATAAGGGTTCCGCAGAAATCGACAGTCGAACACCATATCGATGCTGCGCGGCACGCCGCGTTTGTAGGAAAAGCTCTGCAAGGACACAGCCAAGGACCGCCCGCCGGGGGCGAAGCGCCGTTCGATATCCGCCTTGAGTTGATGGATATTCATTTCAGAAGTATCCAGCAACAGGTCAGCGCGGTCGCGGATCGGCAGCATCAGATCGATCTCGCGCAAGACACCCACCTCAGGATCTTCTGCCGGAGCAAGCGGGTGCCGTCTGCGGGTTTCCGAATAGCGCCGCAGCAGAACATCGCGGTCCGCATCAAGGTAGAGTACGGTCAGATCAAGATCCCGGCGGGCGGACAGCATATCAATGACATCAAGCAGCGCCGCAGGGGAGAAGTCCCGGTTGCGACTGTCGAGCCCAAGCGCCATCGGGCGGGTCAGGCTGTTGGCCTCAACCAGTCCAGGCAGCAGCCGAAGCGGCAGGTTGTCAATCGCCTCAAACCCAAGGTCCTCCAACACATTGATCGCCGTGGTGCGCCCCGCACCAGACGGGCCTGTCACCAGGACGATCGGCACCGGCGTCGGGTCGTAGGCAATATCCGGGTCACGCATCGGGATTAACGCTTCCGTATTTGAGCAACTGTATCAGGGCAGGCGCGAACTGCGGACCATCGACGCGGCGCAGCAGGCGGATTGGTTGGTTCAGGATCATGGTTTCCAGCTGGGGTGGCAGGCGATCTGTTTCAAGCTGCTCCAGATCGACCACCGCTGTCAGTTGGGATCGCGAACAGGCGCTAGCCCGCAGCAGGCCTATGCCGCGTGCCTCGATCATGCCATGCAAGGCATCAGGGGCTGTGGCTTCCAACCCCTGATCATGTGCAGTCACGATCACCTGATCATCGGAGACAAGCGCTGCACCAAGGGCCATCAACTGCAAGGCCAATGTCGATTTTCCGCTGCCGGATCGGCCGGTTATCAGCACCCCATGCCCTGCGACGTCGACGCAGCTGGCGTGCAGTCGGCAGGTTGGGGCTGCGATCATCACTCAGACCGGCAGGCCGACGACGAACCGCGCCCCCAAAGGCTCCGAGGTGATGTCGGCTTCGGTTGGGCGAATATTTTCAGCCCAGATCACACCACCGTGTGCTTCGACAATCTGTTTGGAAATCGCCAGGCCGAGGCCGGAGTTGTTGCCGAAATGCTCAACAGGGCGCTGCGAATAGAAACGCTTGAACACCTTGCTCAGGGCCTGATCGGGGATGCCGGGACCGGTGTCCTCAACCACGACCAAAACGCGATTGTCGCGGCGGCGCGCCCAGACCCGGATCGCATCGCCATCCTCGCAAAACGAAATCGCATTTGTAATCAGGTTGACAAAAACCTGGGCCAGTCGTGCCTCCAGCCCCTGGATTGTGATCGGGGTTTTCGGCAAATCGGTGATGTAATCAATGCCCTTCCCGCGGGCGTCCTCGCCGAGGAATTGGTTCAGGTTGCCCAGCATATGCAGCAGGTCAAAACTCTCTTCATCTTCTTTGACCAATTCCGCATCCAGCCGCGAGGCGTTGGAAATATCGCTGACCAGTCTGTCCAGACGCCGCACATCATGTTCGATGACGTCCAACAGCTTCTCACGCTGGTCTTCGCGTTTGATCATCCGCAGCGTTCCCACGGCGGATTGCAGGCTCGCCAGCGGGTTCTTGATCTCATGCGCGACGTCCGCCGCAAACTGCTCATTGCTGTCAATGCGGTTGTAGAGTGCCTTCACCATGCCGCGCAGCGCTCGACTGAGGCGGCCAATTTCATCGGGACGCGCACTCAAATCGGGTATACGGATACGACCCGGTTTGGATTTTCGGGAATCCCCATCCCGGCCCAGCTCAGCCGCTTCGGCCAGATCCGCGAGCGGGTTCGCGATGGTGGAGGCGAGGACCAAGCTCAAACCGATAGAGACTACCAGGGCCACAACAAACATCTGCAAGACGCGTTCTTGTTCACCACGCACCAGGGCGTCGATCTCCCCCGTAGGCGACGCCAGTGTCACAACACCGATGGCCTGGCCCTGAAAGAGGATCGGCGTGGCTGCGGAGAATACCGTCCCGCCGCTGGTGTCGACAACGGCCTTGACTTCGGTTCCGCCAGCCAGGGCCTGCTGCACCATCCCGCGCAGCTGGTCTTCCAGCGGCTGAGCGGCTGGCTCCGGCGTATCCGATTTGAGCAAACCGCCTGCCGCCGACCAGAGTGCCGCGAGACCATCGCTGATCAGCGTGGCTGACGGGTTGTCATCCGTCAGCAAATCCAGTGCGCCGCCTTGTTCGACACCTTTGGTCTGCGCGATCAGCGTGCCGACGGTATCAAAAACAAAGACCTCAGCCCCGGCGCGCAGGCTGATATTCTGCAAAGTCGTCACCGGATCAATGCCATCACCAACAGCCAGGCTGACCGTCCCGACCTCTGGCAGCTGCGCCTCAAATACATCCGAGATCAGCATCGCCTCTGCCGCAAGGGCGCCAGCGCGCTGCAGCACCAGGCTCTGGCGTGAGGAATTGAGATAGAGAATACCCGAGACCAGAATGATCAGCGCGATGAGGTTCAGCGTGATGATCTTGCGCGTCAGCGGAGAGCCCCGCAGCGACAGCACGCCACGGCGCGCGCGCTTGTCCTGCAGTTCACGCGTGACGTTTTGGTCCGGTGCGACCCAGTCGTCGCCCAGAACAACATCATTATCCCGCTGTGAACGGCTTATGCCGGAATCGCGCATCGGCGTTTTACTCCGCCTGCCCCCAGACGGGGGTTACTCTTCATTATAACGGTACCCGATACCGTAAAGCGTCTCAATCGCCGAGAATTCAGAGTCCGCGCTGCGCATCTTCTTGCGCAGACGCTTGATGTGGCTGTCGATGGTGCGGTCGTCGACATAGACCTGATCATCATAGGCGACATCCATCAGTTGATCGCGGCTTTTGACAAATCCGGGGCGTTGCGCCAGCGCTTGCAGCAGCAGGAATTCGGTCACGGTCAGTGACACATCCTGCCCCTTCCAACTGACCGAATGGCGCAGCGGATCCATCCGCAGGTTGCCGCGTTCCATCACCTTGTTCTCAGTGGTTGTGGCGACCGCATCGCCGCTGATTGCTTCCTGACGGCGCAGCAGGGCGCGGATCCGCTCGACCAACAGTCGCTGCGAGAACGGTTTTTTGACGTAGTCATCAGCGCCCATGCGCAGGCCCAGCACCTCGTCAATCTCATCATCCTTGGAGGTGAGAAAGATCACCGGCATCTGGGTTTTCTGCCGCAGCCGCTGCAACAGGTCCATGCCGTCCATGCGCGGCATCTTTATATCGAGAACGGCCATATCCGGCAGTTTTTTGTTGAACGCATCCAACGCAGCCTGCCCGTCATTATAGGTTTCCACCTCGAAGCCTTCGGCCTCCAGGGTCATCGAGACCGAAGTCAGGATATTCCGATCATCATCGACTAAAGCAATCTTAGACATCTGATTGGCCCCTAATCTGCTCTTTTTTGCGTTTTTTAGACGTTCATCGCCGTTCTGCCTCGGCGAATCAATGCCAATTGAAGAATCTGGACACAGTTTCGCCTCAATTGAGACAAAAATACCTTAGCAGGCGCTGAAGATTCCGGCAGCCACCCCTGCAAATTGTCTTTAAAAAAAATGGTTGCGCTAAACATCGCCTTGATGGCGCTAACTGCGTCAAACCGTTCTGTTCAGCGTGCAAACCCTCATGTTAAGACCAGCCACATCGGCCGGTTGTGCCGATTTCTGCCCCAGGGCGCGGCTTTTATGTTTGCGGCCTTTGATGGTCGACACAGGAGAAAGAACACATGGTATCTGGACGGGTTAACCCGCAATTCCGCCTCGAAGATCAAGGTATCGAAGGACTGGGGAACGTCTATTATAACCTCATGGAGCCAGCCCTGATTGAGGCGGCCCTGAAGCGCGACGAGGGTACACTTGGCAATGGCGGTGCCTTTCTGGTCACCACCGGCAAGTTCACCGGCCGCTCTCCCAAGGACAAACATGTCGTTAAAACCGACAGTGTGGCCAAGACCATTTGGTGGGAAAACAATGCCGAGATGAGCCCCGAAGGCTTTGACGCGCTCTATGAAGACATGCTCGCCCATATGCAGGGCAAGGAATACTATGTTCAGGACCTCGTCGGTGGTGCGGATCCCGCCCATGCGATCAATGTCCGCATGGTGACCGAACTGGCCTGGCACGGTCTGTTCATTCGGACCATGCTGCGCCGCCCGGACCGCGAAGACCTGAACGACTTCATCGCGGATTTCACGGTCATCAACTGCCCCAGTTTTCAAGCCAATCCGGAGCGCCACAACTGCCGCAGCGAGACTGTGATCGCGATGAACTTTGATCGCAAGATGATCCTGATCGGCGGTACCGAATATGCGGGCGAAAACAAGAAATCCGTCTTCTCGCTGCTGAACTATCTGCTGCCGGAGAAAGGCATCATGCCGATGCACTGCTCCGCCAACCACGCCAAGGGCAACCCGGTCGACACCGCCGTGTTCTTTGGCCTGTCGGGCACTGGTAAAACCACCCTGTCTGCCGACCCGGACCGCGTGCTGATTGGTGACGATGAACATGGCTGGGCTGACAACGGCACCTTCAACTTCGAAGGCGGCTGCTATGCCAAGACCATCAACCTGAATGCCGAGGCAGAGCCGGAAATTTACGCAACGACGTCCAAGTTCGGCACCGTGATTGAGAACATGGTGTTCGACCCAGAGACCAAGGAGCTGGATTTCAACGACGACAGCCTGACTGCGAACATGCGCTGCGCCTACCCGCTGCATTATATCTCCAATGCTTCGGAAAGCGCGCGCGGCGGCCACCCCAAGAACATCATCATGCTGACATGTGATGCCTTTGGGGTGCTGCCTCCCATCGCGCGGCTGACCCCGGCGCAGGCGATGTATCACTTCCTGTCCGGTTTCACCTCAAAGGTGGCAGGCACCGAGCGCGGCGTGACCGAGCCGGAACCGACCTTCTCCACCTGTTTTGGTGCGCCCTTCATGCCGCGCCGCCCGGAAGTGTACGGCAACCTCCTGCGTGAAAAGATTGCCGAGCACGGTGCGACCTGCTGGCTGGTCAACACCGGCTGGACCGGCGGCGCCTATGGCATCGGCTCCCGCATGCCGATCCGTGCCACCCGCGCGCTGCTGACCGCCGCGCTGGACGGCTCCCTCGCCGAGGCAGAGTTCCGCAAGGACGGCAACTTTGGCTTTGATGTGCCCGTCACAGTGCCCGGTGTGGCCGAAGTTCTGCTGGATCCGCGCCGCACCTGGGACGATCAGGCCGCCTATGACACGCAGGCTGCGAAGCTGGTTCAGATGTTCTCTAACAATTTCGAACAGTACCTGCCCTACATCGACGATGACGTGAAAGCCGCTGCGATCAGCTGAGCTGCACAGATTCGAAACACAAAAGCCCTGATCCTCGGATCGGGGCTTTTTTGTCTCTGGAGAGGCCATACCTCACTGCCCCAGCTGAATCCCGCTGTCTTCCAGTTTGTGCTCTGGTTCCACGTGGATCGTGACCTGCGCCGTTGACAGCGAGGCACGGATAGCTTCTTCGATCCGATCACAGATCGCATGAGATGCCCGCACGGTCATGTCCCCTGCGACGACCATGTGGAATTCGACGAACACCGCCTGCCCGGCTCTACGGGTTTTTAGCCCATGCACCTGCAACGCGCCTTGCGCGGTTCTGTGAATAATCGCGGCAATCTCGTCCCGTTCATTCTGGGGTGCGGCCTGATCCATCAGCCCCCCAACTGATGAGGCCACAACCAGATAGCCCTCGCGCAGAATATTGACCGCGACCAACAGGGCCAGGATTGGATCCAGCAAAGGCCAGCCCGTCCCCATCGCAAGAATTAACCCGATCAGAACTCCTGCGGAGGTCCAGACATCGCTCATCAGATGGCGGCCGCCCGCGGCCAATGCCGGAGATTTAAGGGCCGCCCCCCGTGCGATCAGCACCCGCGCCCAAAGGAGATTGATCACCATCGCGGCTGCATTCACCCACAATCCGGCGGTATTCCAAACCAAAGGCGTCGGCGCGACCAAGGCGCTGACCGCCTCCTGAAGGATCAACAGCGCCGCCACGATGATCATGATCCCTTCCACAACAGCCGAGAAATACTCCGCCTTGTGGTGACCAAAGGGATGGCCTGCATCAGCCGGGCGATTGGCGTAGCGGACCGCAAACCAGGCAATGATTGCACCACCAATATTGACCAGAGACTCCATCGCATCGGAAAACAGCGCAATTGAGCCGGTCAACCACCAGGCCAGCGCCTTTGCTGCGAGCACCAGAAGTGCAACCGCAATGGATGCGGTGGCCAGCTGTTCCGCAGTCAATCGCTTTGGCATCTGCGGCCCTTTCTGCGCGTTTTTTGCCCCATACCGACCCTAACACGCTTGTTTGGCCCTAATACATCAGTCCGCGCCGCAGCAAATTCGCCCCGGCGACCAGCAGTACAAACAGCGTTGCACGTCGAAAGGTGACCTGATTGATCCGGTCCTGCAAGCGTCCACCGATCCACATGCCAAAAATAGCAGGCGGGATCAGCAGTAACGAGAACGGGGCTGTATCTGCCCGCATCACACCAGATCCGATATGCGCAATCAGCAGCGCCACCGCGCCCAGCCCGTAGATGACGCCCTGCACCCGCATCTGTTCACGTTTCTCGGTGCCGAGGGCGGTCAGATAGGCCACTGTCGGCGGCCCCCATATCCCGGAAAACCCACCGATGAACCCGGCGAAGGCCGCGACTATCGCCTCAACGCGCGGCGTGGCGCGGGAGATCGGGATGGCGATCCCAAACAGCTGCAGCAGGGCAAACAGCGTGATCGGGGCACCAATCAGGATCAGCATAACATCCTGTGGCAAAACCCGGACAAGTTGCGCGCTTGCCAGCAGAAAAACGAGGCCAACCAGCAGAAAGATCCTGAACCGCTTCATCGACTGCCAGGCCGCCTGCGCGCCCTGTCGCAGGGCCTGCATGCCATTCGTCACCAAAGTGGGGAGGATCAGCCCGGCCAAGGCAATATCCGGCGGCAAGAACAGGCTGAGGCCGGACACGAGTATCATCGGCATGGCGAACCCCACCATCCCCTTCACAGCGCTAAGCAAGCGCTGCAATTGCAAAGGCCGCAAGTAGATTTACGGAGATAAGCTCTGCTGGGAGGAAAAGCATAACAATTGAATTATCTGACATGATCAGACCCTTAGCACAGGTTTCCTCCGCTGCGCGCGCAAAATCTACAGGTAACTTTTGATCCAAACGTGATGTCACAGGGTATTTTTGTTGCGCTGCAACTGCAAAATGATTTACCACATACGCAGCTGAAAAGGATGTGATTCATGGCCCACGATGGACAGGACCCGCAAATGCAACCGACGCTTATCTCTGACGTGCTGACACTGACCGCTGCTGCGCTGGAGCCGGTGGACCAGCTGCTGGAGGCAGCGCGCGCGACCATACGCGAACAGGTCAGCGAGGACGGGCGTGTCTCCGGGGCGTTGGTTGAGGCGCATCAGACGGCTGCCCATGGGCTCGCCTGGCTTGCGACCTACGCTTACAGCCTGCGTCAGATGCATCGTTGGGCCGCGCAGTTACAGGCAGATGGCAAGTTTGGCGAGATGGAGCAGTTGATGCTTCAGATCGGTTTTGGCGAATACCTCTGGCAGATCTACGGTGGCATTCAGATGAACCAGGGTGAAATCCTGCGTCTGCAGGATCTCGGCCTGTCGCAGGACAGCCAGCGAATGCTGATGGCGCCTGCTGTGATGACGCTCTGCGATAGCGGAAATACTCAGGCCGCACGCCTGCGGCTCGTCGAGCTGATGCAGGAACAGGCCGGTTCCGTGATGTTTGGCGCGTCCGGTCTTGACGAAGAACTGGAGATGATCCGGGACCAGTTCCGCCGCTACGCGCTCGAAAAGGTCGAGCCAAACGCCCACTACTGGCACCTGAAGGATGAGTTGATCCCGATGGAGATCATCGAAGATCTGGCCGAAATGGGTGTTTTTGGCCTGACCATTCCCGAAGAATACGGTGGGTTTGGCCTCTCCAAGGCCTCCATGTGCGTGGTCTCAGAGGAGCTGTCGCGCGGCTATATCGGTGTTGGTAGCCTTGGCACACGGTCGGAAATCGCGGCTGAGCTGATCATAGCCGGTGGCACCGAGGAACAGAAAGCCAGTTGGCTGCCCAGGATTGCCAGCGCAGAAATCCTGCCAACCGCTGTGTTCACAGAACCAAACACAGGCTCCGATCTCGGCGCCCTGCGCACCCGAGCCGTACAGGACGACAATGGCGACTACCGGATCACCGGCAACAAGACCTGGATCACCCATGCCGCCCGCACCCATGTTATGACACTTCTGGCGCGGACGGATCCCAACACGACCGATCACCGTGGCCTGTCGATGTTCCTGGCCGAAAAAACACCGGGCACGGATGAAAACCCGTTCCCGACCGAAGGTATGACCGGTGGCGAAATTGAGGTTCTGGGCTATCGCGGCATGAAGGAATACGAGTTGGGCTTTGACGGGTTTCACGTGAAGCGTGAAAACCTCCTCGGTGGAGATGAGGGCAAGGGCTTCAAGCAATTGATGGAGACCTTCGAGTCCGCGCGCATCCAGACCGCCGCCCGTGCCATCGGTGTTGCCCAATCCGCCCTCGATATTGCGATGCAATATGCGCAGGATCGCAAGCAGTTCGGCAAACCGCTGATCGCCTTCCCGCGTGTGGCCTCTAAGCTGGCGATGATGGCGGTGGAGATCATGATCGCGCGCCAGCTGACTTATTTCTCTGCTTGGGAAAAGGACAACGGCCACCGCTGCGACCTCGAAGCCGGTATGGCCAAACTGCTGGGTGCGCGCGTCGCCTGGGCGGCGGCTGACAACGGTTTGCAAATCCATGGTGGCAATGGGTTTGCGCTGGAATACAAAATCAGCCGGGTTCTGTGTGATGCCCGTATCCTCAATATCTTTGAGGGTGCCGCAGAAATTCAGGCACAGGTGATCGCACGCCGCCTGCTGGCCTGATCACGGCCCGATCATCGGGCAGATTTCAACCTGCAACCAACCCGGCACCCTTGTGCCGGGTTTTTCGTTGTCTTCACCTTGACGTATTGCAATCAGAAGTTAGCGTGCCATCATGAAACAGACGTATTTTCTGACACTTGCAGTGCTTTGCACGGGCATCCTCAGTGCCTGCCTTGGTGATGAAACCCTGCGGGCATATGGCGGCAAAAGTGCCACATGGCAGCTACGGGAGGTTGACAGCGACGCGGTCTCAGCAGTCACAACGCTGAGCTTCCCCCGTCCCGGCGCGCTGACCGGTGAGTTGCCCTGCAACCGGGTGACCGGACAACTCACCGCGCCCTATCCTTGGTTTGAGGTCGAAAACCTCGCCACGACCCGTATGGTGTGCGCCGCCTTGCAGGAAGAAACCGATGTCCTCGCTGCCTTGCAGGCGATGGAGATCGTAGAGATCAAAGGCGCTGTGATGATCCTGTCGAACGCAGCTGGACGCGAGATGATTTTCACGGCTGCCGACTGAGCACATCAATGAGCCGCCCGCGGGCCTCCGGCAGCGGATGGTTGCCAAGCGATGGCGCCAGTCGGTTTTGCAGGAAGAAACCGGTCGTCGTGAGGGCTGTCACGATCTCACTATTCTCCGCCCCACCACGCCCCATCAACACAGGCGGTAAGGGCAACATCCGATCAGCCCATTCGCTCAGCCCCTGCGCGTGAAACGGCGCGCCCGCTTTTGGGGGAGACATAGATCAGATCGAGACGGCTGCCGGTGACGGCGCAGTGCTCAAAATTCAAACCAAACCCCATGTCTTCCAGAAGGGCGACCTCCCAGCGCAGATAGGCCAATGGCCAGATATCGTCGCGGCCCAGCAGATCCAGGATTTGCGTGCTGCGCGCGTAGAGCTCCGGATGGGCTTCACGTTCCGGCAGACAGAAGGCGAGCAACGCAGTCACCGCGTTCAATCCAGCAAGCGCCAACCGACTGGACATGGCAGTCGCGGCACGGCTGCGGATCAATTCAGCCTGATAGCTGCCAAGGTGGTCTTCAAGCCGGGCACGCCAGGTCAGATCCAGCTGCGCACCGGGCTGCAACACTGGGGCCATCCTGCGCCCTGCGCCACCGCGTACGATGCCTGAGCATGACGTCCATGTTCGGCAGTGAATGCATCGACAATGGCCGCGCTTTCTCCATGACGGCGCATCGTCAGCAATATGCCCTCGTCGCGCCATTCCATGATCAGTCCAGCCCCGGTTCATCCAGCAGGTGACGGCCATGGCGATCTTCGACCTCGATCACCCATAGATCAGGATCAAAACTGCGCTGTTTGGCGATGGCGGCATCAACATCAGCCTCGTCACCTTCGGCCAGCGTGACCCAGCTTCGCGCCCCGCTCATCAGATCGTAAGAGCGATGCAGGGCCTGCGCGCGGCGGTCCAGCGTGTTCAGTTTGATCAAGACGGCGCCCGCCGTGTCATCCCCATGCGCGGTGACAAAGGCGGGGATATCGGCCAACCGCAAACGGGTGAGATAAGCCTGCACCCAGAAACTGGCTGTCAGCCGTGCCATATGGGATCAGTTCCCGTCTTTGAAATCGAGACCCATCTCGGAATAGCGTTCGGATTCTTCCAGCCAGTTCGGGCGCACTTTTACCTGGAGGAAGAGATGCACCTTACGGTCGAGAAACTCTTCCAGCTCAGCGCGGGCTGCCTGGCTCACCGCCTTGATGGTTTCACCGCGTTTGCCCAGCACGATGCCTTTGTGACCGTCACGCATGACATAAATCAGCTGATCGATTTTGGCAGACCCATCCTTGCGCTCTTCCCAGTTCTCGGTTTCTACGGTCAGCTGGTAGGGCAGTTCCTGATGCAGCCGCAGGGTCAGTTTCTCACGGGTCATTTCAGCCGCGATCATCCGCATGGGCAGGTCAGCAATCTGATCCTCAGGATAAAGCCACGGCCCCTCCGGCAATTGCTCTGCCAGCCAGCCGCGCAAGTGCTCAACCCCGTGCCCTTTTTCTGCGGAAATCATGAAGGTATCCGCAAAGGCATAGCGCTCATTCAGTTCCTTGGTCAGGCCCAGCAGGACTTCGGACTGAACGCGGTCGATCTTGTTGATCGCCAGGGCGATCTTACGACCCTCGCCGATATTCTCAAGACCTTCCAGAATACGCTCGACACCTTCGGTGATACCCCGGTGTGCCTCCACCATCAGCACGACCACATCAGCGTCCGCAGCGCCCCCCCAGGCAGCGGCAACCATTGCGCGGTCAAGCCGACGGCGCGGCTGGAACAGGCCAGGCGTGTCGACAAAAACGATCTGGCTCTCGCCCTCCATCGCAACACCACGGATGCGGGCGCGGGTGGTCTGCACCTTGTGGGTCACAATCGACACCTTGGCCCCGACCATCCGGTTGAGAAGCGTGGATTTACCCGCGTTGGGTTCACCAATCAGGGCAACGAAGCTAGCGCGTGTGGTCATTTTTCTTGCTCCAATCGTGCCAACAGTAATTTGGCAGCGGCCTGTTCGGCCTGACGTTTCGATCCAGCAGTTGCGCGGCCTTCGGTGCCATCCTGCAACTGCACGGAAATTGTAAATTCCGGCTGATGATCCGGGCCTTTCCGCTCCACCAGCACATAGGCCGGGGGCTGTTCCCCCCGCGCCTGAGCAAATTCCTGCAAGGTGGTCTTGGGGTCGCGGGCATCCGCCTCAACCCGGCCGATGCGATTGCCCCAGAGCCGCAGGATCAGCTCCTGTGCCGCCTCAAACCCGCCATCCTTATAGACGGCGGCAATCACCGCCTCCATCGCGTCGCCCAGAAGCGCCAGTTTGCGCCGCCCACCGGACATGGTCTCGGAGCGACCCAATTTCAGCACCGCCCCCAGATCGATATCACGGGCCACATCCGCGCAGGTTTCCTTGCGCACCAGCGCATTGAACCGCGGGGCAAGCTGCCCCTCTGTCGCGGCCTTATCCGTGTCCAGAAGCGCCGTGGCCATCACCAGCCCCAGCACCCGGTCGCCCAGAAACTCCAGCCGCTGATTGTCCTGACGGTTGGGAGACGACACCGAGGCGTGCGTCAGCGCCCGCACCAGAAGTGCCTAGCTGGGAGAAACTATAGCCGATCCGCGTCTCAAACGCGCGCATATCCTTGGAGAGTTTCACTCGATCCCCTTAAAGAAGCGATCCCCGCGCCAGGTCCAGAAGAACAGCATCGACCGGCCAGCCGAGGAAAACATGATACGATCCGCGCGACCAATGAGGTTTTCATAAGGCACATAGCCGACGCCCCCTGCCGATTGCGGCAAACGGCTGTCGGAGGAATTGTCGCGGTTGTCCCCCATGAAGAAATAGTGGCCTTCGGGGACCTGATAGATCCCGGTGTGATCCATCCCCTGATTGCCAATATTGAGCACAACATGCTGGCTGCCGCCCGGCAACGTTTCGATCTGGCGGGATTTTTTACACATCGCACCTTCACCCACCGGTGCATTCTCGCACAGCGGGTAGGACCCGGCGGGCCCCTGTGGCGCCATCAGCTCCTCGAACTCGCCCGCGTCCTGCAGCGCGACAGCAGCGCCGTTGATATGCAGCACCCCGTTTTTGACCTGAACCTTATCGCCCGGCAGACCGATCAGCCGCTTGATGAAGTCGTTCTGGTTGACCGGGTGGCGGAAGACTACGACATCACCGCGTTCGGGATCACCGGCCCAAATCCGGGAGTTATCCCCATCAAGGAAGCCACAGATATCGCTGCTGTCGATATCGATGCCGACGCTGGGGAATTTCAGGCTTGGACAGGAGGCGGAGGAATACCCATAGGCCATCTTGTTCACGAACAGAAAGTCGCCAATCAGCAGCGTTTCCTTCATTGAGCCGGAGGGAATCCAGAATGGCTGAAAGAACAGCGTGCGGAACACACCTGCGATCAGCAGGGCGTAGACGATGGTCTTGACCGTCTCAAGGATCGAACTTCCGACTGTTGCTTTGGCCGTCATCAGGCTCTCCGGTCTAACTGTAAACATGGGTCCGGCGCTACATGCGGGGCCGATCCGGGTAAGTCAAGCATCGCCCGGCGTCGCAAGCGGATCACGAGCGATGGGACGCGCCTCAATCACCACAAAGGCCTGCGCCCAGGGGTGGTCGTCGGTCAATGTCACATGAATGATGGCCTCGTGCTCCGGCGGCGTCATCCTGGCCAACCGATCAGCGGCCCAGCCCGTGACATGCATAACCGGCTGGCCTGTGCGCAAGTTGGAAACCGCCATATCTTTCCAGGCGATCCCCATGCGCAGACCGGTGCCGAGCGCCTTGGAACAGGCCTCCTTTGCAGCCCAGCGTTTGGCATAGGTGCCCGCAACATCCATCCGCCGCTCGGCCTTGCGCTGTTCGGTATTTGTGAAAACACGGTTTTTGAACCGGTCGCCAAACCGGTCCAAAGTGCGCTGAATACGCTCAATATTTGCCAGGTCAGTGCCTACACCCAAGATCATCCCCCGATCAAAGGCGATCTGACTGACACTGGCAAGGGCCATGGTGGCCTGAGGAGGTGCTAACCTCGCGCCTCGTCCATCAGGCGGCGCATTTCGGCAATGGCCGGGGTCAACCCTCTGAAGATCGACTCGCCAATAAGGAAATGACCGATGTTCAATTCACGCACCTCGGGGAAAGCGGCGATAGGCTGTACACAATCATATGTCAGGCCGTGTCCGGCGTGGACCTCCAGCCCCAGTGAATGCGCAAAGCTCGACATCTCGCGCAGGGCGGCCAACTCGGCGTCGCGTTTGGCGAAATCGCCCTCCGCGTGGGCATCGCAATAGGCCCCGGTGTGCAGCTCAATGACCTCGGCCCCGATGCGGTGGGCGGCCTCAATCTGGCGCTGATCCGCAGCGATGAAGATTGACACCCGGCACCCGGCCTCCCGTAAGGGCGCAATGTAGTGGGCCAGCTTATTCTCCTCGCGGGCCACTTCCAGCCCCCCTCGGTGGTGCGCTCTTCGCGTTTTTCCGGCACGATGCACACCGCATGGGGTTTATGACGCAGAGCGATTTTCTGCATCTCTTCCGTTGCCGCCATCTCAAAGTTCAATGGCACGCTCAGGGCGTCCATCAGCCCATCGATATCGGCATCGGTGATGTGGCGACGATCCTCTCGCAGATGCGCAGTGATCCCGTCAGCGCTAGCCTCCTCGGCCAATTTTGCCGCCCGTACCGGATCCGGCACCAAGCCGCCGCGCGCGTTGCGCACGGTGGCCACGTGGTCGATATTCACACCAAGCCGCAGCCCGGCAGTTTGCAAGGACGTCTGTGCCATGGATTCAATTTCCTACTAGAGTGCCTTTCGCCTGAGACTAGGCGCTGCGGTGGCAAGGGCAAGCCCGGAAACCACCAAATTATGCCTTGGCGTGACGGCTCAGCTGCCACTGTCGCTTTCAGCGTCCAGAGAGGCGCGTTTCTTGATAATATCGAACTTCGCCTTGATCTTGGCACGGCGGCGCTGCTGGTAGGCCCGGATCACCGGCACGCTAAGAACATAGCAAACCGTTGCCGTAATGATGCCCGGAATAACGCCGCCGACAAGATAGGGGTAAAACACCTCGTGGTAGAATAGGGTCAGTCCCTGCCAATCCGCCGGGCGATCGGTGACCAGCGCAATCAGATTGTCAAACAGATCATCACCCGCCGCCAGGAATTTCCCAACCAGTGACTTGTCCACGTCGGCATCGAATTCGGTTCCCAGAATCCAATGTCCGGTCTGCAGCGAGGCGACGCCAATCGGCACATAGGTCAACGGATTGCCAAAGAATGTTCCGCTGAGCGCCGCTAGGATATTGCCGTTCATCAGCCGTGCGATGATTGCAGCCACAACGAAGTGCATGCCGTAAAACGGGGTAAATGTGGTGAAGACGCCAGCCCAAACGCCGCGGGCAATCCGCTCCGGCGAATCGGGCAGACGGCGGACACGGTGCTTCACGTAGTGAAATGCACGCCCCCAGCCGCCACGTGGCCACAGAAAATCGGCAACCGCGCGCAGAGGCGGACGTCTATCACGGCGCCTGAATACCAAAGATACGCGTCCTTCCCAAATCCTACTGAACGGCTACCCGAGCTTTGGGCGGCTTTCCGGCAAATCGCGGAACCGAGCAACGGCAGCGACATCGCTCTCGGCTTCCAGCATCAACATCAGCGAATGCAGCTGCTCCACATCCCGCAGTTCGACATTAATCATCAGCCGGTAAAAGTCTGGTTTCCGATCGACAAATTCAAGGTCTGAGATATTGGCCTTTTTCTCACCGATCAATGTGCAAATGCGTCCCAGCACACCGGCGTCATTGCCGATGGTCAGCTCCAGCGTCACACCATAGACCGCCGGGTGGGTTCCGCTATGCCAATGCAGGTCGACCCAGCGTTCGGGCTGGTCCTCCACCTCTCCCAACGCGTCACAATCTGCGGCATGCACCACAACGCCACGCCCCCGGTAAGTGATCCCAATGATCCGCTCGCCCGGCAAGGGCTGGCAACAGGGCGCACGCTCAAAGCTCTGCCCCGGCTCAAGACCAATCACTGCCCGGCGAGGAGGCACTTCATCACTGTCGTCTGCGGCCAGCTCCGGGTAGACGGCCTGAACCACATCATGAGCCGTGAGAACGGCTGCCCCGAGACGGGCCAGCAACTCATCCACCGTACTGACACGGAGAGCGCGCGCCGCTGTTTCAAGCGCCTTATCCGTGGCCTTGCGGCCGACATGTTCAAAGGCGGAGCGCGCCAGCTCATGGCCCAGTTTCACAAACCGGGCCCGGTCCGCTTCCCGCAGGGCGCGGCGGATCGCGGTGCGCGCCTTGCCGGTGGTCGCAATGTCCAGCCAACTCACTTGCGGGGTCTGCCCCTCAGCAGTGATGATCTCAACCGACTGGCCATTGCGCAAACGGGTCCAGAGCGGCACGCGGATTGCATCCACCTTGGCCCCCACGCAGGCATGCCCGATGCGGGTGTGGATTGCATAGGCATAATCAATCGGCGTCGCCCCTTTGGGCAGTTTGATCACATCCCCCTTGGGTGTGAAGCAGAACACCTGATCCGAATACATCTCCAGCTTGACCGCTTCGAGAAACTCATCGTGATCCTCCTCCGCGTCGAACTGTTCCGTGAGGGACGCAATCCATTTTGCCGGATCAACGGCAAAGGGGTTCTCGGATCTCACACCATCGCGATAGGACCAATGTGCCGCCACACCGGTTTCGGCCACATCATGCATCTGGCGGGTGCGGATCTGCACCTCGACCCGCTTGCCATCACGCCCGGAAACGGTCGCGTGGATTGACCGATACCCGTTGGATTTTGGCTGGCTGATATAGTCTTTGAAACGGCCAGGGACCGCCCGCCAGCGCTGATGGATGGCTCCCAGCGCGCGGTAGCAATCTTCCTCACTCGCCGTGATGATGCGGAACCCGTAGATATCAGAGAGCCGCGAAAAACCCTGATCTTTTTCCTGCATCTTACGCCAGATGGAATAGGGTTTCTTCGCGCGGCCAAATACTTCGGCTTCAATCCCGGTCTTTTCAAGCTCCGCCCGCATGTCGCCGGTGATACGGTGGATCACATCACCGGTTTCGCGCTGCAACGTGACGAAGCGGCGGATAATCGATTGGCGCCCTTCAGGATTGAGCACACGAAAAGCCAGATCTTCCAGCTCCTCGCGCATCCATTGCATCCCCATGCGACCAGCCAGCGGCGCATAGATGTCCATGGTCTCGCGCGCCTTTTGAGCCTGTTTGTCCGGGCGCATCGCCTTGATGGTCCGCATATTGTGCAGACGGTCCGCGAGTTTGACGAGAATGACCCGCAGGTCTTTCGACATCGCCATAAACAGCTTGCGGAAATTCTCGGCCTGTTTGGTCTCGCGGCTGGACAGCTGCAGGTTTGTCAGCTTGGTCACACCATCGACCAGCATTGCCACCTCATCCCCGAACCGCGTGGAGATTTCGTCGTAGGACGCTTTGGTATCTTCGATGGTGTCGTGCAGCAGGGCGGTGATGATGGTGGCATCATCCAGCCGCTGTTCGGTCAGGATGGCCGCGACTGCTACGGGATGGGTAAAATAAGGTTCGCCCGAATGGCGAAACTGCCCGTCGTGCATCTGCTCACCGAACGCATATGCATCGGCGATCCTGTCCGCATTGGTCCGGGGGTTGTAGTTGCGGACCAGAGCAATCAGGTCTTCTGGTGAAATCATTTCCGGTCCGCAGCCTCAGCTTGTTATGTCTTGCGACGTCTCAACCCTGCCCTTGCGCCTCCATCAGCGCGCGCAGCAGTTTTTCTTCCGACATGTCGTCGGCGGCAGGCTTGTCGTTTTCCGCACCCATCAGAAGGGCCATGGAATCATCTTCCGGCTCATCCACTTCAATCTGGGTCTGGTTGCTTTCGATCAGACGCTCGCGCAGAGAGTCGGCGCTTTGGGTTTCGTCAGCGATCTCACGCAGGGATACGACAGGGTTCTTGTCGTTGTCCCGCTCAACCGTCAGCGCGGCACCGGCCGAAATCTCACGCGCACGATGCGCGGCGAGCATCACCAGCTCAAAGCGGTTGGGAACCTTGTCTACGCAGTCTTCAACCGTCACGCGGGCCATAGGCGACTCTCCAAATCAAAATAAGTCCAGAAGGGTGACTTCTAAAACCAAAGCTTTCTCTTGACAAGCGCCGAATGGGACGCATTAGCCGCTCAGACCGGGGAAATCTCACTCAAATCCGACATTGGCAGCGCAGCGCAGAGCTCACCGACCGTCTGACCGAGAATCGGGTGCCGCCAATCCGGTGCGACATCCCGCAACGGCACGAGGACAAAGCCGCGATCCTGAAGCCGTGGGTGCGGTATCAGCATCTGACCCGGCGCCTCCTGCATTTGCTGATCAAGCGGCAGATCTTTCCAACGATCGAAGGTGGCCACATCGGGACAGATCAGATCATCATAGGCGATCAGGTCCAGATCCAGCGTCCGCATCCCCCAGCGCTGCACACGGCGGCGGGCAAAATCTGCCTCAACCTGATGCAACAGATCCAGTAAGGCACGCGGTGACAGATTTGTGCGTATGGTAATCGCCGCGTTCACATAGTCGGGGCCGGACCCGGCCGGAAAACAAGGCGTACGATAGAACCGCGACACCGCCGTCAGCCGGATGTCTGATTCGGACAACTGCTCAACAGCCCCTATGAGGGTATGGACCACCGACTGCTCGCCGATAGGCAGGTTTCCCCCCATGGCAATAAGCGCCTCTGACCGGATTTCGGTCATTTTTGCCCTCGTTTCTTAATCCCGACACACTTGCGGCAAATGTCAAATAACCTACATTAAGTCCACCCGTTTTAGCGTATTTCAGCATTCACTCACGGAACCTCACTGCTGGGACGGACCTACCGGAAGGACATATTTGATGTTTTACAAGGACGAACGGCTTGCGCTGTTCATCGATGGCTCGAACCTTTATGCCGCCGCAAAGGCGCTGGGGTTTGACATCGATTACAAGTTGCTCAGGCAGGAATTTATGCGCCGGGGCAAACTTCTGCGCGCCTTTTACTACACAGCCCTGCTGGAAAATGATGAGTACTCTCCCATCCGGCCTTTGGTGGACTGGCTGCATTACAACGGCTTCACCATGGTGACCAAACCGGCCAAGGAATACACCGACAGCATGGGCCGCCGAAAGGTGAAGGGGAATATGGATATCGAACTGACGGTCGATGCCATGGAACTGGCACCGCGCGTCGATCATATCGTGCTGTTTTCCGGTGATGGCGATTTTCGCCCTCTGATCGCCAGTTTGCAGCGGCAGGGCGTACGGGTATCCGTGGTCTCTACCATTCGCAGCCAGCCACCGATGATCTCGGACGAGTTGCGCCGCCAGGCCGACAATTTCATCGAATTGGAAGAGTTGAAGGACGTGATTGGTCGCCCCCCCCGCGAACAAAGCGATCCGCGTTCGGTGTCGGCCGCAAGCGGCTGATACCAATCTGGTGCCGACGACGCGCTTCGGACATGGCCGACATAGCCCGCAGCAGTGCTCCCCACTGACTGCGGGCTTTTGTTTGCGCAGCGCGCGCGATTTGACGCATCAGCAGCACAAGTCCGTTGTGCAGCACTGGACGTTGCCGACAGAAAGTCCTAGCTCTGGGCCGTAAGGAGACCGCGATGATCAAGCCCCCCTGACACTATATCTAGCCGCACCACGCGGTTTCTGCGCCGGTGTCGACCGGGCTATCAAAATCGTTGAAATGGCGCTCGAGAAATGGGGCGCGCCGGTCTATGTGCGCCATGAGATCGTGCACAACAAATATGTAGTCGATGGGCTGCGGGATAAGGGCGCCGTTTTTGTCGAGGAACTGGACGAGTGCCCCGATGACCGACCGGTGATCTTTTCCGCCCATGGTGTGCCGAAGTCTATCCCAGCAGAAGCTGATCGGCGCCAGATGATCTATGTCGATGCGACATGCCCGCTGGTCTCAAAGGTCCACATAGAGGCCCAGCGTCATGCTGAAAACGGCCTCCAGATGATCATGATTGGTCACAAGGGCCATCCGGAGACTATCGGCACCATGGGGCAGCTGCCCGATGGAGAAGTGCTGTTGGTTGAAACGCCGAGCTGATGTGGCCACCGTGGCGGTACGTGACCCCGACAATCTGGCCTATGTCACCCAGACGACCCTGTCAGTGGATGACACCAAGGATATTGTCGCAGCGCTGCAGGCACGCTTCCCCAATATCGTCGGGCCGCACAAGGAAGATATCTGCTACGCCACCACCAACCGTCAGGAAGCGGTCAAGGAAGTCGCCCCCAAAGCAGACGCCCTGCTGGTGGTCGGCGCGCCCAATTCGTCGAACTCCCGCCGTCTTGTCGAGGTCGGCGCAAAGGCTGGCTGCCAATATGCACAGCTGGTGCAGCGCGCCGAAAACATCGACTGGCGCGCACTTGAAGGGATTTCCTCGGTGGCCATCACTGCCGGAGCCTCAGCCCCTGAATTGCTGGTGAATGAGGTGATCGACGCCTTCAAAGAGCGGTTCGAGGTCACCGTTGAGTTGGTCGAAACCGCAATTGAGCGGGTCGAGTTCAAGGTTCCCCGGGTTCTGCGCGAACCCGCCTGACGCAATCGCGTTTTACCCCTGCAGCCGCTTTACCTGTCTGCAGGGTTTCTTTGCCTTGCAACTGATCAATAGCCGATTACCCTTGGCCAGAGCTAAATTGTCTGTCCAAGGAGCTGGTCGATTGATTTCACTGCAATTTCTGATCACCGCATTTGTCGTTGTCCTCGCACCGGGAACAGGGGTGCTGTACACGCTGGCGCTTGGCCTTGGTCAGGGACGGCACGCCGCAATCTGGGCCGCAATTGGCTGCACCGTTGGCATCCTGCCCCATCTTGCGGCCGCCACATTAGGTTTGGCTGCGGTTCTGCACACATCGGCACTGTTGTTCCAAGCCGTGAAGTTTGCTGGCGTTCTCTATCTTCTCTATCTCGCGTGGCAGATGCTGAAGGCGGATGGAGCCCTGTCGCTGTCCAATGCGCCCACAGCGCGAGACCTAGGCGTGAAAATTGCCAAGCGCGGGGCAATGATCAACATTCTCAACCCGAAGCTCTCCGTATTTTTTCTGGCTCTTCTTCCCCCCTTCCTCTCGGGCACGCCTGAGACCGCAACGCAGGAAATGGTGATCCTTGGGCTGATCTTCATGGCGATGACCTTTGCGGTTTTTGTTCTCTATGGCCTGTTCGCAGCCCAAGCCCGCCACCTGATCCTGGGATCCGACATCGTGGTGAAATGGCTCAACCGCAGCTTTGCCGGTCTGTTTGCCGCTTTGGCAGCAAGACTTGCGATGGAACGGGCATGAGCCGGATCCCCCCGCACCGCTGATCCTGGGTCTCGCCGGGGTGATACCTTTTGTGTGGGGTGCGCTGACGACGCAGCTCCCGTCCTTACAGGCCTGGGGGGCCAGTCATCTTGGCCCGCGGTTTGTCGGCCCCTATGTGCAGCTGTTCTACGGCTCCGTTATCCTCAGCTTCATGTCCGGTGTGCTGTGGGGGTTTGCGACCAAGACATCGGGAATGCGGGCCACAACGGCCTATACGCTGTCAGTGCTGCCCGCACTCTGGGCGTTCTTTATGACAGGCGGTGGCCCAACCAGTGCGGGCATCAACCTTATCTACGGCTTCGCCGGGCTGTTGCTGCTGGACTATGCTTTTTCCGTCTGGCGCCTGACGCCATCATGGTGGATCCAACTGCGACTGCTGCTCACATCTATCGTGATCGCCAGCCTGGCCGTAGGCGTGTACCTATGAGCGAACCGGATCGCACGACCCTGGAAATCTACAACCGCAAGGCTGCGGAGTATGCAGACCGCAATGAGATCCACTTGCGGCGAGATCCACGTCTTGGGGAGTTCATCGCCGCTTGTCTACCCGGTGGTCAGGTGTTGGATCTGGGCTGTGGTCCTGGCACGTCTAGCGCAGTTATGGCATCCGCGGGTCTGCGGCCCCTGGCGATGGATGCTTCGGCTGAAATGATCGCGTTGGCGGATCAGCTCCCCGGAGTTCAGACCCAGCTCGCCAGCTTTGATGACCTCTCCGGCATCGACATCTACGATGGTGTCTGGGCCAATTTCAGCCTGCTGCATGCACCTCGCGCCGACTTTCCCCGCCATCTGCGCGCCATCCGGCGGGCATTGCGATCAGGTGGCCCCTTTTACATCGCGCTGAAGCTCGGTAAGGGCGAGGCCCGAGACGCCATTGGGCGGCTCTACACCTATTATGAGGACGACGAATTGAAGGATCTGCTGCGCTCAGCCGGTTTCACACCCACCAACACCACCACAGGCGAAAGCGCCGGATTGGACGGGTCAATGGCACGCTGGATTTCGGTGGCCTGTCATGGCTGAGCTGTTCGCCTACACCGATGGTGCCTGTTCTGGTAATCCCGGCCCCGGTGGCTGGGGTGTGTTGCTGCGGGCAATGGATGGCGAGACCATCGTCAAGGAAAAGGAGCTGAGCGGCGGCGAGGCCGAAACCACCAATAATCGGATGGAACTGCTGGCGGCAATCAACGCCCTCGAAAGCCTTGCGAGACCGTCCACGCTGACGGTTGTCACCGATTCCGCATATGTGAAGAACGGTGTTACCGGGTGGATTCACGGATGGAAGCGCAACGGTTGGAAAACCGCCTCCAAGAAACCGGTGAAAAACGTCGAGCTGTGGCAGCGACTTGACGAGGCTCAGCGTCGGCATGATGTCACCTGGGAATGGGTCAAGGGCCACGCAGGCCACCCCGAGAACGAACGCGCTGATGAGCTGGCGCGCGCAGGCATGGCCCCCTTCAAACCCGGCAAAGCCAAAGCATGACCATCCTCACCCTTCTGGACTACGCCTCCGTTCTGGTCTTCGCCGCCTCTGGCGCGCTGGTGGCCAGTCGGGCGCAGCTGGATATCGTTGGCTTTGCCTTCGTGGCCTGTCTGACCGCTGTCGGTGGGGGCACGGTGCGGGATCTCCTGCTGGATCGGCATCCTGTGTTCTGGATCGGGGATTCCACCAACATCCTGCTGGCGGCCGCTGCTGCGGTACTGGTGTTTTTTACCGCCCATCTGGTGGAGAGCCGGTTGCGCTGGGTTGTCTGGCTTGACAGTTTTGCTCTGGCAGTGGCGGTGTCTGCCGGTACCGGCGCGGCCATTCTGACAGGTCAGCCCCCCGTGATCGTGGTGCTGATGGGCATGGCAACCGGCACGCTGGGTGGGCTCATGCGGGATGTCGTTTGCAACGAGGTGCCGCTGGTTCTGAAGCAGGGGGAGCTTTATATTTCCTGCGCGATGGCTGGCGCGATCACCGCCGTGATCAGCATCGCCTTCGGCCTGCCGACCCGCTGGGCCTTGGTGGCCTGTGCAGTGGTGTGTTGGGTTCTGCGGGCAGGTTCCATCACCTTTGGTTGGCATCTGCCGGTCTATCGCTCGCGCCCGCCACGTAGCTGATCCCGTCTCTCAGCCCCCTAGGGGCGCCAATGAAACGGCACAATGATCAGCGCGCCGATCGAGGCCACAATCGCATTCCACCCTGGCGCGCGAAATCCGATCCCGAACATAATCACTACGAAATGGAACAGAAACGCGCCGCCCACACAAATGATGATCGAAGACAGATAGCCGTTCTGGGTGAAGCCAGTTTTCTCCGCAAGGTAGCCAACAATCCCAGCAATCACCACGCTGCCGAAAAGAGCTAGAAACATCGCCTTCCCCCTTAAAGCTGTGTGCCAGCAATGACAGGAAAGCCGCGCAAAAAGATCTCTCGCGCCTGCGCACCCTTGCCCGCACGCTGCAACTTCTGCAGCTCAACCGCGCCCTCACCGCAGGCGACCCGCAAGGTGTCATCCAGAACCTTGCCCGCCGCCCCCGCACCATCGACAACACGTGACGCCAAAAGTTTCACGCGCTGGCCGTCAATCTCACACCAGGCGCCGGGAAATGGGGACAGCCCGCGGATCTGCTGATCAACCTCGATCGCCGGGCGTGTCCAGTCCACGCGGGCCTCCGCTTTGTCGATCTTGTGGGCGTAGGTCACACCATCGTCCGGCTGCAGCTCTGGTGTTAGCCCCGGCAATTGTCTCAACGCCTGCACGATCAGGTTCGCGCCCATTTCAGACAGGCGGTCATGTAGCTGAGACGTGGTTTCCTCTGCGCCGATATCTGTCGCCTCCCGCATCAGAACTGGCCCCGTATCCAACCCGGCCTCCATCTGCATGATACAAACCCCGGTCTGCGCATCCCCCGCCATGATCGCACGGTGGATCGGCGCCGCCCCACGCCAGCGCGGCAAAAGGCTTGCGTGGATATTGAGGCACCCTTGACGTGGAGCGTCCAGGACGGCCGGTGGCAGGATCAAACCATAGGCAACCACAACCGCCACATCGGCGTTTAGCGCTGCAAACTCGGCCTGCTGCTGCGCGTCTTTCAGGCTGACCGGGTGGCGCACCTCAAGCCCCAGCGCCTCCGCCCGGGCGTGAACGGGCGTGGGTCGGTCTTTCTTGCCCCGTCCTGCTGGGCGGGGTGGCTGACAATAAACGGCAGCAATATCATGGCCCGCCTCAACCAACGCATTGAGCACCGGGACAGAGAAATCTGGTGTCCCCATAAAAACAATACGCATATGTCGCCCCTTCACTCTGAATTTGGCCGCCCGAAACAGGCTCTAACTTGGGGGAAACCCCGATTGACCTTCAGCCGCTCAGCTTCTTCGCCTTGCGGATCAACATATCGCGCTTCACCTTCGACAGCTTGTCGAAATACATCTTGCCGTTCAGGTGATCGATCTGGTGTTGCACGCTGGTGGCTTCAATCCCGACAAAATCCCGCTCAACCATAGCACCGGTTTCATCCATGTAGCGCACAGTGACCGCACGGGGGCGTTTGATCTTGGCTGAGACGCCGGGCAGGTTCGGACTGGCTTCCTCATGCTCACGCAGCGCGACCGAGGCATGCAGGATTTCAGGATTGGCCAGACGGACGGCCCGCCCCCGCTCGCTGGACCCATCCACCACCGCAAGCCGTTGCAACACACCGATCTGATTGGCGGCCAGACCAACACCGGGCATCGCCTCCATTGTGTCGATCATGTCCTGCCAGAGGGCGAGCGTTTCATCAGTGATTTCGCTGACCTCCTCGGCGCGGCTGCGCAGATGTTTGTCAGGCCAAGGCAGGCAAGGGCGCACAGTCATCGGGTTGTCTCCAGACAAGTTTCATAGGTGGCGACAGCAGCAGCACGCGCCGTGGAGGACACCCTGTCAAAGGTCACGCGCCCCTCAAGGTGATCATATTCATGTTGCACGCAGGCGGCGGCGAATCCCTCAAACCGGCGTTGCTGGCGGACGCCTTGCAAATCGCTCCAGGCCAGATCGACCCAAGCCGGGCGCGTGACTTCAAGGCTGACACCTTTGATCGACAGACAGCCCTCAGACATTGTGGCCACCTCCTCCGACAGCGCGACAATGTCCGGGTTGATGCAGACAAGCGGATCGCGCGCACCTTCTTTCCAGGTGGTGTCCATCACGAACAGCCGTGCCAATACGCCAACCTGTGGCGCGGCCAGCCCACGCCCAGGTGCGGCATACATTGTTTCCAGCATATCGCGGGCAAGCGTTTCGACGTCTCGCGGTGTGGCAATCAGTTTTGCCGGAGTGCTCAGCACCGGATCAGGCCAAGCCCTGATAGGGAGAACCGCCATTTCGTTCACCTTTCCCGAGAACACACTCAGTCTTGACCCACGCTCAGCCTCATAACGGGCCGCTGCGCTGTCAGCCGCGGCCACGCTCACGTTTCAGTTTCTGCATCTTCCGGGTGATCATCTGCCGCTTCAACGGTTTCAGGTAGTCAATGAACAGCTTGCCATTCAGATGGTCGATCTCATGCTGGACACAGGTGGCCCAAAGCCCGTCGAATGTCTCCCGCTGAGCATTGCCGTCACGATCCATCCATTCGACCTCGACCACCTTGGGGCGGGTCACCTCGGCGTATTGGTCGGGAATCGACAGGCACCCTTCCTCATAGACGTTCGCCTCGTCCGAGGACGCCACGACTTCGGGGTTGAACATGACCAGCGGGCGCGCCGGACCGTCCTCTTCCTTGACGCAATCGAGCACGATCAGCCGATCCAGCACCCCGATCTGCGGCGCAGCAAGCCCAATACCCGGCGCAGCGTACATGGTTTCCAACATGTCATCGGCCAGCGTGCGCAACACATCGGACATATCCGGCACGGCTGCACAAACCTTCTTGAGGCGGGGATCAGGGTGGATCAGGATCGGACGTTTCATGCCGCTGATTTAGGCCATTGACGCCCGTCCTGCAACGCCCCCCTTGCGCGTGGCTGGATTGCCGTTAGCTTCGCCCGGGAACAACGGGAGTTCAGACATGGATTTTGACAAGATCATTGACCGCCGGAACACACATTGCATCAAGTGGGACATGATGGAGGATCTCTACAATGTGCCGCGCGACGAGGGCCTGTCGATGTGGGTTGCGGATATGGATTTCGCAGTTCCATCGGTGGTGACCGACAAGATGCGCGAGATGGCAGACCACGGGGTCTATGGCTATGTAAATTGCGACCGCCCCTACAAATCCGCGATCTGCTGGTGGATGCAGAACCGCCACGGATGGTCGGTCGATCCGGAGGCGATTTTCACCACAACAGGCTTGGTGAACGGCGTCGGCATGTGCTTGGACACCTACACACAACCGGGCGACGGGATCGTTCTCTTCACGCCGGTCTATCATGCTTTTGCCAAGGTCATCCGCAACGCCGGGCGCGACGTGGTGGAATGTGAACTCGCCGTCAATGACGGACGGTATGAGATGGATTTCGCGGCTTATGACGCACAGATGACCGGCACCGAGAAAATGGTCATCCTCTGCTCGCCGCATAATCCGGTTGGCCGTGTCTGGACCGAGGAAGAGCTGCGCGGCGTTGCGGATTTTGCCAAACGGCACGATCTGATCCTGCTGTCGGACGAAATTCATCACGATCTGGTCTTCGATGGTGCCACACATATCCCGATGCAGAACGCGGCGCCGGACATCACTGACCGCCTGCTCATGCTGACCGCGCCGTCCAAAACCTTCAACTTTGCAGGCATGCACACTGGGCAGGTCATCATTCCGGATCCCGATCTGCGTGCGCAATTCTCTCGCCGGATGCTGGCGCTGGCCCTCTCGCCGAATTCCCCTGGCCAATGGGCAACGGCAGCAGCCTATTCTCCCGAAGGCGCCGCCTGGGTGGATGAGCTGGTGCCCTACCTCGATGGCAATCGCCAGCTCTTCGATACTGCCGTGAACGAGATCCCGGGTCTACGCTCCACCCGTCTGGAGGCGACCTATCTCGCCTGGGTCGATTTCTCTGGCACCGGCATGAGCCGCGAGGAATTTACCAAACGGGTAGAACAGAGCGCCAAGATTGCCGCCAATCACGGTCCGAGTTTTGGCACTGGTGGCGACACTTTCCTGCGCTTCAACCTCGGCACGCAACGCGCACGGGTGGAAGAGGCTTGCGAACGGCTGCGCAACGCATTCTCCGACCTGCAATAGCAGCGTTGCGGTTGGCAAAGGCCCAGCCCATGTCAGACCAAAACGCCGCGTAGAAACGCAAAGTAGAAAAGGGGATCACGTAGTCCTGGTCCCCTTTCGAATTACTTCACTGGTTTATTTTGTTTGTCAGGTCAGCGCCAAGGCCCAGCCATGCTTACAGCCGCATGTCATCCTGTGCGATCAGTGCAACAGGCGCATCTGGCGCGCGGTAGAAATCCAGTGGAGCCTGATCCGCCGCTCGGCGTCGCACGCTTGAACTCATAGCGCATTTCACCCGCTTCTTCATCCGAAGCCACGATCAGACACTGCGATAGGTGGCGGGTTCCATCGTAGAGGTCGACCAGCCCGCGCAGCTGCGGCGCATCTGCCGCCTCTACCGAAAACCCATCTTTCCACATGCGCAGCACGGGAAAGACATGATCACCGGCAGCCACCCGCAGGCGGCTCTTGTTTTTCATACCATCCAGCCGCGCAGCATCCAGCGCGTCCTGTACCGATTGGGGAACAAATGTCGTCATGGCCGTGACCTCTCGATCTGATACCGCTCTGACATCAGCCGCCGCGCGACTGACTGCCAGAGCAGGTGGGCATTTTGCCCTGTTCCTTACAAGTGTGAACGCACAAAGGATAAAATCAAGTGAACTTTTTGAGTCATTTCCACGCGTTGGCCGCAGCACCACTTTAGGTGCGCGAGAGCAAAGCACCAGTAGCGCCCCCAACACGTCGCGCACCTGCCAGCTGTGCATTGGCGCAGGGAAGCTGCGCGCCGACGGCCATGGGCGCAGGCGTCTACGCCGCCTAGGTTACAGCGAACAATATGTATCCACAGCGCATAGGAGTTTTCGATGGGCCTCTTGATTGATGGCGTCTGGCACGACCAATGGTACGACACCGCGTCATCCGGTGGCGCGTTCAAACGCTCGCAGGCGCAGTTTCGCAATTGGGTCACCAAAGATGGACAGGCAGGACCATCCAGCAAGGGTGGCTTTGCCGCCGCAAGCGGACGCTACCATCTCTACGTTTCGCTAGCCTGCCCTTGGGCGCATCGCACACTCATCTTTCGCCAGCTAAAAGCGCTGACCGATCACATCACCGTTTCCGTTGTCCACCCGGACATGCTGGACAAGGGCTGGAGCCTTGCCAAGGACGACCATGGCGCCACCGGGGACCACCTGTTCGGATATGACCATGTGCACCAGATATACACCCGCGCCGACCCGCAATACTCCGGCCGGGTCACGGTTCCAATTCTTTGGGATAAAAAGGAAAATACCATCGTCTCAAACGAAAGCGCCGACATCATTCGCATGTTCAACAGCGCCTTTGACGAGATCACCGGCAATCACGACGACTATTGGCCGGAGGAACTGCGAGAACCGATTGAGGCCGTGAACAGCCGGGTCTATTCCACCTTGAACAACGGTGTTTATAAATGCGGTTTCGCCACCACACAGGCAGCGTATGACGCCGCGATCGACCCACTATTTGACACTTTGGACTGGCTGGAAGACATCCTGTCTGATCATCGCTTCCTTCTGGGTGACAGGCTGACCGAGGCAGACTGGCGGCTGTTTACCACGTTGGTCCGCTTCGATCCTGTCTACCATCTGCATTTCAAATGTAACCGTCGGCGCTTGATAGATTATCCGCACCTTTGGGCTTATACGCGTGCGCTTTATCAGTGGCCGGGTGTGTCAGACACCGTCGGGATGGATCACATCGTGCGCCACTATCACTACAGTCATGACACCATAAATCCTCATCGGATCATCCCAACCAATCCGCGTATCGACTGGATGGCCCCACACGGTCGCGACTGAACA
This sequence comes from Phaeobacter sp. BS52, assembly GCF_045040595.1. Lineage (NCBI taxonomy): Bacteria > Pseudomonadati > Pseudomonadota > Alphaproteobacteria > Rhodobacterales > Roseobacteraceae > Phaeobacter > Phaeobacter sp. BS52. Next base: position 3,270,299 of record NZ_CP090662.1, on the reverse strand, counting down.
CCAGGACGCTCATCAACGGGGGGGCGATAATCCCCCCGATCGGGCATTCGTGGTACGCCATATGCGCAGCAACAATTCGGCAGGCCCATCGTGATTGTCTTCTAAATCTCTGAAAGTGCTGGCGCAACGCGGCGCCAATCCTACGGTCCCGGAGAGCGAATCAAGGCGGAATAACGCCAACCGGGCCCCGATAGATGTTCCGTCTCTGGCCCACTGCAGCCTGTGTGAGATGTCCAGAGTGTTCATAAAGAAATACACGTATAACGTGATTTATTTATGGGAGACTCCCCGATATTAGTGAATTGTTGATCCCGAGACGCTATGGTTGCTTTCTCGCAATTGCTGTTCCATACGGCGGTATTGGGTCGGCATATTTCTGGCCCTCGGTTCTGGTTCATTTGTTAAGGCCCAAGATGACAGGCATGCTGGATCTGACAGAGGTCCCCAAACGGGACCACGGCGGCAACCTCAGCGCCGCGATTTCCGAATTTGGTGGTGTAGCCAGCGACTGGGTCGATATCTCGACCGGGATCAACCCTGTACCCTACCCTGTCCCTGATCTGACTGCCGCGGATTGGGGCGCCCTGCCCGATCAGGCGGCAATGACTGATTTGGTGACCGCCGCGCGTCACTTCTGGAATGTGCCGCAAGAGGCTGCAGTTCTGGCAGCCCCCGGCGCCTCAGCTCTCATCGCCGCCATTCCGGCCTTGGCCGACCCCCGGTGGGTTCAGATAACACCACCAACCTACAATGAGCACGCCGCAGCCTTCGCCGCGCGCGGATGGCAGACTGTCACCGCTGGCCCCGCCGAAGCCTGTGTGCTGGTTCATCCAAACAATCCTGATGGCCGTCGCTGGAGCGCCGAAGATGTGCAGGCCCCGTTGGTCGTCATCGATGAGAGTTTCTGTGATGTCTGCCCCGCAGACAGCCTGATGCATCTGGCCAACCGCCCCGGCGTTGTTATCCTCAAGAGCTTTGGCAAATTCTGGGGCCTCGCGGGACTGCGGCTGGGGTTTGCCATTGGTGATCCCAGCCTGATCGGCAACCTCGCAGCCTGGCAAGGACCGTGGGCTGTCTCCGGCCCGGCGCTGCGCATCGGCGCCCATGCCCTAAGAGATGCCGACTGGGCAGAGACCACGCGGGCGCGCTTGCAGCAGGACGCAAAACGTCTGGACAAGATGGTGACCGGAAAAGGAGCGAAACTGGTCGGCGGCACTGATCTGTTTCGTCTGTATGACGTTGACGATGCCGCTGCATGGCAGGCCCGGCTCGCCTCCGCTCAGATCTGGACGCGTATTTTTCCATATTCCAAAACCTATCTGCGGCTTGGTCTGCCGACGGGTGAAGGTTGGGAACGGCTTGAGGCCGCTCTGTGACCACTGCTGCCCTGTTGATACCGGCGCTGCTGCTGGATGCCATTTTTGGGGAGCCGCGTTGGCTCTGGTCACGGCTGCCTCATCCTGCGGTGTTGATGGGCCGTGCTGTGTCTCTCGTCGACCAGACATTGAACACCGGAAAACAGCGCAAAGCGCGTGGCGTTCTGGCCATAACGCTTCTTGTTGTATCAGCGGGCTGGCTTGGCTGGCTGCTGACCCTGTTCGGCCCCTTGGTTCAAATCCTTATCGCCGCCATCTTGCTGGCGCAGCGGTCGCTTTGCGACCACGTCGAGGCCGTCGCCGATGGACTGCGTCTTGATCTGACAGAAGGCCGCGAGGCCGTTGCGATGATTGTCAGCCGCGACACCACCGGCATGACCACGCCGCAGATTGCCCGTTCCGCCATCGAAAGCGGGGCAGAGAATTTTTCCGACGGTGTGGTCGCCCCTGCATTCTGGTTTCTGATTGGCGGCCTGCCGGGTTTGATGATCTACAAGATCACCAATACAGCCGACAGCATGATTGGCTACAAGACGCCGCGGCACAGAAATTTCGGCTGGGCATCGGCCAGGTTGGACGACCTGCTGAACCTGATCCCGGCGCGCCTGTCCGCACTGATGATCGCCACCGTTGGCCTGGTATTGCGCAGCTGGCCTGACATTGCCCAGGATGCCCGCCGCCACCGCTCCCCGAATGCTGGCTGGCCCGAAGCCGCAATGGCGCGCGCGTTGCGGATCGCACTCGCCGGTCCGCGATCCTACGATGGGAAACTGCAGGACTTTGCTTGGGTCAACGCCAGTGGCTCCAAAAGCGCCAGCGCCCACAGCATCATGCGCTGCATACATCTTCTATGGGCTTCTTGGGCCTTTGGGCTTGCGCTAACGGTTGCCATTGCCGCGCTGTTGTAGCTAACAAGGGGCAGCACTCTCAAAAAGGACACGCCACCTGTGTTGCGCCCCAGCATTCTCGCCCTTGTCTCATTTCTGCTTCCGCTTCAGGCCCATGCGCAATGTGGCGGCGGGTTTCGCAATTTCGTTCAGCTGATGAAGGAAGAGGCGCTGACGGGGGGCTATGACAGCGCCACGGTCAATCGTTTCTTTGAGAACGTGCGCCAAGATCCCGCAGTCTTAAAGGCCGACCGCGCGCAGGGCGTGTTCCAGAAACCCTTCATCGAGTTTTCGCGCCGGTTGATCTCCAAGAGCCGCTTGGACCGTGGTCAGGCGATGTCGCGCAAATATGACGCCACATTCCGCAGGATAGAGACGACCTACGGCATTGATCGCAGCGTTTTACTCGCGTTCTGGGCCTTTGAAACCGATTACGGCGCCGTGCAGGGAAATTTCAACACGTTAAATGCGCTGGTGACCCTGGCCCATGATTGCCGTCGGCCGGAGCTGTTCCGCCCACAGGTCTTTGCCGCGCTGGAATTGTTCCGTCAGGACAACTTTGATCCGCGCCGCACCACCGGCGCCTGGGCCGGTGAAATCGGCATGGTCCAGATGCTGCCCGGTGACATTCTCGAAAACGGGGTCGATGCCGATGGTGACGGCCATGTCAGCCTCAAGACGTCCGCCCCGGATGCATTGATGTCCGGCGCAAAGATGCTCTCTCATTTGGGGTGGCGCCCAAATGAGCCCTGGTTGCAGGAGGTGACGATCCCGGCCGATCTGGACCTGAGCCTCAGTGGTGTCCACCACAAGGAGACGGTCGCTGACTGGCAGGCATTGGGCATACGCCCCCGCAGTGGTCGACTGGCGGAGCGCGGCACCAAGGCGGCGCTGATTTTGCCGCAGGGGCACAAAGGGCCTGCCTTCCTCGCCTACCCCAATTTCGACGTCTATTTCGAATGGAACCAGAGCTTTACCTATGTGCTGACTGCAGCCTATTTTGCGACCCGGCTGTCGGGCGCTGCGAGTTACGATGCAGGCAACCCCGACACCGGCCTTGCGGCAAAACAAATGGAACAGTTGCAGCGCAAGCTTCAGGCACGCGGTCATGACGTTGGTGATGTCGACGGGATCCTGGGTGCCAAGACACGTGTTGCTGTCCAAAAAGAACAACAACGCCTTGGCCTCCCCGCTGACGCCTGGCCAACACCAGCGCTGTTGGCGCGTCTCTGATCTATTGGAGGAGATCGCCCCCGGGGGCGGTTTCCGCGGGATTGTGTCTCAGGGAATTTGCGATGATCGCACCGGGAACCTCTGCCCCTCAGAGGTAATGACCACAGTGCGATCCCGGTTGGTCACATATTGATCGCAACGGGACATACCATTGACGAAAGTCACACAGACCTGACCATCCTGCGCGACACGATAGCTGCCCCATGCAGTGCCACCGCCATTCGCCGCTGAATAAGTGTAGGAATAGGCTCCGTCGTCCCCGAACAGCGCCTCACCATCATCATAAAAAACAAAAGATTGCCCCGGCAGCGCCGCAAGCGCCTCTTCGTCATAGGGCTGATCACCCACCCGCATGGCCCCATCCTGCGCCAAGACCGTGCCCGGCACTTGGATTGATCCGAGAAGTACAAAAAAGGCCAGCAGCGTGAAATGTTTCATGCTGCCAGCCTAGCGGTATTCTCTCTCGGCCCCACCTCACATTTCGGTGACAGGGCAGGTGTTGTCACCAGTTGATGAAGTCCTCGAATTCCTGAACGATCCGCGACCAATAACCGAGCAGCTCAGCAAAATCGTCGGGGTTCATGCCGGTGTCCCCCAGATACACATCCAATTCGACCCGAGCCGACCCTTCGTCCGAAATATAGGCCCGACCAAACCGGTTTTCGGTGTTCCACTCATTGATCTTGACCACACGCACGCCGCCATCTGTCTGATAGCCGGAGAAAAACTGGATCGCATCACAGTTCTTGTTGTTTTCGCAGCCGTAGAAATAGATCGAGAAATCATTGCCGTAGTAGTCGACCTTCAGCTTTGGATCGCCGACATCATCGGTGGTGACCTCAAATTCGACGCCTTCCGTTTCAAAGAAGCGCGCAAGGGTGGTCGCATCCTTGGCCAGAATGTTTTCAGCATGCCCAAGGCCCGGGAGGACAAACAGGGCAGCGGCGGTCAGTAGAGAAAGAAATTTCATTGTAAATCCTGTCATTGGCGCGCCGACGATAGAACCTGCGCCGCGTTGGAACAAGGGGTCAGGCGACCAGCGCCTCGGCTTTCTTGAGATCCACGGACACCAGTTGGCTGACACCTTTTTCCTGCATCGTGACCCCGAACAGCCGGTCCATCCGCGCCATCGTCACCGCATGGTGCGTAATGATCAGAAAGCGCGTGTCGGTCTGGCGGCACATCTCGTCCAGCAAATCGCAGAAGCGAGTGACATTGGCATCGTCCAGCGGCGCGTCCACCTCGTCCAGCACACAGATCGGCGCCGGGTTGGACAGAAACACCGCGAAAATCAGAGCCATAGCGGTCAATGTCTGCTCGCCCCCTGACAGCAGTGACAACGTCGAGAGTTTCTTGCCCGGCGGCTGGCACATGATTTCAAGCCCGGCATCCAGCGGATCATCACTTTCGACCATGACCAGATTGGCCTCCCCACCGCCGAAGAGATGAGTGAACAGCATGGTAAAGCTCGCATTCACCTCCTCAAACGCGGTCAGCAACCGTTCGCGACCTTCGCGATTGAGGCTGGCGATACCCGCCCTTAGCGTCTTCACGGCCTCTTCCAGATCAGCCTTTTCGCGCACCAATTGGTCGTGCTCGTCCTGGACCGCGCGCGCATCTTCTTCTGCACGCAGATTGACCGCTCCCAGTGCGTCGCGCTGACGCTTATGACGGTTGACCTCTGCCTCCAGCTCCTCCGCGTTCGGCATGTCTTCAGGTGTGGCATTAAGGCTGGCCAACAGATCGTCAGGTACTGTCTGCTGTTCTTCGCGAATACGCGCCTCGGCATGACCAACGGCTTCGCGGGCTGCGTCACAACGCGCCTCTGACCGGGCCCGTGCCTCGCGCGCCTCAGAGGCCAGTCGCGCGCATTCCCGCTCATTTTGAACGGCATCGCGCAGGACGGTTTCGGCACCAATCAGTGCATCTGAGGCAACCGCTTTGCGCGCTTCAGCCTCTTCAATGGCAAGGTTTAGTTCCTCGTGGGTTTCCGCAATCTCGGCAGGCACCGCATGTGCTTCTTGCAGCTCTTCCTCGGTTGCGGCACGCCGCTCCGTCAACTCGGCAATCCGCCTGTCTGCGCTTTCCAGTCGGTGGCGCCACCCGGAGAGATCCTTGGTGACCTGCTGCCCACGTGCAGTGCGGGCCTCTCCCTCACGCCGCAGCTCATCCTGCGTCGACCGATGGGTCAGCATGGTGATCCGAGCCGCTTCCACCGCCTGTTTTACGTCCTCAACCTTGGCACGCGCCTCAGCGAGGTCTTCCAGCCCTTCGACAGCCGTTTCCGCTTCCGTCAGCTGTGTCTGCGCAGCGGCGGCGTCTTCTTCATGTCGGGCAACCGCGATGCCAAGGGTTTCCAGCTTGCCTTCGGACAGATTGCGATGGCTTTCAGCCCGGCTCAGCGCGCGCGCCACGTCAGCGACGCGTTGATCGGCAACCCGGCGCGCCTGACGCGCGGCCTGATCGGCGGTGGTGACCTCCGCCAGCTTGCGCATCAGAACCTCATGCGCAGCCTTGGCCCCATCCGCGCGCGCACCGACATGCTCCATATCCTGTTTCAGCGCTTCAAGACGGTTCATCTGCTCCAGCCGTAACGCCGCTGCACTTGGCGCATCCTCAGCCCAGGCCCGGAACCCATCCCAGCGCCACAGATCGCCTTCCAGAGTAACCAGACGCTGCCCTGGCATCAGCCGCGAATGCAGATCACGTGCGGCATCCCCATCGACAAGGCCAACCTGAGAAATCCGACGATGCAGCGCATCGGGGCAACTGACATGCAGTGAGAGCGGCACCGCCCCCGCTGGTAGCGGCGCATCTCCGTCATATGGTGGCAAAGTGACCCAACCGCTCGGCCCATCAACCTCCGCCAGGGGCGCACGCAGGTCATCGGCAAGAGCCGCGCCAAGCGCTTTCTCGTATCCCGCTGCAACGCGCATCTCGTCCAGAACATGGCCGCCCTCGGCGGTATCGCGCTCCACAAGCTTCGCAAGCGCCGTCACCTCCGCCCGCAGTGCGCCCAATTCGCCCTCCGCCTCAGAGCGGCGGGCGCGGGCCTCAGCCTCGCGCGATTGGGTATCATTGCGCGCCTCGTCGGCCGCAGCGAGCGCCTCATCCGCGAGCTCAGCAGCAGCGCGCGCTTCCTCCTCGGCCTCGATCGCGGCTTCAAACGCGGCCTCTGCCTGAGCCAGTGTATCGCGGGCCTCGGCCATCGCGTCACGGGAACTGCCCCCGTCCTCCTCGGCACGAAGCAAAGCACGACGGCAATCCTCGACCTGACGCTGCGCTGATTGATGGCGCGCTGCAAGCCGCGCGACATCTTCTGTCAGGCTTGTCAGATGTTCTTCGCGGGCCTGAAGCACCGAGACTGCTTCTCGCGACCGCTCGGCTGCCTCAGCCATGCGATCATCGTGACCGATAGCGGCCCGCGCCAGTTCACGCTGTTCCCAGTCCAACCGTTCAATCGTTTCGCCTAAGCATCCCGGTTCAGCCCGCTTTCGCGCTCAATATCGCGGCCAAGCTGCGCCACACGGTTGGTCAGCGTTTCGATTGTCTGACGCGCCTGCGCTTCCTGATCACTCAGTGCATCGCGCTGAACAAACAGCCGTTGCAGCACGGCAGCAGCAATGGCTTCCTCTTCGCGCAGAGGAGGCAGTGCACTCTCAGCCTCCAGCCGCTTGCCATCAGCAACACGGGCCAGCGCCTCGGCCTTGGCCGCCTGGGTCTCGCGGCTGCGCAGGATGTCTTCAGCTTCCAGCCGCGCGTCGTCTGCCTCTCGCCAACGACGATACAGCAACATGCCCTCGGCCCGGCGCAGCTGTTCACCGATATCGCGATACCGCTGTGCCTGACGCGCCTGACGGGCCAACTGCGAGAGTTGTGCTGCGAGCTGTTCAATCACATCGTCGACGCGCAACAGGTTCTGTTCGGTGTTTTTCAGCTTCAGCTCGGCCTCGTGCCGCCGCTGGTAGAGGCCAGAGATACCTGCCGCCTCTTCCAGAATACGCCGCCGTGCCTTCGGTTTGGCATTGATCAACTCAGCAATTTGCCCCTGTCGGACCAGGGCAGGAGAATGCGCGCCAGTTGAGGCATCGGCAAACAACATCTGCACATCGCGCGCGCGCACATCTTTCCCGTTGGTCTTGTAGGCGCTGCCAACATCACGGGTGATACGGCGCAGAATTTCCAGATTGTCACTCTCGTTGAAACCAGATGGGGCCAGCCGCTCACCGTTGTCGATCTGCAGGCTGACTTCGGCAAAATTGCGGGCTGGCCTGGAACTGGTGCCCGCGAAGATCACGTCTTCCATACCGCCGCCACGCATTGCCTTTGGGCGGTTTTCGCCCATCACCCAGCGCAGCGCCTCAAGAAGGTTGGATTTGCCACAGCCGTTTGGGCCGACAACCCCGGTCAGGCCATCTGCGATCAACAGATCCGTTGGGTCCACAAAGCTCTTGAAGCCGTTCAGTCTGAGTTTCGAGAAGCGCAAGCCGATATCCTGTGATTCATTGGGATGTAAGTGTCATGGGTTTGTTACACCACTGTCAATGTGGCCGCCCCCCAAATCCGCTGGGTCAGCGTCATATCGCCACCATATATTGTGGATAACTCTTCATTACGCGGCTTCGCCGCTCCCGCAGTCCAAGCGCCCGACGAGGACAGCCTGATCGCCCAGGACATCGCGCACTGGGCAGCCGCTTGCCATTTCCATGGCACGTTGCGCGCGGTTCCGGATGGGGCCAAGGCGCGGCGCATATTGAGGATTGACGCGCACCGCCTCTGCGAGTGATCCGCGCAGGCGCACCTCAAATACGCTGCCCTCCACCGTGATCCTCTGCACCGCTTGACCACGGAAATGCGGGCTTGCCGTATCGCAGGCTGCAAGCGGAACAGCAAGAAGGAACATAAAAATAGAGCGGAATGGAACCGCTCGCCTGATAATATCACGCATCTGTATCCCTGCGCCGAATGAGACTGGGTCTTCGCTCGTCCCTTCGACCTAGCATGGAATAGGCGCGCTGTCTGCTGATTGGGCGCACATCCTCTTGCGATGACCTTGGCCCCGTGGTCATATGTTTTGACCAATCGCGCATCCAAAAGACTGACAGCATGCCCTTTCAAAAAGTACAGCCCGAAAAACTCTCAGCGTCTGTGGTGCGCCAGATTGAGCAGTTCATCCTGCGCGGAATCCTCACCCCCGGCGAAAGGCTCCCAGCCGAGCGGGAGTTGGCGGAGCGTCTGGGGGTCTCACGGCCCTCCTTGCGCGATGCGCTGGCCGAACTGCAGGACCGCGGTTTGCTGGTCTCGCGGGCGGGCGCCGGAGTGTTTGTTGCCGATGTGCTTGGCTCTGCGTTTTCACCGGCCTTGGTTCAGTTGTTTGCAAGCCATGACGAGGCGGTTTTCGACTACCTCAGCTTTCGCCGAGATATGGAAGGCCTGGCCGCCGAGCGCGCCGCCAAATACGGATCCGACTATGATCTGGAGGTGATCCAGACAATTTTTGACAAGATGGAGCAGGCCGGTGATCCCGCCATTTCAGAAGAGGCAGCCGCGCTCGACGCCCAGTTTCATTCCGCAATCATGGATGCGAGCCACAATGTGGTCATGCTGCATATGATGCGCTCGATGTTTGAGCTGCTGCGTGAAGGTGTTTTCTATAACCGTCGCGTTATGTTCCAGCAGCACACCACGCGCGATGCCCTATTGGCCCAGCACAGCGCCATCAACGCCGCGCTACAGGCCCGCGACCCGTCGGCAGCACGGGCCGCTGTTGAAACCCATCTGGATTATGTGAAACAGGCCCTGACTGACCATCAGCGCGCGCTGCGCAATGCAGAGGTGGCCAAGCAACGTCTGCAGCATGAAATCAGCAAAACCTGAGAGAGCCCATCCGCAGGTTTAAACAGCCTGTACCCCATCAGGATTTGGGTAAAGACGCCATCCACTCGGCAACGACGGCCTCGGGGTATCCTCGGTGGAAATGGGATTTCCACGGGTAGGCCGCCCGGTCAGTGCCATCCTTCAGGCGAACCCGATTGGCATCCCCCCGATCAACAGCAGGATTTCCGACTGCGATCCGATGGTCTGCAACATCTTTTGTAACAGCGCTGCACGCACCCACCAGGGCCCCCTCCCCGACAGTGACCCCCGGCAGAACAGTGGTCATCGTGGCGATCACGGCAAATGATTTGATCCGCGCACCCAGTAAAACCTCGCTCGGCGGATGCGGATCATTGGTCAGCACGACGTAGGGAAAGATCCAAACATAGTCTTCAACAACGCTCTTTTGTCCGATGTGCACGTTGCTGTGCAGCCGCACGTAGTCGCCAACTGTGCAATGACCCTGGATATCGCTCAGCGTGCCAATCTGAAACCCGCGTCCGGCCTGGGTGAGTTCGCGCACTGTGACCCGATGCCCGGTCACCAGGCCATCACCGAAGCCTGAGCTTTCGTAGAAAACGCTATGGGAGCGGATCGTCGACTCTTCCCCGATGCGCAACGGAGAGCCATCCCCCAGACGGGTTGCGACGCCCAGTTCACAATTGCTTCCGATGCTGGTCCCCGCGCCAATTTCGACGTTGTCATGAACGATCGAAAAGGGGCCGATTTCGACACTCGGGTGGATCTTGGCTTTGGGGCTGACAATGGCCGTCGGATGGGCGCGCATCTGTGACTCCTCTGGTAACCGAAAGCCCCGCCAGCGGGCAGGGTCTTGCGCTCTCTTCTATCGCTCAGCCTGCGTTCAATCCACCATTTTAGGGGAAGTAAGGATGTGCGCGGTTATCGCAGGCAACGCATTTGAATACAAAAAACCCGGCCACTTGGGCCGGGTTCTTTAACAGCGTCGATGCAAGAGCAAATTAGTGCAGCTTGGCGTCCACGTCGGCGATAGCAGCGTCGATCAGCTTGTTGGCTTCGGTCGCTGTCATCTGTTTCGAGATCACCGCATCCGCCGCTGCAATTGCAACAGTGATTGCCTGATCGCGCACTTCTTTCACCGCGGCGTCCTGCGCCGCTGTGATCTGTTCCTCGGCAGCGGTCATGCGACGCGCAATCGAGACTTCCAGGTCAGCCTTGGCTTGGTCAGCTGCTTTCGCAGCATCTTCACGCGCCGACGCAACGATCCGATCGGCCTGCGCCTGAACTTCCTGCTGCTTGCGTTCGTAAGAGGCCAGAATGGTCTGAGCTTCTTCACGCAGGGCACGGGCCTCTTCGAGGTCCTCTTGATGCCTTCGGCGCGAGCGTCCAGCTGGCCACCCAACAGACCGGGCACCTTCGCATAAAGCAGGATGCCGACGAACAGCAGGAATGCGAGCGTCACGACAAAGTCGGTGTTGCTCATCGACAGGAACGGGCCGGACGCCGCGAATGCGGGGCTGGTGGCACCAAAGGTCAGAGCAAGAGCCAGTACAGAGCGCATGTTCTTATCCTTTCATCCGGTCGGCAACCGCAGCTGCGACGGCTTTTTCGTCTGCCTTGCCACCAAAGGTGGCGACGATCTCAGCGGCGGTATCAACAGCGACGGCTTCGACGCTGGCGATGGCACCGGCCTTGATCTCGGCGATGACGGCTTCTGATTCCGCTGCCTTGGCCGCAATCTGTGCGTCTGCCTTGGCAATGGCCTCATCCAGATCTGCCTGAATTTCCGCACGGGTTTCAGCAGCGATGCGCTGAGCCTCTGCACGGGCATCTGCCAGAGCTTGGTTATAAGCGGTTTCGGCCTCTACGGCTTTGGCCTTCAGGTCTTCAGCCGCGGCGAGGTCGTTGGTAATGGTTCCCTGACGCTCGGCCAACACTGCCGCAATGCGGGGCAGCGCGATGCGCGACAGGATGAAATAGATCACGACGAGCGTGACCACGAGCCAGAAGATCTGGTTCGCATAGGTCGAGAAGTCCAGCTGCGGCATACCGCCCGAACCGTGGGCGGCCTCTGCGGCACCGTGACCTGCGTCCTGCGTCTGAGTTGCCATGTCGTCCTCCTAGGGAACTTGCCGTTACACCGGGCGGCGCGGTCATCCACACCGCCCGGCCGTAAGGAAAATGGTTCCGAAGGGTCTTAGACGGCGAACATCAGCAGCAGAGCGACCAGGAACGAGAAGATGCCCAGAGCTTCTGCAAATGCAATGCCGATGAAGAGGGTTGCGGTCTGGGAAGCAGCCGCGGAGGGGTTGCGCAGAGCGCCTGCCAGGAAGTTAGCAGCAACGTTGCCAACACCCAGTGCAGCAATACCAGTACCCATGCCAGCCAGGCCAGCGCCGATGTGTGCGAGTTCGCCTTCCATTGTGTATCTCCTTACGATTGGAAGTTGAGGATCTTATTGTTCGGACCTGACCGCGTCTTAGTGCGACGGGTGCAGCGCGTCCTTCAGGTACACGCAGGTCAGAATGGTGAACACGTAGGCCTGAATGAAGGCCACGAGAACTTCGAGTGCGTAAACCGCGGTGATGGCAAAGATCGGCAGGAAACTGAACAGGCCCAATGCGCCTGCAAAACCTGCGAATACCTTCAGAACCGCGTGGCCCGCCATCACGTTACCTGCAAGACGGATGCAGTGGCTGACAGGACGCACAAAATAGGAAATCAGTTCGATGATCGCGAGCACCGGGCGCAATGCCAGCGGTGCGGAGCCAACCCAGAACAGGCCCAGAAACTTAGTCCCGTGCAGCACGAAACCAGTCACAGTAACAGTCACGAACACCAGCATGGCCAGAACTGCTGTTACGGCAAAATGCGATGTGGTGGTGAAGCTGCCCGGGATCAGGCCCAGCATGTTCGCGGTCAGGATGAACATGAACAGGGTCATAATATAGGGGAAGAACTTCAGACCGTCTTTGCCGGTCACATCTTCGACCATTTTATAGATGAAGCCATAGGCGAGTTCGGCAACCGACTGGATGCGCGACGGGACAATCGCGCGTTTTGCAGACCCCAGAACCATCAGCGCGAAGATCGCGACAATCGCCAGACCCATCCAGAGGGTCACGTTGGTCGGGGTGTAGAAGTTCAGCTCACCTGCGCCACCCAGCGGCTTGACCAGGAACTGGTCAGTCGGATGGATCTGGAGGCCCGGAATAGCGGGGGCAAAGAACAGCCCAGACGCAAGTACCAGCAGAAAAGCTGCACCAAAGATTAGTTTGCCCATTGTCCCGTTTCTCCTGTCGCCGGGGGATCAGTCCCGGTCCTGCGCATCTTGTTCGGCCATTTCGGCCAGTTTCTTTTCCTGGATCTCTTGCGCGCTGCGGAGCATTGTCTTCACCCCGGCCGCCAGACCCAGCATCGTGAACAGCACCAGAAAGATCGGTATGGTCCCAAGCAGAAGGTCCAACCCGTATCCGATACCAAAGCCGATCATCAGACCGGCCACCAACTCAATCACCATCCGCCAAGCCTGATTGGCCGTCGAATAATGCTCATCCACGCGCGGCTTGGGCTCTTGGGCCTTACGCGCCTCTGCCAACTTGGCCTCTAGCTGCGCCAAGCGCTGCTTGTCTGGCTCTTGTGACACGGTCGCCATCCTCACGTGAATTCTGTTGCGGTGCTAAGGAGTCCTCGCCTCAGAGTCAACAACCCTGAAAGCCCTGCGACGTCGAGCGCAACTCATTGTAATTATTAAGTTATGCCTGGGGCCTATCGCATCACCTCCTGCCCATCTGGCGAACAGACGATGGTTTTTCGGTCAAAATCCATATTCAACCAAAAGGTTGATTTTATCAGAGGGCCGGTCGACGCCGGATTTTACGCAGCAGGCGACCATCGATCAGCACCAGTCCGATCAGGATCAGGCTCATCCCTGTCAGGTGCTCCAGTTTGAGCGGCTCCTGCAAGATCCAGGCCCCCATCGCCAGGGCGGAAACCGGCGCGATCAGCGTTGGCAGGGTGATATTGGTCGGCCCAACCCGAGGCAGAACCCAATAGAACAGAATGAAAGCTGCGGACGTCAGGATGAAACCGATAATGAACAATGCGCCCCAAGTCTCCAATCGGGTGATCACCGGCAGACCTTCGGCCCAAATCGCCAGCGGCGTGATGGCCGCAGTGGCCCCGGTCAAGGCAACAGCGACAAGGACCACGGGATCAATATCACGGAACTGGCGGGCAATATTGACCGAAAACGCGTAACACAGCGGCGCGCAAAGCGTAACAAGCACAGCCCAGACCTCGGACTGGCGTCCGCCCTGCAGCAGCGGCCACGACAAGACTAGAATACCAAGAAAGCCGAAAACCACGCCCAGTGATTTCTGCCAGGTCGCCCGCTCTCCACCCGGCCAGAAATGCGCTACCATAACAGCAAGCGCCGGGGTAAACGCATTCAGGATCCCGGCCACGCCGCTGGCAATATGCTGCTGTCCCAGCGCGTAGAAGGCAAAGGGCGCCGCATAGCTCAGGACACCAAAACCAAACAGCGCCAGCCAACGCCGTGGTTGGTCCGGCACCCGCTTACGCGCCGCCACGACATAGATCCAACATCCCAGCGCACCAAAGCCAACCCGCCCCATGGACACCGACAATGGTCCCAGCTCGCGCAGCAAAACAGCATTGAACATGAAGGACATGCCCCAGCCGATCCCCAGTACAAAGATCGCCGCCCAGTATTTCAATGCCATATCATGTCTCTTTCGCGCTCTGTCGTCGTTGCCGGTGATATGCGGCTAGCGGCTTGGGATTGTCGACCCGCATCTTGCGGTTTAGGTGTGTCGGCATGAGCGATCCTCTTGATACCGTATTTGCCGCCCTTGCGGACCCAACCCGGCGCAGCATTCTGACCATGCTGCTGGAGGACGACATGGCCGTCACAGATGTTGCTGAACCGTTTGACATGTCGCTTGCGGCGATCTCCAAACACCTGATGATCCTGACACGAGCAGGCCTCATTGCGCAGGAAAAACGTGGCCGCGTGAAGTGGTGCAAACTGCAGCCGGACGCCATGCGGTCCGCCTCCGTCTGGATGCAGGGGTTTGGTCAGTTCGAACCCGTCAATCTGGACGCATTTGAGCGCTTTCTGGAAACCGAACTCGGCCGCCCGACAGCAGATCCATCCTCCGAGTGAGGCGGGTTAGCCTGATTGCGTAGTCGGCACTGCGCTGCGCCCCTCCTGTAGCAGCAACCAAAGCGCCCAGATGGTGCAAACCACGCCCAGCGCCACGATGCCACTAGGGGCCGGACGGCCCAGCGCAATTTCCCACAAGATGACCCAGCTTGGGGTCAGATAGGTATAGGCCATGACCTTGGCTGAGGGCAGATGAAGCGTTGCATATTGCAGCAGAACAAAGGTGGCGGCACTGGCGATCAGCGCGACATAGAGCAGGACCACCCAGACAAGCGGTGACAGCCCGGTCCAATCCGTGGCGCGAATGTCGCCCCAGCCGACAACCAACAGGATTATTGCGCCCGCGACCAACATCCCGAAGGTGAACACCACCGCGGGCTCGCCCCGGTTCAGCAAGCGCACCATCGGCGTATAGGCGGCGTGGGCCACACATCCCCAGAAATATATCATCTCTCCACGGCCAATTTCAAAGGCCCAGATGGCCGACAGGTCGCCGCGAAAAATCACCCAGATTGCCCCCACAGCACCAATCGCCAACGCCAGCGCCATCCGCCATGTCGTGATCTGGCGTAGCAGGATCCATCCGAATACCCCACTCAGCACCGGTGTAAGTGTAAATACCGCAGCCGCACTCACTGGCGCGGCGGTTTGCAATCCGTAGAACATCAGCACGAAGTAGATGGCAAACAGCCCCCCCAGCACGAGGAAACGCCAAGGCGCCACAAAATCCTTTCGGCGCAGGCCATGGGTGAGCTGTGCCGCAATGCCGATCACCACCGCAGCAATCACAAACCGAATGGCATTGAGGGCCATGGGAGCGATGTCATTGGCCACCATCGCGCCAAGCGAAAACGATCCGGCCACCAAGGCCGAGAACACCAGCATTGCGAGATGACCGCGATAGCTCGGTGTCATGCGGTCCAGGCCTTGGCTTCGGCTTTCAGGAAGCTGAGGAAACTCTGCACCTTGGTCGTGCGGTGCAGATCAACATGGGTGACAAGCCACAATTCGCCCGCCCACTCTGGCAGGGGTTCCATCATCTGGGTCAACCCAGGATGCCGCTCCGCCTCCCAGCGGGTCAGGAAACCAATCCCCGCTCCTGCCAGCAGAGCCTCCTGCATCGAGACGGCGTTCACGCAGCGAAACGACAGCGCACTCTCGGGCGCGTGGGCACGCAGCCAGCGGGAATAAGGCGCCCGGCTATCTATGTCGTCATTGCAGATGAACCGATGGTTGGACATATCGTCCAGCCCTTTCAGCGGACCGAACCGTTCAATATAGGAGGCACTGGCGTAAAGCCCGTGTTGTTGCCGCATGAAGGGCTGAACCACATTGTCGGGCTGTTCCGGCGGAGATCCGGCGCGGATCGCGACATGCGCCTCCCCGTATTCCAGCCGAAACAGGCGGCTACCGGTCAGAAAGCGGATCACCAACTCGGGGTGTTGACGCTGAAATTCCGTGAGCGCGGGAACCAGCAGTGTCGACATCGAGGACAGCGAGGTCACGACCAATTCGCCGGATACCGCATCCCCATGCCCCTTGAGCCGACCAACCAGCTGACCAAACTGATCGTCCGTGGCCTGCGCCACCCGCAGCAGATCTTGGCTAAGCCTCTGTCGGGGTGTAGCCACGCGCGTGGCGCTGGAACAGCTTGACGCCGAGACGCGCCTCAATCGCATCGACGTGGCGGATGACTGTCGCGTGATGGACGCCCAACACCTCGGCGGCGCCGCTCACGGTTCCCATCCGAGCCACCTGATAGGCGGTGCGTACCTCGTCCCAGTTTTCCATGATCACCTCTCATCTGCGTATCACTTGCCGCAACCATGCACATTCCACAGGCTCTAGCCAGAGAAAGGTTCAAATTTGCGCAGTGGTCACAAATTGCCCTGCCACATCAGACCCAGGTGATTGTGACGTTCAATCGATCCATCACCTCCAGAAATACCTGTCGCGTCAGGGCAACGGTGCGATCATTCACCAACGGATGCATGTAGATCACATCCGCCTGCTGCGCAGCCTTGTCCATATAAAAGTGCACATCCTGATTGACCCCGTTGACCATCGCCAGTGGCGTCACAGCGCCGGGGCGCACACCCAGGGTTTCCAGCAGGCGATCAGCTGATCCAAATGACAGTTTGCCTAGTCCCAGATCAGCCGCCAGCGCTTTCAAATCGACATCGCGGTCCTGCTCAAGGCTGACCAGATGATTGCGTTTCTTCTTGTCCCGCAGGTAGAGGTTCTTAAGCCGCAGCGCGCGCTCCCCTGCCTGCATGAAGCCCGCTTCTACCGCCTTCGCGTCCTCGACAGTGCGCAGTGGCACATGACTGTGCAGCCGGTAGCTAATGCCCCACGCATCCAGCTGCGCCAAAAGTTTGTCGGAAGAAACAGGCAAGCTGTCTTGAAACTGGGATGATGCGTCCACCGTGGCCTCATTGATCTGCACAAATGATATCGCCCGCAGATCAATGCGAAACACGAGGGCATGCAAGAGGGAACATCGATATTCCGCCTGCTTTCTCATCAGCGTTTCGTCAGCGCCCGCCACCTGCCGCAGATGATGTGCGGCGCGCCTCTTCGTAGTGATCGAACCCGCTTGAGAACCAGGCCGTTCCGCGAGTTGCGCTGGCAAGGCTGCTACAGAGCTGGTCCTGAACCGCCACCGGCAGCAGGGTTTCAAACACGTCCCAGCCTGCGGCCTCGGGGTGGGCTGCGAAACCAAGTATCTGCCCCTGCATCCCGCTGACCACTGGGACAAGCCCACCAGTGAAGACTGAAGGAACGTGGATCTCCACCCGCATGATGGGTTGCAGTACCACCGACCCCGCCTCCGCCACCGCCTCACGAACCGCAGATTTGCCCGCCGTACGAAACGCGTAGTCCGAACTGTCAACGGAGTGGTGCTTGCCATCCTTCAGGGTCACCTGCACATCGACAACAGGATGGCCACTGGCACCCGCCTTCAACGCCTCGCGCGCACCCGCCTCCACCGACGGAATGTAGCCCTTTGGCACCGCACCGCCTTTGACCTCATCGGTAAAATGGAAACCCGACCCGCGCGCGGCCGGTGCGATGCTCAGCACCACATCGGCAAACTGACCAGCTCCGCCAGATTGTTTACGGTGGCGATGATGGATTGTGACCGGCCGCGTGATGGTCTCCCGCAGGGCGGGCGGCACAGGTTCATCTCCCACCTCGATACCGAACGAGTCGTTTAGCAGCCCCAGGATACGGCGCAAATGCAGCGGCCCTTGCAGGTGAAGCAGCGCGTGCCCGCTGATCTCATCCTGTTCGACCAGCATCCCGGTATCAATCTCAGCAATGCGCTCCAGCGCCGCAGTCAGCCGGACATCATCGCGATCGTGCACGGGCGTGACGATCCGCTGATAACTCGACGGGCGCGGTTGGGCCCACTGCGGCAATTGCGCGGCACGGTTTTCCAGATAGGCGTAGCCAAGGCTCAGATGATCCGATTTCACAACTTGCGCGATATCCCCCGGTGCAAGGTCACCCGAACCGGAGGGGGATGGGTTGCGGCCATTGCCAGCAGCGCGCCCGGTTGCAGGCGCGCTTGGGCCGGTTTTCGCAGCCGTACCCTCCCCCTCAACTGCGTCATCGCTCCAAGGTTGCCACCTCCAACCTGCGCCCCCGCTCCCACCGATTGGCTCAGCGCGCGGACGACGACCGTCTTGCCGAGATGTTTAACAAGGTCTCCGATACACCCCACGGCCAGAGGCTGCCCGTCCGCTGCCAACCGCTGTGCTGCGACCTCGACCGCGGGGGCCTCATGGCGCAGGGATTTCATCAGACGCAGGATACCGTTGCGATGAAGCGCAGACCCCAAAAGCGCCGGGATCAAATCGTTATGCTGCAAGACACGGGTGGCCACATCATAGACCGCTTCTGTCAGCGGCTTGCGGTCTTCGATCAATTGCTCCAGCAGATCGTCGTCATAGTCGGCCAAGGCTTCCAGCATTTCTCCCCGCGCCTGACGTTCGCGGGCATGGATGCTATCCGGGAAAGCCACCAGGGCTGAGGGCTGCCCCTCCTGATATTTCCACGCCCGTTCGGATATCAGATCCACCGCCCCGATCACCTCCCCCCAGTCCGCATCGGTATCTGGCGCAGGACGATATTATGCCGACAATAGGTTTGCAGCGCGGCGACGATATCGGCCACCCGCCCAGCGGCCTGATCCATACGGTTGATAAAAAGAAAGGCGGGAATGCCCGCCTCTTCGACCATCCTGAGATAAGGCGCGGCCAAAACCCCGGCAGATGGATCCGCCGACACGCAAACAACCGCCGCATCGCTGGCTGCCAACGCGGGCCCCGCCGTCGCCAAGTTCTCAACCCCGCTTAAGCAATATCAATCACGCCCCAGGCCTCATCCATGAACGGAAACGCTCTCAACTCCACAACACCTGTGGCCTGCTGCGGCTTCTGCTCTGGCTCCTGAAGTGTCGCTAGGGCTTTTGCCAGCTCAGTCTTGCCGGAATGAGAGGGGCCGATAACTGTAAACACACGCATCTGTCTTGATCCTTCTGTGGCTGCAAAGCCGCCCGATGAAGGAATGCGACAGGAACGCCGCACCAGATGCCTTGAGAATAGCTGCCTCTGCAGTGGGGGCTTGGCTGACCCATGTTTTTGTTCATGTCTGACATCTACCAAAGAGCCATCGCATAGGCGCTGTTCACGCACCTGCAATGCGATGGCGCTTGCACGCGTATAGACGTGCCCCGCACTCTGATACTCCCCCACCGCAGTGCCTTGCGTCAACCGTTGCGCTCAACGCATGGCAGCGGACCACCTATTCCCGGCCAAAGCGCTTCGGGTTGACTCATTGCAGGCGAACGAGTAACGCATGGCCCAAATCCGGGAGCCGCTACAGTCTTCCGGTCCCTGCCCTTGCCAGGGATCGCCCTCCACCAGCGTGTTACGCCCGTGGGGGTGATTGCGCATGGATCCTTTGCTCCCTACATGTGGGGCGTCCACGTTGAAACCGGCATAGGAGGCCGAAGGCATGTTTGAAAATTTATCCGAACGCCTATCCGGTGTCTTTGACCGGCTGACCAAACAGGGCGCGCTGTCCGAAGAAGACGTCAAAACCGCCCTGCGCGAAGTCCGCGTTGCGCTGCTGGAGGCGGATGTCTCGCTGCCGGTTGCCCGGGATTTTGTGAAACGTGTGCAAGATCAGGCTACAGGCCAGGCGGTGACCAAATCGGTTACGCCCGGCCAGCAGGTTGTCAAAATCGTCCATGATGCACTGGTGGGTGTGCTGCGCGGTGATGAGGATCCGGGCCAGCTGAAAGTGGACAACCCGCCAGCCCCCATCCTGATGGTTGGTCTGCAAGGTTCTGGTAAGACCACCACCACTGGTAAGCTTGCCAAGCGTCTGAAAGATAAAGAAGGCAAGCGCGTCCTGATGGCGTCGCTTGATGTGTATCGCCCGGCTGCAATGGATCAGTTGGCGGTACTTGGTACCCAGATCGGTGTCGACACGCTGCCTATCGTGCCGGGTCAGAAACCTGTCGATATCGCTAAGCGCGCCAAACAGCAGGCCGCCTTGGGTGGCTACGACGTCTATATGCTCGACACTGCTCGACCGCCTGCAGATTGACGAAGTGCTCATGCAGGAGGTCGAGGACGTCCGCGATGTCGTCTCCCCCCGCGAAACGCTGCTGGTTGTTGACGGGTTGACTGGTCAGGTCGCGGTCGAAGTGGCCGAAGAATTCGATGCCAAGATCGGCATCTCCGGCGTCGTTTTGACCCGGATGGACGGCGACGGCCGCGGTGGTGCGGCGCTGTCGATGCGCGCGGTCACCGGTAAACCCATCCGCTTTGTCGGTCTGGGCGAGAAGATGGACGCCATCGAGACCTTCGAGCCTGACCGAATCGCAGGCCGGATTCTCGGCATGGGCGATATCGTTGCTCTGGTTGAAAAGGCCCAGGAAACCATTGAGGCCGAACAGGCCGAGCGCATGATGAAGCGCATGATGAAGGGTCATTTTAATATGAATGACCTGAAGATGCAGCTTGAGCAGATGATCCAGATGGGCGGCATGCAGGGCATGATGCAGATGATGCCCGGCATGGCCAAAATGGCAAAACAGGTCGAAGAATCCGGTTTTGATGACAAGGTGCTGCGCCAGCAGATCGCCATGATCCAGTCGATGACCAAGAAAGAACGCGCCAATCCTGCCCTCCTTCAGGCGTCTCGCAAGAAGCGCATTGCAGCAGGGTCAGGTATGCAGGTCTCCGACCTCAACAAACTGATGAAGATGCACCGTCAGATGGCCGACGTCATGAAGAAGATGGGCAAGATGGGTAAAGGCAAGATGCTGAAACAAGCCATGTCTGGCATGTTCGGCAAAGGCGGCGGCATGCCCGATATGGCTGGAATGGATCCGAGCCAGATGGATCCAAAAGCGCTGGAAGCAGCAGCCAAAGCCATGGGCGGCGGCAAGGGCCTTCCCGGTGGCATGGGCGGTATGCCCGGCGGGCTACCCGGCCTTGGCGGCATGGGTCTGCCCGGCGGTCTGAGCGGCCTGGGCAAGAAGAAGTAAGGTGACCATTGCGCCCACCATATCCACTGCGCGCCTCACGCTGCGCCACCACGTGATGTCGGACTTCGCGCCGCTTCACCATGTGCTGGCCAGTGAACGCGCACGCTATATGGGCGGGCCGTTTTCACTCAAGGACAGCTGGCAGACAATTGCCGCTGAGGTGGGCAGCTGGTCCCTTCTGGGTTTCGGCAGCTGGGCAATCGAACGCAGCGAAGACGGCGCATTTGTTGGCCAAGTCGGCATCAACAAACCAGCCCATTACCCCGAAGCGGAGATCGGCTGGACACTTTGCAACGGCTTCGAAGGCAACGGTTACGTCACCGAAGCAGCATCTGCAGCGTTGGAATGGGCGTGGTCCCAGATGGGCGCTACCACCCTTGTCAGCTACATCACGCCCGGAAACGACAAATCGGTCTCAGTGGCTGAGAGGCTAGGGGCCACGCAGGATCCTGAGGCACCTTTGCCCGAAGGCGAAACGTCTGCAGATACGCTCGTCTACCGCCATAACGCACCTGATGCGGATGGCGGGATGGAGGCCTACGCATGATGGATCTCCGCTTTTCCTGCTCCACAGGCCACCGTAGCGGTGCCACTGTGGCGACTCTGCCACGCCTGGACGGTGCTTTAACCCATTATTTTCCGGCATCTGGCATGGTCAAACCGTCTTTGATGCATAAACAGATCGCTGCGGCCTGTGCCGCAGGGGTTGATACGGATGTGGTAATGTCAGACACGGGCTATCGTTTCCCCAGCCTCATGACGCAGAGGCTTACACTGGTGTCCCCTGCGGAGGCCGGTTTCGACGCGCATGATGCCTTTCTGCGCATTGGCGCCCCGCGCTTTATTGATGCAGCTGACGATCCAGATGCCCTCTGGTGGTCGATTGCCACCATTATTGGTCACTGGCACCTGCGCGGTTATGGGTTGTTCGCCCTGGTCGAGCGCAGCACCGGACGCCCGGTCGGCATGATTGGCCCATGGTTCCCCAAAGGCTGGCCGGAACCAGAACTCTCCTGGCATCTGACAGAGGATGCGCGGGGCAAAGGCTATGCAAGCGAGGCGGCAGAGGCCGTTCTTGATTGGCTCTTCCGTGAGAAAAACTGGAGCAATATCGCCTCCTTCATTCCGGAGGATAACACCGCATCCATCGCTCTGGCGCAGCGCATTGGCGCCCGCCCGGAGCAGTTGGTGTCGTTCCGCCTGGCCCCGGCCAACAATATGCGAACCTGGCGGCATCAGCCGCGCCAGCGCCTGTTGGGCGAGCCTGTGACAACGGGGCGTCTCCAATGATCTGTCGCCGTTTCTCATGCAGCGCGAGGGGTGCCTGATGCCCTCGTCCATCCCAGTGATCGAAACCAAACGCCTGGTTCTGCGGGGCCCCGAAGCCGTGGATTATCCCGACTTCAAGGCAACGTTCAGTTCTTATCGCGCGCGCTTCATGGGCGGTCCACTGAACCCGTACGAAGCCTGGATGCTCTACGCCGCGGAGATCGGCCATTGGCAGGTGCGCGGGTTTGGCATGTGGATGATCCACGACAAGATCACCGAGGAAACCTACGGGATGGCCGGAGGCTGGATGCCCGCAGGCTGGCCTGAACGTGAAATCGCCTGGATCATCTGGCCTGACGCCGCTGGTAAGGGGTATGCGCTGGAAGCCACCCATGCGGCCCGCAACTACTATTACAATACGCTCGGCTGGGATGGCGCGGTCAGCTATATTGATCCGAAAAACCTGGATTCGATCCGCTTGGCAGAACGGCTGGGCGCACGGAAGGATCATGAGGCCGCGACGATTGACGGCAGTGATGCAGTCTATCGCCACCCCGACCCCGATGCGCTTAAGGACAGCCAGCTGGTCCATGGGATCGAGATGGAAATCAGCCATTACGCAGATCCCCTGTTCAAACCGGAGGGCTGGGCGCTTGACTGATCCCATCACCCACAGCCGCGCAATGCGCGTCCCATTCATTCCCTCGCGGAGCCAGAAATGACGACAGAGACCCAAGATCCCGTCGCCCGTGCAGCGGCGCTGCTGAAAGGCCACCGCGAGAGCATTGATCGCCTTGATGCCATTCTCGTCTACACTTTGGGCGAGCGGTTCAAGCACACCCAGGCGGTGGGCCAACTCAAGGCTGAACACGACCTTCCCCCGTCCGATCCGACGCGCGAAACCGCGCAGATCGCACGGCTCGAAGACCTGGCGGAACAGGCCGACCTGGACCCCGATTTCGCCAAGGCTTTCCTGAACTTCATCATTCAGGAAGTCATCCGACACCATAAGAAACACCAGGAATAACAGGGATATCCCTGTAAACGCCATTAAAGGAGACTGAACCCATGGCAATGAAAATTCGTCTGGCCCGCGGCGGCTCGAAAAAGCGTCCCTTCTATCGCATTGTGGCTGCTGACAGCCGCATGCCGCGCGATGGTCGCTTCATCGAAAAGCTGGGCACCTACAACCCGCTGCTGCCGAAAGACAGTGAAGAGCGCGTAAAAATGGACATGGAGCGTGTGCAGCACTGGCTGGATCAGGGCGCTCAGCCCACAGATCGTATCGCTCGGATGTTGGAAGCTGCTGGCGTTCGCGCTAAGGTGGAGCGGAACAACCCCAAGAAAGGCACCCCGGGCAAGAAAGCTCAGGAGCGCGCCGAAGAAAAAGCAGCCAAGGCTGCTGAAGCGACTGCAGACGCGGAGTAAGTTGATGAACATGCGGGACAATTCATTCTCTGAAGACTTCCGCATGCAACTTGATCTGTTGATGCGTGTCCGGCGCGATGTGCGCCGGTTTCGCTCCGATCCGGTGGACGAGGCAGTGCTTACGCGCTGCCTCGACACCATTCAGCTGGCGCCCTCGGTCGGGCTCAGCGAACCCTGGCGGGTGATCCGTGTCGAAAGTGACGCAGCTCGGGCCGCCGCACTTGAGAATTTCGAGACCGCAAATGCCTCGGCGCTGGCGGGCTTTTCCGAAGCCAAAGCTGAGCGCTATGCTAAGCTGAAACTGTCCGGAATGCGCGAAGCACCGGTTCAGCTGGCGATTTACTGCGATGATTCCACAACAAAAGGTCACAAGCTCGGCGCTGGCACCATGCCGGAGATGCGCCGCTACTCCGTTGTTACCGCTGTGACCCTGTTCTGGCTCGCCCTGCGTGCCGAAGGTCTGGGGCTGGGCTGGGTGTCGATCCTTGATCCGCAACAGCTGAACCGGGATCTGGATGTTCCGGCCGACTGGCAGTTGATCGGATATTTCTGCGTTGGCCACCCGGAGCGGATGTCCAAAACACCGGAGCTGGAACAGCTAGGCTGGGAAACCCGCCGCAACGCATTGCCGGTCGAAACCCGGTAATCCACAGATGTGGCGATTGATCCGGCTTGCGGTTTTTGTTCTGATCGCCTTTACCGCAGGTGTTCTCTATGAACGCAACTACCAAACAGAACGCTGTGGACTCGCAGGCGGCACTTGGACTGCTGCGCGGTTCTGCAAAGGATGGATTGAATGACTGAGCAGATTTGCGTTGGTGCCATTTCAGGCTCGTATGGGGTGCGGGGCGAGGTACGCCTGAAGAGTTTCTGCGCCATGCCCGAGGATATTGAAGACTACTCCCCGCTCAGCACTGAAGACGGCAGTCAGACCTATACGATCACCCTGGTCCGCGCCATCAAGAACGGGTTTACCGCCCGTATCGGCGGGATCGAGAGCAAGGAGCAGGCCGATGCTTTGAAGGGGGTGCGCCTGTTTGCACCACGCGAGCGGCTCCCAAATCTTCCGGATGATGAATATTATCACACCGATCTGATGGGCCTTGAGGTTTATGACACCGGCGGGACACTGCTGGGGACCGTAAAATCAGTCCAGAACCACGGCGCCAGCGATCTGCTGGAAATCGCCATCCCGGCGGAGAGCAAAACCGTGCTGCTACCGTTCACGCTGGCAGCTGTACCGACGGTTGATCTTGCAAGCGGGCGCATCATCGCAGACCCACCGGATGGCGTGTTCTGAGCCTGTCAGCCTTCAGCTGCCAACAGCTGCTCCAAAACATGTTCCGCGGCGGCAGCGACATCCTGCGTTCGCTGTCGCGGTTCCGATCGTTTTCTGCCCAGTGCTGACCACAGCTTGAACAGACGCCAGGTAAAGAAGAACCTGAAGATAGGATCCGCCGTCAGTTCTGCACCATAGCCCTCCTCAAATGCTGCCCAATCCGCTCTGGCCACCCCTCCGAAACCAGGCGTGCGCCCTTCTGCAGCAAGGTGGTCGGGGCAGTTGGACAACCAAATATCGGCAATATCGCGCTGCGGGAACATTCCGTCATGGTTTGAATAGTCTATGAATGACACCTCGCTGTCGCACATCAGGATATTCCGCAGATGCAGATCTCCATGCTCCAATGCACCGCGGAATGTCTGTTTACGTGCACGCCGAGCCTCCCGGTGAAGCAGCGCACAGAGACCCAAATACCTCTTCGGCTTCAAGACCTGAAACTTCCCGGCGCGTACCGCCTCCGCCCGCGCTGATATCTGTCTCAGAAAGGGTTTAGGCCAGAATTGCATATCTCCTGCATCCGAAACCCTATGCAGCTCAGCGACCGCGCATCCAATCCGGCGAAGAACCTCTGCCCGGTCACCAAACCCGTATTCGGTCATAGCCAGCTCGCGGTAGGCAGTCTCCCCTTGGACAAAATCCATCAAAACTACAGCGCTATCTTGATCTCGCCACAGGACGTCAGGCGATGACACGCCGCATACCGATTGCAGGTCAAGCGCCGCTTGCTGATGTCGATCAAGAGCCCTGATCTGCCGTGCAGCAGTGGTGTCGTCAAAGACCGCCCTCAAGACATAGCGTTGCCCGGTTGCCGTTGTCACCTCCTGAACGCTGCGAACATGCTGATACCGGCTGTTCACCAGAAGCTGACGAAACCGGGCACCTTCGGCAGCCAGACCGAGGTCCGACGCAATACGTGGCCAGAACGCTTTGGCTCGTGCCTGCACATCCTCGATTGCGGCCTGATACTCATGGTCGGTTACAATAGGGGCCTTTTCCGAATTCATCCAAACACCAAAGCTTTTTATTGCGTGTCGTTCTAACTGGATTAAACAGCACCACATGAGTGCACAAAACAAATCTCACGGCCGCAAGGCCATTGGCCCCTCTTTCAAGCCACGCGAGCTGATGACGCCGACGCCGAATCTAGTTGGCGTTTGGAAGGCGAAAATCATGACCCTGTTCCCGAATGCCTTCCCCGGCATTCTGGGTGAAAGCCTGACCGGCAAGGCCCTGCAAGAGGGGCTGTGGCAGCTGGACACGGTTGATCTACGCCAGTTCGGCATCGGCAAGCACCGCAATGTCGATGACACCCCCGCCGACGGTGGCGCTGGTATGGTGCTGCGGGCGGATGTGTTGGGGGATGCGATTGAGCATACGATGGCGGGCGCTGTCGGCAATTGGCCGTTGATCTACCTGTCGCCACGCGGGCGCCGGATGGATCAGGCCTTGATGCAGGATCTGGCGCACTGCGATGGTGTCACACTGCTTTGTGGACGTTTTGAAGGCGTTGATGAACGAGTTCTGCAGCACTACGGCATTCAGGAAGTTTCTCTGGGGGATTTCGTCATGACCGGCGGGGAGATTGCTGCGCAGGCGATGATCGACGCCACTGTGCGCCTGATCCCCGGTGTTCTTGGCAATCAAGCCTCCACCGAAGAGGAGAGTTTTTCCTCCGGCCTGCTTGAACATCCGCAATATACCCGCCCAGCGGAATGGAAAGGACAAACCATTCCTGATGTGCTGATGTCCGGCCATCACGGTAAAATTGCTGAATGGCGCCAGAAAATGAGCGAAGACATCACCAAGGCCCGACGCCCTGATCTCTGGCAGGCCTACCAGGACCGCAAGACGTCAGACTGAACGATCCGAAGGCGGGATTTGCGGTTCTTAAACGCGGCCTCTCCCCTTGATCCGCTGACCAAACAGGCATAGAAGGCCCCTGTCTGGATTCGCTTTTGCGTCTGTGGACCTGTGTTCTGTTGCATTTTGAAACCCCTGACCCGCCTTCTTCGGCAATTTGGGGGGCGCACAGCACACGCTTAGGAAAGAACGGAGTGATCTCTGGCGGGCTGCTATCTGCGGGACCCGGTGAAGACCAAGAGCTCTCGCAACCGCGCAAAACTTCGTGGGCAAAACCACGAGCAATTATAGGAGACCTGCGATGGACCTGATCGCACAGTTGGAGGCGGAACAAGTTGCCGCCCTGGGGAAAGAGATCCCCGATTTCAAAGCCGGTGACACCATCCGCGTCGGCTACAAGGTGACCGAAGGCAGCCGTTCGCGCGTGCAGAACTACGAAGGCGTCTGCATCAGCCGCAAAAACGGCTCCGGCATCGCCGGTTCGTTCACCGTTCGCAAAATTTCGTTTGGCGAAGGCGTGGAACGTGTGTTCCCGCTGCACTCGACCAACATCGACAGCATCACTGTCGTTCGCCGCGGCCGTGTGCGTCGCGCGAAACTGTACTATCTGCGCGCCCGTCGCGGTAAATCTGCACGGATTGCAGAAGATACAAACTACAAAGCCAAAGCGTAAGGAGTGGTATCATGAAAGCCGACACCCATCCCGAATACCACTTCATCGACGTCAAAATGACCGATGGCACCATCCTCAAGATGCGCTCCACCTGGGGCAAAGAGGGTGACACACTGGCGCTGGACATCGACCCCACCGTGCATCCCGCATGGACCGGTGGCTCCACCCGTCTGATGGACGCCGGTGGCCGCGTATCCAAGTTCAAAAAGAAGTACGAAGGTCTGGGCTTCTAAGCCAACCTGGACTTATTTTTTGGAAAACGCCGCTCCCTTGGGCGGCGTTTTTTGTTGCGACTTCAGCGACCATGTTCATTGCGCAAGTTCACCCTGAGGAAACCACAGAGCCTAAATCAGGCCCTAACCTGCGGATATCGCGCTTCCCATCGATTCGACCGGACAGTATAGTCAGCCCAAGATGCGCAGTATTTCGCGCAGTGATTGGGGGAAGTGAACGTGGCGCATATTATTGTCGTCGGCAACGAAAAAGGTGGGGCGGGCAAGTCCACCGTCTCCATGCATGTGGCAACCACACTGGCCCGGCTGGGGTACAAAATTGCCGCTTTGGACCTTGATCTGCGGCAGCGGTCGCTCGGGCGCTATCTGGAGAACCGCAGGGCGTTCATGGAGAAAGCCGCGCTGGAGCTGCCGCTGGTTGCGCTGCACGAGCTCCCTGAAATCGACGCCGATAGCCTGCAACCGGGCGAAAATGTCTATGACCACCGGCTGTCTGCTGCGGTTTCCGAACTGGAACCCAACAATGATTTCATCCTGATCGACTGCCCCGGATCGCATACCCGTCTGAGCCAAGTCGCCCATTCTCTGGCAGACACGCTGATCACGCCGTTGAACGACAGTTTTGTCGATTTTGACCTCCTCGCTCACACCGATCAGAAAGGTGAGAAAATCACTGGCCCATCCGTCTATTCAGAAATGGTCTGGAATGCGCGGCAACTGCGGGCCCAGGCCGGGTTGAAGCCGATTGATTGGATCGTGATCCGCAATCGTGTTGGCACCCAGCGCATGGTCAACAAAGAGAAGATGGAACGCGCCATTTCCATGCTGTCCAAACGGATCGGGTTTCGCGTGGCGCCCGGCTTTTCCGAGCGCGTGGTCTTTCGGGAGTTATTCCCGCGCGGGCTGACGTTGCTTGACCTTAAGGATATCGGCGTCAAACAGCTGAATATCTCCAATATCGCCGCTCGTCAGGAACTGCGGGACATGATGAAATCGTTGAACCTGCCAGGCGTGGATGTCGATATCTGACCAGCACCCCACCAGCGGTGAGGCCGGGCTGGTCGCCCAGCGCGGCGGGCGTCGGCTGATCCTGATCCTTGGGCTGGCAGTTGCCGAACTGTTTGTCATCATGGTCGCCTATCAGCTGCTGGCCAATGTGCATTGCAAATTTACCGGCGCAGATCTGGCGTGCACAACTGTGCGCTCGATCGCCGGGCGCTTGCTGGCCGTTCTAACCGTGCTTGGGCTTTATCTGATCCTGATGCGCAGCGCATATCACGCATTGACGTCTGCCATCGGACAGGCCCCAAGACGCCCCTCGGCGCTGGTGCTCAACCTCGCGGGCCTAATGATCGCGCTTGTCCCGCTGGCACTATTTGGCCCCGCTGGGATCAACGCATGGATATCACCGACGCTCATTCTAATCTGCCTCGGCGGCGCTATTGCCGGACTGGGTGGGGTGCTGTCCCTGATGCCACTGCGTGCATGGCTGATCTGGTTGCGCGGCTGCGGGCTCTCTTTGACGCTGGCGCTGATGGTGGCGCTGGTCATGCCCGACATCACCCGCATGATGGAGCCGATC
This sequence comes from Phaeobacter sp. BS52, assembly GCF_045040595.1. Lineage (NCBI taxonomy): Bacteria > Pseudomonadati > Pseudomonadota > Alphaproteobacteria > Rhodobacterales > Roseobacteraceae > Phaeobacter > Phaeobacter sp. BS52. Next base: position 3,240,807 of record NZ_CP090662.1, on the reverse strand, counting down.
TGGAACATCGAGGCGCTGACCTCGGTGACCTTCGTTCTGGTGACATGGGTACTGGAAGTCTCCGGCGCGACGGTCTGGTCTGATGCGGCGCTGCATCTGATCCGCGTTGACGGGTTTCTGGTGGAGATCGGCGAACCATGCTCCGGCGTAGAAGGCTTTGCACTCGTGACCACCTTCATGGGGCTATATGCGTTGCTGATGGGACGGGATATTCGTCAGACACGGTACTGGCTGGTCTTGTTCCCTGCGGCGCTGCTGCTCAGCTGGGCATTCAACATCGTGCGTATCGCCATCCTGATCCTGATCGGTGCATGGATCGCACCGGAGCACGCCGTTAACGGCTTCCACAGTTACGCCGGCTGGCTGATGTTTACGCTATTGGCGCTGCTGGTGCTGGCCATTGCGCATCGCTCTCGCTGGTTGCAGACCAATCCAGAGGCGCTGGCCGCAGCTGCGGCTGAACTGCCGCCGATGCGCGCTGATATGCTGCTTGCCTCCATCGTCCCATTCATCGTGATGATGTTAAGCGGTGTGCTGGTGTCCGCGATTTGGGCCGATCCTGCGCAAGGGTACCCGCTGCGCGCGGCGATGATGGCCGCCGCTTTGCTCGTATTCTGGCCTGCCCTGCGCCAGTTGGCATATCGACCACGGCCAATTGACATCGCGGCTGGCGCCGCGATCGCCGCTGTCTGGATTGTGATGTCCACACCGGGCATCAGCCGGGGTGGCACCGATGAACGCGATATGCTCTGGGTTGGCACACGTCTTCTCGGCACCGTCGTTCTGGTCCCGATTATCGAAGAGTTGTTCTTTCGCGGATATCTGCTGCGCCGCATGGCAGGACAAGGTCAGATTCTACGGGCCGTTGTCGCACTTCTCATCACGAGCGCCCTCTTTGGCTTGATGCACGACCGTTTTGCCTTGGGAATGGCGGCTGGCGCCATCTTTGGTGCGCTATATCTGCGCGGCGGCGGTCTGGCTGCGGCGATACTGGCCCATATGGTGGCCAATGCGCTGATCGCCTATGTCGCCTTTGCCACAGCAAACTGGGCCCTGATCTAGGCCCGGTTTCCTCTGACGCCATACGCCATCACAGCATCAGTTCTGTATGGATCGGCGGCGGCGCAGTTCCCAAGTCAGCAGAAGCGCTGCCGCAACCGCAGCGACGGCGAGCAGGCCTAGGCACTGACATCAATTTCAGGAACCGTCTGGCCCCCACCGTTGCCATTGCCATTTCCGTTACCTCCGCCGTTGCCCCAGCCATTACCCCAGCCATTGCCCCAGCCATTACCGTTGCCGTTCCCAGGGCCACCCGCATCCGGCCACTCACCCGCTGCAAAGGCATTCGGACCGGTTGCAAACCACACAGCCGCTGCGGCTGTCAGATGGGTCATGCGCAGTGTCAGTTTCATTGCATCTTATCCTTGCTGCTCTGTCGCTGTCCGGGGTGACGCGTTGCGAGGTTTCGACGAATCTCACTGACCACACCCTTTTCCTGCTTTCAGCACTAAGGGAGAAAAATGCGAAAATTATGGCAAATTTTACCTTTCGCTGAATTCCAGCCCCAACAGGTCGCGGAAATTACCCCCCGTAGATCGTGAACAACTCCACCGGCTCTGCGACACCGCGCAGCATATAGCGACCCAACGAGACCAGATCATGGTTGGTCGGTTGAGCTGCTTTTTGCACCTGCTCAGATACGATGATGCTGCGCCCAACGGAGGTATGCATACCGGATATCCGCGCCGTCAGATTGACGGTTGGCCCGATAACTGTGAAATCCAGCCGGTTCTCAGAGCCGATATTTCCGTAGAGGATTTCGCCCGCGTGCAGCGCCAGAGTGAAATCCGCAGTTGGCACGCCTTGCGCTGCGCGCTCCGTATTGCGCTTGCGAATTTTCCCTTGCAGTGCGCTGGCGGCAGCTAGGGCAGCAGTCGCGTCCTCAGCAATGCTGCCAAGATCGAACATGGACAATATGCCATCACCCATGAATTTCAGGATATTCCCGCCGTGAGACTGGATCGTCTCAACAGCCAGACCAAAGTAATCGTTGAGCATATCAATCAGCTCGGCACCCGGAATTTGCTCTGCCAGCTGGGTGAACCCTTTCAGATCGAAGTAGCAGATTACAGCATCAATCTGGCGGGAGGATCCGCGTTGAATTTCTCCTGACAAAACCCGCTGCCCGGCGTCGCGCCCCAGATAGACCTGTAACAGATCTTTGGCCATCTGCTGTGCAGATGCCGCGCGCAGCGCCAATGCCAGATGCGAGTAAATCTGGCGGATCAGGGCTAAGTCTGTATCAGTAAATCCCTCGGGATGATCGGTCGACCAGGACGACAAAATCCCCTCGCCCGGGCGGCGAGGATCAAAAGGTGCGTCAGCGAAATCGCCGAACCGCTTTGCCAAGGCAAAGTAATCCGTTGCTCCGCGCTGCTTGAACTGCGCCAACGCTGGAAACCTCTCCAGAACATGGCCTGTCAGCTTACTGCGGAACTCAGGCACATCGCGTTCCAACATGTAATAGAAGGTGCTGTAGAGCCATTCATCTCGTGGGGTATCGCTGTGTTCATAATACTCATGCGACAGCCCGTCGGCCCGCGTCCAGCTGAACCCAATACCACCATATTTCGGATGATAAGCGCGCTGTGCCAGATGGAAGCGTAGCAGGGGTACCCCGGTGTCGGCGAGCCTCTGGCAGAATCCCTGCAACATCTCCTGACGGCTGGCCCCCCGTAGCCCTTCAGCAGTGAGCCAGTCGATTATCGGCGTGGCGCGTGAAGCAGCATCCGTCATTATGCACGGCCTCATATTGTGGTCCCGGTCCAATCTGAGGCCTCAACCCGGCGATGTCTATGGCTCAATTCCTGCAAGTTTGCGCAACATGTCGCGCAGCGCCGCACTTTCCCCGTCGCTAAGCCGCCCCGCGAGTTGACGATCATAGATCGCAGCCTGCGTACTCAGGTCCCGGTAAGCGGCCTCACCTTGCGACGTAAGTTCCAGGTGCTCGGCACGACGATCTTTCTCGTCGCGATGACGTAGCACAAAACGACGTTCCGCCAGTTTCGCAACCGCCCGGCTGATCTTCGTCTTGTGTATCTTGGCACGCTGGCCAATCTCGGTTGCTGTCATGCGGCCGTAATTGCCCAAGTGAAACAGCACCCGCCATTCATTGCGCAGCATTCCATAGCGGTTCTTGTAGTGCTTTTGAAACTCAAGCGAGGATTCCTCCGCCGCCCGGTTGAGCAGATACGGCAAGAAATCCTGTAACGCGAAGTCATCTTTTTCATCCATAGGGCAGAGCTATCCCTTGTTAGTTACAAAATCAACTATTACCGAAACAGAGAACACCAAAAGGAGCGCGTCATGAATCACAAAGTCGATGCCCATGAAATGATCCAGGCCCCGTCTCTTGCCGGGCCTCACGCGGGCTATATGCCCGGATTTGGCAATGACTTTGAAACAGAAGCGTTGCCCGGCGCCCTGCCGCAAGGCATGAACAGCCCGCAGAAATGCAACTACGGTCTCTATGGTGAACAGCTGAGTGGCACCGCCTTTACCGCCCCAAGCCACCAGAATGAGCGCACCTGGTGCTATCGCATTCGCCCCTCGGTAAAACACTCTCATCGCTACACCAAAATTGATCTGCCCTATTGGAAGTCTGCCCCGAATGTGGACCCGGATGTGATCAGCCTCGGTCAGTACCGCTGGGATCCGGTGCCCCATGGCACAGAGGGGCTGACCTGGCTCACGGGCATGCGCACCATGACCACGGCAGGTGATGTGAACACCCAGGTCGGCATGGCGAGCCATGTCTATCTGGTCACCGACTCGATGGTGGACAGCTATTTCTATTCCGCTGATTCCGAATTGCTGGTGGTTCCACAGGAAGGGCGGCTGCGGTTTGCGACTGAGCTGGGCATCATTGATCTCGAGCCCCAGGAAATCGCCATCATCCCACGCGGGCTGGTCTACCGGGTCGAAGTGCTGGACGGCCCCTGTCGTGGCTTTGTCTGCGAAAACTACGGGCAGAAGTTTGAATTGCCTGGCCGTGGCCCGATCGGCGCCAACTGCATGGCCAATCCGCGCGATTTTAAGGCGCCGGTGGCGGCGTTTGAGGACCGCGAGACGCCATCCACCGTCACCATCAAGTGGTGTGGCCAGTTTCACGAGACCAAGATCGGTCACTCACCGCTGGATGTGGTGGCCTGGCACGGCAACTACGCGCCAATGAAATATGACCTGCGGACCTACTGTCCGGTTGGGGCCATCCTGTTTGACCACCCGGATCCGTCAATCTTTACTGTGCTGACGGCCCCATCGGGCCAGCCCGGCACCGCAAATATCGATTTCGTGTTGTTCCGGGAACGCTGGATGGTGGCAGAAGATACCTTCCGCCCGCCGTGGTATCACAAGAACATCATGTCCGAGCTGATGGGCAATATCTATGGTCAGTATGACGCCAAGCCACAGGGCTTCGTCCCCGGTGGTGTCAGCCTGCACAATATGATGCTGCCGCATGGCCCGGACAGAAACGCATTTGAAGGCGCATCCAACGCAAACCTGGGTCCGGAAAAGTTGGACAACACCATGTCCTTCATGTTCGAGACCCGTTTCCCGCAGCATCTGACGCCATTTGCCGCCAATGAGGCACCGCTGCAGGATGACTACATAGATTGCTGGGCTGACATCGAAAAGAAATTCGACGGCACCCCGGGCAAAAAATAAGCAAAGGGGGGCGCTGCCCCCTCTGCGGCCCTGAGGGCCGCATTCACCCCCCGGAGTATTTCGGGAAAGATGACGGGAGCAGCGGCTCTCAAACAAAAGGATCACGCATGCCTTTGAAAAAATCCTGGGTCTCCTCTGCCAATAGTGCGACCCACCCCTTCCCGCTGAACAACCTGCCCTATGGGGTGTTCTCTGTTGACGGTGATGATCCCCGCTGCGGTGTTGCGATCGGAGACATGATCCTGGATATGCAGGCCGCCGAGGAAGCCGGACTGATCCAGCTGGGCGATGCGCCGCTGTTTGACGTGCCTTATTGGAATGATCTGATGGAGGAAGGCCCGGCCGTCTGGGCCGCGCTGCGCGAACGGCTGACTGCGCTGTTGTCCGACGGCGCTGCCGAGCAGGAAAAGCTGGAGCCCCTGCTGGTTCCGGCAGCCGGTGCGGAGTTGCACATGCCGTTTGCAGTCAGCGAATACACTGACTTTTATGCAGGTAAGAACCACGCCTTCAATGTCGGCACCATGTTCCGCGGCCCCGAAAACGCCCTGCCGCCGAACTGGCTGCACATCCCCATCGGCTATAACGGTCGCGCGTCCTCGGTTGTGGTGTCCGGCACCGATGTGCGCCGCCCCTGGGGCCAGCTGAAGGGACCGAACGATGCCGCGCCGCGGTGGGCGCCTTGCGCGCGGTTCGACATCGAGCTGGAGATGGGCGCCATCGTCGGTACGCCGTCTGAAGGCCCGATCACCGTTCAGGAAGCAGACGATCATATCTTTGGCTACGTGTTGCTGAACGACTGGTCTGCACGTGATATTCAAGCCTGGGAATATCAGCCACTGGGTCCGTTTCAGGCCAAGGCAACGGCCAACACAATCAGCCCCTGGATCGTGACCAAACCGGCGCTGGAACCGTTTCGCTGCAACACACCAGAGCGCGAGGTGGAATTGCTGGATCACCTGAAGGACTGCGGGCCGATGCTTTATGACATCGACCTAGAAGTCACCATGGCGCCACAGGGCAAGGACGCAACCACCATCGCGCGGACCAACTACAAGGAAATGTACTACTCCGCCGCGCAGCAGCTGGCACATCACGCCACCTCCGGCTGCCCGATGAACGCAGGCGATCTTTTGGGATCTGGCACCATTTCCGGCCCAACCAAAGACAGCCGCGGCTCGCTCCTGGAACTCAGCTGGGGCGGCAAGGAGCCGCTGACGCTGGACACTGGCGAGGAGCGGTCCTTCATCGCTGATGGCGATACGCTGACCCTGAAGGGCGCGGCGAAGGGCGATGGTTATACCATTGGCTTTGGCGACTGCACCGGCACTGTTCTGGCCGCACTTGAAGACCCCTACGCAAGATAAGGAAGACCACCATGGCAAAGGCTTTTGCGTCCCAAGGGGACATGAGCGAAAAGAAGATCACCTTCGATGAAATCGGCGAAGGCCTCTATGCCTTCACCGCCGAAGGCGACCCGAACTCCGGCGTCATCATCGGCGATGACTCTGTGATGATCGTGGAGGCGCAGGCCACCCCGCGGCTGGCAAATAAGGTGATCGAATGCGTGCGATCCGTGACCGACAAGCCGATCACTCATGTGGTGCTGACGCATTATCATGCTGTCCGCGTGCTGGGCGCATCGGCCTTTGGCGCGCAGAACATCATCATGTCGGATAAGGCACGTTCGATGGTGGTCGAACGCGGGCAGGAGGACTGGGACAGTGAGTTCCAGCGCTTTCCGCGTCTGTTCGAAGGCCATGAGAGCATCCCCGGCCTGACCTGGCCGACCACCACCTTCAGCGATTCCATGACTGTCTACCTCGGCAACCGCCGCGTTGATATCAAACATTTGGGCCGCGCTCATACCGCGGGTGATGCTGTGATCCATGTGCCGGACCAAAACGTCATGTTCACCGGCGACATCGTTGAATACCACTCCGCCTGCTACTGCGGTGACGGGCATTTCAGCGATTGGGGCGACACGCTCGACAATATCAAAGCCTACGACGTGGATGCCATCGCACCCGGCCGCGGTGATGCGCTGGTGGGCAAGGAGATGGTCAACGCAGCCATTGAGAACACCCGCGATTTCGTTGAGAGCACCTACCGCCCCGCCGCCAAAGTGGCGGCCAGGAACGGCACCTTGAAAGAGGCCTGGGACGCCGTGCGGGCCGAATGTGATCCGAAGTTCGCGGACTACGCGATCTATGAGCATTGCCTGCCCTTCAATGTGGCGCGCGCCTATGATGAGGCCCGCGGCGTTGATACCCCGCGCATCTGGACCGCCCAGCGCGATCTGGAGATGTGGGACGCGCTTCAGGACTAAGATCCACACCCCGGCAGAGACATCATCTGGGGGGATTTGATCCAGATCGTGTCCTGCCGGGGCAACCTATGACAGGCTCTTATCCGATACCGGCAGCCTTTGCCGGTACATGGGAGAGCTTTGCCCTACGGCATGTATTTTTGGGAGGAAACCAGATGAACAAGATCTTTGAAGTTCCCATGTATCCCTATCAGCGTAGCGAAGATCAGGACACAGGCGCCCCGGTGCGCCACCCGGTCATCGTGATTGGCGCCGGTCCTGTGGGTCTGGCCGCAGCAATTGATCTCGCCCAACAGGGGATTGGCGTCGTGGTTCTCGACGAGAATGACAAGGTCAGTTTCGGTAGTCGGGCCATCTGTTTTTCCAAACGCAGTCTTGAAATCGCGGACCGGCTCGGCTTCTGCGACCCGCTGGTGGAAAAAGGCGTGCAGTGGAATCTGGGCAAGGTGTTTTTCGACGACCGCAAAGTCTATGAATTCAACCTCCTGCCGGAGAGCGGCCACGCGCAGCCTGCCTTTATCAATCTGCAGCAATATTACTTTGAGGAGTATCTGGTTCAGCGGGCGAATGCGCTTCAGGCTGCCGGGGCCCCGATTGAAATTCGAGGGCGCAACAAGGTCTCTGCCATCGGCACTCACGCAGATCACGTCACGCTGGAGATCGACACGCCAGAAGGGTCTTACAATCTTGAGGCGGATTGGCTGATTGCCTGCGATGGCGCGGGCTCGCCAACCCGGCAGATGCTGGGTCTCGATTTTGTTGGCCGGGTGTTTGAGGACAACTTCCTGATTGCCGATGTGATCATGGATGCGGATTTCCCGACAGAGCGCTGGTTCTGGTTTGATCCGCCCTTCAACAAGGGGCAATCGGCACTTCTGCACAAACAGCCTGACGGTGTCTGGCGGATCGACCTGCAGCTGGGCTGGGACATCGACAAGGAGCGTGAGAAGCGCCCGGAGAACGTGATCCCAAGGCTTAAGGCGATGCTGGGCGAGGATGTGAAATTCGAGTTGGAGTGGGTCTCAATCTACACCTTCCAGTGCCGCCGGATGGAGAAATTCCGTCACGGTCGCGTGCTCTTTGCTGGCGATGCTGCACATCAGGTGTCACCATTCGGTGCGCGGGGAGCCAATTCCGGTTTGCAGGACACAGATAACCTGTGCTGGAAACTGAAACTGGTGCTGGAGGGAAAGGCGCCCGAAAGCCTGCTGGACAGTTACGACAGCGAGCGCGTTCATGGTGCAGATGAAAATATCCTCAACTCCTCCCGTTCCACCGATTTCATCACGCCGAAATCGGAAATGAGCCGGATTATGCGGGACGCAGTTCTGGACCTGTCCGAACATCACGCCTTTGCCCGGCCGTTGGTGAATTCGGGGCGCCTGTCCCTGCCCTGCACCTATGAGAGATCGGCGCTGAATTCAGCGGATGCCTTGCATGGGCCTCAGCGTACCAAGCCCGGTAGCCCCTGCCCTGATGTGTCGATAGCGGACGGATATCTGCTGCCCAAACTGGCAGACCAGTTTACCCTGCTGACCATCGACGCGGACGCTCCCGACAGCTTTGAGGAGGCGGGTATCCCGGTGAAGCGGCTGGCCCTGTCGACCAAAGATGACAAGACCGGAACCCTGCGCGAACGTTATCTCGGTGATGCAACAAGTGCTGTCTATCTGATCCGCCCTGACCAGCATGTGGCGGCGCGGCGCCCGGCATTTGACCAAAACCAATTCCGTGCAGCCCTGCGCCGCGCGATTGGCAAGGAGGCCTCGGCATGAACGCTCGTAATACCGATCACGAAAATCTAATTCTGGCCCCGAACATCGAAAGGGCCGATGATTTCTATGCCGATCTTCTCGCGGCCCATGAGGGACTGACCAAAGCCGAAAGCGATGCGCTGAACGCGCGTCTGGTTCTGGTGCTGGCGAACCATATTGGGAAACGCGCAATCCTGACACAAGCGCTGGCAGCTGCTGCGCTGCCGCAAGAGGAGACTGACACATGAAAATCGAGCAAATCCACCATGTCGCCTACCGCTGTAAAGACGCCAAGCAGACGGTAGAGTGGTACAACACGATGCTGAACATGGATTTTGTCTTGGCGATCGCCGAGGACCATGTCCCCTCAACCCATGAACCAGACCCCTACATGCATATCTTCATGGATGCGGGCAACGGCAACGTGCTGGCCTTCTTTGAGCTGCCGACCAAGCCGGAAATGGACCGTGACCGCAACACACCGATCTGGGTGCAGCACATCGCCTTCAAAGTGAAAGACCGCGACACACTGATTGAATTCAAAGAGCATCTGGAAGCCAACGGTGTTGAGGTTCTGGGTGTGACCGACCACTCCATCTTTCACTCGATCTATTTCTTCGATCCAAACGGTCATCGGGTTGAGCTGGCCTGCCCTGACCCCGAAGAGGAGGCGCTTCTTCAGCGGCTGAACGCCGTGAAATGGGACATGCTGGAGGACTGGTCAAAGACCAAGAAGGCCCCAAAACACGCCGACTGGCTGCATGCTAAGGAGCTGAACAACGTTTAGGCCAAAGGGCTGTACTGCGGCCTGTAACATGCGCAATGTAGGGGAAGCGGAATGTCTGACGTCATATTATACGACTACTGGCGATCATCAGCCAGCTACCGGGTCCGCATTGCGCTGAACTTGGCGGGTATCGCCTATGAGGCCGTGACGGTCGATTTGGTCAAGGGCGAGCAGGCCAGCCCCGAACATCTGGCCCGCAACCCCCAAGGCCTGGTGCCGGTGCTGGAGATCGACGGACTGCGGCTGACACAGTCACTGGCCATTCTGGACTATCTTGACCAGACACGGCATCTGGATTTACTGCCGCGCGCCCCGGCAGAGCGCGCCTTGGCTCAAGCCTTGGCGCACGCCATCGCCGTCGACCTGCATCCGGTCTGCAATCTGAAAGTTGCCCGCCATGCCAGTGGTCTTTGCACAGGGTCTGCTGCCGTCCCAGCCGCGCATCCAGTCGACATGCCTGCGGACTGGATGCGACATTTCATTCGCCCGGGACTTGTTGCCTTCAACGCACTGCTGGAGGAATATCCGGTTGCCCCCTATTGCACCGGCGATCATCCGGGGCTTGCGGATCTCTGCCTCATACCGCAGCTCTACAACGCGCGCCGCTGGGGGGTGACTTTCGACGATCTGCCGCGTCTCATGATGATAGAGGCCACATGCGCTGAGAACCCGGCCTTTGCGATGGCGCATCCTGACGCGGTTCACACTGTAGATCCGCCACAGACGTAAACAGAATGAACCGCGCGCAGTCACACCGTATTCGCCGGGTTAGGACATTATAGATGACAAACGATTGGACCGGCTTCGCCCTCGCTATGATGGTGTTCACCGTCAGTCATTTTCTGCCGCGGCTCGCTGATCTGCGCGGGCGGCTGATCGCATCCCTTGGCCGCAAGATCTATTTCTCGGTCTACGGGCTCTTGTCGCTGGTACTGTTTGGCTGGGTGATCGTCGCGGCGGCACAAGCCCCCTATGTTGAACTCTGGCCGCCGCTTGATTGGGCCCGCTGGGCCCCGATGCTGGCAATGCCCTTAGTCTTTGTGCTGGCCGTCTGGGGCTTGGGGGTGGACACACCCTACACGCTGGGAGGAAAGCGTACCGCCAATCCGACACAGGGTGATCCCGGCCGGGCCGCGCTCAGCCGCCATCCGCTCCTGTTGGCTTTGGCGCTTTGGTCGCTGTCACATCTTCTGGCAAATGGCGATCTGGCTCATGCCATCGTCTTTGGCGGTTCCTTGTTTCTTGCAAGCGCTGCGATCCTGCTCTTCGACGCCAAGGCAACAACGGCCCTCGGTCAGGAAGCGGCAGCATATTTTGCCCACACCGCCCTGTTTTCACTCAAGCCGATAGTTGATCCGAACTGGCGGCGACACCATCTGCGCAGTCTCTTGCTGCGCACTGGCATCGGCCTGCTGCTCTGGGTCAGCGCGCTGCACCTGCATGAGCAGGTTATCGGTGTCTCCCCCCTGCCCTACTGACATTTGATTTCGCGCAAAGTCACACTGCCCGGAATCGGTCATATCTGGCGGTATGAAACAGATTGACCGCCTTCGCGCGCTGGGACTTTTTGACAGCCGCGTGCCCCGTTACACGTCTTATCCCACCGCACCCGTGTTCAGCACGGCGGTGGGGGCTGCCTTCCAAAAGACCCAATTGACGTCACTGGATCCTGCAGTGCCTGTCTCGGTCTACATCCACATCCCGTTTTGTGAGCGGTTGTGCTGGTTCTGTGCCTGCCGAACCCAGGGCACGCAAACCCTCAGCCCCGTGGAAAGCTATATCGACACTGTCGAAAAAGAGCTTTCCCTGATCGCTGAGTTTCTTCCCGACGGGCTACGGATGGGCTTAGCTGCACTGGGGTGGGGGCACACCTACAATTCTGCCTCCAGCCCTCATCCACCGGCTGGCCCAATCAATAAAATCTGCAATCCCGCCGACAGCCGATTGGGAATTCTCGGTCGAGATCGATCCCACAATGGTGGATCGCGACAAAATCGCCGCGCTTGCGAAAGAAGGCATGAACCGTGCAAGCATCGGTATTCAGGATTTTGATCCTGAAGTGCAGACCGCCATTGGGCGGATCCAGCCTTTTGACGTGGCTGCCGCCTGCGTTGCGGATCTGCGTGCCGCAGGCATTCACTCATTGAATACCGATCTTGTCTACGGTCTGCCGCATCAGGATGCCACGCGCATTGCAGATACTGTAGACAAGGTGCTGACATTGGCGCCGGACCGGGTCGCTCTTTTCGGATATGCTCATGTCCCATGGGTGGCCAAACGGCAGAAGCTGATTGATGATACTGCCCTGCCTGGTGATGAGACCCGGTATCATCTGGCTGAGCTGGCCGCCAAAAAATTCCAATCTGCGGGATTTGCGAATATCGGCATCGACCATTTTGCACGACCGCAGGATGGATTGAACTTGGCCCGCAATAGCGGACATCTGCGGCGAAACTTTCAAGGTTACACAGATGATCACTGCCCGACGCTGATCGGTGTTGGGGCCTCCTCAATCTCGCGTTTCGACGGGGGCTACGTGCAAAATGCAGCTGCCACCGCTGCATATATTCAAAGGGTCGAAGCGGGCGATCTGGCCGGGACACGCGGTCATCAGCTCACTCCGATCGACAAGATGCGCGCCCGGGCCATCGAGATGCTGATGTGCGACTTCCGTTTGGACCGTAGCGAACTGCAGCACCGGTTCGGGCCACAGACCCAACAGCTGACCGCAGATCTGACAGCCGTTACAGCGGCCTATGGCGATCTGGTCACGTTGACGGATGATGCCCTAACTATTGAGCCCGAAGGCCGCGCGCTGACCCGGATTATTGCCAGCGTATTTGACGCCCATAAACCGGAGGGCGTGCGCTATAGCCAAGCCTCCTGAGGCGGGAGGAAGACTGCGAGGCCCCGCGATTTCAGAATATTAGGCTCTAAAAAGGATTATCCGCCGCGTCTCACTATGTCTCAGCCGCTCAGGCGTTGTCAGCATCCCCGGTTACGCTATCTGCTGGCAGGTCAGCGGAGCATCGGACATGACCAACCAAACAACACCTCAAGACAGCCGTGAGGCAGGCCGGATCATTCTGATCCTGGGCGATCAGCTGTCACATGATCTCCCCTCACTCCAGATCGGTGATCCTCAAAAAGACCGCCTGTTGATGGCCGAGGTCGCAGAGGAGGCGAGCTATGTCCCTCATCACAAGAAAAAGCTCGCTTTTGTTTTGTCTGCCATGCGGCACTTTGCGGATGAGCTGACCGCTGCGGGCTGGAACCTGCAATATATCTACCTGGATGACCCAGACAATTCCGGCAGCCTTATAGGCGAATTGGACCGGGCTTTGGAGCAGTTCACCGCAACCGAAGTGCTGGTGACTGAACCTGGCGAATATCGTCTCAAAGAGGCGCTGAACACATGGTCCGGACCAGCCAGGATAACCATGCTGGATGACAGCCGATTTCTGGCCAGCCACGACATGTTTCGCAGCTGGGCAGAGGGACGCAAGCAGCTGCGCATGGAATATTTCTATCGCGACATGCGGCGCAAAACCGGCCTGTTGATGCAAGGGGACGCCCCTGAGGGTGGTAAATGGAACTATGACTCAGAGAACCGCAAACCGGCGCAGAACGACATGTTCATGCCCAAGCCGCTGCGCTGCGATCCGGATCGTATCACGCAAGACGTGTTGGAATTGGTGGAACACAGGTTTCCCAGCAATTTCGGGCGGCTGACACCGTTTTGGTTCGCGGTCACCCGGGCAGCGGCTCTCAAGGCACTTGATCATTTTATTGATGCGGCGCTCCCGCTGTTTGGGGATTATCAGGATGCGATGCTGGACGGAGAGCCGTTTCTCTATCACTCCCTGTTGTCTCAATACATCAATATCGGCTTGCTCAATCCGCTTGAGGTCTGCCGCCGGGCCGAACGCGCTTTTTATGAGGGCCATGCCCCCCTCAACGCGGTTGAAGGCTTCATTCGCCAGATTATCGGCTGGCGCGAGTACATGCGCGGGATCTACTGGCTGAAGATGCCTGGATACACCTCCGAAAATGCCCTCGGCGCAGGGCGAGATCTGCCGGAGTTTTATTGGAGCGGAGAGACCAAGATGGCCTGTATGGCCGCCGCCATCACCCAGACCCAAGACGAAGCCTATGCCCATCATATTCAGCGCCTGATGGTCACCGGAAATTTCGCAATGCTGGCAGGGATAGACCCGCATCAGGTCCACGAATGGTATCTGGCCGTCTATGCCGACGCCTATGAATGGGTCGAAGCCCCAAATGTCATCGGTATGAGCCAATTCGCCGATGGCGGCCTCTTAGGCTCCAAACCCTATGCCGCCAGCGGCAATTATATCAACAAGATGTCGAACTACTGCACGACATGTGCCTATGACGTGAAACAGAAAACCGGCCCCAAAGCCTGCCCGTTCAATCCGCTTTATTGGGATTTCCTGATCCGCAACCGTGAGAAACTGTCAAAGAACCCGCGCCTGATGCAGCCCTATCGAACCTGGGACAGAATGTCCGCGGAGAAGCAACAGGAGTATCTCATAAGCGCGGAGAAGGTTATAGACAGTCTCTAATTGGGGGTTTCACCCTATTCTGGAAGGAAGGCATTCCTGGCGCAACCTGTCGCTCCGTGAAACAAGTTTTCTCCTGCGTATGGCGTCTGGCGTGACTTCCTGTCGGGCTCTGGCTTTTGCATAACTGCGGAACGCGATATAAATCGATTATGACCTCTTTGGACCTTCCCTATTTTCCTCTCAAACGCGGACGCGTTCATGAGGTGTGCGGTCCGGGCAGCTTTGGGTTTCTTGCTGTTTTGATGGCACAGGTTCGCGGTCCGACATTATGGATACGCGAGAGCCATCGTCTGGAGCATATTAATCCGCTAGGTTTGGGGGAGTTTACAGACCCGTCTCAACTGTTGGTCGTAAATGTGAAGCATCAGGCCGACGGCCTCGCCAGTGCAGAAGAGGCGCTGCAGGAACGCGCAGTCGCTCTGGTCGTGATCGACATCAGCAAACCACTCAGTCTGACCGCTGGTCGACGGCTCCAGCTTGCAGCGAAGGCCGGAAACACCACCGGGCTTTGCCTTATTCCCGAAGGCATGGGAAGCAATGCTGCCGAAACTCGCTGGCGCTGCGATCCAATATTTCAGGCACAAGACTCGACTCATTTTCACTGGAGACTTATTAAGAACAAATCAGGAACAAATGGATCTTGGCATGTTCGATGGAATCGCGCGTCGCGTCGTGTCGATATGGTTTCACCGGTTCGCGAGTGACCGGTTTCTTCGGCAGTACCCGCTGTCCGGTCCTTTTGCGCTTACGATCAAACACAGCAACACAAACCGCCTCTATTGCCTCAATGCAGAAGCCACGCGACAAGGTTTGCATCAGGGCATGGCCCACTCAGATGCCCGTGCCTTTTGTCCAGACCTTCAAACAGCAGAAGCGGACATTTACCGGGACCAACAGTTTTTGCTGCTCCTGCGCCGCTGGGCCACCCGCTATTGCCCGTGGGTGGGCCTAGAGGGGCGCGATGGTTTAGTGCTCGATATCAGTGGGTCCTCCCATCTTTTCGGGGGGGAAACCGGTATCTTGAATGCTATCCGTAGCGGTTTGATGCGGGCCGGTCTATCCGCGCAGATCGGCCTGGCTGACACACGCGGGGCGGCTTGGGCCCTGGCGCATTACGGCGAGGGGCAGGCTGCAACCGGGGATATGTTGCCCGCTCTTCAGCACCTGCCCGTTGCAGCCCTGCGTCTTGATGAGAAAACAACAACAGCGCTGGTCAGAGTGGGCCTGCGTAAGATTGGAGATCTCGCAACAACGCCTCGCGCCCCGCTGGCCCGCCGTTTTGGAGCCAATGTATTGATGAGGCTTGATCAGGCTTTGGGCCACCAAGCTGAAGAAATCACTCCATTGGTAGCTCCACCTCACTACGGGGTCCGTATGACATTGCCAGAGCCAATCGGTCTTCTCAGTGATGTCATGGCCGGTGCGGAAAGGTTGCTGACACAGCTCTGTGCCAAATTGAAAACCCATGAAATGGGTGCGCGCATCTTTGTCATTACACTGCGGCGCGTAGATCTGGATCAACAAGAGGTGGAATTACGTCTGGCCCGCGCCTTGCGTGATCCCCAGAGGATTCTGCCCCTGTTTGAAAAGGGGTTGGCTGAAATGGATGCAGGCTTTGGCATTGATCAACTGCGCCTCGAAGCAACCCAGACAGAAGCCTTGCCGACGCAACAAATGTCTCACGTCGCAGGTGACGGCGAAGACCGGTTGGATGACCTGATCACGCGGATCGGAACACGGATCGGACTCGAGAACATTCAGCGCTTTCTACCCGCTGACAGCCATATTCCGGAGCGTAGTTTCATCGTTTCACCGGCGGCCTATTCAGACGCAGCCAGTGGCTGGATGTGTAAAACCCCACGCCCGCTCTGCCTATTTCCACCCGAACCGATTGCGGGCAGGGGCCCCTATCCCCCAAACCATTTCCGTTGGCGTCGGATTTCATTGACCACAGGCCACATGATCGGCCCTGAACGCATCACTCCCGAATGGTGGATGGAAGACGACAACTGGCGGTCCGGTATGCGCGATTATTGGAGAGTGGAGACGACCCAGGGGAGACGCCTCTGGCTATTTTATACACCTCAGAACCCTGGGTGGTTCGTTCAGGGAGAATTCGCATGATTGAAGTGAACAGAACCCACCGCCCTGTCGAAACATTCCAGCGCGAGATGTTGGCCAAACACATTGATGCGCCGGATTATGCGGAGCTTTGTGTCACCACGAATTTCACCTTTTTAACCGGTGCCTCTCACCCCGAAGAACTTATCGTACGGGCGGCAGAGTTGGGCCTCTCGGCACTTGCGATTACAGACCACAACTCACTTGCGGGGGTTGTTCGTGCCTGGAGTGCGCTAAAAGAACTGAAACGCGACCCCCAAGACGCATTGAAGATCCGATCACAGCACCAGGTCGACTCGTCATCCCGGCAAGAGATCGGGCATACATCCGCTCTTCCCAAACCCACGACACCCATCTTCCCAAAGCTCATCGTTGGCTGCCGTCTGATATTACAAAACTGTGCTGTGGATTGGATTGCCCTGCCCTGTGATCGTTCCGCCTACAAAAGACTGGCACGTCTGCTCACCTTAGGAAAACGGCGCGCTGAAAAAGGGCAATGTCTTCTTTATGCTGAGGACATGATGGACGCCTGCAAAGGTATGATCCTGATTGCCCTACCCAAAGAGACGTTAGGCAACGCTGCTTCGGATATTCAGAAGATAGAAAGGCAATTTCCGAACCATGTGTTCCTAGGCGCGACCCCTCGCTATGACGGAAGCGATCAGGCTTATCTGGCGGCTTGTGCAAAATTAGCGCAGACGACATGTGCTCCAATGGTTGCCGTCGGCGATGTGCTGATGCACCGGGCCAACCGCAGGCAACTTGCAGATGTGCTGACCTGCATGCGTGAAAATATCAACATTGACGATATCGGAGCCGGGCTTTACC
Source organism: Phaeobacter sp. BS52 (assembly GCF_045040595.1). Taxonomy (NCBI): domain Bacteria; kingdom Pseudomonadati; phylum Pseudomonadota; class Alphaproteobacteria; order Rhodobacterales; family Roseobacteraceae; genus Phaeobacter; species Phaeobacter sp. BS52. Next base: position 3,223,677 of record NZ_CP090662.1, on the reverse strand, counting down.
CAACGCGGAGCGCCGTCTGAAGGCCGGTGCAGATATGGCACGCATTTTTCGTGATCATCCTGCCGCGCTACGTCGCACTGCGGAAATTGCCAACAGATGTAATTTCGATCTGAGCGAGCTGTCCTATGAGTACCCCCATGAGGAGGCAGAAGGGGAAACACCGCAGGACCGTTTGGAGCGTCTCGCACAAGAAGGGCTAAAGCGGCGCTATCCGGATGGCCCGCCGGATCGCGCAATAAAGCTGATGGAAAAGGAACTGTCAGCAGTCAAAGATCTCGAATTTCCAGCCTATTTTCTGACCGTTCACGACATCGTACAATTCGCCAAGTCCAAAGGCATACTGTGCCAGGGGCGCGGGTCTGCGGCCAATTCCATCCTTTGCTATCTCTTAGGTATTACAGATGTCAGCCCCGATATGATCGCCATGGTTTTTGAGCGCTTTGTCTCAAAACACCGAGGAGAGCCACCAGACATTGATGTGGATTTCGAACATGAGCGGCGCGAAGAAGTCATCCAGTGGATTTACCAGAAATACGGTCGCCACCGTGCGGGCCTCTGCGCGACAGTTATCCACTTTCGCACGCGGGCTGCCATTCGCGAGGTTGGGAAGGTGATGGGGCTTAGCCAAGATGTAACGGCAGGTCTGTCAGGACAGATTTGGGGCATGAGCAATGGCAGTGTCGATCTGGAGCGCATCCAAGAATTGGGGCTCAATCTTGAAGACCGTCGCCTGATGCAGACCATTCGCCTAATCGGCGAGATCATCGGCTTCCCGCGCCATCTTTCCCAGCACGTGGGTGGTTTTGTCATAACAAGCGGACGACTGGATGAACTGGCCCCGATTGAGAATGCCGCGATGGAAGATCGCACCGTCATCTGTTGGGACAAAGATGATATTGATGCCCTGCGCATTCTCAAGGTGGATATTCTTGCATTGGGCATGCTCACCTGTCTTCGCAAGGCATTTGCCTTGATGCAGCAACATGAGAACATCACTCACAGCATCGCGACCATCCCACAGAAAGATGACGCGACATACGACATGCTCTGTGCGGCAGATGCGGTGGGGGTATTTCAGGTCGAAAGCCGGGCACAGATGAATTTTTTGCCCCGGATGCGCCCGCGCAAATTCTATGACCTGGTTATCGAGGTCGCCATCGTCCGCCCCGGCCCTATTCAGGGAGATATGGTCAGGCCCTACATCCGAAGGCGGAACGGTTTGGAAAAATCAGATCCCTTCGGGCCTGAACTGGAACAGGTTACCAGACGCACCGAGGGGGTGCCCCTGTTTCAAGAGCAAGCCTTGCAAATTGCGGTTGTGGGCGCGGGGTTTTCAGCGGAAGAGGCCGACCATCTGCGCAGATCTCTCGCCTCGTTTCGGCGTATGGGAACGATCGGCAAATATCGCGACAAGTTCATCGCAGGTATGCTTAAGAACAACTACAGTAGAGAAATCGCAGAACGATGTTTCGGTCAAATCGAGGGATTTGCCGATTACGGTTTTCCGGAAAGCCATGCCGCAGCCTTTGCTATGCTGGCCTATGTCTCAGCTTGGTTGAAATGTCATCATCCGGCCATTTTTGCCTGTGCTCTGCTCAACTCTCAGCCCATGGGATTCTATGCACCGGCACAGATTGTCCGTGATGTGCGTGATCATGGCATCGAGGTGCGCCCAATCTGTGTAAACCAGTCCCAATGGGACAACTCACTTGAGCGTCGCCCGGATGGTACCTTGGCTCTACGTCTGGGATTTCGCCAGATTAAAGGCTTCAAGGAAGATGACGCAGGCTGGATCATTGCAGCGCGCGGGAATGGCTATATTGACCCCGAACATCTCTGGCTACGTGCAGGTCTGGCGCCCACAGCACTGGAACGTTTGGCAGAAGCTGACGCCTTTTCGTCGATGGGCATCTCGCGGCGGGACGCACTTTGGCAGGTGAAGTCCATCACGACACCAGCACCGTTACCCCTGTTCAACGATCAATTGGACGGCGAGGCCATTAACGAACCGGATGTCATGCTGCCAAGAATGCACCTAGGGGAAGAAGTCGTCGAAGACTATGTGTCCATGCGCCTGAGCTTGCGGGCACACCCAATGGAGCTGCTACGCCCAACCCTTCCTGGTCTGACCTGCAATGACCAACTGATAAAGGCTCCCCTGCAGCGCGTCTCGGTAGGCGGTCTTGTCATCACGAGGCAACGACCGGGAACTGCTTCTGGCGTTATATTTCTGACCCTTGAAGACGAAACAGGCGTTTGCAACGTTGTGGTTTGGAAAAAGATATACGAACGCTTTCGGCGCATTGTCATGGGTGGACGCCTCTTATGCGTAACCGGGTACCTTCAGCGAGAGGGCGCCGTCGTCCACGTCATCGCACAAAATATTGAGGATGAATCTGTCAGATTATCGGAGCTAGGCCACCCGCTGGACGGTGCGATTCAGTCCGAGGGGCCCCGCGCCGACGACACGCCTAAACGGACCAGATATCCCGCCCGTGCGATGCATCCGAGAGATCAGGCCAAGCGCCTCTTCCCCAGCCGGGATTTTCATTAGAAACACCTCTTTCGTAGCAGCTCATCGTCGCGAAATCGCTCCGGCACAGACACAGAGCATCTCAAATAGGATCGACGCCCCAAGCCACGCGGTGTTTCCGTTTGTGTCAAACGGAGGCGACACTTCCACCAGATCGGCACCCACAAGCTGAATGCCTGCGAGCTCACGCACCACCTGCAGGGCCTGAAAGCTGTTCGGCCCACCAACCTCAGGTGTCCCCGTGCCAGGTGCGAAAGCTGGATCAACGAAATCGATATCATATGTGCAGTACGTCGGCTGGTCACCGACAATCTCTCGAACTTCACGCATGACGTCCGAGACGCCGCGATCGAAAAATTCCTCAATTCGGATGATTCTCACACCCTGTGCCTGCCCCCATTCGACATCTTCGGTGTTGTAAGCAGTGCCTCGGATACCGATCTGCACCATCCGCTTCGGATCGACCAATCCTTCTTCGATTGCACGGCGAAAGGGGGTGCCATGAGTATATTTGTTTCCGCCAAAATAGCTGTCAAAGAGGTCGGTATGACTATCAAACTGAATGAGACCCACCGGCGCGTCGCTAGCCAATCCCCGCAGGACAGGTAATGATACGAGGTGATCACCACCGACAGTCAGCGCAAAGATGTCGCGAGATTTCAGATCCGCGTAGAAAGCGCTGATCCGCTCCATACAGTCGATGATATCAACCGGGTTGGGCGCGACATCGCCAAGGTCTGCGCAATTGATCATCGAAAAAGGATTGATGCCTGTCACCGGGTTCCCGGCCCGGATCATGGTCGAAAGGTCGCGCAGCTGTCGCGGACCATGGCGCGGACCCGGCCGGTTGGTTGTTCCGGCATCCCAAGGCACCCCAACCAAGCCCAGTTGCACCTGATCAATGATCGGATCATCTAGGGTCACATGTGGCAGCCGCATAAAGGTTGGCAAACCGGCAAACCGGGGCATCTCCATCCCGGATACTGGATGAAAGAAATCTGTAGGCAAGGACGCCATAAAATCTAGGCCTCTCGTTGGGATGAATGATTTTCAGCTATCATTGAGATGATTTCGAACATGATGGCACCCGCAGTCAGCGCGGTTATCTGATTGGGGCTATCTTTGGTTGGCATCATGCAAACGATATCCCCGCCGACAATATTCATGCCGCGCGCCGCATGTAGCAAACCCACAGCCTCATCAATGTCGAACCCCTTCTCACCAGCCTCGATATTGGAAACTCCCGGTGCAATCGTCGGGTCCAGACAGTCCAGATCGAATGTAATATAGACAGGGCGGCCAGCAAGCACCTCGGTAATCTGCGCCACGACGTCAGCCAGACCTCGCCTTCTGAAATCTCTCATCGTCACAACATTGTAGCCGTACTCATAGGATGGCTGCAGCCAGTCGAGCGTCCGGGCATGGCCTCTTATACCGATCTGCATGGAATGGGCTGGATCAACCTTACCCTGATCCGCCAGATAAGCCCCCCAATGGGCCGCAGACTTCTTCGCTCCCAGGAAGTGGTCTACTTTGGTGAAGACATCGGTGTGGGCATCGAGATGCAGAAAGCAAATCGGCTCACCTTTTGTAATCGCCCCGCACCCAAGCGCCTGAACGATCCCCCCGGTGATCGAATGATCCCCACCCACAGAGACTGGCCGCGCGCCTGCCTTGTCGATCTGCTGATAGAAACTGGTGATCTGATCAATACAGTCTTCATTATCGTTGGCCTTCGGAAATGGTACATCGCCCAGATCAACAATCTTCGCAGCATTCCAGGGATCCAGCTGAAAGCCACTGTGCATACGCCGCTGTACTGATGACACGTTGCGAAGGGCGCGCGGGCCAAGATGCTGATCACGCTCTGTGGTTCCATTGCCTGCAGAGTGAGGCACGCCGACCAATGCAATATCCTGACCATCAACGGGCAGGTTTGGACAACGGAATAAGGTCGGGATACCCCACCAATAGAGGTTTTCCATCATCGCATTCAGATGCGGATCCGACATCGGGGCTCCTTTCACAACGACTGTCATGCAATGTCAAAATGGGTCCAGAGTCAGTTTTCACCGACTTTCTTGCGGTAGCTGCCCTGCGCAATCCGATCGATCACCATCGCACAAAGCAAAATCGCGAGGCCGCCCAAAAGGCCCTGCCCCTTGGCTGCGTATTGCAGCGATTCAAGGATAAGTGCCCCCAAACCATCAGCACCGATAAGGGACGCGATCACCACCATCGACAGCGACATCAAAATGGTCTGATTGATCCCGGTCATGATGGACGGAAGTGCAAGCGGCAACTCAACGTTGAACAGCAACTGGCGGCGGGAACATCCGAAAGCGATTGCCGCTTCCTTCGTCGCGTCGGGTACGCCGCGCATTCCTAATGCCGTCAACCGGATCACCGGCGGCATCGCGAAGATCAGCGTAGCCAACACACCTGGCGGCTTACCAGTACCAAAAAACGCAATGATAGGAATGAGATAAACGAATGCCGGCATGGTCTGCATAAAGTCCAGAACCGGCTCAGCGACAGCGTAAGCGCGTTTTGATTTGCCGAACCAGATACCAAATGGCACCCCGATAATGATGCACAGCATCGCCCCAGCCCCGATCAGCGCTACTGTGATCATCGACAATTCCCACAGGCCCATAAACGCAAGATAGGCCAATGACGCTGCTGTAAATATCGCGATCCGTGGACCTGCCAGACGGTAGGCCATGACCACAATCACCAGCATAACGACGGGCCATGGTGTCTGTAACAGCAGGGTTTCCAACCCGTCCAGACACCAACGGATTGCCGCTGTAATGCCATCAAAGGTATTCGAAAAATTCGCCGCAGCCCAATCGAATGCAGCATCCCCTTTCCGAGACAAGGCTGAGAAATACTCACGCTGGATTGGGAACTCCGTTACCGGAATCGTCTCACCGACAAACCCACCGGTGAGGCTGGCCAAAATCTCATCCGGTGCCCGTACCGTGAACCGCAACAGCGTAAGTGGCATGATTGCCAGCATCATGATCGCACCGAAAACGGTACTGGATGTTTTTAAACCGACCTGCTGACTGTCCTGATCCGCCCGCCACTTCAGGTAATGCGCCTCATAGGCAATATTAGCATAAAGCCCTTCGAGCAGCTTCACCAAGGTCAGAATCGCCACGCCAACCAACAGAATGGTGGTTGCCTCCGCTGCTGCCAAATCAGCCTGTTCTTGCGCCCTTGCGGCAACTTTCTTCAGATTCTCTGCGATCTTCAGTTTCGCGTCAGCCCCGGCTGCATCTCCCGCAGCAAGCAACTCAGCGGCCTGTGCCTCACGTTTTGCGATATTCCCTAAAGCACGCTCAAGTTTGGCAAGTTGGTCGGCACCAAGTTCCCCCCAGAGCCCTCGTCCTATCTGAACCAGCGCAAACAGCTCCAGAACAAGAAAGATCCAGAAAAAACCCCAAACCCCGCGCGCCGCGCCCCAGAGTGGCCCGAACACCGCCGCCATTGTGTTCCATGACCATGCGAAACCAGTCGTATCTTGAATTTTTTTAAACGCCCCAGTGTAGTAACTGGTGTTCCGCTCGACAAAATCAGCGACCGTCGTGCTGTTGGCATTGGGGCCACTTTCCAATCCTGTATCGGTCATGCTTTGCCCCCTTGGATACCTTTGAGAAGAGTTGGCTTATCAATGACACCCACATCCGTTCCATCATCCGATGTGATGACGATTGGTTGCTCAGTGGCTGTCGAGATATCAATCAACATATCCAAATCCGTCGAGTGTGCTGCGCGCGGGCTGACCGCCAGATCTTCCCAGTCTTTTGTCTGATACTCTGCCAGCGGCACCATGATTGAATGGGCAAAAACCAACTTGAGCTTCGAAATCCCCTCAACGAAGTCTCTCACGTAGTCGTCAGCAGGCTCAGTTACGATTTCCTCAGGCGTGCCGATCTGAACGATACGCCCATCTTTCATAATGGCGATCCGCGTACCAATACGGATCGCTTCGTCCAGATCATGGGTAATAAACACTGTGGTTTTTCCCAGTTCCGCCGATAGCGCCATGAACTGATCCTGCAACTGTCTGCGAATGAGTGGGTCCAAGGCCGAAAACGGCTCATCCATCAGCAAAACGTCAGGGTCAGAGGCCAACGCACGGGCCAGGCCCACCCTTTGCTGCATGCCGCCTGACAACTCACGTGGAAAGCGATCTTCGTATCCTTGCAGGTCCACCCGTTCCAGGCAGCGCTGTGAAACCTCCCAGCGACGAGATTTGGATTCTCCTCGGATCTGCAAGGGAAACGCCACATTGTCACGCACCGTGCGATGCGGCAGCAGCGCCATATGCTGAAAAACCATTCCCAAATTGACTGCGCGCATCTCGCGCAGTTCTTCGGCGTTGAGTGCCAGTACATCCCGGCCCAGAACCTGAATATCGCCCGCAGTGGGTTCAATCAGCCGGTTGATGTGTCGCACCATGGTGGACTTGCCAGAACCTGACAGCCCCATGACACAGAAAATCTCGCCCTTCTGCACCTCGAAGGAGCAATCTGCGATGCCGATCACGCACCCAAATTCACCCAGCACTTCGGCCTTGCTCAGATTTCGGTGTTGGATCGCCTCCATTGCTTCCTCGGCGCGCTCGCCAAAAACTTTCCATACTCCGTCCAGACGTATGACTGCGTCATCGTTCATAGATATCAACCTGTTGGATATATTGGGCTATGCAGACCAAGAAGAGCACCGCACAGAGAACCACCCCCGCCCGTCAAAGATTCGCGCGGGGGCGCAAGTGACGAAGAACAGAAATCAGTTCAGCCAGCTGTCAACCTGGTCCGCGTTCTCTTCAACCCATTTGCGGGCAAACACCTCCGCATCCATTTCGTCAACGATCAAGGCATAGACCATCGCTGACACTTGATCGGAGGTCAGGTTAACCTTGGACAGAACTGCGGCCGCGCTTTCGTCCATGGCGGCCTGATAGTGGATATGCAGGTAAGCCTTGTCCCAGGCCATCGCCGCAGAGGAGTTCTCCAGCCAATTCGGATCATCAGTGGGCTGCGCGACATTCCACTTTGCAGGGTCGTGCGGCGGTTCTTCCAACTGGACCAGATCATACAGCTGGAACATGTGGTGCGGCGTATAGCAGAAGAACACCACATTGGTGTTTTGATCAGTCGCGGCATCAACCTCAGCGAGTGCCAAGGTCTCATCCATTTCCTTAAGCGTCATTGTCTGATCGTACCCGTAGGATTTGGCACGGATTTTCTCGACATTGGTTGACGCCCAACCTGCGGCACCGATCCAGATTTCTCCCATTCCATCGCCATCACTGTCGAAATTGGCCGCCATATCGGGATCACTCAGCTCAGACAGCGCCTTGATGCCGGTGCGTTCAGCGGTGCCTTTGGTGACACACATGGCCTGATCTGCCGGTATGCCATTCGGGTTCATGGCAACAGTGCCCTTTTCCTTCACGAACGTGTTGTGAAGATTAGCCTGGTTTGGCAACCAGACTTCTGGGTGGACCTGCATGGCCCCGGAGTCCATAGCTTCAAAGACGATCGGATTGCTGCCGTTTTGCAGTTCAACATCAAGGCCAAGATTATCCTCAAGCACGATCTTGAGAACATTCGCCGTTACGCGAACCGATGGCCAGTTTGGCACACCAATGACCATATCGGCGGCTAAAGCACCTGTTCCAAGCGTAGCCAACACCGCGCTCGTCGTCCAAGTCGCTAGTCTCTTCATTTCACTCTCCAAGTTGTCGTTGTTCTTATTGTTGATACCTTCCATCAGAGCTGATCCGCCTTGCCTTCACAGGCAGGACCTCTCCAAAGGTTAATGTGCCTGCTTTCCAAGTGCATTAAATTACAATAATCGGGATTGAACTTGCACAATATTACAAACAAGATGGCCTCAATGACGCAGTCATTGGAGTAGCTATGGTTGCAAGGCAGGTTTCAAAGGTCGATATTCATCTGTTACGGGTGTTCTGCGTCGTTGTAGATGCTGAAGGTTTTTCAAATGCCCAGGTCGTACTCAACGTGGCAACCTCTACGATCTCCAGGCAGATATCGGAATTGGAAACCAGGCTTGGGATGCGCCTGTGCGACCGGGGCAGAACCGGTTTTCGCGTTACCGAAAAGGGAGACACAGTCTACCAAGCAGCGCAGAAATTGTTCGGAGCACTCGGGGAATTTCAGGAGACCGTTGACGGATCGCGCGGCCGTCTTTTCGGTCATCTCGCATTGGGTGTCATCGAAAACTGGGCTTCAAATAACTCGGCTCCAATCGTGCGCTCGCTGTCAAAGTTCACAGCGATGGCACCGGATGTAAAGATTGAACTACACTCTCTCGCCCCAAATGACATTGAATTCGCGGTGCTTGACGGCAAAGTTCCAATCGGAATCGGCCCTTTCCATTCCCCGAAGCCTGGATTGGTCTACAACGATATCTGCAAAGAGACCGTTTGCCTCTATTGTGGTTCCGGGCACCCGCTGTTTACCATAGACTGCCCGGAAGAGCAGGAAAAACAGCTACGCAAGTCACTGTTTGCCAAGCGCGCCTATCTAAATGAGGATACCGTCGCTCCTAAAACCCGCCATCTGCCCTCAAACGCAATCGGCCATCAAATGGAAGCGATCGCGCTGCTGATACTGACAGACCGATACGTCGGCTATCTACCATCATACTTCGCCAAGGACTGGGTTGCGGGTGGACGAATGAAGAATATTGCAAATGGTGGGTTTGACCGCCCCGTAACAGTTCAAACCGCTGTTCGCAGGGGCGCCAAGCTGAACCACGTCGGACGAACTTTTCTCGAGATACTTTTAGAAGAAGCAGGTGCAGAGCAACCTAGATGATCATAACTGCCGGTTTGCTGGACGCGCTGCGGGTTGGATTTGGTGCAGCATAGGGCCTCTCTTGGCTCTGTTTACATCCGTAGTGCTTTCAGCGGGCTTGTCCCAAACGCAGGAAGCCGCCCGGAGGCGGCTGTAAGTATGTGTTATGTTTTGGTAATATTGGTTGCGGGAGTAGGATTTGAACCTACGACCTTCAGGTTATGAGCCTGACGAGCTACCGGGCTGCTCCATCCCGCGACAGTATAGTTTTTCCTCATTGCGTTTTGTTGCCTGAGGCTGCCGCTGCTTGATCACGCGTGTTGTGACTGAGCGTCTGTGTCTTCAGATGTTTGTGTCTGAAGGTATATTTTATTGGTATCGTTTGTGTTTATGGATTTTTCTAGGTTTGGCGGTGACCTACTCTCCCACGCCTTAAGACGCAGTACCATCGGCGCAACAGTGCTTAACTTCCGGGTTCGGGATGGGACCGGGTGTTTCACTTGCGCTATGACCACCAAACCGAGGAAAATCCATATTCGCGACGTTTGGGTTTTGAGACGTCGCGGAGATACAATCGACATGAAGTCCAAGTTTTGTGTTTTGCTTTTGGTTCTTGTGTCACTGACTGTTACTGGAACAGATCAAGCCTATCGGGCGATTAGTACCGGTCAACTGAATGCATTGCTGCACTTACATCTCCGGCCTATTGACGAGGTGGTCTACCTCGGCCCTCAGGGATACCTTGTTTTGAGGGGGGCTTCCCGCTTAGATGCCTTCAGCGGTTATCCTGTCCGATCATAGCTACCCTGCACTGCTGCTGGCGCAACAACAGGTCCACCAGTGGATCGTTCACCCCGGTCCTCTCGTACTAGGGGCAACTCCTCTCAAGTATCCTACACCCACGGCAGATAGGGACCGAACTGTCTCACGACGTTCTAAACCCAGCTCACGTACCTCTTTAAACGGCGAACAGCCGTACCCTTGGGACCTGCTCCAGCCCCAGGATGAGATGAGCCGACATCGAGGTGCCAAACACTGCCGTCGATATGGACTCTTGGGCAGTATCAGCCTGTTATCCCCGGCGTACCTTTTATCCGTTGAGCGATGGCCCTCCCACTTGGGACCACCGGATCACTATGGCCGACTTTCGTCTCTGCTCGACTTGTCAGTCTCGCAGTCAGGCTGGCTTCTGCCATTGCACTCAACGAGCGATTTCCGACCGCTCTGAGCCAACCTTCGCGCGCCTCCGTTACGCTTTAGGAGGCGACCGCCCCAGTCAAACTACCCGCCACGCAGGGTCCCGGATCCGGATAACGGACCGCGGTTAGACATCAAGAGTGCGAAGGGTGGTATCTCAAGGGAGGCTCCACCGGAACTAGCGTTCCGGTTTCGATGCCTACCACCTATCCTGCACATCACAATCCTGATGCCAGTGCGAAGCTGTAGTAAAGGTGCACGGGGTCTTTCCGTCTAACCGCGGGAAGCCTGCATCTTGACAGGCAATTCAATTTCGCTGAGTCGATGTTGGAGACAGCGGGGAAGTCGTTACGCCATTCGTGCAGGTCGGAACTTACCCGACAAGGAATTTCGCTACCTTAGGACCGTTATAGTTACGGCCGCCGTTTACCTGGGCTTCAATTCGGAGCTCTCACCCCTCCTTTTAACCTTCAGGCACCGGGCAGGCGTCAGACCCTATACGTCGTCTTGCGACTTCGCAGAGCCCTGTGTTTTTAATAAACAGTCGCCACCCCCTGGTTTGTGCCCCCAGCTCCAAGTTGCCTTGGAACCGGGCCTCCTTCTCGCGAACT
>NZ_CP090662.1:2740000-3207500 GCF_045040595.1 Phaeobacter sp. BS52 | reverse complement strand
CAGCCACACCAGCAGGTGGCAGCTTACATAGAAAAAGCACAATAGACCGATGGCCCGGCGAAATCGCATCAGGTTCACCCCAAGCAAGCGGCGCAGCGGCGTGATCGCCAGGGTCGCCACCAGCAACTGCAGAGCCAATTCGCCATATTCATGTTCCAGTGCCTTGATCGGTTCCGCACCAAGCGCACCAGAGAGACCCTGATAGAACAGGACAGCTGCGGGCAGCACCCCGGCCACATAGACCAGCCAGACCGGAACTGCGCGCAATAGGATGTTGATCCGCTGCATTTAGAAGTTCTCAGCCAGATCCATACCCTGATAGAGCGCGGCCACATCTGCCTCATAGCCGTTGAACATCAAAGTCGGTTCACGGCGGGCAAAGAGACCGCCGCCGATACGCCGCTCACTGGCCTGGCTCCACCGGGGATGATCTACCTTGGGGTTCACATTACTGTAGAACCCATATTCGCGCGCGTTGGCCATGTTCCAGCTGGTTTGCGGTTGCTGATCCGTGAGCGTGATGCGGACAATCGATTTGATCGATTTGAACCCGTATTTCCATGGCACCACCAAGCGCAGGGGCGCGCCGTTCTGATTGGGGAGCGGTTTGCCGAAAATCCCGGTGGCCATAATTGTCAGCGGGTGTTGCGCCTCATCCAGACGCAGACCCTCCCGGTAGGGCCAGTCCAGCACCTTATAGGCGGTGCCAGGCATTTCCGATGGACGATAGAGGGTTTCAAACGCCACGTATTTGGCGCCGTTCTGCACGCCTAGCCAGATTAAGGAGGTCGGCCAACTCAAACCCCTGCCAGGGCACGACCATTGACCAGGCCTCGACACAGCGGAAGCGATAGATCCGCTCCTCCAGCGTCATCGCCTCCAGAATTTGCGCCATGGAATAACTGCCCGGCCGCTCTACCAGACCGTCAATCTCAACACTCCAGGGCTCCGTCGTCATCTGGCCCGCATAGGCGGCGGGATCCCCCTTACCCGTGCCGAATTCGTAGAAGTTGCAATAGGTCGTGACATCCTCCCAGCTGTTGGGCTCCAGCGCCGCCTCCGTAGCGGCCTGCGCCGCAGTGCCACCCAGCCCCGCCAGACCCAGCCCCGCAGCACCGCCAAGGCCTGCCATGATCTGACGGCGGCTCAGAAATGCCGAATAGGGCGTGACATCAGCGTCGTTCAGATCGTTCGTCCAGCGGTGGGCCATGCGGGGTCTCCTTTATATCCGTTGATAAGGACCTAAGGCAGCTGGCGGCGCAGTCCAAAACATATTCTCTCACGTCTCCGCGATGGCACTGTAACCTGGCATCAACTCATGCATCGGCCGACTGCGCCCATCCTCCTGCATGATCCGAACATGGCGACGACGAAGTTGGCGTGGCTCGCTCACCCCGACGGAATGGGCAATGGTTTCCACCTCATGGATAATCTCCTTGGCGTAACGGGCAACGCGGGTGGATTTCTCCTCGACCACCAGCCCCTTTTGCAGGCGCTTGTCGTGGGTGGTGATCCCGGTGGGGCAGCTGTTGCGATTGCATTTCAGGGCCTGGATACAGCCCAGCGAGAACATGAACCCCCGCGCCGAGGTGACAAAGTCAGCCCCCGCCGCCAGCGCCCAGGCGATATCACCCGGATTGACCAGCTTGCCCGAGGCGATCAGGCGGATACGATCCTTCAACCCGTACTCGTCGCGCAGATTGCAGATAAGGGGCAACGCCTCGCGCACCGACATCCCAACCAGATCAATCAGTGGCATCGGCGCGGCTCCGGTCCCGCCCTCGCCGCCATCGACTGTGATGAAATCTGGCGCGCTGTCATCCTTACGTGCCGCAATATGCAGAAACATCTCGCGCAGGGCGGCCTCGGCCCCGACGACCAGCTTGATACCCACTGGCTTGCCGGTCACCTCCCGGATATGGGCAATCATATCCAACAGCTGGTCGTAGTTGGCGATCTCAGGGTGTCTGTTCGGCGATATACTGTCCTGACCTTCCGGGATCCCACGGATCTCGGCGATCTGTTGGGTGACCTTGGCCCCCGGCAGAATGCCCCCCTTTCCCGGCTTAGCCCCCTGCGCCAGCTTCAGCTCAAACATCCGCACGGCATCATATGAGGCTACCTTGCGCAGGTGATCATCGCTCAGCCCGCCAGTATCATCGCGCACGCCGTATTTTGCTGTGCCGATCTGAAAAACGACATCACAGCCGCCTTCCAGATGATAGGGACTCAAGCCGCCTTCACCGGTGTTCATCCAGATACCAGCCTCTTTGGCCCCATGGCTGAGGGCACGCACCGCAGGTGCCGACAGTGCCCCATAGCTCATACCGGAGATATTGAAGAAGGACGGCGCCATATAGGGCTGGCGGGCAGTCGGTCCGATCAGGCGCGGCTCACAGCAGGCTTTGTCATCATCCAGCGCCGGAAAGGCCGCATTCACAAAGATCGGCGTGCCAGGCACGTTCAGATTGCGAGTAGAGCCGAAGGCAACCGTGTTGCCCTTCCCCTCCGCCGCACGTCCAACCCACTCGCGCTGCGCACGGTTGAAGGGCATCTCCTCACGGTCCATGGCAAAGAAGTACTGGCGAAAAAACTCACCCAATGTGCTGAACAAACCGCGAAACCTGCCGATCACCGGATAGTTGCGCCGCACCGCGTCCTCGGTCTGGATCCGATCCACCACGAACAGCCCCGCCGCAACCAGTGCCAGCGCGCCCAGCGCGAAGACAAAGACATAGGCGAGGAATTCTATGGCATTTGCCGCGAAACCCATGCAAAAACTCCTATATGATAATGGAACGCGCTGCCCATCGGCCCGCCCCACACCAACTTGGCGTATTCCACGGGACGGGCAAGTCACCTTTGATCACATTGGGAGAGGACCATGACAAAAATCCCCGCAATTCGCACCACAGGTCGCCATATCGGCAGGTATATCTTCACCCTGTCAGGCGCGGCCGCCGTCGTAACAGTGACGGGCCTGTCCGCCCTGGCAGAGCAATCAGAAGACGCACATATGGTCAGTTATCAGACAAATCTGGCCTTTGATGATGTGACCTTCGGACTGGAGAGCGCCATCACTGACCGTGGTCTGGTGGTTGATCACGTCAGCCACGTCGGAGAGATGCTGGAACGCACCCGCGCAGATGTTGGCTCTGACATAGTGCTGTTTGAACAAGCCGAGGTCTATTCCTTCTGCTCGGCCAGCCTGTCCCGCAATGTGATGGAAGCCAATCCGATGAACATCACTTTCTGCCCCTATGACATCTTCGTCGCGCAACAGCCGGGCAGTGACACCACAACGATCGGCTTTCGCGCCTTTCCCGAGGGGGAGATGCAACTGATCCAGACGTTGCTGAATGACATCGTTCTCGAGGCGATTGAAGAATAGAGCCGCCGAGGCAGGTTTTCCCCGCTGTCTGACGCCATCACCTTTGATATGCTAAGGGCACCGAAACGCTGAGCGAGCAGACCCTGTATGAAGTCCATTGTTGTTTCCCTGCTGCTGCTTGCCACAGCGCTGGTTGCAGGCTGCTCAGCGCCTACCGGCGGCGAGCAGGATCAGGTCAGCCAGCTGCGTCACGCAATCGAAGCCCTCAGCCCCGATGTAGACCCTGCCGAAGCCGCGCGCGCGGCGCACATCGCCTATAGCCACGCAACCGCCCTCGCAGAAGAGTATCAGGTCACGACCTCACCCATCCTGCACAACACCCTCGTCAACAGCGGCGTCCGGCAGCGGGGTCTGTGTTATCACTACGCCGAGGACATGCAGGCCCGGCTGCAAAGCGAGGGCTTTCAGAGCCTGACAATTCTGCGGGCCATCGCGGAACCACGCAACAGCTTTCGCATCGAACACAGCAGCGCTGTCATCGCGCCCAAAGGCGCAGGTATCTACGGTGGTATCGTGTTGGACCCCTGGCGCTATGGCGGCAAACTCTACTGGTCTGCCACCTCCGATGACCCCCGCTATGACTGGGAACCGCGCTTGACGGTTTTACGCCGCAGGGGCGCGACGCGCGTGCTGGCCAGCAACTGAGATCCAAGCCTTAGCCAAACAGCAAACGAAAAGGCCCGCCAGATCTGGCGGGCCTCTCTTATTCAATTGCGTCTGCACATGTTCAATGGACGACGGCGTCATCGGGACGCGGACGGTCCGTGGTGCCGATCCGATCCCCGATAATAAGGCCCTCGGCACCGGCGCTCACAGGCACCGTGTCCCCGTCGCGGATTTCTCCGGCCAGCAGCATCTCCGCCAATGGGTTCTGCAACGCCCTCTGGATCACCCGCTTCAGCGGGCGCGCACCGAACACCGGGTCATAGCCCTCATCGGCAAGCCAGGTTTTCGCACCGTCGTCCAGTTCCAGCCTGATCTTGCGCCCGATGAGGCGCTTTTCAAGCCGGGCCAGCTGTAGCGTGACGATGCCATCCATATCCTTGCGACCGAGCCGATCAAAAATGATCGTCTCATCCAGCCGGTTCAGGAACTCGGGGCGGAAATGGGCACGCACCGCATCCATCACGTCCCGTTTGGCGTCGGCGGCATCGGCCCCATCCGGCAGCTGGCTCAGCGCCTGCGCGCCAAGGTTCGACGTCAGGATGATCAGCGTCTGCTTGAAATCCACGGTCCGACCCTGCCCATCGGTGAGCATCCCGTCATCCAAGACCTGCAACAACACGTTGAAGACATCCGGATGCGCCTTTTCTACCTCATCAAAGAGAACCACCTGATAAGGTTTACGCCGAACCGCCTCGGTCAGCACGCCGCCCTCATCATAGCCGACATAGCCCGGAGGCGCGCCAATCAGACGAGCAACCGCGTGTTTCTCCATGAACTCCGACATGTCGACACGCACCATGGCGCTGTCATCGTCAAACAGTAAATCGGCGACGGCTTTGGTCAGCTCAGTCTTACCAACACCGGTTGGCCCGAGGAACAGGAACGACCCAAGGGGGCGGTTTTCATCATTCAGGCCCGCACGGGCACGGCGCACGGCGTTGGACACAGCGGTCACAGCCGCATCCTGACCAATCACCCGACCGTGCAGATCGGCCTCCATTCGCAGCAGTTTCTCGCGCTCCCCTTCCAGCATCTTGGAGGTGGGAATACCGGTCCAGCGTTCGACCACGCCCGCGATCTGCTCGGGACGTACGGCCTCTTCGACCATCAGCCCATTACTTTCAGAGGCTTCCGCCTCACTCAGCTGTTTTTCCAACCCGGGGATGACGCCATAGGACAACTCCCCCGCACGGGCAAGGTTGCCCTCCCGCTTGGCCGTATCCAGATCGGCGCGGGCGCGGTCCAGCTGTTCCTTCAACCCACGGGCAGAGGCCAGCTTGTCCCGTTCGGACTGCCACTGCGCGGTCATTTCCGCCGATTTTTCCTGCAGCTCCGCCAGTTCTTTCTGCAGCGTCTCCAACCGGTCCTTGGAAGCCGCGTCATCCTCAAGCTTCAGCGCCTCTTCCTCGATCTGCATCTGGAGGATCTGCCGATCGAGCGCATCCAGTTCTTCGGGTTTGCTGTCAACCTGCATCCGCAGGCGTGCGGCGGCCTCGTCCACGAGGTCAATCGCCTTGTCCGGCAGGAACCGATCAGTGATGTAGCGATGGGAAAGCGTCGCCGCAGACACCAGTGCCGCATCCGCAATACGGACACCGTGGTGCAATTCATACTTTTCCTTGATGCCGCGCAGGATCGAAATGGTGTCCTCAACGGTCGGTTCGGTCACCATCACAGGCTGGAACCGGCGCGCCAAAGCAGCGTCTTTTTCAACATATTTGCGGTATTCGTCCAGCGTCGTGGCGCCAATACAATGCAGCTCCCCCCGTGCAAGCGCAGGCTTGATCAGGTTCGCCGCATCCATCGCGCCATCCGATTTCCCTGCGCCAACCAGCGTGTGCATCTCATCAATGAACAGGATGATTTCGCCAGCGGCCTCTGTCACTTCGGTCAGTACCGCTTTCAGACGTTCCTCGAATTCTCCGCGATATTTGGCGCTAGGCAATCAGCGCGCCCATATCGAGCGAGAGCAGCTGCTTGTCACGCAAGGATTCAGGCACATCGCCGTTGACGATACGCAGCGCCATACCCTCGGCGATCGCAGTTTTACCAACCCCAGGCTCACCAATAAGAACCGGATTGTTCTTGGTCCTGCGGCTCAGCACCTGCATCGCGCGACGAATTTCCTCGTCCCGGCCGATGATCGGATCGATCTTGCCGTCCCGGACCGCCTCCGTCAGATCGCGGGCGTATTTCTTCAGCGCGTCATAACCGTCCTCGGCGCTGGCACTGTCCGCCTTGCGCCCCTTGCGGATATCGTTCACCGCCTCGTTCAGCGCCTGCGCGGTGACATTCCCAGCCGCCAGCGCATCCTTGGCCTTGGATTTGACCATGCAAAGCGCCATCAGCAGCCGCTCTACCGGCACAAAACTATCGCCGACCTTCTCAGCAATCTTCGCTGCCTCGTCCAGCACCTTGGCGGTCTGACCATCCAGATAGATATCTGCAGAATTGCCTTGAACCTTAGGCAGTTTGGACACCGCCAGCTCCAGCGCCTGAACCACCTGCTCCGGGGTTCCACCCGCGCGGGTGATCAGATTGCTGGCCAGTCCTTGGTCGTCATCCATCAGCGCCTTCAGCAGGTGCTCAGGCATCAGCCGTTGGTGATCTTCCCGACGCGCAATCGTCTGGGCCGCCTGCACAAAACCGCGTGCCCGTTCGGTGAACTTGTTCAAGTCCATCTTGCTCTCCTTATATAAGCGCCCCGTTTTGATGGTGACGCCCGCTTTGCGGCACGTCCCGGTCAGGGCCTTCACGTTCAATGTGGGAGATCTTACTGTCTCTTCAAGGTCAGTCTGCGGCAAATATGTCACCAAATCCCTGACCCAGATCAAGAGTTTGCCCCGCCTGCACTCCTGCCCGAACACATATGGATCATGGCCACCCCACCGACCCGGCTGTTTTCCCCTTTCCCAACGGCAGCCCCGACACTAAAAGCAGCGCAATTCCTAGACTGCCTGCACGTCCACACCGCCCGCAATGGCGCCCCCAAAGACGAGGAACCTCCATGTCCGCATCTTCCACCGCCAACCCCAGCCCAAAATCCACTGCCGACGACCGCCTGATCGTTGCAATGGACGTTCCCAACGCAATCGCCGGCCTGCAGCTGGCCGACACTCTTGGCGATGCGGTGTCGTTCTACAAGATCGGCCTGGGCATGCTGACCGGAGGCGGGCTGGCCCTCGCCAATGAACTGAAGCAGGAACGCGGCAAGCGCATCTTCCTTGACATGAAACTCTTCGACATCAGCGCAACGGTTGAGGCGGCTGTTCGCGGCCTGGCGCAGTTTGACCTCGATTTCCTGACCGTCCACGGCGACCCCCATGTCGTGCGCGCCGCCAAGGAAGGCGCCGCTGGCACCAACCTCAAGATCCTTGGCGTGACCATCCTCACCTCTCTTGACCGCGCTGATCTGGATGAGGCGCTGATCAAATCCGGTGAAATCTCTGACCTGGTACAGGAGCGCGCGGGCCTTGCGCTCACCGCCGGAGCCGATGGCGTGATTGCCAGCCCGCAGGAGGCCGCCCTGATCCGCGCCCTGCCCGAAGCGTCAGGCAAACTCATCGTCACCCCAGGCGTGCGCCCCGCCGGAGCCGCGTTGGGAGACCAGAAACGCGTGGCCACCCCCGCCAGCGCGCTGGAGTCAGGCGCCGACCATATCGTGGTGGGCCGTCCAATCTGGGCCGCAGAGGCACCACGCAGCGCAGCCGAAGATATTCTGAGCAGCCTGCCACGCTGACGTTCAATTAGGCAGCCAGCCGACCACGATCCAGTTGCACTTATTCAACACCCCAAACCCGCCAGCGCAGATCGACTAGGCGGGTTTTTCTTTCGCGACGGTCAGATTGACCGATCCCGCATGGTCACTGTCGTGAAGTGCCTAAACATTAGGCAGAAATAAAACATTTGACTGCACCTTGCATAGGCAGGCCATAACCCGCTTTCGCGCGACATTTACCTTAGGTCAAGTATGGGAATTATAACAGATTTTCACACCACCGCGCCGCCCAATGCGCCTTTTTGTCCTGTGCCCACAAAAGCACACAGGCAGAGGTGGAATTACATAATCCTGCGCAACAGGCTATGCCGAGAGGCCAAAATGACCGACCCTGTGGGAGAGACACTCCCCTGACGGCCTTGCTCTTCCTGAGGTTCGTCACCTCCCCCGCTACAGCAGCGGGGGTTCTTTCTTTCAGGCTATCGACTGTGAACCGAGCAGCAAACGTGCCCAGGCTCACGCGCTGATGGTACCACGCTGCGATAGATAGGCCTGCAGATAACCGGCGAAATGTGGTACCGCCAAATCATGCGCGATGTACCATTCGGGCGGAACCAAGGCCCAGCTCTGCCCTTCATCCCCCAGTCTGATATCTCGCTCTCTCACGGCAGGGAAATGTGCCGCGAAAAACCAGACCACACCGTTGGGCCGCGTATAGCTTTGCCGCCAGACCAGATCCGCCTCCTGTACGAGCAGCCCGACCTCTTCCTCGGTTTCGCGCAGGGCACAGGTTTCCGGTGTTTCCGCGCCTTCACGACCGCCGCCCGGAAAATCCCAGTGGCCGGGATAGGGGATGTGCGGATAGGCGTCACGCTCAATGACCAACAGCCTGTCACCGATGAAAAGCGCCAGCTTGGCTCCGTTGAATGTCATTCCTGCTCTCACCATGTCAGATCGTCTAAAGACAATTTCCCTGGCAGAGGCTACTCTAAGCCCCCCTGCCGCACCATGAGATTCCCTCGTCCAACCTTTCCCGGTTTTGCCCCCATGTCCGACCAGCACCCCATAACGTCTGATCTGACCATATCCGAGGGTCCGGCTTAGCGGCGGCCAAAATCTGCAGGTGCTTTGCCGGGAATGCCTGTCCCATGGCGTGCTAAAACCCAAAAATGGCAAGACTCCAAACCCGAAGCGCTGCCCAAGCTGCCAAAGTTCGCGTATCAAAGCGCATTCTGAGCTGTTCTCGCTCTCGATTGCACATATGGATTGTGATGCGTTCTATGCCAGCGTTGAAAAACGCGACAATCCAGATCTCGCCGACAAACCGGTGGTGATCGGTGGTGGGCGGCGGGGTGTGGTCTCCACCGCCTGCTATGTTGCACGCATTCGGGGTGTCCGCTCCGCGATGCCCATGTTTCAGGCGCTGAAGCTCTGCCCGGATGCAGTGGTGATCAAGCCTCGTATGAACGTCTATGTCGATGTCAGCCGCCAGATCCGTGCCATGATGGATGAGCTGACCCCGGATGTTGAACCCTTGTCGCTGGATGAGGCGTTCATGGATCTGTCCGGCACCCAACGTCTGCATGGCGCGCCGCCTGCGGTGATGCTCGCACGGCTGGTCAAACGCATGAAGGATGAGCTGGGTGTGACCGGATCCATTGGGCTGTCGCATAATAAGTTCCTGGCCAAGGTCGCATCAGATCTGGACAAACCGCGCGGATTTTCGGTTATTGGCGCGGCTGAAACCTCTGAATTTCTGAAGGATAAACCGGTGCGCCTGATCTGGGGCATTGGCCCCGCCGCGCAGGCCTCACTCGACAAGGCCGGGATCTCGCAGCTTTTCCGACCTTCTCAGGTGGGAGCGGACCGATCTAAATGCCCGCTTCGGTTCGATGGGAGAGCGGCTTTGGCATCTCGCGCGTGGTCAGGACCGGCGCCGCGTCTCCTCCAATGCGCCCATCAAATCCATCTCGAATGAGACCACCTTCTTTGAAGATACGGCCAGTCTTGAGGTGCTTGACGGCCATTTGTGGCGGTTGGCAGAGAAGGTTTCCGACCGTGCCAAGGCGCGGCAACTGGCCGGACGCGTGGTGACGCTGAAGCTGAAACGCGCAAATCACAGCAGCCTCACCCGGCGGCAATCCCTGCGCGACGCCACGCAGATCGCCGACACCATTTATCGCACTGCCCGTGCCCTGCTGGATCAGGTTGGCAACGAAGGTCCCTACCGGCTGCTGGGCTGTGGCATTTCCGATCTGGTCCCGGAAACCCAAGCCGATATCACCGGTGATCTGCTCGACCCTCAGGCGGGTCAGCGCGCCAAGGCCGAACGCGCGACAGATGCCATTCGCGAACGCTTTGGCAAATCTGCCATCCAGAAAGGTCGCGCCCTTCGCTAACAGGGGCCGGACTTACTCCGCGGCGAGAGGCACCGGATCACAATTCAGCCGCGACAGTTCCGCAATCACATCGGTCAGCACCATCTGCAGCGCGGCAAAATCAGCGGTTTTTTCCACGCGCACCTCATTCATGTAGAGGCTGCGATCAATTTCGACCTGCACCGCATGTTGCGCACGCGATGGGCGGCCATAGGTTTGCGTAATATAGGCCCCCGCAAAGGGGGTGTTGCGCGCTACACGCAGCCCGGCGCCGACAAACGCCGCTTCGACCCGGTCCATAACCTCGGAGGAGGCGGCAGCGCCGAACCTGTCCCCCAGCACAACATCAGGCAACCCAGCCCCCCGTCGCCCGGCAGCAGATATCGCCTCATGCGGCATCGAATGGCAGTCAATCAACACCGCCTGTCCAAACCCGATCCGCGCCTGGTCCAGAAGCTGCTGCAATGCAGCGTGATATGGCCGCCAATAGGAGGCGATCCGCTGGCTCGCCTCGCTCTGGCTCAGCTTGCCACGATAGATTGCCCGCCCATGGGCCACCACGCGTGGTACCACGCCCAGCCCCGAAGCCACCCGCGGGTTCTGCCCGCGTTTGATGACCCCCTCAATCAGCGCCGGGTCCAGCTCTTCTGTGGATCGGTTGAGATCGACATAGGCGCGGGGCGCCCGCGCCGTCAGCAGGGGCATTCCGAATCGCGGCGCGGCTGCGAACAGCTGATCAACAAAGGCGTCTTCCGAACTGCGCAGCTGCAAAGGATCAAGAATCGTCTGCGCCAGAAACGCCGCGCTGTAGTCCGATCCGCTGTGCGGCGAGGCAAAAACAACCCCAGACCGCAATTCCTGTGGCATTTCCACCAAATATACTGTGTCAGACATGCAGGCTCCGGCCACTCAGATACAAGAAACAGCATAGACCGGAAATTTCTGCGGTCAAAAGCTCTTGCACCCCTCTCCGACTCATTTTATAGACCCCCTCACCGGCGCGGTCATCCGCGCCCCTTTCAATTTGGGGCTTAGCCGAAAGCGTGGGTATTCATGGGCGATTAGCTCAGTGGTAGAGCACTTCGTTGACATCGAAGGGGTCACAAGTTCGAACCTTGTATCGCCCACCATGAATTCATTGCTCTGGTCCAACGATCGGAGCCCCGCAACCCAGGCGCTGGTTCGCGCCGCAGAACAGGAGATAGGCCATGAAGGTCAAGAACTCGCTCCGCTCGCTCAAGAACCGGCACCGTGATTGCCGCGTTGTGCGTCGCAAGGGCCGTGTCTATGTGATCAACAAGACCCAGCGCCGCTTTAAAGCACGCCAGGGCTGATTGCCAGACGCAGCTTAGCTGATTTGAAAACCGCATCTTCGGATGCGGTTTTTTTATTTTGCCCCCCTCATATCGCCACAAATAACCCGGTCGCAGAGGCCTGCGTCTTTTTCCGATTCTTTTTGTCGGTTTTTCTTTGCATTTTTGCTGAAACTCTTTATCTGAGCAAATCAGTCGGGTTCGACGCCACTGGCCAAGACCCCCGAGTGTTTTGAATAGATGGGATGTACCATGCTGAAATCGACCACCATTCTTGCAGGCGCCTTGGTCGCCGCCGTCGCAACATCTGCCGCTGCCGAGGGTGAGCTGAACCTCTACTCCTCGCGCCACTATGATACCGACGAGCGTCTCTACTCCGATTTTGAAGAGGCCACCGGCATCACCATCAACCGCATCGAAGGCAAAGCCGACGAGCTGATCGCCCGCATGAGCGCCGAGGGTGCGAACTCCCCCGCCGACATTCTGCTGACGGTCGACACCTCTCGTCTTGCCCGCGCCAAGAACGAAGGTCTGCTGCAAGCCATCGACAGCGACACGCTGGAAGCCCGCGTTCCCGGTTATCTACAGGATGCAGACAACCAGTGGTTTGGTTTCTCGCAGCGCGCGCGCATCATCTTCTTTGACAAGGCAGACGTCGCCAACCCGCCAAAAACCTATCTCGACCTCGCCGATCCCGCCTACAAAGGTCAGGTCTGCATCCGGTCGTCGACCAACACCTACAACCAGACCCTGCTGGCCTCGATCGTCACCCATCACGGTGAAGAGGCCGCAACCGACTGGGCAAAAGGCGTCGTTGCCAACATGGCCCGCGCACCGCAGGGTGGTGACACCGACCAGCTGCGCGGCATCGTCTCTGGCGAATGCGAAATTGCAGTGGGCAACAGCTACTACTTCGCCCGCTCCATCCGCAAAGACGTGAAAGGTCTCTCAGCAGATCGCGACATGATCGGTTGGGTCTTCCCCGCGCAGGACGCAGAAGGCGCGCATATGAACCTGTCCGGCGGTGGCGTTGCAGTGAACGCCCCCAACAAAGACAACGCGGTGAAGTTCCTGGAATATCTCGCCTCCGATCAGGCACAGCAGTATTTCTCCGCTGGCAATGACGAGTACCCTGCGGTCCCCGGCGTCGCTTTGGCCCCCAGCATCGCGGCACTCGGTCACTTCAAGCCGGATGATGTTCAGCTGTCTGACGTGGCCAAGAACATCCCCACCGCTCAGAAGATCTTCAATCAGGTGGGCTGGGAATAATCCCCCCAGTGGGACGACCGGCGCATATGCGTCATTGATATAAAGATAAAGGCGCAGGAAATCCTCCTGCGCCTTTGTTGTTCTGGAGGGCGCACCGCAACCGACCTACTCTGCCGGTGAAACCTGATCCTCAGATCCGGGCTGACCCTTGGGCGCCAGACG
The DNA here is from genome assembly GCF_045040595.1 of Phaeobacter sp. BS52. Taxonomy (NCBI): domain Bacteria; kingdom Pseudomonadati; phylum Pseudomonadota; class Alphaproteobacteria; order Rhodobacterales; family Roseobacteraceae; genus Phaeobacter; species Phaeobacter sp. BS52. The sequence continues at coordinate 3,194,603 of NZ_CP090662.1, read as the reverse complement.
GGACAGGCCATACGCCACCACATACAGCCCCAGCCCGAACGAGAAATGCGACATCAGGCTCTTCAGCCGCGCGGCATCCGGGTTGGGTTTGTTTGCCGCCATGATACCCGCGCCCAGTGCCGGCTGCAGGATGAAGAACGGGGCCACCACCGTCACCAGGCCAAAGAGGATCGGTGCAACCGGCCCCGGCTGCAGCAGTTGACGCTGCCCACCAACCGCCACGAAGACCGCCGCGAAGATCACGCCAACACTGTAGTGTGCAGTCCAGCCCAGTGCGGCCTCATTCGCCACCGGCGCCGCCTTGCGGATACTGTCGTGGGTGAACACCCCCTCAGGCATATGGCCAAGCCAGCGCCCGACCACCGCAAAATTGCTCTGCGGAACACCAAACAACGCATCGGCGGCAATCGCCCATAGATCCATGAAGGCCGTCGCCCCCAGCCCCAATAGGACAATGCGAATAATCAATTCATTGCGGTTCAACACGGCTTCCATCCCTTTTTCATGATTTTGCTGCCCGGCGGACAAAGCCCCTCTCGGTCCCCGTGATTTTAGGGTGCCCCCGCTGCCTATCGCCAATCGCATTGTCTGAGGTGCCCCCCCAACAAAGCGGATACGCCATTACTCAAACGCGCAAATTGCTGCCAATGCTGGCTTGACCTGACGTCGCGCTGAGGGTGGACGGGCCAGCAAAGACCACCTATAGCTGCAGCCCGAATTCAGTGATGCAGAGCGGGGGACGAGCCATGCGTGACCATATCATTCCATTGGGGCGCACCCGATGAACCGGATCCCCGTCACCATCATCAGCGGCTATCTCGGCGCAGGCAAAACCACCCTGATCAACCGTCTCCTGAGCGAGGATCACGGGCTGCGCCTAACGGTATTGGTCAATGATTTCGGCCGCATCAACATTGATGAAAGCCTTCTTCAAGATGCCAATTCACAGACCATCGCGCTCAGCAATGGCTGCGTCTGCTGCACATTAGGGGAAGATCTGACCGCCGCGTTGCACCGCGTTCTGGCAGAAGAGAGCCACCCGGATCACATCGTGATCGAGGCCAGCGGCCTCTCCGATCCGGTGGCCATCGCCAATACCGTGGTAAACGAAGCTCAATTGTCCTACGGCGGGATCATCACCGTTGCCGACGGTGAAAACCTCTCGGATCTCCTTGGCGATGATCTCTTGCGTGATCAGGCAAGCCAACAGATTCGGGCCGCAGATCTGGTGCTGATCAGCAAATGTGACACCCCGTCGAGCGCGGTTATGGAGCAGCTGAGCGCGCTTGGCGCCCGCACGCCAACACTTTTGGCAGACGCGCCTGTTGCCGACCTCCTGTTTGACGTGTTGCCTTTGCCTGTGGGCAGGACCGGTGCGAAATCCGCCCATCATGCCTATGCCACCTGGCATCATCGCAGCACCGACCCCATGGACCGCTGCCGCTTGGGTGACAAACTGGCGAACCGGCCCGATGGCCTTTACCGGATGAAGGGCTTTGTGCTGACTAACGGCGGCGGGTATGAGCTGCATGTGGTTGGCCGACAGGTCTCTGCCAAACGCTGCGAGGCGGAAGAAACCGTGCTTGTAGCCCTTGGCCCCGCGGCCCGGATCTCCCGCGAAGATATTGAGGATTGGTGGCACAGCTGAGCCACCAAAGGAGGCCGCGCTTAGCTGCGCCGCCCCACCTGCCGACAGATCAGGATCACCGGCAACAGGCCAACCAGCATGATCACCAGCGAGGGTACCGCCGCGCCTTCAAGCCGCTCGTCCGATGCCAGACGATAGGCCTGAACTGCCAGCGTATCGTAATTGAAAGGACGCATGATCAGCGTCGCAGGCAGTTCCTTCATCACATCGACAAAGACAATCAGCAAAGCGGTCATCAGGCTGGGCGTCAGGATCGGCAAATGCACCCGGCGCAGCATGCCCAGCGGGCTTTGCCCCAGCGAACGCGCGGCGGCATCCATATTGGCGTGCACCGTGGATTGCCCCCCTCATAAGCCCCCAACGCCGCCGCCAGAAAGCGCACCATATAGGCGGCCACCAGCAGCCAGATGGACCCGGTGATCAGCAGGCCGGTCCGGATCTCGAAGTTCGCCCGCATCCAGGCATCCAATGCGTTGTCAAAGGCTGCAAACGGCACCATGAGCCCAACCGCGATCACTCCGCCTGGCACCGCATAACCCAACCGCGAGACATGCCCCGCCAACGCTGAGGGCCGACCCGGCCGCAGGCGCTGGTAAAACCCAAGGCAAACTGCTGCGACCACCGTCAGGAGGGCCGCCGTCATCGCCAACGTAATCGAGTTCTGCAGAAACCCCAGATAGCGTTTGCTCAGCAGGGTCTGCTCCGATTCCATCCCCATCTGCGCCAGAATCACAACCGGCAACAGGAACCCCAACAGCACCGGCAGGACACAGAGGCCAAACGCCAGAACCGCCTTGAAACCGTGCAGATCCACCGGCGGCATCTTGGCCTGCTGCTTGCCTGCGTGGTGATAGCGCGCCCGTCCGCGTGTGGCCCGCTCCGCAACCGCAAGCGTCAAGGCAAAGCCCAGCAGGCACAGCGCCAGCTGCGCCGCACCAGCCCGGTCAGCCAGAGAAAACCAACTGGTATAAATCCCGGTGGCAAAGGTCTGCACGCCGAAATAACTCACGGTACCAAAATCAGCGATGGTCTCCATGACGGCCAGCAGAACACCGGACGCGATCGCGGGGCGCGCCATGGGCAGGCTGACCCGCCAGAATGCCTGCAGAGAGGTATTGCCAAGCGCACGCGCCGCCAGAAAGGCCCCCGCGCTTTGCTGCAAAAACGCAGCCCTCGCCAGCAGGTAAACATAGGGGTAGAGCACCAGCACCAGCATCACCGCCGCCCCTCCGACAGAACGGATCTCAGGGAACCAATAGTCGCGCGGCCCCCAGCCGGTCACCTGTCGCAATGTGGTCTGCACAACGCCGGGGTGATCCAGAACGAAGGTATAGGCATAGGCCAACACATAGGCCGGGAAGGCCAGCGGCAGGATCAGCACGACCTCCATTATTCGCACACCTGGGAAGCGGGTCATCGTCACCAGCCAGGCGGCACCGACACCAACCATTCCGGTTCCCAGCGCCACCAGCAGGACCAGAACCAATGTGGTTCCGGCATACCCCGGCAACACCGTGTCCATCAGGTGCCGGATCGTCTCTGTCCCGCCTGTCAGAGCCGCAAGACTCACCGCCAGCATTGGCAACAAACACGCCAGGGCCACCACCCAACCGACAGTGGCGAACAGCGCACCACCGGGTTTCTTTCGCCGCGCCCGACGGCCGCTTGGGCCTGCAACGGTTGGCACAGCGCCTGCGGCGGCGGCACGCTCAGCCTCTGCTGTTACGGGTGAAATAGGTGTGATCTTTGGCATGAATGCAGGACTACCTCAGTGCAGCCCTCTATTTCGATCATTTTCGTCGGAAATGCCAGCAACAATGGCAAAGCGCAGCCATTCGCCGCGCCCGCATAGGTCACTGTGTTTGGCGAACCCAAAACTGGCGCAACCGGAGGGAGGAACCCGGTTGCGCCAGATATGCCCGTATCGGGTGGTCCCCACAGGACAGGGGATCAGTCGTAGCTGCGCTGGTCCTCAATGACCAAACCGTCTTTTGGCAGGGCTCCGGGGGCGACCACTTCCACGCGCCCCTTCAGCTTCAGCACTTCCACAACCGAGCGGGAAAAGGCGATCTCATCACCGTTCTGTGCTTCGATCTGGACGGTCATCGCATCCATTTCACCATCCCGGCTGGCAATGACCCGCGCCTTCACGATTTCATCGTGTTTGTCGACCAGTGCCGCAACCTGTTCGGGGCGCACAAACATGCCCTTGATCTTGGTGGTCTGATCGGCGCGGCCCATCCAGCCTTTGATCCGCATGTTGGTGCGGCCACAGGGGGATTCTCCCGGCAACACAGCGCTGAGATCCCCGGTAGCAAACCGGATGAGCGGATAGTCCGGGTTCAGCGTGGTCACCACGACCTCGCCCACCTCACCCACCGCAACTGGCGTACCAGTGCCGGGGGTGACAATCTCGACGATGACCTGTTCATCGACGATCATGCCCTCCATTGCCGCGCTCTCATAGGCGATATTGCCCAGATCCGCCGTCGCATAGGACTGCAAACAGGTGATTCCACGATCTGCATATTCCTGACGCAGGGACGGGAACAAGGCCCCGCCTCCGACCGCCGCCTTGGTAAAGCCCAGCTGCACACCCATGGCGTCGGCCTTGTCCAGGATCACCTTCAGATAGTCTGGCGTCCCGGCATAGGCCGTGGCCCCGACGTCACGCGCCGCAGTCACCTGAAGCTCGGTCTGGCCAGTCCCCGCGGGCAGCACAGCGGCGCCAACGGCACGCGCGCCGTTCTCAAAAATCATGCCTGCTCGGCGTCAGGTGATAGCCAAAGCAGTTCTGCACCACATCACCGGGACCAATACCCGCCGCATGCAGGAACCGCCCCATCCGCCACCAGTCATGATCCACCCCGCCCGGTTCGTAGATCGGGCCTGGCGACTGGAAGATATGGGCAAAACCACTGGCAGGTTTCACTGTGAACCCACCAAACGGTGGATGCGCGGCCTGTGCCTTGCCCAAGTCGGATTTGCGCAGAACCGGCAGAGCCGCCAGATCCGCTACGGAAGTAATGGATGCGGCGTCAACATTCCGCAGGCTGTCGCCATAACCGGGCGCGGCCATGGCACGGGCAATCTGCTGTGGCAATTGTTCCGCCAAATCGGAGGCACGGGCCTCTGCACTGCGGGTCTCAAGGCTGTCAAAATTTGTCATGTCAGCACCCCGCCTCAGCTCAACCACCGCTTCCGGCGGCGATAGGATCGCACATCCCGGAAACTCTTGCGTCCGTCGTCGGACATGCCGAGGTAGAATTCCTTCACATCCGGGTTCTCACGCAGTTCAGCGGCGGGGCCATCCATCACCACACGACCGGATTCCAGAATGTAGCCATAATGCGAGTAGCGCAGCGCCACATTGGTGTTCTGTTCGGCCAGAAGGAAAGTCACCCCTTCATTTTCATTGATCGACTTCACGATCTCAAAGATCTGTTCCACCAACTGCGGCGCCAGCCCCATTGATGGCTCGTCCAGCAGGATCGTCTCCGGGCGGCTCATCAAAGCGCGGCCCATGGCAACCATCTGCTGCTCACCACCCGAGGTGTAGCCCGCCTGGCTGCGGCGGCGCTCCTTCAGACGTGGAAAGTAGCTATAGACCATCTCCAGATCGCGCTGGATGTTCGCATTACCATCGCTGCGCGTATAGGCGCCCGTCAGCAGGTTTTCCTCGACGGTCAGATGTTCGAAACAGTGACGGCCTTCCATCACCTGAATAACACCTTTTTTGACCAGTTCGGCAGGATCCCGATCCTGAATGCGCTCCCCGCGATAGCTGATCGACCCTTTGGTGACCTCGCCCCGCTCCGAGTGCAGCAGGTTTGAAACCGCCTTGAGTGTTGTCGTCTTGCCCGCGCCATTGCCGCCCAGCAGCGCGGTGATCCCGCCCTTCGGGACCTTCAGGCTGACGCCCTTCAAAACGAGGATCACGTGGTTGTAGATCACTTCGATGTTGTTGACCTCAAGCAGGGTCTCTGCCTGAACATCGGTGGTTTTGGCTGTATCCAGCATCTTTTGTTGTCCTCACGCGGTCCTGACCCGATCGCCCTGTTCCGGGTCTGTCAGTGGGTGCGGCCCTCACGCGCCGCACCGGATGATATGCGCGCCAGCTGCGACGCGGTTCGGCAGATCCGCCCCCGACCGAAAGCCGGGGACAGACCAGACTGCGTTACTTGCAGCCCGCCTCGATGTTGTTTTCCTTGGCATAGGCCATGGAATCTTCCTCGATCAGCGGCTGGATCACGTCGCGGTCGCTGGGTGCGAAATCGCTGATCAGGTTCCAGGTTTTGGCCGAGGCATCCCACTGGGTCATCCCAACCAGGCCGGGGCCACCGTGGTTTTCACAGGAAACGTTGAAGGAGGGACCGAAATACGGCATCCCCAGCGCAGACATGCGCGCCTCGGGCATCTCCAAGGCTTCCATGCCATCGCGCATCATCGCCGGGGTGATGTCGTTGGTGCCATGGATCTCCTGTGCGGTCTTGGCCGCTTCAACAGCCAGCATCGCCGCATACATGCCACGGTTATAGAGCACGTTGCCGATCTGATCGCCGGCACCAGCCGCAAGCCCCTTGTCCACAACATGCGTCTGGATATCCCCGAACACAGGGAAGTCACGACCCACACCGTGGAAGGTCACAGCCTTGTAGCCATTGGCCTTTTCGCCTGCCGCCATCACGTCATGTTCAGCACCGGACCACCAGACGCCGATGAAATTCTCCATCGGATAGCGAATATTGGCGGCTTCCTGAATGGCGACCTGGTTCATCACGCCCCAGCCCCACATGATCACGAAATCCGGACGGTCGCGACGGATCTGCAACCACTGGGATTTCTGCTCCTGACCGGGGTGGTCGACGGGCAGTGTCGACAGGGTGAAGCCGTGTTTCTTCGACAGCTCCTCCAGCGTCCGGATCGGCTCCTTGCCATAGGCGGAGTTGTGGAACAGCAGCGAGATTTTCTTACCGTTCAGATCACCGCCGTTTTCTTCCAGCAGATAGTTGATGATCCCCGAGGCACCATCCCAGTAGTTGGCAGGATAGTTGAAGACATTGCTGAACACTTCGCCATTTGCCGCCGATGTCCGGCCATAGCCCATGGTGTGCAGCGGAATGCCATCTGCGGTTACTTTTGGGATCAGCTGATAGGTGATGCCGGTGGACAGCGGCTGATAGACCAGCGCGCCTTCGCCCTTGGTCGATTCATAGCATTCAACACCTTTCTCAGTGTTGTAGCCAGTCTCGCATTCGATGACCTTTGCCTTCACGCCATTGATGCCGCCGTCGCGCTCATTGACCAGCGTAAAGTAATCCGCATAGCCATCCGCAAAGGGGATACCGCCAGCCGCATAGGGGCCGGTACGATAACTCAGCGACGGAAACACCAGGTCCGCCATGGCAGGGCCAGCGGCCATCACGGCGCCCAGCGCCAGAGTTGTCAGTTTCATTTTCATCGGGTCTCATCCTCCCTTGAATTGTCCGATGTGGGTCACAGCGGGGGTTGATCTTGTTATTGCCCCGCGGTCTTGCTTGGCCGGTCCCGCTTAGTGCGGGAAAGGCCAGAGTCTCAGTTTTTCCTTGGCCACGCGCCACAACTGGGCGATGCCATGCGGCTCCGCGATCAGGAAGATCACGATCAGCGCACCAACAATTACCAGCTGGATATGGGCCACGATATCCGTGGGCCAGCCCAGCACATCCACGCCCACGACCTTCAGAACGACCGGCAGCAGCACCAGGAACGCCGCCCCGGCAAAGGAACCAAAGATCGAGCCGAGACCGCCGATGATCACCATGAAAAGCACCAGGAATGATTTGTTGATGCCAAAGGCTTCACCAACTTCAACGGCGCCAAGATAGACGGAAAAGAACAGCGCGCCGGAAACCCCGATGAAGAAGCCCGACACCCCAAAGGCCGAGAGCTTGGCCTTTAGCGGGTTCACCCCGATGATCTCCGCCGCAATGTCCATGTCACGGATCGCCATCCAGCTGCGGCCTACGGTCCCGCGGGTCAGGTTGCGGGCAACCAATGCGCAGAAGGCCAGAAAAATCAGGCTGAACATATAGGTGGCCCAGGCCGGTGCATTGGGGCCAGTGATGATGATGCCGAACACATCCCGTTCAGGCGCACTGATCTGACCCGAGGCGGAGTAGTTGTAGAACCACGGCACCCGGTTGAAGAGCCAGACCAGAAAAAACTGCGCCGCCAGCGTCGCCACGGCAAGGTAGAACCCCTTGATCCTCAGCGATGGCAGACCAAACCCGATGCACACCAGCGCTGTGATACCACCGGCAAGCAACACATGAATGAACATGCTCATTTCCGGGAACGCCGTCATCAGCTTGTAGCAGGCATAGGCGCCCACAGCCATGAAACCACCAGTCCCGAGGGACACCTGACCGCAGTACCCGACCAGGATATTCAGGCCAATCGCGGCGATTGAGTAGATCAGGAACGGCAGCAGGATCGCATTGGCCCAGTAGTCATTTACCACAAAAGGCACCACCAGGAACGCCAGTGCCAGCACCACGTAGTAGCGGATCCGGTCAAACTTGATCGGGAAGGTCTGACTGTCATCTTGGTAGGAGGTTTTGAAATCTCCGGCTTCACGATAGAACATGACTCAGATGCTCCCTTCTTGCTGCGCGCGGTTTCTCTGACCCGCGTCGAGTTGATTTGTCTTGCTTGCGTAGCCACTTAGCTCGGCCACACGGGCCAGTCGCAAATAGGTAAGGATACCGGTGATCAGCCCCGCCGCCGCCAACAGCGATGCCGTGACCATCTGCGCCTCCGAAAATCCTTCGGCAGTCAGCGCCAGGTAGCCAAAGGCCCAGAACCCGGCCCATGCGATCACATTGACGATGGCAATCAGCTTGGTCATCTGACCCCTCCGATGTTAACCATTTCTTCGGATTTCCGGCTTTCGCCACATTTCGCCCAATTCTCTGTGCCATCTTCTGCGTGGGAAAAGTGAGTGGGAACGATGAGTGCAATTTTGCAGGAAATCCGGCAGCTAGAGGCTGCCCGGGACAGGGGAGACATATCTCCCGAAGACTTTAAAAAGGCGAAGTACCGGCTGCTCAGCACAGTCGAAGACGCGACAGTGTTGCCGCAGGCCAATCGCCAGTCCCCCCGCGCGCCGCAGCGCGACAATCGGGGACCGCGGCCTCTACGGCCTGGGGCATGTTGCTTCTGGCTCTATGCGCCGCTGCTGTCATGACGGTGCTCGTCGGCCAATTGGTCGGGGACATCACCATCGCCTTCACACTGGTGGTCACCGTCTTTGCCGCCATCGTCGTCGCCGCCTTCCGTCGCCTGGAAGGCTGAGTAAAACGGCATGGCGCGGCCATATTCCGGTGGCGCCATGCAGACATGATAACGGCCTCAGACCCTTTCAATGATCTTCTCCCCGAACAGACCTTGCGGGCGGAACACCAGGAACAACAGGGCCAGCACATAGGCAAACCAGTTCTCCGTCGCGCCCCCAACCATGGGACCGATCATGAATTCGAACAGTTTTTCACCAACACCGATGATCAGCCCGCCGACAATCGCGCCGGGGATCGAGGTGAAGCCGCCAAGCATCAGCACCGGCAGAGCTTTCAGTGCGATCAGCGACAGGGAGAACTGCACGCCGGATTTGGTGCCCCACATGATGCTCGGCAACCAGCGCAACAAACCCCGCAACAGACCAGACCAGCACCCAGATGAAGTTCAGCGAGATCCCAACCGACAAGGCCGCCTGGTGATCATCCGCAACAGCCCGCATCGCGCGGCCCTGTTTGGTATACTGCGCAAAGGCGACCAGCCCCATCACCAGCAGCGCGGCAATAACCGTCGCCACGATATCGAGGTTGTCGATGAAGAACCCATAGTCGAAGATCTGATAAGTGGTCTCGTCAATCCACAGGTTGATCCCCTGCGGCAGGCCGACATCCAGCGCTTTGATCTCGGACCCCCACATCAGATCCGCCACCCCTTCAAGGAAATAGGCAAGTCCAATGGTGGCCATGAACAGGATGATCGGCTCCTGCCCGACCAGATGACGCATCACGAAATGCTGTACCATCCAGGCCAGCAGCACCATCACGCCCACTGTCATGAGAATTGCGACAAAGGACGGGACGGTCCAACCGAAATGGGTGATATGCCCACCGAAGATCGCATTGATCACATGGGAGAACGGCACCTGACCGTTCATAATTCCCACCAGAGTCATGGCCGCAAACAGTGCCATCACACCCTGTGCATAGTTGAAGATGCCCGAAGCCTTGTAAATCAGGACAAAACCCAGCGCGACCAGCGCATAAAGTACGCCCGCCATCAGGCCGTTCAGCGTGACTTCCATCGCAAAGACGAGTTGTTCAGGCATCCCGCTCTCCTCCCGCAAGTGTCTTCAGAGACGCTTGCCAAAAAATTTCATAATTTTTCCCGCCGAGCTGCTGATCAGTCATGGCTAACCCCCAGATAGGCATCAATCACATCCTGATTGTTGCGCACTTCGTCGGGGGTGCCGTCACCAATCTTCTTGCCATAGTCCATCACGACAACACGATCGGACAGGTCCATGACGACACCCATGTCATGTTCAATCAGCGCAATGGTGGTGCCGAATTCATCGTTCACATCAAGGATGAAGCGGGACATGTCCTCTTTCTCCTCGACGTTCATGCCCGCCATCGGCTCGTCCAGCAGCAAAAGCTTGGGTTCCGCGGCCAGCGCGCGCGCCAGCTCAACCCTTTTTTTCAGGCCATAAGGCAGACGTGCCACTGGTGTCTTGCGGATATGCTGGATCTCGAGAAAATCGATGATCCGTTCCACCGCCTCGCGGTTTTCGGTCTCTTCCGCCTCCGCCTTGCCGCGCCAGATCGCCTGCTGAAAAATATTGGTTTTCATGAAGTTGAGGCGCCCGGTCATCACATTGTCCAGCACGCTCATGCCATCAAACAACGCGATATTCTGGAACGTGCGTGCGATGCCCTGACGGGCCACCTCATAGGGGCGCATCTGCGGGCGGGGTTTGCCGCGAAACAGCACCTCGCCTTCCTGCGGCACATAAAACCCCGAGATCACGTTCAGCATCGAGGATTTGCCCGCGCCGTTTGGGCCGATGATGGCCCGGATCTCACCCTCGCGAATGTCAAAGGAGATGTCCTTGATCGCCACCACGCCGCCAAAGCGCAGGGTGATGTTTTTCATCTCCATCACCACGCCGCCGATCTTGCGCCCGTCCTCGGTGATATAGCCGTCTTCCATATCCTTCACGACACCGCGCCTTTCGCATTGTTGTTTTGTTGTCTATGGCTTCGCGCCGCTGCCGACCGCATCGCTGCGGGTCTTGTCATCAACTGTCTCATTCCGCAGCCACCGCTTGTGGGGTAACCGGCACGACCTTGGCATCAATGATGTCCAGCGTGGCGCTGATTTCACCCTTGCGGCCATCCTCATAGGTCACTTCCGTACGTGTCGAAATCTGCGAGGAGCCATCGTAAAGCGCTGTGATAATGTCGGAATACTTGTCCTCGACCACCACACGGCGCACCTTGCGGGTCCGGGTCATCTCGCCATCGTCAGCATCCAGCTCTTTGTGCAGCACAACAAAGCGGTGCACCTGACACCCCGAAAGCATGACATCCTGTGCCACCGACTCGTTGACGGTTTCGACATGTTCCCTGATCGATTGCAGCACCTTCGGATGCCCCGCCAGCTCCTGATAGGAGGCGTAGGCGATGTTGTTCCGCTCCGCCCAGTTGCCAACTGCCGTCAGGTCGATGTTGATAAAGGCGACACAGCGGTCCCGGTCATTGCCGAACAGCACAACTTCCAGAATGTCCGGATAGAACTTCAGCTTGTTCTCGACGTATTTGGGCGCAAACATCGCGCCGTCCGCCATTTTGCCAACATCCTTGGCACGGTCGATGATGCGAAGGTGGCCGCTGCCCTCTTCAAAGAATCCGGCATCCCCTGTGGCGACCCAGCCCTCGGGATCCTTGGTCGAAGCCGTGGATTCCGGGTTTTTGTAATATTCGACAAAGGTTCCGGGAGAGCGATAGAAAATCTCACCATTGTCCGCGATCTTGATTTCCACGTCAGGGGCCGGAACCCCCACAGTATCGGCGCGCACCTCACCATCGGGTTGCACGGTGATAAACACCGTCGCTTCGGTCTGGCCGTAAAGCTGCTTCAGGTTGATGCCCAAGCTGCGGTAAAAATCGAAGATCTCCGGCCCGATCGCCTCACCGGCGGTGTAGCCAACGCGAATACGGCCATAGCCCAGCGTATCCTTCAGCGGACCATAGACCAGAAGATCCCCCAGCTTGTACTTCAGCCGGTCCATCAGCCCGACCGGGCGACCATCCAGAATGTCACCGCCGACCTTCTTGGCATGCGCCAGGAAGTGGTGGAACATCTTGCGCTTCAGCGTGCTGGCGTCTTCCATGCGGATCATGACGCTGGTCAGCTGACCTTCGAAAACACGCGGCGGCGCGAAGAAATAGGTTGGCCCGATTTCGCGCAGATCCGTCATCATGGTGTCGGCGCTCTCTGGGCAGTTCACACAGAAACCGCACCAATAGGCCTGCCCGACCGAGAAGATGAAATCGCCGACCCAGGCCATCGGCAGATATGACAGGATATTCTCGCCTGCCGTCAGCTTGTCAAACTCCGCAGAGTTCTTGGCGCTCTCGATCACATTACGATTGGACAGAACAACGCCCTTGGGCTTGCCTGTGGTGCCCGAAGTGTAAAGCATCACGCATGTGCTGTCGTAGGTCAGCTTGGCCTTGCGGGCTTCCAGATCAGGCGTCCATTCATCGCGCGCCGCCCGGCCCTGCTCCTGCACATGGGCATATTCATGCAGCGTATGGTGGTCATATTTGCGCATGCCGCGCGGATCCAGATAGATGATCTGCTCCAGATTGCTCAGCTGCTCCTGAACCTCGAGCACCTTGTCCACCTGCTCCTGATCACCGGCGATAACGAACCGTGCGCCACAGTGATCCAGAACATAGGACATCTCTTCGGCGACCGCGTCCTGATAGAGAGGCACCGGAACCGCGCCCACCGATTGCGCCGCAACCATCGCCCAGTACAGCGATGGACGGTTGCGTCCGATGATGGCGATGAAATCTCCCTCGTTGACCCCGAGGTTGATCAACCCAAGCGCAAGCGCCTCGATTTCCTTCTGGGTCTCGGACCAGGTCCAGCATTGCCAAATGCCGAATTCCTTTTCCCGATAGGCTTGGCGGTCACCAATCTGCGCCGCATTGCGTTCAAGCAGCGCCAGCAGGGACATCATCCCTGCGGCACCCGACTGCGTCTGAGCCACGTTCTTTCTCCTCCCCTTTCCGACCCATGCGGCCGGACTGATCGCTACCCGCGATTCTGATCCCGATTAGGGACGGCCTCATGCTATGGCGTCAACTTTTTCCTGATGTTTTCCCAAATCTTACGAATTGTAACAGCCGTTCACCTGGCGTACGCAGGCCCTCTTGGGCGGTCCCCCTGTGACAGGCTAGCCCCTTTGCGCAGGCCGATCAGGATGCTAGCCATACGCCGTGGGAGACAGCATGAACCGATCCGAAAAACACCGCGCCACGATGACCACCGCCGGGCTCAACCTGATTGCCCAGGCGATGTCGATCTACGACAGCGATTTGCGTCTGGTGGTTTGCAACCAGCGCTTTCAGGAGATGTTCGATCTGCCCGATGCGCTGATCACTCCGGGCGCACGGTTTGAGGAAACCATCCGCCATATCGCCACCAGCGGCGAATACGGGCCCGTTGATGATATTGAGGGGTTCGTGCAGCAGCGGGTTGATCAGGCGCTCGACTTTGTGCCCCACTATCTGGAACGCGAACGCGCCAACGGGCAGGTGATTTCGATCGAAGGGGCGCCGCTGCCGCAGGGCGGCTGGGTCACGGTCTACACCGACATCACCCGCACCAAGCGGATCGAACAGCTGTTGCGCGCCCGTTCTGAGGAAATGTCCGATCAGCTGATCGTCCATACCGAGGAACTCTCGGCCACCAACCGGAAACTGGCCGCCACGATCACCGCGCTTGAGGAGGCCAAACGCCAGCTCACCGAGATGGAGGCCCGCACCCGCCTCACAACCGAGATGATGCCCGCCCATATCGCCCATGTGGATGCAGAGGGTTACTATACCTATACCAACCGGCGCCTCAGCTCTGTCTTTCCCAGCCGTCCTTCAGAAATTCTCGGCATGCATATTGCGGAGGCACTCGGCGCTGCCGCCTATGACAAGATCGCCCCACATCTGATGGCCGCCTATCAGGGCGACAGCCCGGTTTTCGAATTCACCGAAAATCACGACAGCCGCCGGATCCGGGTCGCCTTCACCCCCGATGCCACTGGCGGCGTGTTCATCCTGTCCATGGATGTGACCGAGGAAACCCAGACCCGCGTCGCCCTGCAACAGGCGCGCCGCCGCGAGATGGCGGCCCAGATGACCAGCGGGCTGGCGCATGATTTCTCTAACCTTCTGACCATCATCCTCGGAATGCAGGGCAAGCTGGCGATATCCGACCTGAACCCGGAGGCCGCCGATCTGGTCCAAGCCACGTTGTCAGCCGCACGGCGCGGCGGACGGCTGCTGAACCGCATCGCGGAAATGACAGGCCATCGCAGCCTGCGCCCGCGCGCCACCGATCTGCATGCCCTGTTGCAAGAACTGATGGTGCTTGCAACGCCCTCGCTGCCCCAGGGTATGGGCCTCAGCATCGTGGACCATACCCCAGATGTGCGGCTGCTGCTCGACCCCGGAAAACTGCAGGATGCCCTGCTAAACCTTATCCTGAATGCGCGTGATGCTTGCGGCACCCAAGGCCAGATCACCGTCAGCGCCCATGTCGTTGGCCAGACCTGGTTGGAGGTCAGCGTGACCGACACCGGACCCGGATTTTCAAAAACCGCATTGGACAAGGCGCTCAATCCGTTTTTCACCACCAAAGGCGGCGAAGGCTCCGGCCTGGGACTGCCGATGGTCTATGACATGGCCAAATCCACCGGCGGCGACATGCGTATCGGCAATACTGTCTCCGGCGCCAGCGTGACCCTGCGCATTCCCTATCGTCTTGCGCCGGATGCTGCGGGCGGGCTGGCGCTTCTGGTGGAGGACAGCGAGGAGCTGCGCGCCACCTTCCGTGACATGCTAATCGATCTTGGCTATGCCGTGGTTGAGGCCACAAGTGTGGACGAAGCCTGCGCGCTGACCGCCGACATTGAGGGTATTTCGCTGGTTCTGTCAGATATCAAACTTCAGGGCAGCGCCACAGGCATTGATCTGGCCGACCGCTTGCAGAGCGCCCGGCTGCCCTGCATTCTGATGACATCCCTGCCAACCAGCGACCCTCTGTTTCGCACCGCCCTGAAACGCTGCCCGGTGTTGCAGAAACCTTTTACCACCCATCAGCTCTCAGCGCTGATCAAATCGGACTCCGCCGCATGAGCAGACCCCTTATTACCATTCTGGATGACGAACCTGAAATCCGGCGCATTCTGACCGACACGCTTGAGGAAGCCGGGTTTCGCACCCAGAGCTTTGCCCGTGCCCGCGAGTTCGAGGCCTCGCTCAACCGGGTGACCCCCGATGTCTGTCTCGTGGATCTGTCACTGCCAGATACCGACGGGCTGGCGCTGGTCCACCGGCTGGCACTGGAACAGGGGGCCGCCGTGATCATCATTTCTGGCCGCGCACAGGTGCAGGATCGTGTCACCGGGCTGGAGCTTGGGGCGGATGACTACATCACCAAACCCTTTGACCCGGCAGAGGTCGTGGCCCGCATTCGCGCCCGCCTGCGTGGCGGCCCGCGCAGCGCCGCAACCACGGGAAACAGCGCCGAGTTTTCCGGCTGGACCGCGCATTTTGACCGCTACATCCTGGAAGATGACAGCGGCGCAGAGACACCATTCTCCCATGCAGAGGGCGAGGTGCTGCGGCTGTTCCTCGAAAGCCCGAAACGCCTGATCTCCCGCGCGCAAATGCAGGAGAGCCTGGGCGGTGGCGCTGGAGAGAGTTTCGACAGGGCAATGGATGTGCGCATTTCCCGCCTGCGCACGAAACTGCGGGAGGACCCGAAGAACCCCCGGTTGATCAAAACGATTTACGGTGCTTAGCTATATCTTTCTCGGCGATGTGACCTGGCTCTAAGTGGCAGGCCGCACCGCAGAATATCGTGACAGCTGCAGCGCAGACTGGACGCAGCGAATCGGGGACGATATGATTCGTATATGGCTACCTGTCTGCTCTATCGCCAAGCCCCCGCGCGGGTTCCGCGCTTTTATCGGATCGAACTTGCGATGAACCTGTTCGCCGAGGTCTCCGTTCTGCGGGAATGGGGGGTTGCTGGCGGCAGCGGGCAAAGTACGATCAACATCTACGGCAACCTGCGAGAGGCGTCGATCGCCGCGGACCACCACCGAAAACGGATGCTGAAACGCGGCTACGACCGCGCCTGATCTTCGCTGCTGCCACCGCTCCAACCGGGGTAAGATCTGGTCGCCGCCTGTCCCAAGCGCGGCACAGTCTAAGGCTCTCATCACCGAAACCTGCCGCACGCCCACTGCGCAACAGCTGCAAAACCAGTGTATTTTCACGATCTGGCGTTAAGCCTTTGTTCGGTTGTTTCGCACGCGAAACATTTGGTCCGATCCGGACCTAAATGCCAGATCATGCGTCTGCCTTACACGATTGGATCCGAAATCGCGAACTGACCCTTTCCACCGTTGCAAAGCTTGCATAAGACTTGCGCGGACGCAAAGGAACACGCCATGACCCATATCACGCTGATCCGCCACGGACAGGCCAATACCGGCGCCCGCGACGAGGCGAGCTATGACCGGCTAAGCGATCTGGGCCATCAGCAGGCACGCTGGCTGGGCGCGCATTTGCGCGACACCCGCGTGCATTACACCCGCGTCTATTGCGGCACTCTGACCCGCCACATCGAAACGGCTGCCGGCATGGGGCTTGAAGATGTGGTGCAGGATCCCCGCCTGAATGAGATGGAGTATTTCAACCTCGCTGAGGCGATGCAGGACCAGCATGGTCTGGATATTCCCACCGAGCGTGAGGGGTTTGTCGATCACATGCCCAAAGTCTTTGCCGCCTGGGCCGCAGATGACATCGCAAACCCACCCGAAAGCTGGCGCGACTTTCAGACCCGCACAAAATCTGCCCTGACAGAGATCGCGGCAGGGGACGGCCCGGCCTTGGTGGTCACATCGGGCGGATTGATCGCGATGGCGATGGGGCAAGCGATGGGGCTTGATACAACCGGAACCGCGCGGATCGCGCTGGCAATCATGAACAGCTCCCTGCACCGGTTGCACCCGATCGGCGGTCACCTGAGCCCAGTTCTGTTCAATGCTGTCCCGCATCTCGAACATCCGGAGCGCCACTACGCGCAAACGCATCTCTAGGCTCAGCATGGAGCACTGAGAACGCATGATCTGAGGGAGGACAGACTGATGCAGCTATATTACGCACCCAAGACGATTTCGGTGGCCGTCGCGATTGCGCTGGAAGAGGCTGGACTGGACTATGAACCCATCCGCATCGACTTTGCTGCCAAGGAGCAACTTGGCGACGCCTATGCCCAGATTAACCCCAAGGGCCGCGTGCCCGCATTGGTCGTCGATGGCGGTATCCTAACTGAAACCGGCGCGCTGTTGGAATATGTCGCCGATCTGGCCCCGGACGCGGGCCTGCGCCCCAAGGATCCCGTGCTGCTGGCGCGCATGCGCGAGGTGATGTTCTACCTCGCTTCTACCATGCATGTGAACCACGCCCACAAGCTGCGCGGCAGCCGCTGGGCCAATGAGCGCAGCAGCTGGAAAGACATGCAGAAGATGGTGCCCCAGACCATGGCAGCTTCCTGCGACTATATCTGCCAGTCCGGCCTGCGCGGCCCCTTGGTGCTGGGTGACACGCTCAGTCTCGCCGATTGCTACCTCTATGTGGTGTGCAGCTGGCTGGAAGGCGACGGGGTCAATGTAGCGGACTACCCCAAAATTCAGAAATTCATGGCGACCATGGACCAGCGCGAGTCCATTCGCGCCGTGACCGCCAAGGGCATGCTGTAAAGGACAAGACATGACGCATCTATGGGTACGGGCCGAGCAGCGCCCCAATGAAGAGCGGGTCGGCCTGACCCCCGAAGGCGCCAAGGCGCTCCTGGACGCAGGCATCAAGGTCACGGTTGAGGAAAGCTCGGTCCGGGCGATCCCCTTGCAGGGCTATATCGATGCAGGCTGCGAGATCGCAGCAGAGAACACCTGGCCGGACGCCCCAAAGGAGGCCATCATCTTCGGTCTGAAGGAACTGCCGGAGGATGGTACCCCGCTGCCGCATCGCCACATTATGTTTGGCCATGCCTTCAAGGGCCAGCATTCCGGCAAGGCACTGCTGGAGCGGTTCAAGGCCGGTGGCGGTACGCTCTATGATCTGGAGTATCTGGTGGATGACACCGGCCGCCGGGTTGCGGCCTTCGGCTATTGGGCCGGGTATGCAGGTGCCGCCGTCACCCTGAAAACCTGGGCCGCACAACAGCGGGGCGAGATCTGCGGGCCAGTGGGTGTCTACTCCGGCAAGGACGCGCTTTTGGCCGAACTCAGCGCCGAGCTGGACGCGCTCGCAACAGCCCGTCCCAGCGCCATGGTCATCGGCGCGTTGGGACGTGTCGGAACCGGTGCGGCGGATCTCTGCGAGGCGATGGGGGTCACGGTCACCAAATGGGACATGGCCGAAACCGCAAGCGGTGGCCCCTTCCCGGAGATCCTGGCCCATGACCTGTTTCTCAACTGCATCTTTGCCCGTCCCGGCACCCCGGTGTTCGTCCCGCGCAAGGCATTAGAGCAGGATCGTCAGCTGACCGCCATCGGGGATGTCGCCTGCGACCCGGACAGCGACTATAATCCGGTACCGGTCTATGATCGCGCGACAACCTGGGCCTCCCCCGCACTGCGGGTCGCCGAACACCCGGTGCTTGACGTGATGGCCATCGACAATCTGCCATCCATGCTGCCGGTCGAAAGCTCGGAAGACTACGCCGCACAGCTTCTGTCCTCTCTGCTGACGCTCACCGATCTGCAAAGCGGCGTCTGGGGGCGGGCGGAAACCACCTTCAAGGATCATCTTCCGGGCTGACAGCTGAGCGGAACCAACAACGGAGACTGAGAAAATGACAATCCATTGGTGCGGCACCGGCCTGTCCGCAATTCCCGGCCTGCGCCGCCTGCTTGAGGCCGGTCATGACGTCGCGGTCTGGAACCGCACACCGGACAGGGCGCGCGAAGCGATTGGCGATCTGACCAACAACATCCACAGCTTTAGTCTGGCCAACCTCGGCCAGATGCTGAGCCCCAAGGACGTGATCGTGTCGATGCTGCCCGGCGACTGGCACGTGCCTCTGGCGGAGCTGGCGATTGAGCATGGCGCGCATTTCGTATCCTCTTCCTACATTGCGCCGGACATGCGTGCCCTAGACCAAAAGGCCAAAGATGCAGGCGTCTGCCTGATCAATGAGGTTGGTCTCGATCCCGGTATTGATCACCTGATGGCCCATGCGCTGGTGGCTGACTATAAGGGCTCGGACGCCTTCGATGCGGCAAATGAAATCAGCTTCATCTCCTACTGCGGCGGCATCCCCAAGACACCGAACCCGTTCCGCTACAAGTTCAGCTGG
Organism: Phaeobacter sp. BS52; assembly: GCF_045040595.1. Taxonomy (NCBI): domain Bacteria; kingdom Pseudomonadati; phylum Pseudomonadota; class Alphaproteobacteria; order Rhodobacterales; family Roseobacteraceae; genus Phaeobacter; species Phaeobacter sp. BS52. The sequence continues at coordinate 3,175,240 of NZ_CP090662.1, read as the reverse complement.
TCGCCGCTCGGCGTGCTGAAGGCGCTGCGCTCTCCATCCAAATCGATCCGCGATTTCAAAGAACTGGATGTCGCGCGCCCTTGGGATGCGATCTCATCTTATGCGGCACCGCTGCCCGCACCAGAGAGTTTTGAGGTCTACCCAAACCGTGACTCCCTCCCCTTCATGGCGCAATATGAATTCGGTGACGACTGGAAGGTGAAGGACTTCGTCCGCGGCACCCTGCGCCTCAATGGCTGGGCTGAAGCCTGGGCGGATGTGTTCAAGGAGGTCGAAACCCTGGAAGGCGCCGAAGGGGATGCCCGGCTCAAGGAGATGTCGGATCAATTCTGGATCGAAAATGCCTATGGCGAAGGTGAGGCAGACCGCGTCGTGCTTTGCGTTGGCCTTAAGGCTGAAAAAGACGGCTCTGAAGTCTGGCACAAAACCTACGTCATGGATGCCTGGGGGGATGAACGCGGCACCGCCATGGCGCGTCTGGTGTCTTATCCCGTATCCTTTGCCATTGAGGCGGCTATGAACAGCAAAATCGCACCCGGCGTCAGCGCCGCCCCCAGCGATCCTGCATTGGTGGATCAATGGATGACCAAGATCGGTGAACTGGCTCAGCACCTTGAGGTTGTCGACAACAAGACCTGAGGTATCCCGCTGTTAGGGGCAGCGCCCCGGCAGGCAAATCACGCGGGCGCCGGTTACCGGCGCCCTTCTCCATCAGGCTCCACGCATCAGGGAAAGCCGACTAGGTCAGCCGACCAGCTTAGCGCCCGATGACATCCTCTTCGACGCCCTGCACATCAATCCCCAGCGCATCCAATCCGGCCTCCAGATTGTCCGACAGATGCGGTGTGCCGATCAGGTAATCAGCAGTTGGGGTGGTCGCCTCCTGTCGGGCAGTGGCGATGGCCTCGTCCAGATCACCGGCCTCGAAACTGTCGCGACCGATCCACATGATCGCCACCAACTCGGCCTGTTCATCTTCGCCCATCCGGTCAATGAACGCCCTGAGTTCACCTTCGGCGCGGGTCAGCTCACGGGCCATCAGGGCCACCTGCGCCACCTTGCGGGTACTGATCTCAAGCATGGCGATTGTCCTCCGTTGTCCGCGCTTGCAACAGGGATCTAAGCCCCATTCGCCGCCACCGTCCTTGATCTGAGGCAAAGACCGCAGCAAAGGCCCCGATCAGCCCTCTCTGCCGTAGATCTCAATCACCTTGCTGCGCCCGCGCAGGGTGACCGGCGGCAGGGACACCCAGCGTTGGCGGGCGGGTTCGACCCCTGCCACCGTCAGTGTAACGGCAGAGGCAATGATGATCTGTGGCACTGTCTTGCTGTGTTGCTCCAGCCTTGACGCCGTGTTCACCGCATCCCCAAAGACGGAATATTCCAACCGCGCCGCGTTGCCCACGACGCCGGAAAACACCTCGCCTGCGTGAACACCGATGCCAATCTCGACCACCGGCTCCCCGGCTGCAACCCGTCGGTCCGACCAGCGGTGAATCGCCTCGCAGAGCGTCGCCGCGCAGGCCAATGCCCGGGCGGCACCATTGGAGCCACCCATTGCGACCGGTGCATCATCAAACAGCAGCATCGCGGCATCGCCCATGTATTTGTCAATCATGCCGTCATGACGCGCCGCACTCTCTTCGACCTCATTGCGGAAAGCGGTGATGAAATCTCCGACTTCCTGCGGGTCACGGGTTTCCGACCACCGGGTAAAGCCACGAATATCGACAAACATCACCGCCATCGGCTGCCGCTGACCTTGCTGCAGCGCCGACAACCCGCCATCCGCCAGCTGATCGGCCACCTGCGCCAGGCAGGTAGCGGGTCAGATTGGCGCGCGCATCAGCCGCCTCCAACTCGCGGTAGAACAGCCGCCGCATGCGCGCCGCCGCCAGCACCATGACCAGACCCGCAAGGAGGATCATCGTCAACTTCATCACATTAGCCGGGGTATCCAGCACGCTGTGCAAGATCCCAAGCTGCCCGCCATCAAACCGGCCATCCGGCCAGAATATCAACGCGCCCAACCCGCCACTGAGCAGCACCGTTGTATAAAGCTGCAGACGCGGGTCCATCCGCATCACGCCATAGGCCAGGACCAGCGGCACCAGCCAGGCTGGCGGCAACAGCAACGCCACCCCGCCGGGATAACTGCTGTTTTCTAGGCTGAACCAGACATTGAAGAGGAGAAACCCGCAATCAGCCGTCACGCTGAACCATGACATCCAGGGCCGGAACCATCCGAGCGTGGTTGCAGCAAAGGTCACCACGCCCAGCATCAGATAGGCAAACATCGTAAGCACGGCGAACAACAGCTGGCGATGCAGAAACGGGGCCAGCGTGCTGAAATCCAACCCGGCCACGGTGACCGCGAACACGGTAAACAGGCCCAATGTCACCGCGATCCTCAGGACCGAAACCAACCGCTCTGCCGCGATTGAGGCATTGGTCAGCAGGGGCGCGATTGTCGTCTGCTGCATCAGCTCTCGGGCCGCCCCAGCGGAACGAAATTGGCCGGATCACCGGGCTGGCCGATCCCTGCCGACGGTGCCGCGATTTCCTCAAAGTCGAAGTTGTCCAGCCGCTGCGCGCGCCGTCCGGCCTTGTCGGCACTGATCTTGATCTCTGCAATATCCTTGGCCGCCATACCAAAATGCCGGTCCAGATTGCCGACCCGGTCGCCCAAGCGCTCCACATCCTTGTGCAAATGCGCCAGCTCGCTGCGGATCGCCCCGGCCTGTTCCCGCATCCGGGCATCTTTCAGGATGGCACGCATCGTATTCAGCGTTGCCATGCAGGTCGTCGGAGAGACGATCCAGACCTTAGCGGAGAAGCCCTCCCGTACAATATCAGAGAAATTGGCATGCAGCTCGGCATAGACAGCCTCAGACGGCAGGAACATCAGCGCGCCATCTGCGGTCTCGCCGTCCAGAATGTATTTCTCCGAAATGGCCCGAATGTGGGCACGCAACGCGGCCTTCAGCTGGCGCGCCGCACTGGCGCGCTGCTCCTGTGTTTCCGCGTTGCGCAGCGCCTCATAGGGTTCCAACGGGAACTTGCTGTCGATCACAATCGGGCCGGGTGGATTGGGCAGGTGGATCAGACAATCGGCGCGCTTGCCATTGCTCAGGGTATGTTGAAACGCATAGCTGTCAGCGGGCAGCGCCTTGGAGACGATATCATTGAGCTGGATCTCACCAAACGCGCCACGCGTCTGCTTGTTTGCCAAGATATCCTGAAGCCCCAGAACATCCCCGGACAGTTTGGTGATATTGTCCTGCGCCTTGTCGATCACCGCCAGCCGCTCTTGCAACTGGGTCAGCGAGGTTACTGTGCGTTTGGTGGATCCATGCAGGCTCTCCTGCAGGCGTTCCTGCATATCCGCGAGGGCGCGCGCCTGTCGCAAAGCGTTATCTGACAGGCGATCATTGACTTGCTGCTGCACCGCGCTGAGCCGGGTTTCCACCGTCTGGATCATCTGCACCTGCGCATTGGCCTGCGCGTCCGAGACATGTTGCACGCCGCCGCGCAGCTGCTGAACACTTTGCCCCAGATGGGCCATCTGCTGTGCAATCGGCGCAATGCTCTGCGCGGCGCGAGCATTGGCGCGCAGCATCATGAGGAGAACCAGCAGCACGAGGCCACCCAGTCCCAGCAGCGCGAGAGTCTGCGGGTCTGCGGTCTGCAGAAACAGCGCGATGGTCTCCATCAACTGCGTCCAAACAGGCGTTCGATGTCGGCCAGTTTCAGCTCAACATAGGTGGGGCGGCCATGGTTGCACTGGCCCGAATGCGGCGTGGCCTCCATTTCGCGCAGCAGGGCATTCATTTCCTCGCCCCGCATCCAGCGCCCGGAGCGGATGGATCCATGGCAGGCGACACGGCTGAGGATGGCTTCAATCTTGGCCTGAACCAGCTGGCTTTCGCCCTGATCATCCAGCTCATCCAGAATGTCGCGCACCATTGCTTCGGCATTCACGGTCCCCAGAATGGCCGGTGTTTCCCTCACCGCAATGGCGCCACCGCCAAAGGCCTCGATCCCAAGACCAAAGCGGGCGAGGTCCTCTGCAACCGCCAGAATACGGGCACAATCGCCCTCGCTCAGCTCCACAATCTCGGGGATCAACAGGGCCTGCGCGGCCACGCCTGTTTCCGCCATCTGGCGTTTCAGTTTTTCATAGACCAGCCGCTCATGGGCGGCGTGCTGATCGACGATGACCATCCCGTCGGCAGTCTGGGCGATAATGTAGTTTTCATGCACCTGCCCGCGCGCGGCGCCAAGCGGCAGTTGCTCGGCCCCGGGTGCGGAGGTCTCGGATCTCTCCAAAGGCCGACCCGGGGCCATGTCCGGGCTCTGGCGCTCCGGCGTTTCTGTCACCCGGCCACTATAGGCCTGTGCCAATTCGGCGAATCCTGATGAGGGCGGCACCTCGCCGCCAAAGGGGCGCGTCTGGTCCGGCGCCTGCGCCGCATAAGAGAGGCTCCGCGCGCCCAATGAAGGGCGGTCCATCTGGTAGATCCGTGGTGCCCCATCCGCGCCCGGCTGGCTGGCCATGGGTTCGGGACGCATTGCACCCAGTGTGGCGCCAGCCACCGTGCTGGAGGCCCGGTGACCGGCCTCAGCCAGCCCATGACGCAGCGAGGAGACTATCAAACCGCGCGCAACACCTGGATCCCGAAACCGGACCTCGGATTTGGCGGGATGCACATTCACGTCCACCAGCGTCGGATCACAGTCCAGAAACAACGCCGCCGCCGGATGGCGATCCCGGCTGAGGAAATCGAAATAGGCCGCCCTGAGAGCGCCGGTCAGCATCTTATCCTTGACCGGTCGCGTGTTCACGAACAGGAACTGCGCCACCGCCGCCCCGCGCGAATAGGTGGGCAACGCCGCATAGCCAAAGAGCCGCACACCGTCGCGGGTGGCGTCAATCTTCAGCGCGTTCTCTGCAAATTCCCGGCCAAGAACCGTCGCCAACCGCCCGTGCAGCGCATCGAAAAGATCACCGGTCAGGGGATCGGCGCGGAAGGTCACGCGCCCCTCGCCACCGCCGGACACATCGCGCAGGGTGAACCCCACTGAGGGTTCCGCCATGGCCAGACGCTTGATCACATCGCCGATGGCTTGCGTTTCGGCCCGGTCGCTGCGCATGAACTTCAACCGGGCTGGGGTCGCGTAGAACAGATCCCGCAGCTCCACCACCGTACCGGCCCGCAAGGCCGCCGGTTTCACCGGGTCCATCTGTCCCCCGGCCACACGGATCTGGGCCGCGTCCTGATCCTTGGCACGACTGGTGATGCTCAGCCGTCCGACCGCACCAAGGGAAGGCAGCGCCTCACCGCGAAAGCCAAAGGTATGGATGTTCAGCAGATCGGAGCCGTCGATCTTGGAGGTGGCATGCCGGGACAGCGCCAGCGGCAGATCCGCAGGCGACATGCCGCAGCCATCATCGGTCACCCGGATCAGCGTCTTGCCACCGTCAGCAATGTCGATGGTGATCCGCGCGGCGCCCGCGTCGATGGCGTTCTCCACCAGTTCCTTCACCGCCGAGGCCGGGCGCTCCACCACCTCGCCTGCCGCGATGCGATTGATGGCGCTGTCGTCGAGCTGCCGGATGACCGGTTGAGAGATGCCGCTGATTTGGGGGTCTGCTTGTGCCATGCCGCAATATTTAGCATGCCGCCGCGCGATTCTTCCAGCCGCAATCCTCGCGGCTGGACAATGTCAGTGGTTACGAAACTCAGATGCCCGCAGGCGCCCCAGCCCGGTGCCGGCACGGCCCGAACCGCGCTGCAATGGCCAGCAACAGGCCTGAAACTGTCGCGATCATACCCGCTGCGCTGACCGCATCGGTCGCGCCAAGCCACAGCGGACCATATCCCGCCAGCACATAGCCGAGCACAGCCGACACAACAGCAAAGGCAACGCTCCAACCCAGTTGCCCTTCGAGGCGGTTCGACATCATCCGCGCCGCCGCAGGCGGACAGATGAACATCGCAATCACGATGATCGATCCCACCGCATCAAAGGCGGCAACGGCGGCAATAGCGGCGGTGATCACCAGCCCCAGCCCCAGGAGGTTGGTGCGAATGCCAAGGGTCCGGGCAAAGCCTTCATCAAAGGTCGAGATCTTGAGCGACCGCCAAAACAGAGCGATGAAAAGAATGACACCAATCAGGGTCAGCGCCATGCGCGGCAGCTCGGCTAAGCAGATAGCTGAGTGCCACCGGATCCAGCAGCGAGGCCCAGCCGGTGGCATCCAGCCAGATCAGGCTTTCGAGATTGCCATAGAGCGCATGTTCCACATCCAGATGCACCGTTGATGTGTCGGTCTGTTCCAGCAACAAGACGCCACCTGCAAACATGGTGGTGAAGACAACACCCATCGCCGCGCCCGGCTCAATCCGGCCAAGGCGCCGGATCAGCTCAATCAGAATCACCGCAGCGATGGCCGCCCCAGCCGCGCCCAGCATCATCGGCCCGGCGGCGATTACTCCGGTCAGCAGGAAGGCCACAACAATGCCCGGCAGGACCACATGGCTGATGGCATCGCCGATCAGCGCCTGGCGACGCAGCAGCAGAAAGTTGCCGGGCAGCGCGCAGGCCACGGCTGCAAAAATTCCGATCAGCAGCGGCGTCAGCGAAAGGGGAACAAATTCAGCGCCATTCATGCCGGAACCTCGCGGGGGCCGCCGATGCGACGGTCAATTTCAGAAATCTGATCCTCGGTCAGGACCGTCTCAATCTCGCGCAGCCCATCATAGAGCGCGGCTGCCGCCTCATGGGTCTGATCGCTACGAACCAGTGCCCAGCGATGCTCATCCCGCAAGGCCTTGGCGGCACGGGCCCGGCCTTTTTCCGTAGGCACACCATCCGCGCGCAGCAACCCGCGCTGACGCAGCAGCCGCAGGGTCAGCGGTTCATAAATCACCTGATCCTGCGCCAGCGCCAGCAATCCCTGCCGCAGATGGACCCGGCGCTGAAACCGCAGATGACGCAACACAGCGGCAAGCACGCCACGATTGGGGGCCAGCAGAAGCGACAGCGCAAAGAGACCAAAACTCATCAACACAATGATCGGACCGGTGGGCAGATTGGGCGCCGAGGCCGAGACCGCTGCCCCAAGATAGGCCGAAAGCCCTCCGGCCACTCCGGCCAGCAGCACAACCATATCGGATCGCTCGGTCCAGAACCGGGCGGTGACAGCCGGGATGATCAGCAGTGCCACGATCAGGATCAAACCGACGATCTTCAGCCCGACAACGGTGACGGCCATCACCAGTCCCATCATCATCGTATCGATCCGCGACACGGAAATGCCCCGCGCCGCTGCGTATTCAGGGTCAAATGCAACCAGCGTCATCGGACGCCTGAGCAGCAGGATCAGCAGCAATGTGGCCGCACCACCGCCAGCGATCACCAGCGCATCATTCCACAGCATGCCCGCAGTGGAACCGAGTAGAAACCCCTCCAATCCGGCCTGACGGCCCACGCCAAGCGTCTGAATCACGGTCAGGATCACGATGCCGAACCCGAAGAACACCGACAGCACCGCGCCAATCGCGGCATCCTCGGCCAGGCGGGTGCGCCGCGTGAGCCAGTTGAGACACCAGAGCCCCGCCATCGCCGAGAGAGCGGATCCGGCCAGCAGACCAGCCAGATTGCGCCCATCCCCGCCAAGCGCGACCATGACGAGAAAGGCCAAGCCAACACCGGGTAGCGTCGCGTGGCTAATGGCGTCGCTGACCAGTGCCCGTTTGCGTAGGAACAGAAATGTGCCAGTGATTCCAGAGGAGATACCAAGCAGCGTCGCGCCAATGGCGACCAGTGTGGCGTTATAGCCCATCTGCAGCAGCAGAGCGTCCCACAGCATCAGAGCGCCCCACCGGTCTGCGGGCGCCGCGACGCCGGTGCTGTGGCCAGTTGATCGACCTGCGCCGTAGCAAGCCGTCCGCCATAAGCGCTTTGCAGTGTTTCCGGGGTAAAGGCCTGCGCCACTGGACCTTCGGCCACTTTGCGGGTGTTGATCAGGAACACATTGTCAAAATACTCCGCCACTGTGGCGAGGTCGTGATGGACCACAACCACGGTCTTGCCATCTGCACGCAGCTGTTTCAGCACGGCGATGATGGCCTTTTCGGTCGCTGCATCCACGCCAAGCAAACGGTTCATCCAGCAGGTAGAGATCCGCACCCTGCGCCAAGGCCCGCGCCAGAAAGACCCGCTGCTGCTGACCACCAGAGAGCTGGCCGATCTGGCGGGTGGCAAAATCGCCCATTCCGACCCGGTCCAGACAGGCCTGTGCAGCCGTCTGGTGGCGGCCAGTGATCCGTCCCAGAAGACCCAGCTCGCGGTAAAGGCCCATCATGACCACATCAATCACCCGCGTCGGGAAATCCCAGTCCACACTGGCGCGTTGTGGCACATAAGCGATACGGCCACGCTGACTGTCCAGCGGTTTGCCAAAGACCTGCACCCGCCCCGAGACGGGCGGCACAATGCCAAGTGCCGCCTTCAGTAGCGTTGATTTGCTGAGCTCCATTGGGACCGATGATGGCGGTCATCCGACCCGGCTCCACCGTCATATCAACTGAGAAGACAGCGGGTTTCTCACCGTAGGTGACAGTCAGGCCGCGAATGGCCAGCGGCGATTGTTCAAGATGTTCACGGCTCTCAGCTGCGCCAGCAGGTGCGCCATTTTCACGGGCCAATTCCACAGTCATCTCACTCGGTCCTATCAAAGCCCGGCACCGGAGAGACGGCCTGACATGCCCTTGGGCGGCACCTCGGCGCCAAGTGCTGCGGCGATGGTGGTCATATTGTGATCCAGCATCCCGACATAAGTGCCCTCATAGCTGCCATCCGCGCCCATGGCGTCGGAGAACAATTCTCCGCCGATCCGGACCTCATCCCCCTGTGCAGCAGCGCCTTCGATCAGGGCACGGACGGAACGATCCGAGACCGAGCTTTCGACGAAGACCGCGGAGACACCACGCTCCACCAGCAGATCGACCAATTCGCCGATGCGGTTGAGGCCCGCCTCCGACTGGGTGGAAATGCCCTGAATGCCCAGAACCTCAAACCCGAAGTCACGCCCGAAGTAGCCAAAGGCATCATGTGCCGTGACCAATACGCGGTTTTCCTCAGGGACCTGGGCAAGAATTTCAGTTCCGTAGGTGATCAACTGATCCAGTTCCGCCAGATGCGCCGCAGCGTTGGCCGCAAACAGGTCGGCCTGTTCCGGGCGCGCCTCGGTCAGCGCCGCCTGTACCTCTGCCACCATGTCCTTCCACAGGGCGGGTGTCATCCAGACGTGCGGGTCGAATTTATCGGCATAGGTATCGTGACCACGCAGTTTGCCCTTGTCCAGCCCATCGGCAACCGCCACCACCGTCCGCTTGCGCGCCAGATCGTGGAAGAACTCCTCCATCTGCGCCTCAAGATACAGACCGTGCCAGAGCACCAGATCCGCCCGGGTCATCGCAACGATGTCGGACCGCGTCTGGCGATAGGCATGCGGGTCCACCCCCGGCCCCATCAACGCGCGGACCTCAACGGCATCACCGCCAACCTGACGGGCGGCATCCGCAATCATGCCGGTTGTTGCCACCACTTTCAGGGGTGCCTCTGCCCGCGCCGGGCCAGCACCAAGCCCCCCAATAGGTAGCGCGATAAGCCCGGTGAGAGCCAGCATAGCCGCCAGCATCATTCTGCGGGCCATCATTGGTGAGTTCAGTTGCAAACGCATAGGGCAGGTCCTTTGGATACCATCTGTCCCAATAAGAGCACGGCGCGGCGCCCTGTCAATGATAATGCGAATTATTCGCAATAATAAATGCGAATCGTTCTCAATATGAGTGAATTTTTGTCCAAACAGTCAAAAATTTACTCCCAAGGCGGCCCCGCTTGCTTGCCAAGACAGGGTGGTCGTGCGATTTTCGCACCGAACTCGAACGAGGATTCCCGGCATGGAAAGCCAAATTGCAGAGCACACCGCGCAGCTGCCGCAGGTGGGCGAACCGCGTAACCCCGGCATGGAGCTGGATCTGGACTGGGCATTAGGGGTTGAGGCAAATACCTCCGCCATCGAACGCCGTTGCGCCACCCTGCCCGGTCGGCGCAGTGTGAAGAAAGACCATCAGGCGGCCTGGCTGCTGAAGGCGATCACCCTGATCGACCTGACCACGCTCTCCGGTGATGATACCGTCGGTCGGGTCCAGCGTCTATGCGCCAAGGCCCGTCAACCGGTACGTGCCGATCTGATGCAGGCGCTTGATATGGAGCCGATCACCACCGGGGCTGTCTGTGTTTATCACGACATGATCGAGACAGCCGTGGACGCGTTGGATGGCAGCGGTATTCCGGTTGCTGCCGTATCCACCGGCTTTCCCGGCGGGTTGTCACCGTTTCACCTACGGCTGGCCGAAATCGAGGAAAGCGTGAAGGCCGGTGCCAAAGAGATCGACATTGTGATCTCCCGTCGGCACGTGCTGTCAGGCAACTGGCAGGCGCTCTATGATGAGATGAAAGCCTTCCGTGAGGCCTGCGGCGAGGCCCACGTCAAGGCCATCCTTGCCACTGGCGAGTTGGGCACATTGCGCAATGTGGCGCGTGCGTCGCTGATCTGCATGATGGCCGGTGCTGACTTTATCAAGACCTCCACCGGCAAGGAAAGCGTTAACGCCACACTGCCAGTCAGCCTGGTGATGATCCGCACCATCCGTGACTATCACGAGCGCACCGGCTACCGTGTCGGCTACAAACCCGCTGGTGGGATTTCCAAGGCCAAAGACTCGTTGGTCTACCTATCGCTGATCAAGGAAGAGCTGGGGGATCGCTGGTTGCAGCCCGATCTGTTCCGATTTGGCGCCTCGTCGCTGTTGGGCGATATCGAACAGCAGCTCGAACACCATGTCACCGGCGCCTATTCCGCCGGCTACCGCCACGCGCTGGCCTAACATCCAGATGCCACCCCCGGACGCCCAATGGGCCTCCGGGCCGCTTCCCTCGCAAGGCAGGCGGCGACAGACCACAAGGCTCGACACATGACCATCAAAGAGATCTTCGACACCATGACTTATGGCCCCGCCCCCGAGAGTGCAGCCGAGGCGCTGGCCTGGCTGGTGGATCAGGGCGCCCGGTTCGGCCATTTCATCGACGGTGACTTCACAGCGCCCGGCGATGGGTTCGACAGCAAGAACCCCGCCACGGGTGAGGTTCTGGCCACTTTGAGCCAGGCCAGCCAATCCGATGTGGATGGCGCCGTTGCCGCTGCGCGCAAGGCGCAGGGCAAATGGGCCGCGCTTGGTGGCGCCGGGCGTGCGCGCTACCTCTATGCAATTGCACGTCTGATGCAGAAACACGCGCGCCTGTTTGCGGTTCTGGAAACGCTTGATAACGGCAAGCCGATCCGCGAGAGCCGTGACATTGACGTCCCCCTGGCACAGCGACATTTCTACTATCACGCTCGGCATGGCCCAGCTGATGGAGAGCGAACTGCCCGACCGTGAAGCATTGGGCGTTTGCGGTCAGATCATCCCCTGGAATTTCCCGCTGCTGATGCTGGCGTGGAAAGTGGCACCCGCCATAGCCATGGGCAACACCGTGGTGCTGAAGCCTGCGGAATATACCTCTCTCACCGCGTTGCTGTTTGCAGATATCTGTCGTCAGGCGGGTCTGCCCAAAGGTGTTGTGAATATCGTCACCGGCGACGGCGCCGTGGGGGAAATGATCGTTGGCGCGGACGTCGATAAAATCGCCTTTACCGGCTCTACCGCTGTGGGCCGCCGTATCCGCGAAGCCACCGCAGGCAGCGGCAAGGCGCTGACCCTGGAGTTGGGCGGCAAATCGCCCTACATCGTGTTTGACGATGCAGATATTGATTCCGCGATCGAAGGTCTGGTCGATGCGATCTGGTTCAATCAGGGACAGGTCTGCTGTGCTTAGCTCACGCCTGCTGGTGCAGGAAGGCATCGCCGAGCGTTTCCACCGGAAGCTGCGCACACGCATGGACAAGCTGCGCATCGGCAACCCGCTCGACAAGAGCATTGATGTCGGAGCCATCGTGGATCCGGTTCAGCTGACCACCATCAGCGAGATGGTCGCGGCCAATACTGCGGGCCGCATGCATCAGGCACAGGTCGCTGTGCCGGAACGCGGCTGTTTCTACCCGCCGACGCTGATTGAAGGGCTGGCCCCCTCTGACGCGCTGATGCAGGAAGAAATTTTCGGCCCGGTTCTGGTCTCCACCACGTTCCGCACCCCTTCCGAAGCCGTCGAGCTGGCCAACAACACCCGCTACGGGCTGGCTGCGACCCTGTGGACCGAGAATGTCAATCTGGCGCTGGATATCGCGCCAAAACTGGTTGCGGGAGTGGTCTGGGTCAATGCGACCAACCTCTTTGATGCGGCGGCCGGTTTTGGTGGCACCCGCGAAAGCGGTTTTGGCCGGGAAGGTGGCTGGGAAGGGCTCAGTGCCTACACCAAACCAAAGGCCAAGACCAAAGCGCTGGAGAAGGTCAAAGGTTTCAGCGGCGAGGGTGCGCCGGTTGACGCGGTGGATCGCACCGCAAAGCTGTATGTTGGCGGCAAGCAGGCCCGTCCGGATGGCGGGTATTCCATGGCCGTCCACGCAAAATCGGGCGCGCTGCTCGGCCACGTCGGGCTTGGCAATCGCAAGGATGTGCGCAACGCCGTCGAGGCCGCAGCGGGCGCAAAAGCGTGGTCCAAAACCACCGGCCACCTGCGGGCGCAGATCCTTTACTATATCGGGGAGAACCTGTCGGCGCGGGCCAGCGAATTTGCGGATCGTATCGACCGGATGACCGGCAAATCGCAGGGCGCGCAGGAGGTCGAGGCCTCAATCCAGCGCCTGTTCACTGCTGCTGCCTGGGCCGACAAATATGACGGTCAGGCGCATGGGGTGCCGATCCGCGGTGTCGCACTGGCAATGAAGGAACCAGTCGGCGTGATCGGCGCGCTCTGCGCGGATGAAGCTCCCCTGCTGGGTCTGGTGTCGGTGATGGCCCCGGCGATTGCCATGGGCAACCGCATGGTTCTGGCCGCCTCCGAGGCCTATCCGCTGGCCGCCACCGATTTCTATCAGGTGCTGGACACATCCGATTTGCCCGGCGGTGTCGTCAACATTCTGACCGGTCGTCACGCCGAGCTGGCCGAGCCACTGGCCGCCCATCTCAACGTCGATGCGGTCTGGAGCTTCTCCTCTTCGGATCTCTCCTCCACGATCGAAGCGGCTTCGGCTGGCAACCTGAAGCGCACCTGGGTCAATAACGGTCGGGCGCTGGACTGGTCTGCCGATCACAGCCGCCGGTTCCTTGAGGCCGCAACAGAAGTGAAGAACATCTGGATTCCCTACGGCGAATAAACCGATTGGGGCAGCTATGGCTGCTCCGATCACATCCAGCAAAAAGGGCGCGGCCAGAGATGGTCGCGCCCTTTTCCGTTTGATCGGCTCTGCGCTGATCTCAATTGGTGGATTGCAAACCTTCCGGTCGACCAACCACGATGAAGTGCAGCTGGTCCGGCAATAGGATTTCGCTGGCCACCTTGTTGATCTCTTCCAATGTGACAGCGTTCACCTTGTCGTTTCGGGTGGCGACGTAATCAATGGGCAGATCATCCATCTGCATCCCCGCCAGGATCGACGCGATGCGGCTATTGCCGTCGAAACGCAACGGATACGCGCCAGTCAGATAGGTTTTGGCGTCTTCCAGCTCTTTCTCTGTCACGCCTTCAGCTGCCAGTTTCGCCCATTCCGTCTGGATGACCTCAACCGTTTCGGCAATCTTGCCGTTGGCCGACGCGACCGAGCCCATGTAGACGGCCCCCAGATCACGCGGCACCAGATAGCTGTAGACGCCATAGGTCAGCCCGCGTTTTTCGCGCACTTCCGACATCAGGCGACTGTCAAAAGACCCGCCGCCAAGGATCTGGTTCAACAGGTAGGCTGCGAAATACCGCGGGTCGTCGCGCTCGATACCGGCATGCCCAAACAGAGCCACAGATTGCGGTGTGTCGTAGTCAACCACTGTCACACCACCCTCTATGGTGACCTCCGCCGGTCCCGGAATTGGCGCCCCTGCGTCTGGCAAATCGCCCAGCAAAGTATCCAGCAGCGCCCCCAGTTCAGCCTCAGTGATATCCCCAACCGCCCCAACATAGAGCCGATCACGGGCAAACACCGCATCATGGGCATCGAACATATCCTGACGGGTCAGCGCGGTAACGCTTTCGATGGTGCCGTTGCCTTCGGTGCCATAGGGGTGATCGCCAAAGGCCATCTGCGAAAACACCCGCCCTGCGATATCGTTGGGATCCTTGGCATCAGCGCGCAGACCGGCCAGAACCTGAGCGCGCACCCGGTCCAGCGCATCCTGATCAAAGCGTGGCTCGTGGATGGTCTGGCGCAGCAGACCAACGGCCTGATCGCGGTTCTCGCTCAGAAACTGCGCTGAGATCGACACCGTGTCCTTATCCGCATCATAGGAAAACCCGGCAGCCAGGCTTTCGACTGTGCGGGCGTAGTCCTGCGCAGCCAGTGGCCCGGCCCCCTCCTCCAGCAGACCCGCCATCAGATAGGTCGCGCCACGTTTGCCCGGCTTGTCGAGCGACGTACCGCCGCGAAAGCGCAACTCCAGCGCTGTGAAGGGAATGCTGTGATCTTCGACCAGCCATGCGGTTATGCCGCCGGGAGAGGTCACCTCTTTGATCTTCACCTCTGCCCAGACCGGCAGGGCGAGGAAACAGGCGGCCAATGCGGCCGTGACAAGCTTTAGCGCCTTCATTGGCTTACCTCTTCGTCTCGCATCATCCAGCCGGTGACCGATACCTCCGGCCGCAACACCTCGCGGGCGACGGCGATGATTTCATCTGCGGTGATGGATTGCAGGATACGCGGCCAAGCCTGCACATCCTCAACTGTCAGACCCGACGCCAGCGCCCGCCCATAGCGGTTGGCAATTCCGTCGACGTTGTCGCGGGCGTAGATTTCTGCGGCCCGCAGTTGCAGTTTGATCCGCTCCAGCTGCGCCTCATCAACTCCTTCTTCCAGGAACCGGGCAAAGGTGGCATCCAGCGCGGCTTCGGCCTCCTCAAGGCTGACATCAGCCCCGGGCACGACCAGAAAGTCAAAGGTGGTGTCATCCAGAGACACGTCGGAATAAAACACCCCGGTGTAGACCGCCACCTGCTGATCAAACTGCAGCGCGTTGGTCAGGTAAGAGGTGCTGCCACCGCCCAAGAGTTCTGCCAGAAGATAGAGCGCCGCTGCGCGTTCTTGCGCACCTTTGTCACGTTCCGGCGCCAGATAGGAGCGCTGAACAAACGGCTGCGCCACGCGCGGATCTTTGAAGATAATGCGCCGGGCGGCGGTCTGGGGCGGCTCCTTGCTGCGAACCCGCTCCGGCAGATCCGGGTTGGCCGGGATCTGTCCATAGGTCTCCTCGGCAAGGCGACGCACCTCCTCCGGATCGACGTCACCGGAGACAACCAAAATGGCATTATTCGGCGCGTAATATGTTCCGTAGAATGAGAGCGCATCCGCCATGTCCAGCTCTTCCATCTCATGACGCCAGCCAATAATGGGCTGGCCATACCGATGGTTGAGATATTGCGCGGCGTTCAGCTGTTCGCGAAACAGCGCCCGCGGCTCGCTGTCGGTACGCTGGTTGCGCTCTTCCAGAATGACCTCCCGCTCGGTCTCGATATCCTGCTCGGTGAGGCGGATGTTGACCATCCGGTCGCTTTCCATCTGCATCATCAGCCCCAGGCGGTCCGCCGCGACACGCTGGAAATACGCCGTGTAGTCATAGCTGGTGAAGGCGTTGTCCCGGCCGCCGTTTGCAGCAACAGTGGCCGAAAGTTCCCCTGCCTCCAGCTTATCAGTGGCCTTGAACAGCAAATGTTCCAGAAAATGTGCAACACCGGACTGGCCGACAGGTTCATCGGCGGAGCCTGCACGGTACCAGACCATATGCTGCACAACAGGCGCGCGGTGGTCTTCGATCACCACGACCTGCATCCCGTTATCAAGGACAAAGCTGGTGACCATATCGCTCGCGTCGGATTGAGCGGCAGTGTCCTGCGCCTGCGCGCCCTGAACCAGACCTGAGGCCGTCAAACCAGCGCTGTCCAGAGCAACAAGGGCCGCGACAATGGCGGTGGCCCGGGTGATCCGCCGGATCACAGGCTTCATAGGGGGGATCATTCGGTGATCTCCTTTTTGCGGTGCGCCACCGGCACCACAAGCACCGGTCGCGTCAAAATAGACTCATGCAGCCGGTCAGATCCCGCAGCCTGCCCTGACGGGCGATGCAGCGCGACCCTGTCCGTGTGGTCTGCGGTGCAACAGAAACAAGTCCGATCCAGCAACATATCAATGGCAATCAGCCCGAAAACCGGACCGACATCGCTAATGTCAAACTACGCTCTGGAGGGGCATGTGCAAGGGAAATGGCGTTTTTGTGATCGCCCGGAGCCGCTGGTTCGGCCTGTTCGGCGTTACTCTGCCGGTGGGGCTGACGGTGTCTCAAAACCCGCACGGCGGAAACGTTCGCTGACCTGATCCGGCGCGATGGCCTCGCGTTTGTAGGCCTCTTGGTAGCGATCGACCGGGAACAGTTTGAACCGAGCGGTGCGGTTTTCACGCTTGCGTTTCTTCGCATCGCGCGCCGCGAGATCCGCGCGGACGTCGGGGTCGACGCCATAGCGGCTCACGGCGGTGACCAATGCGCCGTCGTTGGCGGGAATGCCCTCACCGGGCACCAGCGCAGCCGGGTTGCCGCCAAGCACGGCGACGGCTTCACCCTTGGGGTTGCGGTCGGTGCGATTGGCCGCGCCGGGTGTGGGCTGCGGCAACGTCTGATAGCTGGTCGGCTCGGCCAGTGGCTTAGCAGGCAGGACCATGAATTCATCCGGGCCGGTTCCGGCTGGGCGCAGATCGCGCAACCCTTTTTGCCCGCAGGCAGATACGGCCAGCGCGCCCATCAGAACAATCACACCAAAAGGGATCCGCATGACCCGTTACTCCTGCCTGTTTGAGCCGCTTTTATCGCATTTCCCCAGCGAGGTCACGCAGGGTTTTTCTGCCGCCCGTCAAATAGGATCAAGCTTAGCCGCACCCGCAAAGATGAAGATGTCCGCCACGTTGAAGACAAAGGGATTGTTGATACCGCAGCAGGACATATTGAGGAAGTCCAGCACATAGCCGTAAAGCAGTCTGTCCACCACATTGCCAAGCGCGCCGCCGATCACCAAACCGGCTGAAAGCTGCATCATGCGCGCATTGGCAGGCAGCCGCGCGATCCAGATCACCAGCACCACACAGATCACAAGTGACAGACCGATAAGAACCCACCGCGTAGTATCGGTCCCACCGCCAAACAGACCGAAATTGATGCCGGTATTCTCGCCATAGCGAAACCGCAGCAGCGGTGGCAGCACATCAATGCCACCACGATTGGCCACATCCATGACCCGCACCACCAGATATTTGCTGATCTGATCGGCAAGCAGCGCCAGTATCGCGGCCCAGATCATCACTTTGGCTCGCATTGTGCGGCCCCCTTTGCCCGGAATTTGAGGCGAGATCGGGCCAAACCCGGCCCGATCTGCGTTAGCCGCGTTTAGTGTCGGAAGTGACGCATGCCGGTGAAGACCATTGCCAGTCCTGCGTCATTGGCGGCCTTGATGACCTCATCATCGCGCATGGAACCACCGGGCTGGATCACGCAGGTGGCACCGTTTGCCGCAGCTTCCAGAAGACCGTCCGCAAAAGGGAAGAATGCATCGGAGGCAACCGCAGACCCTTTTGCCAAGCTCTCCGGCAACTCCAGCGCATCAGCCATCCGCTGCGCCTTCACGCCTGCAATGGTGGCACTGTCCAGGCGGCTCATCTGGCTTAGCGCCGACACCAACGGTCTGGCCAGATTTTACATAGACGATGGCGTTGGATTTCACGTGTTTTGCAACCTTCCAGGCAAATAGCAGATCCTGCATCTGCTCATCGGTCGGGGCCTTCTCGGTGACCACCTTCAGGTCGTCCATGGCCCGGTGACCGACGTCCTTGTCCTGCACCAGCATTCCGCCAGACACCTGACGGGTGGTCAGACCCGTGTCCTGCGGGTTGGGCAGACCATCCGTCAGCAACAGACGCAGGTTTTTCTTGGCGGCAAAAATTGCCTTGGCCTCATCCGAGGCACCGGGGGCGATGACCACTTCGGTGAAGATCTGCACGATCTCTTGCGCGGTTTCGCCGTCCAACGGCTGGTTCAGAGCCACAATCCCGCCAAAGGCAGAGGTGCGGTCGCAGTCGAAGGCCTTTTGGTACGCATCTTTCAGCGTTGTACCACGGGCCACGCCGCAGGGGTTGGCGTGTTTGATGATCGCCACAGCCGGGCCATCAGCGGGTGCAAACTCGCTGACCAGTTCAAAAGCCGCATCGGTGTCGTTGATGTTGTTGTAGGACAGCTCCTTGCCCTGCACCTGCTGCGCGGTGGCGACACCTGCGCGGGCGGAGCCATCAAGGTAGAAGGCCGCCTGCTGATGCGGGTTCTCACCATAGCGCAGGGTCTGCGCCAGCTGTCCTGCCACGGCACGGCGGCGCGGCGCCTCAAGATTCAGTGCGCCCGCCATCCAGTTTGATACTGCCGCGTCATAGGCGGCCGTCCGGGCGTAGGCATTCTGCGCCAACCATTGACGGAATCCATAAGAGGTCTGCCCATCATTGCGATCCAGCTCTGCCAGCAGCGGTTCGTAATCCTCGACATCCACCACAACGTTCACGAATAGGTGGTTCTTGGACGCCGCACGGATCATTGCCGGGCCGCCAATATCGATGTTTTCAATGCATGTATCGTAGTCGCCGCCCTTGGCCACGGTGTCCTCAAACGGGTAGAGGTTCACCACCAGCAGGTCGATGGCACCGATGCCATGTTCTTCCATCGCAGCCACATGCGTGTCGTTGTCGCGCAATGCCAGCAGCCCGCCATGCACCATCGGATGCAGCGTTTTGACTCGACCATCCATCATTTCCGGAAAGCCGGTGATTTCGGAGACGTCCTTGACGGTCAGCCCTGCGTCGCGCAGCGCCTTGGCGGTCCCGCCAGTTGAGAGCAGCTCAACGCCGCGTGCCGCCAAGGCCTTACCCAGGTCGATCAACCCGGTCTTATCGGATACGGAAAGCAACGCACGGCGTACGGGGTGAAGGTCAGTCATGGCAGGGCAGGTCCTTTTCAGGCTCAGTCGGTTAACGCGGGATCATCCCGGTTCAGGTCTCGCACGGCAACGGCAGTCTCCTGCGCCTTACTGAGCGTCCACCGGATGCGCGTGGCATAATTCATTGCCCGCCCGGAGAGAACGATCTGTTTTGCCGCACGCGGCTTCAAGCGGGTTTTTTCCAGGTATACGCTGGGTTCCAACTTCAACTCGCAGGTTCCATCATGACGGAACACCCAGATCTCCCCGCTCTTGAGCGCCATGGATACTGCTGCGCCCCCCAAGTCAAGGGCTGCGTCCACATCCGGGTGCAGATGCAGCCGGATCTCAAAGCCAATACCGCCCAGCGAATGGGCGTCCATCGCCTTGTCGAAACGGCGTTTGTTGCGGGTATCCAGCGCCAGCAACATGTCCTCACCAGCCAGACCACGGCCATCCACCGCCAGTTCCAGCGTGCGCGCATGGGTCAGGCCGAAATGGCGCTCATAGCCATTGTGCCCACCCTGAAAGCGATAGCCGTCTTCCAGATCAGAAACATCCAGCGGCACGTTATCGGGCGCCTCAGTCATGATCTCATGGCCACTGCCGCGTTCCGGCGGGGCCAGTCGGGCGCTGGAATGCCCTTCGATACAGAGCGTGGAATGGGACGGTGTTGCCCGCCCCGCTCGGCGCCACTCAACACCAAAGGTTTCGCCCGAGCCGCAGTTGACGATCAGCGGGCGACGACCGGATGTCAGCTCAAACGCCAGGGTGGAGGCATGACCATTCCATGAGGCGCGCCCCGTCGGCGGCACAGACGCATCAATGATCACCGAGGTGCGCCGCCCGGACAGGCGGGCATAGCCCATCGCCAAACCATCGGCGTGGCGCGTGGTGACATGGCTTGCCGCTAGCGCATGATCCAGCCGCCCCTCCAGCCCGCGACCACCGCCGTGGAACCGCGACAGACCGCCATCCGCATGACGCAATGTGCGCAGGGTCGGTGCGATCCGCTCAATCGCGGCCAGTTGCGCGGGTGGAACGCCGCGTCCGGCATCCTGTAGCGCAGCCGCGGCCCAGGTCAGCAGGGTAAAGACCTCCAGCAGCTCCTCAGGGTTGCGGGTCGGCAGGCCTCCCTGATCATCAATCTGGCTGGCGCATTCCTCTGCCAGGGCCTTCAGAGCGGGATCGACCTGATCCTCATGCCCCTTGAGCGCTAGCCCCGCATAGATCAACCCGGTGAGTGCCTCAAACCGGGGCAATCCGGGGGAGGCCCCTTGCCAGCGGCGGGAGAGGAACCAGGTCTGGCGGGACAGGGCCCCGAAGAAGGCCTCCGATTGTTCGGCGGTGCGGGCCGCCAGCAGGAACAGCGCGTGGTTGATCCAGCGGATCACCCGACGACCGGTCAGATCCGGCGACCAGCCCGGCCCGCTGCCGTTGCCATGGGTGTCGATCCATCCCCAGACCCAGAGCTGTGCCTTTTCCCGGGCCCGAAAATCACCAACAGCGGCCAGATCATCAAGCCAGGCAAACCCGTGCCGTTCTGCATCAAAGGCGAGATCGGGCGCCACCACATCCCAGAGCCCGGTGGTCGGCGATTCGACGAGGTAACCCGCAAACAGGAGATTGCCCGCCACCAGTTGACGACCGCGGGCAAAACTGCCGATGGTGCGCGGCTCAGGCTGCGACACAAAGGCCGTGGCGCCGGGCTGCCGTCGCGCGCGCCGTGCGTAAAAGCGGTTCAACAGGCGGGTGCCGCGCCGCGCCATTCTATCGTATCGGGACATGCTCTCTTGCCTCACGCCAGAGATTTTTTCCGGGGCGTTTTGCGCTGAGCATAGCGAGGCTTACAGGCCAAGTCACCGATAATGCGGCAGGCGACCCGATAGCCGGGCGGCGAAGGACCGCCGAGACCTGAGGTCAGGCCGCGCCCTTGCGCAATTCCGCCATGTAGAAACCGTCCATACCGCCCCGATCAGCCCAGTAATCAGGTCGCAGACGCAGACCGCCTTCTTCTGTGATCCAGTCGGGGTCGATGCCCGCGACCGTGTGGATCCGGTCGCCGACCGACATATCGGGAAACATCTCAAGCGCATCTTCAACCTGGCATTCACCCTCATCCGGCAGGAGCGAACAGGTGCAGTAAATCAACCGTCCACCCGGTTTCACCAGGCTCCAGGCATGGGCAAGCATCTGTGCCTGCAATTCTATCAGCGCGCCAAAGCCACTGCCATTCTTGGCATGGGGCAGGTCCGGGTGTCAAGCAGAATCGTGCCCGTTGCGGAACACGGCGCATCCAGCAGAACCGCATCATATTGGCCGGTCTGTTCCAGCGCATCACCAACAACAACCGTCGCGCTGAGGCCGGTCCGGTCAAGGTTCTCCGACAGGCGCGCCATCCGACCAGCGGATTGATCCACGGCCGTCACATTCGCGCCAGTGGCCGCGATCTGCATCGTCTTGCCCCCCGGCGCCGCGCAGAGATCCAGGACCGATTCGCCCGGCTGTGCCGCCAGCAGCTGCGCAGGCAGCGCGGCGGCGGCATCCTGTACCCACCAGTCGCCCGCCTCAAATCCCGGCAGGCCAGAAACCTGAACCGATCCATGGAGACGGTAAGACCCGGTTGGCAGGCGGGTTGTCTCCAACGCCGACAGATCGGCACCAGGTTTTGCCGTCAGATCAAGCGGCGCGCCCGCCAGATGAGCCGCCTCAATCGACAGCATCGCAGGTGCGCCCCAGGCCTGAGACAGTGGGCTGCGCAGCCATTTCGGCAGGCGCGGAACCCGCAGCTTGGCCCATTCAGCAGGCCCGTGATCCGCCACCTTGCGCAGAACCGCGTTGACCAACCCTTTCAGTTTGCCGTGGCGGCGGTGACGCGCGATGATGTCCACCATCTCGTTCACAACCCCATGTGCGGCACCGCCCTGACACAGCTCGACGGTGCCAATACGCAGCGCGTTGTGGACTGTCAGCGGCGTCGATTTCTTCAGATGCTTCTGCAGGATTCGGTCCGCGCGCTCCAAATTGCGCAGCGTGTCTGTAGCCAGTCGCTGACTGCGCGCCCGCTCCTCCGCCGGGAGCTTGTCCAAGGCGCCAGCGGCATAACATTCAGACAGCAGCTTGCCCTCCCCGAGCACCTGATCCAGCAGATGAATAGCGCGGCGGCGGGCTTGGCTTGCGTTGGACATGCGGGTCTCCTGATAGAGGGCAGCGGCGCGATGGGTTGTCGCCGCCGGACGCGGGCGTATATCATAGAACGACAACAAGGGAACCCGGCATGAGTGACGCTGACAAAACCAAAATCGATCCGGCAACAGATCTGCCGCCCGCCGCACAGCGGGCGCTGGCTGAAGCCGCAGAACGGCGCAAGGCCGCTGAGGCCGAGGCGGCCAATCGCCCGGTTGAGCTGGGCGGTCGCGATGGTCCAGATCCCGCGCGTTACGGCGATTGGGAGAAAAAAGGCATCGCCATCGATTTCTGACGGTGTCGCCGCAGGAGGCCTGCATGATCATCGAGATCCGCCGCTACAGGCTGCACCCCGGCAAACGCGAAGCCTTTATTGACATCTTTGAACGGGTGAACAGACCGGCATTGCGCGACGCGGGCATGCTGGTTTTTGGCCCGATGCGCGATCTGGAGGATCCGGATGTCGTCCACTGGATGCGCGCCTTTGCAACGCTATCGGACCGCGAACGCATCAAGGATGACTTCTACGACGGGCCTGTCTGGCTGAAATAGCTGGAGCCTCAAGTGATGCCATTGATCGCCCATTTCGAAGCTTCGGTGGTGGAAACCACCGAAGGGTTCGAGACGTTCAGCGGCGCCGCATCCCTGCTCTGAGGATCAGAGGCCCAGCACATCCAGCATGTCGTATTGACCGGGTTGCTTATCCTGCCCCCAAAGTGCGGCCTTGATCGCGCCGCGGGCAAAGATCGCACGGTCCGTCGCCAGATGGCGCAGGACGATACGCTCTCCCTGGCTAAGCAAACAGCACGTCATGTTCCCCGACAATATCGCCACCCCGAATGGCGCTGAAACCGATATCACCGCGCTTGCGCGCGCCGGTGATGCCATCGCGCCCGCTGTCGCTGACATCTGAGAGCATCACGCCGCGCCCCTCCGCAGCCGCTTCGCCCAGCATCAACGCGGTGCCGGAGGGGGCGTCGACTTTGTGATGGTGATGCGCCTCAATCACTTCGATATCAAAATCCTCATCAAGGGCGGCGGCGACCTTCTTGGTCAACTGGACCAGCAGGTTCACGCCAAGGCTCATATTGCCAGCGCGCATCTGCACCGACCGGCGCGAGGCTGGTTCCAGCTGGGCGATCTCTGCGTCGCTCATCCCGGTGGTGCCAATGACATGGACAACACCGGCCTCGGCCGCCAACCCGGCAAAGGCAATAGTCGCCTCTGGGTTGGTGAAGTCGATCACCGCCTGCGCCTTGGCAAAGGCAGCAGCCGCATCGTCGGTCACTGTCACGCCGATTTCAGAGCCGCCCATGGCCAGCCCCACATCCTGACCGACCCAATCGTGGCCTGCCCGCTCCACCGCGCCGACCAGATGCGCGCGGGGATGATCCGCAATCGTCTTAATCAGCATCTGCCCCATGCGCCCAGAAGCGCCGGTGATCACGATGCCGGGTGTATCCGTGCGGGAAGCTGTCATGTCAGGGTCTTAGGTGTTGCGCTGGATCGCGGGTGGTCTGTTTCGGGCTGGTTTTGTCCTAACCGCTTGTGCTGCGCTTGGCAAAGCCCCGCTTTCGGCATAAATCGGATATATGGCTAAGAACAAACTCCAAGAGGGCTCAGGGCCCTCACAACGTCAGCTCCGCGTCGGCGAATTGATTCGCCGCGCCTTGTCCGAAATCTTTGCACGCGGTGACCTGCATGATCCCGAATTGAACCGGCTGTCGATCACTGTCGGCGAGGTTCGCACTTCGCCCGATCTACGCATTGCCACGGCTTATGTGCTGCCGCTTGGTGGCAAAGGGCAGGAAGACACGCTCAAGCTGATGGCCCGCAACAAGGGCGAACTGCGCCGGATGATCGGCAAAAAGCTGGCGCTGAAATTCACGCCGGAGTTGCGATTCCAGCTGGATGATACCTTTGACCGGATGGATGACACCCGGCGGATGCTGTCGCAGGACGCGGTGCGCCGCGATATCGGCGAGTGATTCGCTGGGCGGTGGCTATGGCGCTGGCCCTCTGGGCCGCGCCTGCTGCGGCGGTGGACTGCCGCAACATCGCCTATGACGACAACCGCTACACGATCTGCGAGGTTGACGTGACCAACGACGAGCTGCGCCTGTTCCTGAAGGATGGCGCCGGAGACGTCTACGGTCATTTCTCGGCGATCGAAACCGATCTGGCTGACAAAGGACAGACACTGCCCTTTGCCACGAATGCCGGTATGTATCATCGCGACCGCTCCCCCGTCGGATTGTACCGGGACGGCGACAAGGAGGAGATGCGTCTGATCACAACCCCCGGTCCGGGAAATTTCGGACTGCTGCCCAACGGGGTGCTGTGTATCGGTGCTGCCCGCACGGATGTGATCGAAACGCTGACTTTCGCCGAGACAGAGCCATCGTGCCGCTATGCCACGCAATCCGGCCCGATGCTGGTGATCGACGGCGCGTTGCACCCGCGGTTTCTGCCGGACTCGACCTCGTATTTCATTCGCAACGGCGTCGGCACCAGCGCCGACGGCCAGCGCGTGGTCTTTGCCATCTCGCGGAACGCTGTGACGTTTCACCAGTTTGGCAGCCTGTTCCGGGACCATCTGAAGCTGCCAAGCGCGCTCTATTTTGATGGCAATATATCGCGGCTCCACGCGCCGCAGATCAACCGCAGTGATGCGGGTTTCATGATGGGGCCGGTGGTGGGCGTGGTGGCAGACGGCACCAAGAGCGACGCGGCGACCAACTAAGCCAACCACGCGCGTTGGACCAGCCCCCGCCGCAGTTGGCTGACGGTTTCGCCACCTCCCGCGATTGACAGCCCGGGATGGCTGGGCTACCTCGCGCGCCTCTCTCACCGACGATGACATTGGGGTACGATATGGGACGCAAACGCAAAGGGCGCGATATTTCCGGCTGGCTGGTGGTCGACAAGCCTGCGGGGCTGACGTCCACTGCGGTTGTCAACAAGGTCCGCTGGGCCTTCGATGCGAAGAAGGCAGGCCATGCCGGCACATTGGATCCCGAGGCAACCGGCGTTCTGGCAGTCGCCCTGGGCGAAGCCACCAAGACCGTGCCTTATATCACCGATGCGCTGAAGGCCTACACCTTCACCGTGCGGCTCGGTCAGGCGACCAATACCGATGACGCCGAAGGCGAAGTGATCGCCAGCAGCGACACACGGCCAAGTGATGAGGACATCGTGGCGGCGCTGCCGCAATTCCTTGGTGATATCATGCAGGTGCCACCAAAATTCTCAGCGGTGAAAATCGACGGTCAGCGCGCTTATAAACTGGCCCGCGACGGTGAAGACATCGAACTGGCCGCCCGCCCGTTGTGGGTTGAGGAGCTGATCCTGGTGGATCGTCCTGACGCTGACCATGTCGTGTTGGAAATGACCTGCGGCAAAGGCGGCTACGTGCGGTCCATCGCGCGGGATCTGGGCGCCGCGCTTGGATGTCAGGGCCATGTCAAATGCCTGCGCCGGATCTGGTCGGGGCCGTTTGACGCGGAGGATGGCATCAGCCTTGAGACGCTGGATGAAATGGCCAAATCGCCGGATCTTGATGGCTATCTGCGCCCGCTTGAAGAAGGGCTCGCCGATCTGCCGCAGCTGACCTGCACACCTGAAGGCGCGGCCAAGCTGCGCAATGGCAATCCCGGAATGGTGCTCGCCTCCGATGTTGAATACGGCGAGGAAGCCTGGGCCTCACTGGATGGCCTGGCTGTTGCGGTTGGACACTACAAAGTCGGCGAGCTGCATCCCAGCCGGGTCTTCGTCCGCTAGCCTGCGGTTGACAGCGGCGCGAGGTCTGGGCACGACGGGTGCCATGATCCATCGCAGCCACACCAAGGGCGACGCGCCCTCAACCGCGGTCTATTCCGACTGCGAGCAGTATCGATATAGCCTCAGCCGGATCTGGGATCCGGCGGGGACACGGCTGATGTTTGTGATGCTCAACCCGTCCACCGCAACTGAGGTGCAGAACGATCCAACGATTGAGCGCTGCGAGAGACGCGCGCGCACCTTGGGACATGGCGGATTTCGCGCCACCAATATCTTTGCCTTTCGGGCCACCGATCCACGTGACATGAAACGTGCAGCGGACCCCGTTGGCCCTGATAATCTGGGAATAATTCTGGAGGGTGCGGCCTGGGCGGATCAGGTGATCTGCGCCTGGGGCACCCACGGCGCGTTTCGTCAGCAAGGTGTTCAAGTTGCGGCGGCGCTTGTCGAAGCCGGTAGGCCATTGTTTCATCTCGGACTGAGCAAGGCCGGTCATCCCAAACACCCGCTCTACATTCGCTACGACCAGAAACCTGAACCCTGGCGACCCAAGCTGGCATAAGATCTTGCTAACCATCGCTTTCGATTTGGTTTGATATACAACCATTGCGTGTTCAATACTGATCATGCGGGTGTTCCGCGTGTTTGGTAAGGGGTCGCCGGAATGTTGATGCTGGCTGCAATGTTGGGGGTCGCCGCCGTTGGTGGCATCTTGTTGATTGACGAGGGGGGCGATGACCCGGACAGCCCCGACACCAGTGAAGGCAGCGACGATGATGCCGCGAAGAGCAGCGCCGGTGAAACCGTCTCTCTTGACGCATTGGTCTCGACTGGGACCGCTGCAAGCGATCAGCTTGGCGGTGGTGATACGGATGATCTTCTGCAAGGCCTTGCGGGCCATGATCAGTTGAACGGCTACGCCGGTGATGACGGCGTGCAAGGCGGCGACGGCAATGACACACTGCACGGCGGTGACGGGGACGACACACTAGAGGGCGGCGCCGGAGATGATCTCCTACACGGAGACTATGGCGATGATCTGCTGGCCGGGGATGATGACGACGACAGGCTGTTTGGCCACTTCGGTGAGGATCTGCTTGACGGTGGTGCAGGCGATGATCAGGCTCACGGCGGTCAGGACAACGATACGCTGGTCGGGGCTGACGGGCGCGACGCGCTGCACGGGAATGACGATGATGACCATCTGACAGGTGGCCAGGGACAGGACACGCTGTTCGGCGGCACTGGCGATGATCGCCTGGTCGGCAATGATGATGGTGACACCACGGATTATCTGAACGGTGGTGACGGCGATGATACGATACTCGCCGGGGCTGGTGACATTGTGACCGCAGGCACAGGCGCCGATAGTATCCTTGTTGGCGCTGGTGATTTTTATGTCAGCGAGGACACAAACGGGGACAATACGGACCCCACCGCCCCCATTGATTTGTCCGATTTCAATAGCAATGAGGATCAGCTGGTTGTCATCTGGGACAAATTCGGCTCTGACACGCCTGTCGTTGACGTGAGCAGCAATCCAGATACCCCCGGTGAGCATATCGTGACCATCGACGGCGAGGAGGTGCTGCGCGTGACCGGACCGGCGGAACTGGCAGCCTCCGACATACTGATCGTAGATCAGGACGCCGCGATCCGCTTTGGCGTGATGGCCAGTGAAGCTGGCAGCGGCGGGCTAACGCTCGGCTGATCCAGGTCTCGTCAGGCCGACATCCGCTGCGCTGACAGAGACCACTCCTCAAAACCTTTTGCTATTTCCCAAGAATCTGCGTATACGCGCGACCTGTTCAACGGCACTGCGACTTTCTACGGAAAACTGCATTGCCCGAGACGCCTCCATGGGCCTGTGCTGGACGACATCCCGGCCTGCGCCATTCACACAAACCTTCAAAGGAGACCCCGATGTCGATCACTGCTGAAGAAAAAGCCCGCCTGATGAAAGAATTCGCAACCAAAGACGGCGACACCGGTTCTCCGGAAGTCCAGGTTGCAATCCTGACCTCGCGCATCAACACCCTGACCGAGCACTTCAAAACCCACAAGAAGGACAACCACGGTCGTCGTGGCCTTCTGAAAATGGTTGCTCAGCGTCGTAAGCTGCTGGACTACACCAAAGGCAAAGACGTGGCCCGCTATCAGGACCTCATCAAACGTCTCGGCATCCGTCGCTAAACGCGACGACCAGACGGTTGAAGATCAACGCCCGCGCCTTTTGGCTGCGGGCGTTTTTCGTTGCACTGGCTGATCTGCGGGCTGCTAGGCGACGGCGCCGCGCTGTGACGTAGCGGCCGTCGGATGGGGCGTTTCCGCTTGCGATGATGCGTCCTTGACCAAGCTCACGCCAAGACCTGCAAGAATGTCCAGGCGCCGCGCTGCAAAAGCATGGGCGCGGGCGCGCAGGACTGCAAGGTTTTCCTCAGCCAGCTCCAGCACCCGGCCATCCTGTTCCAGCCGCTGTCCCTGCGGCTCAAGAATTCGCCAGACGAAGCTCGCCCAATCATGTGGCGCCTGATGTCCCTCGCTTTGAGCCAGAAGGAACAGCTGCTCCATTCGGTCAACCGCGACACCGCCCCCTGTCACCGGGGATGCCAGGAATCCCAGACGCTCGCTGTCCTCAGCATTCTTGCAAACCGCCATATTGAAGTCGCGGCACCGCGCAATCCGATCCGCATATCCCGCTTGCGGCAAACAGGGCACGATATAGCCCGCACCGGTCAGGATCGTCAGCATCCGCGTAACGTCGCCCCAGGTCATATCTGAGAACACCCCTTGCTCCAGCAAGGCACGAACGGTGTGCTGCCCATCGGCCAAAGCCTGCAAAACAGGCTCATACTGGCTCGCTTCCAGCGCGATATCGCCCTTGCGCCAGCTGATTTTCAACGGGCCGGTTCCATAATGGCGCGCCAGCGCGAAGGAGGTCTGAAACCACCCTCCGACGCCGCCACGTTGTGTCTGTGGCAGCCACCCCCGTACAAAAACATCTGCGCGGAACTGCTCGTTTAACAGAATGTCACGCAATCCCTCGCGCCTGACCACATTGCTTTCTTCTGCGAGCAGCGCCTGCTGTGGCGCGCTGAGGCAGATATCGTCGATGTGATCCAGAGGATTCGCCGCCCCCATGAACTCCAGTTTTGCCTGCGCCAGATCTTCTGCCACATCGGCAAAATGAAACGGGGTCCAATCCTTGTTGAAGAACTCATGCGCCAGGTAGTTCCGCGACATCGATTTCATCTCGCTCAGCCGGGTCAGCTGGCCCGGATTGGAGGCAAAGAAACCAGCCCCGGCCTGTTTCAATTGCTCGGCAAACCCCAAGGCTTCGTCAATGCGTTGCTCCAGCGGCCCGCTGCTCTGCGCCGCGCGATCTGCCAGCAACCGGCGCAGTGGCATCGACGGCGCCCAACCCGGTTGTGTGTTGTAACTGATATAGACCAGCCCACCCGGTTTCAGACGGCGAGCGATGAAGCCGGTGATCCGTTCCTGATTCTCGCGAGAGACCCAGCTGTAGACGCCATGGAGCGCAATCACGTCAAAGCTGTTTGGCAGGGTTGCCTCCTCTTCGAAATCCTCAAAGGATCTTTCGTAGAAGGTGACATTGGGCACCGCAGCCTCCTGCGCCAATCGATGTGCGCCAGCGATATGCGCCGGATTGAAATCCATGGCATGTACATCAACATGCGGGTTTGCAGCGGCCAGCAGATTGGCGGTGAACCCCTGCCCACAGCCCAGTTCACAATAGGTTAGACGGTTGTCATCCAACCCATGCCGATGCCCCTTCGACAGCGCAGCAAACGCCAAGCGCGATGGCGTCATCTCATGAAAGAAATCATGCGTATAGTCGAGCTCGGCAACATAGCCGGAGGTCCAATCGTTCATTCAGCACCTGTTCATTCGTGGTGGGGTCGACGGCGTCTTGCCCTTCTGGGGTGCGCAAAGTTTTCATAAAAACGCTGAGGATCTAGTTAACGCACCGGTATTTTAGAACTCGCCATCGGCGCTGATGCGCCCTGTGGTATGGGCCTGGGGCGAAATCTCTGAGAACCGGCATCACCAGCGCTTGCCCTTTCAATCTGTGCAAAAATCCTGTAAGGGCGGCCTATCTGAGACGTGCTGCCAAGACCCCGGCAGTCGAAAGAAAGATAGAGAGGGGTCGGCGGCAATGGGGCCGCCACATCAAACGGGAGACCCGGGATACGCCCGGGAGTGCTCCCAGCTAGGATAAGCTGAATGTTTAACGTTACAAAGAAATCGATGCAGTGGGGCGAAGAGACGCTCACACTGGAGACCGGCAAGGTTGCCCGTCAGGCTGATGGCACCGTGATTGCCACCCTGGGCGAGACCTCGGTCATGGCAAATGTCACCTTTGCCCGCCAGCAGAAACCGGGTCAGGACTTCTTCCCTCTGACCGTCCACTACCAGGAAAAATACTACGCTGCGGGCAAGGTCCCCGGTGGTTTTTTCAAGCGTGAAGCACGCCCCACCGAAAAAGAAACGCTGACTGCGCGTCTGATCGACCGTCCGATCCGCCCGCTGTTCGTCCCCGGCTTCAAAAATGAAGTTCTGGTGATGTGCACCGTGCTGAGCCACGATCTGGTCAACGATCCTGACATGGTCGCCATGATCGCAGCCTCTGCGGCGCTGACCCTGTCCGGCGCCCCCTTCATGGGTCCGATCGCAGCTGCGCGCGTTGGTTTTGAGGGCGGCGAATACGTTCTGAACCCGACTGTCGACGACATGCAGGACCTGCGCCTGAACCCTGATCAGCGTCTGGATCTGGTTGTTGCCGGCACCAAAGATGCCGTGATGATGGTTGAATCCGAAGCTTACGAGCTGACCGAAGCTGAAATGCTGGGTGCGGTGAAATTTGCTCATGAGCAGATCCAGCCGGTGATCGACCTGATCATTTCCCTGGCAGAAGACGCGGCGAAAGAGCCGTTTGACTTCCAGCCGGCATGGATTATTCCGAGCTGTTCGCTGTCGTGAAAGCCGCTGGTGAAGAGCAGATGCGCGCTGCATTCGCAATCACCGACAAGCAGGAGCGCACCGCCGCTGTTGCCGCTGCCCGCGACGCGATCAAAGCCTCGCTGACAGAAGAACAGCTGGAAGATGCCAACCTCGGTTCCGCCCTGAAGAAGCTGGAAGCTGGCATTCTGCGTGGCGATGTCGTCAAGACCGGCAAGCGGATCGACGGACGTTCAACCACTGACGTGCGCGCCATCGAGTCGGAAACCGGCATGCTGCCGCGGACCCATGGTTCGGCGCTGTTCACCCGTGGTGAAACTCAGGCGTTGGCCGTGACCACGCTGGGCACCGGTGACGACGAGCAGTTCATCGACGCGCTGCACGGCAACTTCAAATCCAACTTCCTGCTGCACTACAACTTCCCTCCCTATTCGGTTGGTGAAGTGGGTCGTGTCGGCTCCCCTGGCCGCCGTGAAATCGGTCACGGTAAGCTGGCATGGCGCGCGCTTCAGGCGGTTCTGCCTGCGCCGACCGACTTCCCCTACACCATCCGCGTGGTGTCGGAGATCACCGAATCGAACGGTTCCTCCTCGATGGCATCCGTCTGCGGTGGTTCGCTGTCCATGATGGACGCCGGCTGTTCCGCTGAAGGCACCGGTTGCCGGTGTGGCCATGGGTCTGATCCTGGAAGACGACGGCTCCTACGCGATCCTGTCGGACATTCTGGGCGATGAAGACCACCTTGGCGACATGGACTTCAAAGTGGCGGGTACCGACAAGGGTATCACCTCGCTGCAGATGGACATCAAGGTTGCAGGCATCACGCCTGAGATCATGGAAAAAGCATTGGATCAGGCCAAAGACGGCCGTCTGCACATCCTCGGCGAAATGGCCAAGGCTCTGTCGGAAACCAATGCGTTCTCCGTCCATGCGCCGCGCATTGAGACCATGCAGATCCCGACTGACAAGATCCGTGAAGTGATCGGCTCCGGCGGTAAGGTCATCCGCGAGATCGTGGAAACCTCCGGCGCGAAAGTCGACATCAACGACGACGGCGTGATCAAGATCGCATCCGCCGACGGCACCGCCATTCAGAAGGCCTATGACATGATCCACTCGATCGTGGCAGAGCCGGAAGAAGGCGCCATCTACACCGGTAAAGTTGTGAAGATCGTCGACTTCGGCGCCTTCGTGAACTTCTTCGGCAAGCGCGATGGCCTGGTACACGTGTCCCAGATCGAAAACCGCCGCCTGAACCACCCTTCGGACGTTCTGAAGGAAGGCCAGGAAGTGAAAGTGAAGCTGCTGGGCTTTGATGATCGCGGTAAGGTCCGACTGTCCATGAAGATCGTGGATCAGGAAACCGGCGAAGAGATCAAGGCTGAGAAGAAAGAAGACGCAGAATAATCTGCCTCTTGTTTTGAAAACACTTGGAACCCCGCCAGAGATGGCGGGGTTTCTTCGTTTTCGGGTTCGCAGACTGCGGCCTCCCTCTTTTCACCGCTGGGCAAGATCGCTACCTCTGGCTTATGCGATCCTATATCATTCATATGGCAGGTGATCAGAAACGCGCCCCAAACGTGGCACGGCTGATGACGGAGCTGCCACAGCCGGAGGTCATTGAGGCGGTCAATGGCCGCGCCGTTCTGGAGGCAGGCGGGATCACCGTGCGCAATGGCGACCTGCACCAGCCACGTTACCCCTTTGCGCTGAGAGCTGGGGAGATCGGCTGTTTCCTCTCCCACCGCAAATGCTGGCAGAAGATCGTCGACAGCGCTGATGAGTTCGGCCTGATCGTCGAGGATGATCTTGCCTTGGACTTGGCGATCTGGCGCGATGCCATCGCATTGGCCGAAAATAGCGCCACCACCGAGAGTTTTATCCGGCTGCCTGCCAAACACCGCGAAACCGCGACGCAGTTTATTGCGACCGAGGGCGAAGCGCGCCTGTTTCTGCCAAGACGCATCGGATTGCAAACCGTCGCGCAGGTGGTGGGAAAAGCCGCGGCGGCGCGTCTACTGGCAGCCACGGAGACGCTGGACCGTCCGGTTGACACCTTTCTCCAGATGCACTGGGTCCATGGGCAAATGGTCCACACGATCTGGCCCAATGGCGCATCAGAACTGACGGAGGAATTGGGGGGCTCAACCATCCAGTCGCGCCCCACAGGAGGAAAGATCGCGCGCGAAGTGAAACGCGCGCTCTACCGGAGCCAAGTCGCCCTGCGCCCACAAAAACACTCGTAGTGGAGCCATAGAAAAAGGGGCCGGTCGGCCCCTTTTCCACAACGGTCAGTTCACAGGGGCACGACGCCCCGTTTGGATGTTTCAGTCGGTTATTCCGGCGCCTTGGTTTTGCGCAGATAGGGGAAGATCGTCTCGAACTCACCGAACTTGGCTTTGGCGTCCTCATTCGACACGCTTGGCGGGATAATCACATCTTCGCCGGGCACCCAGTTCGCAGGGGTTGCCACGCCTTTGCCCGACATCTGCAGACCGTCCAGAGCGCGCAGGATTTCGGCAAAGTTACGTCCCACGGTCATCGGGTAGGTCATCGACAGCTTCAACTGCTTGTCCGGACCGATGATGAAGACGGAGCGCACAGTGGCACTGTCTGCAGGGGTGCGGCCATCGGGGAGATAGGCCTCAGCAGGCAGCATGTCGAAGGCCTTGGAGACAGCCAGACCCTCATCGGCGATGATCGGGAAACCAGCGCTGGCCTTGCCGTAGCTTTCGATATCGCCCTTCCATTTCTTGTGATCCTCGACGCCGTCAACGGACACGCCGATCACCTTGGTATTGCGGGCGGCCCATTCGTCAGCCAGCTGCGCCACAGCCGAAAATTCCGTGGTGCAGACAGGTGTAAAATCTTTGGGGTGGGAAAACAGGATCGCCCAGCTGTCGCCGATCCAATCATGAAACGAGACGGTGCCCTGATCGGTTTCTGCGGTGAAATCCGGAACCACATCATTGATACGCAAACCCATGGGTCTCTCCTCTGCTGTCAAATGAATACTCTCTGGTCGATAACCTAACCACTCAACGCGCAGGTTAAACCCTTGTCGGGTGGTAAGCAGTCGAAAAGATCAACTCACGCGTCAATCTGACCCGTCCGGGACGTCCGTGTGTGGCAAGCGATGAGACCGCGCAGCCATCCCAAACCAGCGGTAAATTAGTGAACTTTTGTCCATCTCTATAATTTGATCAAATTATCCATTCCCCCCTTGCCCATCCGAAACACCGGTGACAGAGTGTCGGCCAATTGCGGGGTTTTGCCCCGTCACACCCTGATACCTGGGAGATCGACAGATGATCGAGAAACGTGATTTTTACATCGATGGCCAATGGGTCGCCCCTGCAGCACCCAATGATTTTGAAGTGATCGACCCGTCGACTGAGGCACCCTGTGCCGTCATTTCCCTGGGCGATGCAGCGGATACCAATGCCGCTGTCGCCGCGGCCAAGGAAGCCCTGCCGGGTTGGATGGCGACACCGGTTGAAGATCGTATCGCGCTGGTCGAAAAGCTGATCGAGGTATACGAAAGCCGCACCGAAGATCTGGCCCAGGCGATGAGCGTCGAGATGGGGGCTCCCATCGACATGGCCCGCACCCAACAGGCAGGCGCAGGCAGCTGGCATCTGCGCAACTTCATCAAGGCGGCGAAGGCATTTTCCTTCGATGCTCCTCTGGGCGACCATGCCCCCAATGATCGCATCATCCATGAGGCTGTAGGCGTCGCTGCGTTGATCACGCCATGGAACTGGCCGATGAACCAGGTCACGCTGAAGGTTGGCGCCGCAGCCATCGCGGGCTGCACCATGGTTCTGAAACCTTCGGAGCAAAGCCCGCTCAACGCGATGATCTTTGCTGAAATGATGGACGAGGCGGGATTCCCTGCCGGTGTCTTCAATCTTGTGAATGGTGACGGCACCGGCGTGGGCACCCAGCTGTCCAGCCACACCGATGTGGACATGGTGTCCTTCACCGGATCGACCCGCGCCAAGCACTGCCATTTCCAAGGCTGCCGCAGATACCCTGAAGAAGGTTCATCTGGAGCTTGGTGGCAAAGGTGCCAATGTGATCTTTGACGATGCGGACGAGAAAGCGGTTAAGCGCGGCGTGCTGCATATGATGAACAACACCGGTCAAAGCTGCAACGCGCCAAGCCGAATGCTGGTACAGAAAGGCATCTACGACAAAGCCGTCGAAGAAGCTGCCGCTGTTGCCAACAAGGTCGAGGTTGGCCCCGCCTCCAGCGAAGGTCGCCACATCGGTCCCGTGGTCAACGAACTGCAGTGGGGCAAGATCCAGGACCTGATCCAGAAAGGCATCGACGAAGGCGCCCGATTGGTTGCAGGCGGCACCGGTCGCCCCGATGGCTTGAACCAAGGCTTCTATGTCAAGCCAACCGTATTCGCCGACGTGAACAACCAAATGACCATCGCCCGCGAAGAGATCTTTGGCCCGGTGCTGTCGATTATCCCCTTCGAGAGCGAAGAGGAAGCAATCGAGATCGCCAATGACACGCCCTATGGCCTGACCAACTATGTGCAGACACAGGATCCCGCCCGTGCCAACCGCATGGCCCGCAAGCTGCGCGCTGGCATGATCGAGATGAACGGCAAGTCGCGTTCCGCTGGGTCGCCGTTTGGGGGCATGAAACAATCCGGCAATGGCCGCGAGGGCGGCAGCTGGGGGATCGAGGATTTCCTAGAGGTGAAAGCCGTCGGTGGCTGGGCAGACGAGTAACGCCCCACACCAATTTACGAAACCGACAACAAGAGCCGCCCATCAGGGCGGCTCTTTGGTATTTTCGCGCTGAATTCAGGTGAAACGGCTCCAATCAGGCAGATCGAGAACCAGCTGAGGCACACCATCCGAGGTCCGCTCAACCGAGCGGCCGTCCCAACCAATGGTGCCGCTGATCCGCTGACGCATTGCGGAAAAACTGTCGAATTTCACCACATCCACCGGTTCTTCCAGATGCAGGGTCACGCGTCGTCGTGCGCCCTCACCAAACACCTGCAGCCCGCGCAGCTCAGCCGTGAAGGCCTGTCCAAGATAGCTGCCCCGCAATGTCTGCCCGACACGCAGGGTTTGCTGCGGAATATTCGGACGCGGTCTGTCCGCCTTGGCGCTGATCGTATTCCAGTCTTTGTAGCCATATTGCCGGGCCACCATCTCAAGCGCGGCGCTATGTGACAGGGTGAGATTGCGGGCCTGCAACTGCTGTCGCAGATTGCGGGCCTGTTGTTTCAGGCTCCCGACGGTGGGGAGGTCTTCTGGGTTGGTCGTCATTCTTGCCTCTTGTCCAATCAACAAGATGCGCCGAAAACATGGAGCCCGCATTGCCATTGGCGCATCACATCGATGGGCGAAAGACAGGAAATCTACTGACGGGGGTTCACCATGGTCTCGTTGACCGCGAGCGGCAGGGCCCCGGCCCTGCTTCAGCCTTAGGCCGTTCCACCTGCCATGGTCAAGACCTTAGCCACCTCGTGGCTGTGGTTGCATGGCTGTCTATCAGCCCTGCCGAGTTGAAAGTGGCCACGTCCAAACCGCATCAAAAGAAACAACCAAGGACGTCATTTACCCCTTGATCTAAACCTGACTTGAGCTTGCAGGGTGGGGAAAACGATTATTCAAAGGAGACATCAATGGTCCATCAGAAGCCTGTCCCCGCCGTCAAACCCGGTATCAACACCACCTTGACCGGGGTTTACGAAACCCACCTGACGGTGAAAAACCTTGAGGTTTCAATGGCCTTTTATGGGGAGACCATCGGCTTGCAGCTTGCGCGTCACCTACCCGAGCGGCAGGTCGCATTCTATTGGGTTGGCGGGCAATCTCAGGGGATGCTTGGACTTTGGGCGGGTGGCTCCGCTCCGATGGGTATGCGGTTGCACATGGCGTTTCGCACCACGGTCTCAGCACTTGATGGCATTTGCGACCGGCTGACTGATGTCGGGATCACGCCGCTTGATTTTCACGGGTCCCCGACGACAGAACCGGTGGTATTGGGCTGGATGCCCGCGCTGTCGATCTACTTCAAGGATCCGGACGGGCACTCGATTGAGTTTCTGGCACCAATGACCGACGACCCGGATTTGGATTTTGGCGTTGCTAGCTACAGCGACTGGCAGGCGCGATCCGGCGGATGAACCTGACCGGGACTGGTCATGGCGGTCGATGGCGCCTATCAACGCGGTATATCGCTCCGAGGGACCGAGGGACTAATCATGATCATCACCCGCCTGCATGGCCGACTGGGCAACCAGATGTTCCAATACGCTGCCGGGCGTGCGCTGGCGGATCGGCTCGGTGTGTCAGTTGCGCTGGACAGTCGCGGCGCCGAGCTGCGCGGTGAGGGCGTGCTGACGCGCGTCTTCGATCTTGATCTGGCGACACCGGATATCCTGCCGCCCTTGCGCCAACGTGCTCCGCTTGGTTATGCGCTATGGCGCAGTTTGGGCCAGCATCTCGGCGCCGGACCGAAGCTACGCCGGGAGGCAGGCCTGGGCTACAATCCGGGTTTCGCGGACTGGGGCGACAACAGTTACCTGCATGGCTACTGGCAGAGCGAGCGCTATTTCGCACAGAGTGCCGAACGCATTCGGCGCGACTTCACCTTCCCTGAGTATTCAAATCAGCAAAACGCGGAGATGGCAGCGCGCATCCACGAAACCAATGCAATTTCGCTGCACGTGCGCAGAGGCGACTATCTGACCCTCGCCGCGCATGTGCTTTGCGATCAAGCCTATTACGAGGCCGCACTGGCGAAGGTTCTGGACGGGTTGGAGGGACATCCAACGGTCTATGTCTTCTCGGATGATCCACAGTGGGCAAAGGAAAATCTCCCTCTGCCCTGTGACAAGGTGGTGGTGGATTTCAACGGCGCTGATACCGATTATGAGGACATGCGCCTGATGAGCCTGTGCAAACACAACATCATCGGCAACAGTTCGTTCTCCTGGTGGGCGGCCTGGCTGAACCAGACACCGGACCGCCGAGTGGCCGGTCCCGCCAAATGGTTCGGCGATCCGAAACTGAACAATCCCGATATTCTGCCGCCAGACTGGCTCCGCATCAGCGTCTAGGTAGCGCCGACCTCAGAACGGAGCCTTGACGCGAAACTTCATCGATTCGCCACTGTCAGGATGTTTGATCCGCAGCTCTTCTGCGTGCAACATCATCCGCGGGTGATCCAGCGCGCGCCCCTCTGCATAAAGCGGATCGCCCAGAATGGCGTGGCCTAGAGACAGCATATGTACCCGCAGCTGATGCGACCGCCCGGTCTTGGGCGTCAGGCGCACGCGGGTTGCGGTGTCTTCGTATTTCATCACCCGCCAGTCGGTCACGGCCTCTTTGCCAGTGTCATGGCAGACCATCTGGCGCGGACGATTGGGCCAGTCCACGATGAGCGGCAGATCTACGGTGCCGCTGCGCGGTTCAAGCCGACCGTCAACCCGCGCCACATAGGCTTTCTTCGCAGTGCGTTTTTCAAACTGCATGGACAGATGCCGCTGCGCATGAGGAGTGACGCCGAAAACCATCACACCGGAGGTATCGCGGTCCAGTCGGTGCACCAAAAGCGCTTCCGGAAAGGCAGCCTGCAGCCTGCTCAGCAGACAATCCGCAAGATGTTCCCCCCGCCCCGGCACGCTGAGCAGACCATGGGGTTTGTTCACCACCAAGAGCTGGGCATCGTGATGCAGGATGTCCAGAGGATCCATCGGCGGAGTGTAGTCGCTAGAAACTGTCATGCCCGCGTCCCTAGCGGCCCATTGCCTGCAGGGCAAGGTATCGCGACGTCGCGCTTGCCGGTGCTTGGGTAGAGCGGCAGGGTGGTGACATCTTCACATCCGCCCCGTCCGCGGGCTCCCTGGTCTGAAAGGTGACGCATGTCTCATCCAACCATCAGCAGGCTGCAAGAGGTCGTTGCCAAAGGTGATGACAGTCAGATTGCAGATCTCCTGGCCGAAGACGTGCAGTTTTTGCCACCAACCTACTGGAAAACCTGGACAGGTCGCGCACCGGTCGCGGCCATTCTGGGGCATGTCGGTCAAGTTTTCAGCGATTTCCGCTATCGTCGCATCATGGGAGATGGCGATGACTGGGCGTTGGAATTCCAATGCAAGATCGGCGAATTCGACGCGGTTGGCGTTGATCTGATCACCCTGAATTCAGACGGGCTGATTGCTCAGTTCGAAGTGGTGATGCGCCCTTACAAAAGCATCGGGATCTTGCGGGACGCAATCATGGCGCGGGTCACCACGGATCCCAGGTTTCTGCAATATCAATCGGCGCTCAGCTGATCGGCCTGGACCATATCGCCCGGATCGTACTGCTGCCGTTGCTGGTCGTGCAGGCGGTCAACGTACGGCGCAGGGCCCTGCGCCTGCCTGAACCATGGGGTCCACGGTTTGGACAGATGGGGCGTGGCGCCCCCCTGCGTCTGTTGATTGTCGGCGACAGCTCCGCCGCAGGGGTTGGTGTCGGCTAAGCAGGATGACGCGCTTTGCGGCCAACTGACAACGAAACTGGCCGAAGGGCGGCATCTGACTTGGCGATTGGAGGCGACAACCGGACATCGCAGCGCTGATGCACTGGCGCGGGTCCGCGCATTGCCACCACAGACATTCGACGTCGCTGTCTTGGCGCTTGGGGTGAATGATGTGACGCGGCTTACACGACGGCGACGGTTTCACATGGAACAGTCAGCCCTGATCCGACTTCTGCGTGACCGATTTGGGGTCACGCTGGTGATCCTGTCCGGTGTGCCGCCGATGGCGGATTTTCCCGCCCTGCCCAACCCGCTGGCCTGGGTGCTAGGCCGACATGCGACGCGGCTGGACCAAGTTCTGGCCAAGCTGGCCGCGCAAGATCCAAATGTCGTACACCTGCCCTTCACACTGCCGCCCGATCCCACGCTGGCCGCACATGACGGGTACCACCCTTCGGCCACGGCTTATGCGCTTTGGGCTGACACTCTGGCACAGACAATCAACGCCGAACTGTCGGGGCCTTCTGATCCGTCAGGCGCGGCGCATCTGGCGCAGCAGAGAAACGGAATAGATCACCAGCGCGAGCCAGATCATCGGGAAGGCGATCATCCGCGCGCGGCCGAACTCCTCACCAAAGACAAAGACCGCCGCCAGAAAGATCATCGTGGGCGCGATATATTGCAGGATACCGATCGTGGATAGGCGCAGCAGTTTGGCGCCATTGGCATAGGTGATCAACGGCACCGCCGTCACCACACCACAACCCAGCAACAGCGCGGTATCGCTGAAGTCGCCGCCAAAATGGGCACCGCCCGTGACCGTCAGATATGCCAAATACACCAATGCGGGGGGCGTCAGGATCAGCACCTCCAGCATGAACCCCTGGTTGGGACCAACCGGTAGGGATTTCTTGAAAAACGCGTAAAAGCCCCAGCTGAGCGTTAGCCCAATCGCCGCCCAGGGCAACCGACCCGCATCCAGGGCGAGCACCAATACCGCCAGTGCTGCCAAACCGATCGCGACCAATTGGGCAGGCGACAGCCGCTCGCCCAGCAGCACAGCACCAAGCATGACACTGAACAGCGGGTTGATATAATAGCCAAGAGCCGCATCCAACGCATGGCCAGTCGCGATGGACCAGACATAGATGCCCCAATTCACCGAAATCAGTGCTGCTGTTACCGCGCCCATCATCAACACTTTCGGGGAGGTAAGCGCTGCGCGCAGGTCGCGGGTCCGCCGCAGAATGATGAGCAGAACACCCGCAACAGGCACTGACCAGATCACCCGATGGGCCACCACTTCCGCTGCTTAAGCATATGCGCCAACGCCTTCATATAGAGTGGCAGAAAGCCCCACATCAGATAGGCGGAAACGGCAAAGGCGAGGCCCTGTGGCGTGTCTTTATTCTCAGGCTGCGGCGTCATCGTAAAATCTCCCTGAGCCGCGTTTATGACAGGTCAGCCGACAATGAACAGGGGGATACTGCCAAAGGTGTTGATGTCGTCGTTGGGCGACAGCTTTACTCTAGGCTGCCGGGAGGATGCGCGATTATCGCACGCATCCTCCCTCAATGACGTGTTACATCACGCCAAAGGACCGAGCGTTTCTATTGCTTCACCCTCTCCGATTTCGGGTCATACATCGGCTTCAGCGACACCTCGGCCTTCACCTTCACACCGCAGACGTCGATCTCATATGTGGAGCCTAGCACATCCGCTACACTTTCACCGTCACACGGTACGTAGCCCA
This sequence comes from Phaeobacter sp. BS52, assembly GCF_045040595.1. Classification (NCBI taxonomy): domain Bacteria; kingdom Pseudomonadati; phylum Pseudomonadota; class Alphaproteobacteria; order Rhodobacterales; family Roseobacteraceae; genus Phaeobacter; species Phaeobacter sp. BS52. The sequence goes on along the minus strand of NZ_CP090662.1, from coordinate 3,133,823 downwards.
TACCGATGGCGGCACCCAGCGTATGCCCGTAGTTGCCGGAGCTGAGGTAGCCCACATATTTGCCGTCACGGATGATCGGTTCGTTGTGGAACAGCAGCGGCTCAGCATCGGTCAGTTTGAACTGAACCATGCGGTTCTTTGGGCCGGTCTCCTTACGCTCCAACACTGCTGTCTTACCGATGAAATCCGCCTTATCGGTCTTCACCGCAAAGCCCAGACCAGCGTCGATCACATTGTCCTCGCAGGTGATGTCGTGGCCAAAGTGGCGGAAGCCCTTTTCGATCCGGCAGCTGTCCATCATGTGCATGCCGCAGAGCTTCAACCCCATATCCTGACCCGCCTCATGCAATGTCTCAAACGCGTGGCCTGCCATATCCGAGCTGACATAAATCTCCCAGCCGAGTTCGCCCACATAGGTCACGCGGTGAACACGGGCCAGCCCCATACCCAGTTCGATCTCCTGCGCGGTGCCAAAAGGATTCACCTCATTAGAGAAGTCGTTGGGCGAGACTTTCTGAAGCAGTTTGCGGGCGTTTGGCCCCATCACCGCCAGCACGCCTTCACCTGCGGTAACATCAGTGATCACCACACGGTGGTCGCCCACATGACGCCTCATCCAGGTCTGGTCGGCAAGGCGGGTCACTGCCGGGGTTACCACCAGATAGGCGGTCTCCGACAGGCGGGTAACGGTCACATCGGCTTCAATCCCACCGCGGGTGTTCAGGAACTGGGTGTAGACGATCTTGCCCGCTTCGGCACCGACAGGTTGGCGCCGCAGATGTAGTTCAGGAAGATTTCGGCATCCGGACCCTCCACGCGGATCTTGCCGAAGGAGGACATGTCGTACATGCCGACATTTTCGCGGACTGCCTTGTGTTCAGCTGCCGAGTTTTCAAACCAGTTCTGACGCTTCCAGCTATATTGGTAGTCCCGTTCCTCGCCCTCATTGGCAAACCAGTTGGCCCGTTCCCAGCCGCCGATTTCGCCCATCACCGCGCCTTGTTCCAGCAGGTGATGGTGGAACGGGGTGCGGCGCACGCCGCGGGCGGTGGCCTTCTGGCGGTAGGGGAAGTGGTCGGCATAAAGCAGGCCCAGAGTCTCTTTGGAGCGTTCGAACAGGTAGTTCTTGTTGCCCTGGAACGGCTGCATGCGGGAGATGTCCACGTCACCTAGATCGAAGGGTTTCTGGCCGTCTTCCATCCACTGCGCCAGCGCCATGCCTGCGCCGCCCGCCGACTGGATGCCGATTGAGTTGAAGCCTGCCGCGACCCAGACATTATCCATCTCCGGCGCCAGGCCCAGGTGGTAGGCGTCATCCGGGGTGAAGCTCTCCGGCCCGTTGAAGAAGGTGTGGATGCCCGCCTCGGCCAGCATCGGCATCCGGTTGCAGGCGGCTTCCAGAATGGGTTCGAAGTGGTCGAAATCCTCGGGCAGCTGATCGAATTCGAATGTGTCCGGGATGCCGTTCATCGCCCAGGGTTTGGCATTCGGCTCAAACGCACCCAGCAGAATTTTTCCCGCGTCTTCTTTGTAGTAGGCGCATTCGTCCGGCACCCGCAGCACCGGCATCTGGGTCAGGCCGGTGATGCCTTCGGTCACGATGTAGAAATGCTCGCAAGCGTGCAGCGGCACGTTGACGCCTGCCATGCGGCCAACCTCGTGGCCCCACATGCCGGCGCAGTTCACCACCATGTCGGCCTCAATGTGGCCCTGTGACTGACCGTCATCGCTGGCCCAGTCGACGCCGGTGACGCGGCGGCCCTGTTTGGAAATTCCGGTAACCTTGATCCGCTCCTTGACCAGCGCACCGCGTTGACGCGCGCCCTTGGCCAGGGCCAGCGCGATGTTGGCCGGATCCCCTTGCCCGTCTTTTGGCAACCACACGCCTGCAGTCACATCGCCGACATTCAGGTGCTCATAGCGGGCTTTGACTTCCTCGGGGGAGATTTCCTCAACCTCAACACCGAATGCGCGCGCCATGGCGGCCTGGCGGAAGATCTCTTCCTTGCGCTCTTCGGTCAGGGCTACGGTGATCGAGCCGCAGCGTTTGAACCCGGTGGCAACGCCTGTTTCCTCTTCCAGCGCGCCGTAAAGCTCCTGGCTGTATTTCGCCAGCTTGGTCATGTTGGCGGTCGCGCGCAGTTGGGCGATCAGACCCGCGGCGTGCCAGGTCGTGCCCGAGGTCAGCTGTTTACGCTCCAGCAGCACAACGTCCTTCCAGCCAAGCTTGGTCAGGTGATAGGCGACCGAGCAGCCGATCACGCCGCCGCCGATGATGACCACGCGGGCCTTGTTGGGAAGATCGCTCATCATGTGCCTCCTGAACTTGACTGGACGAACTGCATGGCCGGATCCTGCCATATCAAGGCGACAACAAATGCATCAAAAACGCCAGTCTGCACGCTCTATTCTCCACCGCTATCCTGTGGATTTTCGACGCTGCTGGTGTGACTGAGACACGCGCCGTGATTTGCGCAGAGCGAAGGGTGTCATGCCAAAAAACGCCTTATACAGGGTCGAAAACCCATTGGAGAACCCGCAGGCCAAACCGATTTCGCGCACGCTCATGGTGGTGTTCAGCAAAAGGTTATTGGCCTTATTCAAACGCATCTCCCGGTAGAAACCATTGGGTGTCGTGCCGAGAAAGGTCTTGAACTTGCGTTCCAGCGATCGGGTTGAAATCCCGAGATGGTCAACGATCTCATTGATCGGCAGCGGTTCCTCTATGTGCTCCTGCATAACGTGAATGGCTTGATCAAGGTCCGCATCGCCAGTGATCGTTGGTTTCACACCCGAAAACGGCTGCAACGACGCGAAGTCCCGCACCTTGTCGTGCAAGAGGATATTCGCAACCGTCACCTGCGCGGCCGCCGTGGTCAGCTGTCCGATCAGGGCCAGAACGATATCCACCGTCGCCCCCATCCCGGCACAGGTCACCACCTGCCCATCTTCACTCGCCAGCGCGAAATTGGCGTCGAACAATCCAATGCGCTCACGCATCAAGTTGGTGTTTTCCCAATGCGTTGTGTGCTGGGCCCCGTCCTTGCCACTGTCACGGATATACCGGCTGGCGGCCTCTGCCAGCAGATAGACCTTGGCCCCGCGCGTGCGGTAGGTGCTGATCAGCGATCCCATCGACAGCGCCGGACAGTCGGGATCCGTATTGCCCAAAACAAACACGCAGTCGGCATCTGCTTTTGCCGCGAAAGGCTCTGTCTCGACATAAGCGCCAGCGCGGCATCCGACCTGACCGCCCCCAGCAGAGCGCATTGTCCAGGAGAACGGTGGCTGGGCGAGCACACGATTGGCCAGCCGCAAGGGCTCCACCACAGCAGAAAACTCAGTGAGCACAAAACCTTCCGTTAGGATGATATCGACCTGCCACTGACGTCCCCCCGGGGGTGCCCCCCCGGAGGTCACAGATGCCTCAGGCGCGGAGCCGGTCATTGTCTGGATCCCACAGCGGTTTGTCTTCCTGAACTACGGCGCGACATTTCTCGCCATAGATCTCGACCTCCAGCTCGGTGCCCGGCACCGCGATATCGCGGCGCACCATGCCCAGCGCGATTGAGGCGTTCACGCGATACCCCCAATCGCCGGAAGTGGTCTCTCCGACAATCTCGCCATCCTTCCAGATGCAGGACATATAAGGCGCATCCGCATCGCCAGCCTCAACGATCAGAGTGACAAAGGACTTCTTGACGCCCTGCTGTTTTTCACTCTGGATCGCGGCCTTGCCCGGGAAGTCTTGCGGCTTGTCCAGTTTAACAAACCGCTCAAGACCGCCTTCCAGCAGCGAATAATCGGTGCTGAGGTCACCTTTCCACGTGCGGTAACCCTTTTCGATCCGCAGAGAGTTCAGCGCGTACATGCCGAACGGCTTGGCGCCGCCTTCGATCAGCGCTGCGTAAATGTCAGTCTGATGTGCGTTGGCGCAATGCACCTCCCAGCCAAGTTCGCTCGAGCATAGGACACCCGCGCCAGGAAGGCTGGTTTGCCTGCGACGGTGGCTTCCTGATGGGTCAGCCAACCCAGCGACAGATCGGCGTCAGAGATATCCGCCAGCAGCTCCCGCGATTGCGGACCGGTCACAATCATCGTCGCAAATTCCGTGGTGTGATCTGTCAGACTCAGACCTGCGGGCAGCGCCTTCTTCAAGATCTCAAAATCATGCCACTGGGCCGAGCCTGCGGTGATCATGGTGAAGTGATCCTCACCGTGACGCATGCAGGACATCTCCGTCAGGATGCGACCGCGATCATCGGCAAAATAGACGAGGTTCATCCGGCCCACCTTGGGCAGCCCGCCGGTTATCAGGCCGCGCAGGAATTCGGCGGCACCTGCGCCGCTCAGATTAAAGCGAGAGAAACCCGGCAGATCCAGCACGCCAACACCATCGCGCACAGCTTCGCATTCTTCCTTGATGCGCTGCTGCCATGGGCCGGAACGACCCCAGGTATGAGTGGCGTCCTCAGACGTGTCATCGCCCGGCTGCGCGAACCAGTTGGCGCGTTCCCAGCCGTTATAGGCACCCATCTGACCGCCCAACTCCTTGATCTTGGTATGAACCTGGCTGACCTTCTTGTCGCGCGCAGCGGGCCACTCGTGATACGGGAAGTGCATGGCGTATTCATTGCCGTAAACCTCCATACCTTTCTGGTCGCAGTAATCCTGATCCGTGTAGTCGGTATAGCGGCGCGGATCGACCGCCCACATGTCCCATTCAGTCTGACCATCGACGATCCATTCCGCCAGCACCTTGCCAGCACCACCGCCCTGGGCGATGCCGAAGGTGAAGACGCAGGCCTCAAACGCGTTATCGACGCCCGGCATCGGGCCGATTAGCGGCAGGCCATCGGGCGCATAGGGGATCGGGCCGTTGATCACGCTGGACACACCGGAGGTAGCCATCAGCGGCACCCGTTCCATGGCGTCGGTCACGATATCCTCGATCCGGTCCAGATCGTCTGACCAGAGCTGGAACGAGAAGTCGTCCGGCATCTTGTCATCTTCGGTCATCCAGTGACCTCTGCAGTTCGGCTCATAGGGGCCGAGGTTATAGCCGTTCTTCTCCTGCCGCAGATAATAAGAGACATCCACATCGCGGATCAGGGGTAGCTTTTTGCCGTGCTCTTTGCTCCAGGCTTCGACCTCCGGAATTTGTTCCGTCAGCAGATATTGGTGCGACATTACCATCATCGGCACAGTACGACCGCCATAGTCCTTGAACCATTCCCCCACACGTTGGGCATAATAACCTGCGGCGTTCACCACATAGTCACATTCGATATCGCCCTTCTCGGTCTGCACGATCCAGGTCTTATCTTCCTTCTGCATTACACCCGTTGCCGGGCAGAAGCGGATAATCTTGGCTCCCATGTCGCGCGCGCCTTTAGCCAGCGCCTGCGTCACCTGTGCCGGATCGATGTCTCCATCCGTGGGATCGTAAAGCACACCTTCCAGATCGTGCGTTTCCAGAAACGGGTAATGTTCCTTGGCTTGGTCAGGTGTCCACATCTCCATCTCGATGCCCTGATAACGGCCCATGGAACAGGCACGTTCGAACTCCTGCATCCGTTCCTTGGTATGTGCCAGACGGATGGACCCGGACTGGTGATAGTTCATCGGATAATCGACTTCCTCCCCCAGACCCGCATATAGTTCGGTCGAGTAGCGCTGCATGTTCATGATCGCCCAGGACGTCGAAAAGGTCGGGACATTGCCCGCCGCGTGCCATGTGGAGCCTGCAGTCAGCTCATTCTTCTCAAGCAGCACGCAATCCGCCCAACCTTTCTTGGCCAGATGATAAAGTGCTGAACAACCGACGACACCGCCGCCGATGATGACCACACGGGCCTTTGTTGGAAAATCAGACATGATGCCTCCCTCGTCGTCAGTCCTCTTGCGGCACACCGTCCGCAATGTCGTAGTAGTCGCCCTTGGAGGCGGTGAAGATGTGCTTTTCGACGCTGAGACCGGTGTTCCCGTCGACAGCGCCCAGTGCAAAGCTGATGGTGTCTTCGTCCGTGCCCTTCCAGAACAGGAAAGAACCGCATCGCGGGCAGATGCCGCGTTTGGCCAGCGATGTTGCCTCAAACCAGCGGACCGGGCCCGTGATCATGAGGTCCACGTCACGCACCTGTGCAGAGGCCCAGATGCCGCCCGATTGCTTGCGACATTGGGTACAATGGCACATCGATGCGCCGCTCGGTTCTGCGGCGGTTTCAAAACAAACGTCACCGCACAGGCAAGACCCTGTGATCATCGCGCATCCTCCAGATCAGGCACGCTGGTCGATCCCAAGAGCACCCCGTAGACAATGAAACAAATGGCCAGAAGACGCCGGATCCACAGGTTGAAGACCGCCTTCATCGCCGCCTGACCCATCGCAACACCAAGCAGCGTGAACCCCGTATAGCTCAGCGTTGTGAGGATAAGCGCGGTGGGCATGATCACCAGCATCTGATCCCAGATTGGCACGCTTGGTTCAACAAATTGCGAAAACGCTGCGAGATATCCGGCAACACTCTTAGGGTTGATCACCGCCACAGCGAGAGCATGCAGATAAACATGGCGCGCGGGTCGCTCCACTGCCGGAGCTGGCCGTGTGGCGTTGCGCCATCCGCGCACGCCCAGATAGATCAGGAATGCCGCCCCGATCAGCTTGGCAATCAGAAACACACTCGGCGACGCTGCAATCAGAGCCGTCACGCCGATCGCCGACAGCAGCAGAAACAAGGTTGCCTGTGTCAGAATGGCCAGAACGCCGACCATCGCCCGCCAGAACCCCAAGCTCATTCCATTGGAAATGCAATTCACGGCATTTGGTCCGGGTGTGGTGACGAAGGCCACCCAAAACACGGCAAAGAGGGTCCAGGCATCAAAACTCATCAATACACCGGCGGCGCGATAACCCAGACCGCCACAGCAGGCACGTCATAGGGGTTGGCCCATTGGTAGGCTTCTTCCTTGATCCGGAAGCTATCGCCCGGCCCAACGGTGAAGCTGCGGCCCCCGATCACCAGGTCCAATTGCCCGGCAATCATATAGCCGACCTCCTGTGTCGGACGATCAGCCGGGACCTGCATTCGGGAATGCGGGCGAAAGGTGGAATGCACCATCTCGAAATCGTCGGTCAGATCCGGTGACAGCAACTCTTCCATCAGGCCTTCCTCACCAGACCCCATCGGGCGACGCGCTCCTGCACGGACGATATACCCCTGCTCTGCGGTTAGCGCCGCCGAATGGGCAAACAGCATCGACATCGGCACATTCAAAGCCTTTGCAATCTCGCGGAGGTCCGAAATCGACGGTTCCGACATATCCCGCTCAACCTGGCTCAGCCAACCGACAGACCGACCTAAACGCGCCGCGAGATCTGCAAGTGTTGCGCCTCGCGCCTTGCGCAAGGCACGCAAATCCGCCCCTAGGCTTGCCGGTTGTGGAGATTGATCCGTCACGTGGCACCTGTGAAAATTATCGCTCATTTTTCACGATGCAACGTATTCATGAAATTTCCAAGGATTTTTTCACGAACATCACTTTACATACAAAAGCCCAGCACACTCTAGGCGCCGGGCTCTGTCATCTTTCCGTAAATACTCTGGGGTGAGGCCCTGAGGGCCGAGGGGCAAAGCCCCTGCCGCTGCGAATCAGCTTGGAGCGAAGACCCGCTTCAGGATCGCAGTGATCTGTTCTGCATCATCCCCAGTAAATGCCTCGGGCTGGTCGCTGTCGATGTCAAAAACCCCGATCAATGCCCCATCACCGTTCCAGACTGGCAACACCAGCTCAGAGCGCGTCGAAGAAGCGCAAGCGATGTGGCCAGGAAACGCCTCGACATCGGCCACCAGCTGAACCTCGCCGGTCCGGGCCGCTGCGCCGCAGACCCCCCGGGAGAACGGGATCTGCAGGCAGCCATGACCACCCTGATACGGGCCGATCTTAAGCAATTCCGGTGCCACCACCCGATAAAACCCGGTCCAGTCAAACCGCTCATCACTATGATGCACTTCGCAGGCCACGGTGGCCATCAGCGCAACCTCGTCGGTCTCGCCCTCGGTCAAAGCAGCGATGGTTTTGGCCAGTGTTTCGTAGTCGACCTGCATAGGTAGCCCTCCTTCAACGTCGCTGAGGGGGCTGTCTGCCCCCTCTTGACCTGTCGGTCAATTCACCCCCGAGAGTATTTTTTGAAAGGTGACAATCACATGCGCTCAATCGCGATGGCCGTGCCCTCACCGCCACCAATGCAAATGGCTGCGATGCCGCGCTTCAGGCCGCGTTTTTCCAATGCGTTCAGCAATGTCACCATGATACGCGCACCGGAGGCTCCGATCGGATGACCCAAAGCACAGGCGCCGCCGTTGACGTTCACTTTGTCACGCGGCAGCCCCATTTCATGCATGAAAGCCATGGGCACGACGGCGAAGGCTTCGTTCACCTCCCAAAGATCCACATCGCCAACGGTCCAGCCGAGCTGCGCCATCAGCTTTTGTGCTGCCGGAACAGGAGCGGTTGTGAAGAGGCCTGGCGCCTGGGCGTGACTGGCATGCCCCATGATACGGGCGCGTATGGTCAGGCCTTGCGCTTCCGCAGCATCCTGGGAGGCCAGCAGCAATGCGGCGGCGCCATCCGAAATCGACGAAGCATTGGCGGCAGTCACAGTGCCATCCTTGCGGAAGGCCGGTTTCAGCGTCGGGATCTTGTCCGGGCGTGCTGATTTGGGCTGCTCATCCGCGTCCGTAACAGTCTCGCCCTTGCGGGTTTTGACAGTAACCGGCGCGATCTCGTTATCAAAGGCACCGCTTTCCTGTGCTGCCAGCGCATTGGACAATGATGTCAGCGCGTACTCATCCTGTGCCTCCCGCGTGAACTGATAGGTCTCCGCACAATCTTCGGCAAAGGTGCCCATCAGGCGGCCCTTATCATAAGCGTCTTCAAGCCCATCCAGGAACATATGATCGACCACCTGCCCATGCCCAAGCCGCGCGCCATTGCGCATCTTTGGCAGCAGATATGGTGCATTTGTCATGCTCTCCATGCCGCCCGCAATCATGGTGTCCGCCTGACCCAACGCGATCTGATCATAGGCCATCATCGCCGCTTTCATGCCGGAGCCGCACATCTTGTTCAGCGTGGTGGCTGGCACCTCTTCGCCCAAGCCAGCTGCGAACCCTGCCTGCCGCGCTGGGGCCTGACCCTGGCCTGCGGGCAAAACACACCCCATCAGGACTTCATCGACAGTGGTGGCCCCTGCCCCCGCGAGCGCGGCGCGCATTGCAGCGCCGCCCAGCTCAGCGGCTGCGACGCCGTCGTACATGCCCTGAAATCCGCCCATTGGGGTGCGGGCCGCGCCTGCGATCACAACAGTTTTCATCTAATATTCCTCCTAATGTCGAAATAGTGCATACAAAATCGTAAGGATTGGCGTCTAGGCTGATCGTCAACACATATTGACGCGGGGACACTCATGAGCCTGACCAGCACAACAGCCGATGGCACCCAGATCGTGACCGTCAATGCCGAGCGCATTGATGCAGCCATGGCTATCCAATTCAAAGAAGATATGCGCGCGACCACCGAAAACGGCCCTGATCGTGTCATTCTCGACCTGTCAGAGGTGAAATTCATCGATTCCAGCGGGCTTGGCGCTATCGTGGCGGCTATGAAGCAGCTGGGTCAGGGACGAAAACTGGACCTTGCCGGGTTGACGCCGATGGTCGACAAAGTGTTTCGACTGACGCGAATGGATACTGTTTTTGATTTATATGCGTCGCTGGGCGATGCAACGACCGCAACCCACATCGATTCTTGAACCCACGCGTGTTTTTACGCGGAGCGAAAAGACCATGGTAGAAACCTTTTCCTGCACGTTCACGGCTACGGAACTGGATGCCAGATCTGGCGTTCAGGACATCGTCGCACGGCTGCGCACCATGGGGATCCCGGATCCCCGCGTGGACGAGGTTCAGATCGCTCTTACCGAGGCTGTGAACAATGTTGTCGAACATGCCTACGCCGGGATGGATATCGGTGACGTGCGTATTCGCTGCAACCTGCACCCCGACCAGTTGTGGATTTCCATTGGCGACGGTGGTGCCCCCTTCAAGAACGACGAGCTGCCCCTGGGCACGCCACATGACCTGACCGTTGATGCCGATCAGTTGCCCGAGGGCGGCTTTGGCTGGCTGCTGATCCGGGAACTTACCTCCGACGTGCAGTACAAGCGCGACGACACAGGCAACAATCTCTCGCTCTGCTTTGAAATCCAGATGCGCAACGCCAACAGCGCCTGAACAGAACGCGCAGACACGAGGGGCAGCCTGACAGGCAACCAAGCAGGTGCGTGACTACACGCCCAAGGCTCACAGGCACAGGATCTTACGCAGACCGCCAGTTTGTGATGCGCCCTCCGAACGTCCCACCCGCCCTATCAACATTGGCAGACGCTTTGTCGTTGCCTTTGCCTCTGTGCGATCTAATCTGCCTTCCAATCACAGGAGGCATCATGCGCGATTTTCATTTCCCTGGGCGATCAGCTGTATTCGCTGAAAATGGCCTCTGCGCCACATCTCATCCACTGGCAGCGGGCGTGGCGATTGACATCCTCAAGCGAGGTGGCAATGCCATGGATGCCGCAATTGCGGGCGCCGTATTGCTTGGCATATGCGAACCGCAGATGACTGGGATCGGCGGCGATTGCTTTGTTCTTTATTCACGCCCCGGCGCAGCGGTTCAGGCGATGAACGGTTCCGGGCGTGCGGCGGCGGCTGCCGATGCGGCAGGACTGCGGGCGACAGGGCTGACGACCGTCCCCTTGACCAGCGCACATGCCGTAACGATCCCCGGTGCGGTTGATGCCTTCTGCACGCTCTCCGATACGGAAGGGCGGCTTGGGCTGGATACGCTCCTTGCACCCGCCATCCACTATGCCGAGGCCGGGGTACCGGTTGCCCCACGCGTCGCCTTTGACTGGCAAAGTGATGCGGAGACCCTGCAAGGCCGTGCCCGCGACCACTACCTCTTTGATGGGACACCACCGAAAATCGGCCAGATGTTTCGCGCAGCAGGGCAGGCCGAAGTGCTGCGCCGGATTGCCAAGGGCGGCCGCGATGCCTTTTATACCGGCGAAATTGCTGAGGATATGATAGCTGCGCTGCAGGCGCGTGACGGCGTTCAAAGCGCGGATGATTTTGCCAACACCAAGGCCGAGCTGACCCTTCCCGTTGCCGGAACTTACCACGATATCGATCTGGTTGAGCATCCGCCCAACGGCCAGGGTGCCACTGCCATTCTGATGCTGAATATTCTCAAACATTTCGACATCGCCGGGATGAACCCCTTAGGTGCTGAGCGGGTCCACATTGAGGCAGAAGCGGCGAAGCTAGCCTATGATGCGCGCAATCGGTTTATTGCCGATGCCGATCACACCGACCGATTGGATCATATCCGGGCCCCTGAGACGGCAGCGCGACTGGCTGAGTTGATCAATCCGAAACGAGCAATGGCGGCCGCCGCCCCACTGAGCGAAGCGGTGCACAAGGACACCATCTATATCACCGTGGTCGACAAGGACCGCATGGCCGTCTCGCTGATTTATTCGATCTTCCATGGCTTCGGGTCGGGAATTGCCTCTGACAAATTTGGCATCCTGTTACAGAACCGGGGCGCCGGTTTCACCTTGGAGGAGGGCCACCCCAATATGTTGGCAGGAGGCAAGCGTCCGATGCACACCATCATCCCCGGAATGCTGCGCAAAGAGGGCGCTGTGACCATGCCGTTTGGCGTGATGGGCGGGGCGTATCAGCCCAATGGGCACGCGCGGTTTGTGTCCAACCTGACGGATTTCCGGATGGATCCACAAGCAGCAATCGATATGCCCCGTGCCTTTGCGGATGCTGGCCAGCTGAAGGTCGAACGAGGTTATAGCGATGCGGTGCGTCAAGAGCTCGCCGATATGGGCCATAACGTTACGATCCCGGAGACAGCGATTGGCGGTGCTCAGGCGATTCAGATTCACAGTTCGGGAATTCTGGAAGGCGCCAGTGACGCACGCAAGGATGGCTGCGCCCTCGGGTATTGAACCGCCCTCGGCAGCCGATCATCAGAAAGAATAGTGATCTTCGCAGCCGCATGTGCTGTTGCGGAGATCCAATCCCCCAACGGCACCGACCCTAGTTCAGCTGATAGTGCAACGCATAGCTGCCGTCGTCAAAACTGCCAAACATCTCGGGGATATCAGGGTGGCCCACAGGTTCGCCGGAATAATCCGCAATCAGGTTCTGTTCAGACACATACGCCACGTAATATGTCTGATCGTTCTCTGCCAGCAGATGGTAATAAGGCTGATCCTTCACTGGACGGCTGTCCTCGGGGATCGCCTCATACCATTCTTCTGTATTGGCAAATTCAGGATCGACATCGAACACGACACCGCGAAAAGGGTGTTTGCGATGGCGGACAACCTGTCCCAGATTATATTTCGCGCGCGTTCTAAGCATGAATGCTGTTCCTATCGCCTCATGATACTCTGCCACAAGGGAAAATGTCGAATCCGCGACAGGGTTTCGGCAGAAACACTCTGTCCTTCACGATAGGACAATGCTGCTGCCCCCACTGCCAGGTATTCAGCGCCCGTGAAACCCTCGTGATTGCGAAGCGCCTATAGGCTTTGCGCAGATCGGCCCTTGGTTTCTGGGCGGCCAGCTTTCATATAGGGGGCAAGTTCGAAATGGAGAGCAAGCGCATGATCGATATTCTTGGCGGCGCGGGAGATATGGCCCCCGCAGGTGATCTGGTCAAAGACGTGACCGAGGCAACATTCATGCAGGATGTCGTCGATGCCTCAATGCAGGCGCCGGTGATCGTGGATTTCTGGGCGCCCTGGTGCGGCCCCTGCAAGACCCTTGGCCCCGCATTGGAGGCCGCCGTGACCAAAGCCAAAGGCGCGGTCACAATGGCAAAGATTGACGTGGATCAGAACCAGCGTCTGGTGCAGGCGCTGTCGCAGCAGGGCCTACCGCTGCAGTCGATCCCCACTGTTGTCGCCTTCGTTCAGGGCTTAGCCCATCGACATGTTCCAGGGCGCTGTGGCCCCATCCGAAATCGATGCGTTCATCAAGCGTGCCGTTGAAGCAGGCGGCGGTAGCGCAGATGGCGGTCTGGGCGATGCGATCGAAGCCGCAGAGCAGATGTTGACCGATGGCGATGTGGCAGATGCCGCACAGACCTTTGCCGCTGTTTTGGGCGAAGATGACAAAAACGCAGCTGCTTACGGTGGTCTGGCTCGTGCCCATGTCGCCATGGGCGACCTGGATCAGGCAGAGGCCGTGCTGAATGGCGCCCCGGCTGAGATTTCCGACGCTGCAGAGATCGAGGCAGCCCATGCCCAGATCGCCCTCGCCCGTCAGGCCGAGAATGCCGGTCCGGTGGCCGAACTGCGCGCAACCGTGGAGGCCTATCCCGAAGACCATCAGGCGCGGTTTGATCTGGCGCAGGCCTTGCATGCCGCAGGTGAGACTGAGGCCGCCGTGGATGAGCTTTTGACGCTGTTCCGCAAGGATCAGGACTGGAATGATGGCGCCGCAAAAGCCCAGCTGTTCACGATCTTTGATGCGCTGAAACCAAATGATCCGATCGTTCTGAATGGTCGGCGCAAACTCAGCTCAATCATATTTGCCTAAGGCAATGTCAGCGCTACAGTCCCTAGTATGATACAGGCCGCTGATCTGCCCGATACCCTACCGGTGTTTCCTCTGCCCGGGGCGCTATTGCTGCCCCGTGCCCGCTTACCGTTGCACATATTTGAGCCGCGCTACCTGCAAATGCTGGAAGATGCGTTCAAGACATCGCACCGGTTGATCGGCATGGTCCAGCCGTTCCCTTCGAAAACGGAAGACAGCACCCTCCACAGTATCGGCTGTGCGGGGCGCGTGACCCAGTTTTCAGAGACCGAGGATGGGCGTTATCTGATCACCTTGTCAGGCGTATCGCGCTTCCGCATCAAAACCGAGGTCAACGGCTTCACCCCTTACCGGCGATGCGAAGTCGACTGGGGCGATTTTAATCGCGATCTGGGTAAGGTTGAAGCCGACAAGTGCTTCAACCGGTCAGGGTTTCTGGACTTGCTCGAGCGCTTTTTCGAATCGCGTAGCCTGTCGACAGATTGGGAAGCACTGAAGGATGCCGAGGACGAGCTGTTGATCAATTCCCTGTCCATGATGCTCGACTTCGATCCCGAGGACAAACAGGCCTTGCTCGAAGCACCCTGCCTTGCCACAAGGCGCGAAACCCTGGTCACATTGATCGAGTTTGCCCTGCGCGGCGGCTCGCATGAGGAAATTCTGCAATGAGCACTGAACCGTCTTCCACCGATACCGTGGCGGCCTCGTTTGATCGCCGGATGCTAGAGGCATTGGTCTGCCCGCGCACCCAGACGGTTCTTGAATATGACGCATCTGCACAAGAGCTGATTTCGCGCGCCGCCAATCTGGCCTTCCCAATCCGCAACGGGATCCCGGTGATGCTGGAAGATGAAGCCCGCGTGCTGGACTAACTCCCGCGCTCCTTATTGAGGCATCTTGCGGTGTGACGGAGACCGGGTTTGATCCACTCGGCCTTCGTCACATTGAAGAGTACCATATGCCAGGGTCAGATCGCCCGCCCCTGCAGCAGGCGGGGCAGATCGCCGGTCAACCCAGCGGCCTCTCGAATAAAGTTTTGCCGCAGCCCCGGGATCGCACCAACCACGCCCATACCGATGTCGCGCCCCAGACGGAGCAGCGGATTATCGCTGGAAAACAGCCTGTTGAACATATCCGTGGCGGCTGCGAGGCTGGCAGTATCGAAACGACGCCACTGCTGGTATCGCGCCAGCACCAAGGGTGAGGCGATATCCTCGCCACGGCGCTTCGCCTCAGTCAGCACCTCCGCCAGGGCGCCAACATCGCGAAGACCCGCATTCAGCCCCTGCCCGGCAATCGGATGGACCCCATGTGCGGCATCCCCGACCAGCGCCAGCCGCTCTGACACGAACGCATTCGCCAGTGTCAGGTTCAGCGGATAGGTGAACCGGTCCCCGGCCAGACTGATCTCGCCCAGAAAATCACCAAAGCGCGGACGCAGGGCCGCCAGATAATCCGCCTCTCCAAGCGCCTGAATGGACCGGGCCGTGCTACTGCGTTCACTCCACACGATTGAAGACCGGTTACCCGGTAGCGGCAGGATGGCCAGAGGGCCAGGCGGCATGAAGAACTGATGTGCGACCCCGTGGTGGGGCTTTTCATGTTCAATCGCACAGACTAACGCCGTCTGCCCGTAGTCCCATCCCGTCCGTTTGATACCGGCCCGTGCTGCGGTCCCGCTGCGTCGGCCATCCGCGCCAACAATCATGCCAGCGCGCAACGTGTCGCCAGACGCAAGCGTGACGGTCACACCGCTGGTGTCGACCTGCTGCGCGACCACTGTCTGCTCATCCACCAATGTGATCGCGGCGTTGTTTTCCATGGCGCTGCGCAAGGCCCGGCGCAGATAGCGATCCTCAATCATGTAGCCCATCGGACCATCTTCGATCTCGGCGTGGTCGAAATGCATGAAAAACGGCGACGGCCCCTGCCCAGCCCTGCCGTCGGTGACCTTGATATCCAGCATCGGCTGCGCCTTCTCTGCGACCTGCGACCAGACGCCGATCTGATCCACCAGCCGCTGCGAGGCCAGCGCCAGGGCATAACTGCGCCCGTCGAAGCCATCATCGTCGCGCAGGTCTCGGGGAAGCGCATCGATAAGGGTCACGCTGTGCCCGGCCTGTGCCAGCGCCAAAGCAAGAGCCGGTCCATTCAGGCCACCGCCCACAATCAGGATGTCAGATGTGTTTTTCATGCCCCGCAATATGCGCCTGCGATTGGGATTGTCCATGGGGCGCGGTGCCGCTACCGTCGCCCCATCCGGTGCAATTTGGAGAGGCGCATATGCAAGAGTGGCTGACGCAGACCGCGGCGAATTTGGGCCGTGGCATCGAGGCGGGCGATATCTGTCCGGTTGCCCTTACCAAAACCTATCTCGACGCGATCGACGAACATCCGCATCGTGACCGGATTTACACCGTCGTGACCCATGACCGCGCCCTCGCCGAAGCTGAAGCCGCCAAAGCGCGCGCAGCAAATGGACAGCGATTGTCGCTATTGGACGGTGTTCCGATCAGCTGGAAAGATCTGTTTGACAGCGCCAGCATAGCGACCGAATCCGGGTCTGATCTGCTGGCCAACCGCATACCTGATCGCGATGCGCTGGTACTGCGGTCTGCGACCGCGATGGGCGCTGTATGCCTTGGCAAGACGCATATGAGCGAGCTGGCGTTCTCCGGGCTTGGCCTCAACCCGGTGAAGGCGACACCGCCTTGCATTCATGACGACGCAGCCGCCCCTGGCGGGTCATCTTCCGGTGCGGCGACCTCTGTCGCCTTTGGGCTTGCGGCCTGTGGAATCGGCTCTGACACTGGGGGTTCGGTGCGTATTCCGGCGGCGTGGAACGATCTTGTGGGGTTAAAGACCACCTCTGGCCGGATCAGCCTGGAAGGGGTCGTCCCGCTCTGCCTCAAGTTTGATACGGTTGGCCCGCTGACCCGATCGGTTGAGGATGCAGCGCTCTATCTCGGCATGTTGGAGGGCAGCCATGGCTCCGATCTGAGAGGGGCAACGTTAGCGGGGAAGCGATTTGCCGATCTGTGGACTGTCGCGCAGCAGGATCTCGCGCCTGAGATCGCAAGCGCCTACAGCAAGGCCCTGGAGCAGTTGCGCGCCGCCGGGGCGGAGATCATTCCGCTAGAGGTGCCCGTGCTGGAAGAAGCCATGGCCCTAAGCGCAGTCCTGTTCACATCTGAAGCTTACGGTCTGTGGAAGGATGTGATTGAAGCAGCCCCAGATCTGATGTTCCCGGAGATCCTCGAACGCTTCCGCTCCGGTGCGGGCTTCAGCGGTCCGGATTATGTCGCAGCTTGGGCCAAGCTGGAACAATTCAGAATGGACTGGGATCTGGCCACCGCAGGCTTTGACGGGATCCTCTGCCCGACCTCCCCCATTCTGCCGCCGAATGTCGCACGGCTCCAAAGCGATCATGACTACTACATCCATTCGAACCTGATGGCGCTGCGCAATACCCGGATTGGGAACCTGATGGGTCTCTGCGCCCTGACGCTGCCAACAGGGGTGCCATCCTGTGGGCTGCAGATCCTCGGCCAGCCCGACTGCGAAGAGGCGCTTTTGCGGATTGGCGCTGCGGTGGAGCGAGCGTTGGCGTGAAAGCCACATTTCGCCAAGCCCGGTTTTGCGTGGCTGGACGCAGCGGGATCGGCTCTGTAGTTTGATCACAAACGGGGCACTAACGATCCCGGACCTGAGGCCAGATATATGAATTTTCCGGAGCGGTTTTCAAACCTGCCGCCATATGCGTTTCCGCGCCTGCGGGCGTTGCTTGACCATCACACGCCGGGCGGCGACGTGGTGCATATGACCATTGGCGAACCCAAACATGATTTCCCTGCCTGGGTTACCGATGTCATCGTCGAAAATGCCGCCGGGTTCCGAAGCTATCCGCCAAACGAAGGCAGCGCCGAGTTGCGCGGCAGCATCAGTGACTGGATCAAGCGCCGCTATGATGTGAGCGTTGATCCAATGACCCAGGTGATGGCGCTGAACGGCACCCGTGAGGGTCTCTACAACGCCGCAATGGCATTGTGCCCGGAGCAGAAAAACGGCGCAAAACCCGTGGTTTTGATCCCTAACCCGTTTTATCAAGTCTACATGGTTGCGGCGATCTCCGTCGCGGCTGAGCCTGTTTTTGTACCTGCCACGGCAGATACCGGCCATCTGCCCGACTATGCCAGCCTATCGCCGGACGTGTTGAACCGCACCGCCGTGGCCTACATCTGCTCCCCCGCGAACCCGCAGGGCGCTGTTGCCAGCCGGGCATATTGGACCCAGTTGATCCAGTTGGCGGAACAGTATGATTTTCGCATCTTTGCCGATGAATGTTATTCTGAGATCTACCGCGATACCGCGCCTGTCGGCGCACTGAGCCTGGCGCAGGAGCTGGGGGCTGATCCCGAACGCGTCGTTCTGTTCAACTCGCTCTCGAAACGCTCCAATCTTGCAGGTCTGCGTTCAGGACTGATTGCAGGCGGCCCGGATACGATGAAGCGCGTGCATCAACTGCGTGCCTATTCCGGCGCCCCTCTGCCCGCGCCATTGCAGGCCGCCGCGGCCCGCGTCTGGGCCGATGAGGCGCATGTTGCCGAGAACCGCGCACTCTATCAGGAGAAATACCGGATCGCGGATCGGGTCTTTGACGGGCTTGATGGCTATATGGCGCCAGAGGCGGGGTTTTTCCTCTGGCTACCAGTCGAAGACGGCGAGACAGCCGCGCTTAAACTATGGCAAGACACTGGTGTGCGGGTCCTGCCCGGCGCCTATCTGGCCCAAGGTGACGGCATCGCAAATCCCGGCAAAGGCTATATTCGTGTAGCGCTTGTTGCGCCCGCGAAACAGACAGAGGCCGCCCTGCACACGTTGCGCAGCTGCCTGTACTGACGACCCATTGCATGCGCCCCGTTCAGAGGGGGCGCCAAAATAAGAAAAGTCATGGGGACAAAACCCGCGCCAAAAGCGGGACACCCCGACGGACAAGATGAAACGAGGTAGGCATGGCATTTCAGACGCGCAGCCGTGATCCATTGCTGGACAGTACGATGCAGGCGGCCATTGAGAAACGCGGCAAGGAGCTGATTGGCGTCTTGCTGATCGGGCTGGGCCTGATGGTTGCCCTGATGATCGGCAGCTATTCCGCAGATGATCCCAACTGGATGGTGTCAACAGATGCCCCGGTCCAGAATATGCTGGGCCGCACCGGTGCCTCTGTCGCCTTCATTCTGATCACCCTTTTTGGCAAGGCCAGTTGGGCAATTGCCCTATTCCTGACCGTCTGGGGCGGACGCTGCGTGCTGCACCGGGGGGAGGATCGTTTTCTGTGGCCATTGCTGCTGTCGTTGCCCTGGCTCCTGCTGGTCTCCCTGCATCTGGAAACACTGGTCCCCTCGGAAGCGTGGAAATCAGCCCATACTTTTGGCCTGGGTGGTATGATCGGGTACACCTTCCTTGGCATGTTGCTGGCACTGCTGCCGGTCGGGTTGATCTTTCTCGTCAAATTCCTGTCGCTGCTGACGGCACTTGGCATGGTCAGCCTCGGTGCGACCGTGCTCGGCTTCACCCGACCCGAGGTGACGCGCGGCCTGCGGTTTGTGCTTGTTGGCCTCATCCTGATCTATGGTGCGATTGCGGGTCTACTTGGCCGGGGGGCCGCCAGTGGCATGCAGGCGGCGCTCAGCTATCGCAGCCGTCGCGCCGAACGCACAGCCGCCGCTGTCGCCATGGCCGATGTTGTCGACAGTGCTGAAACCGATCCGCAGATGTTTGAGCCGATGGACTTTGACGATGCCCCCATGGCCGCACCGCCGCTGGGTGCCCCGTCACTTGGGCCAGCTGCTGCGCCCCATGCTCGGGTAGAACCAGCCTTTGAGGCCGCGCAGGAAGACGCCGCCGAGCCGGTTAAGGAAAAGACCGGACTATTTGCCCGCGTGCCAAACCTTATCCGCCGGGCAGATCCCGTCATGCCAGAACCGGAGCTGGTTGAAGCAACCCTAAGCGATCTGGATGCCGCCGCAGATCTGGACGGTCTGCCCGGCGATGAACGGATCGCAGAGAAAATCGCCAGCGCGGTGCGTGTACGCCGAGCTGCCGATGTCGCTCCCGAAGTGGATTTCCCGCTAACCAAGGGCCGCGGACGCCTAGCCAGAACCGCTGATTTTCAATCCCAACCAGGCAAGCGACGGCCTACCGCCGGAGCCACCGTTGACCGGCGCATCCTTGGACGCCATGGGCGCGGCACTGGGGGCGACCCCGCCTTTGCCCCCTGCGCCCGAAACCAGCTTTTCCACCGATATCGATCCGCATCAGGATTACGATGACGGCGTCTATGATCATCCTGCTGTCGCCTCATCTGAGTTACAGCATGACGCCTCTCCGGAGTTCGTTGATCATGTCGCATCGGAAGATCTGCCACATGCGCCCGCCGTCACCTCAGGTGCTGCGCAGGTTCTGCGCCGCGCGCCGCAGTCAGTGCAAGCCGTCGCGAACACTCCGGCGACTGCTGCACCTGTGGCGCCGCCTGTAACGCTCCCCGTTGCGGAACCCCGTCGGGCCGTTGTGGAGCAACCGGTACGCAAACAGCCACAGCCATCGACCCGAGCCAAGGCGGAAGCGCAACCTCCCCTGGCGTTCGAGGACACCAGCAGTGACTTTGAACTGCCGCCCCTCTCTCTGCTGACCAGCCCCGCACAAATCGAACGTCATCATCTGAGCGATGAGGCGCTTGAGGAAAACGCCCGGATGCTGGAATCGGTGCTGGATGACTACGGAGTAAAGGGTGACATCGTTTCAGTACGCCCCGGTCCCGTTGTCACCATGTATGAACTGGAACCGGCACCCGGCCTGAAGGCAAGCCGGGTTATCGGCCTCGCGGATGATATCGCCCGGTCGATGTCGGCGCTCTCTGCGCGGGTTTCCACCGTGCCGGGTCGTACTGTGATCGGTATCGAACTGCCGAATGACAAACGCGAAAAGGTTGTTCTGCGTGAAATCCTCGCCTCGCGCGATTTCGGTGACGGCACCCATGCGCTACCGCTTGCGCTTGGCAAGGATATTGGCGGCGACAGCATGGTCGCCAACCTCGCCAAAATGCCCCACCTGCTGATCGCAGGGACCACCGGCTCGGGTAAATCCGTGGCGATCAACACCATGATCCTGTCGCTGCTATACAAGCTGACGCCAGAGGAATGCCGCCTGATCATGATCGATCCCAAGATGCTGGAACTTTCCGTATATGATGGAATCCCGCATCTGCTGTCACCGGTGGTGACCGATCCGAAGAAGGCCGTCGTCGCCCTCAAATGGGTCGTCGGCGAAATGGAAGATCGCTATCGCAAGATGTCGAAAATGGGCGTCCGCAATATCGCAGGCTTCAACGGCCGGGTAAAAGAGGCGCTCGACAAAGGCGAAATGTTCAGCCGCACGGTGCAGACCGGTTTTGACGATGACACCGGCGAACCGGTGTTCGAGACCGAAGAATTCGCCCCCGAAGCCCTGCCCTATATTGTCGTCATTGTCGACGAGATGGCCGACCTGATGATGGTTGCTGGCAAGGAAATCGAAGCCTGCATCCAACGTCTGGCCCAGATGGCGCGGGCCTCGGGCATTCACCTGATCATGGCCACGCAGCGGCCGTCGGTCGATGTGATCACCGGCACGATCAAGGCCAACTTCCCGACCCGGATTTCCTTCCAGGTGACCTCAAAAGTGGACAGCCGGACCATCCTCGGTGAGATGGGGGCCGAACAGCTTCTTGGGATGGGCGACATGCTCTATATGGTGCAGCGGCGCCAAGATCACCCGTTGCCACGGTCCCTTTGTGTCAGATGAAGAGGTGGAAGAGGTCGTCAATCACCTCAAGCAATTTGGCCCGCCTGAATATATCGGCAACGTGCTGGACGGTCCGGACGACGAGAAGGCGGACAACATCGACGCGGTTCTTGGGCTCTCAACCGGAGGCAACACCGATACCGAGGATGCCCTCTATGACACCGCAGTGCAGATTGTGATCAAGGATCGCAAATGCTCCACCTCCTATATCCAGCGCAAACTCGCCATCGGCTACAACAAGGCCGCACGTCTTGTTGAACAGATGGAGGAAGAGGGCCTCGTTTCCCCAGCAAACCACGTCGGTAAAAGGGAAATTCTGGTTCCTGAGCAATAAATTCAGGGCGGGGCCAATTGGTCCCGCCTCTTCACATTCGTCGCAGCGTCCTTATTTAGAAGCCATGAAACAAATCGCCTACGCCATAGCGCTGACGCTCTGTTCCCCGGCTGCATGGGCAGCCGAGAAGCTGAGCCTGAATGAAGTTTCGCAATACCTGAACGGGATTTCCACCGCCACGGCGCCCTTCAGCCAGATCAACGATGATGGCAGCCTGTCGACCGGGAAGCTGTATATGCACCGCCCTGGCCGAATGCGGTTCGAATATGACCCACCGAACAAGGGCGTTGTGGTCGCAGGTGCGGGCGCTGTGCTGATCCAGGACCCGAAGTCAAATCAGCCACCGGAAACCTATCCGCTGAAGCGCACACCGCTCTCTCTTATTCTTGCCCGGAACGTGAACCTCGGGCGTGCCAATATGGTCGTCGGCCACAGCTTTGACGGCACCTCGACCATCATCCGGGCGCAGGATCCCAAGAACCCTGAATACGGCAGCATCGAAATGATGTTTACCGGTGACCCGGTTGAACTGCGTAAATGGGTGATCCACGATGGCTCTGGTGGGCAGACCACAGTGATCCTGGGCGGGTTAAAGACTGGTGTGAAGCTGCCATCAAAGCTCTTCAACACCAGCTCGGCTCCCTCACGCTGATAAGCCACAGACAGAAAAAGCCCCCGCCCAATAATCTGAGCGGGGGCTTTCATTTCAGGGATAGGCCGATCAGCGTGCGCGTCGACAGGTGGCGAGTTGCGTTTGATACATCTCAGCCCGGGCCTGGACCTTTCCAGCGACGCGCAACAGCCAGGGTTTGGACCGGTAGGTGCCCCGCGCATAGCCAGTGTGGCCATCGTGATAAGCCAGATACTGGTTACGTGCATCATACAGCGACACGCCGTTCCGCTCCCGCGTCTGGTTCATGTACCAGCCCATAAAGTCGGTGGCGTCCTTGATGCGATTGCGTTTCGCACCACGCCGTCCAGCTGATCTGCGATAGTCGTCCCAAGTGCCGTCCAACGCCTGACTATAGCCATACGCGCTGGATTGCCGCCCCATTGGGATCACCCCAAGCGCAAACCGATGCGGTGTACGCGCGTCGGAACGGAACCGGCTCTCCTGGTGGATAACGGCCATCTGCACGTGCATCGGCACGCCCCAACGTTTCTCTGTGGCGCGGAACGCCTTCAGATACTCAGGCCGCTGCTTGATGATGCTACACGCATTGTCAAGATTGCGAGGCGGAGATCCACTGCCACCGCCGCAGGATGCCACGATCAACAATAGGATCATGGCGCCTATGATTCTGCTCATTGCCTCTGCCTCTTGTAAATCACTGGGCGTATTTTGGCGGCAGTGTAGCCAATCAGGCGCGGCGTGAAAATCACTATTCCGTGGTGCCGCCGATGAAGGCGGTCGGCGACACCGTCAGAAATATCTCAAAGGTCAAATGTTGCAAATACGGGTGCATGGTCGCTGGGCTTCTCCCAACCACGGGCAGCACGCATCACCCGGCTGGAATGGGCTGCGTTCTTGATATCCGGGGTCGCCCAGACATGATCCAGTCGGCGTCCCTTGTCCGCCGCATCCCAGTCCTTGGCGCGGTAGCTCCACCAACTGTAGAGCTGCCCGTCAGGAATATCGTTGCGCGTGACATCGGACCAGCCACCTGCGTCCATGACATCTGCGAAATGCTCCACCTCAATCGGAGTGTGGCTCACCACCTTCAACAGCTTCTTGTGGTCCCAGACATCATCCTCGCGCGGCGCAATATTGAGGTCACCAACCAGAATGGATTTCTCAGGCCGTTCGGCGTTGAACCAGTCGCGCATATCGGTCAGGTAATCGAGTTTCTGACCGAATTTCTCATTCACCGCGCGGTCCGGCACGTCGCCGCTAAGCAGGCACATAGAAATTGTGGATCGTGACCCCGTTTTCCAACCGCCCCGCGATGTGGCGTGCATGACCTAAGCCTGCAAAATCTTTGTCGCCAACATCCTCGATCGGCAGTCGGGACAGAATCGCCACACCGTTGTAACCCTTCTGCCCGCGCGCAACCATGTGGCCGTAGCCAAGCTCGGCAAACTGCTCCATCGGGATCTTGTCCACCGGGCTTTTGCATTCCTGCAAGCACAGCACATCCGGACCTTCCTCCGCCAACAGCTTGCAGACAATCGGCTCCCGCAGGCGAACCGAATTGATGTTCCAGGTGGCTAGGGTAAACGACATTGCGCGCCTCTTTCTGTCAGATCTGTGCTGTGGGCGGGATACTGCCCGCTCCGACGCGGTGATACCAGTGGCCAAATGCCTGTAAGAGGCCGCCCAATCGGCGCGCACGCCCTGCCAGCGCCAAACAGATAAAAAAAGGCCGGGCACAATGGCCCGGCAGTCCAACAGGGAGGAACATGTCATTACCCGGACATGCACGGGAACTCTCATCAGCGCCTAAGGCGCCTGTCTCAATCATCAGCATAGTCACGCGACTTGGCGATTCTATGGCGCTGACATGTCAGATTGCCAGTTTGTAGCCACCCGACTCAGTAACCAGTATACGTGCATTCGACGGATCTGGTTCAATTTTCTGGCGAAGACGATAAATATGGGTCTCAAGCGTGTGGGTCGTCACCCCTGCATTATAGCCCCAGACCTCGTGCAGTAGCACATCGCGCTGCACCACTCCCTCGTTAGAGCGGTAGAGAAATTTCAGGATATTGGTTTCCTTTTCCGTCAGACGGATCTTGCGCTCATCCTCGGTCAAAAGCAGCTTCATCGCAGGTTTGAACGTATAAGGGCCAAGCGCGAATACGGCATCTTCGGACTGCTCATGCTGCCGCAACTGGGCACGGATCCGCGCAAGCAGCACCGGAAATTTGAACGGTTTGGTGACATAGTCATTCGCGCCCGCATCCAAACCAAGAATGGTGTCTGCATCGCTGTCGTGGCCTGTCAGCATCAGGATCGGGGCCTTCACGCCCTGCTTGCGCATCAGACGGCAAAGCTCCCGCCCATCCGTATCCGGCAAGCCAACATCCAGAATGACCAGATCGTAAAGCGCCTCTTTCGCGCGCTCCATCGCGTTCTGACCGTTCTCAGCCTCAAAGACATCGAAGTCCTCGGTCATGACCAACTGTTCGCTCAAGGCTTCGCGCAGATCCTCGTCATCGTCGACGAGCAGTATTTTCTTCAGTTGGGCCATCACCTTGTCCTCCTGTGCTACTCCCAACACATGCGCAGTCCCTTCCCCGATCACAAGTTATGCTGCAAAGCCTTCACGCCGACGTGTCCATCAGGCGGGAATTGTTTCACTTTCGCATCGTTTGTGACTACTTAAAGGCGGGCCACCGCAATGGTGCAGCGCCCCAAGACGTCAACGACCTCACAGGATTCCCGCATGAGTCTGATGCCCACGATGATCGACCTTCTGGCCCGCGCGCGGGTAGATTTGCGGATGGGGCTGCCGGTGGTTCTGACAACCCCGGATCAGGCTATTCTGGCCCTCGCGGTGGAGCCTTTGGACACCAAACGTCTTGCCAGCTTGCGGGCGCTCGGTCCTATTGCACTGACGGTGACAGCCCGGCGCGCTGAAACACTGAAGGCTCGGGTCTACGATGGGGATATCGCCCGTATTGCCGTTCCATCATCCGCTGATCTTAGCTGGATTCAAGCAGTTTCAGATCCGGCCGATGACTTGCGTACACCGATGAAGGGGCCACTGCGAAGCGACAGGGACGGCGACGCGGAACTCCACCGTCTGGCCATTGCTTTGACGAAATCAGCCCGGCTCTTGCCCGCGGCGGTTATCTGCCCAGTGCAGCATCCAGCACAGTTCGCCCAAAGTCACGGATTAACAACACTGCCACTTGCCGCTGTTGCACCGCTGATGGTTGAAAGCTCGCCCCTCCACCCGGTGGCCGCCGCCCGCCTGCCGATTGCCGCCGCCGAGGCTGGCCGACTGCATATCTTCCGCCCCGAAGATGGCGCCGAGGAACATTACGCCATCGAGATCGGCAAACCTGACCGCAGCCAGCCAGTTCTGGCCCGGCTGCACTCGGCTTGTTTTACCGGCGATGTTCTAGGGTCGCTGAAATGCGACTGCGGTCCGCAGCTTCATGGGGCACTGGCGCAAATGGGTGCCGAGGGCCAAGGTGTTCTGCTTTACCTCAACCAAGAAGGGCGCGGGATAGGTCTGGCCAACAAGATGCGCGCCTATTCCTTGCAAGATCAGGGGTTTGACACTGTTGAGGCCAACCACAGACTGGGGTTCGAAGACGATGAACGGGATTTCCGACTGGGCTCTGCCATCCTCAAGGAGCTGGGGTTTTCATCGGTGCGACTGCTGACCAATAATCCGAATAAAATTTCCATGATGGAGAAAACCGGCATCACCGTTGCGGAACGGGTTCCGCTTAAGGTTGGTGAAACCGCATTCAACCGCGGGTATCTCGCAACCAAAGCCGCCAAGTCAGGTCACATGCTGTGAGATCCTCGATGGCGCGCGCTTTAGGGCCGATGGACATGGTGCTCACACGGAAGGGGCTGCGCTTTGCCGGGCGCATCCTGCCCTGCACAATTGGGCGCGGCGGGCTGACCCGCAACAAAGCGGAGGGCGACGGGGCGACCCCTATCGGCAGCCATGAGATCGTCGGAATGCTCTACCGACCTGACCGCATAACCCGACCGACAGACTGGGCGGAACCGATTGGGCCCGGTGATCTGTGGTCCGACGCTCCCGGTGCGGTTGACTACAACCACCACGTCCGCGCGCCATACGCCAGCAGCCACGAAGCTCTGAGGCGGGCCGACCCGCTGTATGATCTGATCCTAGTGACGGATTGGAACTGGCCAGATGCCGAACCGGGGCGCGGATCGGCAATTTTTCTGCACCAATGGCGCCGCCCCGGATATCCGACCGAGGGGTGTATCGCCTTCTCACGAAGAAACCTGCACTGGCTCGCCAAGCAGATTGCCCCCGGAACGCGCCTTATCGTGCCGCCGCTGGCACGTTGACACGGCTTCGGATTGGCATGCCAGCCCCTAGATCTCGTAGGCGCGGGCCCCAAAAATAGCGGATCCAACCCGAACATGAGTCGCGCCCAGGGCTATGGCCGTTTCGAAGTCACCGCTCATGCCCATCGACAGACCACTCAAACCGTTTCGGGCCGCAATTTTACCCAATAGGGAAAAATGCAGGCTCGGCTCTTCATCAGCGGGTGGAATGCACATCAGACCTTCCACGATGAGATCCATGTCCTGACACTCGCGGATAAACGCATCCGCCTCACGCGGCGGGATACCCGCCTTTTGTGGCTCTTCTCCGGTGTTTACCTGTACGAATAACTTGGGGCAGTGACCCAACTCCTGTGCCAGTCGGGCGAGAGTTTTTGCCAATTTCGGCCGGTCCACAGTGTGAATATTCTGAAACAGTTCCATCGCCTGCCGCGCCTTGTTCGTTTGCAGGGGACCGATAAGATGCAGATCCAGGTCTGAGTAGCGGGCCGAAAAATCCGGCCACTTTCCGGCAGCCTCCTGTACGCGATTCTCGCCAAAACAGCGATGCCCTTCGTTCAGGACGGCCTCAACCCGGTCATCGGGCTGAACTTTTGATACGGCAATCAACTTCACCGATCCTGTGGGGCGATTGGCTTTTTCTTCGGCGGAACGAATGCGGGTTTGAATGTCCTGAAGCGACATGGGGCAGTCTCACTGTGGTCATCTGTTGCCGCAGACAAACACGGTTTCTGCCCAAAAGAAAAGGGCGAGCTCGTAAGAGCCCGCCCCAAGAACCGTAGTGGTTCAGGTCAGCTTAGAAGCTGAACTGAGCACCGAAGTCGGCACGCATCTGGCCGTCGGCGTTGCCGGTTTTGCTTTCGCCGATACCGCCACGCAGGGAGACGCCGCCGCCCAGGTCGTGGATCACGCCCAGACCGATGTTGCGGGTGTCGCCGTCGCCGGAGCCGTCGCCGTAAGCGAAGGTCAGGGTGGTTGCGGAGCTTACGTCGTAAGCAGCGGAGATACCGTAGAAGGTGTCGGATTCGTTGACTGCTGCAACAGATTCGTCACCAACGATCAGGGTACCGGAGAATGCACCCCAGGAACCGCCGAGGGTCAGGACAGTCATGTCGAAGTCTGCAGCTGCACCGTTGTCGGTTTCACCATATGCCAGAGCGGCAGTGATGTTGCCAAAGGTGTAAGCAGCGTGGATGTCGAAACGGTCGCCGTCTGCGCCGTTTGCTGCCTGGTCGTAAGCAGCTGCAACAGCGAAGTCACCAACAGCGTAACGTGCGTATACGCCGTTTACGCCTGCGCCACCGGAGGAGTAACCGATGAAGTCATAGTCAGCACCGGAGTACTGGCCCATGAATGTTTCCAGGCCCGGCTCGTTGCCGTAGTAGTTGGGCAGGTTGTCGATTGCGCCAGCAACGTTGCCTACGTCAACACGCAGACCGCCGTACTCAACCGAGAAACGCGCGCCGTTCAGGCCAGCTGCGTTTGCTTCGCCGGAAGCGGCATCTTCGTCAGCCTGCATACGAACGCGAGCGGAGAATTTCACGCCTGCGTCGGTTTCAGCGGATGCGTCGATGTTCATACGGAAGCGGCTGACGATCACGGTGTCGGAAGTACCACCAACGGTGCGGTCTTCAACGTAACCAACACCAAAGCGGCCGTAGCCACCGAACGAAACGTCTGCTGCTGCAACACCAGCGGTGGCGACCAGCGCAGTCGAAGCGAAGAGAATCTTTTTCATGTTTTTCCCTCGGGTTTAAATGTCCAAGCTCAAACAGGCGCTGAGTGGCACAAGTCTGAGTACGCCCTCCGTTTCGCTCTTTTTGGGGTCGTTGCGCAAGCTTGGGCGCAGACCGCAAAACCTTTCGGCCCGAAGTTGATGCAACCATGTCACAGTATCTTAACCCCAGCGGCATCAACGGCTTCGCACAGAGAGAGTCTCATTAAAGAATAGGCTTGTTGCCGCCCTATCGCTTGGCTAGGACTAGTCCGCAACCGGAATAGCAACGGATCTTGCCCATCATGCGCTGGCTCACGAAACTTGGACTCATCTCGCTTCTGGCTGTCACAGCCAGCTGTGGCGCATTCGGCGGCAAGAACCGCGGCGGCCCGTCGACCTATAATGAGAATGTCATTGGCGGCAACCCACGAGACCCAGAGAACATTGAAGGCACAACAATCTGGGATGCCTTCAAACCGACAAAGGCGGAGCAGATCGTTCAGGTGAACCGTTACCTTTGGACGGCGACTTTGGATGTGCTGGATTTCCTGCCGTTGCAGACTGTTGAACCCTACACCGGGGTCATCGTCACCGGCTACGGCACGCCTCCGGGTGGCGGTCGCGCCTATCGTGCCACAGTGCATATCAAAGACCCGGCACTGGATGCTCGCTCGCTGAATGTCTCGCTGCAGACCCGCAACGGTCCCGTCAGCGCCAGCACGGCACGCGCGATTGAGGATGCGATTCTCTCACGGGCGCGGCAGCTTCGGATTGCTGATCGCAGGCTCTGACGCGACGCATCCCCTCATTCTGCCCTCTGGAACAGGCGGGCAAACATCACTATCACAAGCGCCAGGCCCCAAACCTGGCGTTTTTATCTACGAAGGACTGCTCTGATGCCCCGTTATGTTGCCCCGGAAATCGAAGCGCGCTGGCAGGAGGCCTGGGAGAAGGCCGGGATTTTTCAGGCAAAACGCTCTGCCGACAAGCCGAAATACTATGTGCTGGAGATGTTCCCCTACCCGTCGGGCAAGCTGCATATGGGGCATGTGCGCAACTACACGATGGGCGATGTGATCGCGCGCTACAAGCTCTCAACCGGGCATAGCGTTCTGCACCCGATGGGGTTCGATGCCTTTGGTATGCCCGCTGAAAACGCCGCAATGGCGAGCGGCGGCCACCCTAAGGATTGGACCTACGCGAATATCGACACGATGGTCGAGCAGATGAAGCCGCTGGGGCTGTCGCTGGACTGGTCGCGGATGTTCGCCACCTGTGACGAATCGTACTACGGCCAGCAACAGGCGCTGTTCCTCGACTTCCTTGAAAAAGGTTTGGTCTACCGCAAGAACGCTGTGGTGAACTGGGATCCGGTCGACATGACCGTGCTGGCAAACGAACAGGTCGAAGGCGGTCGTGGCTGGCGCTCCGGTGCGCTTGTCGAACGGCGCGAGCTGACACAGTGGTTTTTCAAGATCTCCGACTATTCGGATGAGCTGCTGACCGCTCTGGACACGCTGGAGAACTGGCCCGCCAAGGTGCGTCTGATGCAGGAAAACTGGATCGGCAAATCTCGCGGCCTCCAGTTCAGCTTTGCCCGCACCGACGGTGGTGATCCGATTGAGGTCTATACAACCCGTCCCGACACGTTGAACGGTGCGTCCTTTGTCGGCATCTCGCCCGACCACCCGATTGCCAAGGCCCTGGAAGCCGAATCGGAAGAGGTGGCAGCATTTGTTGCCGAGTGCCGGAAAGGCGGCACCACCGAAGAGGCCATCGAGACCGCCGAAAAGCTGGGTTATGACACCGGCATCCGCGTCAAACATCCGCTGAACCCGGACTGGGAGCTGCCGGTCTGGATCGCGAACTTCATTCTGATGGATTACGGCACCGGCGCAATCTTTGCCTGCCCGGCCCATGATCAGCGCGACTATGAGTTCGCGACCAAATACGATCTGCCGATCATCCCAGTGTTTGAGAACCCTGAGGACACCTCCCCTCTGACTGAGGCTTATGTCCCGACCAAGGCGGAGAAAGTCCGCTACATCAAGGGATTCGCGGGCAACGACGAACAAACCGGCGAAGAGGCTGTAAACGCAGCCGTCGACAAGGCGGAATCAGAAGGCTGGGGCGAAGGCGTGACCAAATTCCGCCTGCGCGACTGGGGTCTGTCCCGACAGCGCTACTGGGGTTGCCCGATTCCGGTGGTGCATTGCCCGGATTGCGGCGTGGTGCCCGAGAAAAAAGAAAACCTGCCCATCGCGCTGCCCTACGACGAGGATGGCAAGGCGATCGACTTCTCCGTTCCCGGCAATCCGCTGGATCGTCATCCCAGCTGGCGCAACTGCGCCTGCCCCGCCTGCGGCAAGCCTGCACAGCGCGAAACCGATACGATGGACACATTCGTCGATTCGTCGTGGTATTTCGCCCGCTTCACCGCGCCAGATGCGGATACGCCGACCCGGATGGAAGACGCCGAATACTGGATGAACGTCGATCAGTATATCGGCGGTGTCGAACATGCGATTCTGCACTTGCTCTATTCGCGCTTCTTTGCCCGCGCGATGCAGATCTGCGGCCACCTGCCGGAGAAGGCCATAGAGCCGTTTGATGCGCTGTTCACCCAAGGTATGGTGACCCACGCAATCTATGAGAATGCAGAGCGTCGCACCGAAAACGACCGCCCGATCTATCACTACCCCGAGGAAATCGAAGAACGGGACGGGGCAACCGTGGTCAAAGAGACCGGTGAAGCGGTCAAGGTCATCCCCTCGGCCAAGATGTCGAAGTCGAAAAACAACGTCGTCGATCCGCTCCACATCATCTCCTCCTACGGCGCGGATACGGCACGCTGGTTCGTGCTCTCCGATTCGCCGCCGGAACGAGACGTGGAGTGGACGGCTTCCGGGGCTGAGGCTGCGCATAAGCACCTGAACCGCGTCTGGAACCTCTGTGATCGCATTGGTGATATGGACGCCGGCGCCAGCGGCAACGGTGACGAGGATCTGCTGCGAGAAATGCACAAGGCGATCCGCGATGTCACCCTCAGCATCGAAACCTTCGGTTTCAATGCGGCAATTGCCAAGCTCTACAGCTTTACCAACACGCTGGCGAAATCGAAGGCCTAGCACCGCTGCTCAGAAACAGGCGATCATGACGCTGGCGCAGCTGATGTCGCCAATGACACCGCATCTTGCTGAGGATATCTGGAGCCATCAAGGCGGCGAAGGCCTCTGCGCGACGGCCCCCTGGCCGGTGGCGGACGATTCGATGCTGGTTGAAGACAGCGTGACCCTGCCGATCCAAATCAACGGCAAACGCCGGGGCGAAATCACCGTGGCCAAAGATCTAGCCAAGGATGAGGTTGAAAAACTCGCCCTCGCACACGAAGCTGTGCAAAAGGCGCTGAATGGCGGCGCTCCGAAAAAGGTGATCGTTGTGCCGGGTCGGATTGTGAATGTCGTGGCTTAACCTGAAATATCCGGCCGCATTGGCCGCTGCCTTTCTGGTGGCGGCTTGCGGCTTCACCCCCGTCTATGCACCGGGGGGCACCGGGTCCGCGCTTTATGGTGTGGTAGCGGTTCAGGCTCCGGAAACGATCGGGGCAACCGATGATTCCGATGCCTATTTTCTGGTTCAGAACCTTGAAACCCGGCTGGGGCGCGGGGGGGGGGGCTGACTATGCCCTGGATCTGAAGCTGCGCACCCAAAGCGAAGGGCAGGCCATTACCGCCGACAATGAAATCACGCGCTATTCGATCGTCGGGCAGGCCGCCTATGTGCTGACCCGGCAATCTGATGGTGCCATTGTCGCCAGTGGCGATGTGGAAAATTTCACTGGCTATTCCGCCACAGGCACCACGGTTGAAACGCTCGCCGGGGAACGTGATGCCCATCGACGCCTGATGGTTATCCTTGCAGATCAAATCACCACTGAACTGCTGAGCACTGCGGATCTTGCCACTTCCAGCAGCGAAAAGCCTGCGGTTGCCGCCAAATGAAACTGAGCCCACGCGAGGCGGACGGCTATTTTGCCAAACCGGATCCGGGCAAGACAGGCCTTTTGATCTACGGCCCCGACGCCATGCGCGTCTCGCTGAAACGTCAGCAAATGCTGGCGGCGCTGCTTGGCCCCGCCGCCGAAGAAGAGATGCGCCTGACCCGGATGCCCGCAGCGGACCTGCGCAAGGCCCGGCGTTGCTGATGGATGCGATGAAGGCGGTTGGCTTTTTCCCCGGCATCCGTGCCGTGTTTGTCGAAGACGCCAACGATACCGCCGCCCCTGCCGTGATCGCCGCACTTGACGCCTGGCAGCAAGGTGATGCGCAGATCATCGTGACAGCTGGGCAATTGAAAGCCACCTCGAAACTGCGCAAGGCGTTTGAGGGGCACCGCAACGCCTATGCGACCGGCATCTATGACGATCCTCCGTCACGTGGTGAAATCGAGCGTATTCTGGGCACGGCCCGTATTCGTGATGTGCCAGGGGACAGCATGTCTGCGCTGGTTGATATCGCCAATGAGATCGGCCCCGGTGATTTTTCCCGCATGGTGGAAAAACTCGCACTGTATAAATACGAGGACAGCACCCCGCTGACGCTTGACGATATTCAGGCCATCGCCCCGCAATCGACCGAAGCGGCAGTCGACGACATGCTCAATATCGTGGCCGAGGGGCGCGGCGCAGAAATCGGCCCGCTGATGGGGCGATTGCAGGCCCAGGGCACCAATGCGGTCACCCTCTGTATTGGGGCAACCCGCCATTTTCGGACGCTTTACACAATTGCCTCTGATCCGGGCGGTCCGGCGCAGGGTATTGGACGGCTGCGCCCACCGGCCTACGGCAAACGCCGCGACAGGCTGCTGCGGCAGGCCCAGAGCTGGGGCGCGTTCAAGCTTGAAACCGCGCTCACCTTGCTGACGGACACCGATCTGCAATTGCGCTCGGCAGGGCAAACCGCTCCGGCGCTTGCTCTGATGGAACGGGCATTGATCCAGCTCGCCCGCCTCAGCCGGGTAGGCTAAAACAATCATCACCTCAGACTATGAACGCGGCGTTCCTATCACGGCTGCTTGAGCATGTCTTGACCTCACAGCGGGAACCCGGTTCCGTTTCGGGCATAACCGCAGGGAGATTTCACCATGTACACCGTTATCGGCAAGCAGCTGACGCGCAGTTACCGCGTTCTTTGGGCGCTTGAGGAACTAGGCCAACCCTATGAGCTGAACCCCGCCTCGCCACAGAGCGACGATGTCGTCGCCCTCAACGCTTCAGGCAAGGTGCCCGTGTTCAAGGATGGTGAGGAGGTGATCACCGATTCGACCGCCATCATCACCTATCTTGCGGATAAACACGGCCAGCTGACCGCCCCTGCTGGCACCATCGCCCGCGCAAAACAGGACGCGATGACGAATCGTCTGCTCGATGAGCTGGACGCAGTGTTGTGGACTGGCGCACGCCACAGTTTTATCCTGCCCGAAGATAAGCGCGTGCCGGAGGTGAAGGACAGCCTGAAGTGGGAGTTTTCCCGCAATCTGGCGCAGCTGGAAACCTGCATGACCGGCCCATTTCTGATGGGGGAAGAGTTTACTATTCCCGACATCATCTGCACCCATTGCCTGAACTGGGCCTATAGCGCCAAATTCCCGATCGAGAGCGAGGCCATGCTGGCCTATAGCAAGCGGATGCGCGCGCGTCCCGCGTTTCAGGCGGTAGCGGCCTCGATCACATAGTCACCCGTCAGATATCGGACTGCTGACCGCCCTGCCCAGCGCCCTGTCGCAAGGCATGCGGTCAGCAAATATCCACCGGTCGGCGCTTCCCAGTCCAGCATTTCTCCGGCGCAGAATACGCCGGGGCGTTTGTGCAGCATTAGTCCGCCATCAACCGCCTCTGCCAGGACACCTCCGGCGGTGGAAATCGCTTCATCCAGCGGCCGCAGCCCCTGATGCCGGATCGGCACTGCCTTCAGCAACTGAGCCAGCGCCGCAGGTTCAGCCGGAAGCGGACGGGCAAATTCCTGTAGGATCGCCAGGCGCGGAGGTGTCAATTTTGTCACCTTTCGCAGATGGGTCGAGAGGCTGGATTTCCCCCGGGGGCGCGCCAGACGCGCGGCAACCTGCTCCTGCGACAGATCCGGCAACAAATCCATGTATAGCTCAGCCCCCTCCCGGACAGCAGCGCAGACCATATAGACACCGCCCCCTTCCAGGCCCTGCCTGGAAATGACCGCCTCGCCCCGCGACCGGGTTGATCCGGCATGCAGGGCAATCCCCTTCAACGGTGCCCCGAAATGAGGTGCCATGTGATTGGACCAGTGGACGAGCAATCCTGCATTGGCCGGTTGAAAGGGCGCCAGTGGCACATTCTCCCCTGCCAGAGTTGCAGCCCATACCCCGTCAGAGCCGAGCCGCGCCCAGCTGGCGCCCCCCATTGCCAACACTGTTGCTCCCGCTTTTATCACACGGGGACCATCCGGGGTTTCAAATTGCAAGGCGTCGCCATTCCAGCCCTGCCAGCGCCAGCGGGTGCGCCGTTCAACACCGTAGCCATCCAGACGGGCCAGCCATGCCCGCAACAGCGGCGAAGCCTTCATTTCGCGGGGGAAAACCCGTCCTGTGGTGCCCGTGAACAGGGTGCTGCCCAGCCCTGTTGCCCAAGCCATCACCTCTGCCGCGTCGCAGCCTGCAATCATCGGCGCCAGCCAGTCCGCAGCCTCGCCGTAGTGGCTAAGCAGGATCTCGCGCGCCTCATCCTTCGTCAGGTTCAGACCGGATTTCCCAGCCATCAGGAACTTTCGTGCAACGGACGGCTTCGCATCAACAACCAGCACGCGGCGACCGGCAGCCCCTAGTTCTTCAGCCGCCCGCAGACCAGCAGGTCCGGCGCCCACGACCACTGCGTCCCAGCTGTCCCGTTGATGTGTCAAATTGACAGTTCCTTACGTACTTATCCTTGCCGATCGCAACCGCCAGCGCATGTCTTACGGTTGAAACAGCCATACTGAGAGACTGCGCCAATGTCACCGTCTGCCGATATCGATCCGATATGCCCTCTGTGCCAACGGCCTATCCCTACGGACGTCGCTCAAAGCCTGCATCACCTGATCCCCAAACTGAAGGGCGGCAAGGGCGGACCGACGGTGCTACTGCACCATATCTGCCACAAAGAAATCCATGCAGCTCTCAGCGAGGCGGAACTGGCGCGGTCTTTCAATACGGTTGAAGCCCTGCGTCAGCATCCGAGATTGGCGAAATTCATCGCTTGGGTAAAAAAACGCCCGCCCTCCTTCCAGTCACGCGTACCCGGCGGACGGCGCAAACGCTGAAGCGCCGGGCGCTATACGCGGGTGCAATCCGCCAGAATTGCCTGCGCCATCTCCACCTCCGCCGCGAGGCTATCCGCCATCAGGTCCT
Source organism: Phaeobacter sp. BS52 (assembly GCF_045040595.1). Taxonomy (NCBI): domain Bacteria; kingdom Pseudomonadati; phylum Pseudomonadota; class Alphaproteobacteria; order Rhodobacterales; family Roseobacteraceae; genus Phaeobacter; species Phaeobacter sp. BS52. The sequence goes on along the minus strand of NZ_CP090662.1, from coordinate 3,097,830 downwards.
GCGCCGTCGTCATCAGATCGCCAGCCGCGACAATACGATCAATCAATCCGAAGATATGCGCCTCCTCAGCGGTGATTTTCTGTCCAGCCGCCAGAATCATCTTCGTACGCGCAGGACCGATCAGCGCTGCCATCCGCCGCGCGTCAGAGGGTTGCGGACGATAGCCAAGCTTCATCACCGGGTAAAACACCTTGGCCGTTGGTACGGCGATACGCAAATCGCACGCCAGCGCCATGCCGTTCGCTCCACCCGCCAAAGTACCATTGAGCGCCGCCACCGTCAGACAGGGCAGATCCGCGATGGCACCCGATAGCTGCTCCCACAGGGGGGACGTCGCCAGCCCGGCTCGCGCCGCATCCAGATCTGCTCCAGCGCTGAAGACACGGCCAGCCCCGGTGATGATCAATCCGCGAGCCTCTTGTGCCCGCTCTGCAATATCACAGAGCTGTTCCAGCATCGCTACAGTCAGCGCATTCGCCTTGTCCGGCCGGTTCAGTGTCACCGTCCACAACCCGTTTTCGGCGATATCAAGGTCGATCATATCAGGCCGACCTGCCTGCGGATGCCCTCATCCCGTAGCGAGATTTCGGTGCCGACCAGATCGTCTGCCGCCTCAGTACACATCCACAGAAGGGCGCGCGCCAGCCACTCCGCCGGGATATGATCAGACCAATCCAGCTGGCTGACCGGATTGACGCCGCTCGCCTTGATCACCCGCTGCATCTCCGTCGCGACGGTGCCCGGCGACAGCCCCATGGCGCGGATGCCATTGGCCCCTTCTTCATGGTGCAGGCTACGGGTCAGCATCGCCGCGGCGGCCTTGGAAGAGCAATAGGCGCTCCAGCCTTCGACGGGATTATGCGCAGCCCCTGAACTGACGGTCAGCACAGTACCGCCGTCGAGCAGCCTTCATCCCGGGCAAAACTGCCCGCATTCCGTTGAAAACCCCGTTCACATTGATATCGATCAGCTGTGCCCAGTCCGCCGGATCAGCAGCCTCAAGCCGGGCAATGGGATCAACCACACCCGCGTTATTGATCAACACATCAATCCGCCCAAACTGCGCCTCGGTTTTGGCAACGGCCGCCGCAACAGCCGGATAGTCCGCCACATCACAGGCAAAGGTCAGCACGTTTCCGCCGATCTCTTTGGCAAGCGCGGTCAAGCTCTCCTCGCTCCTTGCCAGCAAGGCCAGATTGGCCCCGGCAGCAGCAAACACGCGGGCCGCATCGGCCCCGATCCCCCGGCTTGCACCGGTTATCACAACTGTCTTGCCCTTGATCTCCATAGTATTAATCTCCAAGTCCCTGTTTTGAAATGTGGTAGACTGGTTAGGGGGAACGGTCCAGAGCGATGCCCCCTTGACCCGGTACCTCCTCCGGCCAACCATGGCGCAAAATAGACCACGAAAGGTATACTTATGTCCGTTTTCCTCGCCCGCAGCAGCGGTGTTGCGATTGTTATGGCGTTTTCTGCCCAGGCGGCCCTGGCAGATGTAACGGCAAAAGACGTCTGGTCGGACTGGAAGTCCTACATGACTGCCACCGGCTATACCGTAAACGGCACCGAGACCATGTCCGGCGATACGTTGACCATATCGGATATCTCTATGGCCATGCCGGTCATGGAGGAGAACACTAACGGCACATTTACCCTGCCTGACATCAAATTCGTCGAAAACGGCGATGGCACTGTCAACATCATGCTGCCTGCTGAAATGCCGATCATGTTCAAAATTGACGGTCCCGAAGGCCCCGTCACTGGCACCGTTCTGTATTCCCACGATGGCAGCCCGATGCTTGTCTCCGGCGACGCGGATGAGATGACCTATGATTACGCCAGCGGCCTGATGAAAATCGCGCTGAAGGATCTGACGGTACCAGACGCCGACGTTCCGAAAGACGCGATCAAAGTCAGCATGACACTGACGGATGTGGTCACCAAGACCATCATGTCAAATGCAGATAGCCGCACCTACAACCAGACAATGACCAGTGAAACACTGAATTTTGACGCCTCGATCGACGTCCCTGAAGACGGAGGCACCGGTGCCTTCAAGGGGGCGATGCAGGGGGTGAACTTCACCGGCATCACAACTGTTCCTAACGGGTTGGAAAGCACCGACATGGCGGCACTGCTGCGCGGCGGTTTCAGCGCGGAAGGCACGTTCGACTTTGCCAGTGGCAACAGCGCAATCAATGGTCAGGATGGCGCGGATACATTTGCGTTGGAAAGCACTTCTGAAGGCGGAAAAATCGCCTTTGACATGGGCCTTGATGGGCTGACCTATGACGTGAAACAGAACCGGACGGAAACCAACATCACCAGTTCTGACCTGCCATTCCCGCTGGCGCTATCGATGGCTGAAGCCGGTTTCAAGCTGACCATGCCTGTTGCCAAATCCGATGAGGAACAGGACTTTGCGCTCGGCCTCGTCCTGCGCGACTTTGATGTGCCGGAAATGCTCTGGGCTATGGTGGATCCAACTGGCGCCCTGCCCCACGATCCGGCCACAATCGCACTGGATCTGGCAGGCAAGGCAAAGCTGGCCTTCGACTTCTTTGACCCCGAAGCCATGGCAGAGGTGGAGAACGGCGAACAGGCACCGGGTGAGCTGCACGCGCTGACCGTGAATTCGCTTGAAATCTCCGCCGCCGGGGCAAAGCTGACCGGTACCGGTGATTTTGCCTTCAACAATGACGATCTGAGCACCTTCGACGGCATGCCGGCACCCTCCGGTGAGGCAAATCTGACCCTCGCGGGCGCCAACACCCTGCTGGACAAGCTGATCGGCATGGGGCTGGTGTCGGACAGCGACGCCATGGGCGCGCGCATGATGATGGGCATGCTGGCAGTTCCGGGCGATGGCGAAGATACGCTGACCTCCAAGATCGAGGTGACCGAGGACGGACAGATCAAGGCAAACGGCCAGCGCATCAAGTAATCGCGACACAAGGCTGATCCCAGATTGGGGCCGCAATTTGCGGCCCCTTTTTTCGTCTGCGCTCTTGCAGCATCTGGCCGCGCTGGCTAGCTCTAGGTGACGTCCAACCCATGTAGGTGCCTATGACCCAGACCCCCGAAAGCCTAAGCCACGCACTCCTTGATGCCGCCCGCAAGGCCGGAGCTGATGCTGCCGATGCAATGGTGGCCGAAGGCAGCTCCCTTTCCATTGAGGTACGTCAAGGCACGCTAGAGCATGCTGAGCGGTCAGAAGGTGTTGATCTGGGATTGCGGGTCTTTGTCGGGCAACGTCAGGCCTGCGTTTCAGCCTCGGACATGCGGGCCGAAACCCTGACCGCTATGGCTGAGCGCGCCGTCGCCATGGCCCGCGAAGCACCCGAAGATCCCTATGCGGGCCTCGCCGAACCGGGGCAACTCGCCCGGGACTGGGATCTGGCGGCACTGGAGTTGTTTGATGCAAGCGCCGAACCGGCACCCGCTGCCCTGCAGGAGGATGCGCTTGCTGCTGAGGCTGCGGGCCTGGCTGTTAACGGCGTCACACAGGTGCAATCTGCGGCGGCCTAGCTACGGCACCCACAAGGTCCATATGGCGGCGACCAACGGATTCTCCGGCGGCTATCAGCGCAGCAGCCGGTCGACCTCCTGCACGGCGATTGCGGGCAGCGGTACAGGAATGGAACGCGACTACGATGGCGACTCCCGTACGTTTCAGGCCGACCTGCGCAGCGCCAAAGATATCGGAACAAAGGCCGGAGAGCGGGCAATCGAGCGGCTCGGCGCACGTAAGCCGGAAACCGGAAGCTATCCGGTGCTGTTTGACGAACGGGTTTCTTCCTCGCTGATCGGCCATCTGCTGGCGGCGGTGAACGGTGCCAGCATCGCCCGTGGCTCCTCCTGGCTGAAAGATGCGCTAGAGGCGCAGATCCTGCCTGCCCACCTCAGCGTGACGGAAGACCCCTTTCGTCCGCGCATCGCGGGTCCCGTCCGTTTGATGGCGAAGGCCTGGCAACGCAACGCCGCGCCATTATCGACAATGGAATCCTGACAGGATGGACGCTGGACCTTGCCTCGGCGCGCAAACTAAACATGCAAAGCACTGGCAACGCAGCGCGTGGTGTTGGATCAGTGCCCTCGCCATCCCAGTGGAACATCGCCCTGACGCAGGGCAAAGACAGCCGCCCCGATCTGATTTCCGGCATGGGCACCGGCCTGCTGGTGACCTCCATGATCGGATCGACCATCAACCCCAATACCGGCGATTATTCCCGTGGGGCCGCAGGGTTTTGGGTGGAGAATGGCGAAATTGCCTATCCGGTCAACGAATGCACCATTGCTGGCAATCTACGCGACATGCTGCGCAGCATCGTGCCCGCCAATGACGCCCGCAGCCACCTGTCTCGCGTGGTGCCTTCGCTGCTGGTCGAGGGGATGACCCTTGCCGGAAACTGATCTCTCCCTGCTGATCCGTGCGGCCGAGCAGGCAGGCGACATCGCCTGCCGCTATAGCGGTCCAGAGGCGCAGAAATGGGAGAAACCCGGTGGCGCTGGACCGGTGACCGAGGCTGACCTTGCCGTCAACGAGATGCTATCCGACGTGCTGCAAAAGGCGCGACCCAACTATGGCTGGCTGTCCGAGGAAAGCGAAGACACCGCAACGCGCCTTGACCGTGACAGGCTGTTCATTATTGACCCGATCGACGGCACCCGCAGCTTTGCCCAAGGGTCGCGCACCTGGGCCCATTCGCTGGCAATCGCCGAAGAGGGCGACGTCACCGCAGCGGTCATCTACCTGCCCCAGCGTGATCTGATGTATTGTGCGGCGCGCGGACAGGGCGCGACCTGCAACGGCGCAGAAATCCGGGTGTCTACACAAGCTGACCTCAACATGGCGAACGTGCTGGCTGCACGGCCTGTGCAGGACCCCAAACACTGGCAGAATGGTCAGGTGCCAGGCTTCAATCGCAGCCACCGACCCTCGCTGGCCTACCGTATGGCACGGGTTGCAGATGCAGGTTACGACGCGATGCTTACCCTCCGCCCCAGCTGGGAATGGGATATCGCCGCCGAGCGATCTGATCCTGCGTGAGGCAGGCGGATGTTGCAGTGATCGCTTCGGCGGGGATTTGCGATATAATAACCCGCTCCCGACCCTGAACGGTGTCGTCGCCGCGCCGCCGCGCCTGCATGACCAGCTGATCGCCGCGCTCGACCCGCAGAGTCCCGGCCTTCATCCGCTTTGACATGTGCCCCGCAGCAGGGCCCCTCTAGCCATGTCGAGACTTTCAGCCGCATCCGAACGCAGTCTCCGCTGGCCCGCCCGACCGGTGGGTGAGGTGCTATGGGTTCATGCCTCCTCGGCTGAGCGGTATCTGGCGCTTGGCGATCTGGGCAACCGGATGAAATCCCTGCGCCCCGATCTGTCTGTGCTGGTGACATGGAGCCGCAGCATCACCAACCGCCCGCCGGTTGACGGCTACGATCTGGCTGCGGGCCCACCGCCAGATGACAGCCCAGCAGAGGTGCGGATGTTTCTGGATCACTGGCGGCCCGACCTGATGATCTGGTCGGGCGGGGATCTCCGCCGCGGTCTTATGCGCCAGATGAGCGAACGCAACCTGGACAGTCTGCTGGTCGATATTGATGCCAGCGAACTGCCCGACCGCACCAGCCGCTGGTTGCCGGATCAACGGCGCAGGCTGTTTGAACGATTCACCGAAATCATGACCCCTTCGGATGAGGCACGGGCACAGCTGCTGCGCCTTGGCCTCGCCGCAGACCGGATCCAACGCACGGATCCCTTGCGATTGTCGACCACGCCCCCCGGCTGCAACAGTGATGAACTCACCCATATGCAAGCCACATTGGGCAGCCGCCCCGTCTGGTTTTCATCACAGACCGAGCTTGAGGATTTACCCACAATCCTGGATGCGCACCGCAGTGTGTTGCGCCTGTTGCACCGCCTGTTACTGGTCGTCGCCATGCGTGATGAGCAAGATTTGGCTGCAGCGCGCGATGCTATCATCAATAGCGGCCTGCAGTTGGCCGATTGGGACAGCGGCGAAGAGCCCGATGAATACACGCAGGTGCTGCTCAGCTCTGCCGAGGACAGTGGCCTGTGGTACCGGCTATCACCGTTGTGTCTGCTCGCAGGTAGCCTGGCGTCGCGCGCGAACGGGCAGAACCCATTGGATGCGGCAGCTCTTGGTTCCGCGGTCCTGCACGGACCGGGTTTGGGTACCTATGGCCCCCTCTATGAGCGCCTGACTGAGGTTGGCGCCGCGCAGAAGGTCGATAACGCCGAGGATCTGGCACAGGGCGTGCTGAGCCTGTCAGCACCAGATCGCGCCGCCGAGATGGCACTGGCAGGCTGGCAGGTCGTCACCGAAGGCGCCAGCATGACCGATCACCTGATGGATCGCGTCCAGGAGCTTCTGGACAAGCGAGAGGACAGATATGAAAGCCCCTGATTTCTGGCACAAACCAGCCGGACAATTCGATATTCGCAAAACCCTGCTGTCCCCGCTGGGCCATATCTATGCCCGTGCTACCGCAAAACGGCTGGCTAGCGGCACCCCGCGAACTGTGGGTGTGCCGGTGATTTGCGTCGGCAATATCAATGCTGGCGGCACCGGCAAAACACCGACAGTTATCTGGTTTCTGGAACGCTTGCGTGACATGGGGCACGAACCGCATGTGGTGACGCGCGGCTATGGTGGCACGCTTGAGGGGCCAGTGCAGGTGGATCCCGGACGCCATCGCGCCAGTCAGGTTGGCGACGAACCGCTGTTGCTGGCCGCCTTTGGTGAGGTCTGGAAAGCAGAGGATCGCGCCGCCGGAGCAAAGGCCGCGGCGGCTGCAGGGGCGACGGTCATTGTCTTGGACGATGGTTTTCAGAACCCGGCGGTGCACAAGGATCTCTCGGTTGTTGTGGTCGATGCTGATCGTGGGTTCGGCAATGGGCATTGCCTGCCCGCTGGGCCGCTGCGCGAACCGGTCACAACGGGTCTGGCCCGTGCCGATCTGGTTTTGTCACTGGGGCAACCCGAGGCGCAGGCTCGGTTCCGGGCAGCATGGCAGAACGCACTGACGGCTTGCCCACATTACACCGGTGTGCTTGAGCCGCTGAAAACCGGCATGCCTTGGGGTGGCACGCCCGTTTTGGCCTTTGCCGGCATTGGTCATCCACAGAAATTTTTCGACACGCTGCGCGAGCTTGGCGCCGATCTGCGCCGTAGCGAAGCCCTGGACGACCACCAGCCGCTTTCCACTGCGCTGATGACCCGACTGGAAACAGAGGCCAAGCTGATCGGCGCGCAAATGGTTACCACCGAGAAGGACGCCGTCCGCCTGCCGGAGAGTTTCCGCAATAAGGTGATCACCCTGCCGGTACGTCTGCAGATCAGCAATGATGAGGCGCTCTTGGCGCGACTTCGCGAGATTGCGCCACCGCCGCCGTAGCCACATCTGCAGACAACACAACGAAAAAACCCGCCACGGAGACCGGGCGGGTTTCTAATTCTCACTTGCTCAGTGCGACGGCGGTTAGCCGTCCAGTTCGGCGTCGATCAGTGTCTTGAACGCGTCATACGACTGATTTTCGATCTTTTTGCCGTTCAGAATGAAAGAGGGCGTGGATTCGATCCCATGCTCAGTCGCATTTTCCTGATACCAGCTCACCAAGGTCTGTGCCTTGGTACCGTCCTGCAAACAGGCTTCAAGCTGCTCTTCTTCCAGGCCTGCCAGACGCCCGATCTTGCGCAGCGCATCGACAATCTCGGTCGCGCCACCGGCACGGGCCCAGTCGGATTGCCCCTTATAGATCAAATTGCTGATCCCAAAGAATTTCTCTGGTCCACCGCAGCGCGCAATCATCGAGGCCCACAGGCCATAACGATCGAAATAGACCTCGCGGTAGATGAATTTCACCTTCCCAGTGTCGATATAGTCCTGCTTCAGCCGCTTATAGGCGCCCTGATGAAAATTCGCACAATGCGGGCAGGTGTATGACGCGTATTCGATCAGCGTCACTGGCGCATCTTCCGCTCCCTGGACCATCTCCACGATGGTGGAGGTGTCCACCTCGGCCTCTTGTGCGTGGGCCGCTCCGATCAGCGGATTGCTGGGCAAAGACGTGCCGCCCTGCAATGCGGCATAGCCATAGACGCCCGCCGCAACCGCGACGGAGGCAAAGATGCCGGACATCAAACGGGTCATTCGTACCCCTTTCTGAGAGTTTTCTGTTTTGTCAGCACATTGCGCCCAAGCCGTTCTAGGGCTGCGCGCAAATCATCGCTTTCGACCCCGGTCGCTGCCTCGGCAGCTGCCGCAACATCCTGCGGATCAGGCGCCTGCGGTTTGCGAACCTTCGGGGCGTATTTGAAGGAGACCTGCCCCTCGGCAAAACCGGTGGGCGCGGTCTGGGTGATGCGGACCTTGGAAATGGCGTTGTAGCCATAGACCGCATTGACCTTACTGCGCAGAGGTTCCTTTTGCATCTCCAGCATCGGGGCATGGGCACCGGTGGTTAGCAACGTCAATGTCGCACCAAAACCGCCACGCCCATAGTGGACGTTGACGGGCCGCGCGATAGACGAGATGTCAGGCCCTGCAATTTCTTCCCAATGGGTCAGCAGACGCGACACAGCAAAACCCCGGCTTTCACCGGCCTTGCGAATCTGATCATTCAGAAGCTGCGATGTCCGTTTGAACCCGCGAGATTTTGTCCGTTGCACTGCCATGCCCGTGGTTTTGCTAGACTGCTCGCCCTATTGTAAAGGGCTGCCATGCGAGAACCAGCGAAACCGGGCCACAAAGGATAAAGAATGCGTGACCTCGACAGCCAGAGCCAACCACAAAGCAGCACATTGCTGGAGTGGTACGACCATCACGCCCGCACCCTGCCCTGGCGGATCAGCCCGGCGGACCGCGCAGCTGGGGTCTGGCCGGATCCCTATCGGATCTGGCTAAGCGAGGTGATGCTGCAACAAACAACCGTGGCTGCGGTGAAGGATTATTTTCACCGCTTTACCAGCCGCTGGCCCACAGTCGCAGATCTGGCAGCCGCGCCGGATGCGGATGTGATGGGAGAATGGGCTGGGCTTGGATACTACGCGCGGGCGCGCAATCTCTTGAAATGTGCCCGAGTGGTTGCGCAGGACTATGACGGCACCTTTCCCGACACCTACGACGGGCTGATCGCCCTGCCGGGCATTGGTCCTTATACAGCGGCGGCGATCTCTGCCATCGCCTTTGATCGGCAGGAAACCGTCTTGGACGGCAATGTCGAACGGGTGATGGCGCGGCTCTACGATGTCCATGTTCCCCTGCCAAACGCCAAACCGCAGCTCAAGGAGAAGGCAGCCGCCCTGACCCCGGCAGAGCGACCCGGCGATCATGCGCAGGCCGTGATGGATCTTGGCGCCACGATCTGCACGCCGCGCAACCCGGCCTGCGGCATCTGCCCCTGGCGCGCACCCTGCGCGGCCCGCGCGGCGGGAACCGCAACGGAGCTGCCCAAGAAAACCCCAAAGAAACCCAAGCCAACCCGGCTCGGCACTGTCTATCTGGCCCGCAGCGCTGCGGGAGACTGGCTGCTGGAACAGCGCCCAGACAAGGGGCTCCTGGGCGGCATGCTGGGTTGGCCCGGCAGCGACTGGACCGACAACCCAGACCATCCCACCCCCGCGCCACCGTTTGAAGCCGATTGGCAACTTCTAAACGCTGAGGTGCGTCACACCTTCACGCATTTTCACCTTATCCTGCGCGTCATGCTGGCAGAGCTGCCTGCGGATTTCGCAGCTGAGGACTATCAGCGCGTGATCGCGCGACATGACTTCAAACCGACGGATCTGCCAACGGTCATGCGCAAGGCTTTTGATCTATGGAAGGGACGCTGATCCCTTCTCTTTTTTCCGGACCACAGGCATAGTCGGCACAAACATCTTCGACATCACTGGATTTGCGCCATGATGACCACCCCCGAAACACTGCGCAGCTGGCAGGCAGCTCTACCATTCTGGCTGTCTTTTCTGCTGGTTCCCCTTGTGGTGCTGGCCGCCGTCTATGGCGGTTGGGCCATTTTGTTGCCCCCCTTGGCCACCTGGTATCTCTTTGCCGCGCTTGATGGGGTGTTTGGTCTCAACCTGGAGAACGCCGACCCGCTCACACCCGAGGAGGACCTTCGCTGGTACTCCGCCCTGACCATGGCCTGGGTCCCTGTGCAGGCCATGTTGCTCATAGCCATGCTCATCTATGTGCCGACGGCAGAACATCTGTCAGGTCTTGAGAAGTTCGGCGTGTTCTTCGGCGTTGGCGTCCTGAGCGGCACTGTCGGGATCAACTACAGCCATGAATTGATGCACCAAAAGAGCAAACTGGAACGCTGGCTGGCGGATATCCTGCTGGCCATGGTGCTCTACTCGCATTTCAGATCCGAACATCTGCTCGTCCATCACCGCCATGTCGGCACGCCCCGCGACCCGGTGACAGCGCGCTACAACGAAGGGTTCCACCGGTTCTATCCGCGAGTGCTGCGGCAGTGCTGGCAATCCGCCTTTCGCGCCGAGAGCGCCCAGCTGGCGCGCCGCGATTTGCCCTGGACCGATCGACGCAATCCCTTCTTTCGCTACTGGACGCTACAAGGGCTTATGCTGTTGGTCGCGTTTTTGCTGGGTGGGTTCACAGGGCTGTTGCTGTTTCTGGTGCAAGCAGGTGTTGCGATCTGGCAGCTGGAGCTGGTGAACTACGTCGAACACTACGGGCTGACCCGCAAATATCTGGGCAATGGCAAATTCGAACACGTAATGCCACGGCACTCCTGGAACGCCGCACATAAGGCGTCGAACTGGTTGCTTATCAATCTGCAACGTCACTCCGACCATCACTACAAACCGGATCGGCGCTTTCCCCTGCTCCAAAACCACACCATGGCCGACGCACCACAGCTGCCCTATGGCTATCCGGTGATGACCGTCGCCGCGATGTTTCCACCGCTCTGGCGCCGGATAATGAACCCGCGGGTGCGGCGATGGCGGCAGATGTATTACCCTGAGATCACCGAATGGAGCGCCTACAATAAGGCTTTACCGGCGGATCAGCGACCAGAACCGGACCCCACCACGGGTGCCACCGCCTGCTAACGCGGCAGCGCCCAGAGTGTCATCGATCGTGTCAATCCACGCAGCTCAGACGCAGGGTACCGGGCAAAGCCAGCTCTCTCCAGGTTGGCCGGACCACCCTCGGCCTGCACTTGCTGACGCAGCGCTTCACTGATCACAAGCTGGGCCTCCAGTTCACGGGTACGCTCCTCCAGCCGGGCGGCAATATTCACAGCATTGCCGATCACCGCATACTCCAACCGGTTCGCACCGATGTTACCAATAACGGTTTCACCGAAATGTACTCCGATACCGACGCGGATCTCTGACTCACCATACCGACGGCGTTCTGCATTCCAATCAGCCAGTGACGTCAGCATAGCCCGTGCACAGGTCAACGCATTGGTTGCATCCTTTGGTCCCGCCAAAGGCGTGCCAAAGGTCGCCATCAGACCATCGCCAAGGTATTTGTCCAGCGTTCCTTCGTGACGGAAAACCTCCCGTTCCATCCGGCCGTGAAAATCCCGCAACAGATCAATCACCTGATAGGCATCGCGATCCGCCGCGAGCCGGGTAAACCCGATGATATCAATGAACAGTATCGCCACATCCTGCCGCCGGGTCTGCTTCAGCGGCTCGTCGTTCTGTGAGAGCTGCTGCACGACATTGGGTGAAAAATACCGCGAAAGATTGGCGCGTTCGCGCTCCAGCACCGCATTATTCTGGATCAGCTGATAAAACCGTCTTGAAGACACCGCCAATGTAACAGCGACCAGAAAGAACACGATCGCCTCCTGCAATCGCTGGTGCAGAGCAAAGTCATTTGGATCCACGAAAGAAGCCAGCGTCTGGTTGCCTTCAACCGCTGCCAGAAGCGCCGCACTCATCCCCGGCTGAGACGGCGAAAACCACCAGGCGGTAAAGGCCGCTGACAGCCAGATCAGCACCGTCCAGCTGCCGATGGCAATCACCGTGCGCCAGGAATACGCAAGAGTTCCGGCCGCCAGAATGATGAAAAAGTAGATGAAATTGCCGTAGCGATACTGGATCGCCAGTGGCAGATCCTCGCTGCTGAACGGGTTCGGAATGACCATGCCAACGGTCATGATCGCCAGATCGGCAAAGATCAGCAGCATCTCCAGCCGCGATTGGCCCACCCGACCCACTCGGCGGATCAGCCAGCCGTTTAAGCACAGCAACGCCAGGATGAAATGGTAGTACAGAACATCCCATTCGGGATTGACGTAAACCAGAAACACCGCCGTGACTGCCATCGCAATCCAGCGCGCTCGCACCGCCAGCTCCAGCCCGTTGCGCTTGTGCTCGGTTAGCGCGTCCAGCGCATAGGGGCTCTCTTGCGTGAAAATCGCTTCATCGCTGTCCAATGCCGGAGCGGGGGCGGAGGCAGTTATGGCCATGACGTCTGTCCATCTATTGGCGCCAGTCTCACGCTAAAATAGCGGCAGCTGCCGCCAGATGCACCCCATGAAGCACCATAATAAACGAAAAGACCCCGCCGAATTGGCGGGGCAAGGTTGGCGCCGTCGACAATGCGACAGCGCCTGCGGTTTCACACAGGTTGTGAAAAGGGTGGGATCAGTTCTGAAGTTCTGCCCGAATCTGCTGGCGCAACACATCGATGGGCACGGTTTTTCCATCCCGCTTGAAACACCAATAGGTCCAGCCGTTACAGGACGGTGCATTCTCCAGATGTGCCCCGACCTGATGGATCGATCCCTTGATATTGTCGCCAATCAATGTGCCATCCGCACGGACCTTCGCCTTGTGGCGCTGGTTCATCGAATAAAGCTCATCACCCGGACGCAGCATACCGCGCTCAACCAGCTGCCCGAAGGGCACACGCGGCTCGGCGCGTTTGCTGGCGGACACCTGCAACGCCTCGCGGTCGAATTTACGCACCGCTTTGATGCGTTTCTCCGCGACCTCACGATACGCGGCTTCGCGCTCGATCCCGATAAACTCACGGCCCAGCATCTTGGCCACGGCACCCGTGGTGCCCGTGCCGAAGAAGGGATCCAGTACCACATCACCGGGATTGGTCGACCCAACGAGGATACGGTGCAGCAGCGCCTCGGGCTTTTGCGTCGGATGCGCCTTGTTGCTTGGCGTCATCTTTCAGGCGCTCATGGCCTGTGCAGATCGGCATCACCCAGTCGGACCGCATCTGCAAACCTTCGTTCAGCGCCTTCAGCGCCTCGTAGTTGAAGGTATATTTCGCGCCTTCAGACTTCGACGCCCAGATCATCGTCTCATGCGCGTTGGTGTACCGCTTGCCGCGGAAATTCGGCATCGGGTTCGACTTGCGCCAGATCACATCGTTGAGGATCCAGAACCCTTCGTCCTGCACGGCGGTGCCGACACGGAAGATATTGTGGTAGGATCCAATCACCCAGATGGAGCCGTTGGGCTTCAGGATGCGGCGGGCCTGTTTCAGCCAGTCGCGGGTGAATTTGTCGTAGACGCCAAAGCTGGAAAACTGGTCCCAGTGATCGTCAACCGCGTCCACCTTGCTGTTGTCAGGGCGATGCAATTGCCCCTTCAGCTGAAGGTTATAGGGCGGATCTGCAAAAATCAGATCAACCGAGTTTGACGGTAGACCGGACATCACTTCGATGCAGTCACCGTCAAGGATCGCGTTTAGCGGGAGCGCCTCGGCGCCCCGTGTAAGTGTTTTGTTCATTTGCTCTGCCTCGATAACCACGGCGCATTTTTGCGCTCATTTTGGTTGTCCACAGGATGAGTCATCGTGGATTCGAGGTCAATTTGTTTTTTAGAACAACGCGATGTGGTTCACTCTTGATACAAGATATTGTGGACAGGCTTAAAGGAACGCCGATGATGTGGGGTCACCCCTAGGCTAACCAGCGCCTCGCGATGCTGTTTGGAAGGGTAGCCTGCGTTTTTCTCCCAGCCATAGCCGGGGAACTGTTGCGCCAAATCCACCATGATCCGGTCACGCGCCTGTTTCGCCACGATGGAGGCGGCCGCGATGGAGACTGATTTGGCGTCCCCCTTGATGACAAACTCTGACGCTTGCAGCAGACCTTTGGGGATCAGGTTGCCGTCGATCAGCAAATAGTCCGGCGCCGGGTCCAGTGCCGCAACCGCGCGTTCCATCGCCAGATGCGACGCACGTAAAATGTTCAAAGAATCAATCTCTTCGACAGAGGCATGGGCAATCGACACCTCAGCCTGTGCAAAGATAGACGCCTCCACCGCCTCGCGCCGTTTGGCGCTCAGCTTTTTGGAGTCGTTCAGCCCCTCGGGGATATTCTCAGGGTCCAGGATCACCGCCGCTGCCGTCACCGGCCCTGCCAGCGGGCCACGCCCTACCTCATCCACGCCTGCAATGCGCATCTGGCCACGCGCACGCGCTGCCGCTTCCAAACTATAATCGGGATACTCCATCCTTTGGTCTGACCGGGTTTTGCGCTGAGTTTCAAGCCCAGCCATCAGATGAGCACAAAAAGAGGGGGCCGAAGCCCCCTAAGTCTGCTCGAACCTGTGGTCCCGCGTCAGCGACGAGTGATGCGATAGCCCCGGTTCTTCAGGCAATCGGGGCGGTAACCAACGCGATTGCGTTTGCCGTTCCAGAAGGTCACCTGGCAGGCACGGGGCAGCTTGTGTTCAAAACCGTACTGTTTGCGCAGGCAGCCCCGGCCCATCAGTGTGCGGCTCTGGCTGTAGCGCGGAAAATACCGCACGCATTGCGCTGGCAGGTCATAGCGCGCCACCCGCGGCGGCAGTGGCTTGGGACGATGGGGGCGATGCGGTCGGGTTACCTGCTGATGGTCATCGTCCCGGTTGTTTTTCACAATAGCACCGATAATGCCAAGAACCGCCAGACCCGCCAGGACCTTGGCGACATCTTCATCCGCCCGTGCAGGCGCTGCGGAAAAACCGGTCACCGCAACCGCGGCGGCAACAATCAGCGTGATGAACTTGCGATGCGGTTTGATATCAGCGCTGGAGCGGGTGCTGCGAAACATGGGATGTCCTTCCTTGAGGTCTGAAAACATGAGGTCAGATGACCGATGCAGTCAGCCTGGGGTCAGCCCCCTCGGACAGGCAATAACGCGGCCCTGTTATCGAATATCACTGCGCGCAATCACCCGTGGTTATTGAATATCCCGCAACAAATGCGCAGGGTGAGGGCATGAAACAGATGCTTATCTCCACGACCCTTATTGCCGGTCTTGCTGCCGGTATACTCAGCGATGCACCTGCGGCCACAGCCGCCGAATGCTACGCCGACTACAAGGCCAAACAGGACGCGCCCCTACGGCTGCACTACGGTGTGATCCAGATCGGTGGGGCCTGTAGCAAACCAGCGGCCAAGGCGGAGATCTCCGGAAGGTTATCAGCGGCAGGCTGGACCTTGCTGAATGTTCTGTCCATTTTTGGTCCCGACGGGCTGGAACAAAGGAAAGCAGATGCCGGACCCTATTTTCTCCGTTTCTGAGGTGCGCGCGGCAGGCAGCCGCGTCATCGCATTGGGGATTGCTGCCATTGTTGCCCTCCTTGTCATTGCCTAGCACCGTGCTCCTGCTGACGCTGCCGGATGCCAATGCCTTCAACGCCCGGGTGGAGCGTGTCTTTGTCGAGAATGACCTCACCACTCAGGCCGAAATCAAACTGCTGGAAATCCTCGCCCAATCCGGCACCGCCTTTGCCGATACGCTGACCAGCTATCGCATGGTTATTTTTGTCCTGCTGGTCTTTGCCACCATGATGATGGTCGCGGCGCTGGTGGTGCTGACCATGCTGGTTATGCTGAACCGGCGCATGGTGCAGATTGAACGCGCAGGGATTCAGGTGACCGAACTGCTGATCAGCCGCGAGGAAAATACCGTCTATCTCAATACCATGGGCTTCAAACTGACCGCCGCCGCGATGGAAACCCTCGCGGTTCTGGCTGAAGCACGTCTGGATGACGATGTGCTCTCCGGTGCGGAGATTGAGGCGATGATCTCCGGCCGCCCGTCCATCGATTGCGAAGAGGCCGCGGGCGCCACCCGGATCAAACGCCTGCGCGATACATTGGGCAATCAGATGGTGAGTGAGCTTCTGGTCAAGAATATCGCCAAACGGGGCTATGTTCTGTCGATCAGCAAGGATGTGATCCGCATGGTCTGACCGACTGCAGTGGGCACCCGTGCAGTCGGTGACCAATTGGCAGCCGGTGTGGAAACAGCCCTAAGGTCAAGCCGATCAATTCCCCGTGCCGCTCTGGCATTTCTAGCATCAATCACCACATAATAGAGGGCAGGTCGCATGGCCCCCATGCTGGCCAATCAGCAGGGAACGACGCTTATGAATATGCGCGCGAATACCGCTCGACAGCCCTATGGCATCCTGATTGAAGAGCTGCGCGGGCCGGTTACCGCGCGCCTCGGTGGGAAAATCATCGCGCAAAGCACCCGCGCCAAGGTGATGTATGAAACCCGCCAACCTGCCGCGATCTATTTCCCCCGCGATGATATCCACTCCTGCCTGTCTGCGGCCAACGGTCACCAAACCTTCTGCCCCTTCAAGGGCACCGCCGGGTATCAAGATATTCAACTTGGCCAGGATTGCATCGGTAATGCCGCTTGGTCCTATGACGATGCCCTGCCCGAGGCCTCTGAAATTGCGGGTCATGTCAGTTTCATGCCGGACGCCAACGTCGAGATTGACCTTGGCAAAAATCAACTGGACGTTCCTGAATATGGGAGCATCTCAGGCCCCCTGATCGACTGGCTGCTGCGTGAGGCGGCCTATCTGCCCACACCGGAGGAGTTTACCCAGCGCCTTTCCGAAAAACTGGTGGAGCAAGGCGTTCATCTATCTCGCCTTTCGGTGATGGCCTGGTCTTTGCATCCAATGATCGCGGGCAAGAACTTCATCTGGAGCCGCGCATCAGGCAAGGTGACCACCTATGCGCCAAGCTATGAGATCCACGACCACCCGGCCTTCCAGAACAGCCCGCTGCGCCACGTCTCGAATGGGCTGGGCGGTATTCGTCAACGTCTGGATCTGGAACAGCCCAGCGACGCGTTTCCCATCCTGACCGATCTGCGGGAGGAGGGCGCGACGGACTATGTGGCCATGCCGCTGCCGTTTTCGGATGGGCGCATCAATGTGCTGACTGTTGCCAGCCACCACCCCAAAGGTTTCACGACTGAGAACTTGGGGCTGATATTTGAATGCTCCGCAGTGATCGCGCGCTACTACGAAGTGTTCATGCAACGCGAAAACGCCCAATCCTTGCTGGAGACCTATGTCGGAAAACGCACCGGCGCGCGGGTTCTGGGTGGGGAAATCCGGCGCGGCGATGGCGACGATATTGATGCGGCTATCATGTTCTGCGATCTGCGCGGCTCGACCCGTCTGGAAGAAGAGCTGGGCCGCACCGAGTATATCGAGCTACTGAACAGTTTCTTTGAGACCGCATCGACCATCGTGCACGATCATGGGGGCGAGGTGCTGAAATTCATCGGAGACGCTGTTTTGGCCGTGTTTCCAGCTGGCGAAAACCCGGCGGAGGCCCGCGCTCAGGCGCTGCAGTCGGCGCGCGCCATCGTCGCCGCGCTGGACGCCATGGGCGACGATCCCGGGCAGAGGCGCAGCGAATGTTCCATCGGTCTGGCCTATGGCGGCGTCACCTATGGCAACGTCGGATCGCGTGAGCGGCTGGACTTCACCGTCATCGGACAGGCCGCAAATATCGCGGCACGGCTCGGCGACTATGGCAAATCCTGTGGCCATACCATTGTGGTCAGCCGAGACTTGCTGGAGACCCCGGAACAAGCCACGCCGCTGGGATCAGTGTCACTGCACAACGTCTCACGCCCGGTAGAGGCCTTCGCCGTGTCCATGGCCATCGACCCAGGCCAGCGTGCTAGCGGCTGACCAGCGCCCGTTGCGCCGGATCGCCCATGGCAACAACCAGTGGCACCTGCTCCTGCCGGGCCTTAAACGCGGCCTTATCAGTTAGCGCCTGCCAGTTGACTTGCACCAAAGACTGCGCCACCGCTCCTCCAAGTGTGGTACCCGGCCCGGCGATGATGAACAGATCCGGCGCAAACTCCTGCGCCGCCACCTGCATGGCGCGGGTGAAGTCATAGGGTTCGACCACCTGCGTGTTCAGCGTATAGCGCCAAAGGCTTTCCACCGTATCCGCGCCCGGCCACCAAATCTGCCCGCGTCCATCGACCAGAGGCTTCTTGGCGGGACCAAATAGCGATTGTGACAGCCGTGCCCGACCGGCGGCAGCTACTGGCGCCTGCAGCTCTGTGTGGAATGCCGCATGATTGGCCAGACGCATGGGAAAACGGTCCTGGAGTGGGGGCACGGCCCGTTCGAACGCATCAAGCCCCTCGGCATTCCCGGCCAGAACCAACATACCACCCAGATCGATTGATAGCGACAGCTGGTGAGCAGGTCGCATGGCGATGTCACTGACCAGCTGCAACAGCTCCGCCTTGCGGCGACGATCCAGCTGCCAATCTTCACTCTGACAGGGATAGACCAGCTGCCCGCCAATCAGGTGCTGCTGCATCAGCTGACCCATGGTGTTCACCACCTCAAACCCCGCCTGTGGGCTGAGTGCCCCCGCCGCCGCCAGCGCGATATACCAGCCCATGGAATTGCCGGTGACCGCGACGATGTCGATGTCCTCTGCAAGGGACTGCGCATCTGCGATGGCACTGGCATAAATCAGCGGCGAAGCCACGTCACCACGCGTGTATTTTGACACTGAATAGCGATCGGCAGCGTCCAGCGCCGAGACGCTCTCCTGTCCTGTTGCGTCTCGCATAGCATCAAATGCGCCGATTAGAGCCTGTTTATCGCTGTGGTAGCGGGACAGGTAGCCCAGCTCCGCCTTGTTATAGGTACCTCGTCCAGGGCAGATCAAAACAGCGGTCCGGGTCATGTTGCGGCTCCCGTCAAGCGAAGGGCAGCAGCCACAATACTCTCCTTCGAGGGCAAGGTCGCCGCATAGGCCGGTCCCGTTGGGATGAAACAATCCTCTGCCACAACACGGGCCATCGGGCTGCCCTCCGCCTCATAAAACAGCGCCATCAGCGCCTCTGACTGACTGCCAGTGGTGCGGCATTCATCCACGATCAGGATCTTATCGCAGTCGGCGGCTGCAGCCAGCAGCGCCTCCTTTGGCAGGGGCGCAAGCCAGCGCAGATCAACGACACGAGCGGCGATCCCCTTGGCCGCGAGATACGCCTGTGCCTGCGTCGCCAGATAGCGACCATTGCCGTAGGTGACGATGGCCAGATCGGTCCCATCCCCATGCACACCGACCTCTCCCAGTGCGATCCGCTGATCCAATGCCGGGTAGTGACGCATCCAGCCGCCATCCTTAGGCGCGTGCAGGTCCCGCATCGGATAAAGCGCGATAGGCTCGACGAAAACCACGACCCGTTGCTCCTCCCGCGCAAGCCGCACGGCCTCGCGCAGCATCATCGCAGCTTCTGCCCCATCTGAGGGGCAGGCAATCACAATGCCCGGAATATCGCGTAGCACAGCCAGCGAGTTGTCATTGTGGAAATGGCCGCCGAACCCTTTTTGATACCCAAGCCCTGCAATACGCAGCACCATTGGGTTGCTGAACTGGCCATTGGAGAAAAACGGCAATGTCGCCGCCTCGCCGCGGATCTGATCTTCCGCATTGTGTAGATACGCCAAGAACTGGATTTCTGGGATCGGCACGAATCCGTTGTGCCCCATGCCGATGGCCAGCCCAAGGATAGACTGCTCATCCAGCAGCGTATCGATCACCCGATCCTGGCCAAACCGTTGCTGCAGTTTCTGGGTAACACCATAGACACCTCCCTTGCGGCCGACGTCCTCACCCATCGCGACCAGTTCGCCGTGCTCCAACATCAGGTCGGTGAGCGCCCAGTTGATCAAGCGGCTCATTGGCTGTGGATCTGCCTGCGCACGCAGGTCGCTGCCCAGCAGATCTGCCCGCGCCTCAGCACTTGGTCCGTTGGTCGGTTGGCACATCCGGACTGGCGGAACCAGGCTCGCGGTCACCTCATCCGCCGTTTTCAGATGGGGGCGGGTGACAGCCTCCGTTCGGATCCGCTCCACCCGAGCACACGTCTCGGTATAAATCTCCAACGCGGCCTCGCAGGACAACGCGCCGGTTTCTGACAAGAGACGTACCGAATGCAGCAGCGGATCATTGGCCTCATCCGCTTCAACCTCCGCCTTGCTCAGATAGGTTGTCGGCACATCGGCCCCCGCGTGACCATAGAGC
This sequence comes from Phaeobacter sp. BS52, assembly GCF_045040595.1. Taxonomy (NCBI): domain Bacteria; kingdom Pseudomonadati; phylum Pseudomonadota; class Alphaproteobacteria; order Rhodobacterales; family Roseobacteraceae; genus Phaeobacter; species Phaeobacter sp. BS52. Next base: position 3,077,490 of record NZ_CP090662.1, on the reverse strand, counting down.
CGGACAGTGCGCAAATGCAGGAACGCAGGCTTGCGCCGCAGTCGCACATAGTCTGCCGCCGCCTGTGCGGTTGCGTAGGCAGCATGCATATTCAGCCCATCGGCCTGAAAATAGCGCATCCCCGGACGGTGAGACATCGACGCCTCGATCCAGCCCTTCGGTGTCTTGACCGAAATGCCGATCCCGTTGTCCTCGCAGACGAACAGCAGCGGCAGGGGTGTCGACTGAACGGAGGTCCAGCACGCCGTATTGATCGCCCCCTGCGCCGTTGAATGATTGGCAGAGGCGTCGCCAAAGGAACACATCACCAGCCCGTCTTCGGCCAGAACCCGATGTTCCGGATCATGACGCCGCGCCGCGCCGATGGCGTAGGCCGCGCCGACCGCCTTTGGCAGGTGGCTGGCGATGGTGGAGGTCTGCGGCGGAATCATCAGCGCCTTGGAACCCAGCACCTTATGCCGCCCGCCAGATGTGGGATCCTCGGCGGAGCAGGCGAAGGACAGCAGCATGTCCCAGGCAATACTCTGCCCCGGTACTTGGCCTGCGCGGGCAATCTGAAACGCCGCATCGCGATAGTGCAGAAAGGCCATGTCATCGGGCCGCAGCGCCCGCGCCACGGCAGCCATTCCCTCATGCCCTGACGACCCGATGGTATAGAAACCCTGCCCGGCCTTCTGCATCGCCCGGCTGGTCCGATCCAGCGCCCGGCTCAGTACCTGCGCGCGATAGATCGCCACCGCTTCACTGGGCGTCAGAGCGCCCTCTGGTGCGGCGCCCGGTGGCAGAGCCCCTGTCCGCACGCGCTCAAGGAAATTTTGATGTACGATCTCGGCGCGATCCATGGCCTTACCCCTGACAGTTCAATGGCTTTATCACCCAAATTCGCCAGTCTTACCAATGAGATTACCGCCACCACCTATGAGCATCACTCATAGGTTTCCGGCCTCATCACTTAGAAACGACAAAGGCCGCGCCGAGGCGCGACCTTTGCTCTCACGTCAGAAACTGAACCGTGGTCAGTCTGCTTTGGCGCGCAGGCTGTCGCGGTACAGCGCTTTCGCCAGTGAGATCATCATGAAGACCATGACAATGGTGAACGGCAACGCGCCGATAATCATCGCATTCTGCAGGGCCCCAAAGGGGTTGGACGCCGTGCCGCTGTTGCCCGCGATGATCAGTGCGCCGATGACGGAGGTCAGGATCAGCCCCCAGATAATACGGTGCTTGATGCCGGTTTCCTGCTCGCCGCCGGACATAATGGTGTTCATCACCAAAATCCCCGAGTCCGCCGACGTGACCAGGAAGGTCATGATCAGTACAACGCACATCACGGTGATGGCCGACAGGAAGCCACCGGAAATCATCTGCTCCAGCGTTGCAAAGAGCTTCGCCGTGTTGGTGGCTCCAATGATTGACCCTGCGGCGGAGCCGTTCAGTTCCAGATCAATCGCAGTGCCGCCCAGAATAGTCATCCACAGGAAGCAAACGATCGCAGGCGCGATTACACAGCCCAGGATGAACTCACGCACGGTGCGACCCTTGGAAATGCGCGCCAGAAACAGGCCGACAAAGGGTGAGAACGCAATCCACCAGGCCCAGTAGAATGTCGTCCAACCGGCCTGCCAGCCGAACTGGCGACCGGGTTCACCGGCAGCATAGACAGCGTCTGCATCCAGTGCTGCGGCAGAGGCTGGCAACCCTTCGGTGAAGCCGCCCAACGATCCCCACGGCGATGTTGCCGAACCGTAGACCGTGCTCAGATCTTCCGCGGGCAAAGCCTGCGCCGCATCAGGCAACGCCGCAGCAAAGGCCTCGGCTGATTGCGGACCATAGGCACCAAACGACATCTGAGTGAAGTGAAGGATATAGTCCACCAACCCGCTGCCGAATTTGGTCATCGCAAAGAAGAACGAGCCGAAGAACACAAAGGTCAGCAGCAGAATGACCGACAGCACGAGGTTCAGGTTAGAGAGGTATTTGATCCCGCGACCCACGCCTGACACGGCTGACAGGATCGACAGTCCCATGATCACAAAGAGAGCCGACAGCAGGCCCACGGTGCTGGGCTTCGGGGCTTCGGTATCGCCGTTCATCAGCCATTCCATACCCGAGACCGCATAAACACCATCAACAAACTGGCTGACGCCAAACCCAATGGTGACCGAAACGCCCAGGATCGTGGCAACCACACCCAGCACATCAACCAGATGACCAACAAACCCGTTTGCGGCCTTGCCCAGCAACGGCGTCAGCGCCGAGCGAATGGTCAGCGGCATATCGCGCGTGTAGGCGTAGTAAGCCAGCGACAGACCCGTCAGCACATAGATAGCCCAGGCATGGAACCCGTAATGCAGGAAGGTGTAGCGATAGGCAGATTGCACGGCTTCTTCGCTGTTGGCTGCCACGGCACCGGACAGAACAACCGGGTTCGACCCCCAAAGGCCCAGCGGCTCAGCTGTTGCAAAAACCATCAAACCAACGCCCAGACCAGCGCCGAACATCATTGAGAACCAAGAGAAATTGGAAAACTCAGGCGCGGCATCCGCCGGACCCAGTTTTTTGCTTCCTGTGGCAGGCAAGATTGCCAGCACAAACAGGAAGAAGGCAAAGGCCCCCACTGAAATGATGTAGAAGGCATTGAATCCATTCAGCAACTCACTGTTGACCCAAGACAGAATGCCGCTGGCCTTGCTTGGCCAGACCAAGGCCCAAAGGACCAGCGCTGTCATGATGATCTTACTGATCAATGCGATAGGAAGGCTGTGGCCTTCGTAGAACCCGGATGGAGCCGTTTCGATCTCCAGCTCGGTAAATGGTGGCTTGATTGACATGATCGTTCCCTGATGAGTGTGGCGCGTCGTTTTTTGTCGATCCCCGTCTCACCCTGACGCTCAGGTGGCAGGTTCGTATCCACCTGCGCTACGGAACCGCGCAGGTTTCAAATTGATGATGACGGACTGCAGGCAACGCAGGAAAATGCACGCGCCCCCTTGGCTGCGATGCATCCCTGCGGCATTGCCTGAGGTGCAGTTTTGGTTGTTCTCCCTTTCCCCTGCCGTCTCCGGCGCGGCATCACCATACATTTGGCCAAGACTAGCCAAATACAGCGCGTCAGGCACTTCGAATAAAATGTAGCGAATTTCAGATTATCTAAATCCACCACGACGCGCGATGAATGATCAGCCAGTCACAGGCGTGATGAATGCGGTTTTCGGCCATGACAGCAGCCGAAAGCGACAGATTTGACGTTTCAAGCAGCACAGCCCGCTAACATATGCGTTGCAGCCGACCGTCTCTCCTGCATAACTGTAGGCCAGGCGGCTCGACCGCAACGCTAACGCGCCGCGAAAATCAGACGGATACACCCGCCAACAGGTCAGCCCGGCTGACGTCATCGCGACCACCCGCCAATGTGACACGGCCTTGGCGCAAAACCACAAACCGATCTGCCAGCTCGTAGGCAAAATCAAAATACTGCTCTACCAGCACAATCGCCATCTCACCTTCGGTCCGCAGATGTCGGATCACCTCACCGATCTGCTGGATGATATTCGGCTGGATGCCCTCTGTCGGTTCATCAAGCAATAGCAGTTTTGGTCGCGTGATCAGCGCTCTGGCGATGGCGAGCTGCTGTTGCTGACCACCCGACAGATCCCCACCGCGTCGATGGCGCATATCGCGAAGCACAGGAAACAGCTCATAGATCTTATCCGGAACGTGGCGTTCGGTCTTTGGCAAGCACCCAAAGCCAGTTTCGAGATTTTCCAGAACTGTCAGAAGCGGGAAAATCTCCCGCCCTTGCGGCACATAGGCAATCCCATTCTTGGCCAACTGATGCGCCGAAGCAGTTCCCAAAGATCGGCCATCCAACTCAATGATACCGCCGGATCGGGCATGGCGACCGGCAATCGCCTTCATCAGACTGGTTTTGCCAACGCCATTTGTGCCCATAACACAGGCCACTTCTCCGCGTAGCACCTCCATCGAGATCCCATGCAGAACCTGAGAATGACCATAGTGCAAAGTTACATCGTCAAGTTTCAACATCGCTCAGCGCCCCAGGTAAACATCAATGACAGCTTGGTCGGCAGTCACATGGTCCAACGATCCTTCGGCGAGAACCGCGCCCTCGTGCAGCACCGTGACCCGGCAATTCAGTCTTCGGACGAAATCCATATCGTGTTCCACGACCACCACCGCGCGCGTTTTAGCCGCCGCAACCAAAATTGCTGTGGTCTGTTCCCGTTCTTCCAGCGTCATGCCCGCGGCAGGCTCATCCACCAACAATAGGCGCGGCTCCTGTGCCAGCAACATGCCAATCTCCAGCCACTGTTTCTGGCCGTGGCTCAACTCACCAGCCCGACGCGTCAGTGCACTGCTCAATCCGACCTCACCTGCGAGTTCTTCAATCCGGGCAAGATGCGACCAGGATGCGCGATACCGTAATACAGCAAGTGGGCGGCGATCCGCTTTGAGTGCAAGCAGTAGATTTTCCTGAACCGTCTGCTCTTCAAATACCGTTGGTTTCTGGAACTTTCTCCCAATACCTTCACGGGCAATACGCGCCTCGGAACGGGCGAAGACTGATCGTCGGCTCCCATCCCAGATTATACTGCCGCTGTCCGGCGCTGTTTTCCCTGTGACGATATCCATGAACGTCGTCTTGCCCGCGCCGTTTGGACCAATGATCGCACGCAGCTCGGCCCGCCCGATCCGGAAGGACAAGTTATTGATCGCACGAAAACCATCGAAGCTGACGGAGACACCCGATACTTCCAGAAGAGGATTCATGATTTTGCCTTCTCTGTGTGGGGTGGCACCTCGGCAGTGCGGCGCCGCTGAACCAGATCGACCAAACCGCCAATCCCCTTCGGTGCGAACAAGGTGACCAGAACAAACCCCAGCCCTAGAACAACCTGCCACCAATCGACCCAGCGAATGGTGAAAACTCCGAGGTCAACATCCGGGGCCTGCCCGCCTGTGAACCAGCTGGACAGCAGCGATACAAAGACCGCACCGATCACCGCGCCGTAGAGCCGACCCCGCCCGCCGATCGCAACCCAGACCGCCAGATAGATGGAGGCGATCGGCGCCATTTCGGCTGGATTGATTATCCCCGCCTGCGGATAAAAGAGCGCCCCAGCGATACCTGCGACACAGGCCGTCCCGGTAAACATCACCAGCTTGTAGCCTTCAACAGAATATCCAAGGAACCGTACCCGGGTTTCATTGTCGCGAATGGCACGCAAAACTGAGCCAAATTTCCCACCGACCACCCCGGCCGCGATCACATAGCCAAACCCCAGTGCGACAGCCGACGCCCAGAAGAACCAGATCGAGATCACCGACTGAGGCACATCGGCCAAGCCTGGCAAATTCTGCAATCCGCTCAACCCGTTGTTGCCGCGCAAACCGCTGTCATTCTGAAACAGATAAAGCGCCAGTGCCAAGGTCATCGCTTGAGTAAGGATCGACAGGTAGACCCCGGTCACCCGGCTGCGAAAGGCGAGCCAACCGAAGGTCAGCGCCAGCACACCGGGGACAGCCACAACTAGGAAAAGTTGCAGAGGCAAACTGTCAGCAAAGGTCCAGATCAGCGGAAAACTGTCGCCGCCAACTACACCAAAAATCTGATGCGCAACGGCATCCCGCACTTCGGCATCAGTTGGCGGAAGTACTTGGTCGGACAATGACGCCAGCACCGTGTCCCGGGTCCGCTCATACATCAGCCACATGCCGATCATATATCCGCCCAACCCGAAGAAGGCGAAATGACCCAAACTCAGAATCCCTACATAGCCCCAGATCAAATCCATCGCGATGGCAACCAGACAGAGGCAAAGTGTTTTCCCCAATGTCTTGACCAGTGACGTTGAGACGATCCCAATCCCCAAGCCTTCGGACAGCAGGGTGACGCCCAGCGTAAACAGCGCAAGGATCGTGACGAAGATCAGGACAGACGGGTTTCGGGCAATATAGCTACGTTGCATGGATCAATCCCCCGCCGCGCGACCCCGCAGGGCGACAATCCCACGCGGCCTGAATTGAATGAAGATAATGATCAGCACGATCATGTAGGTCTGTGCAGCAAGCGTATTGGAGGGGTTGAGCCATTCGATCCCCTTCTGGGAGAAGCCGATCATCACTGCGCCCGCCAAGGTCCCCCAGATGCTGCCGACCCCGCCGACAACCACCGTCATGAAGCTCTGCACGATGTAGTCGTTGCCCAGCTCCGATGTGACCTTCGCAAACAATCCGATCGCCACGCCCGCAATCCCTGCGATGCCAGACCCCAGACCAAAGGTCAGCATATTCACGCGGTCCGGATTGATCCCCATCGAAGCCGCCATACTGCGGTTCTGTGTCACTGCCCGTGTTTCCAGCCCCAGACGTGTGCGGCGGATGATGAACAGAAGCAGCGCCAGAAAGCCCAGCGCCAGAACAAAGATCGCAATGCGGATATAGCTGATCGACACCACATCGTTGAGCGTCCACGCGCCGTCCAGCCAGCCCGGTGCGGTCAGCGGGCGCGCTTGTGTGCCAAAGATGTTCTTGGCCAGTTGCTGCAGCGCAATCGAAATGCCGAAAGTAGCGAGCAGCGTCTCCAGAGGACGGTTGTAGAGCCATCGGATCACCAACCGCTCCATCGCAATCCCGGCACCGAATGTAACGGCAAACGCAGCAGGGATCGCCACCAGTATGGAAAGCGTGTGATCCGGGATCACCAGCTGGACCACATAGCCTGTGTAGGCGCCCATCATGATGAACTCACCATGCGCCATATTGATAACGCCCATCACGCCAAAGGTGATCGCCAAGCCGATGGCTGCGAGGAAATAGATTGATGCCAGCGATATTGCATCCAATGCCAGATCCGCCGCCTTATGGAAGGCAACCTTGCGGTTGCTCCGCGCCAGCGCCGCCTCCGCTGCATCGGTCACGGCGGAAGAGGCCTCATTGTAGATATCGACGAACCGGTAACGGGCAACAGTGTCAGCCATTTCCGGCAATGTGGGACCAAGACGCACCAGCCCTGCGGCGGCCAGCTTGTCATATGCACCCCGCCGCGTGGACATATCCGAGAGCTGCGCCAGGGCAATTCCTGCCACACGCCCGTCAACAATATGTGCCTCCAGCGCCTGTCCGATCTCGTCGCTTTGCAACTGCGGTTCGGCGACCCCCGCAGCCACCAACACCGCATAGGCGTCGGCTTCGGTAAAATCCTGACTGATACGACGTTCGGCTGCGATATTCCCGGTCGCTGGCTCTCCCACGGGATAGATCTGCAGCGTGGTGTCCAGCAGCGGGTTCAGGGCCGCGCGCACATCAACACCCAGATCGCCCGACATGTCTTCGATGGCCGCGACGCGCGCCTGGGGATCAATGTCAAAACGCATGGTCAGCAGGCGCTCCTGACGCTGCTTCAACGCGCGCATGTCGTCGTCAGTTTCGCTGAGGATCGACGCCCGCAGAGGCTCCAGCGCTTTCGCAGAGGGATCGCGTCCAATTGAGGTGACCGCAGCCCTACGGGTCTCAACCACCGGATCGTTCAGTTGGAACCGTACCAGAGCGGTGCCAATCAGGGCGCGCACGCCAGAATTGGGTTTAATCTGTTTGAGGTCTGTTCTGCCAACAACCCCGACCACAGTTCCACTGTCCAGGTCCGTTAGTTCATAGCGGCTATTGCCTATGGTATCGCCACGAAAGAAAAGCCCATCCGACTTGCGCATGACCAGTTTCTTTCCCTGCCACAGCTGCAAAAGCGTCTGCACCTCGTCCAGACCACTTTGCGCAATCGCATCAATGGCGGGTTGAATCGTCCGTCGCGAACTGGCGGTAATTAGGTCAGATTGTGACTGGAGAAGTTGCTGAAGGGGCGCATCCGACGTCAATGATATCTCGGTTTGAGGCAGATCTGATGGCGGCACCGTCTGAGCCATGGCAGCCAGACAGCCCCACAGAACAAGCAGACCAGCGGCGAAAAACCGTGTCATGATAGGGGTCATTTCCATTTAATGAGAGCGAGGGTGGAAGGGGTCTCCCCCTTCCTTTGGGTCCTGCGAAGTCAGTAGTTAGACAGTGTCTGAACGCAGCTCTTGGTCTCGGTATTGTACATGCCGCAGCCAAGATCCTTCCAGTCCGAGGTCAAAACTGCAGATTCGGGAAGATAGTCCGTCCAGGCATCACCGGGCATCTCTTCGGTCTGGCTGATGATATCGAATTGGCCGTTATCCAGAATTTCGCCAATCAGAACCGGCTTGGCGAGGTGGTGATTGGGCAGCATGACAGCTGTACCGCCCGTCAGGTTCGGGAACTCCTGTCCGTACATCGCGGAACGCACGGCATCGACATCGGTGCTGCCTGCTTCTGTGGCAGCATTCACCCACATGTTGAAACCGATGTAGTGGGCTTCCATGGGGTCATTCGTAACGCGCTCATCACCCATGCGCGCTTTCCATTTCCCAACAAAGGCGCTGTTGGCCTCTCCATCAGCGGACTGGAAGTAATTCCAGGCGGCCAGATGCCCGACAAGATTGGAGGTATCGAGGCCCGACAGCTCTTCCTCCCCCACGGAGAAAGCCACCACAGGGATATCATCCGCACTGATACCCGCAGCTGCCAGTTCTTTGTAAAATCCAATGTTTGCATCGCCATTGATAGTGGAGATCACACCAACTTTTTTACCGTCCGCACCCAAGGCCACGACATCTGCGACAATCTTCGACCAATCGGAATGACCGAACGGCGTGTAGTTCACAAAGATATCACTCTCCCCGACCCCCTTCTGATCCAGGTAACTGGCGAGAATGTTGTTGGTCGTCCTCGGATAGACGTAATCTGTGCCGAGCAACGCAAACTTCTCAACACCCAGCTCTTCGAGGAAATAATCCGTTGCCGGAATCGCCTGCTGGTTCGGTGCCGCCCCCGTGTAGAACACATTACGCGAGCTTTCCTCCCCCTCGTATTGCACCGGGTAAAACAGCAGACCGTTCAGCTCTTCAATCACTGGCAACACTGACTTCCGGCTTACCGAGGTCCAGTTGCCAAAAATCACATCCACCTCATGCACGCTTAGCAGTTCGCGCGCTTTCTCCGCAAACAGCGGCCAGTTCGATGCGGGATCAACCACAACCGGCTCCAGCTCGCATCCCAGAAGGCCACCCTTGGCGTTCTGCTCGTCGACCAGCATCAGCATGGTGTCCTTCAGCGTGGTTTCAGAAATTGCCATCGTACCGGATAACGAGTGCAGAACGCCCACCTTGATCGGGCAATCTGCAGCAAAGGCTCCGGTGCCGAACGCCATCATCGCCAATGCCACAACTGTGGCCGTTGGTGCCGGAACGGATTTTCGGGTGATCATATAGTCTCTCCTCGCCGGAACGACGGTGGGTCCCTTGCGCCGGGGCGCCGGATTTCCTACCTGTACCGGGCAGCTTCGTGTTGCATCCGTGTGGCGGCTGGCGAGATCGCAAATTCCTCCGGTCGTCACACATCCACAGTCTCTCCGGGGCATGCCCTTGTGGATGGACCCAGCATTCTGCATCGCAGAAACTTTCGCAAACGCGTCGAGAAAATCACGTAGCGCCAACCAAGTGCGCGCCTGTTTTTTCATCATCAATCCAGCAATTGGCCTCTATTTTGCGCAGGGCTTGGCGCAGAATGCCGAATAGCTCGCTTTGCGCTGGCGGTGGGTCTGTGCTGTGATGAAATCAGCGGCATGACGCCCAGACCTTCATCTCAACGCCAGCAATCGTCTTGGTCCGATCGTGCCTGTGGACTGCCTGTGACCCGGTACCAGCAAGCCGATAAGGTACCTGCGACAGCAGTACAGACAGCCCCCCCGCGCGCTGTTGGAGATGTCTCAGTCTCCGCCAAGCGGCGTGGCAGTGCATCAGTCCTGGCCGGGCTCCGGCAGGTCGGCTCGTTGAAGCTCTTGTTTCCACGCACCGACGACGCCGCGCTGCAGGGGGTGGTCGTCAATACTGCCGAGCGGTGTGACAGGGGGTGACAAACTCAATCTGCACGCAACCGCTCGCGTTGGGACATCACTGACCCTCACCACCCAAGCAGCCGAGCGCGCCTATCGTGCGCAGCCCGGTGAGACCGGCCTGATCCGCAACACAGTCAGCGTCGCCCCCCAGGCCAACCTCGCCTGGCTTCCTCAGGAAACGATCCTGTTTCAAGGCTGCAGCCTGGACCGAAGCCTCACCGTTGATCTGGACGCAGAGTCCCGCCTGTTGTTGTGTGAAACGCTGGTTTTTGGGCGGGCGGCCATGGGCGAGAAGCTGACCAAAGCCCGCCTGAATGATCGTATCGACATTCGGCGCGCCGGGCATCCCCTGTTTCTGGATACAATCCATCTGCATGGCGATGTCGCCGCACATTTGGCGAATCCGACGATAGCTGGTGGCGCCGGAGCTATGGCGACCCTGGCATACGTCGCACCCGATGCCGAAGGCAGGCTTGCTCCTTTACGTGCGCAACTGGGTCCTACCGCCGGTGCCAGCATAATCGGCGATGACCTTTTAATTCTGCGTGCCCTCGCTCCCGACAGTTTCGCGTTGCGCCAGCTGCTGCTGCCAATCCTCAGCGATCTGCATGGCGCCCCTCTTCCCCGACCTTGGATGATCTGACATGAATCTGACCCCACGCGAAAAAGACAAACTTCTGATTTCCATGGCGGCAGAGGTGGCCCGGCGCCGACTCTCGCGCGGTGTGAAGCTGAACCATCCCGAAGCCATCGCACTGATAACAGACGCGGTGATCGAGGGGGCACGCGACGGTCGATCCGTCGCCGACATGATGGAAGCGGGCGCGCAGGTCATCACTCGCGACGACTGCATGACGGGCGTAGCCGAGATGATCCACGACATTCAGGTCGAAGCGACCTTCCGCGATGGCACCAAGCTTGTAACCGTCCACAACCCCATTCGCTGATCCACAATCAGGAGATCCAGACCCATGACACCGCGCCCTGCATTCTTCACTCTCTTGCTACTGATCGGCAGCCCGGCCCTCGCCCATGGTGGAGCACATGTTCACCCCCACGGCGCGGAGACATGGCTTCTGGCGGCCTTGCTCGCAACCGTGGTGATTGGCTGTGCAAGCCTTCTGTGGCGACGCAAATGATCCCCGGCGCACTCTTCCCCGCTTCGGGCCATCTGGAGCTGAACCCGGATCACCCCGTTACCCGTCTGATGGTGGCAAACACCGGCGATCGACCGGTGCAAATCGGATCGCACTACCATTTTGCCGAGGCAAACCCGGCGCTCGACTTTGACCGGGATGCCGCACGGGGCCAGCGTCTTGATATTGCAGCGGGCACCGCCGTGCGGTTCGAACCGGGCCAGCGCCGCGAAGTGCAGCTGATCCCGATATCCGGCGCACGGCGCATCTTTGGCTTCAATGCTGCCATCATGGGGGATCTCTAATGCCATCCCAAATCACCCGTGCCGATTATGCAGCGATGTTTGGCCCGACAGTAGGCGACCGCCTGCGCCTGGCGGACACCGATCTGGTCATCGAGGTAGAGCGCGATCTGATCGCCGAAGCCAGCGGAGGCGGCAAGGCTCTCCGCTATGGCGAAGAGGTGAAATTCGGGGGGGCAAGGTGATCCGCGACGGCATGGGCCAATCGCAGGCCAGCCGCGTCGAAGGGGCAGTCGACACGGTCATCACCAACGCGCTGATTGTCGATCATAGCGGGATCTACAAGGCAGATGTGGGCCTGAGAGACGGGCGCATCGCCGCCATCGGCAAGGCAGGCAACCCGGACACACAACCCGGCGTTACGATCATCATCGGGCCGGGAACCGAGATCGTCGCGGGAGAGGGACGGATCCTGACCGCAGGCGGTTTTGACAGCCACATCCATTTCATCTGCCCACAGCAAATCGAAGAGGCGCTGCATTCCGGCCTGACCACCATGTTGGGGGGCGGCACGGGGCCCGCCCATGGAACCCTTGCCACCACCTGCACGCCGGGGCCTTGGCACATCGGACGTATGCTGCAGGCGGCGGATGCCTTTCCCATGAACATGGCCTTTGCGGGCAAGGGCAACGCCTCGCAGCCCCGCGCACTGGAAGAGCAGATCACCGCAGGTGCCTGCGCGATGAAGCTGCATGAGGATTGGGGCACCACCCCGGCGGCCATTGATTGCTGTCTGTCAGTGGCAGACGCGATGGACGTGCAGGTGATGATCCACACCGACACGCTGAATGAATCTGGCTTTGTCGAACATACCGTTGCAGCACTGAAGGGCCGCACCATCCACGCCTTCCACACCGAGGGCGCGGGTGGCGGTCATGCGCCGGACATCATCAAAATCTGCGGAGAGGCGCATGTTCTGCCCTCCTCCACCAACCCCACACGTCCGTTTACCGTCAACACCATCGAAGAGCATCTGGATATGCTGATGGTCTGTCATCACCTCGACAAATCAATCCTCGAAGACGTCGCCTTCGCCGAAAGCCGCATCCGCCGCGAAACCATCGCGGCAGAGGACATCCTGCATGACATTGGCGCCTTTTCGATCATAGCCTCGGACAGTCAGGCCATGGGCCGTGTCGGCGAAGTTCTGATCCGCACCTGGCAAACTGCTGACAAGATGAAAAAGCAACGGGGGCGCCTGCCGGAAGAGACCGGAGAAAACGACAATTTCCGCGTCCGCCGCTATATTGCAAAATACACGATCAATCCGGCCATCGCCCACGGTATCGCCCATGAAATCGGCAGTATTGAGGTCGGGAAGCGGGCTGATCTGGTGCTGTGGAACCCTGCGTTCTTTGGGGTAAAGCCTGAAATGGTGCTGCTCGGCGGCTCTATCGCGATGGCACAGATGGGTGATCCCAATGCCTCCATCCCCACACCACAGCCTGTCTATTCCAGGCAGATGTTCGCAGCCTACGGCCGCTCAGTGGAAAACTCCGCCGTCACCTTTGTGTCAGAGGCAGCTGAAGCAGGCGGAATTCGCCAACACCTTGGCCTCGCCAAACAGACCTGCGCGGTCAGGAACACGCGCAACATTGGTAAATCTGACCTGAAACTCAACACCGCCCTGCCAGAGATTAATGTCGATCCGGAAACATATGAGGTCCGTGCAGATGGCGAACTTCTGACCTGTGCCCCGGCCGATGATCTGCCGATGGCCCAGCGCTATTTTTTATTCTGACGGAGTTCTCGGATGTCCCTCCCCCTAAGCCAGCACAAAATCCACGCGCATGATACCGATGACCAGATCACCCTAAGCTATGAGGACCGGTTCCTGCGCCGCAAAGTGTTGACCAGCGATAGCGGCTTGCGGTTTCTGGCCGATTTTCCGTCCACCCAATCTCTGGATGCAGGCGACGCCTTCGTGCTGGACGACGGGCATAAAATCGGTGTTCGCCCGGCAAAGGAGGAGCTGCTGGAAGTGACAGGCGACCACATCCTCCGTTTGGCCTGGCACATCGGCAACCGTCATATGCCCTGCCAGATCGAGGCCAATCGCCTGCTGATCCAGCGCGACCATGTGATCCGGGACATGCTGAACAAGCTTGGCGCAGCATTGCGCGATGTAGTGGAACCCTTCACCCCAGAGGGCGGGGCCTATGGCCATGGCCGTACCCATAGCCATTCCCACTCCCATTCTCATGGTGACGGGCACGAGCACTCCCATGCCCACTAGTGCACAATTGCTGACCTTGGCACAGTGGTTCTCTCCCGGCTATCCGGTGGGGGCATTCAGCTATTCGCATGGGTTGGAATGGGCGATCACCTCCGCTGCGGTCAGCACAGCAGCCGAATTGCAGGACTGGATTGAAACAGTTCTGCGGGACGGCGGTGGCTGGTCTGATGCTCTGTTCCTCGCTGCGGCCTATCATGCCCCGCATACTGGTGCCGTGGCGCAGATCGACGCACAATGTCGCGCCTATGCACCATCGCTGGAGCGTCTTCGCGAAACCGACCTGCAAGGAGCGGCCTTTTGCCAGATCACCCGCACCGTGTGGCCGGAAACGGACCAGAACGGCATACCCACCAAGCTCACTTTTCCCGTCGCTGTTGGCTATTCGGCAAACTGCTGTGCCCTGCCCTTGCAGGCGACCATCGCGCTGTACCTGCAGGCCTTTGCCGCGAACCTTGTGGCGGCGGGCCAACGTCTCGCCCCCATCGGACAGAGCAGAGCACAGGCGATTACCCGCGCCCTTGCGCCGCTTTGTGAGGACATTGCCGAGCAGACCAACGCAGGCGATCTCGCACAGCTGTCCTCTACCAGCTTCCTTGCCGATATCGCAGCAATGAAACACGAAACCCAGCATTCAAGGATCTTTCGCACATGACCACTCTCAACGGACCCCTGCGTATTGGCATCGGTGGACCAGTCGGTGCGGGCAAAACCACCCTCACCGCAGCGCTCAGCGAAGTGTTTCGCGACAGCCACTCCATCGCGGTGATCACCAATGACATCTACACACAGGAAGACGCCGAGGCGCTGATGCGCCAACAGATCCTGCCACAAGACCGGATTCTGGGGGTGGAAACCGGCGGCTGTCCCCATACCGCCATTCGCGAAGACGCGTCCATCAATCTTGGTGCTGTGGCCGAGCTGCGCGACCGCCATCCAGATCTTGAACTCATCCTGATCGAAAGCGGTGGTGATAACCTATCGGCCACATTCAGCCCAGAACTCGCCGATCTGACAATCTATGTGATTGATGTTGCCGCAGGTGAAGAAATCCCACGCAAGGGCGGTCCTGCGATCACCCGCTCGGACATTCTGATCATCAACAAAACCGATCTGGCGCCCCATGTCGGTGCGGATCTCTCAGTGATGGAGCGCGATGCGAAACGTATGCGCAACGAACGTCCCTTTGTCTTTGCCAACCTCAAGGCCCGCGACGGTGTCGACGCCATCCGCAGGCTGATCTGTGACTTGGCGGGCCTAGAACTGACGTAGCACACAGGCCCGTCGCAAACGGCCAGCAGCCGATCAGGATTCAACCTGAGCGTGCTCATTCGCGTGCCATCAGCATGCCCGATCAGGGCACAGCACCCGCACCTTTGAAGGATCCGACATGCCCCATCGCCGGAGGTGATTCGTCGATTTTGTGAACATGTGATGTAATTTAGAATATGCGTCACTACGGCTGAGCGCTGCGACAACTGCCCTTGCAGGTCAACAGGTTGATACGTCCGGCCACCATCCTTGATCGCACTTAGTCTCAACTCAGCGGCTTCTGATAACCCCTTGAACCTTAGCGCGTTATTCGTACTTTTCGCGATCTGGCCTTATTCAATTTCGCATTCTGGACATACGATGACGGCGGCGCTTTTTTCAGCGTTTGCGTGCACGGCACAACCGTGACGAAACCGGATCACACTCTGCCCCCGTCAGAAAGGTCGCATTATATGCTGAACGAAGAACAAGCCGCTATCCTGGAAACCTCAGTCATTGCATATGACACGATCTTTGCGGATCTGGGACCGGAGGCGCGGGACTCGTTTCGCGATACGGTTCAGACATTTCTAGAATCTGGGATCGCCATTCCAGAGGTCAAGTCGATCAGCAAGGCGACCAACTACTCGAACTGGAACTACAATCTGGTCAAAAGCCTGAAAGGGAAAATCGCCGGAAAGGATCTGACCGGCGAGGATGAAGACAACAACGTGGAAGCCCAATGGGCGGAGTTTGTCGCCAAAGACCTGAAAATCGTTGGCAAGATCGTCGCGGCCGTCGAACAACAGTACGCCGCGGGTGAACTGGCAAACACCAATGAACAGTTCATCAACTCAATCAAGGGCACTGTCACCGACGACATTTCGAAGCTGAATGTCGAGCTTGATGTCCTGCGGGCGCAACACGACCGGCTGAGTGATCCAAACCACCCGGATTTCGATGCGGCGGCGGCTGATAAGATCAGCAAGGAAATCTACCGCACCAACGCAGTGGTGGATGCTGCTGAAAGCCTTCAGACAAAACTCGCGACCTTCTCAAAAGGCGGCGACATTGGCGAACACACCGCAAACCACGCAGAGTATCTGCAAGCCCGCATCGACGCGCTGGAGATCTCTCGCCAGGAAAAGCTTGAAGAATACAAGACCTACGCTGCCGAGACCTACACCGGCAGTGATATCCTTGCCGCCAACAAGAAGGCCGAACTGGAAGCGGTTTCGGCAGAGTCACTTGATCTCATCAATCTGAAAGAAAAAACTGAGGGGTTTGAGGAATACAGCAGCACCGTGCGCACGGCGTCGCTGAAGGCGGGCGTCAATGTGCTGAGCACCGGACAGGCAATTTCGGCCTTTGCGGTGAAACCCGACAACACACCCGAGGGCCATGCCGCAAATGCCGGTTTCCTGGGTGAGGCCGCGCTGGGGGCGGGCGGTGATATTCTTGAGGCCGCAGGGCACCTCAAATTCGCCAAGGGGGCAAAGGGCTTTGCCGCGCTGTCACTGGTTGGCGGCGCCGCTGGGAGCTTTGTGCCGACGGCCAAGCTGCTGGCAGATCCCGACTTGCCAGATGAGACCCGCAAGATCGTACAGGCCGAGGTCGGTCTTCAGGGCACGGCACTGGCCTTTGCAACGGTTGAAAACGTGCTCGGCATTGCGGAACTGGCGGTAAAGGCGGGCAGCAAGGCCGCCAATGTGCTTGGCAAGGCAGTACCGGTGATTGGTGCCATCGGGTCCGTCGTCGGGGCCATCAACCCGGCAAAATGGGCCGAGTTCGACCAGAAACAGGACCGGATCGACGCGATCCAGAAATCCGACACCTACAGTTCAGGTCTTCTCAGCGATCTGTTGCAGGAATCCAAGGACGCAGAAGCCGCGTTTTACGGTGTGACCACCGGGCTTGATGTTGTCACAGGGGTGACGTCCGGTGTGCTGGCCGCAACCGGTGTGGGTGCGCCCATCGCCGCTGCTGTGGGGCTGATTGGTGGCGCGATTTCTGCCATTGTCGGCGCATTTGAACAGGTTGCGCTGGAAGGGATCGCCGACAAATACGCCGAGAAAATCCGGACCGATGAGAACGGCAATGAACAGACCGTCGAGGACTTCTTTGACGGTAGTTTCGACCAAAAACAGGAAAAGACCAAAGCCCACTACACCGATTTCTTCAGTGATCTGGTCGCCGATGAAGACGTTGATCAGGTGATTGCGCTGGGAGGGCAAGGGCTGGATGTCACCGATGTCGAGCTGGCGGCAATCAGCAAAACAAGCGGCGAGCTGAACAAGACCGCCAAGAACTATGTTGAGACCTTCACCAGCAATGGATGGCAGACCGGAAACCGGTCCCTTAGTCCAACTGAAGGTAGCGATATCAATGTCATTCAGTTGCCCAACGCCAATGGTGCCAAATCCTATCTAACGTTCACGACGCCACTGTTCTCCGCCGGGACTGAGGAAACTAGCCGCGAAGAAACCGGCAAGAATGAATATCAGACAACGCTGAAGATCACCGACTTGTCCGGCTGGAATATCCGCGATTACGGCGCCAACCAAACCACCTTCAACATGAGCAAAGTCGTGTCCAGTGCAGAGGATCGCATGGGCAACAAGATGGAGATCGGGATCGACATCGATGCGGGCGGCGGCGATGACACCCTGTTCTCATACGAAAGCCAGGTCACCTTTGATGGTGGCAGCGGGCAAGACACCGCCTCTTATGCACGGCTGTCAGAAGACGAGCTGTCGCGCGGGCTGTCGATCTCTAGTTCTGACGGCACCACCTATGTGTATAAGAACCTCAAAGCCGGTTCAAAATACTACCAGGAGTCCATCGACTCCCAGACAACCAATCACGGCAAGCGCACCGAAGTTGTGCAGTTCCGCAAGGTTGGGCTGGATGAGCGCAGCGAGGCGCATTCCGTCAGAGACACCCTTAGCAACGTTGAAATTCTGCATGGCTCGTCTCTGGGCGATTACATGTATCTCGACACATCGACCCAGCTTGAACAGGTGTTCGGCTTTGGCGGTGATGACCAGATCAACGTCGGCGCGGCCATTCAGGTTGTTGGCGGTGGTGAGGGTGACGATCTGATCAACCTCGACCACGCGCTACTGGAGAGCTACTGGAGCGGTCAGAAGGAGGAGCTCTATCTTGATGGTGGCGCTGGCGACGGGGACACACTGGGCCTGAGCTCCGAGAGCTTCAAACGTTTGGTAGACGAGCTGGAAACTGACCAGATCCGCGAACAAACCGCATCTGAGATGGCCGAAGCCCTGATCCCTCTGGTGACCGACAACCGGGATGAAGAGGTTGCGAAAACCGCGGCTTCGCTCACCAATATCCTGCGCAGCACTGATGACACTGCGCTGAAACAACTCAACGTATGGAACACCGAAGCCGCGCATATCACGCTGGAACAGGAAGGCGTCGAAGGAGACACGATTGTTCATTCGCTGTCGGACTACCGCGAGGCGATCAACAACGGCATTACCAATGTGAATGCCGACGGGACCACAACTGAGCTGGATATCAGCGTCGATGTTGCGGGGAACCACTCCGTTGCAATACTCGGGACTGAACACAACGATACGATCAAGGGGTCATGGAAAGATGATTACCTCTATGGCGGTGCCGGGGATGATCAATTCAGCTACAGCAATATCCACGGCGGCAATGATATCCTGGTCGGAGGCGAAGGCCGGGATGTCTACAACATCACCTATTTCCCGGCCAGCTATGGAGGCGGCAGCCAGGGTCACCACCTGATCACCGGTCCAGAAGCTGAGGACATCAAAGGTGACGTCCTCAACATCCATATGCGCGAAGACGGGGATATCTGGTTCAACTCATATGGCGACGATCTGGTCATCTCACTTGGTGCGCACTCCTCTTTCACCGTTCAGGACTATTTCATTGATCGTCCGGGCCTGAGCACCAGCACCCAGGTCTCCAGCAGCAGTTGGGCCGGGTGGACCACCCAAGACGGGCTGTCGCAGGCGGACCTTGATACCATCCTGCAGGACGGCAACAGCGCCAGCACCTTCCGGGTCAATGTGGTCACCTCCAATGGTGCGGATGTCAATTTCCGCCACGGCGCGCTTGGGGCTTTCGACAGCACCTCAGCCGCGGCACCCAACAACGCCTTCAGCACCCTGCGCGCAAATTATCACGCGTTCCGGAATTCGGACGACATTTGGGCAACGCACCGCGACAACGGCGACAGCCCATACAGCAGCACATTCGCCGATGCGCTGGGGCAGGCACGGGATGCCCAGACCGGCGGTGCAGTTCTGACCGCCGGGGGGCTTGCGACATTGGAAGACATGCTTGCCAACCGTGATGGCAACTACAATGTTCTGCTCGGAGACGCGGGCCAGAACAAAATAGTCGGTGATATGGACGCCAACCTCATAAGAGGCGGTGCGGGCGCCGATACGATTTCAGGTGGTGCCGGAAATGACCTGATCGACGGGGGAGCGGGTGCAGATAATCTGGATGGCGGGGCAGGATTTGATGTCCTCAGCTACGAAGGCGCCACCAACGGCATCATTATGTATTTTGACAATCCAGCTAAGGGTTGGTCTTCGGTGGTCGCTGACATCGTAAACGGCACTCCAGCCCAATCCAGCGAGAGCATTGACAACTTCGAAGGCGCCATTGGGACCAGCTTTGCCGATGTCCTGGTCGGGAATGACGGTGCGAACTTCTTCAAAGGGGGCGCTGGCGATGACGTCATTGCTCGGCTACGGCGGAGACGACACCATTCATGGCGGTGAGGGGACAGACACGCTGAACGGCGGTGATGGCTTTGATGTCCTCAGCTACAAGGGTCATTCAACCGCAGTGCGGATCAAACTGGCAGAGCAGACCTCGGAGTTCATTCCCTCGCCGACCAACTATGTTGCTGGCGATCAGATTTCAGAGTTCGAAGGCGTCACTGGCACTGATTTCGATGATGACCTGAACGGCACCACAGGGCGCAACCTGCTCGAAGGTGGCGCGGGCAACGATCGGCTTGCCGGGGGGGACGGGTTTGACACCTTCGTCTTCCGCGCAGGCCATGGCAATGACCGGATCACCGATTTCACCGTCGGTGAGGACAAGCTGATGTTTAATTTCGGCGGTTCGGTTGATGACTTTGACATCTCAGTCATAGAAAGCGCAAATGGAGAAGAAACCCACACCCGTATCCAGACCGCAGACGGCCTGATCGATCTGTTCGGCGTGGAAATTGACGAGCTGGGGGCGAATTCCTTTGTCTTTGTCTGACGCCACGACCGCAAGACCGTCACAGCAGGAAAGCAGGACCATGGACCAACAGCAGAACTTTCAAACCTATGGCAAGATTGCCTGGCTGTGGTCCAATTCCGTCCTGCACCGGGATTGGACGGTCAGCCAGCAGGCAGGATTTATCCTGCCTGCCATCGCCAATCAGCAGTATTACATTGTTGAAAAGGACGGCTTTCCGGTGGCCTATTGCAGCTGGGCACTCCTTGATGAGGACACCGAGTCCGCCTACATCCTCAATCCCAACCACCTCAACCCTGATCGCTGGACCAGCGGTGACCGGCTCTGGTTCATTGACTGGATTTCTCCGTTCTCCCCGAAATACTCCTGGACCCTGCGCAGCGCGCTGGTGAAACGCTACCCCGACAAGGTCGCGCGCGCGTTGCGGGTCAAGAAAGACAATGAAACCGCCCGCATCGCCTCCTTCACTGGACACGGGCTAGAGAAAGCGCAAAGTCGCGCAATCAAACGGCAATACTACGAAGACATGGTCGAAGGATTGGCCAATAACCCCGAGCTGGGCAAGGATTTCTTCCTCTCCGGCCTGAATGCTGGCGATGAATGACGGGCATCGGAATAGAGAGCCGCAGTCAACGTATAAGAACAGGCGCCACGAGATCGGCGATGCGACCTGACCCGCGCAGGGACGGGTGAACGCGATCCCTGGAAAAGAGGGAGAGATCGTCGGATCGGAACACCGAATCCAAGTCCAAAACGATTACCCCCGGATCTGCGGCTGCCATGCGATCCAGGCGCTCTTCCAATATTCGGTATGGCGCAACGCAGATTGTCCCGGCGTATCGCGGAGCAGTGTAATAGTCCAACCAGACCACGCGGGATCCACGGCGGCGCAGTTCCGCAACCAGCTCAGGGATTGCCCCCTTTGTTCCGCTCTCAGAGATCAGCCGATCAAGCACGCTGCCGCAGACCCTGCAGCCACACCCACTTCCACTCAGGTCATTGGCTCCGCCGTTCAACACCACCCAATCCGCTGCAACACCGTTCAGCTGAGAGGGAATATTCAACGCTCCACCACCCCCGACAAGCCGTGCAAACGACAGCGACACATCTCCCACCGGCTCCCCCAGCCGCCTCGCGAGCCCGTCTGCAACCGAGCCACCGCCGCCGCGATTCCAGGCCATAATAGAATCTCCAGCCACAACGATACGCGCTTCATCTGGCACGCTCCGACCACACGCACAAAGAAGCAGAAGGCCCAAAATCATCAAATGTTTCATACAGCTGACGTAATACGGGTCGGCTCAGGATCAAACCGGCACAACATGGCAACGTCAGTTCTACTTTCGCCGACGCGTGGGTAGGTGAACAATCTGCCGTATCACGACAAGCTATTTGCCTTTGATTCTGACCGTGTAGGACGGCCTGATGCCCTTGGGTGGGGGCGGGAACGGCGCGGCGCGGTGAACCTGCGCCAATGCAATGTTGTCCAGCTTTGGAGAGCCCGAACTTTTCGCAATGCGGGCGGAGGCCAAAGCGCCGCTGCCAGTGATCGTGAACCGGACCAGCACTGCCCCGCGAATGTTCACCCGCTGACGTTTGGCACGCATTACACGCCGCAACACCTTGCCGCGGTAATTGTCTGCCGCCGCATTGCCCTGTTGCTTGGCCGTGCCCGGGGATGTTTTGGCTTGCCCGAAGTGTTTTGGAGCAGTTCCCGACGCCGTTCCCGCCAGGGTATTCTGCTCCGCGTTATTCCCACGCCTCTGCACTCTTTTGGGATTGGGCCGGGGCTTTGGTTCCGGTTTGGCGTCCGGCAGCGGCTCAAGCACCTCCGGTTTTGGTGCTGCTGTTGCCGTTTCAGCTGGACGTGGTTCCGCCGGTTTCTGCGACGGGCTTGGCTCGACCTCAAGAGCCGAGCAGGATCGGAACGGCGCCAGTCGGCGGGGGCTGCACGGCGGATTGCACGGCTTCTACCACAACCTTCTCGACCTGCGGTGACAACGTGGTTGCGGCGGGGGCTGTGGCGATGTCTGCATCCGGCAACTCCTTGGCATCAATCGGCGTATCAACCCCCTGTACCAAATCGGCAAAGGAAAAACCCTGGGCGGCGAGGCCAGTATTACCACCGCTGATTTCTGCCTTGTCAGGCACACTGAGCTGCGCCATGCCTGCATGGCCCGCTGCGGCCAGAAACAGCGCGAACACGCCGATGAGCCGGGAGTGTGGCACCGTCATTGCAACGCTCTTTCCGAAACCAGCAGCACATTTTGCGCCCCGGCAGCGCGCAATGCGTTCCCCAGTTTCACCAGATCCCGGGCCGGTAAATCGCGATCCGGAACAATCCGCACTTCGGCGCGCTCCTCTTCGGTCAGCATCGCAGCATATGTGGCGGCATCCGCCAGCACTTTGCCGCGCAGGGTGAGCCTGCCATCAGCATGCACCACCAAGGCATCCGGTGGTTCCCGCCCCTCCAGATCCTTGGCCTCAATCAGGGTGACATCTTTGTCGAGCGGCACCGCCAAGGTGCCCGCGATCATGAAGAAGATCAGCATCAGAAAAACGATGTTAATCAACGCAATCGTCGGTTCCTTCTGCGCCGCTGTATGTTGCCGGATACGCATCAGCCCAGCACCACAGCTTGGAGATCCGCCACCTGGCGCAACTGCGTGAGCAAATCGACCAGGCGTTGTGACGACGCCCCCTCGCTTGGGCTGATCAAAACCAGATGGCCGTCGCCAGCCTGCGGCTGCAGGCGGATCAGATCGGCAATGCGGCTAAGGTCAGCTGGCTGCGCGTTCAAGGTCAGACTGTCTTCCCCCAGCTTGACAAACAGCATCTGCCGCTCACCCCTGTCAGGTCCGCGCCCTGCCGCCATCAGTTCAATCTCGCCGAACTTTGAAAATGTAGACGTCAGCATGAAGAACAGAAGCAGCAGAAAAATCACATCAATGAGCGAGGTCATCGAGAGCCTGCCGCGACGCGCGCTGTGCAGTTTAAGTGCCATGCGCCACCTGAAGAGGCTCTCTTGGCCGGGTCTGGGCTGTCGGGGCAAAGATGGTGCGCAGAGCACGATTGGCAAAGACCCTCTCGCGCTGCATGCGGGCGGTGAGCCAGCTGAGCACAAGCGAGGTGGGCATAGCGACAGCCAGCCCTGCCGCCGTGGTCAGCAAGGCCACCCAAATACCACCCGCAAGCAGTGAAGGGTCAACCGACGCGCCTGCCGACTGCAGTTTCTGAAACGCCTCAATCATGCCGATCACCGTGCCGAAAAGCCCCAGCAGAGGCGCCAGCTGTGCCACCATGTCCAATGCCCCCAATCCGCGTTCCAACTGGGAGAAACGTTCTTCTGCTTCGGCGTCAGCACGCTCGGCCAGCATTGTGTCTTGTGTACCTGAGAGGGCCAGCCGCATCACCGGGACCAGATAGGACTGACTATGGCTCAGCTTGTCGAGGGCGGCCTCTCCTTCGCCGCGATCCCAGGCTGCGACCGCAGAGGCCAACGCCTTATGCTGGCCGACACGGGCAGAACGGTATTGCCAGATCTTGTAGAGCACCAGTGCAGTGGTCAGGACCGAAACTGCCAGCAACAGCAAGACCACCGGTCCGCCCAACTCCAGCACCTTAGCAAGGGCATCCTGAACAAATGTCATCCTGCCAGCTCCATCACCCTGCTGCTCAGCAAAAGCCCGCGGCTGCAGGCACCGTCCGGCAGCCCATCGCCGGAGCAGGTATCGGCACCGTTGATCAGGACCCGACTGATGCCGTCACAGGTGTGAGGAAACTGGAACTGCCGCACGCGCAGGCGCCCGGCAGGCAGATCCTGAAAATCGAGAAGCGTGAGCCGCGCCACTTGTCCCTGATCATCGAACAAGACGGTCTCATAGACCGCCTTGCCGATGTC
This sequence comes from Phaeobacter sp. BS52, assembly GCF_045040595.1. Taxonomy (NCBI): domain Bacteria; kingdom Pseudomonadati; phylum Pseudomonadota; class Alphaproteobacteria; order Rhodobacterales; family Roseobacteraceae; genus Phaeobacter; species Phaeobacter sp. BS52. The sequence continues at coordinate 3,053,417 of NZ_CP090662.1, read as the reverse complement.
CGCCTTGTGGCCATTTTGCACAACAAAGGACAGTTTACAGGCCTCGCCGACCGGTTCGGCGTCACTCAGCTCGATGGTGACCCCTGCTTTGTCCGGCTCTTGCGCTGCGGCGCCGCCTGCTGCTGCCAGCACAGCGGCCAGCAGCAGGGGTTTTCCGGTTTTCAATCCAAGTGTCATGGAACACCTCTCGATTTGCCTTTGGGATCAGAAGGTTTTGGAAACCGTCAGCTTGAAATTGCGCCCGGCCGCAGCACGGGTTGAGAGTTGGGTCTGATACTGTTTGTCAAAAACGTTCTCGACGCCGAACCGGATTTCGGTCCCTTCAAGCATGCCGTTTTGCGGCCGGAAGGTCGCGCGCAGGTTATTCACTCCGTAACCAGGCAAGGGACCGCTCCCATTGATGGCATTTGTACTTTCTGCAGCCACCACTTCCCAGCTCAGATCCAGCGTGTCGTTGAAACGCTTGCCAACTGTCAGCGCGGCGGAACCAACCGGGGCCAGAGTATACTCTGACACAGTGCCATCCGGGCGCCGTTGTTCACCATCTGCAACGGTTCCGTTCAGGTCGAAATAGAGGCCGTTCGCCATGCCGTAAGACGCTTCGACTTCGAAGCCGTCGACATCCACCTGTGTCAGCACATCGCTAAGCAACCCGAACATCGCTCAGGTTGGTGTCATAGTAATTGACCTTAAAGGCCAACTGATCGCCGGAGGTAAAGACATCCTGGTTCTGATAGGAGAAACCAGCCTCATAGGTGGTCCCGATTTCCGGCACCCAGACCGAAGGATCCTTGTCCAACCGATCAATGATCGGGAGAACCTCAGTGTATGCGGCGCTCGCAAAGACGGCAAAGCCACTGTCGAACTCATAGCGCGCCGATAGCCCACCCATCAGAGCATCGTTCTTGATCTCGCCGTTATAGGGGTCGGTGGCCCCGGGGGACACAGTGTCCGTCCCCTTCAGGTCCTGCGTTTCATACCGCAGGGCTGGGGTCAGCGTGAAACGGTCGCCAAACTGAATGTCGTCCACTGCAAACAGCGCGATCCTGCGGTCGGTGCCACCAGGGGCCGAATTCGCATCAAGGCGTTCACGGTTTGTAATCTCCAGACCAAGCCGCAGATCGTGGGAGGCGATGCCGGTGTCAAAATAGCTGGTGTTCTTCAACTGCAGTTTGGTGGTTTTATAGTTGTGATCCGCGTTCAACAGATCTGACACAGAGGCATCACAGCCTGGGAACCCAGCGCAACTGCCAACGACATATGTGCTGTCAATGTCCTGTTCCGCATAGGTCAGGGTCGCCTCAAAATGGATGAGGTCGTTGTCAACCGCATCGAATTCGTAGCGCAATCCGGCGGTCCGGCTGTCTGTGATCCGATCCACATCGCCGAAGTAGAACCCGCCACCTGAAGACGCGCCCAGAATGTCATAGGGCACGCTGTTGTCGTCCGAATGGGTGACATTATACCAGGCACTCAGGGCATGCTCGCGGGAATCCCCGAATGTGTAGCGCCCCTTCGCCAGATAGGAATAGTTCCGAAAGCCACTATTTGCGGTTTCAACACCATCGCCATCCTCGTAGGAATCATTGTCACGGACTGTGTAGTTCAGAAGAAATTCCAGATCCTCTGTTGGCTGCACAGCCAGAATGGAGGATGAGGCCCATCCGGTGCCGTTGGACTGTGCCTCCAGAGTCTGCCGGAAGCGTGTACCGATTTCGCCACCGGTGAAGTCAGAGGCATCCTTGGTTTCCAGCTGTACGACACCGCCGACAACGCCGGATCCATACTCATAGCTGCCGACCGTACCGCGGATGACCGAGATTTCCCTGTAGAGTGCGGGATCTGTGAATAGCTGGTTACCAATCCGATAGATCTCTTCGCCGCCAGTGGTCGCCCCATCAATGGTGATCAACACGCGCGGGTTAGCCCCGTAGGTCCCGTCAGCGCCAAAGCCACGGATCGAAATACCGGAAGACTGCGGGGTGGTGCCATTCACCAGTGTCACACCTGGTACGGATTCAACCAATTGGGCAATTGTTGCCGCTTGCCGGTCGTCGATTTCCTCTTGGTTGATAACAGTGAGCGGCACCCCGGTGTCGGTCTGCACCTCGCGCTTGCCTGCGCTCAGCTCAATCGTCCCCAGAAAATCGCCGTCTTCCGCAATATCCTGTGCCGCCACGCTGTTTGCACTGGCTAGCAGGCCCAACACAGATACGGTGCTCAGCAACCGCCATCCCTTTTGGTATTTCCCCATCTCGCGTCCCTTCGCATTAGTCTAGTTCGGTGAACCAAATGCTTGCGGCGGGGCTGGCCTGGTCGTTTGTCTGATAGATCTGGTGGAATCATAAATTCCGCTTGTGTCTGTTATTAAAGCTGATAAAAACAGTCAACAAATTTAATGCACCGTAAAATGCGGTGGCCAGCTCTCGCGCGGCACGTTCCGCCACTGCCAGCCTCTTCTAGGACGTCTTAGTAGAAAGGGCTGTGATGACCGCCTCAACCATGACACCAGCTGCGATCCGTGCGGCGCGCGCAGAGCATGCAAACCTGAGAGATCGCGATTTTGCCGACAAATTCGGCATTGCCGAAGGCCAGCTGGTGGCGGCCTATGTCGGTGCAGGCGTCTCGCGCATTCAGGCCAGCCCGGATGAAATCATGCCGCGACTTGCGCCGCTGGGTGAGGTTATGGCCCTGACCCGCAACCCATCCTGTGTGATTGAGAAGGTTGGCATCTACGAAAACTATCACTCAGGCCAGCACGCATCGATGATCCTCAATGATGCAATTGATCTACGCTTCTTCCCCCGGCATTTCGTCTCAGCTTTTGCGGTGGAACGCGAAACGGACAAGGGCACCAAACGGTCAATTCAGATCTTTGATGCAGCGGGCGACGCTGTTCACAAGGTACATCTGCGCGAGACCTCGGATGTGGATGCCTGGCAGCGGTTGGTTGAAGAATTGACTCTGGAGGAACAGAGTCAGGAACTGGCCGTAGAGCCGCGCAAACCGACAGAAGCTGCAAAAGCAAACCCGGAGAAAGCAGACATCCTGCGCGCTGAATGGGCAAAGATGACGGATACCCATCAGTTCATGCGGCTGACATCGAAGCTGAAGATGAATCGACTGGGCGCCTACCGCATTGCGGGGGAACCGCTGGCTCGCAAGCTGGACCCGACTGAGGTCAATAAGATGTTGTTCGCGGTGCAGGATCAGGAACTCGAAGTTATGTTCTTTGTCGGGAATATGGGATGCATCGAAATCCATGGTGGCCCGATCCGCAATCTGCGTGAAATGGGTCCATGGCAAAATGTCCTCGACCCCGGGTTTGATCTACATCTGCGCATGGACCACATCGCTGAGGTTTGGGCGGTGACCAAGCCCACCCAGCGCGGAGACGCGGTGTCCGTCGAAGCCTTTGATGCCGAGGGCGGCATTATCTTTCAGGTCTTTGGCCGTCGGACCGAAGCCAAAGATCACCGACCGGAATGGAATGCCATCGTTGAAAACCTGACGTCCTTTGCTATGAAAGAACCTGCGTGATGTCTGTATTCAGCCGTCTGTTCTTGGGGCTTAATCTGCTGATGGCAGGGCTGCTAATCGGCAGTATTGCCTTGGCAGAGACGCCCAAACGCATCGTCTCTGTCGGGGGCTCGGTGACCGAAATCATCTACGCTCTTGGTCAGCAGGATCGGCTGATCGGTCGCGACCGAACCTCCACCTACCCTGCAGCAGCACTGGCGTTGCCGGATATCGGATACGCGCGGGCATTGTCCCCTGAAGGCGTGCTGTCGGTTGCCCCCGACATGATTATCGCGATCGAAGGCGCTAAGCCCGCCTGAAACGCTGGACGTCCTCAAAAGCGCTCAAGTTGACTACGTTTCGGTGCCGGAGATCTTTTCCGCAGACGGGATCACAGCCAAGATTCGCACCGTTGGTGCGGCATTGGGCAAAGAGGCCGAAGCCGAAGCCTTGGCGCAGACCGTGACGCGAGACCTCAGATCCGCAGAAGCAGAGGCCGTATCGGTTGCCGGGGAGCATCCCAAAAAGGTGCTGTTCATTCTCTCGACACGCGGCGGCAGGATCATGGCGGGCGGTGCAAACTCGGCGGCCGACAGCATCATCCGAATGGCTGGCGCCGTTAATGCGGTGACGGACTTCGACGGGTATAAGCCGATGACGGACGAAGCGGTGTCGAAGGCTGCGCCGGATGTGATCCTGATGATGGACCGTGGCGGCGACCATGGCGCCGCAATCGAGGACTTGCTTGCGCTGCCGTCCATCGCGCCGACCCCCGCAGCCCAAACCGGCAAGGTGGTCCGCATGAACGGCCTGCATTTGCTTGGCTTTGGGCCGCGCACCGCATCCGCAGTCACTGAACTCAACCAGGCACTCTACAGCGAGGCAGACTGACATGGCGCTCGCCGCGGATACCCCCAACAGCGGTGTCACATCGCTGGGCGCTATCGACCGCCGGGTGCAGGCGCGGAGGTTGACCGTCGTTCTGGCTTTGCTGCTGGCCGTGATGTCTGTTTTGTCCTTGGCCTGGGGCGCGTCAGGCACGTCGCTATGGGGGGCATTGCGGGATCTGGCGACGGGACGCGACCTGTCGCGACTGGATCAGATTGTTCTGTTCGATATCCGCTTACCACGTCTGTTCTTGGGTATTTTGGTTGGGTCCGCCTTGGCCGTTTCCGGCGCTGTGATGCAGGGGCTGTTTCGCAACCCGCTTGCGGATCCAGGGATTGTCGGTGTCAGTGCTGGCGCGGGGCTAGCAGCGATCTGTGCAATTGTCTTGGGTGCCTTTCTGCCTGCCATGCTGCGCGATACGGTTGGCAACTACCTTGTCCCCATCGCCGCATTTCTCGGCGGCTGGGGGTCTACACTCATTCTGTACCGTGTCTCCACACGCAGGGGGCAGACCTCGGTCGCCACGATGCTGCTGGCAGGCATCGCGCTCGGCGCACTTTCAGGGGCTCTGTCGGGAATTCTGGTCTACATCGCAGATGACAACCAACTGCGCGACCTCACTTTCTGGGGCATGGGTTCGCTGGCCGGTGCAACCTGGTCAAAGGTGCTGGCAGCATCCCCCATCATTGGCGTCGCTCTGCTGGCTCTGCCAGCCCTGTCGCGCGGCCTGAACGGGCTGGCGCTGGGAGAAGCGGCGGCAGGGCATATCGGCATTCCGGTGCAACGGGTCAAAAATATCGCAATCCTCATAGTCGCGAGCGCCACCGGAGCCTCTGTTGCGGTCTCCGGCGGCATCGGATTTATCGGCATCGTCGTCCCGCATCTGCTGCGTTTGGCCAGCGGACCGGACCACCACAGCCTGTTGCCAAATGCCGCCCTTTTGGGTGCATCGCTATTGCTGGCGGCAGACATGATCTCGCGGGTGATTATTGCCCCAGCCGAGCTTCCGATTGGCATTATCACAGCCGTTCTGGGCGCCCCGGTGTTCCTGTGGATCCTGCTGCGCCGCTTCGGCAGCACGGGCCTTTGAGCGGAGAACCCGATGGAAGCTTTTGACATTACGGTTAAACTTGGCCACCGCACGATTTTGCATGGCATCGACTTTGTCGCACGACCAGGTGAGGTGACGGCAATCGCAGGCCCAAACGGCTCTGGCAAAACCACACTCCTGAGGGCAATGACCGGCGAGGTGCCCTTTACCGGCCAGGTCTTGATGAACGGCCAAGACACCGCTGCGATGAAACCTTGGGAGTTGGCCGCAATCCGGGCCGTTCAACCGCAATCCGCCGCAATCGCCTTTCCCTTCACAGTGGTGGAAATCGTACGGCTCGGGCTCTCCGCAGGTCTGGCCGCGGCGGACAAGGAGCTACCGCTCAGGGCGCTGGAACAGGTCGATCTGGGCGGGTTTGCAAACCGGTTTTATCAAGATCTCTCCGGCGGCGAACAGCAGCGTGTACAGCTGGCCCGGGTGATGACCCAAGTCTGGGAACCGGTGGTAGAGGGCATCCCGCGTTGGCTTATTCTGGATGAACCCGTGGCCAGCCTTGATATCGGTCATCAGTTCACCGTGATGGATCTGGCGCGTGACTATGCAGCGCGCGGCGGCGGTGTTGCCGCAGTGATGCACGATCTGAACCTGACCGCCATGTATGCCGACCAGATCACCCTGATCCATGCCGGACATGTCGCCGCCAGGGGCACCCCGCAGGAGGTTCTAACCAGCCAAACCTTGGAACACGCCTACGGTTGCCCCGTCCCGGTCAACAGCTTGCCCCGATCCGGTGTTCCCTTCCTTCTGCCACAGGCGCGCCAGATCTGACATAGCCCCTCCCAAAGGAGGGAAGAGATCATCTTGCACACACCGACGAATGAGAAAAATAGCACAGCCAACAGAATGGCGACCCCGGCAGGATTCGAACCTGCAACCTGCCCCTTAGGAGGGAACCGTTCATAGCGCTATTCCTTTTGAGATTTCTTACTGTTGGGTGTTTGTACAGCATAATCCTGTACGTGGTTTGTACGAAAACGGGCCCTGATGTCGGCCTCATCGGTCTCTGCGTGGGCATAGATCCGCATGGGCAGATTCGGGTCTGACCAGCGGCCAGCCTTGGCTGCGGTGACCGGGTCTACACCTTGGCGCACGACTAGCTCAGTGAAGAACCCATGCCGACCGGCGGGATGCGCTGACAGGTACGGAATGCCCGCGCGCTTGCAGATTGTCTTCCAGCGCGTGTTGTAGCCTGTCGAGCTGCCATAGCCGAAAACACGCGCCTTCATCAGTTTGCCAGTCTTGCGGTTCTTTGGGCGTTTTGGCGGCAACGCGAGCAGCTCATCCATCATCTGAGGCGAGACAGCAATCCAACTTTCTGGATGTCCTTTCTGCGCTTTCACGCGGACTTTGTTTTCGTGCGGTCGAAGGTCATCAGGCTCCAAAGATACAGCCTGATCAATCCGTGCTGCCGTCTCAAACATGAAACGGACTAGCGCGGCGTTGTACGGATCAGCAGCACGGCAAAAGGCTTCGATCCATTCCTTGTCAGCTGGCGTGCGCTCGACGCGGCTAAGCTTCCCGCGCCGTTTGTCCTGTGCGATCCGCTCAAACTTATCGTAGGGTTTTACACGGATCAGCGGCGTGCCTTCCAGCTCGTGGGCGTTGTTAATCACAGCACTCGCGGGCGTCACGATTTCACGCCACCAGGTATCGGTCGACGCTTTGGGTTTCAGCTTTGGCCGAGGCTCTTCAATAGCGCACCTGAAATCGCACTTAGCGACAGGTCTCCGATTGCTTCGACAATAGGGATCAACTGCTTTGCCGCCTTAGGCGACGCGTTGTAGAGCATGATTGCATCGGAGAACGTCTTGCTTTGTTCATCGCCCACGACATAGCGACGGATCTGCCGTTCGGTCTCATGGTTTATCCAGTCCCGTGCGCCCTCTTCTGAAGATGCCTTAGTGCTTCGCCTGTATGGGCTTAGCGATTGGCCTGCCGTTGTATTCAATCCACCCCTTGGCCCAGTAGACACGGCCCCTCTTGTAAATTTGGAGCGGCATGACTGGCCTCCTTCAAAAATCGTATCAATCTGCGCGGGCGTGATCAGCATGGTTCGCCCAAGGCGATAGAATGCGCCCGTCTCATTTGCTCGCTCGCGCAACGTACGCTCTGAAATATCGATCCCCATCCCCGCCATGACTTCAACCCACTGCGCGGGCGTTTTTCCAAGCCCCAGGATATGAGAGCTGCCTGAATAGTTGGTCTCTGCCATTTCAGTCGTCCTTGTCCGCTTAAGTTGAATCGGCGACACGCATGGAATCGCTTGTTCTGCACCTTCTGACGTGGTCAGATGTGTTTAACCGTAAATGTTCGTCATTTTTTGCAAGATTCGCTAATTTCGACGAAGTAATCAAATGGAAAATGCAGATGCCGCAGAAACATGCTGATCTTTTTGCTGCAATGGGTGCTCGTCTCACCATTGCTCGCAATGAAATCGGTTTCTCACAAGCGGCCATGGCGGAAGCTATCGGTGTCTCACCGCGCGCGTATCATAGCTACGAAAAGGGCCAGCGCGGAATGCCTGTTGAAGCCCTAGTCGCGATGGGTCAGCGGTTCGAGGTAGACGTGCCCTGGCTACTACTAGGCACCAAATCCATTCGGGCCGGGCATGATTTCGAAGCGCTCAAACACATTGAAAGCTCGCTGGATAAGCACCTCACCGACGAGGGCATAAAAATCAAAAGCGAGAAGCGCGGCGCCATCGTCGCCCGTTGGTATCAATCGCATATCGAAGGCCGTGAAGTGACAGATGACGACGTGCACACATGGATCGAGTTGGTAAGGGATTAATCTGATGAACAAGGCAAGCAAACGCTGGAATATGTTGCGACATTCGGTCTTGGAGCGCACTCGCCGTGAGGTGATCGAACCCCTTGGGCCGCTTTACTCGATCTTACTTGGAACCAGTGTGTTTTACCTGATTGGCTTGGGCCAACTATCATTGGCACAACAGTCTGCCGAATACTCGGTTTTGGCTGCCATCCTGATTTTTGCGATCGCCGCAGCTGGCTTGGCGCTTCCATTTTTGACAGGTGCGGTACTGACCCTACGCGCGGCCGATCGAAAACTGGAACGTCTTCAACGCGATTGATCCGATGGCTTTCGGCATCTTCATTCATCGCAGCGACTCGATCTACGACGACATTCCCTCGGAGCGGTATCAGTTTCCCAAGCAATACCTCTCGCGTGCCCAACAGTGCGAAGGGGATTGGATCGTCTACCTGGAGCCAAGCAAGGTCAAAGAGACCAAAGGGTATTTTGCTGTCGCCAAAGTGCAGGAAATCATTCCGGATCCAAGGAAGCCGGACATGTTCTTGGCGGTCATCGAGCCAGGAACGTATCTTGATTTCGGCGACCCTGTTTCATTTCGAGACGAAAACACAATCGTCGAACAAGGCTTGTTGAACGATCAAGGTAAGATTTCCGGGCGCGCGCAAGCCGCGGTCAGAACCCTTTCCGCTGAAGACTTTGCTCGAATTATCGAACGTGGCCTTGGACGGGATGAGGACATCCTGCCACGCGTGGGTGACATGATGCAGTTGCCAGGGTTTCAAGACGCACAAACACCTTTCCAACACATGCCTGCACGGGAACGCGTCAACCAGCTGACCAATCGGGCGGTTCGCGACCGCAATTTCAGAAAGAATGTCCTGCGCGCCTATGGCGAACGCTGCGCCATCACTGGCTTGCGCCTGATCAATGGTGGTGGTCGCGCTGAGGTGGAAGCCGCTCATATCAGACCAGTAGAGCATGACGGCCCCGACATCGTTAGCAACGGGCTCGCCCTGTCCGGAACTGCGCATTGGATGTTTGATCGCGGCCTCGTTGGGTTGGCAGACGACCTGACAATTCTGGTTTCCCGTCAAAGTAACGACATCGAAGCAGTGACATCGATGATCAACTCGTCCGGCAAGATCTTGGTGCCGGGCCGCCTCGCTAACCGGCCAAGGTCTGAGTTTGTAACCTGGCACAGAGAGAATTGTTTTAAGCAGTAATGGCCTATCTATTTTTAGATGACAGCAAGCATCATAGATCCGGATTCTCACTTGCCGCATTCGCCATTTGTGATGTGGATCCCACAGAAGAAATTAGCGCCCTTTTTCGAAAGCACGGCTTCGACCCAAGTACGTTCGAGTTCAAGTCTTCAGCGACAATGAAAGATGACAATGATCTTCAAGCGCTGCGTGACAGCTTGAAGCACTTTATCGCACGCAACTGCCAAATGGCCCTGTGCGTTGTAGATAGTGCGGAAGACACTAGGAAATTAGGCCCAGCTTCGTTGACGCTTTTGCGTAGCGCACTGAAGCATCCCTTGCTCGAGGGGCGGCAGCATGAGGTCTTCTTTGATGAAGGCCTCTTCAAACATAAAAGTGCGGCCGAGGCTTTAGTTGCAGGCGATCCGGAGCTCGCAGGCTGCATCTTCCACTTTGAACAGGATTCCAAGGCGGTCATGGGCATCCAACTTGCGGACATTATCGCCCATACGTGCAGCATTATGCTGTTGGAAGCACTCGGTGACATTACCAAAAAGGTGATCGTTAACGCCCCTGGCGACAGCATATATGATGGTCTCGAGGTCGAGCTCGGCTTCGAGATGTGGGCAGGGATCCGCTACGCATTTCTCAGCCAAAACAAGCAGAACCCAAAAGACGATTTCGACCTAGCAAACGTCGACGTTTATCCTTGGGGGTTATTCATTGATGACAGCGTCAACGAACGAATTGCTCCTGCGGCGATGGACCGATTTGGGGAGAACTATTTGGGTTGTATTCACTGAGGGTTCTAAGCGGACATAGAAGCTCCTAGCGGGAAACGTTGGCTTTGCTAGGAGAGAAGTGCGAGACGCCATTCGTTGACCTCCAATGTTGGTTGATCAAAAACTCCACATGACTGAAAAGACAATCAAAAATTAAACCGATACAGACAAAGAGGCGAGCACCCAATGCCTTCAATTAACGTAACCGAGCGTAGCCTATCTAGAACTCAGATGGAACAAAAGAAGCAGCAAACTAGCTTCTTCCCAAACCAAATCGCTATGGGGTCATTTGCTCCGCATTCGACATTAGTTGAGGTCGGGTGCTTTCGTACTGGTGACGTCCGCGATGCCTTGAAGGCAAAGGACTTAATGCCTGTTCGAAAGGACATTCAGGTACTTTGCCATGAGATGACTCACTGGTTTGACTTCTTCGGGACAACGTGGGGTAGGGAATATATTGTCGATATTTGTCGCGCCTATCGAGCATTGGAGCGCGGTACAGAAACAGAATTTCCGAAAATATTGAAATTGTTCGATATTGATAGGTCTGTTCTGTCCCCATTGTACTACCGCTTCACTAGCGCGCCATCGGTTGCGCATACGGCGGCCCGACCATGGTCGATAGACTATGTCACGGGTGCGGAAATAGACCCAAATGGGGGAACACGCGAAGATAGGCCAATCTTTATGGCCAAGTTCGGCGAAAATCCTTCGCGGCGGACATTTGCGAGACAGCCAGTATCAGTAGGTGCTCTGCTCGAGGTTAGGGCTATAGCATCGGAGATTGACGCAGCCCTCACCGCGATAAACACCCATCAGGAAGAAGGCCCTCGGATGGTTGAGATGACTCTTGCCAATAGGGAGTTCAATGAACTGGCCTACGATCATGATCTTATCGAATATAACACAGCTGCCCACATTCTATCGATTCAGGCAGGAACGAAGGAACTTTTCCTAAGTACGAGGTTGGCAGCAGCACTTGCCTTTATAGCGTTAAACCTAAGGCATTCTGATTTTACGAAAATCAAGATCCCTGACGCGTTTTCACGCTTTGGAAAGAGGAACAAAGCGTTCAAAAAGCGACAAGATAGAGGGTTCGCTTTTGTGGCCATGGTCTTCAATGGCGGTAGATACGATGGCGACGAGATGGAGTATATCGAGCGCTGTGTGGCATCGTCGAACCTTGGCACTCCTACTGCTATCGTTGAAGCTGCGGCAGAGGAGATGAGGAACCCAGTCTGGTTCTCAGGCGGAAATGAGAACACAGCACACTTTTTTCGTGAGTCGGCAATGAGTGGGCACATTATCGAAGCACATTCTGAATTTCCTCTTTATCGTCTCACGCTGCAATCTATGCTCGAAAAGCTCCGAGCGGTGTGTCCACCATTTCTTGATTCCGAGGCAAATTTTGTTCAACTCAATGAGGGCCGAATTGATGAGTATCAGCCAGAAATGATGCATGATGCGGCACATGCCTTACGGGCCTATACTCGAAATCTCCTCACTGGGTGCCGAGGAATCTGAGTCCTTGCCAATGCAGTCCAATGGTCAAAGCTCGCACCCCATCCGAGAAATAGCTTTGAACCACCCAAAGGGCTATATAGCGTACTTACGTCTCCCGACTCATCTAGATAAGGTGCCAAAATGCCGACGCCAGTAACTACCGATCTTCCCCCACCGTCCAATTGGGATGAGTTTGAGGTTATATGCGCCGATCTCTGGGGTGAGATATGGGGTGATCGCCACACCCAGCTATACGGTCGCCAAGGGCAACGGCAAAACGGCGTAGATATCAAAGGCGTGGACGATAAAGGCAAGCAGTGTGGTGCTCAATGCAAAGGTAAGAAGAATTGGCCCCCATCGAAGTTGACCGTAAAAGAAATTGATAGTGAAATAGCGAAGGCAAAGAAATTTCGACCTGAGCTAAACGAATTTATCTTACTTACGACTGCTCCGAACGATGTAATTGTCCAAGACCATGTCGCGGCACTGAACAAATCCAAATCCAGCGGTATTGGTTTTCGTGTCGAAGTCTACTCATGGGATGAGATCCGTAGGCGGCTTTCGAACTACCCTGAGTTGCTTCAGAAGCACTATCCAAAAATTTTTAGGAAACCAGTTGCAGCTGAAGTTTTTGATAGAGAGTTGCAAAACAACTTAAACAAGATCGTCAGCGCGCGTTATTTCGGAGGGTTCGATACTGAGCAGAATGCTTTGCAGCTTGCTGAACGGCTTACACACGGAGATCTCTTGGATGCATCTCCCTCAACGAGAATGGCTGGCCTCGCCTGGTGTGCTCGACTGTTGTCGGTTTCCAACCGTGACGTTGCTCAATCAGTTCTAGCTGCCGCCAAAACTCTCGGAACATGTGAAGAAATCGCAATCGCTGACGCGTTCTTGACCTCTGCAGAAGGTAAGGTGAACGATGCGCTTGCTTCCCTTAATCGTATCGACACCTCAGAAACCCGATCAGCGGCATTCATTATCCAACTCAACCATGCTGGGCCGAGCGACGCGCTACATTGGAGCGCTGAAGCTGGATATGGCTGGAAGGACTACGACAATGGGGGGAGAACACGGCTAATACTTGCTGCTTCAGAAACAGGAAACTGGAGCCTTCTAGAGTCCTGCCTGGAGGCACTAGGCTCGGCAAATGAATCTCTGCCCCCGGCCCTCGCCTCCGTTTCTGCGCGAGCAAGCTTACAGCTCGCACTGCCGGAAGAGATGAGGGCATCCCTCGATCACACACCGCCATTCTTTGCCAGAGAATTCCGTCTTTCGTCTGCTGTTCGTGCTGACGGCTATCGTGATCAAGCCATCAAGTTGTTTCAGATTGCTGCAAAAGAACTACATGCCATTGGCCTGGACGGCTCTGCGTTGATCCAAGAGGACTTTGAGCTTTGGCTCAAGTTGTCCGCGACAAACAGCCGAGAAGACGCAAAGAAAGAGCTGAGGGAGCAATTAAAGGACAGAGCACTTAGGATGCGCCGTGCAAATTTGGCCCTCCAATTCGGCGTAGAAATTGATCGTGATCAATTAATGAAAGAGCTCGATCAGGAGATTGCTCGAAGTGGTGGCGGCAATATCGACACCGGGTGCACCGCTCTTGCAATCGCATTGACGGCTAGCTCCCCGAAATCGGCACTTTCAGAGTTCAGAAAGCGACGTGTAACAATTGAAAGAGCTATTTCCGAAGAGAACTTGCTGGGTATCGAAATCGAGCTTTTGGCTCGAACTGAAATGGGTGTCGAGGCAAGACACCTACTTACTAACAAGCGCGAATTGCTTAGCGATGAAAAGGTCGACGACCTCGATCGAATGATAAGAGTTGCGGAAGGTGCCGACCCGTCAGCGTTGCTCAGGGCTCAGTTCGAAGCAGATAATAACCTGCAGACACTCGCCCATCTGGTAGACGAGTTATTTGATAGCCAAGCTTGGGAAACGTGCCACAGATATGGTGCCGAACTATTCGAAAGGACAGAGAGCTTTGTCGATGCGAAACGATACATACGGGTTTTGACTGAAACAAAGCGGTTTTCGGATGCAGTTGGAGTATTAGACGCACATCCTCATCTCTTGGAAGATCGGGAACTTAAGAAGGTCTTCTCTTGGTCCCTTTACGAGATAGGCGAGGTGGTCAGAAGCATCGAAATTGCCGAAGGGATGTTGTCGAAGGAGCATGACCCTGAGCTGTCTAGAATGTTGACCAACGCATATGTTGCGAAGGGAGACTGGGAAAAGCTTCCACAACAGATCGAAGACAGTTGGGACAATCGCGTCCAGCTGTCTGCCCAAGAGCTACTGCAAGCCGCTCAACTGGCACAAATCACAGGACACAGTCGGGAGAAGGAGCTTGTCAGAGCCGCTGTTGCAAAATCCGAGACGGATGGTTTTGCGTTTGCAGGTGCCTACTTTTTGGCATCCAAAGGCGGTTGGGAGGAAAGTGGTGAAGTCTCGACATGGCTTCACAAGGCGATTTCGTTGTCCGGCGACGATGGTCCGATGTATCGAGCTGACTTACGCGAAATCGTAGACAAGCAGCTGGGCTGGAATGAGCACGCCACTCGCACTGTAGACATGCTTCGCGCCTCTCAATGCCCAATATTTATGGCTGCAGAAGCGCTCAATCGACACCTAGTCGACTTCACTATCAGTCGATCGGAAGCAAATAAATGTGAGGATAGGCGGGCTAATGTCATGGCTATTCCCAGTTTTAGCGGAAAGAGACAACCCTTCTCTATTGACGGGACTGACGTCGGCCTTGACGCGACATCGCTCATGACGTTGCAGAGCCTAAATATGCTTGATGCGGTTTTTGAGCATTTTGGACAAGTGAAGCTTCCTCATTCAACTATGGGCTGGCTATTGGAGGAGATTTCAGAAGTTAGATATCACCAACCTAGTAGGATCGAACGCGCCGAGGCCCTGTGCCAACTTATCCTAGATGGCAAGGTCAAGGTTTGCTCCGTACACCCTTTTCGCGTGACTAAACTCGAACAAGAGATTGGTGACGAACTAGCAGCTTTGGTGGGAAATGCTGACAATGATCGCTCAAAAGGTGGTCTGGCGTTCGTCGTTCGAGGGTTTCCAATTTCTAAGGTAGGCAGCTTGGGCGATGAAACCGCCAACTTATCAGGTTGGGATCATCTATTCGTGTCAACGTCTTCTGTCGTCGAGTTTCTTCACCAGGAAGGTCGGATTTCAAGCACTATACGCGATACCGCTCTTGAGTATTTAGCGCTTCAAGAAGCGTCCTGGCCCGAAGAAGGTGTTCTTAATAGCGGTTGTAACTGCTATCTAGACGACTTGACGATCTCGCATCTGCAGCATCTCAACCTGCTCGATCTCTTCTGTGGTTGTGGTGTGAACGCGATGATTGACGAAACAACCCAAGCTGAATCAATGGCGCTTCGAAAACACGAGCAGCATTTATCAAAGGTTGAGGCTTCTCTGGTTGAACTTCGTCAGACGCTGTCTCGCGAAGTATCGTCGGGTCGAGCTGCCGTCCTCGCGAACGACAGGGGCGAAGATAGTCCCGACGATGATCGACGGTTGTGGTCCCACCCTACAATGTCAGTTTTTGGTTCCATGAGTTCACCTGATGCCATCGTGGTTGACGACAGATTCCTGAATAGACATGCAACGGCGGACAGACACGACGGTCGGAGCACGGTTTACTCGACCTTAGACATCCTCAAGACCCTTCAGACTAGCAAAAAAATTTCCGACGATGATTACTTTCGTGCTTTAAATGACTTGAGGCAGCGTGGGCATCTCTTCGTTCCAATAGAATTGGAAGAACTGCGGGCTTACGTCGGCGAGGCGTCTATGAAGGAAGGGCAGTTACGTGTCGGCCGAAACCTACTCCAAGTTCAAGCGTATTACCTATTCGCTAGATTTTCTGAGTGTCTCACAGTTCCAGACGACGTGCATTGGCTCCTGCAGTCAAACCGTATCGTCAACGATATCATTGGAGAGCAATGGAAAGGTGCTAAGGACCTCCAATGCAGCAGGGCTATCTCTAGCTGGCTGTTTGATCTGGTTGATCTAAGGCTTTGGACGGGTGACAATGGTCCGACTGTTCAAGACAGCGGCGTCGAAGGTCTGTTAATCGCAAACATAGTGGGCCTTTTGGCGACGCCTGAAGATGCATCCAAAGAAGAACGAGAAGCCTATCTAACCTGGCTGGATGAGGACATCGTTCAGCCCCTGAAAAACCGGCATCCAGAAGTTTTTAAAAAGATCGTCAGCTACTCGAAAGACTTAATGGAAAACATGCTCGCGGCGCAAAAGAGAACGGTTGATGCATGACTGATCGAGAGTTAACCTTTGCAGCCGTCGTTACATTGGAGCTTTTTCCTGCGTCGATTCGCGAAGCAATCATCGCAGAACACAGTTTCATGAGACAATTTGGGCTGCCAGTCTCAACAACGGTGACTTTTCTTCCCAATGGCAACAAATTCGAGGTCAAGGACCTGTATAATTGTGCCCAATCTGTGTTCGGAGGGACAAAACACGTTGAGCTCAAAGAGGCGGAAACTGACGATGTTTGGGTTGCGGATGGATTCGACCAGGAGCAAGCAACGTTCCTTTTAAGAAATGGGAAATCCGAGATCACTATTGGTGGATATTGGTCACTACAAGCCGATCCAGCTAAACGATTAAGAAGCTTTGAAAGCCTCGCTTCCGAGGTTCGGCTTCCGCTTAGTCTTGTCGTGCACTGGTCTGCAAAAATCAAAACGAGCAAGTTGAGCTGTCAGGAACTCGTTTTGCTTGAACAAGATATTGAACGGTCGTTTGTAGCCGTTGATTCGCAGATCCGCCGAGAGATCAATAGCGGAAGTAGCAACCTTGAAACGCTGGTATCGAGCGACCCCTTGTTCTGGCGAACGGCATACCCCACCACGACTGATGCCCCTGCGCTCACTCAATTCATAGAGCAGGAAGTTAAGACGCGGATTGTCGCAGGTACAAAGGCTTATGGGGTGAAGTTCTGCCCAGAAGCCTTGAGGCTTTGCATTCATAGTTCTGTTGCCACAGCCATCGGAAATGCGAGTCTTTCCAATGATGATTGCGCGAAGCTGGCCGAGCATGTGGAACGATCAGGGTCAATGTTTTCGAAGCTTGGGTTCGTTGAAGCCATGTTGGCCCGAGATGATCTCGACGCTTCACTACAGAAACGAGTTGCGGGCATAATTGACTTCGTTGTGGACGAGCCGGAAGAAGGTCGTTTTGCATTGCTGAGCAACCTGTTCTTCTTTGTGAGCGGCCGGATAAGCCTGTCGTCAAACTTCAACGGATCACCCGTTTTTACCAGGCGCTTAGTCGAATTTTCTCACGCATCGTTTCTGGAGGAAATCCTGATATCTGAGCGGGTTGATACAAACACGGTTGCTTTCGAACTGGCGCAGCGAGCTGCACGCCGCGCATTTGTAGTCGGCCATCTCGATGCTCATTCTGAAGCTAGATGGATGCCAGAGTTTGCTACGCCGCACCAGCTGAAAGCAGAATTCATCTGCCGGATAAACAATGCCATCACAACCAAAAAATCCTCTCTGAAAGGTACCCCTCTAGAACAATTCGTCTTGGAGGGATCCGATAAGAGGCTTTCGGATAAGTTGAAGTTTCCCTTCTCCTTCCTTCCTGGTCCTCTCGAGGGCGGGACAGATCAAGCGGGGAGTTTGCCCGAGGATTGGAAGAACCTTATCGAATTGGAGCTTCGGAAAGACCCTCCAGGTTTGGGAGGCTTCAACGCCCTCGTGAACGGAGGTGCAGTTTTTAAACTTCCAGCAGAATTGGTCTCCCTATCTGTGGCAGCACTCAGGCGTATCGACCTCGCCGCCAACAATGATGAGAGTTTTTCAATTGGTGCCTTTATCGATGGCCTAGCACGCGTAGCTGCAGTCTGCAAAAATGAACAGCTTGCCGAGGAAGTTTGGCATTTGACTCAGAGAGTACTGCATCGAAAGCCAGAGGATTTGGAAAGTGGGGCTCTTTTCTCATTGCTAACGACGCTGTCTGCCGTTTATGAAATCTCGCGACGAGATTCCAAGCTAATTGAGATGATCGAATTTCTATCGCATTGCCGTTTGACCAAAGAACAAAGCTTCCACCTCGGTGCGTGTATTGAAGATTTGCTGGATTTACGACCTGATTTTTGGGCGAGGCTTGGAAAAGCTGTCGCACTGCTCAAGGCTCAGCAAGTCTGACCGCCACTGTTGGATCATCTGATCAATGTCGGCGTCACCAAAAGACGCGTAATCTTGCGTTCGCGCAGCTAAGATGAGCGTACCAACGGTGATGCCGCTAGCTAGTCACTTTTCACTAGAACCACCTGACCCACTTCCATTGCTTGCGCATTTAATTCCAACTCGCGAATGACGTACTGACCTGCACGGCCGGTGATATGGCGGCGGTAGGTTTTGCCTGTTTGGTCGATGAACAGGCAGCGAATGTCGCTGTAATTGCCCCAGACGCCAGCGATGGCCATTAGTGGGACGCCTTCTGGCAAACGATCGACTTTTTCATAGCCTCGATAGTCGATGCCGTATTCTAAGGCTTGCCGGAAACCGAGGGTGAATTGGGGATGGTAGAATTGCATGCGGTGCCTTTCTACGGCTGGGAAATTCGTCAATGCGAATGCCCCGCGCTGCGGTGGCTAGCCCGTGCATCTAGTTCTCGTTCAGCCGCTTCTCGGCGTCTTTCGCTAGTTTCCAGCTGGTCTCTAACCCCGCCTGAAGCGTCTCGTAATTCTGCTCCTCGCGCAGCAAGTCGGCCAATGTGGTGACGGACATAAGATGTGATTTCATCAATAGCGCCACGCAATGCGCCAAGCCATTCACCTTGCTTTCGATCCTGCTGGTCGAGCGTTTCTCCAAGGCGTGCAATTCCTTGGCCGAGCTCTCGCAGGCCGTCACCAACCGCTCGACGGATGTGAGCAATTCGCGCTCCAATGCTGTCAGGGGTGTTGTCGGTGGATTGGTCATCTAAGGCTCCATGATCTCGATGCAGATGATGGGCGTTTGCCCCATCGTGCAGGTCTTCAGTTCGGTCCGGTTCGGGTCCAGCGTCACCCATGTCTGCCCGGACTGTTCGATCCGTGTCAGGCCAAGCTTCGTGATCTCCGAGCGGGTGATTAAACCCGTCCAAAACCAACTCGCTATCAGCACCGTCGCGATCCAGGTTGAGACCATCCCCACAATCACCCAGGGCGAGATCGTCAGCCAGCGCCGGATCGTCTCGCTCCGCCTCTCCAACTCGCTCTTGCTGTCGCTGAGAAAGAACCTGATATCGGTCTCGATTGTATGCAGCGCGCTGGTCGCAATGCTGCTGAAATCGCTCCTGAAGCTCTCTAGCTGAGATGCCATCAAGGCGGCGTGATCGCTCCGGATCGTTTCCAGGTCCGCGTTCAATTTCTCGGCGAGGCGGTTCGGCTTGCCAGTCGTCATGGAAAATCTCTCCTTTCAATCGCCAGCGCTCGCCGGTGTCAGGGTCTTTGGCGGTGATGTAATTCTTGCGCACGGGGGATCTCAAAACCAGCGTCGGTAAGTGCGTCGACCATACTGGCGCGGTCGGTGATTGTGCCGACGCTGATCTGATCCAGGATCCAGTCGTGAAGCGCTTCGCGACCTTGCGCCCGCGTCGGCGCTTCAATCGTCGCCCTCACTTCGCGGGCGCGTTCTGGCTCCAAAGGGTCTGCCCAACCGTGCGTCTTGTTCAAAAGATCGCGCAGGCTGGCAAAGGCGTTCTCATGCCCTGGCGGCGCGATGTTCAGTGCCTTCCCGGTGCTGAGCTCAAGGCGTGGGGCGCAGAAGTGCAGCTCGACGTTGCCCACGTGTGTATGGCGCACCCAAAGGCAGTCATATTGATCCCTGTCCAGCCCAGCAAAGGCCAGAGCCTCAAATAGCTCAATGGCCTCTTGCTGGGCGTCGGGACTGGGATCATCGCTGTCCGCAAAGCTGATGACGCCTGCCGTGTAGCTCCACTTGTTGGGGCTCGCATCGATCAGGTCGCGGGTCTGATCGGGATTGCCGTGCAGCACCTTGGGAAGCGGGTCGCGGATTTTGGTTTGCGGCTGGCCGGTCGCGTCGCGGATGAGGTTGCGGTTCTCATCATAGGCCAGAACTTCGCGAGCTGTCAGGTAATCCACGGGAGCTGCACCGCCGCCAGTGCCGGTGGAGAAGAACGAGATGATCATTCGCCACCGCCTGTGTGTGTCGCCACGATCTGCGCCATCCGCCGCTCGATGACCACCAGTTGTGTCGCGACCTTGAGCGCATCGATCTGGCTCGCGCGGCCGGATTTGACCGCGCCGTTGATCCAGCGGGAGAGCTGATTGAGGTTGCCGCCGACGCGGGCAATCGCAAAGGTCAGCTTCGGGTCAACTCGCGGGACGGGCTTGCGCCGCCGTGCCTCGACCAGCCCCAAAGCCTCGCGCATCAACGTGGCATTGGGCAGGCCAGCGGCGCGTGCCTTGGCCACAAGCGCGGCCTTTTCCGACGGGGTGCATCGAAAGATCACGCTCTCGGAAAGGCTCCTTTTGACGCCGCTTGCACGCGTCTGGTTGGGGTTTGAAGGGGAGGCTTGCCGCCCCTCACAAGTCCCGCCGATGTAATCGGTGGGTAACCTTGCTCTTTGCTCTTCGTGGGGATCGGTCGCACTCATGCTCTGAGCCCCGCCGCTTTGACTTCAGCTGGGCTTACTAGGTTTGCGGCCAGCAAAGCGGCTACTTGGCCGGGCGTGATGTGGCGGCATAGCGGATGGCGGTCCGTGACCCAGTCGGCCAAACCTTTCAGTAATTCCACCTCTTTGGCCTTGCCAGCTTCTCGTGCCTCCTCAACGCCGTGGAGGTATTTCAGCCAACGGCCAGACGTGAACCAATTGTCGGAGAAGCACACCTTCGAGCGGGTGAAACCCTCGCTCTCGCTCGCGTAAGCCCGCACTGCTTCCTCGAAGTCCTTGGCATCCACTCCATCGGCCAACGCTTGGCGGATTTGTGAAAGGCAAACCGCTTTGCCGCGAATGCGATCCTTGGGATAGGCAGACAAAATCTTTTCAGAGACTTCGTCCTCCACCGCCGCCTTCGCGTGCGAAGGATTTGGTTTTTGATATGGTTTATATCTGTTCTTATAGGATTTGCCCTCTGGGGCAGATGGCTTGCCCTCAGGGGCAAATGCATCATTTTCCCTTTCGGTCGGATCGATATGCCCATTTGGGCAAATGGAGTTGCCCAGGGCATACCAACAGGTCCGATCATAACGATCATCGCTGAAATTGCCCTTGATGATCAGCTCTGCGCTGACCAGCTTTTCGAGCGCCGTTCGGATCTGCTTCTCGCTCAGATAGGGGAACAACTCACTAAAGGCCGAGATCGAATTGTAGGTCCAATAGCGACCGTCTCGAAGGTTGCGGCGATTGGCTTGGTTCTTCTCGATCCAGAAGGTGATGTTCTGGAAAATCACCGCCGCGTTCAGGCCAACACGTCCCGCGATTTCGGGGGCAAAGCTATGGCGGCTCATGATTGGCCCCCGAAATACGCACAAACGTGCGAACTTTGTACAGGTTTTGTACGAGATTTCCGCCGTTTCAGCAGAATTCGATGCGAAAGCTCACGGGACTTTCTGCAAACCCCTGCACAAAGCCCTGTAAATAAGCCATATTTTTCAGGTGTTTTTGGTGACCCCGGCAGGATTCGAACCTGCAACCTGCCCCTTAGGAGGGGGCTGCTCTATCCAGTTGAGCCACGGGGCCTGATCAGGGCCAGCCTGTTTACGCGATAGCAAACCCGTCATGGCAAGACAATCCTGAGGAATTGGATTTCGCGGCAGCCGTCCCCATTGTGCAGCCTGCGCTGTCTGCGCTAACCTAACGGGAACAACAATGTGAGGCCATCGACGTGACAACGGACAACAAGCGCCCGCTCACTCTTCGTGACGTATCCGAAGCCACCGGGGTGTCAGAAATGACCGTCAGTCGCGTATTGCGCAACCGGGGCGATGTGTCGGAAAAAACCCGCCAAAAGGTGCTGAGCGCGGCCAAGGAACTGGGCTATGTCCCCAACAAGATTGCTCGGCGCGCTGGCCTCCAACCGGGTCAATCTGGTGGCGGTCATCATCCCGTCGCTCTCCAACATGGTTTTTCCCGAGGTGCTGACAGGCATCAATTCGGTTCTGGAAAATACCGATCTGCAGCCGGTTGTGGGTGTCACGGACTATCAGCCGGAGAAAGAGGAGAAAGTCCTCTATGAGATGCTCTCCTGGCGGCCCTCTGGCGTCATTATCGCAGGCCTTGAACATACTGAAGCCGCGCGTGCCATGCTCAATGCGTCGGGCATTCCGGTGGTTGAGGTGATGGACACCGATGGCAAGCCGGTGGATGCGATGGTTGGTATTTCACATCGGCGCGCAGGCCGAGAGATGGCGAAGGCGATCCTGAAAGCGGGCTACCGCAATATCGGCTTCATGGGAACCAAGATGCCGCTGGACCACCGCGCGCGCAAACGGTTCGAGGGCTTTACCGAGGCCCTCGCCAAGGAAGGCGTGGAGATCATGGATCGCGCTTTCTACTCCGGTGGCTCTGCGCTGGCCAAGGGCCGCGAGATGACGCAGGAGATGCTGGACCGCTCTCCGGAGCTGGATTTCCTCTACTATTCCAACGACATGATCGGCGCAGGTGGTATGCTCTACCTGATGGATCAGAAAATCGACATTCCCGGTCAGATCGGACTTGCTAAGCTTCAACGGGGTCGAACTGTTGCAGGGGCTGCCACGGCAGTTGGCCACGATGGATGCCTGCCGTCTGGAAATCGGGCGCAAGGCGGCTGAGATCATTGCCGCCCAACTCGACAATCCGGATGCCGAGATCGAAAAGCACGTAACCCTGACGCCCACGATCACCTTTGGTGACACGCTCAAGCGGCGCTGATGGCGGTCGCGCGGCTGGACAACCGGGCCGCGCGGCGCCTGTTCATGGATCGGCATGCCCTGCTGGAGCAACCCAGCGGGTCGGCCAAGGGTGATGCACTGCTGGAGCTGATCACCCGGCTTGGTTTTGTGCAGCTGGACAGCATCAACACCGTCGCCCGCGCCCATGACATGATCCTGTTCTCACGCAGGCCCAGCTATCGGCCTGCGGCGCTGAAACGGCTTTATGAGCAGGATCGCAACCTGTTCGAACATTGGACCCATGACGCCGCTGTCCTTCCGATGGAGTTCTACCCGCACTGGCACCTGCGGTTTCAGCGCGATGCCGAGGTGCTGCGCAAAAGATACCGCAACTGGCGCCGCGACGGGTACGAGGCGAAGTTCCAGCATGTGCTGGATCATATCCGCGACTATGGTGCGGTCAGCTCCTCGGACGTGGGCAAGGACGAGAAAAAGGGCACCGGCGGCTGGTGGGACTGGCACCCATCAAAAACCGCGTTGGAATACCTCTGGCGGTCCGGCGCGCTGGCGGTGGTCGGGCGCAGCGGATTTCAGAAACGCTATGATCTGAGCGAACGGGTCATCGACAGCCAATATCTCCCCGCGCAAGGCTCCCCCGCGCCCGAAGAAACGCTGGACTGGCTGTGCAACGCGGCGCTGGATCGTCTCGGCTTTGCCACCTCAGGAGAGCTGGCCGCCTTCTGGGCCACGGCCTCCCCAGCGGAATGCGCCACATGGTGCAAACAGGCGCTGGCGGATGGGCAGATTGAGCCGGTCGATGTCACGCTAACGGACGGGCGCAGCCGCCGTGTCTTTGCCCGCCCCGGTGCTGTCGAACAGGCCGCCGCGCTGCCGCCACCCCCCGGCCGCATGCGTGTCCTCAGCCCGTTTGATCCGGCCCTGCGGGATCGCAAGCGCGCGGAAGGGCTGTTTGGGTTTCACTACCGGATTGAGGTTTTCACCCCCGCCGCCAAACGCCGCTACGGCTATTATGTCTTCCCGCTGATGGAAGGCGACCGTCTGGTGGGTCGCATCGACATGAAGGCGCACCGTCAGGCGGGTGACCTCGCAGGCACCCTGTATGTCACCGCGCTTTGGCCAGAGCGGGGCGTCAAATGGTCTCCGGCACGGCAGAACCGGCTGGAGGCCGAGCTGGAACGGACCCGCCGTTTCACCGACATGGAGCGGGTGTCATTTGCGGATGGCTGGCAGCGCGAACCGCTCTGACATCGGCTCTAACACGGGATATTCCCCGCCCTAGGCGAGGTCGGGCCGCAGCAGCGGCTCAATCACTGCGCGGTAATCTTCAGGCGCAGGTTTGGCGCTGAAATCCTCTGGCGCGATAAAGACACAGACGAATTTGCCCTCAAAACAAAGGGTGCCATCCTGCCGTGCCTCAACCCGAAAGGTCACGGATTTCTGACCCAAAGCCACGGGCCAGACCGAACAGGCCAGCCGATGGCGCGGTGTGACGGGAGAGCGGAAATCGATGCTCATATGCACAAAGGGCGTGCCGGTGCCACGGTCCAGCTCCATCTGATACCAGCCATCGCCATCCAGCTGATGTTCCCACCAGGCATCAATCGCCTGCAACGCAAACCCCGGCAAATGCCCGGTGTAGGCGATGCGCGCCGGGTCACAGTCTCCCCAGCCCACACGGATCTCATGGATAAAATCGGGCGTCTGGCTGTCAGTCATTCTGGGCCTCGGATCTGGAAAAACGGGATTGGAAATGGCAACGGCCACCCATCAGACCCGAGGGTCAAACGGATGGCCGCGAGAGTGAACCGCGCCGTCAGCGCATCAACATCAACGGCAGCAACGTGATGATCGGAAAGGCCACCAAGATCACAACCCGGATCAGGTCGGAGGCGACAAAGAACATCACCGCCTTATAGGTATCGACCATACGGGTGGTGCGATCCATCGCGTTGATCACAAACAGGTTCATACCAACCGGCGGCGTGATCAGGCCAACCTCGACCACGATCAGAACCAGAATACCAAACCAGATTGCGACGTATTCGGTCTCCATCCGGTTCGCCATCCCCTTGGTCACGCGAATGCCCAGCTCTTTCATCTGCTCGCGGGTCAGCTCAGCGCCGGTGGCAATCGCCTCCTGGATTGAGGCAAGCATTTCCGCCCCCATCCCCTGTGGCACACCCGCCTTCAACACCTCCATCGCGGCCTCGGCCTGCATGGCGGGCAGGTTCACCAGACCAAAATCCATCGCCGAAATGACAGGGTAAAAGATCGGGATGGTCAGCAGGATCATCGACAGGCTGTCCATCAGGCAGCCAAACACCAGATAGAACGCCAAGATCAGCATCAGCACCATCCAGGGGCTCAACCCTTGTGAGACCACGAAATCAGCCAACTCCTGCGGCACCTTGGTGAGGGCGAGGAACCCGTTGTAAAACCCGGCCCCCAGCACGATAAAAAAGATCATCGCGGTCGAGCGTGCCGTCACCATGAAACTATCGGTCAGGGTCTCGCGATTAAGCCCGCCGTTCAGCCAGGCAATCAGCCCGGTCCCCAACGCGCCAACGGCGGCGCCTTCGGTCGGGGTGAACCAACCGAGATAGATCCCGCCAACCACCAGTCCAAAGACCAGAAGGACCGGCCAGACGTGAAACAGCGCCGCAAACCGCTCGCCCCATGGCACAGGCGGGCGGGTGCCGAGCACTTCCGGGAAAGACGCGGACGTAGATCGAGATTGCAATCACATAGCCGATGGCCGCCAGAATACCGGGGATGAAGGCCGCCAAGAACAGTTTGGCAATGTTCTGTTCGGTCAGGATCGCGTAGATCACCAGTACCACAGAGGGCGGGATCAGAATACCAAGGGTGCCGCCAGCCGCCAGCGTCGCGGTGGAAAACCCACCGGCATAGCCATAGTTGCGCAGCTCCGGCAGCGCCACCCGCCCCATGGTGGCCGCAGTTGCCAGCGACGAACCGCAGATCGCGCCAAAGCCCGCACAGGCGCCGATGGCGGCCATGGCAACGCCGCCCTTCTTATGGCCAAGGAACCCCTCCGCCGCCTTGAACAGCGCGGTGGACATCCCCCCCAGCGTCGCAAAATGGCCCATCAGCAGGAACATCGGCACGATGGTCAGTGAATAGGAGGAGAACGTCGAATAGGTCTCGCTTTTCATCCGGCCAAAGGCAACTTGGGTGCCATCGGTCACGATGATCAACCCGACCAGACCAACCAGAAACATCGACAGGCCAATCGGAACCCGCAGGAAAATCAGCATCATCAGGACGGGAAAAGAGGCAATCCCGATTTCAAGCGCAGTCACTGTTCGCCCTCCACGCCGTCCCAGACAAGGATGCGGCCAGTCATAAATTCAATCGTACGTACGGCGGCCATATAAATGCCCACCACGGCGGCCACGCTGGCCGCGACGAGGCTGGCGGCATAGGCCCACCAGACCGGAAACTCGAGCAGGAAGGACGTCTCGCCATTCTGGAACTTGCTCAGCGCACCGGCCCCAAGCCGGACCGCGATCAGCACCAGCACTGCGGCAAAGACGATCTCCGTCACCATTCGCAGGAACCGCTTGGCTCCCCTCGGAAAACTGTTGGTCACAATATCCACTGACGCATGGCCTGCCGTGATCTGACACAGCGGCAGAAAGGCAAAGATCGCAAAGGCAACGCCCGCCTCGACCACCTCGAAGTCCCCGTTGATCGGCCCGACACCGATCGCGATCAGCCACTCGGCCAGATCCGGCGCGATGCTCTGCATCAGGGCGCCGTGCAGCCCCCCGTTCAAGAGACGCCCGGCAATCGACAGACATGTCAGCAGGATCAGAAGCGACAGCACAACGCCGCCCGCCATGGCCATGGATCTGGCCAGTCCCATCATCAGCTTGTGCATGGAAAGCCTACCCTTTCAGGTGGGGGGTGGACCTGCGGATAAACGCAGCCGCAGGTCCACCGGTCTTGGCTCAGTTGTCGTACTGAGCAGTGTATTTGTCGATCAGATAGGTGGCCTGCTCCAGCAGCGCGTCACCATCGACCCCTTTGGCCTTCATATCATCCAGCCACTGTTTGTAGATCGGCTGCGACGCCTCACGCCAGATCGCGGTCTGCTCTTCGTCCAGAGTGATGACATTGTTGCCTTCGTCCAGCGCGAACTCCCGCGCGGGAGTGTCGGCATCCGCCATGGTCCCACCGGCAAAGACGGAGAATTCCAGACCGGAATTCTCATCAACAGCCTTTTTCAGATCGTCAGGCAGGCTTTCGTACTTCTCCTTGTTCATCGCCAGAACAAAGGTCAGCGTGTAAAGCGCGCGGCCAGTGAATTCGGTGTGGTTCTCAACCAGCTCCGGCACTTTCAGCGCGGTGGTGACTTCCCACGGAATAGTGGTGCCGTCGATCACGCCTTTGGACAGCGCTTCGGGGATGGCCGGAACCGGCATGCCGACAGGGGTGGCGCCCAGCTCGGTCAGCAGACCATTCACAGACCGGCCACCGCCGCGGATTTTCATACCGCGCAGGTCGTCGGGGGATTCCACCGGATCAGTGGTATGGATGATGCCCGGACCATGGACCCATGTGCCCAGGATTTTCACGTCCTTGAACTCGGTGTCCTTCATATGTTCGTCGAACATCTCCCAATAGGCGTGCGACGCCGCGCGCGCATTGGTCATCATGAACGGCAGTTCGAACACCTCGGTCGACGGGTAGCGACCGGGCGTATAGCCCACCACGGTCCAGACGATATCTGCAACACCATCAATGGCCTGATCCATCAGCTCTGGCGGTTTGCCCCCCAGCTGCATCGACGGATAGCGGTCAATTTTGATGCGGCCATCGGAAGAGGCCTCAACCTTGTCGGCCCAGACATCCAGAATCAGCTTGGGCACATTCGCCTGCGCCAAGCAGAAACTGGTGCAGCTTCAGCGTCACCTCCTGCGCCATGGCGGACGTCGCGCCCATCGCCATGAGTGCAACGGCCCCCGCCGCGCCAAGTAGCTTTCTCCGAGTGGTCATGTGTTTCCTCCCTCTGACCTTTGTTCGTTTCATTTATCGCCATCGGACCCCGCCGATGCAACAAACGCCCTTGCCCTGCGACACTGTGCAAACGCGGTCATCCCGTCCCGGATCACCACGATAGCACCCCCTTGCCTCACCAGCTATTAGGTGCATTTGTAACCATCAACAGATGATTATGCATTTCTGCCACATGATTTCGCGATCCTGCGCAGTCCGCGCGGTGTGTTGAAAGAAAAATACGTTACAGGATGATCGAAACAAGCGGTAATTCGGTTACTAAACTCGCGCCATAGGTGTGTATTGATGTTAAACTCACCATGACGCCTGTATATCGCGCGCCGATCCCTCAGCGCAGCGTCAACCGCACCGGCATCAACCCGTCAATTCCGCCTTCGATATAATCGCCTGCGACAACCGGTCCGACACCAGCCGGGGTGCCTGTCATGACCAGATCACCGGGCCGCAGCTGATAATACCGTGACAGGTGGCACAGTATGTCCTCAACCGACCAGATCAGCTCCGCAAGCGAGGCGTCCTGGCGAGATCTCATCGTTGACCCGCAACCAGATCCGCTGTTCCCCCGGCGCGCCCCACTCCTCCGCCGCGCGCAGCGGCGCAAAGACACTGCCGTTCTCCAGATCCTTTCCCAGGCTCCACGGGCGTTGCTTCTGCCGCTCACCCAGTTGCAGATCCCGCCGTGTCATATCCAGCGCGCAGCCGTAGCCCCAGATCGCCGCCCGCGCCTGCGCCACCGTCGCATCCTGCAACGGCGCAGCAATCGCCACCACCAGCTCCATCTCGTGGTGAAAATTCTCTGTCCCCTGCGGATAGGGCACCTCGGCACCGCTCAGCACCGCGTTGGCTGCTGATTTGGTGAAATAGAACGGCTTTTCACGATCCACCTCAACGCCCATTTCAGCCGCATGGGCAGCATAGTTGCGCCCGACACAAAAGATTCGGCCAACCGGAAACCCGGTCTCCTGACCCTCCACCGGAATCACGGGATTCGCAGGCAGCTCAAACATAGGCGACACCATCACAGGCTCCTTACCTCTGGGACAAAACCGGCAACCGCCCGCAGGCCGCACCGCTTTGCGTTAGCGCTCGCCGCACCCTAGCAACCCAAGGAAGCCCCCGCGACCACAGAGCCACGAAAACAGAAAACTTTTGCAAGAAAAGACTGAGAAACACCCAGCAGCGACAGCTGCGGTGTCTGGTAGATTATCTGGCAATTTTCAGTGGAAAGAGAGGAAGTGGTGAGCCGTGCAGGATTCGAACCTGCGACCCACTGATTAAAAGTCAGTTGCTCTACCAACTGAGCTAACGGCCCACTTCTTCGTCGGAACGATGTGTCGTTCCTTGGTCGCTCTTTAAGGACATAATCCAGAAGGATCAAGCACTTAATTTGCTTCGGAGCGGCGCGACCGTGTCAGTCTTGCTGTCCCGATAGGCGGCGTATCTAGGGGTAAGGGCTGAGACGGTCAACCCCTTTTTTCAAGTTTCTTGCTGCAAGGGTGGATTCATCTTCGGCGGAGGTCTATATGCCCGAAATGACCATAGGATCAGACACCCGCTTGCCCTTTATGAAAATGCATGGCCTCGGCAACGATTTCGTTGTGGTGGACGCGCGCGATCAAACCTGGGACATCACCCCGGTCATGGCTGAGGGAATCGCCCATCGCCAGATGGGGATCGGATTTGATCAGCTGACGGTCATCACCAAGGGCGACGAGGACGCACATCTGACGTTCTACAACGCCGATGGATCAACCTCTGCCGCCTGTGGCAATGCCACCCGCTGTATTGCACGCCATCTGCTGGATGAAAGCGGCAAGACCCACCTGCGCCTGACCACCGATCGTGGCCTCCTCCTGGCGGAAGATGCCGGAAACGGGCTCACCTCCGTCAACATGGGTCAGCCGCAGCTCAACTGGCAGGATATCCCGCTGGCCGAGGATGTCGATACGCTCGAACTCCCCATCGAAGGGGCGCCGACCGCCACCGGCATGGGCAACCCGCATTGCACCTTTTTTGTAGAAAACGCAGAGGTGATCCCGCTCGCTGAATTTGGCGCCCGCTACGAACACCACCCGCTGTATCCCGAACGCACCAATGTGCAGATCGCCCATGTGGTCGCCCCGGACCATCTACGGATGCGGGTCTGGGAACGTGGTGTGGGCATTACGCTGGCCTCCGGCTCCTCCTCCTGCGCAACAGCCGTGGCCGCTGTGCGTCGCGGGCTGACGGGACGCAAGGTGCAGATTGATCTGGACGGCGGCACGCTCTGGATCGACTGGCGCGAAGACGGCGTCTGGATGACCGGCCCCACCATGCATGTGGCCGACGGCCATTTTACCCGCCAATTCCTCGAAAGCCTCTCCAAGTGACCAACGCCCCCAAGTTCACAACACTCGGCTGTCGACTGAACGCCTATGAGACCGAAGCCATGAAGGAGCTCAGCCAGCAGGCCGGGCTGCAGAATGCCGTCGTGGTGAACACCTGCGCTGTCACGGCAGAAGCGGTGCGCAAGGCCCGGCAGGAGATTCGCAAGCTG
The DNA here is from genome assembly GCF_045040595.1 of Phaeobacter sp. BS52. Taxonomy (NCBI): domain Bacteria; kingdom Pseudomonadati; phylum Pseudomonadota; class Alphaproteobacteria; order Rhodobacterales; family Roseobacteraceae; genus Phaeobacter; species Phaeobacter sp. BS52. The sequence goes on along the minus strand of NZ_CP090662.1, from coordinate 3,023,163 downwards.
CGCCGCGAAAACCCGGATGCGCCGATCATCGTCACCGGCTGCGCCGCCCAGACCGAGCCCGAGACCTTTGCCGCCATGGACGAGGTCACGCAGGTCATCGGCAATACCGAAAAAATGCAGGCGGGCACCTGGCATCAAATCGCCAAGGGACCTGATTTCATCGGCACCACCGAAAAGGTGCAGGTCGACGACATCATGTCCGTGACGGAAACCGCAGGCCACCTGATTGATGGCTTCGGCACCCGCTCGCGCGCCTATGTGCAGGTCCAGAATGGCTGCGATCACCGCTGCACCTTCTGCATCATCCCCTATGGTCGCGGCAACTCACGCTCGGTTCCGGCGGGGGTGGTGGTGGATCAGATCAAACGGCTGGTGGACCGGGGCTACAATGAGGTGGTGCTGACCGGCGTCGACCTCACCTCCTGGGGCGCGGATCTGCCCGCCACGCCCAAGCTGGGCGATCTGGTGATGCGCATCCTGAAGCTGGTCCCGGATCTGCCCCGCCTGCGGATCTCCTCAATCGATTCTATCGAGGTCGATGAAAACCTGATGCAGGCGATCGCAACAGAACCCCGTCTGATGCCGCATCTGCATCTGTCCCTACAGCACGGCGATGACCTCATTCTGAAACGCATGGCCCGGCGTCACCTGCGCGACGATGCGATCCGCTTCTGCGAGGAGGCTCGCAAACTGCGCCCGGAGATAACCTTCGGTGCCGATATCATCGCGGGCTTTCCGACCGAAACCGATGCCCATTTTGAGAACTCGCTCAAGCTTGTCACCGACTGTGATCTCACTTGGCTGCATGTTTTCCCCTACTCAAAGCGCGAGGGCACACCCGCAGCCCGGATCCCCAGCCAGGTCAATGGCAATGTGATCAAGGACCGCGCCGCCCGCCTGCGCGCCGCTGGGGACACCCAGGTTCAGACGCATCTGGCCGCCGCAAGGGGCAAAGCTCATCAAATTCTGATGGAAAATCCCCACATGGGCCGAACCGAACAGTTCACCGAAGTCACCTTTGCCTCGCCCCAGGTCGAAGGGCAGATCGTGACCGCCACACCAACCGGGATCACAGGCACGCAGCTCACGGTCTGATCGCGCGCTGACCGCGCCTATACGTCGGGAGATAGATGCATCAATGGCTCTCATTCTCTTTCTTCATGGCGCCTCCAGCAGCGGTAAATCCACACTTGCAACCGCATTGCGGGAACAGGCCTCGCGGCCCTTTCTGCATCTCTCCATTGATCACCTGCGCGACAGTGGCGCCTGGCGGCCTGCGGATTATCCTGATTGGCCCACAGCGCGTCCGGCGTTCTTTGCCGAGCTTCCACCGCATGCTGGCTAAGCTTTGCCGAGGCCGGGAACGACCTGATTGTCGAACATATCCTCGACACACCCGCTGGCACGCGGAGCGACAGGCCCTGCTGAGCCGCCATGATATTGTCTTTGTCGGGCTGCGCCCGCCGCTCGCAACGCTCACTCAGCGCGAGAAGATCCGCGGCAACAGACCAGCAGGCAGCGCCGCACGAGATGCGGCACATGTCCATGATGGCCTTCTATATGATCTGGAGTTTGACGGCAGCACACCGGTCACAGATATGGCCCAAACGCTCCTCACGCATCTTCAGACCCCAAGGCCCCGCTCCTGCTTCTTCGCCGGGTAGCAGCCTCAGCGCGCCCTGCCCCCGCCCTCTGCCCCGTCACCTTTCCCAAAATACTCCGGGGTGAATGCCCGCAGTGCAGAGGGGCAGCGCCCCGTCCTAAGGATCAAAAAGAAACCCCCGCAGGGCAGGACCGTGCGGGGGTTTCATGTTCGTAACTGACAGAGAACCGGCTTAGCTGGTTTTCTTGCCTTTGTGCGGCGCCCAGAGACGCTTGTTGGTCAGATACAGCAGCACCGACAGCAGCGTCAGGAACAGCACGCCGACAAAACCTGCCTGCTTGCGTGCCATCATCTTCGGCTCTGCGGTCCACATCAGGAAGGCCGCGACGTCTTTCGACAGGCTTTCCACATCGGTCGGCGCGCCATCGATGAACTCGACCTGCTCATCCGAAATCGGCGGCGCCATGGAGATCCAGCCACCCGGGAAGGCGGTGTTCTCATAGAAGGTGGTGCCAGCTTCTTCCTTGGTTTCACCCGTGTAGCCCGCCAGCAGAGAGGCGATATATTCAGCACCGCCCATGCCTTTGAACATCTGGTTCAGACCCAGGCCATAAGGCCCGTGGAAGCCTGCGCGCGCCTTCGCCATCAGCGACAGGTCAGGAGCACCAGCGTTGTTGTTCTCCGGGAAGTGGTCCGTCGGTTTTGCCGGGCGGTCCTCATCCAGTTCCGGGTCATAAACGCTGAAGTTGTCAGCCGCGTAGGCGCGGACCTGATCCGCAGGCAGGTTCGGTCCGCCTTCGTCTGCCAGCGTGCGCAGCGGCACCTGTTTCAGACCATGGCAGGCCGCGCAGACCTCGGTGTAGATCTGCAATCCGCGCTGCAGCTGGTTGGTGTCATAGGTGCCGAACGGGCCTTCAAAAGAGAAGTCGTAGTCTTCGACATGGCCTGCCCCGCCTGCCGCAAAAGATGCGGCAGGAACGAGCGCCAGAGCGAAGGCGGCACCGGTTGCAAGTTTTTTCAACATGGTTGCTGTCCTTCTCAATTACTCAGCCGGCTGTGGCGTCAGCGCCAGATTTCTTGCCGTAATGGGCATCAAAATCGGCTTCGATGGTCTCGGGGATGGCCATCGGCTTCTCGATCACGCCCAGCAGGGGCAGAATGACCAGGAAGTAGCCGAACCAATAGGCCGACGCGACCAGGGAGATCGACGCATAGGGTTCTTCCGCAGGCATCGCACCCAGCCACATCAGGGCGAAGAAGTCGATGACCAGCAACAGGAACCACCATTTGAACTGCGGACGGAAACGACCGGAACGCACACGGCTGGTGTCCAGCCAAGGCGCCAGCGCCATCACGGCAATCGCACCAAACATCGCCAGAACACCAAAGAACTTGGCATCCACGATACCACCGGTGACGAAGGACGCGATCTGCACAACCCAGACTTCAGAGGTGAAGGCCCGCAGGATCGCGTAGAACGGCAGGAAGTACCATTCCGGAACGATATGCGCAGGGGTCTGCAGCGGGTTGGCTTCGATGTAGTTGTCCGGGTGCCCCAGGTAGTTCGGCATGAAGCCGACGATGGCCCAGAAGATCACCAGCACAACCGCCAGACCAAGGAAATCCTTGATCACGAAATACGGCCAGAACGGCAGCGTGTCTTTCGCAGCATCTTCCTTGGAGCTGCGGCGCACTTCAACACCGGTCGGGTTGTTGTTGCCTGTGGTGTGGAACGCCCAGATATGGACGATCACGAGACCGGCAATCACAAACGGCAGCAGATAGTGCAGCGAGAAGAAGCGGTTCAGCGTCGCGTTATCCACGGCCGGACCACCCAGAAGCAGGGTCTGGATCGGCTCACCGATGAACGGGATCGCGCCAAACAGGCCGGTGATCACGGTCGCGCCCCAGAAGGACATCTGACCCCAGGGCAGAACGTAGCCCATGAATGCGGTGCCCATCATCATCAGATAGATCAGCATGCCGATGATCCATGTGATCTCGCGCGGCGCCTTGTAGGAACCGTAGTACAGCCCCCGGAAGATGTGGATATAAACTGCGATAAAGAACAGCGACGCGCCATTGGCGTGCAGGTAGCGGATCATAAAGCCGCCGTTCACGTTGCGCATGATATGCTCAACGGAGGAGAACGCCAGATCCACATGCGGGGTGTAGTGCATCACCAGAATGATACCGGTGACAATTTGCAGGGCCAGACAGAAGGCCAGAACGATGCCCCAAATCCACAACCAGTTCAGGTTCTTGGGCGTGGGGATCATGATGGTGTCGTAGATCAGGCCGACGATGGGCAGACGGCTGTGAAGCCACTTCTCGCCACCGGTTTTCGGCTCGTAATGATCGTGCGGAATGCCGGACATATGTGCCTCCCTTATCCCAGTTGGATGGTGGTTTCGTCGATGAACTCCGCGGTCGGAACCGGCAGGTTCTCGGGTGCGGGGCCTTTGCGGATACGACCGGCAGTGTCGTAGTGCGAACCATGGCAGGGGCAGAACCAGCCGTTGAAATCGCCTGCACCGTCACCCAGCGGCACACAGCCAAGGTGGGTACACACGCCCATCATCACCAGCCATTCGCCAGCATCATCCAGGGTGCGGTTTTCGTCGGATGCGTCCAGACCGGGTTTGTTCGCATTGCGGTCCTGCTGATCGGGCAATACCGCCAGATCGACAGCACGGGCTTCTTCGATTTCTTCTTCGGTACGACGGCGAATGAACACCGGCTTGCCAAGGAACATAACCGAGAGCTGAGTCCCGACTTCCACGCCGCTCACATCCACGATGATCGAGGACAGAGCCTGAACGTCAGCCGAGGGGTTCATCTGGTTGACCAGGGGCCAAATTGCGGCACCCGCAGTCACTGCCCCGGCGCCGGCAGTGGCGTAGTAGAGGAAATCTCTCCGGGTTCCTTCGTTGTCTTCTGCGTGGGACACGAGGTTTTCTCCAATTCCAGCGCCCGTTTAGGGCAAACATGCGCATTCACTGCGCAAAGAACGCAGTGACTCATCGCGGGTATCTAGCGGGGAGAAGGGCTTTCGTCCAGCGGTCATAGGCGCGCAGATGGACGCATCCGCAAGTAATTATGCGCAACTGTTGCAAACAGCCTCACATATTTGCGCAGGCGCCCCCGAATTCAAGGGGCCGCCTGCGCCAGATTTCAGCTTTCCGGCGGCCGTGTCGCCTGCATTGACGGGCGCGAATCGAATGCGGCAAACCACTCTGCCAGCGCCTCATTGCCGTTGCGCCAGCCCATATCCGGATGGCGGAAATCCACATAGGACAGCGCACAGGCCACCGCGATCTGGCCAATCCGCAAGGGACCCTGCAGATGCGACATCCAGCGGGTGTTCAGCGCCGCACAACCGCCCAGCACCTTGCCGCTCTGCCCTTCGATCCACTCTGGCCACTGTTTGTCCGCCGGGCGCAGCCGGTTTTCATAAGACAGCAATACCGCCGCCTCCATGATGCCATCCGCTGTCGCCTCCAGCACCCGCGTGTCCCAACCGCCAGCATAAAGCGCATTGCCCGCACGCTCGGCCAGATAGGCGCAGATCACCCGGCTGTCATACAGCGTCGCCCCATCGGCCCGTTCCAACGCCGGGATCTTCGCCAGCGGATTGGCCGCCTTCAGGTCGCTCGCCGGGGAAATCGGTGTCGTGGCCACCGGGCGCAGCTCCACATCTGCCAACTGATCTGTCTCGTGCAGCAGCACCATGACCTTGCGCACATAGGGGGAGGTCGGCGCGTGATAGAGTTTCATATCGACTATCCTTTTCGTTGGAACCAATGACCGGTCAGCGATGACTCTTCGGCAAGGCAGTTAGTATGCGCCCTGCGCCAGATCGAACATCACGCACTCTAGCCACAACCTCGGCGGGGAAAACCCCCTTTGCCGCGCGTCGCAGGCGCTCTTTCTCTTGCCTTTGACCTGTCTTGCAGCCATGGTCGCGCTGTTCTCAGGGCGGGGCGGAATTCCCCACCGGCGGTAAGCGGGCCAGCCCCGTAAGCCCGCGAGCGGTCATTTTGAGTGGCGTCACAGCGTGAACCGAACACCGGTTCCCATCTCGGGCTGTGAATGCGCAAAAAGTGATGTCAGCAGATCTGGTGCAACTCCAGAGCCGACGGTCATAGTCCGGATGGAAGAGAACGTGTGACAGGGCCACGGGGAACGTGCGCCCTCATCACTCGTGATCGCCTTGGGTGACGTGTCAAACCTATAGGAGTTATCGATCATGACACACACCCGCTTCGCTTTCATCAAGGCGCATTGGCATTCCGATATCGTCGACCGTGCGCTGGATGGCTTTCAGGAGCTGATCCCCGCCGAGCAGATCGACGTATTTGACGTGCCAGGTGCCTTTGAAATGCCGCTTCTGGCCAAAGAACTGGCCAAGACCGGCAAATACGACGCCATCGCCTGCGCGGCCTTTGTGGTGGATGGCGGCATCTATCGCCATGATTTTGTCGCCCAGGCTGTCGTGGACGGCCTGATGCAGGCCGGGATGGAGACCAACGTGCCGGTCCTGTCCGTCTCGTTGACGCCGCACCACTATCAGGAAACCGATCATCACAACGCGATCTACCGCGCCCATTTTGTTGACAAGGGACGCGAGGCGGCCAATGCCGCGCTCATGATCATCAAAACCCGCAAGGCGGCGTTGGGCGCCTAAATCCTCAGGACGCGTGGGCCTATCCCAGATAGGCCTTCAGCGCAGGCGGCGGATTGTCCAGCAATTCCGCCGTCTCCATTGGCGGATGCGCCACGCCATCCGCCACCAACACCACCTGATCGGCAATCCGGCGCGCATCCGCCGGATCATGGCTGACCATCAGCACGGTTGCCCCGGTCTCTGCCGCCAGGTCCGCCACCAGATCCAACATCTCCGCCTTCAGCGCTGGCCCCAGCGCCGCAAATGGCTCATCCAGCAGCAGAAGATCACGCCCCTGCACCAGCACGCGGCCCAGTGCCACGCGACTTTGCTGGCCACCGGACAGCGCGGCGGGCTTGCGCTCTTCCATACCCTGAAGGCCAACCCGTTTGATCGCCGCGCGCACCTTTTCCTGTTCTTCAACACTCAGACGCAGATTCGGGCGGATCCCCAACCCCACGTTCTGTGCCACGCTCAGATGCGGAAACAGATTGCCGTCCTGAAACAGCATCGCAATCGGCCGCTGCCCCGGTGAGACGTCGGTCAGCGCACGGTCTTGCCAGGACAGCGTTCCGGCCGTGATGGGAACAAACCCCGCGATGGCCTCGATCAGCGTGGTCTTGCCCGCCCCGGAGGGACCGATCACCGCCACCCGATGGCCTGCCTTGATCGTAAGGTCCGCACGCACGATAAAGCCGCCGTTATCCAATAGGCAGTTCTCAAGTTTCAGCATGTCGACGCCCTCCCCGGTCGAGAATGTAAAATGCCCCCATGGACAGGCACAAAAGCAACAGCGCCCCACCCGAGGCCGCTTCCATCCGGTAGGCCCCCATCAGGCGATAGATCTGCAAGGGCAATGTCGCGGTTTCGCTATCGGCAAACAGCGCAATCACGCCCAGATCCCCCATCGACAGCGCTGCCGCCAGCCCAGCGGCAAAACCGATCTGCGGGCGCAGACGGGGCAGCAGCACCCGGCGCAGAAACACCCAGCCCCGCATATCAAGCGAGAGCGACAGACGGCCATAGCGCGCCAGCACCTCCCGCACCCGCGGGATCAGAATGCGCAGCGCAAAGGGCAGCGACATCAGCGCATTCACCACCGCTGTGACCGGCAGCGCCAGCGCAAAGGGATCCGCCACCGGATAGATCAGAATAAACAGGCCGGTGCCAATCACCAGCGGCGATACCGCCAGCCCCAACAGGCCCGACAGCTCCACCAACCCACCCCGGCCCAGCGCCACGGCCACCGCCATCGGCAGGGAAATCGCCAGCAACACAAACGTGCTCACCCCTGCAATCAGCACCGAATTGCCCGCCGCCAGCCAGACCGACGCCCCCATCGACAGCAGGCCCGGCAGCCCTGCAATCACAATCGCGCTCAGCGGCAACAGCAAAAACAGCGCCGCCGCAATCAGACAGGCACCATCCAGTACCCGCGCCAGCGCGCCCCGCCCATCCCAACGCCGTACCGGACGGTCCAATCCGGCACCAAACCCCTCGCCCGTCGCCACCCGCAGGGCCACCAGCGCCGCCGCGCCGGTCAACAATAGCTGCACGCCCGACAACAGCGCCGCCCGCGCCAGATCGAAATCAAATCGAAACGCCTGATAGATCGCCAGTTCAATGGTGGTGGCGCGCGGCCCGCCCCCCAGCGTCAGCGCCACGGCAAAGCTCGACAGGCAGATCGCAAAGACCACCGCCAGCGCGCCGGGCACCACCTGCCGCAGCATTGGCGCCTCCAGCAGCTGCCACATCGCCCGGCGATCCGCATTGATCTGCGCTGCCAGACGAAACCGTTCTGCCGGGATTTCCTGCCAGCCCTGCAGGATCAACCGCGTCGCCAGTGGCAGATTGAAAAACACATGTGCCAGCACAACCCCGTGCAACCCATAGATCTGCAGCGGTTCGAACCCGAACAAGCCCAGCAGATCGCTCAGCCAGCCCGAACGGCCAAACACCGCAAGAATGCCAAGGATTGCCACGATCACCGGCAAGATAAACGGCGCACCCATGAGGGCAATCAGCACCCGTCGCCCGACAAACCGCCGCCGTGCCAGCGCGCGCGCCACCGGAACGGCGAGCACCACGCTGCACAGGGCAGACAGAACAGCCTGCATCAGGGTAAACCGGATTGCAGCCCAATCGGCAGGGCCGATGCCCCGCCCCACCTCGGCACGCCAGACCACTGCGGCCAGCGCACCAAGGATCAGCGCCGCCACACAGGCAGCGACGCCCAGACCCCAGCGGGATCTTAACGGCTGAGCGCGGTCAGCCATTCATCCAGCGCCACATCGCGCAGCGCCGCCGCCTCATCTTCGCTCAGCAGCAGTGATTTTTCTGGCGCCACCAGGGTCTCAAACCCTTTGGGCAAACCCTCCGCCGGGGTCACTGCCGGATACATCCAGTTGGTGGTCGGGATCACCGACTGGAACGCGTCACTGACCATGAAGGCGAGGAACTGATCCGCCAGCTCCGGCTGATCGCTGTTCGCCAGCTTCCCGGCAACTTCGACCTGCATGTAGTGACCTTCGTCAAACACTGCTGCCGCCTTGCTGGCGTCTTCCTCGGCGATCAGGTGATAGGCGGGCGAGGTGGTGTAGGACAGCACCATATCCGCCTCACCCTCCAGAAACAGACCATAGGCCTCCGACCAGCCCTTGGTCACGGTCAGCACGTTATCTGCCAGCCCGTCCCAGACCTCAGGCGCCTTGTCGCCATAGGCAGCCTTCACCCACATCAACAATCCCAGACCCGGCGTAGACGAACGCGGATCCTGAATGACGATTTTCAGATCGCTCGCAGCCAGTTCGCCAAAGTTCTGCGGCGCGACAGCATCGGCCTTATGCACAAAGGCGAAATACCCCCAGTCATAAGGGGCGAAAATGGCGTCTTCCCAGGCGAAGGGCAGCGCATAATCGGCACTGACCGAATGATCCGCAAACAGGCCCGTCTCCTTGGCCGCCGCAGTCAGATTGGTATCCAACCCCAGCACCACATCAGCGTCAGACCGCGCGCCTTCCAGCTTCACCCGCGCCAGCAGCGCCGCGCCGTCGCCTGCGCCGACCAGCTTCAGATCGCAACCGCAGGTCGCCTCAAAGGCTTTCTCGACGGCCGGACCCGGTCCCCAGTCAGAGACAAAGCTGTCGTAGGTGTAGACAATCAATTCAGGCGTATCGGCATAGGCTGCCGTTGCGCCCAGCAGCCCCGCTGCAAGTACAAGATGTTTCATGGCATCCTCCATCGCGACGAGGGGCAAGGGAGGAGCCAGTCCATACCTTCCCTCCGCCGGTTCTAGCCGGTTCAGGTTCTACGGGTGTGATCTCAGCGCCGAAGGCGCACCCCGAGGTGGCGCGGACCCTAAGCGGCAGACCCGCGAAAGACAAGCGATTGCGGTGTTACATATGCTCAAAGAACGACAGAAGGGCTGACCAATTGTTTCGCACGCGAAACATTGGGGGAGTCTGCCTGTCCTTTCAGCCGGGTTAACACCTCCCGATCTTCTGGCCAAAAATATCCACGGGGAGTCGCCCAAGGGGCGGCGGGGGCAGCGCCCGCAACGATCCGCGCAACACAGGAAACCCCTTGAGAGAGCCGCCCTCCCCCGCTAAGCAATCCCGCAAAGGAGACCGCGCCCATGTCGATCAACAGCTTTGGCCATTTGTTCCGCGTCACCACCTGGGGCGAAAGCCACGGACCCGCCTTGGGTGCGACGGTTGATGGCTGCCCGCCGAATGTGGCGATTGACCCTGAAATGTTGCAGCAGTGGCTGGACAAGCGCCGCCCCGGTCAGAACAAGAATATGACCCAGCGCAACGAACCGGATGCGGTCAAAATCCTGTCCGGTGTGTTCGAGGGGAAATCGACCGGCACGCCGATCCAGCTGATGATCGAAAACACCGATCAACGCTCAAAGGATTATGGCGAGATCGCCCAGACCTTCCGCCCCGGCCATGCGGACATCACGTATTTCCAGAAATACGGCAACCGCGACTACCGCGGGGGTGGCCGGTCCTCAGCCCGCGAAACCGCAGCCCGTGTTGCGGCAGGCGGTGTGGCACGGGAAGCGATCAAGGCGCTGGTCCCCGGACTGGAGATCAAAGGTTACATGACCCGCATGGGGGAGATGGAAATCGACCGCAGCCGCTTTGACTGGGACGCCATCGACCAGAATGATTTCTGGATCCCCGATGCTGCTGCGGTGCAGGACTGGGAAGATTACCTGCAAGGTCTGCGCAAGGATCACGAGTCCGTCGGCGCGGTGATTGAGGTAGTCGCCCGTGGTGTGCCCGCAGGCATCGGCGCACCGATCTATGGCAAACTGGACACCGATCTGGCCGCAGCGATGATGTCGATCAACGCCGTCAAAGCCGTCGAAATCGGCGAAGGCATGAATGCGGCGGTCCTCAAAGGCTCCGAAAACGCTGATGAGATCTTCCTCGGCGAGGATGGCCAGCCGGTTTATTCGTCGAACCATGCGGGCGGCATTCTGGGTGGCATTTCCACCGGGCAGGATGTCGTGGTGCGCTTTGCGGTAAAACCCACCTCCTCGATCCTGACGCCGCGCCAGTCGATCCGCAAGGATGGCAGCGCCGCCGAGGTCATCACCAAAGGCCGCCATGACCCCTGCGTCGGTATTCGCGCGGTGCCGGTGGCAGAGGCGATGATGGCCTGCGTGATCCTGGACCACCTGTTGCTGCATCGCGGTCAGGTGGGGGAGAACCAAGGCCACATCGGCGGTTGATCCGATCGCCGTCTCGCCCTGATGTCAGACGCGAGACGGCGGCACCTTCTCCAGTCAGGTAAACAGCTGGGCGAATGTTTCGCGCAGCGCTTTTTTCTGCACTTTGCCCATGGTGTTGCGCGGCAGTTCCTCCATCAGCGCGATGTGTTTGGGCCGTTTGAACTTCGCGAGATGTTTTGACAGCGCCGCTTGGATGGTTGCCGCATCGGTGCCCTCCCCAGCCGGGACCACCACAGCCACAACCGCCTCGCCGAAATCGGGATGCGGCACGCCGATCACCGCACTTTCGAGCACCCCCGGCAGATCGTCGATCAGCGTCTCGACCTCCTTCGGGTAGACATTGAATCCCCCGGAGATCACCAGATCTTTTTCCCGGCCCACGATGGTGACGTAGCCGTTGCTGTCGATCTTGGCGAGGTCACCGGTGATGAACCAGCCATCCGGGCGCAGCTCCTCGGCGGTTTTCTCCGGCATCTGCCAGTAGCCCTGGAAAACATTCGGGCCGCGCACTTCCAGCACGCCAATTTCGCCCAGCGGGATTTCCGTATTGTCCAGTGTCACCCGCGCCTCCACCCCCGGCAATGCGGGGCCAACGGTGCCTGCGATCCGTTCGCCCTCATAAGGGTTGGAGGTGCTCATATTGGTTTCCGTCATCCCGTAGCGTTCCAGAATACGGTGACCGGTGCGGGCCTGCCATTGCTCGTGGGTCTCCACCAGCAGCGGCGCCGAGCCAGAAATGAACAGCCGCATATTGGCCGCCAGATCCGGCGTCAGCCGCGCATCGGCCAACAGCCGCGTGTAGAAGGTCGGCACCCCCATCAGCGCTGTGGCATTTGGCATCGCCGCTAAGATCGCCGCCGCATCAAAACCGGGCAGCAGCACCACTTGCGCGCCTGCCAAAAGCGCCACATTGGTCGCGACAAATAGCCCATGCGTGTGAAAGATCGGCAAAGCGTGGATCAGCACATCCTCAGCGGTGAACTGCCAGTAGTCGCGCAAGGTCAGTGAGTTGGAATAGAGGTTCTCATGGCTGAGCATCGCCCCTTTGGACCGGCCGGTGGTGCCCGAAGTATAAAGGATCGCCGCCAGATCAGAGGGCGCGCGCGCGACCGGGTCAAACCCACTCTGGCCTGCCGCCAGATCCGCAAGACTGCCCTGCCCCGCCCCATCCAGCGTCAGAAGATGCGCCCTTCCGGCCACCCCCTGCACCCCGTCCAGCCGCGCCGGATCGCAGATAAACACAGATGGCGTGGCATCCCCGATGAAATACGCAACCTCAGCATCGGTATAGGCGGGGTTGAGCGGCAGAAACACCGCCCCCGCCATCACCGTTCCAAGATAGAGCTGGAGTGCCGCAAGGGATTTATCCACCTGCACAGCCACACGATCGCCCGGCACGACTCCACGTGAAACAAGTGCGGCTGCCATACGCTCCGCCCCCACAAAGAGATCGCCATAGCTGACCGGATCCGCGCCGGGACGGGTGGCAAACAGAGCGTCCTCGCGCCCCAGGGACGCCGCACGCAGGTGGCAGATCAGCGGATTCGCGTCATACATTCGGAGGGCTCCTTGCAGCGGGTGACAGATGATTGCGGTGCTGCGTGACCTTGGACAAAGCCGGGCGGGAAAATCAACCCGTTGCACTTTTCGACGCGGCGGCGCAGGGTCTGGCCATGGTCAAATCCTTAACATCGCATCAACCCGGCCGCGCCATCGCGCTGAAACTGGCCGCGATTGCCCTGTTCACCGGGCTGTCGGCGATTATCAAGGCGACCTCCGACGTGGTGCCCGCTGGTGAAGCGGTGTTTTTCCGCTCCTTCTTTGCCATTCCCGTTATTCTCGTCTGGCTGTCCATGCGGGGCGAACTGGGGCGCGGATTGCGGACGACCCATCCGGGCAAGCATTTCCTGCGCGGCATTCTGGGCACAACTGCGATGGGCATGACCTTCATGGGGCTGGGAATGCTGCCGCTGCCCGAGGTCACGGCGATTGGCTATGCCACCCCGATCTTCACACTCATTCTGGCGGCCCTGTTGCTGGGCGAGCGGATCAGGCTGATCCGAATCAGCGCCGTGACCATCGGGTTGATTGGCGTTCTTGTGATGCTCTGGCCGCGATTGGGCAGTGGCGATCTGGGAGATACCGCGACCATCGGCGCCATTCTGATCCTCATCGCCACGATGGCGCGCGGACTGGTGCAGATCCACATCCGCCGCATGGTGATGACGGAGCATACCGCCGCCATCGTGTTCTATTTTTCGCTCACAGCGTCGCTCCTGTCGCTGTGCACGCTGCCCTTTGGCTGGGTCTGGCCTGATCCAACCACGCTGGCGCTTTTGATCAGCGCGGGGCTGGTCGGCGGCGTGGCCCAGATCCTTGTCACATCCTCCTACCGTTTTGCGCCCGCCTCCATGCTGGCCCCCTACGACTATTCCTCGATGCTGTTTGCCATCCTTCTGGGCTATATCTGGTTCAACGAACTGCCGACGGTGGTGATGCTGATTGGCGCCGGGCTGGTGATTGCCGGCAATGTGCTGGTGATCTGGCGCGAAAGCCGGTTGGGGCTGGAACGTGGCAAGGCGCGGTCTGTCACAGATCCCAAAGGATAAGCCGTACTCTACTTGACCGCCATTCGTGCCCGCAGCGCATTGACCCGGTCGCGCAGGTCCAGAATATCCTGAAGATCGCCGCCCATCTCTTCAACCGCGCAGGCGGTGATCTCGCCTGCCTGCACCGCCAGATCCCGGCCCTTTGCGCTGAGCTGGACCAACCGGCTGCGGTCGTCCTCTGGGTTGGGGACGCGAGACAGGAAACCCGCCACCTCCATCCGTTTCAGCAAGGGCGTCAGCGTATTGGTCTCCAGATCCAGCCGCTGCCCCAATGCGCCGACGGTCTGCCCGTCAGCATGATAGAGCGAGATCAGCACCAGATATTGCGGATAGGTCAGCCCTAATGGCGCCAGCAAAGGACGGTAAAGCCGGGTCAACGCATGATTTGCCGAATAGATGGCAAAACACAAAAGATCCGGCGTATCCGGGATGTCAGGAGGCAGCGCATTGGTCATAGGTATAATTTAAATCGCGCACGATCCATCTGCAAGGACTTGACCTTGGCGCAAGGAGACCCATTTATATCGCACACGACATAAATAACTCCACCAGTGACCCAGGAAAGGATCCCGCCATGAGCGTCTCCCCCGTCTATACCGCATCAGCCACTGCAACCGGTGGCCGCGATGGCAAGGCCAGCATTCACGACAGCGACCTCAGCTTTGATCTGGATCCGCCCAAGGAGATGGGTGGCGGCGGCAACGGCAGCAACCCCGAGCAGCTGTTCGCAGTCGGCTATGCGGCCTGCTATATTGGCGCAATGAAATTTGCGACCACGCAGGATGACAGCCTGGCCAAGGTCCCGAATGATGTGTCGGTCCACGCCGAGGTCGGCATCGGTCCGCGTGACGAGGGCGGTTTTGGCCTGACGGTCGCGCTGAAGGTGGCGCTGCCCGGCCTCTCCCCCGAGGAGGCACAGGCCGTGACCGAGGCAGGCCACAAGATCTGTCCTTATTCCAACGCTGTCCGCGGCAATGTGACTGTCACAACTGAACTGGTCTGAGACCCGGTTTGATGCACATCCGGTCCCTGCACGCAGGGGCTGGGCGCATACGGAAAAAGCGCGGAGTCACCTCCGCGCTTTTGCAGTTTAACCGGATGTGAAACGGCTGGATGATCAGCTGCGCACCAGCTCCTCATAGGCCTTGGCGATGTCTTGGGTCAGTTCCCCCACCTCAAAGCTGTGCGGGCCGATCTGGCCAACGGGGGTGACCTCTGCCGCGGTGCCGGTCAGCCAGCATTGCTCAAACCCGTCGAGTTCTTCCGGCATGATGTGACGCTCATGCACGGTGATGCCGCGATCTTTCAGCATGCCGATGACAGTCTGACGGGTGATGCCGTTCAGGAAACAGTCGGGTGTCGGCGTGTGAACCTCGCCGTCCTTCACGAAGAAGATATTGGCGCCGGTCGCCTCCGCCACATAGCCGCGATAGTCCATGAACAGCGCGTCCGAGCAGCCCTTGGCCTCAGCCTTGTGCTTGGAGATGGTGCAGATCATGTAGAGGCCCGCTGCCTTGGCGTGAACCGGAATGGTTTCCGGGCTTGGGCGTTTCCACTCCGCGATGTCCAGCTTGGCGCCCTGCATCTTGGCGTCGCCATAATAGGCGCCCCAGCCCCAGACCGCGATAGCCATGCGGACCGGGTTTTTCGCCGATGCGACACCCATATCCTCGCCCGAGCCACGCCACACAACCGCGCGCACATAGGCATCCTGCAGACCGGAGGCTTTTAGGGTTTCCTCCTTCGCCGCTTCTATCTGATCGACGGTGTAGGGCATCGGCATGTCCAGCGCTTCTGCCGAGGCGATCAACCGCTCGGAATGTTCGCGGCTTTTGAAGATTTTGCCGTTATAAGCCCGCTCGCCCTCAAAGACGGAGGAGGCGTAATGCATGGCATGGCTGAGGATGTGGACC
Source organism: Phaeobacter sp. BS52 (assembly GCF_045040595.1). Classification (NCBI taxonomy): domain Bacteria; kingdom Pseudomonadati; phylum Pseudomonadota; class Alphaproteobacteria; order Rhodobacterales; family Roseobacteraceae; genus Phaeobacter; species Phaeobacter sp. BS52. The sequence continues at coordinate 3,007,631 of NZ_CP090662.1, read as the reverse complement.
TTGGCATCGCGCCAGTTGACCATCTCACCATCCATCCAGATCAAACCGTCCCGATCATCATACCCAGCCATGGCGCACCTCCTAATGTCTCGCCGAATTTTCATAAGTTGCGCATGATATGACCGGTTCGGACATAATATTGCGCTAAACCTGCGATTCGATACATCTTCGGACTTGGAATGTCAACAACGCTGACTTAAAATGACCCCAGCACAACAGGGAGAGACCCATGGCAGAAGGGCGACCGGGGCAGGGATTTGGCGGCGAAAGCCTGCTGTTTCTGACGGATGAGCAGTTGCGGCAGGGCATCGAGGCGATGTTCTTTGCCTATCGCGGATTTACCGCAGACCCGGATCGGATCCTGGCGGAGATGGCCTATGGCCGGGCGCACCATCGGGCCATCCACTTCATCAATCGTGCACCGGGCACGACGGTGAACAACCTGCTGTCCATTCTCGGGGTGACCAAACAATCGCTCAATCGCGTGCTCCGGGCGCTGATCGGCGACGGTCTGGTCGAGAGCCGGGTTGGGGTCACTGACAAACGGGAACGGCATTTGTTCCTGACCGATAAGGGGCGCGCATTGGAGGCCACCCTGTCGGATGCCCAGCGCGCCCGGATGCGCACCGCGTATAAGGATGCCGGACCGGAAGCGGTTCAGGGCTTCAAACGGGTGCTGGAGGCGATGATGGATGCCGATATGCGCCGCGCCTACGCCAAGCTGCGGGAGAGTGGCACATGACCCAGTTCGATTCCCATCTGCTGATTGTCGATGATGATGAGCGCATCCGTGGCCTGCTGAAGAAATTCCTGATGCGGGCCGGGTTTCTGGTCACCGCCGCGCGCGATGCGGCCCATGCCCGGCGGGTGCTGTCGGGGCTGGATTTTGATCTGATTGTGCTGGATGTGATGATGCCGGGCGAGGATGGGATCTCTCTCACCCGGTCGCTGCGCGAAACCATCGCCACGCCGATCCTGCTTTTGACGGCGAAGGGAGAGACCGAAGACCGCATCGAAGGGCTGGAAGCGGGCGCGGATGATTATCTGGCCAAACCGTTTGAACCCAAGGAGCTGCTGTTGCGGATCAACGCGATCCTGCGGCGGATGCCGGAGCTGAGCCGCCAGCGAGGCCGCCCCCAAGGTGCTGCATCTGGGGCCAATCCGCTATGATATTGAACGCGGCGAGATGTGGCAGGGCGAGGAGCTGATCCGCCTGACCGGCACCGAAAACCAGCTGATGAAGATCTTTTCCGCCTGTCCGGGCGAACCGGTGAGCCGCACCAAACTGGTCGAGGATCTGGGCCGCGATCGAGGGCAGGCGCAGGAACGGGCAGTGGACGTTCAGATCACCCGCCTGCGGCGCAAGATCGAACCCAATCCGAAACAGCCGCAATACCTGCAGACGGTGCGCGGTGCGGGCTATATGCTGGCACCGGACTAAGCCTCAGGGCCGGGAACCGCTGCGCGGTATGGTGTGAGCCTCCGGCGGGGATATTTGTGGCCAGAAGAAGCGGCCAGAACAAACGGGGACGCCTCATGACGACTGCCTTGATCACCCATGCTGATTGCCTGACCCATGTCACACCTGACGGCCACCCCGAACGAGTGGCCCGACTGGAACATGTGCTGCATGCGCTTGAAGGACTGGAGCTACGCCGGGTGACCGCACCGATGGCGGCGGAGGATGATATCCTGCGCATTCACCCGGCCAGCTATCTCGCGGATCTGCGCCAGGCGCTGCCGCAGGAGGGGTTTGGGCGGATTGATGGCGATACGTTCCTGTCACCGGGCTCGCTGGATGCAGCCTTTCGCGCAGCGGGGGCAGCGGTGCGGGCGGTGGATCTGGTTGTCAGCGGCGAAGTCCAGAACGCCTTTGCCGCCGTGCGCCCGCCCGGCCATCACGCGGAAACCGACACTGCGATGGGGTTTTGCCTGTTCGGCAATGCCGCGCTGACGGCCAAACATGCCCTGGATCACCACGGTCTGGCCCGTGTGGCCGTGGTGGATTTCGATGTGCATCACGGCAATGGTACGCAGGATCTGTTGTGGGATGAGCCCCGCGCGCTGTTCATGTCCAGCCAGCAGATGCCGCTTTGGCCCGGATCCGGTCGGCCAGAAGAAGATGGCGCCCACGGCCAGATCCTGAACCTGCCATTGCCGCCCGGATCAGGCGGCGTGCAGATGAAAGCAGCCTATGTCGATCAGGCCTTCCCCCGGTTGCGGGCCTTCAAACCGGAGCTGATCATAGTTTCGGCTGGATTTGACGCCCATCAGGACGACCCGCTGGCAGAACTGATGTGGAGCACCGAGGATTTCCGCTGGTTGACCCGCGAACTCTGCGCGTTGGCGGCAGAGCTGTGCGGTGGTCGTATCGTCTCGACTTTGGAGGGGGGATATGATCTGAACGCGCTGGCCGCAGCGGCCAAAGCCCATGTGGAAGAATTGATAGAGGCAGGCACATGACCGACACATCCAACGAGACCCCCGTTGAAGAGCTGAGCTTTGAACAGGCGATGCGCGCGCTTGAAACCGTGGTGGACCAGCTGGAACGTGGCGATGTGGCGCTGGATGCCTCCATCGCTCTGTATGACCGTGGGGCCAAGCTGAAGAAACGCTGCGAGGATGAGCTAAAGCGGGCCGAGGAAAAAGTGGCGGCGATCACGCTGGATGCCAAGGGCACGCCGACCGGCACCCAGCCTCTGGATGCTGGCTGACCCATGGCTGCCGCCGCAGATGCCACCGCGCGACACCACAGTTCTGCGCGCCCTTTTGCGCAGGCGTTGAAGGACGCGCAGACCCGGATCACAGCGCATATGGATGCGCGGCTCGGCGGCGGCGATGCGCTGCACGCTGCGATGCGCTATGCCGTCACCGGCGGCAAGATGCTGCGCGGGTTTCTGGTGCTGGAGAGCGCCCGCCTGCATGGCATCGCTGAGGAGGCCGCACTAGAGGCCGCACTGGCGATCGAATGTATTCACGCCTACTCGTTGGTACATGATGATCTGCCCTGCATGGATGATGATGACCTGCGTCGCGGTCAGCCCACCGTTCACAAAAAATGGGATGAGGCGATGGCGGTGCTGGCAGGCGACAGCCTGCAGACATTTGCGTTTGAGCTGCTTGCCAACCCCAGGATCGGCCCGCAGGCGCTGCTGCTGATCCGTGGTCTGGCGCAAGCCTCTGGCAAGGATGGGATGGTCTCTGGGCAGATGCTGGATATCGCTGCAGAAACCGCCACCACGCCGCTGGATCTGGAACAGATCACGCAGCTGCAAAACCGCAAGACCGGCTGTCTCATCTCCTGGTCCGCTACCGCAGGTGCCGTGATGGCCGGGGCGGATGAGACCCCGCTGCGACGCTATGCCGATGCGCTTGGCCTTGCTTTTCAAATCGCAGATGACATCTTGGATGTGGAAGGCGACGCGGCCAAGGTTGGCAAAGCCGTCCGTAAAGATGCTGATGCGGGCAAGGCCACCTTTGTGTCGCTGTTAGGACTGGACGCCGCAAAAACACGCGCCAGCGCCCTGATGGAACAGGCCTGTGAGGCGCTGACCCCCTATGGCGATGCCGCAGAAACCTTGAAGGACGCCGCGCGCTTCGTTATCTCGCGCGATAGCTGAGCCGCACAATGCGTGCACCGCCAAAGCAACACGCCCAAGGAGCTGCCATGTCAGACCGGCCCCAGACCCCCCTTCTGGATCAGATCACCCGCCCGGCAGATCTGAAATCCTTGAGCGATGCGCAGCTGACGCAGGTTGCACAGGAGTTGCGCCAGGAAACGATTTCCGCCGTCTCCGTCACCGGTGGCCATCTGGGCGCCGGGTTGGGAGTCGTGGAGCTGACCACTGCGCTGCATGCGGTGTTTGACACCCCGCGCGATAAAATCGTCTGGGATGTCTCGCACCAGTGTTATCCGCACAAGATCCTGACGGGACGGCGCGACCGCATTCGCACATTGCGGATGAAGGACGGGTTGAGCGGGTTTACCAAACGCTCTGAATCGCCTTTTGACCCCTTTGGGGCGGCGCATAGCTCCACCTCAATCAGCGCGGCGCTTGGCTTTGCCGTGGCGCGCGATCTGGGCGGTGTGGTGCCTGAGGGGCTGGGCGATGCGATTGCCGTGATCGGCGATGGGTCGATGTCGGCTTAGCATGGCGTTTGAGGCGATGAACAATGCAGGCCATCTGGGCAAGCGGCTGATTGTCATTCTGAACGACAATGAGATGTCGATTGCCCCGCCGGTTGGGGCGCTGTCCTCCTATCTGTCGCGCCTCTATGCCGAAGAACCATTTCAGGAGCTGAAAGCGGTGGCCAAGGGCGCTGCATCCCTGCTGCCGGAACCCTTCCGCGAGGGGGCCAAGCGGGCCAAGGATATGCTGAAGGGCATGGCGGTAGGTGGCACCTTGTTTGAAAGCTTGGGCTTTTCCTATCTCGGGCCGATTGATGGCCATGATATGGACCAGCTGCTGCCGGTGCTGCGCACCGTGAAGGCCCGCGCCACCGGTCCGATTCTGATCCATGTGCTGACCAAGAAGGGCAAGGGGTATGCCCCTGCCGAGGCCGCCCGCGACAAGGGTCATGCCACCGCCAAATTCGACATGGTGACAGGTGAGCAGAAGAAAGCGCCCTCCAACGCGCCCTCCTATACCTCCGTCTTTGGCAAGGAATTGGTGCGGCTGGCAGCCGAGGATGACAAAATTTGCGCCGTCACCGCCGCGATGCCCGATGGCACCGGTCTGAGCCTGATGGCTGAACGCTACCCGTCGCGCACATTCGACGTCGGTATCGCAGAACAGCATGGCGTGACCTTCGCCGCCGCGCTTGCGGCGGGCGGGATGAAACCCTTCTGTGCGATGTATTCCACCTTCCTGCAGCGCGGCTATGACCAAGTGGTCCATGACGTGGCGATCCAGCGCCTGCCGGTACGCTTTGCCATCGACCGCGCCGGTCTGGTGGGGGCGGATGGGGCGACCCATGCAGGCAGTTTCGACATTGCCTATATGGCCAACCTGCCCGGCATGGTGGTGATGGCCGCCGCCGATGAGGCCGAGCTGGCGCATATGACGGCCACGGCCGCGGCCTATGACGACGGCCCCATTGCCTTCCGCTATCCGCGTGGTGAGGGCGAAGGCGTGGATATGCCGGAGGCGCCCGAGGTGCTGGAGATCGGCAAAGGACGCATGATCCAAGAGGGCAAACGCGTGGCGATCCTGTCCTTTGGCACCCGTCTGGGTGAAGTCAGGAAAGCCGCCGAAGCGCTGAGCGCAAAGGGCATCACCCCGACGATTGCCGATGCCCGCTTTGCCAAGCCGCTGGATCGCGACATGATCCTGCAACTGGCTGCCGATCACGAAGCACTCATCACCATCGAAGAGGGCGCAGTGGGGGGCTTTGGCTCCCACGTGGCGCAGCTTCTGGCGGAGGAAGGCGTTTTTGACGGCGGGCTGAAGTTCCGCTCCATGGTGCTGCCCGACACCTTCATAGATCAGGCCAACCCGGCGGATATGTACAATGTCGCCGCCATGAACGCGCCGCAGATCGAAGCCAAGGTGCTGGAGGTTCTGGGTGTAGCGTCGATTGGAGAGAAGCGGGCTTAGGGCTTACCTCTGACAGGCGATTTGTCCAAACATCTTCGGACCAAAGAAACCTAGACCCCTGTCGTTTCCTGCGGTGGGACGAAGGTTTCCAGGTCTTCGGCAGCGCGGACAGCCCGCAGGCCTTCTCGGTAGGTGGGATAGAGCAGCTCCACCCCGAGATCTTCCTTGATGCGCTGATTGGCGACGCGCTTGTTTTCGCCGTAGAAACTGCGCGCCATGGGGGTCATGCCGGCCTCATCGAAAGGGACCTCAGCGGGGATCAGCAGGCCCAAAAGCTCGGCGGCGAAGCCCAGCACATCCTGCGGCGGGGCCGGGTCATCATCACAAAGGTTGTAGATCGCGCCGGGGTCGGGCTGCGCAATCGAGGCGGCTAGCGCTTGCGCAATGTCATCCACATGAATGCGCGAGAACACCTGCCCCGGTTTCACGATACGCCGCGCCTTCCCGGCCATCAGCTTGGCAAAGGGGCCGCGTCCGGGGCCGTAGATCCCAGCGAGGCGAAAGATGTGAAGCGGCAGATCGGGAATGGCCTGCCAACCCGTCTCAGCAGCCGCGCGCCAGCGACCGCGTTGACTGGAGGGGGTGACGGCTGTGTTTTCATCCACCCAGGCGCCATCATGATCACCATAGACCGCGGTGGTAGAGAGGTAGCCGACCCACTCCAAAGTGTCACCAGTAGCGGCAGCTGCCAACGCATCCGAAAATTCCGCCAGCACCGGGTCTCCTGCCTCCGTCGGGCCAACCGACGACAGGATATGCGTCACCCCATCAAGCGACAGAGGCGCACCGGGCCAAGTGATCAGGTCGACACCGGGCACCGGCACCGCATCCTCGACCGACCGGGTGGTGCCAATTACGCGCCAACCGGCCTGAAGCAGCCGGGGAGCCAATGCGCGGGCGGTATAGCCAAATCCAAGACAGAGCAACGTTTTCATCATGGCTCATAGATGCGCGCGGCTCTCTGCGGGTGCAAGGGTTGATTCACGGGCCAAAACCGCATTTCCTGTACCCATGGCGCAAAAACCGATCACCCTGACCACCGCCTACGGGCTGGAGACGCCGGACCATTCCCGGCAGCTCTATGCCGACTGGGCCGAAAGTTACGACCAGAGCTTTGCACAGGAGACGAGCTATATCCTGCCGGATCAGGTTGCCGGGCTGTTTGCCGCGGCGGAGGGATGTGGCCCCGTACTGGATGTCGGGGCGGGTACCGGGCTGTGTGGCGTGGCGCTAAACCGGCGCGGGATCGCGCCAATTGATGCCACGGATATCAGTCCCGAGATGCTGGCACAGGCGCTGCGCAAGGATGTCTATCGCGATGTAATCGAGGCGGATCTGACGGTGGGCGTGCCGGTACCGCGTGCCGCTTATGCCGGGGTGGTTTCCTCTGGCACCTTCACCCATGGCCATGTTGGCCCTGAGGTTCTGCCGGGCCTGCTGCGCCTTGCGCGCCCCGGCGCGGTGTTTGCGCTGGCTGTGAATGCGCGCTTCTCGGCCCGGTCCGGCTTTGCCTCAGCATTGGAGCGGTTGCAGGACGGGGGGTGGATCCGCAACCTGACCCTGCCTGAGGTCGCCATCTACGGTGCCAAGGCGACCGGCGCCCATAGCGCGGACACGGCACTGATTGCGTTGTTTTCCAAGGTCTAGCGCCAGCGCACATGGCGCCCGTGATCCACGGTTCGGGCTGATATGTTGAGAGGCCCGCTGCGCCATAGGGCGCAGCGCCACGCCCAACGGCACAGGGGGACCATCAGGTCACCCGAAGCGGGCGGGAGTACCGATCAATCAATACTCCCCGCCATTCATCGCCGCATAGGATCCCGAACACCGGACCACGCCCCTATTTAGCGGCCCTTCCAGACAGGATCACGCTTTTCAGCAAAGGCCCGCGCGCCTTCCATCTGGTCCTCACTGTCATAGAGCACATCAACACTGCGCAGCTGGCGTTTGGTGATGCGGTTCATGGCGTCCTGAAATTTACTATCCTCAGCGTCGCGGACGATCTCCTTGATTGCGGCGTAAACCAATGGCGGGCCAGAGGCGAGCAGGCGGGCCAATTCCCAGGCGCGGTCCAACAGCTGATCAGCCGCTACGATTTCATTCACCAAGCCCCAGCGATGGGCCTCTTCAGCATCAAACCAACGTCCCGTCAGCAACAGCTCCATGGCGATGTGATAGGGAATGCGTTTGGGCAATTTGATCGAGGCGGCATCCGCCACCGTGCCGGAGCGGATTTCCGGCAGCGCAAAGGTGGCGTGATCTGCGGCAATGATCATATCCGCCGACAGCGCCAGTTCCAGCCCGCCACCGCAGGCGATACCGTTCACGGCGGCGATCACCGGCTTGTTCATATCGCGCAGCTCCTGCAACCCGCCGAAGCCGCCAACACCGTAATTTCCGTCAACCGCATCTCCGTCGGCCGCCGCTTTCAGATCCCAACCGGGGCAGAAAAATTTCTCACCGCCGCCGGTCAGAATCGCCACACGCAGTTCAGGATCATCGCGAAACTCCCGAAACACCTCGCCCATCGCAACGCTGGTTTTCAGATCAATGGCGTTGGCCTTTGGCCGATCCAGTGTGATTTCCAGAATAGCGCCGTCGCGGCGCGTCCGGATGGGGGTATCAGTCATGGGTCAGTTCCTTTTCTCGCAGCAGCGCGTCCACCGCTATGGCGTCGCTGGGCGTACAAATCAGCGGGTTGATTTCAATTTCTTCAACTGTGTCCGAATGGGCAAGCACATAGCGTTCCACCGCCCGCACCGCCCGCAGAACAGCCGGACGATCCGCTGCCGGGGCACTGCGATACCCGTCAAGCAACCGGGTGATCCGCAGTTGATCCAGCGCCGCCTCCAACATGGTGTCGCTGACCGGCAGCAGCAGCGACACGCTGTCCTCCAGCAGCTCGGTCAACACACCACCAGCACCCAGTGTCAGCACAAACCCATGCGCCGGATCACGCGTGACCCCAATCAACAGCTCCGCAACCGTCCCGGTGATCATTTCCTCCAGCAATAGCTGGTCCCCCGGCATCTCCCACGCGGCGTCGGCGACAGCCTCCTGTGAGCCAAGAGCAAGCCGCACCGCGCCAGCCTCGCTTTTGTGGGCAAGGCCTTCGGCCTTCAACACAAGGGGGAAGCCAACTTGGGATGTTGCCTCAGCCAGCGTCTCGTCCAGCGTTACCCGGGACAAACGACAGCTCCGTGGAATGCGCAAACCGGTTGCGGCAAGGCGCTGTTTGGCGATGCCTTCCGGCACAAGTGGTATGTCAGAGCTCACCCCATCAAGGTCCGGCCAGGGCAGGAGCGCAGGCACATCCGACGGGCTTGCGATCTGGCTGGCGGCTACCGTGGCGCTCATTGCCTCCCGCAGACCACAAAGCGGCACCACCCCCGCTGCGAGCAGGCGGTGCGCGATTTCCTCAGGCATAAGTTCGGGCAGTGTCGCAACCATGGCCAAAGGAGCGCCAGTGTGCATCCGCGTGGCCACGGCGGCCTCAATGGCACACGCCCAATCTGCAGCACTACACCGATCCTCACGTGGGAAATCCACAATCAGCATCAACAGATCCAGATCAGGATGCACCATCGCACTGAACGCCTGTGTCATCGCAGGCACATCGCGCCAGATGTAGGTGTGATAGTCCAGCGGATTGGCCAGCGCCACCATAGGCCCAAGTGCGGCCCGCAGCGCCTGATGCTGCCCGTCAGACAGCGGCGGAAAGGTGACGCCCTGCGCCTGTCCCAGATCCGCGGCGAGGCTGGCCTCCCCACCGGAACAACTGATCGTAGCAACCTGTGATCCCCGCCGGGGCCCAAGCACATGCAGGATTTTCAGCGTTTCCAAGAACACTGGCAAATCATCGACCCGCGCGATGCCACAGCGCCGCAGGAAGGCGGCCGCCCCCGCCTCCTGCCCCGCCAGCGATGCAGTATGCGACAGGGTCGCGGCCTGGGCCTGATCCGAGCGCCCCACCTTCAGCGCCACAATCGGCTTGCCGCAAGCGGCAGCCTCCTGCGCCAGCGCCTCAAACGCGCGCAGATCACGGATACCTTCAATATGCAGGCCAATGGCAGTGACGCGAGGATCATCCAACAGGCCCCGCGCGATCTCCGCCATATCGCTTTGCGCCTGATTTCCAACGGTGATCATATAGGCTATCGGCAACCCGCGTGCCTGCATGGTCAGATTGATAGCGATATTGGAGCTCTGGGTGAGAATGGCGACACCCTGCGCGACCTGCGCACCGCCATGCTGATCCGGCCAGAGCAGGGCGCCATCCAGATAGTTGATGAACCCATAGCAATTGGGGCCAAGGATCGGCATATCGCCAGCCGCCTGTAGCAAGTCCTGCTGCAGATCAGCGGCGTCCGATGCCTCCTTCTGCGCCTCAAGAAAACCGGACGCAAAACAGACGGCGCCTCCGGCTCCGGACCGGGACAGTGCGGCCACAACTTCAACGGTTGCGTATCTGTTGACCCCAATGAAACTTGCATCAGGGGCTGCAGGCAGAGCCTCGACAGAGGCAAAGACCGGCAAACCGCAAAGCTCCGTTGCCTTGGGATGAACCGGCCAGATATCTCCGGAAAATCCCATCTTCTGCAGCTGCTGGATCACCTGGCGGCACCAGGCCCCACCGCCGACAACGGCGATTGTGCGGGGGCGGAACAGCCTGTTGAAATCACGCCTCATCGCGGATGCTCCCGATCAGTCTGAAGTAAGGATGCCTTCGGCGAAATGGACCCGGCTGCTGACATCCCTGCCGCATGACAGGGACAGCACCATGCCTGCCCGTCATCACCCTCCCCTCGCACGCAGCAACTCGCGGCTGATGATATGGCGCTGGATTTCACTGGTCCCTTCCCAGATCCGCTCCACCCGCGCGTCGCGCCAGATGCGTTCCAGTGGCAGCTCATCCATCAGCCCCATACCGCCATGGATCTGGATCGCCTCATCCGCCACCATGGCGAGCATCTCCGTCGCCTTGAGTTTGGCCATCGACATATCGGCTTCGGTCACACTGCCCTGATCAAACTTCCAGGCGGCCTCCCAGGTCAGGAGGTTCGCGGCCTTCAGCTCCGTTGCCATATCGGCCAGTTTGAAGGAAACGCCCTGGAATTTACCAATCTGCTGGCCGAACTGGCGGCGCTCAGCGGCATAGGAGATCGCATGATCCAGCGCACGTTCCGCCCGTCCGATACAGGTCGCGGCCACCTGCAGCCGGGTGGCGCCCAGCCAAGTGTTGGCCACATCAAAGCCTTTGTCGACCTCACCCAGAACCGCAGATTTGGGCAGGCGGCAATCGTCAAATTCCAGCACCGCATTGGTGTAGCCCCGGTGGCTCACGTTGCGGTAGCCATCGCGGATGGTGAAACCTGGCGTGCCTTTATCAACGAAGAAGGCGGTGATTTTCTTCTTGGGCCCGCGTGGGGTGTCCTCCTCACCGGTGGCCATAAACACGATTGCGAAATCGGCGATATCCGCGTGGCTGATGAAATGCTTGGTGCCGTTCAGAATGAAGTCATCGCCATCGCGATGGGCGGTGGCGGTCATGCCGCGCAGATCGGAACCAGCACCTGGTTCTGTCATCGCCAGACAGTCCCATTTTTCGCCCCGGATACAGGGGTAGAGATATTTCTCTTTCTGCTCCTCGGTGCCCGCCAGAAGGATGTTCGACGGGCGCGCAACGCAGGTCCAATGCAGGGCATAATTGGCGCGGCCTAGCTCCTTTTCATAGAGCAGCCATGTCAGCGTATCGAGGCCCGCACCGCCGACCTCCTCAGGCATATTGGCGGCATATAATCCTGCCTCAATCGCCTTGGCCTGGATCTCGCGCACCAGCTCCATTGGCAAATGGCCACTGCGCTCCACCTCCAGTTCATGCGGATAAAGCTCCTTGGTGACAAAGGCGCGCGTGGTGTCCACGATCATCGACTGTTCTTCGGACAGGCCAAACTGCATTTCCGCTCCCCCCTTTGGTGGATTTCTGCGTTGCTCTTGACCCGAGTCTAGGGCTGGGAGAGGCTACTATCGTGCAGAAACGGACATTTTCATGCCAAGTTGGAAGAAACCTTACGCCGCGCCGCAGCAGATCGACCTGCTGCTGTTTGACCAGTTCTCCGGCCACTGCCTCGCCAATACAGTTGAGCCGCTGCGTGCGGCGAACAGCTTTGCCGGGCGGCAGGTGTATTCCTGGCGGTTTGTTACGGCGGACGGCGGCACCGCGATGTCGTCTGCCCGCATGGAGGTCACCGCGCAGATGCCGCTGCGCAAGGCCGAGGGCGATATGCTGATTGCGATGCCCAGCTATGGCTATCTGCGCCACGCAACTGAGACCACCGCGCGGGGGTTGCGGGCGGCAGAGCAACGCTATGACGTTCTGGCAGGGTTTGACACGGGCGCCTGGCTGCTGGCGGCGGCCGGGCTGCTGGATGGCTATCGCGCCACCATTCACAGCTCAGAACTGGAGGCTTTTGCCGACATGTTTCCGGCGGTACAGGCGGAGACGCATCGGTTTCTCTGGGATCGTGACCGGTTGACCTGCTCCGGCGCCATGGCAGCCTTTGACGGGGTTCTCGACATGATTGCACAGCAGCACGGGCAGGCGTTGCGGCTGGATGTGGCAGCCCTGTTTTTGAGCGAAAGCCAAACCGGGAGCGGCCGATCAGCCCCTGTGCGCAGCACCTCCGTGGCCCGGGCCATCCGGGCGATGGAGGCCAATCTGGAAGCGCCGCTACCGCTGGAAGAGGTGGCACGTCATGCAGGGCGCAGCCTGCGGGATCTGGCACGCCGCACGCGGGGCGAGTTGGGCACGACACCGCAGGCGCTTTATCGGCATTTGCGGCTAAAACAGGCGAAACGCCTTGTCTTAGAGACTGATTTTAGTGTCACAGAGATTGCGTTACGCTGCGGATATGAGGATCCCAGCGCGTTGACCCGCGCCTTTCGCAGCGCCTTTGCGACAACGCCGCGCGCCCTGCGCGCCGCCCGAAGATAGCATTGGCGGCTCCCGGCAGCGGTCTTCTTGTTTTGCAAAAAGCAGCTATTGTTTGCGCTCGCAGTTAAGAGGCCTTGCGCTTGCCCGGGTTATCAGAACAATTGGGCCATGACAGATATCGCATTCCCAAGCTGGCCCGACGTTGCCCCCCAATTGATCGAAGTCGCGGCAGGTCGCCGCCCTGCGGATACGGTGATCCGCAAGGGGATCTGGGTCAATGTTCACACCCGCGAACAACTGCCCGATCATGACATCGCCATCGTTGCAGGGCGCATCGCCTATGTCGGTCCCGACGCGAGCTATTGCACCGGTCCCGACACCGAGGTGATTGACGCCGATGGGCGCTATATGATCCCCGGCCTCTGCGATGCGCACATGCATATTGAATCCGGGATGCTGACCCCCGCAGAATTCGCCCGTGCGGTGATCCCGCACGGCACGACGTCAATGTTCACCGACCCGCATGAGATCGCCAATGTGCTGGGGTTGGAAGGTGTGCGTCTGATGCATGACGAGGCGCTGCTACAGCCGGTCAATATCTTCACCCAGATGCCCAGCTGCGCGCCCTCCGCGCCGGGGTTGGAGACCACCGGCTATGAAATTTCACCCGAGGATGTTGCAGAGGCGATGAGCTGGCCGGGGATTATCGGCCTGGGCGAGATGATGAATTTCCCCGGCGTGGCGGCGGGTGATCCGAAGATGCTGGCCGAGATCGCGGCCACACAGCGCGCGGGCAAAACCGTGGGCGGGCATTACGCCTCCCCTGATCTGGGGCCGGATTTCGCGGCCTATGTGGCGGGCGGTCCGGCCGACGACCACGAAGGCACCTGCGAGGCGGATGCCATCGCCCGGATGCGGCAGGGGATGCGCGCGATGGTGCGGCTGGGGTCGGCCTGGTACGACGTTGAGGCGCAGATCACCGCCATCACCGAGAAGGGGCTGGATCCGCGCAACTTCATCCTGTGTACCGATGACTGCCATTCCGGCACATTGGTCAATGATGGCCATATGAACCGGGTGGTGCGCCACGCCATCGACTGTGGCTGTGATCCGTTGATTGCGATCCAGATGGCGACGATCAACACCGCGACACATTTCGGGCTGGAGCGGGATATCGGTTCCCTCACACCGGGGCGGCGCGCCGATGTGATCCTGACCTCTGACCTCAAAACCCTGCCGATTGATGTGGTGATGGCCCGTGGTCAGATTGTTGCCAAGGATGATCAGATCACCGTTGATTGCCCGCATCTGGACTGGCCGGACAGCGCACGGGGCACGGTGCATCTGGGGCATGAATTGAGTGCAGCGGATTTCGAAATCAGCGCGCCGGACGGCGCCAATGCCGTGACTGCGAATGTGATCGGTGTCGTGGAGAACCAGGCCCCCACCAAGGCGCTACAGGCAGAGCTGCCGGTGGTCGACGGGCTGGTTGAAGGCAACCAGGAGGTCTGCCAGATCGCATTGGTGGAACGGCACCGTGCGACGGGCGGTGTGACCAACGCCTTTGTCTCGGGCTTTGGGTACAATGGACGGATGGCGATGGCCTCCACCGTGGCGCATGACAGCCATCATATGATTGTCGTCGGCACAGACCGCGACCAGATGGCGCTGGCCGCCAATCGTCTGGCCGAGGTCGGCGGCGGCATCACCATTTTCCGCGATGGCGCCGAACTGGCACTGGTGGAACTGCCCATTGCCGGGCTGATGTCCGACAGCCCCGCCACCGAAGTTGCCGCAAAGGCGCAAAAGATGGTGGAAGCGATGGAGACCTGCGGCTGCAGCCTCAACAACGCCTATATGCAGCATTCGCTGCTGGCGCTGGTGGTGATCCCCGAGTTGCGGATTTCCGATCTGGGGCTGGTGGATGTGCGCAGTTTTGAACAGATCCCGGTGATCGTGAGTGCCCAACCCGCCTGACCGCCCACCCGTTTCAACCGACCTTCTGAACCGCACAGCGGACCCCGTTTTCCAGTGATCGAGCATACTCATGACAACAGTTAAAACCCCTCAACTCCCGGCGGCGGAAGAGTTCACGGATGCGGCGGCAGCTGTCGCCCGGCTGGAGCTTCTGTACCGCGAGGCGACACAGTTTCTTTGCGCTGAATTCTCGCGGATTTTGAGCGATGGCCCAGCGGTCGGCAGCACCGGCACCACCCATCGCATTCGTGCGTTCTACCCCGAGATCCGCTTTACCACATCGTCCTTTGCGCAGGTGGACAGCCGGTTGAGTTACGGCCATGTCTCAGCCCCCGGCACCTATGCCACCACGGTGACCCGCCCCGACCTGTTCCGGCACTACCTGACCCAGCAGATCGGCCTGTTGATCCGCAATCACGGCCAGCCTGTGACCATCGCGGTTTCTGACACCCCGATCCCGGTGCATTTTGCGGTGGCGGCGGATCCCAGCCTGACCGTTCCGCAGGAAGGTGCGGCCGGGTTCACGTTGCGCGATGTCTTTGATGTGCCGGATCTGGCCACGACCAATGATGACATTGTGAACGGCACCTATAAATCAACCGATGACACCGGGCCGTTGGCGTTGTTCACGGCGCAGCGCGTGGATTATTCGCTGGCCCGCCTCGCCCATTACACCGCGACCGACGCCAGCCATTTCCAGAACCACGTTCTGTTCACCAACTACCAGTTTTATGTGGCCGAATTCGAAGCCTACGCCCGGGCGCAACTGGCGGATCCCGCATCGGGCTACAGCAGCTTTGTCAGCACCGGCGACCACGAGATCACCGAGGCCGAAGCGGAGATCCCCGCGATTGCAAAACTGCCGCAAATGCCGACCTATCACCTGAAACGGGAAGACGGCAGTGGCATCACGCTGGTCAATATCGGTGTCGGCCCGTCCAACGCTAAGACCGCCACCGATCATATCGCGGTTCTGCGGCCGCATGCCTGGCTGATGGTTGGTCACTGTGCCGGTTTGCGCAACACCCAGACGCTGGGCGATTTCGTGCTGGGCCATGGCTATCTGCGCGAAGATCACGTGCTGGATGACGACCTGCCGATCTGGACGCCAATTCCGGCGCTGGCGGAGATTCAGGTCGCGCTGGAGGATGCGGTGGCAGAGGTGACAGAGCTGGAAGGTTACGACCTGAAACGGATCATGCGGACAGGCACCGTCGCGACCATCGACAACCGCAACTGGGAACTGCGCGACCAGTCCGGCCCGGTGCAGCGGCTGTCGCAATCACGCGCCATCGCGCTGGATATGGAGAGCGCCACTATCGCCGCCAACGGTTATCGTTTCCGGGTGCCCTATGGCACGCTGCTGTGTGTCTCCGACAAACCGCTGCATGGCGAGCTGAAGCTGCCCGGTATGGCGTCTGAGTTCTATCACACGCAGGTTGCGCGGCATTTGCAGATCGGGATAAAGGCGATGGAGCAGCTGCGCGGCATGCCACTGGAACGTTTGCACAGCCGAAAACTGCGTTCCTTTGACGAAACTGCCTTTCTTTGAGGGCTATTTTGCCTCTAATTCTGCGAAAACCCCTATTTTATGGGGTTTTTGACAACACTACTCGTTGTGTTCGTACACTACATAACGCTAGAGTTACGCGATGAGGCCCCATAACTCGGGCAGTGACAAGGAGACCTAAGAATGTCCAAACCGATGACCAAGACCCAGCTTGTTGCCGCACTGGCTGAAGAGATGGACAGCGATAAGAAGGCCGCAGGCGCAGCGCTTGACGCTGTTTGCGCGCTGATCACTCGCGAAGTATCCGGCGGTGGCGCTGTGACTCTGCCCGGCGTTGGCAAGATCTATTGCCGCGAGCGCCCCGAGCGCGAAGTGCGCAACCCGGCCACCGGTGAGAAGTTCACCAAAGAGGCCGACAAGGTGGTCAAGATGACCATCGCCAAAGCGCTGAAAGACAGCGTGAACGGCTAAGGGTTACGGCACGGTTGACCGTGTTGCGGGTCGCCTTTTCAGGCGGCCCTTTTTTGTGCCACCTTATCTGCTGCGCGGCTGATGCGGGCGGCCGGACGCGGGGGCGCGAATTCGGTTTCCTGCGAATGCTTGCCTTGCTAAACATATTCCAACTGCGCCTGACCGGGTGACGGTAGGGACCGGTGGCTGACCGGCAGGGGGGCATAATCATGGATCTGCGCGCTTTGGCGATGGGGCTGGCCTTTGCCTTCATGTGGTCGTCTGCCTTCACCTCGGCGCGGATCATCGTGGCCGATGCCTCACCGCTGTATTCGCTGGCATTCCGATTTCTGGTTTCCGGTCTGATCGGCGTCGCGGTTGCCCGCTACATGGGACAGAGCTGGCGTCTGACACGCGGCCAGCTGAAGGCAACAATCATCTTTGGCATCTGCCAGAACGCGCTTTATCTCGGCCTGAACTTCGTCGCGATGGAAACCATCGAGGCCTCTCTGGCGGCGATCATCGCCTCAACGATGCCGATGCTGGTCGCCATTGCGCTGTGGCTGGTTTACGGAGAACGGCTGCCTGCGCTGGGAGTTGTGGGACTGCTGGCGGGGGTGTTGGGCGTCGCCTTGATCATGGGCACCCGCATCAGCGCCGGGGTTGATCTGTTTGGTGTTCTGCTCTGCGGGATCGGTGTGCTGGCCCTAACACTGGCGACGCTGGCCCTGCGCGGCGCGACCTCCGGCGGCAACTACATGATGGTGGTGGGGCTGCAAATGCTGGTCGGTTCGGCCGTTCTGTTTGTGGCGGCCCCGATGGTCGAGACCTTCCGCCTGACGCCCAGCTGGCCGCTGGCGCTGGCCTTTGTCTACACCACACTTGTCCCTGGTCTGACTGCCACTTTCATCTGGGTGCTGCTGTTGAACCGGATTGGCGCAGTGCGCGCCGCGACGTTCCATTTTCTCAACCCGGTCTTCGGCGTCGCGGTGGCCAGCACCCTGCTGGGGGAGCAATTAGGGCTGTTGGATATCATCGGCGTCGGGATCGTCACCTTTGGCATTCTGGCGGTGCAATTGGCGCGGCAGTCCGCGCAGCGCACACCAAAGCCATGACATCGCCCTGCGCTCTGACACCACACACGCAAACGCGAGCCGCTGAAATACAGCTTTGCTTTTGCCCCGAACGACCCCATTTACAGCAACACAAGCACGATCGGAGGACATGATGCGCAGCTATTCCAAAGACCCGGACGCCATTGCGGCCCTCTCGGAAGAAGAATTCTACGTCACCCAAAACGCCGGTACGGAACGCCCCGGCACCGGCAAGCTGCTCGGCAACAAGGAACCCGGTATCTATGTCGATATCGTTTCTGGCGAGCCGCTGTTTGCCTCTGCCGACAAATATGAATCCGGCTGCGGCTGGCCGAGTTTCACCAAGCCCATTGAGCCTGCCCATGTGCAGGAGCTGGAGGACCGGACCCTTGGCATGATCCGTACCGAGGTCCGCTCAACCCATGGGGACAGCCATTTGGGGCATGTGTTCCCGGACGGTCCGGCAGACCGTGGCGGCCTGCGATACTGCATCAATTCAGCCTCCCTGCGGTTCGTACATCTGGACGACATGCGGGCAGAAGGCTACGGCGATTATATAGATCAAGTGGAGGATAGAAGATGAGCAGCACGACAGAACGTGCCGTCCTGGCTGGTGGGTGTTTCTGGGGAATGCAGGACCTGATCCGCAAGCGCCCCGGTATCATCAGCACCCGCGTCGGGTACTCCGGCGGCGATGTGCCCAATGCGACCTACAGGAACCACGGCACCCATGCTGAGGCGATTGAGATCATGTTCGATCCCAGCCAGACCAGTTATCGCGCACTGCTGGAGTTCTTCTTTCAGATCCATGATCCGACCACCGTCAATCAGCAAGGCAATGATCTGGGGATGAGCTATCGCTCCGCGATCTACTATGTGGATGCCGACCAGAAGGCGATTGCCGAAGACACCATCGCTGATGTCGATGCCTCGGGGCTGTGGCCCGGCAAGGTGGTCACAGAGGTCGAACCGGTTGGTGATTTCTGGGAGGCGGAGCCTGAGCATCAGGACTATCTGGAGCGGCAGCCCAACGGCTATACCTGCCATTTTGCCCGTCCCGATTGGGTGCTCCCCAAGCGCAGCGAGACTGCTGCCGAATAAACCGCCCGTATCGGGCAGCCCTGAACCACAAAGGCCCCGTCATCCGGCGGGGCCTTCTGCGTTAAGGCGGTGGTCAGCAGTGGTGGTTAACCCTGTGCAATACGCGGGCGACCGCTGGCCTCCACCGTCAGGAACGCCTCGACAAACACCTGCCGCGCCTCCACCTCGGCAACGCGAATATCACGGTCCACTTGGATGGAGATATCCTGCGCACCCGCAGCCTCCGCCGCGGCGCGGGCCTCCGCGCGCAATTCGGTTTCCAGACAGATCAGGGCCTCCTCCGAGGCGGCGAAATCCTGCGGGCCGTGCTCCAGATGCACCCGGTATCGGCCTTCCTCCGGCGCGGTCACGGTGCCGCTGCGCCGCATGGTGATGCGGCCCACCACTGCCCCGATGGCATTGGCGACACCGGCATGATCCGGCAAGATCATCCGGCAGTGAAGGCGAGCCCCAACAGCGGGGTAATAGCTGGGCGCGGAGGCGCCAAGGCCCACGACATCCACATTCAGTCCTGCCTTGATGGCGACAAGCCCTCGATGTCCGGTCAGCCCGCGCTGCATCAGCACATGGCGTGCGAGCTGATCCGGCGGCGGTCCAAAGGGGCTGCTCTCTTCCGCAAATGCAGTCTCTAACAAGGTCAAAGAGGTCTGTTCCGTCATCTGATCAACGATCATCTGCGCCAAGATCTCCGCATCCGGCGCCAGACGATCCCCGGACCCAACACGGCGGCGGGCAAACAGCGTCAGCGCCTTCTCAGCTGCCGCACTGTCCCAGCTGGACAGCCGCCCAAGCACATGGCTGGCATCCGACGGCGTGACCCCGGCCACCTGCACCAACCCCCGGTCCACCAACCGCATCAATGCGCCCTGCTCGATGCGGGTCTGTAGCACAGCACCCAGGGGATGTGTCTGGTCTCCGATCCGGTCCAACACCCGGGCTTCCCTGTCGCTGAGCCCCAGACAGTGCTGGCCGGGAATGGCGCGCACAAAGCGGCCGTCGTATTCACCGACTGTGGCAGCGCGCAACTGCGTATCCAGCGCGGCATGCACCACATCCGGCGCCATCGTCGCGACCAGGGACACCGGCAGCACCCGGCGCGGCCCAAGGCTGACGCCGCCGCTCAGCCCGGCGGCAACCGGATGCACCTGACTGTCGCCGCCCAGACCGCTGGTGCGCATCGCCACAGCCTCCACCATGGTGCGAAAACCGCCCACCTGCGCGCCTGCCGGGTCGATCTTGGGCTTCCCGTTTTCGATCAGCGCCACGTCGGTGGTTGTGCCGCCAATATCACTGACCAAGGCACTGTCGACGCCAGTTAACCAGCGCGCCCCCACCAAAGACGCCGCCGGACCGCTGAGGATTGTCTCAATCGGGCGCGCCCGTGCCTGCGCTGAGGACATCAGCGCGCCATCGCCGCGCACCACCATCATCTGGGCGGTGATCCCAAGGTCAGCCAGACGCGTCTCAGCGCGCCCGATCAACCGGTCAATCATCCCGATCAGCCGCGCATTCAGAACCGCCGTCAATGCGCGTTTCGGCCCGTTCAGCCGTGCGGACAGTTGATGTGAGCAGGTGACGGGAACGCCGGTTTCCTCGGCAATAATGCGGGCGACCTCCAGCTCATGGGCGGGGTTGCGGGTTGCAAACTGACCGGCAATGGCAAACCCGCTGACCGAGGCCGCCTCCCGTTGCAGAAACGCGCGAAGCGCCTCTGTGTCCAGCGGCGCTGCCTCACTGCCGGAATGGCTGTGTCCGCCAGCCAGAACCAGCGCCGGGTCACCCTTCAGCGCCTCACGCAGGCCGTGACGATCCAGATCCGCCTCACCAAAGCCGATATAGATCAGCGCGACGCGCCCTCCCTGCCCCTCCACCAGCGCATTGGTCGCCAGCGTTGTGGACAGCGCTGCCAGCGCAATCTCTCCCGGTTCCACCGCAGCCTCTGCCAGCACTGCGGCAACCGCCTCCCCCACGCCGATGGCCAGATCCTGCCGGGTGGTCAGCGCCTTGGCCTTGGCCAGCACATCGCGATCATCGCGGATCAGAACCGCATCCGTATAGGTGCCGCCTGTATCGACCCCAAGCAAAAGCGCCATGGCCGTTCTCCCTTCACCATCTCTTTGATCTTGGTCACCGGTTTAGCGCAGCCCTGCCGCCGATCCATCCTGTTTGCGTCACGTCAGTCGCTGAACGGCCCAACGGGCGGCATCCGCCACGGTGGGATCAGAATCTTCGGTCAGGGTTTCTGCGGTCGGGCGCAGCTTGGGCAGGCCGGAATTCCCGATTGCATAAAGCACGTTGCGCACAAACCGGTCCCGGCCGATCCGCTTGATCGGAGAGCCGGAAAACAGCGCGCGGAAGCCCGGATCATCGAGAGCGGCCAGTTCCGCCAGCTTGGGCGCGTTGAATTCCGGGCGCGCCTCATAGCGGATGTCACTCGCAGCCACGGCAAATTTGTTCCAAGGGCAGGCCGCAAGACAATCGTCACAGCCATAGATCCGGTTGCCCAGTTTGCCGCGCAGCTCCTCATCGATGGGCCCCTTATGCTCAATCGTCAGATAGGAGATGCAACGCCGCGCATCCAGCTGATAGGGCGCCGGGAAGGCATCGGTCGGACAAGCGGTCAGGCAGGACCGGCACGAGCCGCAGTGATCAGGTTCAGCAGTATCGGTGGGAATGTCGAGCGTCGTGAAAACAGAGCCTATGAAGGCCCAATTGCCCCAGTCCCGGCTCACCAGATTGGTGTGTTTCCCCTGCCAGCCAAGACCCGCCGCCTGCCCCAGCGGTTTCTCAGGCACCGGCGCGGTGTCGACAAAGACCTTGACCTCGGCAGGATCACCGGTACGCGCGGCCTCCGCAATCAGCCAACGGGCCAATCGCTTCAGGCGCTTTTTCACCAGATCATGGTAATCCTTGTTGCGCGCATAGACCGAAATCGCTGCCCGATCTGCCTGTCCGACAATGTCCATCGGATCGACGTCAGGTGTATAGCTTTCGGCAAGCATGATCACCGAGCGTGCCTCCGGCCAAAGCTGGGCTGGGTCGCCACGCCAATGGCTGCGTTCCTCCATCCAGCCCATCTGGCCATGATACCCCGCGTCCAGAAACGCCTGCAGCCGCTCTGGCACCTCCGGCACGTCCGACGGGCGGCAGATCCGGCAAGCCACAAACCCCTCCGCCAGCGCCTGCGCGATCAAGCGGTCTTTTATGTCGGCTGTCTCTATCATCTGGCTAGACATATATACCGTGTTGCCTCGGTCAACATCCCGAAACGGTAAAGCTGTGGATGTGGCCGGATAGATCGCATGTCAAAATGCCCGCGTGAGGCACTATAGGATCGCAGCGCTCACAGGCCCGAACTCGATCACTCCAGTCTATCAGGGCCAGTGCAGCACGACTTTGCCGCTGCGGCCGGACTTCATTGCGGTGAAACCTTCCGCGAAATCCTCGACATCAAACCGATGGGTAATGACCCGGCTGACATCCAGCCCGTTCTGCAACATTGCGATCATCTTGTACCAGGTCTCGAACATCTCGCGGCCATAGACGCCTTTGATGGTGATCGCCTTGAACACGATGCGCGACCAATCAACGGGAGATTTGCCGGGCGGAATGCCCAGCAGGGCAATTTTGCCACCCATAACCAGCGCCTCCACCATCTGATCCAGCGCCGCCTGCGACCCTGACATCTCCAGCCCGACGTCAAAACCCTGCTTCATACCGAGGTCGTGCACCACGTCCTGCAGATCCTCCTGTGCGACATTCACCGCGCGCACGGTCGGCACCACGTGCTGCGCTAGCGCCAGCCGGTCTGGGTTGATGTCGGTGATCACCACGTGCCGCGCGCCGGCATGCCGCGCCACCGCAGCCGCCATAATACCAATCGGACCGGCCCCGGTGATCAGCACATCTTCGCCCAGAAGATCAAAGCTGAGCGCAGTGTGGACAGCATTCCCCAGCGGGTCGAGGATGGCGCCAATCTCATCCGGGATCTCCTCCGGCAGCGGCACCACATTGAAGGCTAGGCAGCTTCAGATACTGCGCAAACGCGCCCTGCTCATTCACCCCGATGCCGCGGGTGCCAGGATCCAGGTGGAACTTGCCCGCCCGGGACTGGCGCGAATCCGTCTGGATCAGATGCCCCTCGCCGGAGCAGCGCTGCCCAACTGCCAGATCTGTGACATTGCGGCCAATCTCGACAATCTCGCCCGCGAACTCATGACCGGTGATCATCGGGACCGGCACCGTATGGGCAGCCCATTCGTCCCAGTTCCAGATATGAATGTCCGTGCCACAGATGCCGGTGGTTCTGATCTTGATCAGCACCTCGTCCGGGCCGATGTCCGGCACCGGCGCCTGCACCATCCAGAGGCCTTCCTGCGGATGGCTCTTTTCCAGCGCCTTCATCGTGTTGGGCAGGCTCATGAAACGATCCCCAACTCCTTGCCGACCGTGCCAAAAGCAGCCAATGCGCGGTCCAGATCGTCCCGCGTCAGCGCCGCATTCATCTGGGTGCGGATGCGGGCCTGGCCGCGCGGCACCACCGGGAAGAAGAAGCCGGAGACATAGACACCCTCGTCAAACAGCCGGGAGGCCATATCCTGCGCCAGCTGTGCCTCGCCCAGCATCACTGGAATGATCGGATGCTCACCCGGCAGGAGGTCAAAGCCCAGTTTTTCCAACCCCGCACGCCAGTAGCGCGCATTCTCAAACAGCTGCGCCCGCAGGTCGTTCCCTTCTTCCACCAGCCGGATCGCCTCCAGCCCGGCGGCCACAATGGATGGCGGCAGCGAATTGGAGAACAAATAGGGCCGCGCCCGCTGCCGCAGGAGGTCGATCACTGGCTGCGGCCCGGCGATATAACCGCCGATGGCCCCCCCAAGTGCTTTGCCCAATGTTCCGGTGACGATATCCACATCCACCCCGAAATGCTCCGGCGTGCCCGCACCCGTGGCGCCCATGAAGCCGGTGGCATGGCAGTCATCCACCATCACGATGGCATCATATTTGTCCGCCAGCGCGCGGATCTCAGGCAGTTTTGCCAGATAACCATCCATCGAGAACACGCCGTCGGTGGCGATCATGATATGCCGCGCGCCATCCTCCCGGGCCTGTTTCAGCCAGGCCTCAAGGTCGTTCATATCGCTGTTCAGGTAACGATAGCGCTTCGCCTTGCACAGGCGGATGCCGTCGATGATCGAGGCATGGTTCAAACTGTCGGAGATGATCGCATCCTCCGGCCCCAACAGAGGCTCAAACAACCCGCCATTGGCGTCGAAACAGGCCGCAAACAGGATCGCGTCATCCTTACCGAGAAACTTCGCCAGACGCTGCTCCAACTCCCGGTGGATATCCTGCGTGCCGCAGATAAAGCGGACGGAGGCCATGCCAAAACCCTTGTCATCCATCACGCCGCGTGCCGCAGCAATAAGGTCGGGATGGTCTGCCAAGCCCAGGTAATTGTTGGCACAAAGGTTGATGACCTCAGCATCCCCAACCCGGATCTCGCCCCCCTGAGGGGAGGTGATCATTCGTTCCCGCTTGTAGAGACCATCGGCTTTGATCTCTTCCAGGGTCTTGGAGATGTCGGTCAGAAAATCAGTAGACATGCGGGAACTCCTTCTCTTTCGAGTCGGAGTTCTAGCATAACGGATGAATTTCCGAAATAGGAGATTTCAGGATAGCGGATGTATATCCGTCAAAATGGACAATCCCCGCGACAAACTTGCGTCATGCGTTTTTCACGATCAGGAAAACGCGGGCCGCACCGCCCAATGCTGCAATAGAATGGGTCACATCTGCGGCATATCGTGCGGTATCCCCTGCATGCAGCCGATCGGTCGCACTGCCGGAGGTGAGCGCCACGGCCCCTTCCAGCACGGTTACATGCTCAACAGTCCCCCGCCCGTGCGGCTGACTGTTTAGCGCACCGCCATCCTTGAGCCGGATGTCGTAGACCTCGTGGCCACCAGCGTCTTCCGGCGGGGACAGAATGCGGATCAGGCACCCCTCGCCCATATTTTCAATCGACGGGACATCGCCATCGCGCAGGATTTCGATACTGTCCTGCGCCTCATTGCTGTCCAACAGCCCGGCAAAATCAACCTGAAGCGCGCGCGTCAAATTCCATAGGGTCGCAATCGTCGGGGAGCTTTCACCGCGTTCAATCTGGCTCACCATAGAGCGGCTCACCCCAGAGAGATTCGCCACCGCCTCAAGGCTGAGACCCTGGGCCCGGCGCGCCTCTTTCAGGCGGGCAGGCAGCAAGGTTAGGATATCGTCTACATGTTCCGTCATGACGGAATCACTGCGCCTTTACGACCTATTTGTCAAACAGACGCCGTGGCACGGCCGTCGTGTTTTGACGGCACGTTCTGCGGGACAGGCCATGCTGCATCTGCATACTCTGCGCCAAACCTATGAGGAGAGAGAAATGACCGATATCGTGATCCTGGATGGCGCCCGCACCGCCATCGGCACCTTTGGCGGGTCGCTTGCCAGCACCACGCCGATTGATCTGGCAACCGTGGCCTCCAAGGCCGCCATGGAACGTTCCGGCGTCGCGCCCGAACAGATCGGCAATGTGGTCTTTGGCCATGTGATCAACACCGAACCCCGCGACATGTACCTGAGCCGCGTGGCGGCGATGCAGGCCAGCATCCCCAACGGCACGCCAGCGATGAACGTCAACCGGCTTTGTGGATCTGGCGCGCAGGCGATTGTCTCCGGCATCCAGTCACTGATGCTGGGGGATGCGGAATTTGCCCTTACCGGTGGTGCCGAAAATATGTCGCGCAGCCCCTTCATCGTGCCAAGCGCACGCTGGGGTCAGAAAATGGGTGATGCGCGGGCACTGGACATGATGCTGGGCGCGCTGAACTGCCCGTTCGGAACCGGCCACATGGGGGTGACCGCCGAAAACGTCGCGGATGAACATGACATTACCCGCGCCCAGATGGATGAATTTGCCCTCGCCAGCCAGACCCGCGCTGCCGCAGCGATCGAGGCCGGATATTTCGCCAGCCAGATCACCCCGGTTGAAGTGAAGGTAAAGCGGGACATGGTGCCGTTTGACGTAGACGAACATCCCAAAGCCAGCACGCTAGAGACACTGGGCGGGCTGAAAGCTGTGTTCAAGAAAGACGGCCGCGTCACGGCTCGGCAATGCCAGCGGTATCAACGACGGCGCGGCTGCCATCGTTATGGCCACGGCCGACGCAGCGCGGCAGGCCGGGCTGAAACCCAAAGCGCGCATTTTGGGCTACGCGCACGCCGGTGTCCGCCCCGAGGTCATGGGCATTGGCCCGGTTCCCGCAGTGCAGAACCTGCTGAAGAAAACCGGATTGTCCGCCTTTGATTTCGATGTGATCGAATCAAACGAAGCCTTTGCGGCGCAGGCGCTTGCCGTGAACAAGGAGCTGGGGCTGGATCCTGCGAAGGTGAACCCGAATGGCGGAGCCATTGCGCTTGGCCATCCTGTCGGTGCGACCGGTGCGATCATCACGCTGAAGACACTTTATGAATTGGAGCGCATCGGTGGCTCCAAAGGGCTCATCACCATGTGCATCGGCGGCGGTCAGGGCATTGCCCTGGCAATCGAACGTCTCTGATCCCAGCCCCCGAAACGCAAAAGGCCCCGGTGAAGACCGGGGCCTTTTTCATTGGGTGACATATATCTTAGCTCGGGCTCATCCCGCGCAAGCGTTCGGAACGACGGCGCAGCATCTCAACCACTGTGAGCAGACAGATCGAGACCACAACAAGAATGGTCGCCACCGCCAGAATGGTGGGGGAAATCTGTTCACGCAGGCCGATAAACATTTGCCAGGGCAGTGTTTTCTGTCCGGCCGAGCCGACAAACAGTACAACCACAACCTCATCAAACGAGGTGATGAAAGCAAACAGACCGCCGGAGATCACACCGGGCAGGATCAGGGGCATCTGCACGCGGAAGAAGGTGGTCACAGGACCAGCCCCCATATTCGCCGCAGCCCGTGTGAGCGAGCGATCAAAACCAACCAGCGTTGCAGTCACGGTGATGATCACAAAGGGGATCCCCAATGCCGCATGGGCCAGAACCACACCAAAATATGTCCCCTGCAGGCCAATCCGGCTGTAGAAGAAATACATACCCGCAGCCGAAATGATCAGCGGCACGATCATGGGCGAGATCAGAATGGCCATGATGGCGCGACGGAACGGCACATGCGGTTGGCTGAGGCCAATCGCGGCGAGCGTGCCGAAGCCCACCGACAGGATGGTCGCCATCGGTGCGATCTTGATGGAGTTCCACATCGCCTGCTGCCAATCCGCGTTGGTGAAGAAATCGCGGTAGTGTTTCAGCGAATAGCCTTCAGGATCGAAGCGGATCATTTCCGGCGTAAAAGTGAAGAAGTCCTGTGCGTTGAACGACAGCGGCATCACCACCAGAATCGGCGTAATCAGGAAGATGAAGATCGCCCCACAAATCACCCGGAACGTATAGTGCCACAGCACCTGCCCCGGAGTGAGATATGGCGCCAAGTGAACGCGGTAGCGCGATGTCGAGAGCCAGAAAATGAACCAGCCGACAAAAGCGCCGAACAGCAATCCCATTACAGCGGCTAAGCAGACCGCCCATCACGAAGCCCGCAACAGCGAAGGCTGCGATCAGGACCCAGCGGATCGGCCGCTCCTGATCGCGCATCCCGGCGAGGGCAAATCCAAGCCCGCCGACAAGAGCCGCCCCAATCAGAACCCCGAGAAGCCCGGAGCCCTGGGCGGTCCCCACGAAGAGGCCGAAGAAGGCCCCGGCAGCCGCCGCAACAAGCGCGACAAAACCGGGAGTTTGGTTTTCAACAGGTGTCAAAGCCATGTGTCTTATCCCAGTTTCACGTTGTCGATGCCGACAATCTTGTCATAGGCCCAGTAGAGCGCTAGGACGACGACCAGCAGAATACTGCCAAGTGCCGCAGCAAGACCCCAGTTGAGCGATTGCGAGATGTGGAAGGCAATCCGGTTGGAGATGAAGACACCCTTGGTGCCGCCAACCAGCTCCGGCGTGATGTAGTAGCCAATCGCCAGAATGAAGACGAGGATCGACCCCGCACCGATACCCGGCACCGACTGCGGGAAATAGACCCGCCAGAAGGCTGTCCAATTGGTCGCGCCCAGAGATTTGGCCGCGCGCAGATAGGAGGGGTTGATCGTTTGCATAACAGAATACATCGGCAGGATCATGAACGGCAGCAGGATGTGGGTCATCGCCACAATCGTGCCGAACTGGTTGTTGATCATCACCAGACGTGCGTCATCTGCAACCAGTCCCAACCAGACCAGCGTATCGTTGATGACACCTTGCTGCTGCAACATGACTTTCCAGGCGGAGGTCCGCACCAGCAGCGATGTCCAGAACGGCAGGAGTACCAGGATCATCAGCAGGTTTGCGGTACGCGACGGCAAATTCGCCAGGATCCAGGCCACGGGATAGCCCAGGATAATACAGCTCACAGTGATCGCCAGCGACATGATCAGGGTGCGCAAGAACAGCGTGCCATAGATGCGTTCGTTTTCCGGTCGCAGTTCAGCCCCTTCGGCACCTTTCTGGAAATCGGCAGCATTCAGGAAGTACCCGTTGGTATAGGCGCCGGAATAGGTCTGAATGGTGCGCCAGACCTCGGGGTCAGCCCAATCTTCGTCGATTTTGAGGAACTGCTGCTTGAACGGGCCATCCTCAGCCAGATCCCAGCGCTTGACCTTGCGCCCAGCCTTGCGGAACAGCGAGGAAATACCTGGGTTTTCGTAGTTCAGGCGCGAACCGACACGGGTATGAGTTTTTTCCTGCGCGGCCACCTGAAGGTCAGCAGCCAGCGCCGCGAATATCGCCTCATCCGGCGTCACGCCCGAATTTGCATCCCAGTCCTGGAGCGCAACCACGGTCTTGGGCAAGGTATCAGAGACGATCCTATTCTCAACCGAGCGGAACAACATGTCGGCAATCGGGAGAATGAAGGTCAGAAGAACAAACAGCAGAAGCGGCGCGATCAACATCAGGGCGCGGATTTTCTGCATCCGGAGAGCTCGGGCCAGGCTACGCTTCAGCGGCGTGCCATCGGCGGCCAGGACCGGTCCGGTGTGGGTGGTATCGCTCATGGGTAGGAGCCCCCGTCGGAATTTTTTGTTGGTGGAGAAAGGGCCGTGCGCCAGGCACACAGCCCTTTCCCGATGATGTCAGTGTCTGTTCAGGAACAGATTACTTGGCCAGCCATGCCTGGAATTTTGCGTCCAGATCATCGCGGTTATCGGCCCACCATTCGTAGTCATAGACATGCACGTTGCCGGCATTTGCCGGATCGGTCGGCATGTGCGGCGCCATATCGATACCCAGAACGGCGTGCTTACCAACCAGCGGTGCCGACGATGCACGTGCCGGACCATAGGAGATGAATTTCGCCTGATCAGCCAGACGCTGGGTGTCGGTGGCGAACTTCAGGAAGTCCATCACGCGCGCCTTGCGATCTTCGGGCAGGTCAGCAGGCACGATCCAACCATCGAGGTCAAAGGACTGCATGTCCCACAGCATGTCGATTGGCTGGTTCTGCTCGGCGATTGCGGAGAACAGACGACCGTTAAAGGTCGAGCCCATCACAACTTCACCGTCAGCCAGCAGCTGAGGCGTTTCTGCACCGGCAGTCCACCAGACAACCTGATCCTTGATGCTGTCCAGCTTGGCCAGCGCGCGCTCCACACCCTCATCGGTGCCCAGCACATCATAGATCTCGTCCTTGGCAACGCCGTCGCAGTAGAGAGCCCATTCAACGTTGTCGATCGGACGCTTCTGCAGGGCGCGCTTGCCCGGATATTTTGCAGTGTCAAAGATATCGCAGATGGAGGACGGCGGGGTGTCACCCACTTTGTCCATGCGGTAGCCGAAGGTGGTCGAATATACGATCTGCGGGACAAAGCAGTCGCTGACGATCAGCTCGCCGAAGTCTTCGCTTGCGGGGGTGCCATCGGGCGCCGCAGCCAGCACTTCGTCGTGATCCAGCTCAGCGGCCAGACCTTCGTCGCACATACGCATGGCGTCGGAGGCAACCACGTCGACCAGATCCCAGGTCACATTGCCCGCTTCGGTCATGGCGCGCATTTTTGCGGTCGCTTCAGCCGAGCTTTCGTCCCAGATCACTTTCAGATCAGGGTGCATCTCTTGATAGGGTTCGACATATGCCTTCAGCTGGCTTTCCTGATAGGCGCCGCCCCAGGACACGATGGTCATTTCGTTGGCCATATCGGCAGCCATCGCCATCGGCGCACACAACGCCGTGGTGGCCGCCAGGGCAGTCAGTTTGGTGAGTTTCATAGACACTCTACTCCTTGTTGAAATTATTATTTGTCTTGATCGTCGTCCCCCGGTCGTTCACTGCCGGGGGTTCGGGCACGCGTGGAGGCTTAGGCGTCCAACGCGCGGCAATCGTCAGGCAGCCAGCCGATTTCGATCTGCTGACCGGGCTTCAGCCGTTCCTGATCGGGGGCGTTACGGGTTTTGATGATGAACTCATCATTGCCGGCAACCCGCAGGCGGGTGCGGAAAATATCGCCCATGTAGATGAATTCCAGCACTTCCGCTTTCAGCGTATGAGCGCCTTCCTGCATCCGGTCCTTATTGTATTCGACGCGTTCGGGACGGATCGAAACACGGGTCCGTTCACCTGGCTTGGACACGTTGATCGGTTTGCAGTCGATCAACTCGCCATCGTCCAGCTGCACCAGCGCGATACCGTTGTTGACCTCTTTTACAGTGCCTTCCAGCGTGTTGTTCTCGCCGATGAACTGCGCAACGAAACTGTTGGACGGTTCTTCATACAGCTGATCCGGCGGCGCCAGCTGCTGGATACGGCCGTCGTTGAAGACAGCGACGCGATCCGACATGGTAAGCGCTTCGGTCTGGTCGTGCGTCACGTAAACCGTGGTGATGCCCAACTGATGTGCCAGATGGGTGATTTCGAACTGCATCTTTTCCCGCAGCTGCTTGTCCAGCGCCCCCAGTGGTTCGTCCATCAGAACCAGTTCCGGTTCAAACACCAGTGCCCGTGCCAAGGCGACCCGCTGTTGCTGACCACCGGACAATTGGGCTTAGCCGACGGCCCCCGAAGGCGCCCATCTCCACCATATCAAGCGCGCGTTTCACTTTCTGCTCACGCTCGGATTTGCCCATGTTGCGAACCTCCAGCGGAAAGCTGAGGTTTTCGGCAATGGTCATATGGGGGAACAGCGCGTAATTCTGAAACACCATCCCGATGCCGCGCTTGTGGGGTGGGATATTGTTGATCGAGACGCCGCCCAGCCGGATATCACCATGGGTCGCAGTCTCGAACCCCGCCAGCATCATCAGGCAGGTTGTCTTACCCGAACCGGACGGGCCCAGCATTGTCAAAAATTCGCCTTTCGGCATGGTGAGGTTCAGATCTTTGACAACGAGGTTCTCGCCGTCATAACTCTTCTGCACGCGTTCGAATTCAACGAACGCGCTCGTGTTTGACGCATCAGCCAAGTGAGGCTCCCTGGTTTGGTTCGGCAGATTGGCTCTGCACTTCTGTCGCGATGTAAGCACACCCGAGTGTTGGTGCGCAACCGGATCGTCCGGATCATCTCTGCAATTTACCTTAGGGCCGACAGTGCGGTTGACGGTATGTTTTACGACGGGCCAGTGCTGAAAAACGACAATTGTCCGCACCCAGATCAAATGGAAAATCTATCCATGCACGCCGTGATTGAACACAGCAAACCGTTACCGGAAACACTTCAATAGATGAATTTGACTACGCGAAACGGATTCGCAGACGTAATAAAGGCGCCAGTTCCAAGCTGGAACTGGCGCCCTCTTCAGTCAGTCGCAAGCCTGATGTCAGGCGCTGTGCAGCATGTCCTGTTCCTGCAAGGCCGCATAGCATTCATCGAGGGATTGACGCGCCCGCGCGATGAGGGTGTCGATCTCCTCCGGCGTGATGACCAGCGGCGGCGAGATAATCATCCGGTCACCGACATGGCGCATCACCAGATTGTTGGCAAAACAGCGCTCACGGCAGATATACCCGACCGTGCCGCCCTCAGCAGCAAACGCCGCACGTGTCTCCTTGTTCGGGGTTAGCGCGATAGACCCCATCATGCCGACAATCTTGGCCTCCCCCACCAGCGGATGGCCTGCCAGCGCCTCCCATTTTTCCTTGAGATAAGGCGCGGCCACATCGCGCACATGGCCGACGATGTCTTCCTCTTCCAGAATACGCAGGTTTTCGAGTGCAACAGCCGCCGCCACCGGGTGGCCCGAATAGGTGTATCCGTGATTGAATTCGCCGGACCCGATCACCGACGCGATCTCATCGCTGACAATCGAGCCGCCAATCGGCGCATAGCCGGAGGACAGCCCCTTGGCGATTGTCATGATGTCGGGACGAATGCCCACAGTCTGGCTACCAAACCAATTTCCGGTCCGCCCAAACCCGCAGATCACCTCATCTGCAATCAGCAGGATCTCGTATTTGTCACAGATGCGCTGGATTTCCGGCCAATAGGTTGCGGGGGGGACAATCACACCGCTCGGCACCCTGCACCGGTTCGGCAATAAACGCCGCAACGCGATCTTCGCCCAGCTCAAGAATTGCCTGCTCCAGCTCTTGCGCCCGAACGAGACCGAAGTCTTCAGCCGACATATCGCCGCCTTCGGCCCACCAGTTCGGCTGATTGATATGATGAATATCCGGGATCGGCAGGCCGCCCTGTTCATGCATCGCCGTCATACCGCCGAGGCTGCCACTGCCGACAGAGGAACCATGATAGCCATTTTTGCGGCTGATAATCACCGATTTCGTCGGCTTGCCCTTCATCGCCCAATAGTGGCGCACCATGCGGATGTTGGTGTCATTTGCCTCAGATCCTGACCCGGCAAAGAACACATGGTTCAGCCCCTCAGGCGCCAGTTCAGCGATCTTCGCCGCCAGCGCGATTGCTGGCGCATGGGTGGTCTGAAAGAAGGTGTTGTAATACGGCAGCTCACGCATCTGGCGCGCCGCGACATCCGCCAGCTCGTCACGGCCATAGCCGATATTCACGCACCAGAGGCTTAGCCATGGCATCCAGGATCTCATTCCCTTCGCTGTCCGTCAGCGTGACGCCGCGGGCGCGGGCGATGATCCGCGCACCTTTTTCAGCCAGCTCGCCATTGGCGGTGAAAGGATGCATGTGATGGGCCGCGTCCAGCGCCTGAAGCTCGGCTGTGGGCAGGTGATTTGTAATCGCAGTCATGGGACAGACTCCTGAAAGAAGAGATTGGCCCCAGAATATGATCAAATTCCACCATGTCAATCGAATCAGCCTGCCTGTGTGAGCCCCTGTCGCACCTGATCCATCCCCTGGGCCACATCTCGTTCCATTGCCAAGGCGGCCAGATCTGCGTCCTTGCGATGCAGGGCTTCCAGAATGTCTTTATGGCGATCAGGAAAGCTCTGGGTGCCAAGGCGCCCGCAGACCACCCGCAGCGACGGACCAAAGCGCAGCCAGAGCCGATCCGCAAGATCTGTAAGGATTGGCGCGTCGGCATGGGCATAGAGCCGTGTGTGGAATTGGTAGTTCTGCACCAGATAGCCCGCCACATCCCCTGCAGAGATCGCCTGATCCAAGGCCGTGTCTATTGCTTCCAAGGCTGAGATATCCGTTGGGGAAACCCGTTCTGTCGCCAATCTCGCAAGCTGACACTCAATTGTTTTTCTTGCATAAATCAGCTCACTCAGGTCGCTTTCCTGCAGCATCGGGACAGAGACACGCCGATTGCCCTGAAACACCAGCGCCCCGTCTGAAATCAACCGCCTGATCGCCTCTCGTACAGGGGTCATGCCAGCCCCCAGCGACTCGACCAGGCCCTGGATGGTCACCGCCTGCCCCGGCGCCAGATCGCCGAACAGGATCTGCCCACGCAAGGTCTGATAGACGGTTTCATGCGCCAAGCAGTTTCGCGGTCGGCTGACTGACGGATGATGCGTCTGGTTGGCTCAGGTTCACCTTCGGAATCCCTCCTAAATTTTGGGCAGCTTGCACCAAGTTTTCCCAGGTGAAAACATAAACAGTATTGCCGAATGAGGCAAAACTTGATCAAATCCTTACCAGCCGGGCACGGAAACCGGCACGCACAGGGAGATACTCATGACACTCAAGACGATGACATTGACCGCCATCGTGGCGCTGAGCAGTGCGGCCGCCGTCGCCGAAGAAGTTCGCGTTTACAACTGGTCCGACTATATCGACGAAGACCTGCTGGAAAAATTCGAAGCCGAAACCGGCATCGATCTGATCTATGACGTCTTCGATAGCAATGAATTGCTGGAAACCAAAATGCTGGCTAAGCGGATCGGGCTATGACGTCGTGGTTCCAACCGGGTCCTTCCTGGCGCGACAGATCCAGGCCGGTGCGTTTCAGAAACTGGATACGAGCAAACTGTCGAACGCAGGCAATATGTGGGATGTGATCGAGGATCGCACCGCCCGTTATGATCCCGACAACCTCTATTCAGTGAATTACATGTGGGGCACGACCGGTATCGGCGCCAACACGGCCAAGGTGGAGGAAGCGCTGGGGGCCGATGCACCGATCGACTCGCTTGAACTGGTGTTCAACCCAGAGAACATGGAAAAACTGGCCAATTGTGGCGTCTACTTCCTGGATGCACCTGATGAGATGATCCCAGCGGCGCTGAAGTATATTGGCGAAGATCCCAACAGCATGGACCCCGATGTTGTGGCCAAGGCAGAGCCGGTGCTGATGTCCATCCGTCCTTATGTGAAGAAATTCCACAGCTCCGAATACATCAACGCCTTGGCAAATGGCGATATCTGCGTCGCCTTTGGCTGGTCTGGCGACATTCTGCAGGCCCGTGACCGTGCGGATGAGGCCGACAACGGCGTCGAAATCGTCTTCAACGCCCCCAAGGAAGGCGCTCTGATGTGGTTCGACCAGATGGCAATCCCCGTGGATGCCCCAAACCCAGAGGCTGCGCATAAGTTCCTGAACTTCATAATGGAAGCCGAGAATATGGCGGCTGCCTCCAACTACGTTTACTACGCCAATGGCAACAAGGCGAGCCAAGAGTTCCTTGAGGAAGATGTGATCGGTGATCCCGCGATCTACCCAAGCGAAGAGACCCTGAAAAACCTCTACATCAAAGAAGCCTATCCGCCCAAGGTACAGCGCAAGGCCACCCGCATGTGGACCAAGATCAAGTCCGGGACCTGATCCGGCACTGCTGATCACGCGGGGCATCGTATGTGCCCCGCGTTTTACCTTTTGGGGACGTCGGCAGCTGTTCCGTGCCCGTTCCACAACCTGTGTCTATTATTGGGGGCTCGCGTGACCATTCCTGTTTTTGAACCCTGGAACGATCCGGAGGCCAAGCCCCTGATCCAATTCCAGAACGTCACCAAACGCTTTGGCGAGTTCACCGCCATTGATGATCTGACGCTCGGGATTTACGAGAAAGAGTTCTTTGCCCTGCTTGGCCCGTCGGGCTGTGGCAAAACAACAATGATGCGGATGCTTGCCGGGTTTGAGACCCCAACCGAAGGCAAGATTTTCCTTTCAGGTCAGGATATTGCCCCGGTCCCCCCGAATAAGCGGCTGGTGAATATGATGTTCCAGTCCTACGCGCTGTTTCCGCATCTGAGCGTCTGGGACAATATCGCCTTTGGACTGAAGCGCGAGAATAAGCCCAAGCATGACATCGCCGAACGGGTGCAGGAAATGCTGCGGCTGACCCGGCTTGAGAAATTCGCCCGTCGCAAACCGCACCAGATCTCCGGTGGCCAACGTCAGCGGGTTGCCTTGGCCCGGTCGCTGGCAAAAGCTCCGAAACTGCTGCTGCTGGATGAACCGCTCGGCGCGCTCGACAAGAAGCTGCGCCAGGATACCCAGTTTGAACTGATGGATATTCAGGAAAAAACCGGCACCACATTTGTCATTGTCACCCATGATCAGGAAGAGGCGATGACTGTCGCCTCCCGCGTGGCGGTGATGGACAATGGTCGGATCGTGCAGGTGGCCACGCCAGACCGGATCTATGAGACCCCAAATTCTCTGTATGTTGCGGATTTCATCGGCGATGTGAACATCATCGGCGGCACAGCCACCCCCACCGGCCCCGAACAATACGCGGTCAACTGGAAAGACGGCGCCGCCCCGCTCACGGTCAAAAGTCAGGCATACTTCTCCGATGGGCAGGACTGCCATCTGGCGATCCGCCCTGAGAAAGTCACGATCAGCGCGGAGCGCCCGGCGGAGGCTGACAACACGGTGCAGGGGCGCATTCTCGATATCGCCTACCTTGGCAATATCTCCACCTATCATGTTGAGCTGCCCTCCGGTGCGGTGATCAAGGCACAGGCCGCCAATACCCGTCGCATTGCACGCCGCGCCTTTACCTGGGAAGACCCGGTCTGGCTGTCCTGGACAGCCACCGCCGGTGTTCTGCTGGCGAACTGATGCGCCGCTTCATCCTGATCGCCATACCCTATGCCTGGCTATTGGCGCTGTTTCTTGTGCCCTTCGCCATCGTCTTCAAAATCTCGCTGTCGGATGCCGCCGTTGCGCGCCCGCCCTATATGCCGCAGTTCGACTGGGTCACCGGTATCGGCGCCTTCCTTGCGGATCTTGATTTTGAGAATTTCACGTGGCTCACCGAGGATGATCTCTACTGGAAAGCCTACCTCAGCTCGCTGCGCATTGCGGTCGTCTCAACAATTCTGACGTTGCTGGTCGGCTATCCGATGGCCTACGGCATGGCACGCGCGCCTTCGGAATGGCGCCCAACGCTGATGATGCTGGTGATCCTGCCGTTCTGGACCAGCTTTCTGATCCGGGTCTATGCCTGGATGGGAATCCTGTCGAACGAGGGTCTTTTGAATCAGTTCCTGATATGGGCCGGGCTGATTGATACACCGCTGACGATCCTGAACACCAATACCGCTGTCTATATCGGCATCGTCTACACTTATCTGCCGTTCATGATCCTGCCGATCTATTCTGCGCTGGAACGGTTGGATGGCTCGCTCATTGAGGCTGCCGAAGATCTGGGGTGCTCGCGCATGGAGGCCTTCTGGCTAGTCACTATTCCCCTGTCCCGCGCAGGTATTATCGCGGGCTGTTTCCTCGTCTTCATTCCGACGTTGGGCGAATTTGTGATCCCATCACTGCTGGGTGGATCTGACACGTTGATGATTGGCAAAGTGCTGTGGGAAGAGTTCTTCTCTAACCGTGACTGGCCGGTGGCGTCAGCGGTGGCGGTTGTGCTCCTGCTGATCCTGATCGTGCCCATCGTGCTGTTCCAGCGCAACCAGCAGAAACAACAGGAGGCGGACCAATGACCCGATTGAGCTGGTTCAACACCGTTTCGC
The DNA here is from genome assembly GCF_045040595.1 of Phaeobacter sp. BS52. Classification (NCBI taxonomy): domain Bacteria; kingdom Pseudomonadati; phylum Pseudomonadota; class Alphaproteobacteria; order Rhodobacterales; family Roseobacteraceae; genus Phaeobacter; species Phaeobacter sp. BS52. The sequence goes on along the minus strand of NZ_CP090662.1, from coordinate 2,970,557 downwards.
TGACACTGGGGTTTGCGTTTCTTTATATCCCGATGGTGATCCTGATCATCTTCAGCTTCAATGAAAGCAAACTGGTCACCGTCTGGGCGGGGTTCTCCGTCAAATGGTATGGTGAATTGTTGCAGAACGAGGCGTTTCTGAATGCGGCCTGGGTAACGCTGAAGGTGGCTGTGATGTCCTCGACCATCGCGACGGTTCTGGGCACCATGGCGGCCTATGTTCTGGTGCGCGGCGGGCGGTTTTTGGGCCGTACGCTGTTTTCCGGCATGATCTATGCGCCGCTGGTTATGCCAGAGGTGATCACCGGCCTGTCGCTTCTGCTTCTGTTCATCGGCATCGGACTGGATCGCGGCGTGATGACCATCGTGCTGGCACATACGACCTTTTCAATGTGCTACGTCTCGGTTGTCGTGTCGTCACGGCTGGTGACCTTTGATCGGTCGCTGGAAGAGGCTGCGCTGGATCTGGGCTGCTCCGCGGCTGAGGCATTCCGCCTTGTGACGTTGCCGATCATCGCACCTGCGGTCATCTCTGGCTGGCTCTTGGCCTTTACTCTGTCGCTGGACGATCTGGTGATCGCGTCATTCACTTCCGGTCCAGCCGCAACGACCCTGCCGATCAAGATTTTCTCAGCCGTGCGGCTGGGGGTCAGCCCGGAGATCAACGCGCTTTCCACGATCATGATCGCCATTGTAACCGTCGGGGTAGTCACTGCCTCGCTGGTCACCAAACGCCAGCTGGTACGCCAGCGCCGCGATGAGCAAAACGCCGAACGCAGCTAAGCATCAGTCCGCGTCCCACTCCGGGGCGCGGGCCAGCCCCAGCGCCTCAAGCTGATCCGGCCCCTCATAGCGCAACGCCTTGTCGTGCCAGAGGTCCGGCCCAGCCGCCAATTGATCGTAGTAGCCTTCGAACTGATGCGGCTGGCCAAAGTGCTGACCGCGCTGTTTTTCGATCCGCGCTTTCTCCGCGATCTCGGGCAGGAATTTGCTGTGCAGAAGCGCCCCGGATGGCAGCACACCGTTCGGTCCATCATAGAGCGCATTAAGCCGTCGCGGCAGCGCCGCATGGGTGGAATTGGTGTAGGCGTAGCGGCGATCCCATTTGATCAACGGGATTTTGTTCAACGTCGGTGCCCGCTGCGGCTCAGCAGCGAAAAACACCCGGTCCCGCGTGCCGCCCTGCACCCACAGATTGCCGCGCGGTGCCTGACGCGTAATGCGATAAGGGCCGGGATCAAACCACGGCAACACAGTGCGGGGATCATCGCCGGGCGAGTAGTTCACCTTTCCCAGCGGCCCCTTGGGGAAAAGATCCAGCATCAGCGCGCCAAAGCCAATTCTGCCCTGACGGTCCAGCCAATGGGTCAATCCGCGCAAACCGTGTTGCGCATCGCCGCCGAACACCAGCAATTCATCTGCGTCAACGCTCAGGCACCAACGACGGTGACCGTGGCGGATCTGCAGCCAGGTCGCCCAGTCCAGACCGAACCGCGCATCACGGTAGCTGGCGGTCGTGTGCCAGAGCGAGACATCGGGCTGGGCGGCAAGATATTCCGCGCCCCCATCGTCGCTGTCGTTGTCGACAATAAGGAAGTGATCAACACCCAACTCACGGTAATACTGCAGGAAAAAGGGGATCCGGGTCGCCTCGTTCCGCAGCACTGTGATGGCGATCAGCGCGTTGTCTGGCAGGATGGCGGTATGATCCGTCACCCTGTGCAGTTGGTGGCGTGATCGAAATGCCCGCCAGAGAAGCCGACGGCGCTGCCACCTCAATCGATAGGCCGCCGCCAGTGAAATCTCCGGCAGCGGCACAGAGCCCGGAGCCAAAACAGGCCCCGTCACCCTAGCGCTCGTATGCGCCAGCTTTGTGCCAGCCCCAGGCATCCGCAATCATCGTCTCAAGGTCGGACCGGGTCGGCTCCCACCCCAGCAGCGTTGCCGCCCGCACAGAGCCTGAGACCAGTTTGGTGCAATCCCCGGCACGCCGCGGCCCGATGGAATGCGGCACAGATTTGCCGGTTGTCGCTTCGGCCTTGTCCATCACTTCGCGCACAGAAAACCCGGTGCCTGTCCCCAGATTGAAGACTTGGCTGCCCTTACCATCTTTCAGCCAGTTGAGACCCAGAACATGGGCATCAACCAGATCGCAAACATGCACGTAATCGCGTACGCAAGTCCCATCCGGCGTGTCGTAATCGGTTCCGAAAATGGTCAGCGCATCGCGTTTGCCGTCAATCGCATCCAGAACCAGCGGCACCAGGTGAGTCTCAGGGCGATGGAATTCGCCCACCTCAGCCTCCGGATCAGCACCCGCCACGTTGAAATACCGAAAGATCACCGATCGCAGACCGTGCGACGCGCCAAAGTCGCGCAGAATATCCTCAACCGCGCGTTTGGAGGCACCGTAGGCATTCAAAGGCACCTGCGGTGTGCTTTCGTCCAGCACCACATTGTCGTGCTCACCGTAGGTCGCACAGGTGGAGGAAAAGACGAAATCGAGGCAACCGGCTGCGACCGCAGCCTCAATCAACGTCAGCGAGCCACCTACATTGTTGGCCCAGTAGCGGCCAGGTTCACTCATGGCTTCGCCGACCTGGCTCAGCGCGGCAAAATGCATAACCGCCGCAGGCTGATACTTGGCAAAAACTTCGTCCAATCGCGCGCGATCGCTCAGATCCCCCTTCTCGAAGGGACCGAATTTCACCGCGTCCTGCCAGCCTGTTACCAGATTGTCGTAGGTCACGGGCGTGAACCCAGCCGCGCGCAGCGCCTTGCAAGCGTGGGAGCCGATATAACCAGCCCCACCGGTCACCAGAACATATGTCAAAACAGCGTTTTCCTGATCAAAAGGCCGGACGTTGCTGCCCGGCCACCCAAAATTCACATGTCACCAATCCTCGCCCATCGCGGCGAAGTGGCAGGTCTTATTGCGCCGCCTTATCGACTTGGGCAATCTGATTGATATAGCACATCAGATCATCACGCAGCTCCTCGCGCGCCAGCGCGAAAGCAACCGTTGCCTGCAAAAAGCCCGCCTTGGACCCGCAATCAAATCGCTGACCACGAAACCGGTAGCCATAGACTGGAACATCAGCGGCAATGTCTTCCGCGATGGCATCAGTCAGCTGGATCTCACCGCCAGCGCCCTGTTTTTTCTTGTTGAGATTGCGCAGCACAGAAGGCGCCAGGATATAGCGGCCAATCACCGCCAGATTGGATGGCGCCTCTTCAGATTTGGGTTTTTCGACCATGCCATTCACGGACACGACCGATCCCATGTCATCGCGCACATCCAGCACGCCATAGGAGGATGTCTGCTCCGGCGGAACCTCCATGGCCGCAACCATATTGCCGCCGGTTTCTTCATAGGCTTCCACCATCTGCTTGAGGCAGGGCGTTTCCGCCGCGATCACGTCATCGGGCAGGATCACCGCAAAGGGCTCATTCGCAATCAGGCGGCGCGCGCACCAGACCGCATGGCCAAGACCCAGCGCCTGATGCTGACGAATATAGGCAATCGCACCGGAGTCCATATTGGTCGCCTTCAGGATATCCAGCAGGTCGTCCTTGCCCTTCTTGCGCAGCTCCTGTTCGAGCATGGGCGAGTGGTCGAAATAGTCCTCAAGCGCGCCTTTGCCACGCGAGGTGACAAAGATGAATTCCTTGATCCCAGCTTCACGCGCCTCATCAATGGCGTATTGGACCAACGGACGATCTACCAGCGTCATGATTTCTTTGGGAACAGATTTGGTGGCTGGCAGGAACCGCGTTCCAAGACCGGCCACCGGAAAAATTGCCTTCGTTACTTTTTTACGCATATCGCACTCTCATTGTCTAATTCTCAAACCGTTCTGATGCGGTTTGTCAGTGGTGGCCGATTTGGTGACAAAACCTGCCTCGAAAGGCTAAGCCCAAGTATTCCGCAGGCAATTCAGAAAATATACCCCCAGTCACATTTCGCTCACGACCTTCCATAAGATGTTTCATTTTATCGACAATTCAGGCCTATTTGTGACCCATCTTTTTCATCATCGCCTCAATCAGCGGTACGTCTTCGGGGTTGTTCAGCTCCCAGAATTCACGTCCGCGCGGCTCGACCTCAACGCAGAGGATCTTGCGACCATTTTCAAGGAAGCGCAGCTGCTCCAGCCCCTCCAGCGTCTCAAGGGGACCGACAGGCCACCCTGGATAAGCACTCAGCGCGTCTGGCCGGTAGGCATAGACCCCGACGTGATGGAACACCGGGGTGTCCTGATCGGCCTCATACGTCGTCGAGGTGAACGGCACCACTTCCTTCGAGAAGTAGAGCGCGTTGTTATCCCGCCCGAACACAGCCGTGGTGCCTCCGACGCGACCGGCCTTACGGTCGGCCAGCAGGCTGTTCAGCGTCGCCCCATCGCAACGCAACACCGGTGTTGCCAGCCCCTTGTCAGGGGCACCGCGCAGACCCGAGATCAGATCTTCAACAAACCAATGCGGCGTCAGCGGCGCGTCCCCTTGCAGGTTCACGACGATATCATAGCCACCGCCAAGATTGGCCAACGCCTCCGCACAGCGCTCGGTCCCGTTGCCGCAGCTTTCGGAAGTCATAACCACCTCAGCGCCAAACCCTGTCGCAGCGTCGCGAATCCGCTCATCATCGGTGGCCACCACAACACGGTCGACACCATTGACCGCCATGGCAGCGCGCCAGGATCGTTCAATCAGCGTTTGGCTTTCTCCGCTGGCACCGGTCAAGGCAACAAGCGGCTTGCCAGGATACCGTGTGGAGGCGAAACGGGCGGGGATGACAATCAGAACGGACATCAGGCTTTCTTCAGCTCCACATCCGGCGCATAGGCAATAAAGAAGGGATTTGCGTATCCTTCCTTGCCATAGGTGAGTGGGCTGTGGTCATCGAAACGCACCACCTGACCACCGGCGCCCCCCAGAACGGCATGACCAGCTGCGGTGTCCCATTCCATGGTGCGGCCAACCCGTGGGTACAGATCGGCTTCCCCGGTGGCGACCAGACAGAACTTCAACGACGAGCCTGCGCTTTTGCTGTCTTTCACCGCATATTTATTGATGTAGTCATCAGTCGCCTGATCGCGGTGCGATTTGGAGGCAACCACCATCAATGCATCATTGTCGCTATCTGCAACGCGAATGGGTTTGATCTCTCCAATGGCTGTGGGATCAAACGCACCGGTTTCCTCAACCGCAGAGCCATCCGCCAAGGTGAAGAACATTCGCGACCGCGCCGGAGCATAGACCACACCGCGGGTCGGCACGCCGTTTTCGACCAGTGCGATATTGACGGTGAAGTCACCGCGGCGATGGATGAACTCCTTGGTTCCATCCAAGGGGTCAACGATCAGGAAGGTGTCGCCGCTCTTGCTATGCGAGTCGGCCTGTTCTTCGGTGACCAGCATTACATCCGGAAATGCCGCCCGAAGCCCGGCGGAGATCAGTGCATCTGCGGCCTCATCGGCGGCGGTGACCGGGCTTTCATCCGACTTCACCTTCACCTCGAATTCATCCGAGTTGTAGATCTCCATGATCTTCTCTCCGGCTTCGATCGCCAATCGGCGGATCACCGGAATAAGGTCATCATATGTCACAAACGCTCTCCCTGACCGGGTTTGGTTGATTACAGCAGTTGTCCCCCTTATGGTCGCGGGGAAAGGGAACAGCAAGATTTCCGTGGTAACGATAAGCAGAGTTTCACCTAAAGCAGGTCAGGCTAAGCAACTTTATGTTCGAGCAGCGCCACAAACGGTCCCCCCTCAGCAGCCTCATCGCCATGGGTGAGGTGGTGTTTCATTCCGTGGCGCGCAGTGTGCGGTCCAAGCATAACAATGCCTTCATGGCGCTTGCCCTTAATTTGACGCAGGCCGTGATGTTCGTCGTTGTCTTTTATCTGATGTTCTCATTGCTTGGTTTGCGCGGCGCAGCCATTCGTGGTGATTTCCTGCTCTATGTCATGTCAGGCGTCTTTCTGTTTCTGACCCACACCAAGGCTGTCGCGGCTGTCTCAGGCGCCGAGGGGCCGAGCAGCCCAATGATGCAACATGCGCCAATGAACACAATTGTTGCCATTCTTTCAGCAGCGCTCGGCTCTCTCTACATTCAGGTGCTGTCGATGCTGATCATCCTGTTTGTTTATCACGTCGCCTTCACCCCGATTGAAATCGAAGAGCCCATCGCCGCCTTTGGCATGGTCTTGCTGTCGTGGATTACAGGTGCGGCTGTTGGCCTGATCCTGTTGGTGATGAAACCATGGTCACCAGGGACCGTGGGCATTATTTCCACGATCTATCAGCGAGCCAATATGATCGCCTCGGGCAAGATGTTTCTGGCCAATACCCTGCCCAGTTTCATGCTGTCGATGTTTGACTGGAACCCGCTGTTTCACTGCATTGATCAGGCCCGCGGGTTTGTGTTCATCAACTACAATCCGCATTTCAGCAATTGGCAATATGCCTGCTGGGTCGCCCTGATACTGATCATGATTGGCCTGATGGGGGAGTTTTACACGCGCCGCCGTGCCTCGATCAGTTGGGGAGCTAAGCGCTAGACCACGGAGAGCCCACCATTCAGGTCACCACGCGCAGGGTCAGATTGATCCGCCCGCCTTTTGGCAGCAGACGTGAGGATTTGAACCGAATGCGATCCACCCCGTGATAAGTCAGCCGGGCATCCCCGCCCATCACAACCACATCGCCCGAATTCAGCCAGACTGTATCAGTCTTGCCACCGCGCGATTGATTGCCAATCCGCAGCAGACCATCGTCGCCAAGAGAGATTGACACCACCGGATAGGAGAAATCCGCCTCATCCTTATCCTGATGCAAGCCCATCCGAGCCCCTTCGCCATAATAGTTGATCAGACAGCAATCAGGGCGCCGCTCCAAACCGGTCGTCGCGTGCCAGATGTCCAGGATCTCTGTTGGGATCTCAGGCCAGCGGCGCCCGGCCGGATGGCGCTCTTCGTACCGGTACCCGTCCCGGTCACTGACCCAGCCATAGTCCCCGGCCGACGTCATCCGCACAGACATCTTCCCACCACCGGGCACCTCGGGTGAAAACAGCGGTGCGGCGCGCAGAACCGGACGCAGGCACTCAATCAGCCGCTGCTGCCCGTCCATATCCAGAAGGGGTTTTGTCAGCTCAAACCCCCGCAATCGCAACTTCATCATCACTGTTAGCCCGTTCTTAACCGCTCCCCTGTCAAAAACCGCTGTAATTCGCGAAACAGGACGCGATCTGGCGGTTGCAGGGGGCATTTACGCTCCCTATATACGCCGGGAAGCGGTGAGGTGCAGACCAAACCGCAACTGAATCGGGGCCGGAATGCCAAAATGGGTTCAGACCTCGGGTAATCGCCTTAGAAAGTAAAAAAGGGATCGAACATGAGCAAAGTTATCGGAATCGACCTCGGGACCACCAACTCCTGTGTGGCCATCATGGACGGCTCGCAGCCTCGCGTTATCGAAAACGCTGAGGGCGCCCGTACCACGCCGTCGATCGTAGCCTTCACCGACGATGAACGTCTGGTGGGCCAACCGGCCAAACGTCAGGCCGTCACCAACCCGGACAACACCGTTTTTGGCGTGAAGCGCCTGATCGGTCGCCGGTTCGACGACAGCGATCTGGCCAAAGACAAGAAAAACCTGCCCTTCGCCGTGATCAACGGCGGCAACGGGGACGCCTGGGTCGAAGCCAAGGGTGAGAAATACTCCCCGTCGCAGATCTCCGCCTTCATCCTGGGCAAAATGAAAGAGACCGCCGAATCCTACCTCGGCGAAGAAGTAACCCAGGCCGTCATCACCGTGCCTGCCTACTTCAACGACGCTCAGCGTCAGGCCACCAAGGATGCAGGCAAAATTGCCAGCCTTGAAGTGCTGCGCATCATCAACGAGCCGACTGCCGCCGCCCTGGCTTATGGTCTGGACAAAGAAGAAACCCAAACCATCGCGGTCTATGACCTTGGCGGCGGTACCTTCGACGTGACCATCCTGGAAATCGACGACGGCCTGTTCGAGGTGAAATCCACCAACGGTGACACCTTCCTCGGTGGTGAAGACTTTGACATGCGCATCGTCAACTATCTGGCGGAGCAGTTCAAGAAAGAGCACGGCGTCGATCTGACCAAGGACAAGATGGCCCTGCAGCGTCTGAAAGAAGCCGCTGAAAAAGCCAAGATCGAGCTGTCCTCCTCCAGCCAGACCGAAATCAACCAGCCGTTCATCTCGATGGATCCGTCCTCGGGCCAGCCGCTGCACATGGTCATGAAACTGACCCGTGCGAAGCTGGAAAGCCTGGTTGGCGATCTGATCAAAGCCTCCATGAAGCCTTGTGCCGCTGCGCTGAAGGATGCGGGCCTCTCCGCATCTGACGTTGACGAAGTTGTTCTGGTTGGCGGTATGACCCGCATGCCAAAGGTCATCGAAGAGGTCACCAAATTCTTCGGTAAAGAGCCGCACAAGGGTGTGAACCCGGATGAGGTTGTTGCCATGGGTGCCGCCATTCAGGCTGGCTGTTCTGCAGGGTGACGTGAAAGACGTGGTTCTGCTCGACGTGACGCCGCTGTCGCTGGGCATCGAAACCCTCGGCGGTGTGTTCACCCGTCTGATCGACCGCAACACCACCATCCCGACGAAGAAGAGCCAGGTGTTCTCTACCGCGGAAGACAACCAGAACGCCGTGACCATTCGTGTGTTCCAGGGTGAGCGCGAGATGGCGGCTGACAACAAGATGCTCGGCCAGTTCAACCTCGAAGACATCCCGCCCGCACCGCGCGGCATGCCGCAGATCGAAGTCACCTTTGACATCGACGCCAACGGCATCGTTTCGGTCGGCGCAAAGGACAAGGCAACCGGCAAAGAGCAGAACATCACCATTCAGGCCTCCGGTGGTCTGTCCGATGACGATATCGAAAAGATGGTCAAGGATGCCGAGGACAATGCCGAGGCGGACAAGGAACGCCGCGAGCTGATCGAAGCCAAGAACCAGGCCGAAAGCCTGATCCACTCCACCGAGAAATCGATGGAAGAGCATGGCGACAAGGTGGATCCGACCACCATCGAAGCCATCGAACTGGCGATTGCCGCACTGAAGGACGATCTCGAGAATGAGAAGTCCACCGCCGAGAAGATCAAATCCGGCGTTCAGAACGTCACCGAAGCTGCGATGAAGCTGGGTGAGGCGATCTACAAGTCGAGCCAAGAAGAGGCTGCGGATGAACCTACCGCCGCAGACGATGCGGCAGGCCCCGGTGATGATGACATTGTCGATGCCGAATTCGAAGATCTGGACGACAACAAGCGTTAAGGTCTGATTTTGGCCAGAGCGGGCCGGTCCGAACTCCGGGCCTAGCCCGCTTTCGTTGCGGCAAGAAGGGTATTCCGATGTCCAAACGAGATTACTATGACATTCTCGGGGTGTCCAAAGGGGCCACCGCCGATGAAATCAAGAAAGGCTTTCGCAAGAAGGCCAAAGAGTTGCACCCCGATCGGAACAAGGACAATCCCGAATCCGAGGGGCAGTTCAAAGAGGCCAATGAGGCCTACGATGTTCTAAAAGATCCAGAGAAGAAGGCCGCGTACGACCGCTACGGCCACGCGGCCTTTGAAAACGGCATGGGCGGCGGTCAGCGCGGTGGTCAGGGCGGCCAGGGCTTTGGCGGCGGTGACTTCTCCTCTGCTTTCTCCGATGTATTCGACGATCTGTTCGGCGACTTCATGGGTGGTCGTGGTGGTCAGGGTGGCGGACGGCAACGGGCCGCGCGCGGCTCCGACCTGCGCTATAACCTGCGCATCTCGCTCGAGGATGCCTTTGCAGGGATGCACAAAACCATCAACGTGCCGACTGCTGTGGCCTGTGGGTCCTGCGAGGGCACTGGCGCCGAAGGCGGCGTGGAGCCAACCACCTGCCCGACCTGCTCCGGCATGGGCAAAGTGCGCGCGCAACAGGGTTTCTTCACGGTGGAGCGCACCTGCCCCACGTGTTCCGGCCTTGGCCAGATCATCAAGAATCCCTGTAAATCCTGCCAGGGCCACGGTCGCGTCGAGAAAGATCGCTCCCTGTCGGTGAATATCCCTGCTGGCGTGGAAACCGGCACCCGCATCCGTCTTGCTGGCGAAGGTGAGGCCGGTATGCGTGGCGGCCCGCCCGGTGATCTCTACATCTTCGTAGAAGTGGCTGCGCATGAACTGTTTGAACGCGACGGCAACAATCTTTATTGCCGCGTCCCGGTATCCTTGGCCAAGGCCGCCCTTGGCGGAGCGATCGAAGTGCCCACCATCGACGGTGGTCGCGGGCGGGTTCAGATCCCCGAAGGCAGTCAATCTGGCCGCCAGATGCGCCTGCGCGGCAAAGGTATGCCTGCGCTGCGCGGTGGGGCAACCGGCGACATGTTCATCGAACTGGCGGTGGAAACCCCGGTGAACCTCACCTCCCGGCAAAAAGAGCTGCTGCGGGAATTCGAGGATCTTTCCGAGGACAACACCAACCCGGAATCGCGGAGTTTCTTCTCCTCAGTCAAAAGTTTCTGGGACGGGATGAAAGGCTAAGACCAGCTCGCTCACCCCATTAGACCAAGATAAAGCGCCCTCAAAAGGGGCGCTTTTTTTGATGGTTTTTTGGTACCGGACTGCTTTGACCTGACGGATTAACCCTTTCGCAACCCTGATGGCGCGAGCATTGCGTCATGCCCAAGGAGCCCGCATTCGAGGACGTCTCTCTGCCGCTGTTTCCAGACAGCGCAGAACTCACTGCACCTTCCGCAAAACCACCATCGCCCCCCTCCTACATCAAGGATCATCGCGCCCGACTGCGAGACCGGTTCATGACAGGGGGTGCCGCCGCGATGCCGGATTACGAGTTGCTGGAACTTGTGCTGTTCCGCTCTATCCCGCGCCGGGATGTGAAACCGCTAGCGCGTCAGTTGCTTGACAGTTTTGGCGATTTCAACCGCGTGATCACAGCGCCCCCCGAACGGCTCTCCCAGATTGCAGGAGTTGGCGACGCGGTGATCACCGATCTTAAGGTGCTGGAGGCCGCCGCCCATCGCATGGCCCGCGCAAAGGCCCTGCAACGCCACATCCTGTCCTCCTGGGACGCATTGCTGGATTATTGCCATACGGTCATGGCCCACCGCGAAACTGAGCAATTCAGGGTGTTATATCTTGATCGTAAGAACACGTTGATTGCGGATGAGGAACAGGCCAAAGGCACCGTCGACCATGTGCCTGTCTACCCACGCGAAATCGCAAAGCGTGCCTTGGAGATCAGCGCCAGTGCCCTGATATTGGTGCATAATCATCCATCAGGCGATCCGACACCATCGCCCAGCGACATTGAAATGACCGACCGGGTTGCCCGCGCCCTCGCCGCGTTGGATATCGTGCTGCATGATCATCTGATCATCGGCAAATCCAGCGAACTCAGCTTTCGGTCGGCGGGGTACCTATAGCTGGCTAACGCACCCAGACCTCAACCCGGCGATTTACCTGACGGCCCCACCGCTGATCCTCGCAGGCCATTGGCAGCGCTTCACCGAATGCTGCAATCTCAATTTCTGTACGCTCCAAATTCGCCGTTTCCGCAGCTGCAATCACAGCGTCACGCACCGCCTCTGCACGTTTCATGGCGATGGCTCTATTCCCACTCGCCGGTCCATCCCCGTCTGAGAAGCCAACAAAAACCAGTTCCCGCGCATCATAAGCACCCGCCTCCAGCGAGCGCGCCAGTTGCGTGATATTGCTCCTCGATTGCGCATCCGGGCGGGTCGAGCCCGGCTCAAACCGAAAAGACGTGGTCAGACGCTGTAAGCCATCCAAACGAGAGACAAGCCGCTGAAGCTCCTCCAGCGGCACCTCCGACCCCGCCGCGGTGATCGCATTGGCCAGGCGGTCGCCCTGTACGTTCATGGAGATGCGCTCGGGCGCCTGATCGACGAAGCCAGCCCTGCGAATCACGATCTGCGCACCGGGACCACGCACATAGCTTAGGAAATCCCGCGCCAGTTTGGGCAGCCGCCGGGACGGCAGGTAAAGAAACATGGGCGCGGTCAGCGGATAATCTTCGGTCTTGATCGAACGGCGGTTGGCGCGCAGCGAAAACCCGCAGGCGCCTCGTAAGGTCAGGACCCGCGCAGTCGATGTCTCGGCGAAACTGGCCAGCCCAAGCGCAAAGGGATCCGTTGCAACCACGCGCACCAGAGTACTGCCACGATCGTGGCGCCGCAGGCGGGTCCCCAGTGCCGCTATGTTCGGCGTCTCCAACCGGTCCGAGATAGCCTGCGCCAGGCCGGAGCCTGCCACCGGCAGATGAAGTGAAATCGGCGCATTCGGCCCCCCCAGCTCCGACCAATTGCTGAGGTTACCAGACAGCACCCCTGCGAGATCTGCGACCGAGATTGAGCGGACGGGATTGCCCGGTGCCACAACCGGCACCATCGCATCCAGAGCCAGAACGCGGCTACGCTGCGCGCCGGTCATGTCGCCCATCCCCGCCTCACGGGCCCGCTCACGCTCGGCACTGCGAATCTCACGCAAGGCCATGACAATGTCGGCCTCATTTGCGAGGAGGTCGGCAAATCCCTCGTCCGTGTTGCTGACAAAGAAGCTGAACCTCGCCGCAACCCGTCCAGTATCACGCAGCAGGACATAGTCGAAATTATTGTCAGGCATCGGATCGCGCCGTGTCTGAAACCCGTTTCGCAGCGCAAACCCCTCGATCAGGGCTTGCAAGCGGACCTCTGCCATGGTCGAGGATCCCGACAGGCTGATCTCTGCTACGAAATCTGACAGGCTGGGGCAGCCCGGCCCCTCGCAGCTCACCCCGGAGCCGTCGACTGTCAGCTCTCCAAATTTGGTATCCACGCGATAGAATTCGCCATCGAACCCCAGAATATTCCCGGTGATCTCAACAGCTCCATCCGGCGACGAAAGTGTCACGTCCTGCGCCTTCAGCGGCAGGATCCCGGTGACAAGAAAGAGTGCAGCGCATATTGCCGCACGAAACAAAGCCATGAGAAATCCTGAATAAACCGCGAGTTAATTTGCGGCGATTTTCAGGGTTTCCAGAAGATTATTCAACACAAGAAAGTCACCTGTGGCAGCACAATCCGGCATTGCCAGGGTCAGGTCACGGGTCCGCAATCTCCCATCGCGCAATTCCAGCGTCTGCGCCGAAACATCACGACCACAATTGATTGCTGTCACCTCGGCCTCCACCGTCAGATCAATCGCACCGCTTTGCTCGCCGCCAAGACGTGGCACGCTATAGACCTCCGCCAAACGCGGGGCCAACTGCGTGGCGTCACCAAGCTGCACGACGCTTCCACGCCCCGCCGTCAGATCGGCGCCATGCCAAACGTGACCGGCACTGCCATAGCCCGCGCCAAATTCCCGCGCGTGCAATTCAAACCCGCTGTTGCCCGCCCATTGCAGCACGACCCGGCTGACAAGATCCAGATCCGGAACCGATGTTGTCGCCACCGCGCCACGACCGCTTTTGGGTTCAACGATAAACACCGCGGAAGACGACAGAGCTGGGATCTGCACCGTCAGCGCGCCCGTTGCATCCAGCCGGCTGGAGAACATCATCCCATTGTGATGAATGGTCAAACGTTCGCCCGGCCGACACAGTGACAACACCGTCAACCGAACCTCAGCCATCGGACTGGGCACCGCCTCAGCCGTCATCTCGCAGGAGGTTTCGGGATCCTGACGCAGGAGTTGCCGAGCGTCGCTGTCATCTGCCTCGGGTGTTGCTGCCGTCAGGCTGATGGCGTCAATCTGAAGCGGAGCATCCGTCGGCAGTTCAGGTAGCGCTGTTTCCGCAATGCCTGCTGGATCGGGAGTAGGAATTACCATCGCTGCCGCCGTCCGCGACGGGCCAGCGGTATGCTGCATAGCAAGACCAATCGCCAGGGCGCTACAGAGGGTCGCCGCGCTCATCAGGGCTGTGCGTTTGCTGATCATTACCGACTCCTTACCCAAAAAGGTTAAGGAACCGTGACGCAGAAAGGCGGCCAATTGATGGCCGCCCCTTGCAGAGAATCTGGCGAAACCGTGCAATTGTCACTGATTTCTCCGAATTTTGTCGCCAAATACTTCCGCCTCGAAACCTCAGCTGAGGCTGCCGTGACAGTGTTTGAACTTCTTGCCGGAGCCACAGGGGCATTTATCGTTACGTGATGGATTGCCCCAAGTGGACGGATCGTCCTCGACAAAACCATCTGCTGGTGCTTCTTGCAGCGCTGCTGCAGCACTACCACCCGCCGCAGCCTTCTGCAGTTCGGCCTGTTGCGTGGCCATCTGCATCATCATCTGGCGCTGCTCGTCTTCGCTGATCGGGCGTACATGGGCCAGCTGCTGAGTGACGGTTTCCCGCAGCGTATCAAGCATATTCTCGAACAGCTGGAAGCTCTCGTTCTTATACTCGTTGAGCGGATCGCGCTGCGCGTAGCCACGGAAACCCACGACGGAGCGCAAATGCTCCAGCGTCAGCAGATGTTCGCGCCATTTCGCATCAATTGTCTGCAGCAGAACCTGTTTTTCGATGTTGCGCATGGTTTCCGGGCCAAAGGCTTCGGTCTTCTCAACCATTTTTGCGTCACTGACTTCTACCAGACGTTCGCGAATTTGCTCGTCGTCGACACCTTCTTCAGCGGCCCAATCCACAACTGGAACATCCAGACCCAGCTTCTCGCGAACCTGCTCCTGCAGCCCTTCGCTGTCCCACTGATCCGCGTAGGTCTTGGCGGGCATGTGTACATCCAGCAGGTCGTCGATCACCTCGTGGCGCATGTCAGCGACAATTTCCGAGAGATCCTCAGCCGCCATGATTTCACGACGCTGGTTAAAGATCACCTTGCGCTGGTCGTTCATGACATCGTCGAATTTCAGCACGTTCTTGCGCATGTCGAAGTTGCGGCCTTCGACTTTCGCCTGCGCGCGCTCCAGAGATTTGTTCACCCACGGATGAATAATCGCTTCGCCTTCCTTCATGCCCAGGGTTGAGAGCAGTTTATCCAGCCGCTCAGACCCAAAGATCCGCATCAGGTCATCTTCAAGGCTGAGGTAGAACACCGTGCGGCCCGGATCCCCCTGACGGCCAGAACGACCCCGAAGCTGGTTGTCGATGCGACGGCTTTCGTGACGCTCAGAGGCCATGACGAACAGACCACCGGCCTGTTTGACGGCTTCCTCATCGGCGATATGCGCCTCTTCGATGCGGGCGCGAATGGCCTCATGGTCCCCATCAGGGGTCTCTGCGATCGCCTCAAGCACCTTAAACTCAACGTTGCCGCCCAGTTTGATGTCGGTGCCCCGGCCCGCCATATTGGTGGCGATGGTCACCGCCCCCAGACGACCGGCATCAGCGACGATCTGTGCTTCCTGCTCGTGGTGGCGGGCGTTCAGCACGTTGTGTTTGATGCCCTCCTTCTGGAGAAGCTGGCTGAGCAGTTCAGATTTCTCAATCGAGGTGGTGCCCAGAAGAACCGGCTGCCCGTTTTCATGGGCTTTCTTGGTCTCATTGATCATCGCCTGGTATTTTTCCATCGCAGTGCGATAGACCTGATCGTCCTCATCCTTGCGTGCAATCGGACGGTTGGTTGGCACTTCGACAACACCAAGCCCGTAAATTTCGGCAAATTCTTCGGCTTCGGTCATTGCGGTACCGGTCATGCCGGACAGCTTGCCATACAGGCGGAAGTAGTTCTGGAAGGTCACGGAAGCCAGCGTTGTGTTTTCTGGCTGAATCTTCACCTCTTCCTTGGCCTCAATGGCCTGATGCAGACCCTCGGAGAGACGGCGGCCCGCCATCATCCGTCCGGTGAATTCATCAATCAAGACCACTTCACCATCACGCACGATATAGTCCTTATCGCGCTGGAACAGCTTGTGCGCGCGCAGGGCCTGATTGACGTGATGCACGACTGTTGTGCTCTCAGGATCATAGAGCGACGCACCCTCTTCGAGCAAACCATGGGCGATCAGCTGCTGTTCGAGATATTCGTTGCCATCCTCGGTGAAGGTGACGCCGCGGGTTTTCTCGTCCAGCTCGTAGTGATCATCACTCAGCAGCGGGATTAGCTTGTCGATGGTAGAGTAGAGTTCGGAACGGTCTTCCGCCGGGCCGGAGATGATCAACGGCGTGCGGGCCTCGTCGATCAGGATGGAGTCTACCTCATCCACAATCGCGAAGTTATGATGTTTCTGGAACACCTGATCCAACGACGGCTTCATGTTATCCCGCAGATAATCAAAGCCCAACTCGTTGTTGGTCGCATAGGTGACATCGCTCTGGTAGGCAGCCATTTTTTCGGCGTCAGGCTGACCCGACCAGATCACACCGGTGGTCATGCCCAGCTGTGCAAACACCTTGCCCATCCATTCGCTGTCGCGCTTGGCTAGGTATTCGTTGACCGTGACAACATGCACACCCTTGCCGGTCAGCGCATTGAGGTAGGCCGGGAAGGTCGCAACAAGGGTCTTACCCTCGCCGGTCTTCATCTCAGAGATATTGCCCTGATGCAGGAAGATGCCACCCATCAGCTGGGTGTCAAAGGCCCGCAGACCCAACGCCCGGCGCGCCGCTTCGCGTACATTGGCGAACGCCTCTGGCAGCAGGTCATCCAGGCTTTCCCCGTCCAGCGCGCGTTTGCGCAGCTCGGCGGTCTTGTCCTGCAAATCCTGATCGCTGAGTTTCTCGAACTCGGGCTCCAGCGCGTTGATCTTGGCAATCAGCGGCCGTGTCGCCTTGATTTTGCGGTCATTCGGCGTGCCGAAAACCTTTTTGGCGAGTGTTCCGATACCCAGCATGTGTTCTCCAACCGTCCTGTCATTGACCCCTGGCGTTGGCAGGCTTGCCCGCCCCGCTCGCAACCCATAAACAATGATGGAACAGCGGTCCTGCCAAAGGCCTCATGGCGATGTAAGGTCCCGCAAATACAGTGTCAACGCTACGCCTCGCCGTGGCCAGATAATAGGAAGAATTCAATGCGCAAAGGTCTCACTTATTTGTCAGGACTGGCCCTGGCAGCCGCTTTGACACTGCCCATGTCCGCAACTGCTGAACCCCATGCCAACACGGTGGTGGCTACGGTAAACGGTGAAGAGATCACAATCGGTCACATGATCATTGCCCGTGCGACATTGCCCCAGCAGTATCAGCAGTTGCCCGATGATGTTCTCTATGATGCAATCCTGGATCAGCTGATCCAGCAGACCAGTCTGAAGCAGGAGCTGAATGGCGAGGTGCCGAAATACGTGGCTCTGTCGCTGGAGAACGAGGCGCGGTCCCTGCTGGCGGCAGATGTCATTGAAAAGGTCATGGAAAACGCAGCCTCGGACGAAGATCTGCGCGCGGCCTATGATGAGAAATATACCGACGGCACAGGCGGCGATGAATTCAACGCCTCGCATATTCTGGTCGAGACCGAAGAAGATGCCGCCGAAATTCGCGCTGAACTGGATGCCGGCGCAGACTTCGCCACACTGGCGCGCGAACGCTCCACCGGCCCGTCCGGTCCCAACGGCGGTGAGCTGGGCTGGTTCGGCAAGGGCCGCATGGTCCCGGAATTCGAGGAAGCGGTTCTGGTGATGGGGGCGGGCGATGTCTCCGCTCCAGTTCAGACCCAATTTGGCTGGCACGTGATCAAGCTCAATGATCGGCGTACTTCCGCTGCGCCAACCTTTGATGAGGTTCGCGAAGAACTGGCGACGCAGATGCGTCAGG
The DNA here is from genome assembly GCF_045040595.1 of Phaeobacter sp. BS52. Classification (NCBI taxonomy): domain Bacteria; kingdom Pseudomonadati; phylum Pseudomonadota; class Alphaproteobacteria; order Rhodobacterales; family Roseobacteraceae; genus Phaeobacter; species Phaeobacter sp. BS52. The sequence continues at coordinate 2,952,816 of NZ_CP090662.1, read as the reverse complement.
ACGCGGTAGAAGAGCGCGTGCTCTCTCTGACCACAGCCGCCACCATTGAACGCCCGGAAATCGAAGATCTGGATCCCTCAATCCTGAAAAACCTCGATCTGGTAAGGAACTGACAATGGCATTGCCCCGTTCTCCGCTTGCACCGGATCATTTTCCCACGCTTCCGCAAATCGCTGGGGTTCGATTTGCTTCCGCTGCGGCTGGTGTAAAATACAAAGATCGCACAGATGTGATGCTCGCCGTGATGGATCCGGGCAGCGCCGTGGCAGGCGTGTTCACCCGGTCCGCGACCCGCTCTGCCCCGGTTCTGGACTGTCAGGCAAAACTGGCCTCAAACGACAATGACACCGCGCATGGCGCTGCCATTCTGGTTAACTCAGGCAATTCAAATGCCTTTACCGGGCACTATGGCCAGACCTCCGTTGCTGAGATTACCCGCACGGTTGCGGATATCACGGGTATTCCGGCAGCACGGGTGTTCACCGCCTCCACCGGCGTCATTGGTGAACCGCTGCCCCATGATCGGATCGTGTCGCAGATTGCGACCCTGAACGACGGGTTGGACGGGTCCGCGATTGAAGGCGCTGCCGAAGCCATCATGACGACGGACACCTTCGCCAAAGGGGCTAGCGCCACGGTTGAGGTCGACGGTAAAACAGTCTCTATTGCGGGGATTGCCAAAGGCTCCGGCATGATTGCGCCAGATATGGCCACCATGCTTGTCTACATTTTCACTGATGCAAAGATCGCACAGGAAGACCTGCAAGCCCTCCTGTCGCAGATCTGCGATCGCACGTTCAACTGCATCACTGTGGACAGCGATACCTCGACCTCTGACAGTTTGATGCTCTGTGCCTCTGGCGCCGCTGGCGTTGATGTAACCGGCAATGCAGATTTCGCCCTCGCGCTGGACGGCGTGATGCTGGACTTGTCGCATCAGGTGGTTCGTGATGGTGAAGGCGCGACCAAATTTGTCGAAATCCAAGTCACAGGCGCGATGAATGATCACGACGCCAAGGTCCACGGCCTCTCGATTGCAAATTCACCTTTGGTGAAGACCGCCATCGCGGGAGAGGATCCCAACTGGGGCCGCGTGGTGATGGCCATCGGTAAATCCGGAGCTGCTGCCGACCGGGACAAACTGTCGATCTCCTTCGGAGAGGTGCTGGTCGCTGAAAAAGGCTGGGTTTCGCCTGACTACAAAGAGGCCGACGGCGCCGCCGAGATGGCAAAAACAGAGATTGTCATCAAGGTTGATCTGGGACTGGCGGAAGGGAAGAGTACCGTCTGGACCTGCGACCTGACCCATCAGTACATTTCCATCAACGCGGATTACCGGTCATGAAGATGGTTCTTGTATCCGCCGTCGCCCTGATTGATGTCGAAGGTCGTGTGCTGCTCGCGCAACGCCCGGAAGGGAAATCCATGGCAGGCCTATGGGAATTTCCAGGCGGCAAGGTGGAAGCGGGCGAAACCCCAGAGGCCGCATTGATCCGTGAACTGGAAGAGGAGCTTGGCATCAACACCTGGGAATCCTGCCTGGCGCCGCTGACGTTTGCCAGCCACAGCTATGATGATTTTCATCTGCTGATGCCCCTGTTTGCCTGCCGAAAATGGGAAGGCATCCCACAAGCCAAAGAAGGGCAAACCCTGAAGTGGGTGCGCGCGCAGAACCTGCGGGACTACCCGATGCCAGCCGCCGACATTCCACTGATCCCGATTCTGCGCGACTGGCTGTAGCTCGGAATTCCCCTGTTTCATGTCGCGATCGCGTGGCTCCGCCAGCTTCTGTGGCGGGGCTTCGATCCTCGCGTCAATCAATCGTTAACGTTTTTCGTCAACCCTGAGAGCCAAGCGGGAGTAACTTACTGAAGTCTTGGCGACCAAAGGTGGCAGCGATCATGATCCGAACAATCAAACAGGGCGCGTTCATTTTTATACAGGGCACGTTTGTCCGAAGCCTGCCCAATGGGAAGATCTCAGTCCGCGTCGGCAACAAAACCTACGAAGGTGAACCCGTCAGCCGCGCGGCCTGACGGCACCAACACAGCCCCTCCTTGGCGGGTTTGTCCTCCCCCAAACCTGCCACAAAAAACCCCGACCAGATTGGCCGGGGTTTTTTTATTTTCATCGTCGAACTGCCGATCAGTCGAGCGTGCGGGTCACTTCCTCGCGCTCGAAGATCTCGATCACATCGCCCTTGCGGACATCATCGTAGTTTTCAAACGCCATGCCGCATTCCTGACCCGACTGAACCTCAGCCACTTCGTCCTTGAAGCGTTTGAGGGTCTTCAGTGTGCCCTCGTGGATCACGACGTTGTCGCGCAGCAGACGAACCCCGGCGGAGCGGCGTGCCACACCTTCGGTGACCAGACAGCCCGCAACCTTGCCCACGTTGGACACTTTGAAAACGTCCTTGATCTCGGCGTAGCCAATGAAGTTCTCGCGGATTTCTGCGGACAGCAGACCAGAGGCAGCAGCTTTCACGTCGTCCACAAGGTCGTAGATGACCGAGTAGTAACGGATCTCCACACCCTTCTGGTTGGCGGAGTTCCGCGCCGATGTGTTGGCACGGACGTTGAAGCCCATGACCGGCGCGCCGGAGGCCTCGGCCAGACCGATATCGGTCTCGGTGATCGCACCCACGCCTGAGTGCAGCACGCGTACGCGCACCTCGTTGTTGCCAATTTTTTCCATCGCCTGAACGATAGCTTCGGCGGAGCCTTGCACGTCAGCCTTGACCAGAATGGGCAGCTCGGAGACGTTCTCGTCTTCCTTGGCCTTCTGCATCAGCTGTTCCAGCGTGGTCGCAGCACCCGCAGCAGCGCGTTTGTCTTTCGCCGCCTGCTCACGATATTCGGCGATCTCACGGGCCTGCGCCTCAGTGTCGGTCACGTTCAGAACATCGCCCGCTTCGGGTGTCCCGTTGAGGCCAAGAACCTCAACCGGTACCGAGGGACCAGCTTCCTTCACGCGCTCACCCTTGTCGTTGATCAGCGCACGGACCTTACCGTACTGCTCACCCACAACGAAGATATCGCCCTGACGCAGCGTCCCGTTCTGAACCAGAACGGTGGCAACGGGGCCGCGGCCCACATCCAGCTGCGCCTCGATCACGGCACCTTGCGCGGCACGATCAGGGTTGGCTTTCAGTTCCAGAATTTCCGCCTGCAGCGCAATCGCTTCCAGCAGCTCGTCAAGACCCTGGCCGGTGACGGCAGAGACTTCGACATCCTGAACCTCACCGGACATGGCTTCCACGATCACTTCGTGCTGAAGCAGATCGGTACGGACCTTGTTCGGGTCAGCTGCCGGTTTGTCGATCTTGTTGATCGCGACAATCATCGGTACCTGCGCCGCCTTGGCGTGGTTGATCGCTTCAATCGTCTGAGGCATCACAGCATCATCCGCAGCAACAACCAAGACCACGATATCCGTGACCTGCGCCCCACGCGACCGCATGGAGGTAAAGGCCGCGTGACCCGGTGTATCGAGGAAGCTCAGCACGGCGCCACCTTCGGTTTTCACCTGATAGGCACCAATGTGCTGGGTGATGCCACCGGCCTCACCAGCAACAACCCGCGCATCACGGATTGCGTCCAGCAGCGAGGTTTTGCCGTGGTCAACGTGACCCATGATGGTGATCACAGGCGGACGCGACTGCAGATCTTCGTCTTTGTCGTCGACCTCTTTAATGACGTCTTCGACATCCGAATCGGAAACGCGCACAACCTTGTGGCCGAATTCTTCGATGATCAGCTCAGCGGTATCGGCGTCAATGGTCTGGTTCTGCGTGACCATCATGCCCATGTTCATCAGCGATTTCACAACTTCGCCGACACGCTCCGCCATCCGGTTGGCCAGCTCAGAGACAACAATCGCCTCAGGCAGCTGAACGTCACGGATTACCTTCTCACGCTCAACCGAGCCCATCGCCTTCTGACGCGCACGCTCCTGCTTACGCTTCATTGACGCCATGGAGCGCTGACGACCGCCTTCGCCACCGGTGGCCTGACCAAGTGTCAGTTTCCCGGAGCGGCGACCGCCACCATCATTGCGACCTTTGGCATTGCGGTTCTGCCGGTCGTCGCGATCGCGGTCGCCCTTGCGGGGCTGCGAGGACGGGCCGGGGGCCGGGCGTGCCGAGGCTGGTTCAGATTTTTTCTTTTCAGCGTCAGAGGCTGCGCGTTTTGCAGCGGCTTCGGCTTCGACGCGCTTGCGCTCTTCGTCTTCGGCCTTCTGACGGGCGCGCTCTTCAGCTTCGCGCTGTTCGCGTTCCTTGGCTTCCTGCTCAGCCCGGCGGCGCTCACGCTCTTCAGCGCGGGCCTTCTCCTCAGCTTCGCGCTGTGCCGCTTCTTCCACTTCGCGGGCCTTGGCGGCCTGCAACGCCTTCAGGCGGCGCGCCATCTCTGCATCGCTGATGCCAGCCGGACGCCGCGATGCGTCGCCGGAGGGCGTCGCACCGGAGCCCCCTTTTGCCGCGGTCGGCTTGGGGACCACAACGCGTTTGCGCTTGGTTTCCACCACGACATTCTTGGTCCGACCGTGGCTGAAGCTCTGTTTCACATTCCCGGGCCGGGACCCACCACGAAGACCCAACGTCTTTTTGCCGTCACTATCGCTCATAAAGCTCTTTATCCTTCCGTGCGGCCCTTGCCGCCCACCGTTTCGCGCAAACCTTGTAGTCGTTGCGCTTCCTCTACAACACGTTTGCCGAGTCCACCAGAGGCCAGCGCCGCATGTATCACAGTTTGGCGCCCAAAGGCCATGCCCAGCTCATCCGCAGTGAGGCATCCGATGAATTTCCCACGGTGCGGCGTGCTTAATTTTGATTTGCCCCGTCCCGATCCATCCGAAGCCTGAATCAAGACACGAGCATGTTCCTTAGCCAGCCAGTCCTTGACCTTCTCATAGCCAGAGACCGCATCGCCCGACTTGCGCGCCAGGCTGATCAGTTCGATCAGGCGCCGCAGCACCTGACCTTTGATTTCATCTTCCAGCCCATCAGGCACCGTTACCGGCGCCTTGAAGCCGCGCGCAAAGAGTTTCTTCTTTATCGCGGTGCGAAGCGCAGTCTCGGTTGAGGTCACATAGACCCCGCGCCCGGGCAACTTCCCCATCACGTCAGGGACGACCTGACCTTCAGGACCAACAACAAAGCGGATCAGCCCTTCCTTGGGCTGAATCTCGCCTGTCGCCAGACATTTTCGCTCCGGTCCGTCGGACCGGTCTTTGTCACTGCCACCGCGTGCCATTGCTACCCTCGCTGCGAGGCCTGATATCAGGCTTCGCCTTCTTCTGCTTCGCCGTCTTCGATGTCGGCGTCTTCTTCAGCGTCTGCTTCCAGTTCGGTGGGATCCACCCAACCCAGCAGAACGCGGGCAGTCATGACAAGCGTCTGGGCGTCTTCCAGCGACACATCGAAGGGTTCAAGAATACCATCGTCCTTGACGCGCTCACCTTTGTTGGTGGTCCAGCCGCTTAGCCAGTTCCCAATCCGCGCAGGTGGCGAAATCTTCCAGCGTCTTGATGCCATCCTTGGCCAACGCTTCAACCATTTGGGGCGTCAGACCGTCAAAGTCAATCAGGCTGTCCTCAGCACCCAAGGCACGGGCCGCGTCAATTGCTGCTTTTGCCTGCGCTTCCAGATAGTCCGCAGCACGGGCCTGCAGCTCTTGGGCGGTGCCTTCGTCAACACCGTCGATGACCAGCAGTTCGTCCAGCTCGACATAGGCAACCTCTTCGAGGTTGGTGAAGCCTTCGGAGACCAGCAACTGGGCGAAGAACTCATCCAGATCCAGGGTTTCCATGAACAGCTTGGTGCGCGCCTCGAATTCCTTCTGACGGCGGGCCGATTCCTCTTCCTCGGTCATGATGTCGATGTCCAGCGCAGTCAACTGGGACGCCAGACGCACGTTCTGACCACGACGGCCGATGGCCAGCGACAGCTGCTCTTCGGGCACGACAACTTCGATCTTGCCAGCTTCTTCATCCAGAACAACCTTCGACACTTCAGCAGGTTGCAGCGCATTCACAAGGAAGGTCGGCTGATCTTCGTTCCACGGGATGATGTCGATCTTTTCACCCTGCAGCTCATTGACCACGGCCTGCACCCGCGAACCGCGCATACCGACACAGGCGCCGACCGGATCAATGGACCCGTCATAGCTGATCACAGCGATCTTCGCGCGCGAACCGGGGTCGCGGGCCACGGCCTTGATCTCGATGACACCATCATAGATTTCCGGCACTTCCATCTTGAAAAGCTCAGCCATGAATTCCGGCGCGGTCCGCGACAGGAAGATCTGCGGGCCACGGGGCTCGCGGCGCACATCCTTGATGAAGCAGCGGATCCGATCATTGGGGCGGTAGCTCTCGCGGCCAATTTTCTCGTTGCGGCGCAGGATGGCTTCGCCAGCGCCCACATCTACGATAACATTGCCGTATTCTTCGCGCTTTACCAGACCATTGATGATGGTGCCGGCACGATCCTTGAACTCTTCGTACTGACGATCACGCTCAGCTTCGCGCACCTTCTGCAGGATCACCTGCTTGGCGGATTGGGCGGCAATACGGCCCATTTCGACCGGAGGCACTTCCTCGACAAAAACATCGCCAACCGACGGATCGGCCATATATTGCTTGGCCTGCTCAACAGTCATTTCCGCCTGGTAGTTTTCCAGAGCGTCATTTTCGACCACGGTGCGGACGCGGGTGAAGGTCGCACGACCAGTCTTGCGGTCGATGGATACACGGATGTCCATTTCGCTGCCGTAGCGGCTCTTGGCGGCCCGCGCCAGGCTCTCTTCCATCGCATCGACAACCAAACCAGGGTCGATCATCTTTTCGCGCGCCACGGCTTCTGCGGTCTGCAGAAGCTCCAACTGGTTTGCTGATGTGATAGCCATTACTTTTTCTCCTCTTCGGACCCATCGGCCTCGATTTCGTCGAATGCGTCTTCGTTCAGGGTGCCCGCAGCTTTGCGCTGGCGCAGCATTTCTTTGATCAGATCGTCGGTCAGAACCAGCTTGGCGTCGCTCAACCAATCGAATTTCAAGCCGATGGTGACAGTCTCGCCATGTTCTTCGATGTTGATCAGAACTTCGTCATCCTCGACACCCGCTAGCTCGCCCTTGAAACGGCGACGGCCATCGATCAGCTCGCTGGTTTCAATCTTGGCTTCATAGCCTTCGAACATCTCGAAATCCTTGAGGCGAGTCAGAGGACGATCGATGCCGGGGCTGGACACTTCCAGTGCGTAGCTGTCGAGGATCGGATCCTCTACATCCAGCGTCGCACTAACCGCATTGGAGATCTCGGCACAGCCATCAACCTCAATGCCGCCGTCCGGCTTATCCGCCATGATTTGCAGCGTGGTGGTCTTGCCAGACATCAGCCGAATACGCACCAGCTCAAAACCGAGATCTTCGATCACCGGAGTGATGATCTCGGCAAGCCGACGGTCGATGGCTGCCTTGGCTATCAGGTCATTGGTCATACGAATTCCAGATCTGTGATTCGGGCACAAAAAAACGGGCGCGCGGCCCGTTGAATTTTCCGGTGGAGCTGTGGGGAAAACCCGACGCGCCGCTGTTACGAAAGGCATATACGCCGTATCAGGTCAAACTGCAAGGGGCAGATCCCAGTCGCCTGCCAGGGGCCAGGCGGCCCGCAAGCCAGACATCGCAATTTCACAGATCAGACACGCCACCAGCGTTCAGCGATACGGCCATCATCCAGCGCTGAGCGGGCGCCGATCCTGCGGGGAAGGCCGACATCCCGGCGCGCCGCCAAGGCCATATCACTCGCCGACGGATGGTAGTGAAAACTGCCGCGCGACAACACCCCATCGGGCGCAGGTAAGGCCGCAACATCAACGTAGCCTTCCCGCAGGGCCTCTGCCCGAACCTCTGCATCCGGAATCACAATCAGCTCGACCGTGTCGACCCAACCGGCCTGACCGGATTTGTAGTGATCCATCACCCGCGTCGCCCGAAAATCGCGCCCAGCGCGTGCGCGTTCCACCCGGTAGCATCCGGTGCCATCTGCGGCAGAAAGATCGCATGAAACCTCTCCCCCCGCAGCGATGGAAAAGCGGCCATCCGCCAAGAGATAAGGCAGATGCGGGTTCGAGGCGCCCAGCACAATCTGAATACTCTCCTTGGAAAGCACCTCAACCCGCGCCACATGACCAGCCTCAACAATGCTATTGCGCAGGCTGGCGGCCACATCCTGGGCTTGCAGCTGCGCCCCGCTATGAAATGCCACATCGGACCGGATATCAAATCGCCAGATTCGCGCATCCGGGCTGCTGCTCCACCGGGTGGCCAACTCAGGGCGCAATGACCCATCCGGGCCAATTTCCGTCAACGTATCAAAGACAGCACCACGAGCCACATGATCCATCAGATCACCATCCCGCGGCACAGCCAATCGCAGGATTCCGCCCGGCCGCGGGGCATCCGCAAGCGCCGCACCTGTGGCAGCCAACAAGGCTGCGGCGGCCCCCGATGTGAACAGCGCACGTCTGTCGATCCGTGTCATGGCTCCTGCTCCTCGGCAATCTGGTCCATCGCGCGCACCAGTTCCGCGCTGATTCCCGGTTCCGACAGAGCATGGCTAAGCATTGCGTACCATCTTCAACTCTGCATTTGGCCACAGCTCCTTCAATCGCCAGGCCGAGGTTGGCGGGCAAATCATATCATACCGCCCCTGCACGATGATGCCCGGAATATGCGATATGCGGCTCATATTGGCGAAGATCTGGCCGTCGTAGTCGAGAAAGCCGCCGTTGATGAAGTAGTGATTCTCCAACCGGGCAAAGGCACGGGCGTAGTCGCCGGGACTTTCCCCTGAGACGCCGTTGGAGTGGATAGAGGCCAGAGCATTCTCCCACGCGGACCAAGCCCGCCCGAACCGGATCTCCTCTGCCATATCGCCCGAAAACAACCGCCGATTATAGGCCGCGATCAGGTCGCTGCGCTCATCGTCGGGGATCAGCGAGACAAATCGCGACCAGGTTTCCGGCCAGAACCGACCGGCGCCGCCTCCGTAGAACCAGTCCAGTTCCGACTTGGTCATCAGGAAAACGCCGCGCAGGATCAGCTGGCGCACTCTCTCTGGATGGGTCTGGGCATAGATCAGCGACAGCGTCGCCCCCCAGCTGCCACCGAACACCATCCATTGCGACACTCCGATCAGGCGTCGAATGATCTCCATATCCGCAACCAGATGCCAGGTGGTATTGTCCTCGCAGGAGGCATGTGGCCGCGACCGCCCGCACCCCCGCTGATCGAAAAGGATAATCCTGTAACGCTCCGGATCAAAATACCGTCGCATCGCCGGGCTGGATCCGCCACCCGGCCCCCCGTGACAGACCACCACAGGGATGCCATCCGGATTGCCGCTTTGCTCCATATAGATATGGTGCCCCTGCCCAACATCGATCATACGCTGGTCGAAGGGTTCGATGGGCGGGTACAAATACTGCACTGCGCGCTTTTGATACGGGTATTTGTCCATTACTGACCTAACTTAGTCCTGACTGATAAAAGAACACACGGAGACAGGAATGCAAGCGCCTCAATCCACGGTAGATCCGTCCGAGATCGCAAAATTCGAAGCCATGGCTGCTGAATGGTGGGATCCGACCGGAAAATTCAAGCCTCTGCATATGTTGAACCCCTGCCGCCTTGATTACATCACGCAGCAGATCGCAGCAGAATTCGACCGTGACCTGTCGTCAGATGCGCCATTTTCAGGTCTGCGCCTGCTTGATATCGGGTGTGGCGGTGGTCTTTTGAGCGAACCCATGGCGCGCTTGGGCGCGGAGGTCGTCGGTGCGGATGCCGCAGCGGGCAATATCCCGGTGGCGCAGGTCCACGCCCAGCAATCCGGGCTGGATATAGACTATCGCCATACCACAGCTGAGGCACTGGCCGAGGCGGGCGAACAATTCGATGTGGTTCTCAACATGGAAGTGGTCGAACATGTGGCCGATCCGCTCAGCTATCTAACCGCCACGCGGCAATTGCTGAAACCCGGCGGATTGCAGATTTGCTCAACCATCAACCGCAATCCCAAGAGCTATGCGATGGCCATCTTTGGTGCAGAAGTGGTGATGCGCTGGCTGCCGCGCGGCACCCATGAATGGTCGAAGTTCATCACCCCAGATGAGCTATTCGACCTGCTGGCAAAGGCTGGACTGACGCCGGTCGATCGCAAGGGATTTGTCTTCAACCCGGTATTTTGGACATGGTCCCTTTCGGACCGAGATCTCAGCGTTAACTACGTCACCGCAAGCACAAAACCACGCTGATACGCACCGAAAACCAGCTGCTCCTATACTTAAGGATAGGTGATCATCCTTCTGCGCCGTTGGGCCGATACGCCACCCGTGGTAAACCAGTGGCAAGGGTCGAAAAGTTCCGACCTGTCACCGAGTGAATGCACAGAGGCCCTTGTTCCGGGCCGCCCTGTCGTTAAGCCTACCACTCACGGACCAGCCTGACGGGGGGCACCAAGGACGTCTGTTCGCAGGCGTCCTTTTCCGTTGTGAGGGAGCCGCGCCCAGCGCAAATATCTCTGTTCAGTCGCGACTGCCCAGTTTGATGCGAAATTCTCGCAGAATTGGCAGTGCGGATTTGACCCGGTCACCGCCCAGTTCCTCCACCACTTCGGAGATCATCGGCACAATGCTCGCCAGCGCCGCATCGCGTGCCTGCCGCCCGGCGGGGCTGATGGCGACCATTTTACGCCGCGCATCGTCCCAATCCGGGCGAATATGGACATATCCGGCGGCCTCCAGCTTGCCCAGCGTGTTGGTCATCGCGCCACGGGTCACATGAAACGCCTTCGCCAGCTGCGCGGGGGAACGCTCCACGCCCGTACGTGCCAGATGGTTCAGTACGGAAAAATGCGACAGCTCCATTCCCTTGGGCAGCACCTGTCCCAGCCGCGTTCGCGCCAGCTGATCTGCCATCAGGATTTCGCTAAACAGCGAAACCGCAAGGGAATTTGTATCATCCATCAGGGGCCGTCAAACTCTCGATCATGCGACAGGGAAGGCACCTGTCGGCGCGCTTGTGCCACTTTTTCAAGGTCAAGATCAATGTAGGTGATGCCGATATCCGTGCCACCATCAGCAAGGATTTCCCCCCAAGGCGAAACAACAAGCGAATGCCCATAGGTGCGACGTGACGGCCCACGAGCGGCCGGATGTGTACCAGTCTGTGCCGCAGCCAGCACGTAGCAGCCGGTTTCGATGGCCCGCGCCTGTAGCAGGGCGTGCCAATGGGCGGCGCCTGTGACATGGGAAAACGCCGCAGGCGCCAAGAGAACCTGCGCCCCTGCCTTGGCCAGTCGCCGATGCAGATAGGGAAAGCGCACATCATAGCAGATGGTCATCCCCAACGCGGCAAAAGGGGTTTCTGCAACCACCGCTTCGTGACCGGGACGGTATCCATCGGATTCGCGGTAGGTTTCCTCAGGCGTGACGTCCACATCAAACATGTGGATCTTGTCATAACGGGCGACAATTTCACCCTTCGGATCAATCAAAAACTGGCGGTTGGCAAAGCGCCCGTCTGCGTCCGTCGTCTTCAGCGCCAGTGACCCCAGCGACAGCCAGATGCCATGCTGCGCCGCCGTGTCCCGTAAGGCCGACAATATCGGATCATCAGCCTCGTGATGCAGGACGGATTGCTGATGACTGCGGCTGCCGGACAGGCAATTGGTCACCTCCGGCGTCAGCACAAACCCCGCGCCGCCCGCGACAGCATCGGCGATCATCTGCTGCACCATCGCCAGATTATCGGCGGGTTGGTCGCTTGACGTCATTTGAAGCAGAGCAGCACGCATCTGTCACCTCCTCAGGCTATCACTTTATATACCGCAACTCAGGCTGCGAGCAGCGGATCCAACTTCCCGGAGCGGTCCAGCGCATAAAGATCGTCGCATCCGCCCACATGGGTCTCACCCACGAAAATCTGCGGCACTGTGCGTCCGCCATTGGCACGCTCAATCATTTCAGCCTTGCGGTCCGGGTTTGCCAAAACGTCGATTTCATCAAAGCTTACACCTTTTTGCGTCAGAAGGCGTTTGGCGGCATGGCAGAACCCGCAAAGCGGGGATGTGTAGATTTCGACCGGTTTCATTCGGGTCTCCGTTTGAACATATCTGTTGGCTTGGCACGAACTTGGGCAGTCCATGATGAAATTGCCAGCCCCAGCGCGTTCAGATCACGAGTGCGTGACCCGTGCAAGCACCGCGACACGCACCGCCGTCGCCCCGGCGTCAAGACAGGCCTCGCTACACGCGCTGAGCGTCGCGCCGCTGGTCATCACATCATCCACCAACAGGACAATTCTGCCACTGATCCGCTCGGCATGTTTGGGATGCGCAGCGATCGCCTGCGTCAATGTCGTGTAGCGCTGATGGCGACTCTGCCCCTCCAGCGAAGGGGTACGCCGTGTCCGACGCAATAGATCCGGGCAATAGTCCAAGTCGGCGTCTTGGGCTATGATTTTTGCCAATAGGTCAGACTGATTGTAGCGACGGCGCAAAAACCGCGACCAATGCAACGGCACCGGCGCCACCAGCGGGGTATCTGCCAATAAGGTAGTTGCGGCCCGCGCCAGCCAGCGCGCCGCAGGCCGTGCGATTTCTGTGCGGTCTCCGTGCTTCAAGGCCAGAATCAAACGCCGCGCGGTGCCGTCGTAAGACAATGCCGCGCGCCCCTGCTGCCAAGGGCGCGGATGTTCCATACAGTCATCACACTCAAGCCGGAAACCGTCCTCTTCTCCCATCAGTGCAACGCCGCAACCGTCACAGCAGGTTCCGCTGATGAAAGGGGTGTCGCGCCAACAGGGACCACAGAGTCCGAAGTCACTGTCGACCCAATCTCCGCAGGCCAGACAACGCGGGGGGTAGATCAATGAAACAGCCGTTTGTATCCGCGCCTTCAACATCCTAAATAGCCCTCATGACCCAAGCCACGACGCCCCGCCCGCAGCTGTTCGACCGCCGCGCCATCGCCGCCCATCGCAACCGCCTGACGCCTCAGGCCTTGTTCCTGCATGACATCGCCCGCGATGAGATTGAGGATCGGCTATCCATGGTTAACAGAAGCTTTACCAGCCCAGCGCTGGTGGCGCCTTTCGCCGAAGGCTGGGAGAGTTGTCTGCCCGATGCGAAACATGTGGCCGATGACGAAACCTTGGATCTGGCGGTGGGCGCGCATGATCTTGTGGTCCATGCAATGTCTCTGCATTGGGCCAATGATCCGGTGGGTCAGCTGATCCAATGTCACCGCGCCTTGCGCGAAGATGGGCTGCTGCTGGTAGTGATGTTGGGTGGGCAAACCCTGCATGAATTGCGCAGCGCCCTGGCAACCGCCGAAACACGGCTTCTAGGCGGGCTTTCCCCACGTGTGGCCCCAATGGCCGAGGTGCGTGATCTGGGCGCCTTGTTGCAGCGGGCCGGATTTGCGCTGCCCGTTGCGGATGTGGTGCCGCTGACGGCAAAATACCGCGACCTGCGACATTTAATGCATGAATTGCGTGGCATGGGCGAAACCAATGCGATGACCCAACGACAGAAGATGCCGCCCTCGCGCCGTCTCTTTGCAGAAGCAGAAGAAATCTATCGCACCACTTACGCCACTGCGGACGGTCTTTTGCCCGCTACATTCGAACTGATTTGCTTGACCGGTTGGTCGCCATCGGAAACCCAGCAGAAACCGCTGCGCCCTGGATCGGCGAAGGCCCGTCTGGCAGATGCGCTTAAGGTGCCAGAAACACCGCTGCCCAAGTAGACAGTCCCGGTCATAGGTCTATCCTATGGCTCTGGTGGAATGATCCAATTGGCTATTTCCGCCGTATCTTCATATTGCTAGGGCGGACCACGATCCGCTGACCGATTACCGCACAGGACCCTGACAGATGCTGGACGCCACTGCCCCCGCCACCTGCCCCGCTCACGCTCCGGCAGATCACCCAAAAATCGCCCCGGCGAAAGTTGGCGTTCTGTTGGCCAATCTCGGCACGCCTGACGACTACAGTTACTGGCCCATGCGCCGGTATCTCAGCGAGTTTCTCTCTGATAAACGGGTGATCGATTATCCGGCTTGGAAATGGCAGCCGCTGCTTCAGCTGATCATTCTGGCCAAACGGCCCTTCACATCGGGGGCGGCCTATAAATCCATCTGGAACCACGACAAGGGCGAAAGCCCCCTGATGACCATTACCAAAGACCAGACCGCTGCTATGGCGGAAGCGTTGCAAGACCGCTACGGCAACGAGGTTATGGTGGATTTCTGTATGCGCTACGGCAATCCGTCGACAAAATCGAAGGTCCGCGAAATGATTGAGGCGGGCTGCCAGAAAATCCTCTTCGTGCCGCTCTATCCGCAATACGCGGGCGCCACCTCAGCAACTGCCAATGACCAGTTTTTCCGCGCCCTGATGGAGGAGACCTGGCAGCTGACTGCGCGCACAGTAGCCCCCTACTTTGACGATCCTGCCTATATCGACGCGCTGGCCCGCTCGGTCGAGAAGGCCTACGCCGCCGCTGAGAAAAAGCCCGAAATCCTCGTGGTTTCCTATCACGGCATGCCAAAACGCTATCTGATGCAGGGTGATCCTTACCATTGCCAGTGCCAGAAAACGACACGCCTTCTGAAAGAGCGTCTCGGCTGGACCGACACCGAGATCACAACCACGTTCCAATCGGTTTTTGGGCCTGAGGAATGGCTGAAACCCTACACCGTGGATCACGTCGCCACTCTCGCCAAGGATGGGAAGAAGAATATCGCCGTGATCGCCCCGGCCTTCTCGGCCGATTGCATTGAAACACTTGAAGAAATCAACGAGGAAATCCGTGAGAGCTTTGAGCATGCAGGCGGAGAGGAGTTTCTCTATATCCCCTGTCTGAACGACGATGCGGAGCATATCGACGCGCTGTCCGGTGTGATCGAACGCAATTTGAAAGGGTGGCTGGACTAATCGCCACGCCCCGGTCCAAATAGCCCAAACGCCCCGGCCAACGGGGCTTGGGAGTTTTGAACAGGGGCATTTCATGACCGCAATCCGTTTGGCCGAAGATCACTGGGCCGCCGTCCTGCACGACCACTGGGGCATCCGTGCCGAATTGTCCCGGTTGGACGGGGAATATGACCTTAACTATCGCGCGCTCACGTCTGACGGCCGGGGCTATATCCTGAAAGCCATGCGCCCCGGCTGCGCCTCCGATCTTGTCGATATGCAAATCGCGGCACTGGCGCATATCCACAAAACTGATCCTGGTCTGCCGGTCCCCCGCACCGTTGCTGCAACCACCGGAGAGCTGTGCCTCAGTCTCCAGGATGATACCGGCGAAGACCGGCTGGTGTGGGTGCAAACCCTGCTGCCCGGCCGCTGCTATGCCAAAAGCGCGCCAAAATCCCTAGAGCTGATCCGCGAGGTCGGCGCGACCCTTGCCGGAACCACCCGCGCGCTCAAAGAGTTTGCGCATCCCGCACTGGAGCGCAGGTTCAAATGGGATTTGATGACCGCAGACTGGATCAAGGATGACATAACCTGCATCACGGATAACCGCAGGCAGCAGGTGATTGCGGAGATCTACGCCGATTTTGCATCCCTGAAACCGCAGCTCAATGCTCTGCCAAAACAGGCGATCCACAATGATGCAAATGACTACAATATCCTGGTCACTGGTGCACTGTCGGAGCCACGCGCCGTCAGCGGCCTGATCGACCTTGGCGATATGTGTGCCGCACCGCGGATCTGTGATCTCGCCATTGCGGCTGCCTATATCGTGCTTGACCACCCCCAACCGCAGAGAGCGCTTGCGGCGCTGGTGTCGGGATATCACACTGTGACCCCGCTAACGGCAGAAGAACTGGGTCTTCTCTGGCCGCTGCTGCGGATGCGGCTGGCCGTCAGTGTCGTCAACTCCACCTTGGAGGCTCAAGACAATCCTGATGATCCCTATGTCACAATATCGCAGGAACCGGCGTGGCGGTTTCTGGACCAGCCGAGTGAACATCCCGCCCTGATCACAGCGCGACTGCGGGCAACCTGCGGCCTGACGGTCGTCGATGGCGCAGACCGCGTATTGGCCTATTTAGAGAAACATTCAGCTGATTTCGCCCCCCTGATGGGGCGGGATCTGGCGGATCTGCCAATGGGATCCCTCTCTGTCGAAGAGTCCACTTGGCCGCAGAACCCGTTTGACATGCCACTGGCCGAGGCTGCGGAGGTTGGACGTGAGTTTTCCGGCGAGGATGGCCGCGATTGGTGGCTTGGCTACTACGGCGAGCCCCGTCTGATCTACACTGCGCCTGCCTTCCGCAACGGCGAGTATAAAGCCAGCGATCGGCGCACCGTGCATCTAGCAGTGGATGTTTTCGCCCCCGCCGGACAACCGCTTCATGCCCCATTGGCAGGGGAAGTGCTGGTTGTTGAAGATCGCGCCAATCACCTGGACTACGGTGGTGTTGTGATCCTGAAACACCACACAGACAGCGGCGACGCGTTTTATACGCTCTATGGTCACCTTGATCCGGAGTGCAGCACGCGTCTGTCTGCTGGCGACAAAATTGCCAAGGGCGCACCATTTTGCCAGCTCGGCACGGCTGACCAAAACGGGGGATGGGCGCCGCATGTTCATTTCCAGCTTGCCCTGTCAACAGAAGGCATCGAAGCTGACTGGCCCGGGGTTGCGGACCCGGACGACCTCGCACTCTGGACCGCGCTCTGCCCCAACCCGGCGCCACTCTTGAACCTGCCCACCGCTCGGGTCAGCTATCAACCAGCCGATAAAGCAACGGTTCTGGCCGGGCGGCGTGCTCATTTTGGTGGCAACCTCAGCCTGACATACCGCGACCCGGTGATGTTGTTGCGCGGCTGGAAGCATCATTTGTTTGATGAATGGGGACGCCCCTATCTGGACGCCTATAACAATGTCCCGCATGTCGGGCATGCCCATCCGCGCATTCAGGCGGTCGCAGCCGACCAGCTGAAACGAATGAACTCCAACACCCGCTATCTGCATCCGGCACAGACCGCTTTTGCGGATAAAATACTGTCCAAAATGCCGGATCATCTGGAGGTCTGCTTCTTCGTCAACTCCGGCACTGAAGCAAACGAGCTGGCCCTGCGGCTGGCACGGGCGCACACCAACGCCAAGGGAATGGTGACCCCCGACCACGGCTACCACGGCAATACAACCGGTGTCATCGACATCTCGGCCTATAAGTTCAATGCCAAAGGCGGGGTTGGCCCCTCCGATTGGGTTGAGCTGGTAGAGGTCGCCGATGACTATCGCGGCACCTACCGTCGTGATGATCCGCAGCGTGCGCAGAAATACGCTGATCTGGTTGATCCCGCCATTACGAAGCTACAGGCCAGCGGTCACGGTGTTGCTGGTTTTATCGCCGAAACCTTCCCCTCGGTGGGCGGGCAGATCATCCCGCCCAAAGGGTATCTGCCAGCAGTCTATGAGAAAATCAGGGCTGCAGGCGGGATTTGTATCGCCGATGAGGTGCAAACCGGGCTTGGGCGCTTAGGCGATTATTACTTCGGCTTTGAACACCAGGGGGCTGCACCGGATATCGTTGTTCTGGGCAAACCGATTGGCAATGGCCATCCGCTTGGCGTCCTCGTCACCACCCGCGCCATCGCCGATAGCTTTGCCGAGGGGCCGGAGTTTTTCTCAACCTTTGGTGGCTCCACCCTGTCCTGCCGCATCGGTACCGAAGTGTTGAATATTGTCGACGACGAAGGATTGCAGGAAAACGCCCGCCAGCGCGGGGCAGATCTGATCACTGGTCTGCGTGACCTGCAGTCGCGCCATCAGGCAATCGGTGATGTGCGCGGTATGGGGCTTTTTGTCGGGGTCGAGTTGATCCGCGCCGATGGATCAGAGGCCTCCGAGATCTGCGCCTATGTCAAAAACCGGATGCGCGATCATCGCATCCTGATTGGCAGCGAAGGTCCCAAAGACAATATTCTGAAAATCCGCCCGCCGCTGACGATAGATGCAGAGGGGATTGAGATGATCCTGAAAACACTGGACAGCATCCTGTCAGAGCTGTCTGAAAACTAGGTCACGCGCAGACGGCATCGGCCTGTTCCGATGCCATCAGTTCCCACGAAAAAAGGCGGTGGAAATCCACCGCCTTTCTTAACGTTCTGATACAAGCAATTAGTTGCTTGCAACAGCCGCGCCGACAACAACCAGCAGCAGCAGCGGCAGAAGGATGCCGCTGGAGGAGCTTTCGGTCTGCTCAACGATAACCGGCGCCTCAACGATCGGCTCAGCCAGGTTGCCCGCGGAAGCGGTCGAAGCAGCAGCAGTCAGAGCAGCAGCGATAACGAGTTTTTTCATGTTAACCTCCAAAAATATGCGCAGTTCAGTCCACCTGAACCACGCGCCCAAGACTTACCTCGTGATATTTTTCTAATCAGCAAAATCCCGGCATTGCAATTGCTTGTTGCATGATTCGGCCCCCGGAATGGGCCGATGTCGTCAAATTAGCAACACTTGAGTGCCCACTTTCGTCAGCCCAAATAGCTCTGAAATATGCTCATTATAAAGGCCAATACAGCCATTGGACGACTTGCGTCCGATCTTGCGTGTGTCGTGGGTTCCGTGAATTCGGTAATACTTCCAGCTGAGATACAAAGCGTGGGTTCCGAGCGGATTGTCCGGCCCCGGCGGAATATAGGCTTAGCCACTCAGGATTGCGTTTGCGCATATTCGGAGTTGGCGCCCAGCCGGGCCCATCAACCTTGCGAATGATCTTTGTCCGGCCGCGCCGCGTCAGATCATCCGAAAGCGGTACCGAAGATGGGAACAGCTTATAGACGCTTTGATCTTCAGACCAGAAATGCAGGGCACGGCTGTCGATATCAACCAGCACCGCACCATTGCGCAGGCTGTCGAAATAGGGGCGCCAGTCCTTGGATCGGAAGGCGGAGATATTACGCTGCACCGGCGGCTCGGGCTCAGGCGGCGGGCGCAGGGGGTCAAACCCCTCCGCGACGGTATCCGCTGCATCCTGGGCCCAGCCTGTGCTGGCAACACCACCACCAACCAGCGAGGCGCCTAAGCGAACGCGGAACCGGCAATAAACTGCCGTCTTGAGAGAGGATCGAAGGGACTGCGGGTCATGACTTTTCCAAACTGCGGAGATATGCATTCGTTATGCCGTATCTTATGGCGCGAATGCCTCAGTCGCAAATCAAACAATCCGGCGATGATCAATTCACCGCTGACAGGTTTGCGCCTATGTCACAGCCGGGGTATTGGAGCAGCCAGCAAATGAAGCAAGGTGTAGTATGACACGTGTATTTCTGATCCTTATCGCCGGGCTGATGACCCTCGTCGCGGCCTGTGCCCCTGCTCCCGATGGCAGCACAGGCGGCAACGTGTACCGGATCCGTAACGCCGACAAGGTGCAGCTGCGGATGCTCGACTCGGTCAATGCCCTCCGCGAAGCAGCAGGTCGCCCCACTGTCCAGCTGAACCCGCAGCTAACCGCTGCGGCGGCCACCCATTCACGCGATATGTCCGTGCAGAACCGTCCCTGGCATTTTGGCTCCGATGGCTCGTCGCCGCTGGACCGTGTGGCCCGAGCAGGCTTCACCGGCACCATGATCGGCGAGACGATTTCGGAAACCTATGAATCCGAGCTGCAGACACTCACGGCCTGGATGGAACAATCCGCAACCCGGTCAGTCATTATGGATCCCAAAGCGCGCACAATGGGCTTTTCCTGGTTTCAGGAATCCAACGGCAAGATCTGGTGGACCCTGGTGATGGGCAGCTGATCCAGCGCTTTCGCCTAAAACCAAAAATGGAAAAGGCCCGATCTGCCATTCAGGCAATCGGGCCTATTCTATTGAGCTGCAACCTGCGGTGATGGACATGCTGTCCACGCGGTTACGGGCGTAGGGTGATCACCGTACCATCGCGAACCATCGCGTAGATCTCTTCAATCTCATCATTGGTGACGGCAATACAGCCCGCGGTCCAGTCGTCCACGCGCGCCGCGCGCTTGCGTTCTTTTGCAATATTAGGCTCACCGTGGATGAAAATCTCACCTCCCGGTTTTTTACCCATCGCCGCAGCTTTGGCCCGGTCCTGCCCGTTGGGATAAGAGATCCCGACTGAGAGGTGATAGCGGCTATTGGGGTTGCGCCGGTCAATCAGATAGGTGCCTTCGGGTGTTTTACCGTCACCTTCAATCTGCTTATGACCAAGCGGAGCAAAACCCAGCTCCATATCATATTCGCGCAGAATATCCTCATGATGAAGAAGATAGACCTTGCGCGCGCCCTTGTTCACGACGACCGAGGTGACCTCGGGCCCGTTATAGCTGCGAAATTTGCTTGGACCGGAGCTGCACCCTGCCAACCCAAGGGTCGCCGCAGCGCCCAGTCCGAATGTACGTCTGTCCATTATATTAGGTCTCTGCCTGATTTGCCTCAATTTCCAACTACTATCTTCGTCGGAAAAAACAAAATCACTTCTTCTCGTGCGGCGGTTGCAAGGCTGCGATTTGCTGCTCAATTGCCTCTAACCGGGCCAAAACCAGATCGCGGTAGGCATCGGTGCGTTCGCCTTCTTCCTCGTGATGGGCATCCTGCATGGAATTCACGATCAGACCCACCAGCAGGTTCACAACCGCAAAGGTGGTCACCATGATAAATGGCACGAAGAAAGCCCAGGCGTAGGGGTAGATCTCCATCACCGGGCGCACGATCCCCATGGACCAGCTTTCCAAGGTCATGATCTGGAACAGAGAATAGGCGCTTAGTGCAAGATTGCCGAACCAGTCAGGAAAACTCTCCGCAAAGAGCTTCGTCGCGATAACTGACCCGATGTAGAAGATGATCGCCATCAGCAGGAACACCGATCCCATGCCCGGCAAAGCGGTGATAAACCCTTCGACCACGCGGCGCAGGCGCGGCGCGACGGAGATGACGCGCAGCACCCGCAGGATACGCAGCGCCCGCAGCACCGAAATTCCCTGTGCACCAGGCAAAAAGGCGATGCTGACAATTACAAAGTCGAAGATGTTCCAGCCGCGCAGGAAAAACCGCAGCCGCTGCACCCAAAGTTTCGCCAGCAGCTCGACAACAAAAATCGCCAAGCACAGCTGATCAACGAATAGGACAGCGGCCCCAAATCGGGACATGATCGTATCGGAGGTTTCCATCCCCAGCGTGATCGCATTGATCAGGATCACCGCCGTGATGAAGTTGCCAAAGCCATCGCTGGAAATAAGCGTCCCGAGCCGCTGGGTCAGGGATTGTTTTGCGCTGATGCTCACCGGTTTCACCCCACGTAGGAAAAGCTGGCCGCCAGTTCGCAATGCGAAGACCAGCGGAATTGATCAACCACCTGTACCCAATCCAGACGGTAGCCGCCATCCGTCAGGATTTTGGCATCGCGGGCAAAGGTGACGGGATTGCAGGACATATAGGCCACCCGCTTGGTCCGTGCGGCAACCAACTGCGTTACCTGTGCTTCGGCACCTGCACGGGGCGGGTCGATCACGGCGACATCAAACGCCGCCCCAAAAGGGTTGAGATCCTCTGCCAGCAGTGGATTACGAAACAGATCACGGGTTTCGGTTGTGACCTTTTTCAACCCCTTGGCCTGTCGCCAGCTCGACATCAAGCGCGCGCAGCATGCTGCCTTCGCCCTCGACCGCGTGCACCTCTGCATGTTTCGCAAGTGGCAGGGTGAAGGTGCCGCTGCCAGCGAATAGATCCACGATGCGTTTCGCACCGGCCACACAGTCCTTAACCGCCGCAAGAAGGGCCGCTTCACCGTCGCGCGTCGCCTGCAGAAACGCACCGGGCGGCGGGCAAACATGGGCCGGTCCAAACGGTTGGGTTGGTGGCTGCTCCATACCGATCAGCTCATCCTCCCAGGTCAGACGTGCGATATGATGGGCATCAACAACTTGGGCCAACGCAATACGCAAGGGACCGTCCAGCGGTTTGCCATTGGTCACCAGCACGTCCACGCCAACCTCAGACAGAGTCACGGTCACCGAGAGCGGCGCCTTGCGACTGGCGCCAACCATGGCCAGTGCCTCAGCCATGGGGATGGCGGACAGCAGCCGTGGCGCCAGCAATTGGCAGTCAGGAATTTCCGTGATCACCCCGGAGGCGCGCCCATGGAACCCGGCCATCGCCCCTTTCTTGGTGCGGCGCACGGACAGGGTGGCGCGGCGACGCGATTGTGGTGGTGAGGTGTGGATCGGGCGGAACTCCGCCTCAAGCCCCTGCGCCGCCAGCGCATTACGAACGATGTCGACTTTCCAGTTCGCGACAAAATCATCTGTCGCATGTTGCAGCTGGCAACCACCGCAGGATTTATAGTGTCGACAGGGCGCCTGGACGCGCATCTCCGACGGGCTCTCGATGCGAATATCGCTAAGCTGGTGCCCGTCGCGAATACCGCTGACGGTCTCTCCCGGTAGCGTGCGCGGTGCAAAAAGCGGGCCTTCGGCGACCCCGTCGCCCTGATGGCCCAGACGAATGATTGTGGCTGTGGTTCTAGCTGCATGTGTCATGGCCGCTGCATACCCTGCGACCGCCGCATGCAAAAGAAAAATGCGCAGCCCTCGCGGGAACGACGGCTGCGGTGGGTCATACGGCGCCTATTCCGCAGCATCCCGCGGCAGTGAGCTTCCGGCCTGATCGTCAGCCTCCGTCCGGATGAAACCACCAGACTGCCGCGCCCAGAACTGGGCATACAAACCGCCCTGTTCCAGCAATGCGTCATGCGTGCCCGCTTCCGCGACGCGGCCCTGATCCATGACGATGATCCGGTCCATTTCGCTCAACGTGGACAGCCGGTGCGCAATCGCCAGAACGGTTTTCCCCTGCATCACCCGCTCAAGCGCGGACTGAATGGCTGCTTCCACCTCTGAGTCCAGGGCCGAGGTTGCCTCATCCAGCACAAGAATAGGCGCATCTTTCAGGATCGCGCGCGCCAGGGCGATACGCTGCCGCTGACCACCAGACAGCTTCACTCCGCGTTCGCCAAGATGAGCATCATAGCCGGTGCGACCCTGCCCATCCTCCAGATCAAGGATAAACTCATGCGCTTCGGCCTTTTGCGCGGCGGCGATCAGCTCCAACTCGCTGGCGTCAGGTCGACCATATAGGATGTTGTCCCGCGCCGAACGATTGAACATCGCAGTTTCCTGCGTGACCATGCCAATCTGACTGCGTAACGAGTTTTGGGTGACCTCTGCTATATCCTTTCCGTCGATCAGGATATGACCAGATTCCCCATCATAGAGCCGTAGCAAAAGCGAAACGAGCGTCGACTTCCCCGCCCCGGAAGCGCCAACGATCCCCAGTTTTTCCCCGGGCGCAATGGTCAGCGATACATCCTGAATACCGCCGATATCGCGCCCATAGGCAAAACCGACCTCACGAAACTCAATCTGCCCCTCGGTGACTGTCAGCACCTCAGCCTCGGTTTGATCCTCAACCCGGTCGGGACGGGTCAGGGTCGTCATACCATTTTCAATCTCACCAATGTTGGAATAGATCGCCATCAGGGTGAAACTGACCCACCCGGTCATCTGGGCAATGCGCACGGACACCGCACCTGCTGCGACGATATCACCTTCGCTCGCCAGCCCATCGCGCCACAGCACCAGCGTCGCACCAATCAGCAACACCGGCAGCACACCCGCCAGCGTCATCAGACAAAACCGGAAACTCGCCGACAGATACCCGAAATGCAGTGCCTTGGTGCGGAAATCCGCCATGGAATCCTGCGCCGTACGTTCCTCAAAATCGGCATGCGCAAACAGCTTCACCGTTTTGATGTTGGTGATCGTATCAACCACCTGCCCCGACACCATTGCCCGCGCCCCAGCGCGCGCAGCGGAGCGTTTGCGAATACGTGGCAGAAACCAGCGGATGGTGGCGAAATAGCCAACCAGCCAAACCACGAACAGGCCAGTAATCCGCCAGTCAATCGCCCCCAAGAGCGCCAGTGCCCCCAGAAGCGAGGCCAGCGCAAAGGCAACCACGTTGATCATCTCAACCGCAACCGAGGTCACGGCATTGGCTGTCTGCATCTGCTTCTGCGCGATACGACCTGCAAAATCATCGTCGAAAAAGCGCACCGATTGACCCATGGTCCAGCGATTAAGCCGCGACAGCACCAGCGGGTTGACGTTTGGCTGGACGATGATTGCATTGGATGCCGCAGACAGGCCAAACAGGATCGGCCGCAGCAGAAGGAAAAATCCCAGCGCCCCGGCAATAATCACAAGATTACCGGCAGAGAAAAACTGCCCCGGCCCGCTGGAAATCGCGGTGTCAATCACCAGACCCAATATATAGGCCGTCCCTGCTTCCATCCCGCCAGCCAGCGCCGAGCAGAACGCAGCAAGCGCAAGCATTGGCCAGGCACCTGAAAGGCACCAGCGCAGAAAGCCCCCCAGTCGATTGGGCGGCGGACCTTTGGCGGGTTGAAATGCGTCGATCAGATTGCCGAGTTTCATTCTGCTGCCTCGATATTCAGGAACCCGCCGGATTGACGTGCCCAGAACTGGGCATATAGGCCCTCTGAGCGCAAAAGCACGTCATGCGTCCCCTCTTCAACAATCCGCCCATCATCCAGCACCAGGATGCGATCCATCTGAGCAATGGTGGACAGGCGATGCGCAATCGCGATCACCGTTTTGCCCTGCATCATCCCATAAAGCGTTTGCTGAATTTCAGCCTCCACCTCAGAATCCAGAGCAGATGTGGCCTCATCCAGGATCAGAATGGGCGCATCTTTCAGAATGACTCGGGCCAAGGTAACCCGCTGCCGCTGGCCACCCGACAATTTCACCCCGCGCTCCCCGACATGTGCGTCGTAGCCGTGACGGCCTTCGGGGTCTTCCAGATCAAGGATGAACTCATGCGCCCGCGCTTGCTTGGCCGCCTCGATCATCTCCGCCTCGGTGGCATCGGGCCGACCGTAA
Organism: Phaeobacter sp. BS52; assembly: GCF_045040595.1. Lineage (NCBI taxonomy): Bacteria > Pseudomonadati > Pseudomonadota > Alphaproteobacteria > Rhodobacterales > Roseobacteraceae > Phaeobacter > Phaeobacter sp. BS52. The sequence goes on along the minus strand of NZ_CP090662.1, from coordinate 2,927,801 downwards.
AGCAGGTTGTCCCGGACTGACCGGTGCAGCAATGCGCTATCCTGCTGCACCATGCCGATCTGGCTGCGCAGGCTATCCTGCGTCGCCATGCGAATATCCTGACCGTCGATCAGGATCGCCCCGCCTTCAGGATCGTAGAACCGCAGCAACAGCTTCACCAGTGTAGATTTCCCCGCACCGGAGCGCCCGATCAGGCCGATCTTTTCGCCTGCGCGGATGTTCAGGTTGATCCGATCCAGACCACCAGAGCCGCGCCCGTAGTGATGCGAAAGCTCACGCAGTTCCACCGCGCCGTCACGCAGATCAAGCGGTGTTGCATTGGCCGCATCCACCAGATCGATCGGCTGGGCGATGGTTTCCATCCCCTCCGCCACAACACCCAGCTGGCGGAAGAAAGTGGTCAGCGCCCACATGATCCAACCCGTCATCGCATTGAGGCGCAGCGTAAGCGCAGTCGCAGCCGCAACCACCCCGACCGAGGCAAGCCCCTGCATCCACAACAGGATTGCCCAACCGACAACACCGACGATCAACAGTCCGTTCAACGTCACCAATGCCGCATCCATAATAGTGTAGAGCCGCATCTCAGCCTGGAACGTCTTGCGCGTGCCTTCGATGGCTTCTTTGGCATAGGTCAGTTCGGTGTTGTGATGGGCAAACATCTTCACCGAATGAATATTGGAATAGCTGTCCACAACCCGGCCCGTTACGGTGGAGCGCGCATCAGATGCCGCCTGGCTGGCCGGTCCAACCCGGCGCACGGTCCAGCGGATCAACACCGCATAGAGCGCGAACCAAATTAAGAGCGGCAGCAACAGCCGGACGTCCGCAAGCCACAGCAACAGCGCAGCCCCCACCAAATAGGCAAGCGCGAAGGTGATCGCGTCGAAAACCTGAAACACCACCTCCCCGGCGGCGGGTGGGGTTTGCATAATCCGGTTGGCGATCCGTCCGGCAAAATCATTCTCAAACCAGCCAACCGATTGACGCAGAACATGTTTATGCGACCGCCAACGGATCAGCGTGCCGAAATTTGGCAGGATCGCATTGTTCAGCAACAGCACATCGAACAGCTGCAACAGCGGGCGCACGGTCAGAATGAAAACCGCCAGCAGGATGAATTCCGTGCCGTGGTCCTGCCACACTTTGGCCGGTTCACCAGACAACAGGTCAACCACCCGCCCCATGTAATGGATCAGGCCAATTTCGACGCCAGCGACAATCACCGACATCAGCGCGGTCACTGCGAACACTTTTTTGAAAGGCTGCGAGTAATCCTTCAGAAACTGCCACAGCTGCCGCGGCGGCGTGTCCGTTTCCGGATAGTCACAATAAGGGTCGATGAGGTTTTCGAAAAAACGAAACATACGGGTGCTCCAATAATTGAGCGTAGGGAATAGTCATGCGAATAGAGGCCATCGCCGTGGCCCCCCCGACATGGGTCGGACAGGTCAGGCGTCAGTCGTGCCAGATCCCGTGGTACATGCGTATTCCTCCCGTCATAAGATGGTCCCCTATGGGTAGGAAAAAAAATCCGCTCTGTCACCCCTTTTGATGGGGCGCGACCAATCGGGCAGGTTAGAGCAGCCGTTTCAGCAACGCATCGCGGTCAAGCATGAACCCAGATTTGATCCAGTCCTTCTGCAAGGATTTGAGTGCTGCACCCAGCGCCGGGCCTTGCAGGTCTGGCATCAAATCCTTGGCGGAAAGCGGGAATACAGCTGCGGCTCCTTTGGTAATTTCAGCCTCTAAATCAGGGGCAACCGGTACCTCGAACAAAGCAGATCGCAGCAGCATCACGTTGCGCGCGGTGGTCGCGCCGTGATGATAAGCCAGTGCCGCCGGTCCATCCGTACCTTCGGCAGCTGCGCGCAGCAGACGCACATCCGAAGCTTGGGCTTTACTCAGGCGCAAGGCCTGCCATGGCGCATCTCCGCCCAGCGCGGCCAAACGGCAAAGCGGGTCGGCAAGCCTACCCGCTTCCAGATGGACGAGCGGCCCCAGGGCGCGATCATCGCTTCCCGGAAGAATCAGAGGTAGCAGCCCGACCTGCCGCATCACCGCAATCGCTGAGCGCCGGATTCGGCGCCGAAAGCAGCTTCAGCACCTCACTGCCAACCCGTTCACGCGAGAGGCTGCCAATCCCATCCAGGTTTTCAGCGATGGCCGATAGGGCGTCCGGGTCAAATCCGGCATCTGGGTTGCCATACCAGGCATGAAACCTGAAATAGCGCAGCGAGCGTAGGTAGTCCTCACGAATGCGCTGCGCCGCACTGCCAATGAACCGGACGAGTCTTGCGCACAGATCCGGTAGGCCATTCAGCGGGTCAACCAGCCCCCCATCGGGACGGGCATAAAGCGCATTCATGGTGAAATCGCGCCGCGCAGCGTCCTCCTCGATCCGGTCGGCAAATGCCACAACAGCGCGTCGGCCATCGGTGGCGACATCACGGCGAAACGTGGTGATTTCGTAAGGGATCCCGCGATGGACCAATGTCACGGTGCCGTGGTCAATGCCTGTTGGTATGGCCTTGATCCCGGCCCCTTCAGCAAGCGCCATGACACGCTGCGGTGGCACGTTGGTTGAAAGATCAAGATCCGAAACCGGCGCTCCCAATAGCGCGTTGCGCACACAGCCGCCGACAAAATACACCTCTGCCCCGCCCTTTGTCAGGATGTCGCAGACGTGCTGCACAGCTGGATCCTCCAGCCATTTGGCCTGTATATGGGTCATCCCTGCATCCGTTCGGCAAGGCCGCGCAACATGCGTGCGGTGGCGCCCCAAATGTAATAGGGGCCGTAGGGCACAGCAAAGTAATGCCGCCGTATTCCCCGCCAACGCCGGGATTGAATCTGATAGTTCGACGGATCGCAAAGATGCGAGAGCGGCACGCTGAACACTTCGGCCACCTCGCCCGCTTCGGCCACGATATCAAACGGTTGGTCAACCAGCGCTACAACCGGTGTCACCGTAAACCCGGTGACAGTTTCATGTATCGGCAGTGCCCCGACAATCTGCGGCAGGTGGCGCGGCAGGCCGATTTCCTCCCAGGCTTCCCTGAGGGCGGCATCGGTCACGCTCGCGTCTGCAGCGTCCTGCTTTCCATGCTGGCGAAGGCGATCTGACCCGGATGGTGCTTCAATGCAGACGAGCGTTTGGTCAGAATAACACGCGGCGCGCCCGCCGCGGTGCTGATCGCCACGAGGACACCTGCTGGCCGCAGTTTGCGGTCAGCGGGCAGGACCACGTCGGGATTCAGGTCGAAATCCGAGGACCCTCCCCCTTCGTGCCCAGCGCGGCGGTCAGCTGTGCCCGAAGATCAGGCACTCTTACCCTGTTCGCTGTCGCCTACATCTGCCTCAAAACCCAGCGTTGCCGGATCGAGGTCGTAATGTGCACCACAGAACTGGCAATCGGCTGTCACGCGCCCCTCGTCGGTTGTCATGGTTGCAATATCCTTGGCCGAATAGATCGACAGGCTTTCGCGCACGCGATCAGTGGAACATGTGCAGCCGAACTTGACCGCCTGCGCATCAAAGACCCGCGGTTGTTCCTCGTGAAACAATCGCAAAAGCAGATCTGTCGGCGTCACGGACGGGCCGATCAGCTCCATGTCTTCTACGGTTGCCAGCAGGTGCATTACACGGTTCCAGTTCTCGCCCTCTTCGCCGCTGACCAGATCCTCTGCGGCAAGCGTCGCACCAGTGCCTTCACCATCCGCAACGAACGGAGAGGCCTTTGGCATCTGCTGCAGCATGATACCGCCAGCGCGCCAGTGTTCCGGAACCCCAGGCTCAGCCGAGCGACCAAAGCTGAGCGAGAAACGTGTCGGCAGCTGCTCGGACTGTGCAAAATACGCCTCGGCACAGGACGCCAAAGACCCACCAGCAAGTGGTGTGATCCCTTGGTAGGGCTTCATGCCCTCGCCCTGATCGACGAGAATGGCAAAATACCCCTCGCCCACCTGATCAAACGGCGCCCCATTGGTCAGCCGCGCATCATCATAGCTTGCATAGGCACGAATACGCGCTGGCTCGCCCTCGGCTGCGGGCGCGTAATAATCGGTGGCAATCATGCGCACGGCCCCTTTGGACTGGACCTGCAACGACAGTTTCCACTGCAATTTCATGGTCTGACCAATCAACGCCGTCAGCAACGCCATTTCAGCGACCAGGGCTTCGACAACGGGCGGATAGTTATGCTGCTTCAGAATGCCATCCAGCACACCATCCAACCGCGCGACGCGGCCGCGCATGTCCGATACATCAAGCTGGAAGGGCAGGACGGTATCGTCCCACGCGATTTTCGATACAAGTGTCATGGGGTTTCCTTACGCGCCGTGGATTGGCATATCGGGCCTATATAGGGTTTACATCATCAGAGTGAAGAGGTCAGCGCCGTGATCAGACGTTTTGGCGATACACCGAAAAAATCGCAAAGCTATTGGCGACGGCCAGGGGTCTATGCGCTATTGCCACGCGATGGCGAACTGCTGCTGACCTGTCAACGTGAACCCGGCCCAGATATTCAGCTACCCGGAGGGGGAATTGACCCGGGAGAGTCGCCCATTCCGGCGTTACACCGTGAGGTGATGGAGGAAACCGGCTGGACCATCTCTCAGCCACGCAAGCTGGGCGCGTTTCGCCGATTTGCCTATATGCCCGAGTATGATCTCTGGGCAGAGAAACTCTGCCACATCTATATCGCGCGTCCGGCACGTCGGATCTGCGCACCTACCGAACCGTTGCATGATGCGATGTGGGTGCGCGCGGACGTCGCATGCGAAATCCTTGGGAATGCGGGTGATCGACATTTCGCTAAGCATCATAGCGCGATGGATGGGGCAGACCTAACCTATCAGAAAACGTGCAAAAGCGGGCGTCTGTGGCGCGCCGCTTGACGTTTTAAGGGCCTTCATACTCAAACAAGGTCGCGGAGACATCATCCTCCAGCCCGTATTGCGAGGACATCACCTGTGTCAGGTTCCAATAGAGGTCATCCAGGAATTCCTGGCCGGTCTGCTCCGCGTTGCACTTTCCAATAAGCTCAACCAGACCTTCCGCCTCAAGCATCTCGCCATTTTCCAGACGGGCCTCGGTAAAGCCATCGGAGTACAGCAGTAGGCGGTCACCCTTCTCCATCACCACATCTTCCTGCGAATAGGTGATATCCGGCACCAGACCAACCGGAACGCCACCCTTGCCGATAAACTCCGTGCTGCCATCTTTGCGGATCAACAGCGGGTGCGGATGACCTGCCTGCACCATCTTCAGCACGCCGCTGCGCAGATCAACGATGCAATAGGCCATGGTAAAATATTCTTCGATCCCGGTGTCCGCGATCAGTCGCGCATTCAACAGGCTGGCGACCTCTTCCGGCTGGCGCAGCGCATAAAAGCGGTTGAACCGCTTTTCCATCCCGACATTCTGATCAAAATAGGTCGACGACAGATACCCACCGAGCCGCGCCGTCATCATCGCAGACGTAATGCCGTGCCCGGAGACATCGACCGAATAGAACCCGATCCGGTTCACTCCGGGTGAGAACATACCAACCAGATCGCCGCCGATGTGGCCGCAGGGTTTCAACAACAGGCTCACAGTGGAGGACCCGAAATCGCGGGAAAGTTCGGGGACCAGAGACTCCTGAATTTTCCGGGCCTGAATCAGATCCTTGTCAATCGCGTCATAGACCCGCTGCAGTTCATCCAGCGTGTCTGATACGATCCGGTTTTTCTCGGAAAGCTCACGCTGCATCCGCAGAATGCGCTCCCCTGCGGAAATCCGGGCGCGCAGCTCGTCCGAACTGACCGGCTTGGTCAGGAAATCATCCGCACCCGCATCCAGCCCCTGTGCCACCTCATTCTTTTCGCTCTTGGAGGTGAGCAGGATAAAATAGCTGTAGTTGTCCTGAGACTGGGTCCGAAACGCCCGGCAGAACTCCAGACCGTTCATCCCCGGCATCATCCAGTCGCTGAGAATCAAATCCGGTGGATCGCTCTCGCAAATCTCCATCGCGGCCTCGCCGCTTTCGGCTTCGACAACCTCGAATCCCCATTTTTTCAGCGATGCGACCAAGATTCGCCGTTGCAGACGGCTGTCATCGACCACCAGAACACGGCGGATCGAATTGGTCGCAACCTCTTGGTTTATTTCGATCGAACTGTCTGGCAACACCGAGTGAACCCCACAAAAAACGGCGCAAGATACCCTAAACGCAAGTCACTATCGCGCTCTTCGCTTAACAGGAGGTGAAGTTTGCGAATTATCGGCCTAGCCTCGCGTTAATCGGTGATTTACGAGTTTATAAGTAAAGCAATCGTAAAATGCGATATCAAAACAAGGTTTGCAAAGATGATTGATTGGTCACGCGCGAAAGAGTTGCACGAGGAAGTCGGCGCTGAAGACTTCTCTGAGGTTGTCGAAATTTTCCTGGAGGAGGTCGAAGGTGTCATCGAAAAGCTGCGATCCCCCGATTTGGCAACTTTGGAACAGGACCTCCATTTCCTGAAGGGCAGCGCATTGAATCTGGGGTTCCGTCAGTTTTCCCGCCTCTGCCAAGAGGGCGAGCGTCGCTCGGCCCAAGGCGAAGCCAAAGACGTCGACACCGGTGCCATCATTGCCAGCTATGAAAACTCCAAGGAAGAGTTTCTACGCGATATGAGCAGCCAACTCTGAGCCGACACCGGCTCAGATCACAAACTGTGCCAGGGTTTCGTCGCTGGTGATATCGGTATAGGCGAAGCCTGCGGCGTCCAGACGGGCATAGAGATCCGCAAAGTTCTCAGGTCGCTTGGTTTCAATACCAATCAGCACCGAGCCAAAGTTGCGCGCGGATTTCTTCATATATTCGAACCGGGCGATATCATCCTCAGGCCCCAGAATGCCCAGAAACTCTTTCAGCGCACCGGGCCGCTGCGGCAGGCGTAGTAGAAAATACTTCTTCAGCCCCATGTAGCGCTGCGCGCGCTCCTTCACTTCCGGCAGGCGTTCAAAATCAAAATTGCCGCCAGACGTCAGACAGACCACGGTTTTGCCGCGAACCCAGGAGCGCACATCGCGCAGGGCTTCGATCGCGAGCGCCCCGGCAGGTTCCAACACCACACCTTCGACGTTCAGCATCTCGAGGATTGTTGTGCAGATGCGATCTTCGGCAATCGACAGCACATCGGGCAAGGGGACCTGTTTCAGGACCTCAAACGGCCGTGCGCCAACACGCCCAACGGCCGCGCCGTCAACAAATGTATCAACATGATCCAATGCGACGGGATGCCCTGCAGCCAGCGCCGCCCGCAGACATGCCCCGCCAGCAGGTTCCGCAAACAGGCAATGCACCCGATCCCCAAACCAACGGGCCACACCTGACGACATACCCCCGCCACCAACTGGCAGGATCACATGGTCCGGAGCCGCACCCAGCTGGGCCTCAATCTCGACCGCGATAGAGCTTTGCCCCTCGATCACATCGTCATCGTCAAACGGCGAGAGGAAATGGCCACCTTCATCCGCGCACCACTTCTGCGCCGCAGCCAAAGTGTCATCGAAATAATCGCCAATCAGATGGATCTCGACACTGTCGCCACCAAACATCCGGGTTTTCTGGATCTTCTGCTGCGGCGTGGTCACCGGCATGAAGATCACGCCCCGCTTACCCAACTCGCGGCACATATAGGCGACGCCCTGCGCGTGATTGCCTGCTGACGCGCAGACAAACAGCGATTGCTCCAGCTGCTTGCGCATCGCATTGAAGGCGCCGCGGATCTTATAGGATCGCACCGGGCTCAGGTCTTCGCGCTTGAGGTATATTTCAGCGCCAAACCGCTCTGACAATAGCGCGCTACGCTGCAGCGGTGTGGCAGGGAAAATCGCGCGCATGGCCTGTTCGGCGGCCCGGGCCTGGGTCTGAAAATCACTCATGTCACTTGAGTGACCCAACCCCGCCCCCAAGACAAGGGGGCAAGGTCAAAGCATACGGAAGAATACCGCCGATCAGATCGGCCGTTTCTCGACGTAGTAGCCGTAAAGCGTGGTGAGAGCGCTGATATTCAAGACCGCAAGCACAACAGAGAATATCAGTTGCAGGACGGTCGAAATCAGCACGGCATCGATCAGCAGATACAGGATCAGTTCGGACAGCAGTTGCAGACCCAAAAGGCAAAGCGCAAGGACAAACAGCGTTCCAAAAGCTCCTGTTGTCAGTTCCAGCGACTCACTGACCCCAATGGGTTTACCCAGCGCCGCCGCTCGGCAAGATCAGAACAAGCCGATACATAAAAACAGCAATCAGTGCGGCGATCACGAGCAAGAAAGCGAGGCCAACCATCCCCATGCCGCTGATCAGGGCGATACCAACAAACATCGCCACGCCGTAAACAACGCTACCGATTACGACCAGCTGAAGCAGACGCAGAAAATACCAGAGAGCCTCCTTCGCGCGAAATGCCGGAATCCACCCCTGCGGATGTTCTTCCAGTAGGACGTAGCGATGCCAGGCCACCACGGTCCACGCGCCAATCAGTCCAATCACCAGCCACAGTCCAACGATACGCCAGAGAACTGAAAAGAACATATCGCTGTCAAACCCTCGCGCCTGAAGTCCGACATCGCCAAGCAGGCCACCAATGGCCAAATAGGCGATCGCCAACGCTATCAGCGCGGGCACAAGGAAGATCCGCAACAACTGCGGCACGTTCCGCTGCACCATGCTGACCGAGTGTAGAAATAGCTTCCAGCCAATCATTTATTCATGCTCCAATACTGCTCAATCGTCGCGCGTGACCATAATGCGCACGCTCAGGTTCCGATCCGGGGAAAACCTTGCCCTTCTGACAAAAACCGGGTAGGCCGCAGGCGTTCTGATCAAGAGGAAATCCAATGTCCGCGCCCAAGAAAGTTGTCCTCGCCTACTCCGGCGGTCTTGATACGTCAATCATTCTGAAATGGCTGCAGACCGAATACGGTTGCGAAGTTGTGACTTTCACCGCCGATCTCGGTCAGGGTGAGGAACTGGAGCCCGCACGCCAGAAAGCCGAGCTTCTGGGTATCAAGCCGGAAAACATCTACATCGAAGATGTGCGGGAGGAATTCGTGCGGGATTTCGTGTTCCCGATGTTCCGCGCCAACGCCGTCTATGAGGGCCTCTATCTTCTGGGCACCTCCATCGCCCGGCCGCTGATCTCCAAACGCCTTGTTGAGATCGCCGAAGCCACCGGTGCTGATGCGGTCGCCCATGGCGCCACCGGCAAAGGCAACGATCAGGTCCGTTTTGAACTGGCCGCCTATGCGCTTAACCCCGACATCAAGGTGATTGCCCCCTGGCGTGAGTGGGATCTGACGTCGCGGACTCGCTTGCTGGAATTCGCAGAGGCTCATCAAATCCCGGTGGCCAAGGACAAGCGCGGCGAAGCTCCCTTCTCTGTTGATGCCAATCTTCTGCACACCTCTTCTGAGGGCAAAGTACTGGAGGATCCCGCCGTGGCGGCGCCCGACTACGTCTACCAGCGCACCGTCCACCCGGAAGACGCCCCGAACGAGGCCGAATTCATCGAGATCGGTTTTGAAAAAGGCGACGCGGTCAGCATCAACGGCGAAGCAATGTCGCCTGCAACCATCCTGACCCAGCTCAATGAATACGGTGGCAAACACGGCATCGGCCGTCTCGACCTTGTCGAGGGGCGTTTTGTCGGCATGAAATCCCGCGGCATCTACGAAACACCCGGCGGCACCATCCTGCTTGAGGCCCATCGCGGCATTGAATCCATCACCATGGATCGCGGCGCGATGCACCTCAAAGACCAGTTGATGCCGCAATATGCTGAACTGATCTACAACGGTTTCTGGTACTCGCCAGAGCGTGAAATGCTGCAGGCCGCCATTGATCGCAGCCAGGAGCATGTGACTGGCACGGTCCGCGTGAAACTCTACAAAGGCTCCGCAACCACCGTGGGTCGCTGGTCTGATCACTCGCTCTATTCAGAGGCCCATGTGACCTTTGAAGATGACGCGGGCGCCTACGATCAGAAAGACGCTGCTGGCTTCATCCAGCTGAACGCGCTGCGACTGAAGCTCATTGCCGCCCGCGAGCGTCGGTTGAAAAAATGAGCGACCGCGTCGATATCACAGACGATATAGACGACGATCTGACCGAAGAGATGGAGATGTTCGTCGAAGCGCAGGACACCGTCTGGAACGATGTCCGCGCCGAACTCTCTGCGGGAAAAAAGACGAGCCACTGGATGTGGTTCGTCTTTCCGCAACTGGCCGACCTTGGTCAATCCCATATGGCCCAGCTTTACGGGATCGAGGACCTGACAGAGGCGACCGCCTACCTTGCCCACCCCGTTCTGCGCACACGATTGACCGAAGCCAGCGAGCTGCTGCTAAGCCACACCGACCGCAGCGCTGAGGATATCTTGGGCGAAACCGATGCCAAGAAACTGCGCTCCTCCATGACGCTTTTCACCGCTGTGCCCGACGCTCCACTGGTGTTCGACGCGGTGTTGAAGACGTTTTTCGATGGCGCCCCCTGCCCCCTCACCCATGATGCGCTTGGCTGACAGTTGACGCGACCTCCCCTTTGGTCACCCTTGCCCGCTGACACCCCGGTGCCTAACCCTTGGCGTAAAGGAAGACACCGAGGGGGACATCATGGCATTACAACCACTGGCAGAAGGCATCCGCGCCGGGCTGACCGGGAAAACCTTTGACGGATCGCTGAAATTCGACTGCGGTGATGATGGTGTCATCGTCCTTGCGGATGGCGATGCTTCAATGGAAAATCGCGATACTGACTGCACCATCCGCATCAGCACCGAAAATCTGAAAAAGCTGCTGACCGGGAAATTGAACCCGATGACCGGCGTGATGATGGGTAAGCTGAAAATTTCAGGTGATATGGGCGTGGCGATGAAGCTGGGCAAGCTGATCAGCTAGGCGAAACGCACTCTACGTGTGTCATCTTTCCGAAAATACTCCGGGGGTGAAGCGCCAGAGGCGCGAGGGGGCAGCGCCCCCGACGCGATCAGATTTTCTGCGCTTTCAACCGGTCATAATAGGGCATAGCGGCGTCCAAAACCGGCTGCAAAGTTGCAGGAACCTCAGGCAACGGCCCCTCGGGTCCTGCAAATTTGGTCGACTGCCAGACGGACCCGTACCAATGCGCGGCCCAGATTCCATCGTCCTTATGTCCACCCATTGGCCATGACAGCATCTTCGGGGAAAACGGGACACCTAGGCTCTCACAGAGCCGCTCCAATACCGTTGCGGGATCGCTGCGGATATCATCGCTGTCTACCACCACGGGCGACTGACCCCAGCGTGTCACCAGATCAAACAGCTCCGCCTGCTGACGAAACCCGATATCATCCAGCGTCGGATTCTCCCGTTTCTCGGCGTATGAGGCGATGACCCGTGCCGGATGGCGGATCAGAAACACATTTGTGACCTCCCGCATCCAGGCGCGCGGCACCCCGTCTATCATATGCTGGGTCATGTGTTTTTGATAGAAAAACGGTTTTGCAGCGGGCACTGGCCCCAGCAGAGATGCGGCAACAACTTCAGCATCCCTTGGCTGGCTGTCCAAGATTTCAGCCCGCATGGGGTGTTCCAGCCCGGTCTTTGCCAGATAGGCGGCATAGAACGGCTCATCCACCACAGCACAATCGCCACGGTTGCCAAAGGCATACATCATTGCAGTCGACAGGTTGCGTGGCCCAGACCACATGGCAATCCGCATCAGGCACACTCCTGCGCGATCAGATCCTTGTAGAGCGCGCGCAGACGCTTGGTCACCGGCCCCATCTCGCCGTCGCCAATCTGCCGTCCGTCAATGTCACCCACCGGCGTCTGTGCCCCAAATGTGCCGGTCAGAAACGCCTCATCAGCGCCGTAGGTATCCACCAAGGAATAATTGCGCTCAAACACCGGAATGTCATTGGCACGGCACAAATCGATGACCTTCTGCCGGGTAATCCCGTTCATACAATAGTCGCCGGTCGAGGTCCAAACCGCCCCCTTGCGCACGATAAAGAAATTGCAGGCATTGGTCGTATTCACAAACCCGTTCACGTCCAGCATCAGCCCCTCATCGGCGCCAGCTTTCTCTGCCGCGATACAGGCCAGAATGCAGTTCAGCTTGGAATGCGAATTCAGCTTCGGATCCTGTGTCATCGGCAGTCCGCGCAGATGCGGCACTGTCGCCAGCCGGATCGGGCGCGGCAGGTTCGGGCGCGAATGCTCCATGATAATGGTGAAGGTTGGCCCCTGCTGCGACAGCGATGGATGCTGGAACGGGCGGGACTTCACCCCCCGCGTCACCATCAGGCGCGCATGGGCATCGCTGATCATGTCATTGGCGTTTTGTGTGTCTAACACAGCTTGTTTGACCTGATCCCGGTCCATCCCGATGTCCAGATCGATAGTCTTCGCAGCCTCGAACAAGCGGTCGAGATGTTCGTCAATAAACGTCCAGGTCCCGTTATAGAGCCGCAGCCCCTCCCAGACGCCATCCCCCAGCATGAAACCACTGTCATAGACGCTGACCTTGGCCTCGGCTTTGGGAACAATCTCACCATTCAGATAGATCAGGATCTCTTCGTTGCGCTGATCTTCCTGCGCTTGATGCGTGCTCATTTTTTCGGTCATCTGCTCCTCCTGCGAGGCGCACGCTAGAAGGATTGGATCCTATTTCCAAGCGGTAACTTCCCGTCACCAAGCCGTGACAAACCATGTCATGTGATTGAGCCTGAACAACCCACGGGCCAATGTAGCGCAACGATGGAGGCGATGATGCGTTCGACAAACACCGCAAGACCAATTGTCCTGACCCTATTCATGCTGCTTGCCGTAGCGCTGAAGGGACATCAGGCCCATGCCCAGAATATTGAAACACTCACCGTCGCTGCAGCGGTTGCTTCTGGTGTGTTGAGAGTGATTTCGAAAGCGTCCCCGGCGTGCTCTCGGCAGTATCCGGCTATACCGGCGGCAGCACCAAATCACCCACCTACAAACAGGTCACCGCCGGTGGAACTGGTCATTTTGAGGCGGTCCAGATCCGGTTTGATCCGACCAAGGTGACGCGCAAGCAACTGCTGTCGATGTTCCTGCGCTCCGTTGATCCGACGGATGCGGGTGGTCAGTTCTGTGATCGTGGCGACAGCTACAGAACCGCGATATTTGTCTCTGGCGCAGATCAGACATCCATCGCCAAGACCGCAAAGACCGAGGCGCAGTCGGCACTCGGTCAGACTATTGTCACGCCCATTCTGCCAGCAACGGCCTTCTACCCGGCCGAAGCCTACCATCAGGACTACTACAAGGGTCGCAAACTGGTTCTCACACGCTTTGGCCCCAAACGTCAGTCAGAGGCCTATAAGCGCTATCGAAAGGCCTGTGGGCGGGATGCCCGTGTGTTGCAGCTTTGGGGGGATTCTGCGCCTTTTGCAAAAGGGCACTAACAACGGACCTAAGGCGATTGAAATGAAGAAGGCGCGGATGACACCGCGCCTTTTCCTATGCGGACCCTGTTGGCAGGATCAAAAACTTGCGTCCTGAACCTCCTTCAGGTCAGGGATCACATCGGCGGTGCCTTTACGCGTCACCATCAATGCCGCGGCGCGATTGGCCTGCGCCAACGCCTGCGCCATCGGCAGTCCACGATCCAGACCGGACAGCACATAGCCCGTGAAGGTATCACCAGCCCCTGTTGTATCAACCGGGACAACGGAATGCGCCGCGACATCATGGGTGGTTCCCGCCGTCGTATCGTAGTGGCGCGCGCCCTTGGCGCCCAGCGTGACGATCACATCCGCAACGCCCAGCGCCTCAGGCGTTTTGCCTGTCGCATCACGCAGCTGTTCGGCCTCAACCTCATTCAGGAACAGATAGTCGAGGTAGGGCAGGACCGCCTGAACCGCCGCGGCATCAAACGGCGCCGCGGCATAAGCCACCTTCAATCCCAGGTCACGCCCCATTTGGGCTGCCTCGGCCTGCATGTTGGTTTCGTTCTGCATCACCAGAATATCACCAGCACTTGCGGCAGACAGCGCGGCGCCAACCTGATCCGCACTGATCTCACGGTTTGCACCCGGGAACAGGATGATCTGGTTCTCACCTGTTGGATCCACGGCAATGATGGCGTGGCCGGTCGGCACCTCCAACTGGGCGATATGCCGCGTATCGACACCGTATTCCAACAAACGCGTGACAGCCCAGCCTCCCTCCGGCCCGACGGCACCCAAATGACAAACATGGCTGCCAGCACGCGCCGCCGCGACCGACATATTGGCGCCTTTGCCGCCCAGAAACTGCTCCAGCCCCCTCGCCGCGAGGGTTTCCCCCGCGGTCGGCATATGAGGCAGCGCATAAATCATGTCGGCATTGATTGAGCCTAGGTTCCAGAACGCCATTAGATCACCCGATATTGCAGGCAGCCAGAACCGCCATGTTCAGAACATCATTTGCCGTCGAGGTGGTCGAGCAGATCTGGATCGGCTTATCGACACCAGACAGGATCGGACCAACAACAGTTGCCCCCCCCATTTCCTGCATCAGCTTGACCGAAATCGACGCGGAGTGGCGCGCGGGTACGATCAGGATATTGGCCGGACCGGTCAGGCGCTGAAAGGGATAGGCCTCCTGCGCCTTGGCGTTCAGCGCCACATCGACGGTCATTTCGCCTTCATACTCAAAATCGACACCGCGCTGGTCCAGCACCGTGGGGGCGATATGCATCTTCTCCGCACGCTCCGACACTGGATAGCCAAAGGTCGAGAAGCTGACAAACGCCACCCGAGGCTCAAGCCCCATATGCCGGGCCACGCCTGCGGCATGTTCAGCGATATTGGCGAGGTCATTTTCATCCGGCCATTCATGCACCAGCGTATCGCCAATCAACACAATGCGCCCCTTGTGCAGCAGCGCCGTGACGCTAAGCCGATCCATTGGTCGCATCGGCATCAAATACATGGTTGATCTGATCAAGCACATGCGCCGACTTCCGGGTGGCTCCGGTGACCAGACCGTCGCCATGCCCATGCGCCAACATCAGCGCTGAAAACACATGTCGGTCGCGCCCAACCAAGCGGTGAACATCCTTACGATCAAAGCCTTTGCGGTTCAGCCGCTCATAGAGGAAGTCCTTGTAGGTCTCGAAATGCTGGGTATTGGCCGCGTTGATAATCTCCAGCTCACGCACCGCATCGCCGAGGCCCGCTGTTTCCAGCTTGCTGCGGACATCCTCCGGACGACCAACAACCAGCGCCTTGCCGAAGCCAGATCGCTGATACATCACCGCCGCACGCAAAACGCGAGGGTCGTCGCCCTCGGCAAAGATCATACGCGACTGTGCAGCACGGGCACGGGCGTTCAGACCACGTAGGATCGACTGGGTCGGATCCATCCGGCCACGCAGCCCATGCTCATAGGCATCCATGTCGATGATCGGACGACGCGCAACGCCGGTGTCCATCCCTGCCTTTGCCACGGCGGGTGGGATCCGGTGGATCAGGCGCGGGTCAAACGGTGTCGGGATGATGTAATCCCGGCCAAAGGACAGCGATTTGCCATAGGCCAGCGCCACCTCATCCGGCACATCCTCCCGTGCGAGACCGGCCAGCGCATGGGCGCAGGCAATTTTCATCTCGTCATTGATGGCGCGGGCGTGGATATCCAATGCGCCACGGAACAGATAGGGAAAGCCAAGGACGTTGTTGACCTGATTGGGATAATCAGACCGGCCGGTGGCGACAATCGCATCCACACGCACCTCGTGCGCCTCTTCCGGGGTGATCTCCGGATCCGGGTTTGCCATCGCAAAGATCACCGGATTGTCGGCCATGGATTTCACCATGTCCTGTGTCACCGCCCCTTTGACAGATACGCCAAGGAACACATCCGCGTCCTTCATCGCCTCTTCCAGCGTGCGCAGATCCGTCTTGACCGCATGGGCGGACTTCCACTGGTTCATCCCCTCGGTACGGCCCTGATAGATCACGCCTTTGGTGTCGCAGACGATGCAATTTTCATGCCGCGCGCCCATTGCCTTCAGCAGTTCAATACAGGCGATACCTGCGGCACCGGCTCCGTTGAGGACGATTTTCACATCCTCGATCTTCTTGCCGGAGATATGCAGCGCATTGATCAGACCGGCCGCACAGATCACCGCTGTACCGTGCTGGTCATCGTGGAACACCGGGATGTCCATCTCTTCTTTCAGGCGCTGCTCAATGATGAAACATTCCGGCGCCTTGATATCCTCAAGATTGATCCCGCCAAACGTTGGCCCCATCAGGCGCACCGCCTTGATGAACTCATCCGGGTCTTCGGTATCCAGCTCAATATCGATGGAATTCACATCGGCAAACCGTTTGAACAGGACAGATTTGCCCTCCATCACCGGTTTGGAGCCCAACGCCCCAAGATTGCCCAACCCCAGAACCGCAGTCCCGTTGGAGATGACCGCAACCAGATTGCCCTTGTTTGTATAGTCATAAGCGGTTTCCGGGTTCTCCGCGATCGCCTCGCAGGGCACCGCAACACCGGGGGAATAGGCCAGCGACAGATCCCGCTGCGTGGTCATCGGGACCGTTGCGTTGATCTCCCATTTGCCGGGGGTCGGTTCCAGATGGAAGGCAAGCGCCTCTTCGTTGGTAATCTTCGCTTTGGGCATTGGCTTAGGGTGTCCTCTCACTGTCCCAAGCGTCATAGCCCAGCGCGCGCCTCTTCTCAACGAAGTTGCGTTTTCACCTTTCGTCGCAGTCGCCTGATTTGTAAGGTCGCGCCAAAGAAATCCCCCATTTTACGGAGCCGAACTTTGTCCACAGTCACGCCGATGATGGCCCAATACCTCGACATCAAGGCGCAGTACCCGGATGCCCTCTTGTTCTACCGCATGGGCGATTTCTACGAGATGTTCTTTGACGATGCCGTCAACGCGGCAGAGGCCCTCGACATCGCGCTGACCAAACGCGGCAAACACGATGGCAACGACATTCCGATGTGTGGTGTCCCGGTCCATGCCGCCGAGGGCTATTTGTTGACCCTGATCCGAAAGGGGTTTCGCGTCGCGGTCGGCGAACAATTGGAAAGCCCGGCAGAGGCCAAGAAGCGTGGCTCCAAATCGGTTGTGAAACGGGATGTCGTGCGACTGGTCACCCCCGGCACCATCACCGAAGATTCCCTGCTGGAGGCGCGCCGTCACAATTTCCTCACCGCTTATTGCGAGATGCGCGATCAGTCCGCCCTCGCCTGGGCAGATATTTCCACAGGCGCGTTCCATGTGATGCCCGTCGCGTCCGTCCGGGTGTCCCCTGAACTGGCCCGGCTGGCGCCATCGGAGTTGATTGTCCCCGATGGCCCTGCCTTGGACCAGCTGCGCGCCATTGCAGAGGACCACCAGATCCCGGTGACCCCTCTGGCGAAATCCAGCTTCGACAGCACCGCCGCTGAAAAACGCATCTGTGATCTCTTCAAAGTCTCAACACTGGAATCTTACGGCTCCTTCAACCGGGCAGAGATTTCGGCCATGGGCGCGGTCATCGACTATCTCGACATCACACAGAAGGGTAAGCTGCCACTGCTTCAGCCCCCACAACAAGAGGCCGAGGACAGGGTTGTGCAGATCGACGCAGCGACCCGTCGTAGCCTAGAACTCACCCGCTCACTAACAGGTGGGCGCGGCGGCTCACTGCTTGCGGTGGTGGATCGCACCGTAACCCCCATGCCGGCATGGTCGGCTTCTTGAACAGCGGCTGTCCAGCCCATCGCGCAACCTCGATGTGATCCGATCCCGGTTGACGGCGCTGGACTTCGTGGTGGAGCAAACGCAACTCGCGCAATCTCTGCGCGCTGCTCTGCGCAAGACACCCGATCTGGACCGGGCCCTGTCCCGGCTTGCCCTGGATCGCGGCGGCCCTCGGGATCTCGCTGCGGTACGCAACACCCTGATCCAGTCCGAAGCTATTTCGGACCTCTGTGACAGGGCAGAGATGCCGCCACTTCTACAACAGGCGCTCTCCGGGCTCACCGGATTTGACGATCTGCTACCCCTGCTTGATGCCGCGCTGATTGCAGAGCCCCCCTCTTGGCCCGCGATGGCGGGTTTATTGCAGGGGGCTACGACAGCGAGCTGGACGAGGCCCGCACACTCCGTGATGAAGGTCGCTCCGTCATTGCAGCGCTGCAAAAGAAATACTCCGATCACACGGGCATCAACTCGCTGAAAATCAAGCACAACAATGTGCTCGGCTACTTCATCGAGACCACCGCGACCCATGCCGAGAAAATGCTCTCCGCCCCCCTGTCGGAGACCTATATTCACCGCCAGACAACAGCCAATCAGGTTCGGTTCACAACGGTGGAGTTGAGCGAAATCGAGACCCGTATTCTGAATGCTGCGGCAATCTGGCATTGGAGATTGAAAAGCGGCTCTATACCAGGCTAGCAGACGCTATTCTGGCAAATGCGGCCTTGCTGAATGCAGCAGCGCGGGGACTGGCAGAACTTGACCTGGTCACCGCCTTGGCCGATCTCGCTCTAGGCGAAAACTGGTCCTGTCCAACGGTAGACACCTCGCGCGAGTTCAGTATTTCAGGGGGGCGACACCCCGTTGTGGAACAGGCACTGCGGCAACAGGGTGGCAGCAGCTTCGTTGCCAACGACTGTGACCTCACCGCCGATACAGGGGCCGCCATCTGGCTGCTGACAGGTCCGAACATGGCCGGTAAATCAACCTTTCTGCGCCAGAATGCCCTGATTGCCATCCTCGCCCAAATGGGGAGCTACGTCCCAGCCGACCGCGCCCATATCGGACTGATCAGCCAGTTGTTCAGCCGGGTTGGGGCATCGGACGATCTGGCACGCGGGCGCTCGACCTTCATGGTTGAGATGGTTGAAACCGCAGCCATCCTCAATCAGGCAGATGATCGCGCACTGGTTATCCTTGACGAAATCGGGCGCGGTACTGCGACCTATGACGGGCTGTCGATCGCCTGGGCCACGCTGGAACATCTGCATGAGGTCAATCGCGCCCGCGCGCTGTTTGCGACACATTACCACGAACTCACCCAGCTCGCTCGGCAAGCTGCCCGGCGTCGATAATGCCACCGTTTCGGTCAAGGAATGGGAAGGCGAAGTCATCTTTCTGCACGAGGTCAAGAAAGGCGCGGCAGATCGCTCCTACGGGGTACAGGTCGCGCAGCTTGCTGAGCCTGCCCGGATCGGTTGTTGCACGGGCTCGGGACGTTCTGGACATGCTGGAAGAGGGCAGCCGCAGTGGCGCTAGGCAAAATCCAGATCGACGATCTTCCCCTCTTCGCTGCCGCCCCACCGCCGCAACCATCAGCACCGGTCGGCCCCTCACCAGTCGAAATGCTTCTGGACGACATCCACCCTGATGATCTCTCACCACGGGAAGCACTGGAAGCGCTTTATCGTCTGAAAGAAGCCGCGAGCTGATACAGAAAAGCGGCCTCCGTGGATCACCACGGGGCCGCTTGTCATCTTTCAAAAAATACTCGCGCCGCAGGCACGGGCCACAAGGCCCGTCACTGCTGCGGTTCAGCCCGCTCGGCGTCGAGGAAACACCAACCTGCGCCGGGCGCAGCAGACGGTCGTGCAGCATGAAGCCCTCGGCAGAAACCTGAATGATATCGCTCGGCTTTGGTACCTGGCACCGGGGCCTCGAACATCGCCTCATGCACCTGCGGATCGAATCTCTCACCAACTTCCGGCGCGATCACCTGCATACCGTGCTTTTCAAACACACCAAGCAGCGCGCGCATGGTCAGTTCCACGCCTTCAATCAAAGCGGCGGAAACTTCGCGCTGTTCATCGCTGGCAGCTTCGATCGCACGTTTCATATTGTCGTAAACCGGCAGCATGTCCCGCGCCAGCTTGGAGCCGCCATATTGCTCAGCTTCACGGCGCGCTTTGTCGCCACGCTTACGTGCGTTTTCCGCATCAGCCAGGGCCCGCATGAACCGATCTTTCAGCTCATCCCGTTCAGCCCGCAGGCTGTCCAGCTCCAGCGCTGCATCATCAAATTCTTCAGTCTGCGCAGAGAGCTCCTCTGCTTCGGCTTCTGTGATGTCGTCCAAAAAATCGTCGTTCTTGGGCTCTGCCATATTTCACCTCTAACTCCGGTCGGAAAGCAGCTTCCCGACCAGTTGCGCCGTATAGTCCACAATCGGCACGATCCGGCCGTAATTCAGGCGGGTCGGGCCAATCACGCCCACCGCACCAATGATCTTTCGATCCGCGTTCATATAGGGAGACACCACCAAAGAGGAACCCGAAAGTGAAAAAAGTTTGTTCTCCGAACCGATAAAAATGCGCACACCTTCGCCATCTTCGGTCAGCTGAAGAAACTCTTCGATATCGCGTTTGCGTTCCAGGTCATCAAACAGGTTCCGGATCCGGTCCAGCTCCTCCGCAGCCCCTCCGTCCGACAGGAGATTCGCCCGACCGCGCACAATCAGCCGCGCAGAATCGCTGCCGTCATCTTCCCAAGCGGCCAAACCGCTTTCGATCATTTCACGGGCCAGAACATCGATCTGCTGCTGCCGGGCCTTGATCTCTTCCTGAATGGCACCGCGCACGTCGCCCAATGTGCGCCCCTCGATCAGCGCGTTGAGGAAATTCGCTGCCTCCCGCATTGAACTGGGCGTCTGCCCGGGCGGCGGCGTAAACAGGCGATTTTCCACGTGACCATCTGAAAACACCAGAACGACCAGCGCACGATCATGGGCCAGTGTGACAAACTCAATATGGCGAATTTCGGCTTCATGTTTCGGGGTCAGCACCAGAGATGCCCCCTGTGTCACCCCCGACAGGGCCGATCCGACACGATCCAGCATACCGGCCAGACCCGCAGCCCCACCGCCAGCAGTCCCGCCCATGGTTTCATCAATTTTCTGGCGGTCCTGGGTGTTCAAATCCCCAACTTCAAGCAGACCATCCACAAACATCCGCAATCCGACCTGCGTGGGAACCCGACCGGCGCTGGTGTGCGGACTGTTCAGCAATCCAAGATGCTCCAGATCCTGCATCACGTTGCGCACAGTCGCGGCGCTCACCTTCTCATTCAGCGATCGCGTCAGAGTACGGCTGCCGACGGGATCTCCCGTCTCCAGATAGGATTCCACGACCGCACGGAACACATCCCGTGACCGGTCGTTCATATCCTTCAATATGTCGGTACTGCTGTTCATCGCATTCTATGTGTGGTCACTGCCGAAGTTCCGCAAGCCTTGGCTCCCTGTCCTACAGTTGTCATTAAAGAGCGCAGCACCAAAAGGTCAATCATGCTTGCATCGCCGACCCTGCGGACGCTATCCCGATGGGTAACCAAACAAAGGATGACCCATGCGACCCTCCGGACGAGATCTGAACCAAATGCGCGCCGTTTCCATCGAAACCGGTTTCACCAAACACGCTGAGGGATCCTGCCTGATCAAGATGGGTGATACCCATGTGCTCTGCAACGCCACCATTGAGGATCGTGTGCCGCCGTTTATCAAAGGCTCAGGTCTAGGTTGGGTAACCGCTGAATACGGCATGCTGCCCCGCGCGACCAACACCCGTATGCGCCGCGAAGCCGCGATGGGCAAACAGGGCGGCCGCACCGTCGAAATTCAGCGCCTGATCGGACGCGCACTGCGCGCCGGCTGTCGACCGCGTTGCACTCGGCGAGCGGCAGATCAGCATTGACTGTGATGTGCTGCAGGCCGACGGCGGCACCCGCTGTGCCTCCATCACCGGCGGCTGGGTTGCCCTACGTCTTGCGGTGAACAAGCTGATGAAAACCGGTGAGGTCAAGATTGATCCCCTTGTTGATCCCGTAGCCGCAGTTTCCTGCGGTATCTACGCGGGTCAGCCAGTGCTGGACCTCGATTACCCGGAAGATTCAGAGGCTGGCGTCGATGGCAACTTCATCATGACAGGTTCTGGCCAACTCATCGAAGTGCAGATGTCCGCTGAAGGATCCATGTTCAGCCGCGAGCAGATGGACACGCTAATGGATCTCGCAACCAAGGGCACCGCCGAACTGGCAGAACTGCAGAAGGCAGCCTGCGCATGACCCGCAAATTTGCTCGGCGACCGGTTGCTGGTCGCCACCCATAACAAAGGCAAGCTGGAGGAGATGAAACATCTCCTCCAACCCTTTGGCGTAAGTGTCGTTGGTGCCGGTGAGATGGAACTCCCTGAACCCGCCGAAACCGAAGATACATTTGTCGGGAATGCCCGGATCAAGGCCCATGCCGCCGCCAAGGCGACTGGTTTGCCTAGCTCTCTCCGATGACTCCGGAATCACCATTGATGCGCTAGATGGCGCCCCCGGCGTTTACACCGCTGACTGGGCGGAAACCGGTGATGGGCGCGATTTCATGATGGCCATGACCCGCGCCCATAATGAACTGGAAGCCAAGAGTGCAGCCCACCCCCGCCTTGCCCAATTTCGCTGCACGCTTGTTCTCGCCTGGCCCGATGGTCATGATGAGGTGTTCGAAGGCGTGATGCCCGGCCAACTGGTCTGGCCTATTCGCGGCAAGGATGGATTTGGCTATGATCCAATGTTCCAGCCAGATGGACATGATCAGACCTGTGCCGAAATGGATCGTTGGGCCAAAAACAAAATCAGCCATCGCGGTCAGGCCGTCGCAAAATTTGTCGAGG
This sequence comes from Phaeobacter sp. BS52, assembly GCF_045040595.1. Classification (NCBI taxonomy): domain Bacteria; kingdom Pseudomonadati; phylum Pseudomonadota; class Alphaproteobacteria; order Rhodobacterales; family Roseobacteraceae; genus Phaeobacter; species Phaeobacter sp. BS52. Next base: position 2,905,130 of record NZ_CP090662.1, on the reverse strand, counting down.
CGTGTTTCGGTGGATGATTGGCGCAACGGGGGGTTTGGTCTCTATGTGCATTGGCCCTTCTGTCAGGCCAAATGCCCCTATTGCGATTTCAACAGTCATGTCACCGCGCAGATCGACCAAAACCGTTGGGCTGCAGCCTATCGAGCGGACATGCTGCGCGCGGCCCCGTCTCTATCGGGACGCGTTCTGAATACGATTTTTTTCGGGGGTGGGACACCGTCCCTGATGCATCCCGATACTGTGGCCACAATTGTTGAGACTGCTAGGGAAATATGGCCTTTTTCCAATGACATAGAGATCTCTCTTGAAGCAAACCCAACCTCAGTCGAGGCTGGTCGTTTTACGGGATACCGGGATGCTGACGTCAACAGAATTTCTATGGGTATTCAGGCGCTTAACGACAATGACCTGCGCCGTCTTGGGCGGATGCACAGTGTTTCTGAGGCACAAAAGGCCTTTGATGTGGCTCGGAACTGCTTTGACAGAGTCAGTTTCGACCTGATCTATGCGCGTCAGGGTCAGACACTGGCTATAGCTGGCAACAGGAACTCGATCAAGCCTTGTCCATGGCGATTGACCACCTGTCCCTCTATCAATTGACCATTGAGGAGGGCACAGCGTTCGGCGATAGATACGCGCGAGGCAAGTTGCGCGATCTTCCTACCGACGACAACGCCGCTGATATGTATCTCGCCACCCAGGACATATGCGACAAGCATGGTCTGCCCGCCTATGAGGTCTCCAACCACGCGCGCCCCGGCGCGGAGTCGCGGCACAATCTGATCTACTGGCGCTATGGCGACTACCTTGGTATTGGGCCAGGAGCGCATGGGCGCCTGACTTTGGACGGCACCCGGTACGCCACGGAAACCTATCTGCAACCTGGCGCCTGGCTGGCAGCTGCAGAAGGCCAAACCGGGGAGTCTTCACGCACGCCACTTACTCCTGAAGATGCGAGTGCTGAATACCTTATGATGGGGATGCGATTGGTCGAGGGGCTCGAATTAGATCGGTTCCGTGCCTTGTCCGGTCATGCTCTCTCTTCCGAGCGGATCTCCAACCTCTGCGAAATTGGAATGTTAGAGCTCTCTGAAAATCGTATTCAGGCAACTGACGCTAAGCCGCGCGGTCCTAAATGCCGTCCTCCGCGATCTTCTAGTGGAGTAGCTTATGCGTCTTCTCTACGCTGCGCTTGGGCTTCTGTGTGTTGGATTGGCGCTTATCGGTGTCGTCCTTCCTCTCTTACCCACCGTTCCATTTTTGCTGCTCGCCAGTTTTTTCTTTGCCAATTCTTCCGAGCGGCTGCACGAGTGGATCATAAACCATCGCCTGTTTGGCCCTATGATCCAGGATTGGCAGGAACGAGGCGCCATTCGACCCGCCGCAAAAAAGGCGGCAACCATTTCAGTTGCCGCCGTATTCGGTTTGTCAGTTATTTTCTCGGCACCAAGCCACGTCCTGATCATTCAGGCCATCACACTTGGTGCCGTGATGATATTTATCTGGTCACGCCCTAACGGCTAAGACGCCCGCAAAGATCATCCAACTCATCCAGAGATGCGTAGCTGACTGAAAGAACGCCATTTTCACCACCAGCACGATGATCAATCGTCACTTTCATACGCAGCGCGGCTGAGAGATCTGCTTCCAAGGCGCGCGTATCCGCATCTTTCTCGGCTGTTTTCTTTGCCGAACGCGCTGTTGCAACTTGCAGGCTGCAGCGGCATCCTTTTTCACCAATGCCTCAGTCGCACGTACTGATAGACCACCTTTAACGATCTTCCTCGCCAAATCTGACGCATTGTCAGAAGTGATAAGAGCACGGGCATGACCCGCTGAGAGACGACGTTCTTGAACCAGAGACTGTACATCATCCGGCAGATGCAGCAGCCTGACCAGATTCGCGATATGGCTCCGGCTCTTACCAAGCGCTTCTGCCATTTTCTCTTGCGTATGGCCGAATTTATCCATCAGTTGTTTGTAACTCTGCGCCTCTTCCATCGCGTTGAGGTCAGAGCGTTGAATGTTCTCGATGATGGCAACTTCCATCATCTCGACATCGGAATAGTCCCGAATGATGACCGGCACTTCGTGCAGTTTTGCGCCTTGCGCAGCACGCCAGCGGCGTTCGTCAGCAACAATCTCATACTGTCCACCCGGACGCGGTCGCACGATAAGGGGCTGAAGAACCCCTTTCTCCCGGATCGACGCGGTCAGGTCATCCAGATCTTCCTGTAAAAACTGGCGACGCGGCTGATCCGGGTTCGCGATAACTTTCTCGATTGGCACCATGACTTCGGTGCTTCTGACTGCCTGTTTTTCTGTGCTAACAGGTTCCGGGTTCACATCCGCCATTAGAGCTGACAAGCCTCTTCCCAATCCTCTGGGTTTGTTTTTCTTTTCTGACATTACTGCGCCTCCAGCTGTGGTTAGGCTGCGAGTTTCTGATGTCTCGCAATCAGTTCTTCTGCAAGGGCGCGATACGCATTCGCCCCTAGCGAGTTCGTGTCGTAGTTCAACACGGGCAACGCATACGACGGCGCCTCGCTGACACGCACATTCCGAGGAATCTTCGTTTCAAAGACCAATTCCCCCAGATGCCCACGGGCGTCCTGCTCTACCTGCTGAGACAAGTTATTCCGCCGGTCGTACATCGTCAGCACAATCCCCTCAATCCGAAGGTTCGGGTTTGCTGTCTGGCGCACCTCACGGATTGTGAGCATCAGTTGTGAGACCCCCTCGAGTGCGAAAAATTCGCTTTGCAATGGGACCAGCACAGAATGGGACGCAACCATCGCGTTGACGGTCAATAGGTTCAAAGATGGAGGGCAATCGATCAGGACATAGTCCCAATCATAATCATCCATCGCCGAGCTGACGTAACGCATCGTGCAATAGAAAGCTGCGCTTCTCATTTGTAAAAAGCTCAATATCCGCCGAACTCAGATCAACCGTCGCCGGGATAATGCAAAGATCTTCAATCTCCGTCTCCCGAATGACATCATTCAACGCAACATCATCTACAAGAAGATCATAGGTTGTACGGGTGCGATCTGTCGCTTCGATTCCAAGACCGGTTGAGGCATTACCTTGCGGATCCAGGTCAACAACAAGGACCCGATATCCAGTCTCAACTAAAGCTGCCGCCAAGTTGATTGCGGTTGTTGTCTTGCCGACCCCACCCTTTTGATTGGCCACTGCTATAATTCGAGGCCCAGCTAAGCCGGGACAAATCAGACACGCGTCACTCCCCTGATTTCCAAAACAACCGCGTCGGGTTCAGTCCAACTCTTAGTGGATTTCAGGTCAAATTGCCATTGGCTCCGCGCGTTATCCACTTCTTTTTTCCATTGTAGCCCCTTGGAAAAAAGCGCGATTCCCTCCGGGTGGAGATGCCGTTCGACAAAGCCAAGCAGCGTCGAAAGATCGGCCAGTGCGCGTGCTGAGATGACATCAACCGCCATCGGCGGGACTTTTTCGATGCGCTCAGATACCACCGTTGCCTTTACACCGCATTCACGAATAGCCGTACGAAGAAATGCGCACTTTCGCTGATCACTTTCGATCAGAGTAATAGCGCAATCTGGTGCTCGCTCCGCGGCCAGAATCGCGACAACAACACCTGGAAAGCCACCGCCACTCCCGATATCAAGCCAGGACCGCGGAAAATCAATCCCTTGGCAAATCTGCACCGAATCTACGATGTGGCGATCCCATACATCGGCCAATGTGGATTTGGCGATAAGGTTGATTTTCGGAGACCACTTTTTAACAAGAGCTTCGTAGTGCTTAAGTCGCTCATATGTTTCACGTGAAACATATGACTCTCCGATATTGATCTCACCCATTTATGCAGTCTTCCCATGGCTCGTGGTATCGCCGCGGCGTAGCCTTGCCAGGATCAGTGCCAGCGCCGCTGGTGTCATTCCATCGACCCTCCCCGCTTGGGCCAGGGTTTCAGGTCTGGATTTTTCCAGTTTTCCACGCAGCTCGTTCGACAAGCCCTCAAAATCGTAGGAAAAGTCAAATGGAATACGATACCCCTCGTCGCGTTTCAGCGCTTCGATCTCCCGTTTCTGGCGAATGATGTAGTTCGCGTACAGGGCATCTCGCTCGATTTGACGTCGTATAGGGTCTTCGCAGGTTCCAAGATCGGGTAGCAGGCGCAAGATATCTTCGAACACCACATCAGTAAATGCCAATACGTCGGTCGCCGTCCGTCGGTTTCCGTCCTGATTTACCGTGATACCAGCTTCATTGATCTCCTTTGGGGTGAACCGTCGGCTGTCCATTTGGGATCGGGCCGCTTCAAGTTTTTCCATTTTTTGGGAAAAGAACTCACGACGCGTCTCACCGACACACCCCAGATCTAGCCCGATACCGGTCAACCTCTGATCAGCATTGTCGGCACGCAGAGACAGCCTGAATTCAGCCCGAGACGTGAACATCCGATAAGGCTCCGTCACCCCATTTGTTGTGAGATCATCGATCATCACGCCAATATAGCTGTCGGAGCGACTAAACGTGACCGGTTCCATCTCTTTTGAATACCGTGCTGCATTCAATCCTGCTACGAGCCCCTGTGCCGCAGCCTCCTCATATCCTGTGGTACCGTTAATTTGCCCCGCAAGATATAGACCCTGATGCGACTTTAGGGCCAGATCTAATCCCAAAGCGCGCGGATCCACATAGTCATACTCAATTGCATACCCTGGCTGCAAGATCACGGCGTCTTCCAAACCAAAAATGGAGCGAACATAACTCTCTTGGATATCTAGTGGCAGACTTGTCGAAATACCATTTGGGTAGACGGTATGATCATCTACACTTTCCGGTTCGAGGAAAATTTGATGACTTTCTTTGTCAGCAAATCGTACCACTTTATCTTCAATTGACGGGCAATAGCGCGGACCGACGCCGTCGATGTGCCCGCCATACATGGCCGATTTTCCGAGATTCTCCCGAATAATATCATGTGTCTGCGTGTTGGTATGTGTAATCCCACAAACGACTTGAGCTGCCGATGTAGATGTTGTCAAGAAACTGAAGAACGTAGGATCATCATCTCCGGGCTGACCCTCCAGCTTTTCCCATGCGATGGTACGGCCATCCAGTCGAGGTGGCGTTCCTGTTTTCAATCTACCAAGTTGTAAATCGAAACTGTCGAGCCTCTCTGCAAGTCGGATTGAAGGCTTATCTCCCATACGGCCGCCCGGCTTAGTCACATCACCGATGTGAATAACGCCCCTCAGAAAGGTTCCGGATGTCAGAATGACGGCGTGACTTTTGATCTGGCTTTCGTCAGCCAGACAGACGCCATTGACCTTGTTAGCAGTCATAAGAAAATCGGTGACTTCGCCTGGTATAATATCGAGGTTCGGCTGGGCTTCTGTCTCAGCCAACATCTCGCGACGATAGATCCTCCGATCTGACTGCGCCCTTGGGCCCTGCACAGTCAGCCCTTTGCGCCTATTAAGGAGGCGGAATTGTATGCCTGCTTTATCAGCGACACGCCCCATAACGCCATCGAGTGCGTCGATCTCTCGAACCAGATGCCCCTTACCCAATCCGCCAATTGCAGGATTGCACGACATCACGCCAATGCCCTCCTTCGTAAGAGTGACAAGAGCTGTCTTGGCCCCCATACGGGCGGCCGCATGGGCGGCCTCTGTCCCTGCATGACCACCACCAACAACGATGACGTCGTAATCTGGATGTTTCACGTGAAACACTCCTTACTTTCCCAAGCAAAAACTGGAGAAGATTTCATCCAACAGGTTCTCTACCCCTACACGGCCAACCAGCATCTCCAGGGCGCGAATGGCCGAACGCAGGTCTTCAGCAGCAACATCATAAAACTCTGGGCCGTATTTTAGAACATCTTGCGCGGCTTTCAGGCGGTCATATGCCGTCTTCATTGTCTCTCGATGCCGTGCACGCGTCGCAATACCTGCTTTACCAGCACGATTTTTCAGCGCTTTGGTGATATCCGCGATCAGCACGTCTATGCCCTGCCCGGTTTGTCCGGAAACCGCTTTTTCAGAAGTATCATTGCCGATCAGATCCGCCTTTGGGGTAACAACAATATCATCCTCAAGGATATCGATATCAATTGCATGTCGATCCTTGGTCAAAAACACGCGAAGGTCTGCCGCCTCTGCCCGTTTCTTCGCTATTTTGATGCCGATCCCTTCGACATGATCGTCAGTCTCGCGCAGGCCAGCGGTATCAAGAAGAGTGACAGGCAGACCCGCCAAATCCATCCTTACCTCGATCACGTCCCGGGTCGTCCCGGCATATTCCGATGTGATAGCAGCCTCGCGGCTAAGCCAGAGCGTTGAGTAGTGTTGACTTGCCAACGTTTGGCGCGCCGATGATTGCAACCTCAAACCCGCTGCGAATCCGTTCAGCCATCTGTACGCCAGAAATTTGAGGTTCCAAATCTGCTGTCACGCTTAGCCAAAAGCTCTTTGACTTCCTCAGTGACATCTACGGGGACATCTTCATCGGCGAAATCGATTGTTACCTCAATCAGGGATGCAGCACGAATAAGGTCTTTTCGCCAGCGCTCAGCCAAATCAGAAAGCCCACCGGCAAGCACGGCTTGCGCCTGTACCCGCTGCGCCTCGGTCTCTGCATCGATCAAATCCGCCAATGCCTCAACCTGGGAGAGGTCCAGTTTACCATTTTCAAGCGCACGACGGGTAAACTCACCTGGGTCTGCCAGCCGGACATCTTCAAACTGACCCAATAGATCAAGCATGGCGCTGACAACCGACGTGCTGCCGTGGACCTGAAATTCAACGGTGTCCTCACCAGTAAAGCTATTCGGGCTGAGCGAAAGTGAGCACCAAGGCTTCGTCGATACGCGCCTCGCTGCGATCAGACAGAACGCGCAACGCCCGACCAGGACAGGGCAAAGCACCGCCACTGATAACAGAAGCGGTGCTGATAGCCTTCGGGCCAGAGAGGCGAATAACCGAAACGCCTAGCCTTCCCTTGGGCGGAGGCCAGCGCAAAGATCGTGTCCATCAGGTGACCTTCCTTTCGTGCTTAGGCCAGTCTACTAGGTGTTCATTGAATCGAAGAATTCAGAATTTGTCTTTGTTTGCTTCAACTTAGACAAAAGAAATTCAATCGCGTCGGTGGTACCCATTGGGTTCAGAATCCGGCGTAACACAAATGTCTTGGCGAGATCGCCTTTATCGACGAGCAGATCCTCTTTCCGTGTACCGGATTTGAGGATGTCGATCGCTGGGAACACGCGTTTGTCTGCGATCTTCCGATCCAGGACGATTTCAGAGTTACCCGTCCCTTTGAATTCTTCAAAGATCACCTCGTCCATCCGACTACCGGTGTCGATGAGAGCTGTCGCGATGATCGTCAAAGAGCCGCCTTCTTCGATATTTCGGGCCGCACCAAAGAATCGTTTGGGGCGTTGCAGCGCGTTTGCATCAACACCGCCGGTCAAGACTTTACCAGAAGACGGCACGACTGTGTTGAATGCCCTACCAAGTCTTGTGATCGAGTCGAGAAGAATAACAACATCTCGTTTATGCTCCACCAAACGCTTGGCCTTCTCGATCACCATTTCGGACACCGCAACGTGGCGGGTCGCAGGTTCGTCGAAGGTGGAGGACACGACCTCACCCTTAACCGAGCGCTGCATATCGGTGACCTCTTCCGGACGTTCGTCGATCAGGAGAACGATCAGATAGCATTCCGGATGATTCTTCGCGATGGAATGCGCGATATTCTGGAGAATCACTGTCTTACCGGTCCGCGGTGGCGCCACGATCAGGGATCGCTGGCCTTTACCAATCGGGGAGACCAAATCGATCACGCGGGCAGAGCGATCTTTGATGGTCGGATCTTCGATCTCCATCTTCAGGCGCTCATCAGGATAAAGCGGTGTCAGGTTGTCAAAAGCGATCTTGTGACGGGCCTTCTCCGGCTCTTCGAAGTTGATTTTGGTGACATTCGTCAGCGCAAAATACCGTTCGTTTTCCAGCGGCGATTTGATCTGACCGTCAACCGTATCACCGGTCCGCAACGCATATTGCCGGATCATATCGGGCGAAACATAGATATCGTCGGGATCCGGCAGATAGTTGGCCTCAGGCGAGCGCAGGAACCCGAAGCCATCTTGAAGAACCTCAAGCACACCATCGCCAGCAATTTCCCAGCCCTCATCCGCGCGTTCGCGCAGAATCTGGAACATCATCTCGCCCTTGCGCATGGTGGAGGCGTTTTCGATCTCCAGCTCTTCGGCCATGGACAGCAGGTCCTTAGGGCTCTTGGCCTTAAGATCGGAAAGGTTCAGGGATTGAACGGTCATATATATACGGCCTTTACTCTCCCCTGAAATCTGGGGAGCGGTGTCATAGGTATAAGGAAGACACGAGTGCCCGGACGGGCCCGTTAGCCGCATACATAAGGGGTCCACCCTGCTGAGTCAAATCCCCGCTCAGAACTTGAAAATGACCGATATGACGATGACCACCATCAGCAGTGTCGGGACTTCGTTCATCATTCTATAGCTGCGACCACTGCGGGTGTTCTTCCCATTTGCGAAGTCACGGTGACGGATCAGCAGCCAGTGGTGAAACCAGGTCATCCCCAGAACGCTCAGGCCCTTCGTCCAGGGCCAAAGACTACTCCAGTCGACCAACCCCGGCGTCAGCACCATTAACGCCCCTGCAGCCCAGCTGACGTACATAGCGGGCCTCATGATGATGCGGAGCAACTTCTCTTCCATCATGACAAAGATAGGAAGGCTGTCCGGCACCTTCTCTGCCTGCTCCACGTGATAGACGAAAAGCCTCGGGAGGTAGAACAGACCTGCCATCCAGCTGATCACTGCCATGATGTGCAGAGATTTGGCGTAGGGGTAAATTTCAAAGAGCAGATCGCTCAGATCCATGGCTGGCCTCTCGGTTCCCTCTCTCCCCTTAAAATATAAGTATTTTAAAAGGATGATGTTTTAGTAGTGCACCCTAAAAACAGTGGATAACTGACTCGTCCACCGGCTTATCCCCGCTTGGGATAACTTACCAGCTTTACCCCCAGCGACATGATGCCCCTTGCTTAGGCAGGCTATAAAAACATGAGAAATATCACGTTCACTTTGGGGTTTGGATGTGGGGATAAACCTGGGGTGAAATCGGAGCAACTGAGATATCCACGATTTCTAAGTTATCCCTATCCTCTCAGGGCGAATCTGCTTAGCAAGCAAATGGGGATTTTGAGGTTCTCCACGGCTTGCGAAATGGCCGAAATTTCATACAAACCATCCTAAGATCATCACACTCTTGCCCACGGGGTTTTCCACATGTCTACCCACATCGTTCTGGCTTCCGGATCGCAGATACGCGCCCAGCTGCTGCGGCAGGCTGGCGTTCCGTTTGAGGTCGCCGCGGCCCGTATCGACGAAGCGGCGATCAAGGCGGCGCTTCTGGCTGAGGAGGCCACGCCGCGTGATATCTCCGATACGCTGGCAGAGGCGAAGGCGCGCAAGGTCAGCGCCAAGTTCCCCGGTGCCCTGGTGTTGGGCTGTGATCAGGTCCTCGAGTTTGATGGAAAATTGTTATCAAAACCAAAAGATTCGGATGACGCCTTTGCTCAGCTGAAGATGATGCGCGGTAAGCGACATATGTTATTGTCCGCTGCGGTCATCTATCGCGACAATGAGCCGCTGTGGCGGCATATCGGCCAGGTGCGGCTTAGGATGCGGTCCAGTTCGGATGCGTATCTGCGCAGTTATGTTGCGCGAAACTGGGACAGCATTCAGCATGCAGTTGGCGCATATAAGCTGGAAGAAGAAGGGGTTCGATTGTTCAGCGCCATCGAGGGAGACTATTTCAACGTGCTTGGATTACCGTTGTTGGAGCTGCTGAACTATCTGGCCCTTCAGGGAGTGATTGAGCAATGAATGATACTCGGATTCCGCTGGCTGGCGTGATCGGTAGCCCGGTGGCCCATTCCCGATCGCCATTGGTGCACGGCCATTGGCTCCAGACTTATGGGATTGCTGGTCACTATGTGCCGCTGCATGTCGAACCCGGTCAGTTGGAGGAGGTTGTCCGCAGTCTGCCCAAGATGGGGTTTGTCGGGGCCAACATCACCATCCCGCATAAAGAACAGATCATGGAGATCGCCGATCAGGTGACGGATCGTGCGACATTGATTGGGGCTGCCAATACGCTGATCTTCCGTCCCGACGGCTCAATTCTTGCTGATAATACAGATGGTTACGGGTTTATCACCAATCTACACCAGGCCGCGCCGGATTGGGATCCTGCCACCGGTCCTGCCGTAGTATTTGGGGTAGGCGGCGCCAGTCGCGCGGTGATCGCTTCACTGCTAGAGGCAGGCGTACCAGAGATTCTGCTGAGCAATCGCACGCGGGAACGCGCGGATCAGTTCCGCAGTGAGTTTGGCTCCCGCATTCAGGTCGTCGACTGGGTGCAGGTTGGCAATGTGATCGAACAGGCTGCACTCCTGGTGAATACAACCTCTCTTGGGATGGTTGGAAAGCCGCGTTTGCGTGTGCCCTTGGACGGGTTGCGCTCCAGCACTGTTGTGACGGATCTGGTCTATACACCGCTGAAAACGGATATGCTGCAATGGGCCGAGGATATCGGCTGTACCACCGTTGATGGTCTGGGAATGCTGTTACATCAGGCCGTACCGGGGTTTGAGCGCTGGTTTGGCAAACGACCTGAGGTTGACGCCGCAACGCGGGAGGCCGCATTGGCATGAGCTACGCGTTAGGGTTAACCGGATCCATCGGCATGGGGAAAAGCGCAACTGCGCAAATCTTTGCCGACGAAGGCTGCGCAGTCTGGGACGCGGATGCTGCGGTTCACCGTCTTTATGATGTGGGCGGCGCAGCGGTTGCCCCCATCGGGAATGCATGGCCAGCGGCCGTTATCGAAGGACGGGTTGATCGGGGTCGCTTGCGTGACATCATCGTGCGGCGATCGCAGCGCCCTGCCCCGGATTGAGAAAATCGTGCACCCGCTTGTCGCGGCTGACCGCGAGGCTTTCAGAGCGTCGTCGTCGCATGATGTTCTGGTGTTTGATATCCCGCTGCTGTTTGAAACTGGTGGTGACGCAGGAATGGATGCCGTCGCCTGTGTCTGGATCGATGCCGAGACCCAGCGCCAGCGGGTCCTTGCGCGCCAGACGATGACGGTTGAGCAATTTGAACAAATCCTGCAAAAACAGATGCCGATAGAGGATAAGAAAGCGCGGGCCGATTATCTGATCGAGACTGACACCCCGAACCACGCCAAAGCACAGGTACGGTCCATCCTCGCACAAATTAGAAGGCAGATCGCAGATGCGTGAAATCGTTCTTGATACGGAAACCACCGGCTTTGATCCGTTTTCTGGTGACCGGATTGTCGAAATCGGTGCGGTTGAACTGTTCAATCACATGCCGACGGGCGAGACATTTCACGTCTATATCAACCCCAAACGCTCCATGCCGCAGGATGCGTTTAAGGTGCACGGCATCGGGCCGGATCTTCTGGAGCCGCCACAGCAACCCGGTCCGGGCGCTGTAACACTGCGCGACAAGCCCGTGTTCGCGAAAGTGGGGCAGAAATTTCTGGATTTCGTCCGGGATTCCAAAATGGTGATCCATAACGCGGCTTTCGATATGAAGTTCCTCAATGCGGAGCTGGATTGGATGGGGCTGCCAAAGCTGCCGATGGAACAGGCGGTTGATACGCTGGCGATTGCCCGCAAACGCTTTCCCGGCTCGCCGGCGACGCTGGATGCGCTCTGCCGCCGCTTCAATATCGACAACAGCAATCGAACATTGCACGGCGCGTTGCTCGATTCCGAAATCCTGGCCGATGTTTATCTGGAACTGATCGGGGGGCGGCAGCCTGATTTTGGCCTTTCAACCTCCAATGACAAGGCTAGCAGCGGGGCGACGGTGACAGATGACTGGCGCCCGACCGCCCGGCCCTCCCCGCTGCCGTCGCGGCTGACAGAGCAGGAACAGGAAGCGCATGCCAAGTTTGTTGCGAAAATGGGGGATGACGCCCTGTGGAACGGCGCCGGTAGCTGATCCCTGACTTCAGGCCCAGAATGCAAAAACGCCGCTGAAAACAGCGGCGTTTTTCATATTCGAATTTGGCGAGCTCTTATTGCTGCGGCTGTTCTGCGGCCTCGGCCTGCTGACGGCGCGCCAGTTCGTTGCGATAGATCGCGACGAAATCGATATTGTCGAGGTTCAGCGGCGGGAAACCACCGTCGCGGGTGACGTCGGACACGATGCGACGCAGGAACGGGAAGAGCATACGCGGGCATTCGATCAGCAGGAACGGGTGCAGCTGATCTTCGGGAATGCCGGAGATGTTGAAAATCCCGACATATTCCAGTTCCAGAACGAAGAGAACGACATTGCCTTCTTTGTCCTTGGACTCGATGTTCAGTTTGGTCATCACCTCATACTGGTTTTCCGCCTGACGCTTCTTTGCATCAAGGGCAACCTGCACGCTGACATCGGGCTGAACGTCAGCGCCGACGCCTTTTTGTGCCATGACGTTTTCGAACGACATATCGCGGATGAACTGGCCCAGGATATTCATCTGGACTTGCGGCTGCTGCACGCCTTCTGTTGCGCCGTTTTCGGCCATGAAGCTACTCCTAAACTATGTTTTGCCCGTGCTTATCAGCTTGGCGGCGGTACCTCAACGGGGGTGTCGCGCCACCCGCCTAGCCCTGCCCATCAACCCAGCCGGAGGGGCCTTTTCGCGGTCGATCCTTGCTGACATCTTCATAGTCTGCATCAATGATATCGCCCTGCGGTTTAGGGGAATTGTCGCTCGGATAGCTGCGGCCGTGCATGCTGCCGGGGCCCATCTGGAACCGGGCCACCGTCACTTTTGAGCGGAGGTAGCGATAGACGGCAATACGTATCTGCGGGACCAGAAGGGCGAAGCCAACCGCGTCTGTGAAAAACCCGGGCGTAAGCAGCAGGGCACCGGCCACCAGGATCATGGCGCCATGCGCCAGCGGCTCGGTGGGGTCGTTCAACTGCTCGAAAGAGGCACGAAGCTGGCCGAGGGCCAACCGCCCCTGTGTTCGAACCAGCCAGGTTCCCAACACGGCTGTCAGCACCACGATGGCCAGCGTTGGCCAGAGGCCGATCGCGCCACCGACTTGAATAAAAAGTGCGATTTCAATGATCGGAACCATCAGAAAGGCGAGAAAGAGATACATGCTGGGTTTCCTCAGAACTTGCGCGGGACGGTGGACTTGCGCCGACCCGTCACCTACATAAGGTTGGAACGCTTTAGTTTCAAACGAAGCATGAACATCTACCGTAGAGGTTGTTATGGAGTCGCCCGTGATTCAGCTGTTGGTTTTGGCCGGTATTGCCGTGTTTTTGATCCTACGCCTGAAAAGCGTTTTGGGCACCCGTGAAGGGTTTGAAAAGCCGGCTGTGCCGCAGGCTGATCGCCAGAACCGACGCCCCGAACTTGAGGTGATCGAAGGCGGGCCGGATCACGACATCGTTGACTACGTCCCCGAGGACAGCCCCCAGGCCAGCGATCTTGCCGCGATGAAGAAGGCCGAACCATCCTTCGAGGTGCGCGAGTTCGTGCAGGGTGCCCGCGGCGCCTATGAAATGATCCTGATGGCCTTTGAACGCGGCGAGCTGGATGATATTGAAGCTTTCCTCGCGCCGGACGTCTTTGACAGTTTTGTCACCGCTGTTGCCCACCGTGAGGATCAGGGGCTGACGATTGAGGCGGAATTTATCGGTGTCCGCGAGACGACGTTGACCGACACCAGCTTTGATCCGGCAACTGGCGATGCACAGATTACGATGCGGTTTGTCGCTGAGTTGACCTCGGTTGTGCGTGATCGCGGTGGAGATATTGTTGAGGGTGATCCCAAGGCGGTGAAACGCCAGAAAGACACTTGGGTCTTTGGCCGTACCATGGGCAGCGCGGACCCGAACTGGCATCTGGTCGCCACGGACGCATGATGCGTGGGCTTCGGCGGGCACTTTGTGCGCTGGCTCTTGGAGCTGGCGCATATTTGTTTCCGCAGGGCGGACAGGCGGAAACCAGCTACACCATGCTGTCGTTCTCTCAGCTGGAGGGCTGGGCAGAGGATGACCACAAAGCGGCGCTGGGTGCATTTCTGCAGACTTGCCGGGATCTGAATGATCCCGACTGGCGTGCGCTCTGTGCGTTGGCCAACGAACAAGACCCAAAGGCCGCGCGCGGCTTCTTCCAGCTGTTCTTTCGCCCAGTCCTGATTGAAGACGGCGCGCCAGCGCTGTTCACCGGCTATTTTGAACCCGAACTCTCGGGTGCGCGCCGACCCAGCTCGCGCTACCGGTACCCGGTTTATCGCCAGCCACCGGAGGCGCGCAAGATCAGCCAGTGGCTGACACGACGCGAGATGCTGACAAGCGGCGTGATGGAGGGGCGCGGATTGGAAATCGCCTGGGTCGACGATCCGGTAGAGCTGTTTTTTCTGCAAATTCAGGGATCTGGGCGAATTCGCCTTCCTGATGGGTCGTCGATCCGTGTCGGCTACGGTGGTGCAAACGGCCATGAATACCGGTCCATCGGTACCGAATTGGTCCGTCGAGGTATCTACAATATCCATCAGGTCAGCGCCGCAGTGATCAAACGCTGGGTGCGGCGCAACCCTCTCGCTGCAGCGAGGATCTCCTGATGCACAACCCCTCGTATGTGTTTTTCCGCGAGGTGAGCCGCATCCCCGCCTCTGCTTAGCCCGCTGGGGGCAATGAACCGTTCTGTGACCACCCTGCGCAGTCTGGCAGTTGATCCACGTTTCACGCCGCTGGGTGCGCCGGTCTGGTTGGAAAAAGACGGAGCGAAGCCGATGCGCTAAGCTGATGATTGCGCAGGATACCGGATCAGCGATCAAGGGCGCGCAGCGGGCCGATGTGTTTTTTGGCAGCGGTGACGAAGCCGGGATTGAGGCCAGCAAGCTGCGAGATCCCGGCCGCATGGTGGTGCTTCTGCCTATTCAGCGTGCCTATGCGTTGCTACCGGGAGACGATTGATGACCCGCCGCAAACTGACATCTGAGGAAATCGACCTCTGGCACCGCGTCGCCAAACAGGCGGAGCGGCTACACCCCAAAACACGCACCGCTCCTGCCACTGCCCATTTGCCAAAACCAAAGCCGACAAAATCGCCGCTTCCGCCGCAAGAGCGGTTCACGCCAGAGCTGTTCGAGTTGGGGTCCAAGGCGGGATCAAAGCTAGCCAGGCATGATCTGAAGCCCAGTGTCACCAGTGGTCTGATCGCCGCGCCGATGCAGATGGACGGCAAGGCCTACCGTAAGATGAAACGCGGCAAACTGAAGCCAGAGGGTAAGCTGGATCTGCATGGAATGCGGGTTGATTCCGCCCATCCGGCGCTGGTTGGTTTTGTCCTGTCAGCGCATTCTGCCGGCAAGCGGCTGGTGCTGGTGATCACCGGCAAGGGGAAGGATCGCGACGAACCCGGCCCGATGCCGGTTCCCCGTGGCGTGTTGCGGCATCAGGTGCCGCAGTGGTTGTCCCTGCCGCCATTGTCGCAGGTGGTGCTTCAGGTGACGCTCAGCCCATGTCAGCCATGGTGGCGGTGGGGCGTATTACGTCTATCTGCGCCGCCACCGCTGAGACCGGTTCAAGGCCCTTGGCTCAGCGATCTTCGCCGCGATAGACATTTGCTTGATAGTTTTCTGACAGTGTAATCTCGACGGCGTTGTCCTCCTTGTCGACGACCAGTCGGCCGGGGAAAAGTCGCTGGATCGAGAGCGCCTCGCGGTCGAAGGCCGCAGCAGTCTGGCGGGCTGAATTGAGGATGGACAGCACCGCCGGTGAGGTTGCAGCCACGAAATGCCCGGATTCCGCGGTATCGGCATAGGCCGTTGTATCGACCACTTCGATGGGCAGCTCAGACACGTCATCCAGTGATTTCAGATTGCCGAGCCGACCCCGGTTGTGGGTTCCACGCAGGCGCTGCGACAGGTTCAGCACATTGTCCTTGCGCGAGACCATTACGACAAATGGCTGCGGTACCGGATCGATCCTGCGCATCTGGCTGCGGAAGACTTCGACATCCAGATCCGGTGACATCAGGATCACCGCACCAAGGTTTTTGCTGCTCCAGCCGGGTGTCTTGATCTCCATTTGGCGCATGGTTTCCATCACCAGCTGCGATCCCATGGAATGTGCCACCAGAACCACGCGGTTGGACACACCGGGTTTCAGATTGCGTAGCAATTGTTCCAAGCCATCGCGTGCAAATAACACGCTGTCGCCGTCGTAGGCATAGCCCAGAGGATTGCCCTGACTGGGCCAGGAATAAATGATCGTGGCGCCGGGAATGTTAATGTCATTGGTTAGCTGTGCGGCCCGGAATGCAGTCTCGGCCTGGGTTGAGTTGAACCCATGCACAAACACCGTAATGTCGCGCTCCCCGACAGGATAGGCTGACAGTTCTTGAGCGATCCGACGGTTCAGCTCAGCCATCCCATCCAGCCGCTGCCGACCGGCCATGGTGAACTGGGTTTCGGGGTTGGGCTCGGCATAGGCAAAATCCAACTGCCCCGGCGAATGAGTGGGCGGGATGGATACTGTCAGTTCCAGCAGGCGCAGAGTATCAGATCGTTCCGGGCCAAAGGTGCCATTGGGCAGCGGCTCACGAGTGGTTGCGCCGAATATGGTTTTGGCTTTGCCAACCTCCAACGCGTCCGGAACGGTTGGTGTAAAGGACCTGTCGGTGCACCCAGTCGCAACAATCAACACAATGCAAAGACGGGAAAGGACTCGTGAAAAACGCATGTTTCGGACCACCAATTGACAATGGCGGCAGGCTACTGGGCGCCCACCGCCATGTCCACTGATTGCGCAGGTGCCCTAACGGCGATCAGAGCACATAACGGCTGACATCTGCGGATTTGGTCAGCTCACCCAGGTTTTTGCGGACAAATGCGGCATCCACGGTGACCGTTTCACCCGAGCGATCCGGCGCGCTGAAGGACAGTTCCTCGAACACACGTTCGATCACCGTATAAAGGCGCCGTGCGCCGATGTTCTCAACGGTCTGATTGACCTCAGCTGCAATCTTTGCCAGCGATGCGATCCCGTCATCCGTGAAACTGACAGTCACCTCCTCAGTACCCAGAAGAGCAGTATATTGCAGCGTCAGCG
This sequence comes from Phaeobacter sp. BS52, assembly GCF_045040595.1. Lineage (NCBI taxonomy): Bacteria > Pseudomonadati > Pseudomonadota > Alphaproteobacteria > Rhodobacterales > Roseobacteraceae > Phaeobacter > Phaeobacter sp. BS52. Next base: position 2,887,924 of record NZ_CP090662.1, on the reverse strand, counting down.
CATTGTCCGTCTCGGTGAGGATACGCACGAAATCCTCTTCGCTAAGCGCGCGCAGATTGACGCGGATCGGCAGGCGGCCCTGCAGTTCGGGCAGCAGATCTGACGGTTTGGCAATATGGAATGCACCCGAAGCGATAAACAGGATATGGTCGGTTTTAACCGGACCGTGCTTGGTCGACACTGTGGTGCCTTCAATCAGAGGCAGCAGATCGCGCTGCACCCCTTCGCGGCTGACGTCGCCGCCACGCGCGTCTTGGCGGGTGCAGACCTTATCGATTTCGTCGAGAAACACGATGCCATTCTGTTCAACAGATTCAAGCGCCGCCTTTGTCACGGTCTCATCGTCCAAGAGCTTGTCCGCTTCTTCGCCGATCAGCACATCATAGCTGTCAGCAACAGTCATCTTCTTGCGCGTGGTGCGTCCGCCCATCGCTTTCCCGAATAGATCGCCGAGGTTCATCATGCCCATGTTGCCACCCGGCTGGCCGGGGATTTCGAACATGCCCCCCATCGGGTTGGAGGTGTCAGAAACATCCAGTTCGATGATGGTATCATCCAACTCGTCGGCTTTCAGCTTCTTGCGGAACATATCGCGGGTGGCATCTCGGGCATCGGTGCCGGCGATGGCATCGATCACCCGTTCTTCAGCAGCCTGACGGGCCTTGGCCCTTACGTCATCGCGCATGTGTTCGCGCGTTTGGACTATGGCGATATCCACCAGATCCCGGATGATCTGTTCCACGTCGCGACCGACATAGCCGACCTCGGTGAATTTGGTGGCCTCCACCTTGATGAAGGGCGCGCGGGCCAGTTTTGCCAGTCGGCGAGAGATCTCGGTCTTGCCGACACCGGTGGGCCCGATCATCAGAATATTCTTGGGGTAGACTTCGTCGCGCAGGTCATCGCCCAGCTGTTTGCGGCGCCAACGGTTGCGTAGCGCCACGGCAACCGCGCGTTTGGCATCAGTCTGGCCGATAATGAAGCGATCAAGTTCTGAGACAATTTCGCGGGGGGTGAGGTCAGTCATGAGAGGTCCGTTTCAATGAGCGGGCGGCAGCCGGTCAAGCGGCAACACCCGTGAGAGAGGGGAAATCAGCAAGGCCCGGATCCGCGCCCAGAAGGCACCAAGGATCACCAGGAACAGGCCCAGCACAAGAATGGTTGTCGCGGCGCCGTCGCCGTCGAAGACTGTGGCCGCCAAAGTAACGCTGTAACCGATCGCAGCAATCAGAAATGACCGACGGTCAATGATGATGGCAACCAGCGCGAAGGCGAAGAGCACGGCCATCAGCGCCAGATTTGCGCTGGATGTGCCGCTGTCCAGCAGGCTGAGAGCGATGGTGTTGACCAAGGCGGGGGCGGCGACCACGTGCAGCCAGAAACCTTGCGCAGAGCGCCGGGTCACCCGGTGCGGATCGCTCAGATCAAACAGCATCGCCACCGCAAAGACGCCAGCGCCAACCAGCAGGGTTACCCAGGCAAAGGGGCCGGAGGCTGACAGCAGGAACAGATCACTCATGCCGGTCAGGCTGCCGGATTGGTTTGCAGCCAGCATCAGCGCCAGCGTGAACACGCCAAGCGCGATCAGCGCCATCGCAAAGGGAACGCGAAACCGCAGCCAGTAGATCGCAATTGAGATGGTGGTCAGCGCAACAGCCAGCGGCAGGCTGGAATAGTCGCCCTGCGCGACCATGAACACCTGCGAATATTCCGCCGAAAGTCCGACGCCGGCATTCAGGGTCCAAAGGATCGAAAGCGCAATCGCTGAGCGCGACCATACGACGACGGCGGATGAAATACTCACTCAGCACCCATAATACCACGGCCCCAACCAGGGAGGACATGGTCGCCTTTTGAACCAGACCACCCAACCCTTCGGCCATGGAAATGCCGGTGACGGCGGCCCATCCGGTGGCCAGAATGATCAAACCGATGACAATGAAGATCTCGTTGAACCCTTTGAACAGCTCAAAAGGTTCATCACCGGGAGCGAGATTTTCACGCGCGCCCCGTCGGCTATGTGCCAAGGCCATGAGAGAGGCCGCCTGGGCCTCGCTCAATAGACCTGAGCCAACCGCTGCGCGAATATCGTTTTGATCGATATGGCTCATGTCAGTCCTTTTGGCTGATGCTTTCAACTGTCAGACGACCGTTGGTATAGACGCAGATATCAGCGGCAATCGCCATGGCATCCCGGGCCACAGCCTCGGCGTTGCGGTCACTGTCCATCATGCCGCGTGCGGCCGCCAGCGCGAAGTTGCCGCCTGATCCGATGGCGGCAACATCATGTTCGGGTTCCAGCACATCGCTCGGCGCCGGTGATCACGAACATATCCGCCCCGTCGGTCACGATCAGCATGGCTTCCAGTTTTTGCAGGTATTTGTCGGTGCGCCAGTCCTTGGCCAGTTCAACACTGGCGCGGGCGAGCTGCCCCGGAGTGGCTTCCAGTTTCGCCTCCAGCCGTTCCAGCAGAGTGAAGGCATCGGCGGTGGAGCTAGGCAAACCCTGCCACGACATCAAATCCACCAGGCGACAGGCGGCGCACCTTGCGGGCAGAGCCCTTGATCACGGTTTGGCCCAGGGACACCTGCCCGTCGTCGAGCGATGACGACTTCGCCGTCTTTTTTCACGCCAATGATCGTGGTGCCGTGCCAGCCCGGAAATTGATCGTCTGCCATCATGTTCTCCTCGTTTCCAGGCCTATATGGGCACTGGCCATTTATACCTCAACCGGGTGCTATCCGGTGCGGGGGCCGGGGATCAAGTGAATAGCCACCTCCGGCGCCTTGCGCCGACCCATCTGACAAGCGCCTGTCGAGTGGACGACGACCGTTCGCCGACGATGGCTGAGAAGAGACTTGTGCCCGGTATGCGGGCAGGCTGCCTAAAAAACGTGCTATGCAAAAACTGCAATTCGGGGCTGTCGAACCGGCAATTGTGAGACTCGGCAGCCCACCCTACATGAGGCTCACAACCGACACGGTGTCGGCTGGTTCTCATAAGGAATGCGCAAATGGCTACCACAGCAAACATCCATGCGCCGATCGGTGCAGTGACCGTACTCCGCCTGGTGGACGCAGTCTTCAACGCCAAGTCTTCGATCCTGGCGTGGAAAGAAGCACGCGACACCCGCAACGCCCTGTCCGAGCTGACCGATACCCAGCTGGAAGACATCGGCCTGACACGCGCGGATATCGCAAAGATCTGAGGATAGGTTCCTCAGCACCAAGATGATTTGGCCGCTCCTTTCAGGGCGGCTTTTTCTTTTGTTAGAGCCTGTTTTTTTCGATCAGGTGCGCAATTGATAGCGCCCTGCCTGATCCGGTAACCAGGCTTCTACTGCAGCTGTGGCGACCACATGTTTGCCGCCGTCCGCAGGATCATCCACATTCAACCCGCCGAAAACCGCCCGCACAGTGGCGCGTCCACGTGGCAGATCGGCGGCGACCAGATCGCAGTCTACCTTGTCAGGTTCCTGAACACCGATTGTGACCTCAACCCGCATTTCGGTATGGTCTATACCCAGTTTCGCAAAAAGCGTGATCGAGGAGTGGTGCAGCGCATCCTGCACCGCGCGGCGGGCCGCCTTGGTGTAATCCTGCCCATAAAGATCGTTGCCGGTGCCCATTTCCAGAATAATGCGTTTTTCGGTCATTCTGTCGGCTCCATGTCAAATGAGACGATGATGGCTGCATTGGCGATCACCGTGTGGCCAATGCCGGGTTTGTCGATATCAAGGCCGCCCTTGGCCACATGAATCTCCGCTGTTCCATAGGGAAAGACCGCGCTGAGCGCGTCGCGGTCGATGGCGTCGGGGTTTTGCACGCCGATTTCAGCACGGATGCGCATGGCGGATTTTGGGAAATCGAACAGTTCGGCAACATTGACCGAGTTGTGCCAGAGCGCGTCCTTGATCGCCCGTTTTGCAGCCTCGGTATAGTCCTGTCGCCGCAGCGACGTCCCCATCCCGAACTCTACCAACACCCGCGTTTCAGCCATGATCCCTCCTCCAATTCTGTCGCTCTGAAGCCAGTTGTGAAAAAGGCGCCCCAATGGGACGCCTTCCGATATTTCTGATCGTCTGTCTGGCTCAGATCGACTCGTCGATCCAGCTTTGCAGCGCAGCCTTGGGCGCGGCACCAGAGCGGTTGGAGACAACCTCGCCGTTCTTGAAAATGAACAGCGCAGGAATGCCGCGTACACCCATGGCCGAAGCTGCGTTGGGGTTGCTGTCGACATCGACCTTGGCGATCTTGACCTTATCGCCGTATTCAGCCGCCAGCTCTTCCAGAGCGGGGCCAATCTGTTTGCAGGGACCGCACCATTCGGCCCAGAAATCCACCACGACGGGGACTTCGGAATTCTTCACTTCGGCATCGAAAGTGGCATCGGTTACGGCGACGGTGGACATTGGAATGTCTCCCTAAGAGTGTGGCAGTTCGGCTGTGAACCTATGAACGCCTTAACGGATCGTCAAGGTATCTGGCGGCGCTTAAGGGCGGATGACACAATATCGTGTGGCAGGTCCATCAACGTCGCGGTACGGGTCCAAAGCAGCGCAGTGTCAATCCGCCGATCAGGGTAGAGGGCTGCCAGCGCATGGGCATAGGCCCCCATTTGCCGCAACAGCCCCTCCGGACAGGCCTCCACGCTGGTGGGAACGGTGGCGTTCGATTTGAAATCAACCGCCTGAACCCGGTCCGGCGTCACGATCAGCCGGTCAATCACGCCGTGGATGCGACGGCCATCCAGATCTGCGGTTATCGCAACCTCCGCCAATGTGTCAGGAGCGAAGATCGTACCCAGGTCCGAATTGGTCAGAACACGTGTTGCCTCAGCCAGCAGATCTGCGGTGTCTTCATGTCCTGCGAGCAAAGCCTCCGCCAGTTGGGGCCAGCTATCCTGATCCGCCAGTGGCAGATGTTCCAGCAGGCTGTGCAGCCGACTGCCGCGTGCCTTGGCGATATCTTCGTCCTGTCCCAGATCCCCCGGCAAAGCCTTGGCCCCGCCCAATTCCGACGGGCTGAGTGTTGAGGTTGGTGGCTGATAGGGCGGTGGCAACTGTTTGAACACCTCCGGCAGTTGCGGCGTGGACGTGATCACTGGGGGATCTGCGTGAAACGGCAGCCCGTCCCAATCCCCATGCTGCAACCGCAGGCCCTCGCCATTGCCGGTCTCATAAGGGTTGGCACCGGCCTCTTGCAGCGCGCGCTCAACCATCTGGTACCAACTGTCCCCATCCTTGGACAGCTCACCCGCAGCGGCAACAATCAGCCATTTTTCTGCGCGTGTCAGCGCCACGTAGAGCAGCCGCAGACGTTCATTCCGTGCCTTCTCCTGCGCAGTCTCACGGGCGGCTTGCATCACATCGGGCATCTGGGCGCTGGGCAGTTTCCACATCGGCCCAGCCTCGGCGCGCATGATCTCATCATCGCGTGGAGGTTTGCGTTTTGCGGTATCAGGCAGGATCACAATCGGTGCTTCCAGGCCTTTTGACCCATGCACCGACATCACCCGGATCATATTTCCCGCCGCGCCCATCTGGCGTTTGATTTCCAGATCGTCGGCCTGCATCCAGACTAAGAACCCAGTGAGGCTGGGAATATCTGTGCGCTCATAGGCCAGTGCCTGACTGAGCAAAGCGTTAATGCCATCCTCCGCCTCCGGTCCCAACCGGCCAAGCAGGCGCTGACGTCCGCCGTGACGTGTCAGGATCCGCTCAATCAGGTCATAGGGACGCAGGAAATCGGTCTGACTGCGCAGGTCATCTATGATGGCCATCGTGTCAGGGTATTCCGCTGCGCGATCCCGCAGCGCGGTCCAGAGATAACTGCCGCCCTCGCGCCGGTGGGCCAGATCGAACAGGGTCTGTTCGTCCCAACCAAACAGCGGCGATTTCAGCGCTGCAGCCAGCGACAGGGAATCCTCAGGCGTGGCCAGAAAGGACAGCAGCGCCGCCAGATCCTTCACCGCCAGTTCCGCGCCGATCTTCAACCGGTCCGCGCCGGCGATAGGCAGTCTTGCAGCTTTGCAGGCGCGGATGATTTCCGAGAACAGCTCGGACCGGCGCTGCACGAGGATCAGAAAATCACCAGCCTGTACCGGGCGACGGCGGAAGCTGCCACGCTCGGGCCCATCCTCCGGCAGGGTAACCTTGCTGTCTATCATCTCCTTGATCGTGGTCGCGATCCGGTCAGCCAGAATGACAGTGTGATGGCGCGCGCCGGGGCGATCCACCGGATCGGTCCAGTCACGCTCTTCTTCGGAGTCAACTTTGTCCACGACAGGCCAGAGATCGACCCGTCCCGGCAATTCCGATTTAAAGGCGCGGTGTAGGGCATCGCGGTGAAACCCGGCGCCGGGGCTATCCTTGAACACAAGATCAACCAGCCCAAGGATCGCCGCGGAGGACCGGAACGAGAATTCCAGCGCCGCGTTCTGTAGCGCACTGCCGGTTTCCGCCAGCCGGTCGGCGAATTCGGCCTGCATCCTGTCAAAGGCGTCCGGATCTGCCCCCTGAAAGGAATAGATCGACTGTTTCTTATCGCCGACGACAAAAATCGTACGTTCGACCTCGGATCGCGCGCCCTCTCCGGCGGTAAACTCCTGCGCCAGCTTCTCAACCACATCCCATTGCACCGGGCTGGTATCCTGCGCCTCATCCACCAGTATGTGATCAATGCCGCCGTCCAGCCGGTAGAGAACCCAAGCAGCCACCGCCGGATCATTCAGCAGCTGACGTGCCTTCAGGATCAAGTCGTCAAAGTCGAGCCAGCCACGCAGCTGTTTACGGCGATCGTATTCCGGCAGGAATGCGGCGGCGAAGTCATGCAGGATCAGCGATTTCTCAACTGCGGCCAACGCGAGGCGCTGGGCGCGGGCCGCCTCTACCCGTCGCATCAGTGGTTCCAGCTGATCCATCAGCGCGACATTGCTTTCCCGCAGTTTCTTGGTGGGAAAGGCATTGATTTTGGCGGTAAAAGGCGCCTTGGCAGAGGCCCCGGTCAGAAACACCGATTCAAGAACGGGTAAATCCGCAAGCGTCGGATCGGTGATTTTGCGCAGCTTCGCAGCGGCTTTGGCATCGGTGCTGCCACCCTGTTCCAACATGGTACAGGTGCGCGTCAGCAGGTCCCCCTCGCCGCCCAGATAGACGCTTTGCTCCAACATTTTGGCATCGAAGTCCGTCGGAAGATCGAACAACCTGCGCAATCCGGCGCGGTCCAGTGGCACCTCAAAATCGGAGCGGCGCTGACAGATTGCGGCGGTCAGCGTCTCAAAATCGCTATCGGTCACCTGCCGGGCCAGTCTGGCGATCAGACCGGCCTCCTCCGGGTTTTCGCTGTTTGCGATGGCTTCTACCACCTCGCCCCGCAGCAACACTGCGGCGCGGTCGTCCATTTCGGAAAACTGTGGGCTGACGCCAGCCTCTAGTGGGAACCGGCGCAGCAGCGAGGCGCAAAAGGAATGGATGGTCTGGATTTTCAAGCCACCGGGCGTCTCAATCGCACGCGCAAACAGGGTGCGGGCTTGCGCCATGCCCTCGGCCGAGATCACATCATGGGCGCCCAGATCTGTCAGTGCAGAAGTGAGCGCATCGTCGCCCAGCATGGCCCATTCGCCGAGCCGTTTGAACAGGCGGTTCTGCATCTCGCTGGCAGCGGCCTTGGTGTAGGTCAGGCACAGGATGTGTTGCGGCTGGACCCCACGCAGCAACAGACGGGCCACGCGATCTGTCAGCACCTTGGTCTTGCCAGAGCCGAGCATTTGCGGCCAGCCAGGTTGAGGCATCGGGGCGCGCGGCGCGAAACTGCGCCTCTGAGGCGGCGTCGCGGGCGGTCATGTCAAAAGCTCCGATGCCGGTTGATCGCTTCGGTCCCATTCTCCGTAGCGTGCCAGATGATCGTAATCGCCCGTCTGGGTGTCCTGAAACACCATGCGACGGCTGCTATACCCTTGATCTGGCTCGAAATAGGCTGAAATCAGCTTGGTCAATTCTTCCCAAACCTTACCCGGCGGCTCATCCATGAGCGGGGCTGCGACCTCTTTCAGCGGGCTTTTGAGGCCAAGGAACAGCGCCCGTTCCACCCTGCCCTCGCCATAGCGCTCAAACGCACCGCGTTCGGCCATGGCGGCCTCGATCAGCAGTTGTTTTTCAAAGGTTTTCTGTTGGCTTTCAGTTGGCGGATCGCCGGTTTTGTAGTCAAACAAATGCAGGCCGCCGCGTTCATCCACATCAATTCGATCGGCGGTGCCTGCAATCTCAAAATCAAGCGGCGCAACGCGCACGGCACCGGAGACTTCAAAACCAGTCGGGCGCGCGGTTGCCTGCCGTTGGCGCTCTCCATTGATGAAGTCATCTGAAATGCGTTCAAGCCGGGCCAGCCAGAGGCTGCGTGCTATGGGCCATGGAACCTTTGCCTCCAGATGGGCTGCCGCTGTCGCAAGGAAATCCTGCGCTGTCAGTTTACTGGGGTCAGCGACGGTTGCCTTGATAAAATCCTCCAGGATCTTGTGGAGCACGATGCCGCGCAGCAAGGCGTCGGGTTCCTGTACAAGCGGATAAAGCGGACGCAGCTTCAACACATGTTTGGCGTAAATCGCATAAGGATCGCGGATCAAACGTGGGATTTCTGTGATCGTCAGGCGGCGGGGGCGCGCGGCGATGGGGGGCCGAGGTGCCGGTCGTTTGGCGGGGGGCAGAGAGATAGGTGCCTCCAACACCTCCGCCCAGCCCAACCATTCCTGACCACGGGTCCGCATATCTGTCAGCGCTTCAGGGCCGCCCTGCCCCGGCAAGCCGGACAGAAGGTTGGTCATCCGGTTGAGCCAGCGTGATGGCACTGTATCTGCTTCATCCGACCGTTCGGAGCGGGTCAACCAGACTTCGGGTGCGGCGATGGCTTGTTGGAAATCATGCGCCGACAGCCCGATGCGACGTTCCGGCAACAACAACCCCGCCTGATGGCGCAGTTGTCGGTTCAGCCAGGGATCGGGTGCAGCAGCTTCCGGCCAGCTGCCTTCGTTCAGGCCGCCAAGGATCACCAGATCGGCCCCCTGCACGCGCGCCTCAAGCGTTCCCCAGATCAGGATGGAGCCATAGGGCGCATCGCGGTCCCGCACCTCACCCTGTGACAGCAGCGCGCGCAGAAGATCGGCAAAATCGCGGGCGGTCATCTCACCGCCATAGCCAGCCTCCGCCTGAAGGTTATTCATGATTTCCAGTGCTTTGCGCCCAGCCTTCTTGTCCCACAGGCCACCCTCAGCGGCCTCCTGACTGCCACGGCTGATTGCTTCGGCGAGGTTCCTGAGGGCATCAACCCATTGTGACAGGGGCCGCGTGCCACGGATGGGTTTGTCGGCAAAACACTGCGTCAGCCAGGCGGTCCACCCGGGCATCAGCTCCCGCCCAATTTCAAACGCGGCAAAACTGTCGGCATCCGGAAAGGGGGGCCGTAGCGGCGCAGCCGCAGCTCCAACTCGCGGGTGTGGCGCAGGTGATCACCGCGCCCTGCCCCATCATGACAAAGCGGATGTTTCAGCAGCGTCAACAGCGTATCGCAGGCCAGCGGCTTGCAGAACAGTTCCGCGATGTGGCGCAGAAACCGGCCCGGAGGTGACAGTTGCAGTGGTTGACCGGCGGAATCGTCCGGCAGAATATCCCAGCGATCCAGCGCGGCCGCCACCTGGCGGGTCAGCATACGATCGGGTGTGATCAGCGCGGCTGTCTGTCCATCCTCGGCAGCCTTGCGCAGTCGCAGGGCAATGGTCAGCGCCTCGGCGCGGGGATTGGGGGCCTCCACCAAGGTCACATCGGCGGTGGCCTGATCGATATCGCGCAGCTCCGGCCCTTCGCGCATCCAGGCATCCGTAACAGGCGCCGGGCGCAGCGCCAGAGAGACCAGCCGATTGCGCGCCGTGGAGGCTGGTAGTGCATCGACCCATGGACGCACCTGTTCCGGGGTCATGTCTAGATCGCGCATGATCTTGAAAAACCGATATTGCGGGTGGTCTTCTGACATCAGCGGATCATCTAGATGTTCCCAGACGTGGCCCGGCTGCTGGTCATCGAAACCGGGTAGGATCACCGCGCCTTGCGGCAGGCGCGCAATTGCCTCCATCAGCATCAGCGTGGTGCCACGCGATCCGGTGGAGCTTAGCCAGGATGACCGGGTGTTGCGGTGGGCAGTCCTGCCACTCTTCGATCAGATCAAGCACAACCTGTCGCTGACGGGCCTGTGCATCCATTGCGTGTTCGTGGGTCTCGGCAAAGTCGTCGGCGATGGCGATGAACTGCTGCGCGCGCGCCCAATGGCCGGACATGTCGGAGACATCCAACGAGCGGATCGTCTCCGGGCTGACGCCTTCGCCCTGCATTTCATCAAACAATGCTGCGAGACTATCTGAGAGATCATAGAGGGAGGACCGGGCGGCCAGATCTGGCTGTGCTTCCAGTAATTTGGCAATCAGCTGTGAGAGCTCCAGCCGTCGCCGCAATGGCGGCAGGGCTGGCGGCAGACCCCGTAAGGTGGCGCGCATGTCGAGATCACTCAGCAGCGAGATCCGCGGCAAAAGCAGAGCTGGCCCTTGATCAAACAGATCCCGCACCCGGCGTGCCATGCGGGAGGTGTTGACGATCAGTTCGACCTTGGCCAGGGCTTCTGGCGGCGTGTTCCGACTGCGGGCAACCAGCCCGTCGACCAGAGCGCGTGGGAAATCGACGCCGCAGGGAACGGCAAAAAGGCGTGGCGTGTCTTGCGGCTCAAATCTCATCTTGGGCTATCAGGTCCTCAGCCAGGGGGATCCCTTCGGGGGTGCCGACATCGCACCAATGGCCGGGATATTCCAGCGCAAACAGGCGTCCTTTGGCAGCCATCAAATCCCACAGGGTGTTCAGCGAAAACACGGTCTCGTTGACTTCGTCCAGCCTGTTGGTCCGCAGCAACTGAACACCGCCATAGACAAGGTCGCCGCCGCGATGCAGTCGCCCGTCTTCGTCCGTGTGGAAATCACCACCGCCGCTGCGTCCGACAGTTCGGCTGATGGGAATACAGGTCAGCAGCGCATCCATGCGCGCAGGGTCCCACGCGTCGCGCAACAGGCAAAGCGGGTTCGGCCCGCGCCAGACCACATCGGGGTTCACGGTATAGACCGGTCCCGATTGCGTTCCGAGCAGCGGCAGCGCATGTCGCAGCCCACCACCGGTGTCGAGGATCTGAGGATCCTCACGGCTGATCGCCACCTCGCTGTTTGCAAGATGGTCAGCCAGAACGTCACTCTTATAGTGGCTGTTGGCCACGATCACCGGCGGTGTGACCTCTCGCGCCAGATCCAGCGCATGGTCGATCAGGGGGCGACCGGCGACCGGGATCATCGGTTTGGGCTGGTGTTTGGTCAGGTGCCGCATCCGGGTGCCAAATCCGGCAGCGAAGATCATAACGGGATAAGCGATCTCTGCCATCAGCCGCGCAACCGGTCCAGTACATCGGGGGTGGGCGCAGGCATTTCCTGATGCAGGAATTCCGCCAGTGGTGCCATCGCCGGGTGATCCAACCCGCGGTGAAAATGGTCCCAGACCCGGGGGATCAGATCGACGTAATGCGGTTTGCCATAGTCACGTCCGAGGCGGGCAAAAACGCCCAAGATACGCATGTTGCGCTGCACGCCCAGCACGGTGTAGGCGGCGCGAAAGCTGCCCTCATCGACACCGGTTGCAGCGATATACCGTTCCATCATCTGCATTTCGATCACCGCAGGGACATCGCGGCGGGCGTCCTGTAGCAGTGACACAAGATCGTAGGCGCGATGACCGGCGCGCGCGGCCTGAAAATCCAGCAGACCGACCTGTGCAACGCCGCTGCGCTCCGGCAACCAGATCAGATTTTCGGCGTGGTAATCGCGTTGAACCAGCACCACGTCGCCTTTGATCGTGCGGCGTAGAATATCCTCGAACTGATCAGTGAAGCGGGCGGCATGTTCCGGTGAGGCCTCCTCACGTATCACATCGCGGTATTTGGCAAAGGCGAGGCTGGAGAGTTCCGCCATCAACCGTGGTCCGAGCGGTTCCAGTTCCGGCATCGGGGCCTCATGCAACGCGACCAGCACATCGGTCGCCGCCTGATATAGTGGACGCTCCTGCGCCGGGGTGTCGCGCATCACGCGCGCAAACAACGCGTCTCCCAGATCTTCGATGATCAGGAGGCCATTGTCATGATCCTCGGCCAGAATTTCCGGCGCACTCAGACCCTGCTCCCGCAGGTAGGTCGCAATCGCGACAAATGGGGCGACGTCCTCTCCCTGATCCGGTGGTGCGTCCATCAGCACCACCGTGGCGCCATTTGCATCGCGAAGCCGCTCATAGCGCCGGTTGGAGGCGTCCCCAGCGAGCGGCACGCGGGTCCAGCTGTGCCATGGGGTATCGGTGAGGAAGGTGGCAATGAGGTTCTGTCGGTCGGTCATGCGGCAATCTGCTTCATCAGGGGCTCCCAACGCGCATCACTCCAGCGCAGCGTAGCGGTACGGGCGTCGTTTTCTTCCGGATCCAAGGCCAGCGATATATGCAAAGCGGCAGCTGGCGTCAGTTCGGCCAGCCGATCCGGCCATTCGATCAGACATATGGCGGTCTCAAAGGCGGAGATCAGGCCAAGTTCCTCAATCTCATCCAGCGACGACAGGCGATAGAGATCGGCATGCCACAATTGGCCAGTTGGCAGATCATAGGTCTGAACAAGGGTGAATGTCGGTGAGGGAACATCCTCAGGCACCGTCATCTGCGACTGGATCAGGCTGCGGGCAAAATGCGTTTTGCTTAGCGCCGATGATGCCCGACAGAAGCAGACAGTCACCATTGCTCAGTTCTGCGCCCAAACGGGTGGCCAGATCGGCAGTCGCTTCGGGCGAGGGCAGGGGGATTACGAGGGTCTTCTGGATTGTCATGGCGCGACAATGCCGCCCTGCGCGCGGCGCTGCAAGCTGGATCGAAAAAGCCCGGCATCGAACCGGGCAATCTCTTTGATTTCAGACAATGAGGGCTGTTCTATTTGCCTTGTTTGGTAATCGCAAACCGTTGCTGATCAACCGGGGCGGGGGCTGGCTCCGGGGAGCGGAAGCTGACCATGGTTGCCCCGTTCTGAATGGCGCTGACTTTGCAGACCAGAGGCGTGCCACTGCGCAGCTGTACATCGGCCCACCAGGCTGTGCGATTCTCGCTGCTTAAGCAACAAAATCCCGGATCTCGCCCCAGGCAGGCGTTGCAGCACACATGTCCTGCCAGACGCGGCTGGAGTCCATGATGGTGATCTTGGCAAAGCTGCCGTCGGGATCCATCTGCCAGAGATGATGATAGGCCGCATTGGAGAAGGTCATCGTGCCATCATTGGCAAAAACCGCGATGGCTTCGTCCATCTGATCCATGATCGACTGACCCATTTCCAACTCCGAGCGGAACTGTCGGGTCAGGGTGATCTCGGCGGTGATATCCTCAAACAGGAAGGCGATGGCCCCATCGGGGTGCGGGCGACCAGAAACAGAATAGACCGATCCTGATGGCAGCGACCATGTTTCCTGATAGCGCCCCTCAGCCGCTGCTTCCAGCAGATCAGCCATCTGGTGACGCCAGCTGGAATAGTTTTTTGGTTCCGGCATCATGCGCTGATCGCGCAGCCGGTCGAAGAAGGTCAGCAGATTTGGGCGCGAGCTGAGGAAGTTGGCGGGCAGGGCGGTCAGATCAATCAGCACGGGGTTGAACAGAACCAGCTGGCGATTGCGGTCAAAGATCGCAAGACCAATGGACAGTTGGGCAAAGGTTTTTGCCAGTGTCTGCACAAAGTTGCGCTGGGCGATCTCGGCGTCAACAACCGCGTTTACATCGACCGCATGACAGAGCCAGCCAGACTCGGTTTCGGTGGTCGAGATATTGTACCAGAGTTTTTTCTTGCTCTCGGGCAGCGGGATCGAGATCCGCTCAGGCTTGCCGCTGGCCATCGGGTCATCGAGATCAGTGAACAAAGGTTCGGAGAAATCGACATTGCGACCACGGATCTTCTGGCTGAGATCATCATAGGCGAGGTTGGACCAGGTGACGGCACCGTCATCGGATTGCAACCAAACCGGATAGGGCGCCTGATGCACGGCGGAGCGCAGGGTGGTCAGCTCTTGGTCGATGCTGTGATTGTGCTCTTCGGATGAGGTGCTGCGCAGCTGCACGCGGGTCACACCGTCGATCCATTCGCAAAGCGCTTCGCGGCTTTCGGCGTTGGCTGTGCCAGAGAGCACAAGCGGGCCGACATCCTTCAGGAAGCCGGGGGACTGCGGCAAGCCGGGATAACTGCGGGCCAGTTGTTCGCGCAGGTTCGCCCAGCTGAAGGTTTCGGCCTGTTCACCAATGAAACGGCGCGCGCCGGAGGACCAGCCGATCAGCGTTGTATCATCAAAGAGAAACACGGCGTCAGACCGTCCATCCCCCTGCAGCAGGTCCTGCTCAAACCCCTTGGGTTTGGGGTTTGGAGACAGCCACCAGACAGCGGTCGCTGCCGTTGCCGCACAAAGCGTCGCCAATACAAGCCAGTCGGTCGATAAGATCTGCTGCATGATGTCCGTTACCCACAAGTGTTTCGCTCTTGCCCCCGATGTTTCCTGATAATGGTTAAATGAAGTTTAATTGGTTGCCTAAAAGTGAATAGTTAAATTTCTATACGTTTATTTTCTCCGATGGGAACGGCATTTTCGCCCGTCAGAGCGTCAATTTTGCTCCGGGGCCAACTGACCTGCACCAATGCGCCGCGCCGCGCCGGATCACGGGTCATCGTCTGATTTGGATCTGAGCCGTTTGCAAAGGTCAGCTGAGCGCCGCTGCGCTCCAGCAGAGTTTTGGCAATGAACAATCCCAGACCCATACCTTCATACTCCGGCCGCTGGCGCCGGTCGCTGTCGCTGCGTCTGCGGCGCACGAAGGGATCGCCAATTCGGCCCAGCAGGTGCGACGGGTATCCGCGCCCGTCATCGCAGATGCGCAGTGTGATCGTCTCATCATTCCAACTGGCATCAATCCAGACAGTTGACCGGGCGAAATCCACGGCGTTCTGAACCAGATTGCGCAGCCCATGAATGATCTCTGGCTGGCGCAGGATAGTCGGGTGCTGCGGATCGCCATCGCTTTCGGGGGCCTCTTCGAACTGGATGGTCTTGCCGCGATACATATGGGGCTCAGCCGCCTCGTTGATCACGGTGGAGAGGGGGGCCTGACGCAGATGCAGGTCGTCCTTGCCAGCGCGGCCCATACTGCGCAGGATATCGCGGCAGCGGTCTGCCTGCTCGCGGATCAACGCAGCGTCTTCGCGCAGATCCGGTCGGTCATCCAGCTCATCAATCAGCTCTGCACTGGCCAGTTTGATTGTGGCCAGTGGCGTGCCCAGCTCATGCGCTGCGGCAGCAACCACACCGCCAAGATCGGTGAGCTTTTGTTCGCGGGACAAGGCCATCTGGGTTGCGGCCAACGCATCAGACATCGACCGGATCTCGGCGCTGATGCGATAGGAATAGGCGCCGATGAACAGTACCGCGATCACAATGGCGGTCCAGTTGCCGAAGACAAAGATGTCCGGCACCCGCAGCACAAAACCTTGCGGTGTGCGCAATGGCAGATGAAATTCTGCCAGCAGTGTCACCAGAATGATCGCGGTTGCCCCAATGATCAGCGTAGAGCGGAGCCGCATCATCGAGGCTGAAATGGTCACAGGGCCCAATACCAGAAGCGCGAAGGGATTGTTCAGCCCGCCGGTCAGATACAGCAGGAAGTTCAGCTGTAAGAGATCAAACAGAACCATCAGAAAGTTCTCGAACTCCGACAGGCGTTTGTTCTGAGGAAACAGGATAATGGCGATCAGGTTGCCGAGTACGGACACACCGATAGCGATATAGCACAGCACCAGTTCCAGCTGCAGGTTATACAGCTGCTGGGCCACGGTGATCGCTGAAACCTGACCAACAATCGCCACCCAGCGTAGTAGGATCAAGGTGCGTAGGCGGATCCAGTGGCTGCGTTCCTGACCGCTCAGCAGATCGATATTTGTCGCGCTCATCTCGCACTCCATGGCGAAAAGGGGGGCATTGTTGGTCTTGTTGGAATCTGCTTGCATACAGGCCGGTCCCTAGCAAGGTGAAACCGAAAACGACGAAGCAGAACCGTCGCGGTAGTCTCGCACTCCTGGCGCTCACAGACAATTGATCAGCAGATTTATAGGCCCTTCTTTGGCGTGAAACCCTGTGTATTAACCCCGGCTGCGCTGTTTTGTCCGTCTGGTCATTGGGGGGTGGCCTGCGATAGGTCCGACCCCGCGCAGAATCGCCATGATCCGGTCTGGTTGATGCGCGGCGGTTGCGTCGCTCCGCCCGTTGCATCGCCTGAAATTCTTGGTAGGTCTGGCGCAACCTGTCGACAAATCTATTCCTTGCGCAAAGTGTGATCTCATGACCCGTCTCTACGCTATCCTTGCTGCTGTTGTTGTTGCTGCCCTGGTGGGCGGCGCCTGGTTTGCCACACGAGGTGGCGGCGCGGGCGATGACTTCGCGCAATGCCGCGCCAGTCAGATCGCTGGCGGCTCGGATACCATTGGCGGCCCGTTTGAGCTGTTGAACGCCAAGGGTGAAACCGTGACTGAGAAGGATGTGATCGCCAAGCCGTCGCTGGTCTACTTCGGCTATACCTTCTGCCCTGACGTCTGCCCGCTGGATGTTGCACGCAATGCGGAGGCCATCGATCTGCTGGATGAACGCGGGCAGGATGTGACGCCGGTGTTCATCTCCATCGACCCGGATCGCGATACGCCTGAAGTGGTCGGCGACTTCGCGGCCAATCTGCATGAGCGTATGATCGGGCTCACCGGATCGCATGAGCAGGTCAAGGCCGCCAGCCGTGCCTACAAGACCTACTACAAGAAACAGGATGGTGATGAAGACTACTATCTTGTTGATCATTCGACCTTTTCCTATCTGGTCTTGCCAGAGCAGGGGTTTGTCGAATTCTTCCGCCGCGATGAGACGCCAGAGCAGGTTGCCGATAAGGTCGGTTGCTTCCTGGAAAATCTGTAACCTGGATGAAGGTTTGACGTTTCCGGGGTGAGACGTAATATCAAGCCTCACGACCTGACGACATTGCGGGGGACCGACAGTATGGGCGAAGCTGCTATGCAGGAGATAGGACCAGACAAGACACTCTTGTTGGTCGATGATGACGAGCCCTTTCTGCGGCGCCTGGCCAAAGCTATGGAAAAACGGGGTTTTGAGGTTGAAACCGCTGGCTCCGTCGCGGCAGGCAGTGCGATTGCCACAGCGCGCCCACCCGCCTTTGCGGTGGTGGATCTCAGGCTTGAAGATGGCAACGGGCTGGATGTGGTTGAGATCCTGCGGGAACGCCGCCCGGATAGTCGTGTGGTTGTACTGACCGGCTACGGGGCGATTGCGACCGCCGTCGCGGCAGTGAAGATTGGTGCAACTGACTACCTGTCAAAACCTGCGGACGCGTCGGACATCATGAATGCGCTGCTCGCCAATGAGGAAGAGCTGCCGCCCCCGCCGGAAAACCCGATGAGCGCGGATCGTGTCCGTTGGGAGCATATTCAGCGGGTCTACGAGCTTTGTGATCGCAACGTTTCCGAGACCGCACGGCGGCTCAATATGCATCGGCGCACGTTGCAGCGTATTCTCGCCAAGCGCAGCCCCAAATAACATCAAAGCCTCTCCTGATCAGGAGAGGCTTTTTTCTTGGGATCAGAGCTGCGCCAGAAGATTGGCATGACGGGTCACGTAATCCCTACGCACCTCAACCGGCGGCCGCAGGCGGATCGAAAGCCCCTCAAGCAGGGTTTGATCCGGTTTGCCAAACAGGCGGTCTGCTTCGCTACGGGAAAATCCGGCAATTTCGACCGCTTCCATCCAGGCGCTGATCCGGTCTGCCTTTTTGATCTGTGCTTTAACTGTTTTGGGCAGGGCCGCAGGCAGGCCAAAGCGGATGTGAATCGCAGCCGTCAGCCTCTGATCGAGTTCGCCATAGCTGGGGCCGACTGCGTTTTTCACGGGTGAGATCATGTCGCCGATGACATATTCCGGGGCATCATGCAGCAGTGCGGCCAAGTGCCAGCGCACCGGAGCCTTGGGGTTGAGGCGACCATAGATCGTCTCAACCAACAGCGAATGCTCTGCGACGGAATACGCAAAATCACCGATGGTCTGACCATTCCAGCGCGCCACGAAGGCCAGACCGTGGGCGATGTCCTCAATCTCGACATCAACTGGCGTTGGGTCAAGCAGGTCCAGCCGACGTCCGGAAAGCATCCGTTGCCAGGCGCGCGGAGGTTTGGGGGGCATGGTCTGTCCCTTCTTGTTGACGGTGCCCTCTGACTAGCCGCTGGGGGAAGGTCGCGCAATTGCTTGCGGTGCAGTGGGCGGTGATCAACGGTGCGGTTTCTCAGAAAATGGGGTTGGTCGCCTCAGCCCGATCACGTGGATCACCACAAACAGTTGACCGCCTGGCATTTGATAACGCCATGCCATGACCCCATATTTATAGGTACGACAGGGGCTCTTGCTCCCTTGGCAAGCCTCTTTCGTCGCTGAGACGCACACGAAAGGAGATTGCCATGTTTAAACGTCTAGCCTGTACCTCGCTTGTCTTTGGAATGCTCGCGACCGCACCACCTGCGCTGGCGTCGGGGTGTAGTCCGCGCGATCATCTTGTGGATCGCCTGCAATCCTCCTACGCGGAACGTCTGACCGCTGGCGGGCTACAAGCCAGCCAGCCAGTATCCACCGTGATTGAATTCTGGGCTTCTGCGACAACCGGCACCTTCACGGTGCTGGTTTCCCATCCCAACGGGCTCAGCTGTGTTGTGGCCTCCGGTACGGGGTTTTTCCAAGTGACGGATGACCCCGAACCGCAAGGCACACCCAGCTGACCTGTCCCCCCGGACCGTTGGGAAGGCCGGGGCGCATGACCGCTGGTCACCGCGCCCCGGCGCTCTTGGGGCATCTTCGTTGCTTATAAACCATTGCGGTGTTACCTGCTGCGGTAGACAAAATGTAACCGGAATGGAGCACGCAATGCCCGGGGATTATATCGTCAAGGACATCGCGCTGGCCGAGTTTGGCCGCAAGGAACTCGATATCGCTGAGACAGAAATGCCGGGGCTGATGGCCCTGCGTGACGAATACGGCGACAGCAAGCCGCTGAAAGGGTCCCGGATCGTCGGGTCGCTTCACATGACCATTCAGACCGCAGTTCTGATCGAAACGCTGGTGGCGCTGGGCGCCGATGTGCGCTGGGCCTCCTGCAACATCTTCTCGACACAGGATCACGCCGCAGCCGCCATCGCCGCTGGTGGCACGCCCGTGTTTGCGATCAAGGGTCAGACCCTTGTTGAACATTGGGATTATCTGGATCGCTCATTCCAGTTCCCCGAAGGTGCCAACCTCATTCTGGACGATGGTGGTGATGCCACCCTCTATGTGCTGCTGGGTGCGCGCGTTGAGGCGGGTGAAACGGATCTGATCGAAATTCCCACCTCGGAAGAGGAAGAGGCGATCTTTAACCAGATTAAGAAGCGCATGGCCGAAAGCCCGGGCTGGTTCACCAAGACCCGCGACGCGATCAAAGGCGTTTCTGAGGAAACCACAACTGGTGTCCATCGCCTGTATGAATTGGTGAAAGAGGGGCAACTGCCCTTCCCAGCGATCAACGTGAACGATTCGGTCACCAAGTCGAAGTTTGATAACAAATACGGCTGTAAGGAATCTCTGGTCGACGGGATCCGCCGCGCCACCGATACGATGATGGCTGGCAAGGTGGCAGTGGTTTGCGGTTATGGCGATGTGGGCAAAGGCTCCGCCGCGTCGCTGCGTGGTGCTGGCGCCCGCGTCAAGGTTACCGAAGTCGACCCGATTTGTGCCCTGCAAGCGGCCATGGATGGTTTTGAGGTGGTACTGCTGGAGGATGTTGTCGACAGCGCCGATATCTTCATCACCACGACTGGCAACAAAGACGTCATCCGGATCGAGCATATGCGCGAGATGAAGGATATGGCGATTGTTGGCAACATTGGCCATTTCGACAATGAGATCCAAGTTGCCAATCTGAAGAACCACAAGTGGACGAACATTAAAGAGCAGGTCGACATGATCGAGATGCCCTCGGGCAACCGTCTGATCCTGCTCTCCGAAGGTCGCCTGTTGAACCTTGGCAACGCAACCGGGCACCCGTCGTTTGTGATGTCGGCCTCTTTCACCAACCAGGTTCTGGCCCAGATTGAGCTGTGGACCCGTGGTGAGACCTACAAAAACGATGTCTACATTCTGCCCAAGCATCTGGACGAGAAAGTCGCCCGCCTGCATCTGGAGCGGATCGGTGTAAAACTGTCGAAACTGGCGCCTGAACAAGCCGCCTATATCGGCGTCACACCGGAAGGCCCGTTCAAGCCTGAGCACTACCGGTATTGATCATCAGTCACCCTGTGCAACTGCGCAGTCGAGTGAGCAAAGCAACACCCCGCCATTGGCGGGGTGTTTTCGGTTATGTGACTGTATTTTAATTGCCTTTTGGCTGGATTGATCTAACGCGCGCTGCGGACGCGCAACGCAATCCTGCACGCAGAAGTTCCAAAAATTTAGGGACGAAATTCCGCGGAAATCTTGGAACGTCTGCAAGGTTGGTGACGTTTGGTTGGCGTACTTCAAGCGAAGGAGAAAACGACATGACCGAACTGAAAACCAAAACCCGTATTCTGGCTGGTGTTACTGCTGCTGCGTTGATGGCGGGCGCAGGGATCGCACAGGCGGGCACTTCCGTCCCGCGCGGTGAAAGCAAGTCGGACACCGAGATCGAGACTGTTGGCGGTCAAGACACCACCAGCGGCGCGTCGCTTGACACCACCGAGGGCACGACCATCCCGCGTGGTGAATATAAAATCGACAGCGGCGTGGAGACCGTGAACGACGAAATGCCTGCGGATGGCGATGTAAACGTCAATGCAAGTTCTGACGCTTCCACCACCATCCCACGCGGCGAATACGACAGCTCGGACGCGGCGGGTGAACCACTGCCGCCCCTGGATGAGATGACCGTCGCCGATCTGGTTGGGAAAAACGTATTTTCTGCCACTGGTAAGGACGTCGGTGAAATCGATTATGTGATCGAGCAGGATGGCAAAATCGCAGGTGTCATCGGTGTTGGCGGCTTTCTTGGTATGAACGAATATACTGTCGCCGTGCCGCTGTCCGATATGGATTTCACCCGCAATGGTCAGCTGAAGCTGAGCACCCGCACCGAAGCGGCGTTGCGTTCCATGCCGGAGATCGACGAAGACATGATCAAGCCGCTGCAGGATGATCGCCTGATCGGTAACAGGGTCTAATGACGCTCTGATCTTTTGATCTGGCACCTGATTACGGTGCCTGCTGAAGCAACTGGCGCCCCTCTTGTGGGGGGCGCCTTTTTGCATTTGGTAGCGGGTAATCCAGGGCGTGTTCGCAGAAATGAGAGGTGGTCGCAGAAATTCCCAGTTGCCCTGTTCCGATCTGCGGCTAAGCTGTTGGAATAAGAACCGATCAGGCGCTAGGCCTGACGATAACAATAGTTCCGTTGAGTAACATGGGAGAGAGAGTTTTGGGAAAACGCGACGATCTGATCGAGCAATATGCAAATGATCTGAAAACCAAATGCGGCATGGATCCGGACATGGATCTGCTCACAAAGGTCACCATCGGCTGTGGTCCGGCTATCTACGATGCCGATGCATCGACCGTGGCCTCTAGTCAGCTGCAGCGGAATTGGAAACCGTCAAAAACAACTTCCTGATCAAAAAGCTGGGACTGTCTGATGGGCCTGAGCTGATGTCCGCGATTGACAGCGTGATTGAAACCTACGGTAAATCAGAGCGGAACAAATATCGTGCCGTCGTCTATTATATGCTGACCAAGCACTTCGGAAAAGAATCCGTCTACGGCTGATCAATCAGCCGAACGGTCGATCGAAAAAGCCCGTCGGACGGATCCGGCGGGCTTTTTTCGTCGTTGCCATCTTGCCTCTGAAACACTGGAGGCACGTCTGTGATCCAGTGGGCTTCGCAGGACGCTGCAACGCCAAGAAGACAGTCTCAGGTTGTACATGTGTTGCATTTTACCTGTATTGCCTTTGCGGAATCACCGGTGACCGGACTATCGTCTAAAGATCGGTCAGGATGGCCAGGATCACAGATTTACGAACACGTGTGGTGGAATTGGAGCACGTGGGGTGAAAGGGAAGATCCTGGCATATGCTCGGATCTTCCCTTTTTTATTGCACGGCTGCTGGCCACGGATCTTAGAATAGCGTCAGGACCAGACCGATGGCGCCACAGGCAAGCGTCGCGTAGCCACCGTCGATCATCGAGAGACGCAATGGGCGAACGGCGTAGAGGTTGTTGATCATGATCCACGGCGTAATGAAAAACAATCCGATGCCCAGACCGCTGACCAGACCGCCGCCAACCGTATCGATACCCGAGAGCGCAAAGACATGGCGCATCATACCGGCCACGACAATCTGCAGACCAAACGTCGCGGCGAACACTGCTGGTGTCTGCCCGCCCGTAGGCTTGCCAGCCTCATCACGCGGCACTTTCGCCGCCTGCATCCAGGGTTCGGCAAGCAGGCCATACCAGACTGCGCCTAGAACAAAGCCAGCGATAGCCGCGGCGACAACATTCAGAATTTCCATTGATCTCTCCCTGAAACCAGCATCAGTGAGAGAATTTTGTCAGATCAATTAGGATCTGTCTTCCCCAACGCGCAGATATGGGCCCATTCCTCTGCGGTGACAGGCTGTACTGACAGCCGGGAGTTCTTCACCAGAACCATATTCTCAAGACGGGAGTCCCCCTTGATATGATCAAGCGTCACTGGCACAGCAAAGCTGCGCACCGCTTTGATATCAACGCATTCCCAGCGGGGATCATCTGTGGTGCTGTCCGGATGAATCTCAGCGCAGATTTCAACAATCCCGACCACGGATTTTTCCTTCATCGAATGATAGAAAAACCCGCGATCGCCAAGCTTCATCTCACGCATGAAATTGCGCGCCTGATAGTTGCGCACGCCGTCCCATTCCTCACCCGTCTCGCCCTTGGCTTGCTGGTCAGCCCAGCTCCAGGTGGAGGGCTCGGATTTGAACAGCCAATACGCCATCAGCCGACGACTTTCTTCCAGGTGATCAGCTCAACCGCCTCAAACAGACCTGCCTTCGCGTAGGGGTCGTTGTCGGCCCAGGCCTGACCGGCGGCCATGTCTTCGACATCAAGGATGATCAGCGAGCCAACCATACCACCATCCTGGTCCAGCAGGGGACCGGCCTGCGCCACAACACCGGTTTCCTCAATATACGCGAGATGCGCCGCCCGGTTGTCCATCCGGGTCTGCAAATGATCGGGTTTATCGCGCGCGATCAGGGCAATCAGCATGTCATTCCTCTTTCAATGGTCTTGCAAGCAGTTGAGCGGTGGCGTCGGCAATCGTCAAGCGCTGATCGAGCAGAGCCACGACAATGGCGGTGATGGGCATGTCCAGATTTCGCGCCTGAGCTTCGGCGTGGACGGCACGCGCCGTAGCGGCGCCTTCAACCGTGATATTGGGGTCAAAGGTTTCGTTCCGCCCAATCGCCAGCCCAAGACGATAGTTCCGCGACAGCTCTGAACTGCAGGTCAGAGTGAGATCGCCAAACCCGGAAAGACCTGCCAGCGTATCGGCCTGCGCGCCGGAGGCCAGTGCCATACGCTGCATTTCGGCATAGCCGCGGGTCATCAGTGCGGCGCGGGCGCTGTCGCCAAGTCCAGCGCCAATGACGGCACCGCAGGCAATCGCCATCACGTTTTTCAGCGCGCCGCCAATTTCGGCGCCGCTTGTGTCCGTAGTACGGTAGAGCCGAAGGTTTTTCGTGGTCAGCTGCTGTTGCAATTGCGCCCCCGTTTCCGGGTCACGACAGGCCAAAGTCAGCGCCGTTGGCAGGCCTTTTGCGATGTCGGCGGCGAAGCTGGGGCCGGTCAACAAGGCGGTCCGGGCCGTCGGAAGGCAGCCGTGGAGAACCACCAAGGGACCCTGACAGGTCTTGAGTTCAATCCCCTTGCAGCAGGCCACAAGAGCCCGGTCGCGCAGCAGATCAGCATGGGTGCTGACAAAACTCCGTAGGGTCTGCATCGGCACGGCGAGCAATATGGTATCAGCCTGCGTAGCGCGCTCCAGATCACTGGTCACCGTCAGTGTTTCGGGCAGATCAGCGCCGGGCAGGCGCCGGGTGTTGCGCCGGGTCGCCTGCATATCGCGCGCCTGATCAGCGTCCCGCGCCCATAGGGTAACCGGACCATTGCCTGCGAGAGAAATTGCCAGCGCCGTGCCAAACGCGCCGGATCCCAGTACCGAAACACTCATGCCTTTGCGCCCTTTTTGCCGCTGCCCAACATGGCGGGGCTGCTCTGATCCAGTGGCCAACGTGGCCGGGCGGTCAGGTCCATGCCGTCCTGCGCGCCACTGCGGAACCGTTCAAGCCCGGCGTAGGCAATCATCGCGGCATTGTCCGTGCACAGCGCCAGAGGCGGGGCAAGGAACTGTGCGTCCACCTCAGTGCAAACAGTCTCTAACGCGGCGCGAATAGCAGTATTCGCTGCGACGCCACCTGCGACGGAAACGGTGCGGGCCGCCGGGTCTTCTTCAAGATAGTGCCGGATTGCGCGACGCGTTTTCTCCGCCAGGACGTCAGCGACAGCGGCCTGGAAACCGGCGCAGAGATCAGCGCGGTCCTGTCGTGTCAAACCGCCCTTCTCAGCCATCACCTGATCCCGCATGCGCATCAGTGCGGTTTTCAGGCCGGAGAATGAGAGGTTGCAATCGGGACGGTCCAATAGCGGACGGGGAAAACGGAAGCGGCGGGGATCTCCGCTTTTGGCCTCTTTCTGCACCGAGGGGCCGCCGGGTTGCGGCAGGCCGAGCAGGCGGGCGGTCTTGTCAAAGGCCTCGCCGGGCGCATCGTCGATTGTCCCGCCCAGTCGTTTGAACTCATCCGGCCCTCGCACGATCAGGTACTGACAATGCCCACCTGAGACCAGCAGCATCAGATAGGGATAGGGGACCGCATCCGTCAGTCGGGGCGTGAGCGCATGGCTTAGCCAGATGGTTGACGCCAACCAGCGGTAGCCCGGTTGCGGCCGCCAGCCCCTTGGCGCACATCACGCCGGAAATCACGCCGCCAATCAGTCCCGGACCTGCGGTGACGGCGATGGCATCCATATCCTGCAAGCGCAAGTTGGCTGCGGTCAGCGCATCGCGGACGCAGTGATCGAGCTTCTCCGCGTGGGCGCGGGCTGCGATTTCCGGCACCACACCGCCGAAGGCGCTGTGGAGTTCGGTTTGGCCAAACACGACGGAGGAGAGCACCTCTGCCGGGGCTTGCCCGGACTGGCGCACCACGGCAGCCGCCGTATCGTCGCAGCTGCTTTCCAATCCTAGAAGGGTGAGGCTTTGTTCCATGGCGTTACCGTTGCATCCTGTCCCTGCCGGGGCTACCACCTATGACAGTGGCGAACAATCCCGAGGGGCGTGTGATGGTCGGCCTATTGATGACGCGCCCCCGTGGGGTGGCAGAGCGATTTGTCGAAGATCTGCCCGCCTCGACTCGAGCGACTGTGCAGGTGATCTACGCGCCGTTAATCAAAACAATTCCGCTGAACCCGCGACCTGATGCCTCTGAACAGGGGCTTTCGTCAGGGGATGTGATCTTTTCATCCGCCAATGGGGTGCGCTATGCACCTGCGCCGTTTGCGGGGCAGAGCGCCTATTGTGTCGGGCAACGCACAACGCAGGCCGCAGCGGCGAAAGGGTGGCGCGCGATTTGCTGTGGTCAGGATGCGGACGCGTTGGTGCAGACCTTATCCGAGGTTCCACCTGCAGGTCCGCTGATCCATTTGCGCGGCGTCCATAGCCGCGGCGACATAGCCGAGCGGCTTCGCCTGGCCGGGGTCAATTGCCGGGAACAGGTGATTTATGATCAGATCTTGCTTCCCTATGAAGACGAGGCGCGGATTGCGATGGATGCGCAAGCGTCGCTGATCGTGCCGCTTTTTTCACCGCGGACCGCTCAGCAATTTGTCAAATTGGCGCCATATCGCGCAGGCCTGCATCTGATCGCATTCAGCGAGGCGGTTGCAGAGCCTCTGAAAGGCTTGAAATGCAAGGGCTTACAGATATGTAAGTCTCCAACCGCGGCGACAATGCGTACACTGGTGCGTGATGCCGCAGCTGGTCTGGCGCGGGTTGAGGGTGGACCATCGGCACAGTAAGTTTATTGCTGAGTTGCTGTTAAGAGATTTTGAGAATCGAGGGGGACGTCGGCGTGGCTGACAAGAAAACATCCGATGAGACGCAGGCAGAAGAGAGCCAGACGTCTGTCTCCAAACCGGATATCGACGACACAACTGCTGGTGATGCGGTCTCTGACAGCTTGAGTGTTGAAGATGATGATACATCCGATACGGCTGCTGTGGCGGACTTGACCGATCCGGACAACACGGATCCCGCGCCTGCCGAAGAGGATGCTGTCTCCAATGTGTCGGATGACGACCCGGCGCTCGGGGACGCGGATCTCGATCCCATTGAGACAGCTGAGGGCAAGACTGCTGAAAATGCGTCGGGGGACCAAACAGTTGATAACCCGCCTGCGGCACCGGTCCATGAGGTCGAACGTGTCGTCGAAAAACGCGGTGGTTTTGGAGCCGCTCTCCTAGGGGGGGTCGTTGCCGCCGGGCTTGGCTTTGTGGCGGGACAGTCGAATGTGCTGAATGATTTTATGCCGCCCTCTTGGCGCAGTTCAGCGCCAGTCGATGCAGCCGCGCTTGAGCAGTTGAAGGAAAGCCTCAGCGCTCAGATTGCGGAGCTGGAAGAGCGGGTTGCCGCTGACGATGCCCCGGATATCGCGCCGCTCACGCAGCAGATAGATGCGTTGACAGAAGAGGTTGCCTCCCTGCGGGCCAGTGAGACGGCGACTGGATCTGATGAATTGGCAGCGAAGATTGAGACGCTGGCGGTCCGTGTGGATGCTCTGGAGAGCCGCCCCATCACGGATGCTGCCAGCCCCGCTGCTGTAGCTGCATTTGAGGCTGAGCTAAGCAAGCTGCAGGACAGCCTCGCCGAACAGCGCGCCGAAGTGGAAAAGATGGTCGAGGAAGCGCGGGCGATGGACGCGGCCAGCGCCGAAGCCGCCCGTATTGCAAGCGCCCAGACAATCGTCGCCCGGCTGCGGTCGTCGATTGATGCGGGTACCAGCTTTGGCGGGTTGATCGAAGAGTTGCAGGCCGTTGGCGTGACCGCGCCGGAGGCATTGACCGGGTCCGCAGAGGCGGGCGTTAGCACGCGTGCCAGCCTGCGTGATGGTTTTGCCCCGGCTGCGCGTGAGGCCCTGGCTTCAGCCCGTCAGGAAACCAAGGGAACAGGTGGCATTACCGCCTATGTGCGGCGTCAGCTCGGTGCGCGTTCGGTCGCCCCGCGTGACGGAGATGATCCCGATGCGGTGCTTTCGCGCGCCGAAGCCGCTGTGCAGAGCGGCGATCTGCAAGGCGCCCTGACTGAGTTGCAGGCTCTGCCGGAAACCGCCCGTGCACCGTTGGCCGATTGGGAGGCCGCTGCGCGCGCCCGTCTGGCCGCTGTTGCTGCCGTGAATGAACTGGCCCAAAGCCTGAACGCCAAATAAGGAAGCTGCCATGCTCTGGTCGTTGTTGAAGATCCTCGTATTTGTCGCCATCGTGGCGGTGCTGGCCTTTGGTGCTGCCTTGCTGACGGAGACGGCAGGGGGCGTGCAGATCACTGTCGCCGGTACTGAATATACCCTGAGTGCGCTGCAGTCGGTAATCGCACTGGCCATTCTGGTGTTTGCAGTCTGGGTCCTGTTCAAACTGTTGTCACTGTTGCTGGCGACGCTGCGGTTCCTCAATGGAGATGAAACCGCAATTTCGCGCTATTTTGACAAGGGTCGCGAGCGGAAGGGCTATCAGGCGCTGTCCGACGGTCTGATGGCGCTGGCATCCGGTGAGGGGCGTCTGGCGATGGCCAAGGCTGCGCGGGCGGAGAAATATCTGGAGAAGCCGGAACTGACGGATTTGTTGACGGCACAAGCAGCAGAGCTGGCCGGGGACACGAAGAAGGCGGCCGAGGCCTACAAACGCTTGGTAAGCAACCAGTCGACCCGCTTTGTTGGTGTCCGAGGCATCATGAAGCAAAAGCTGTCTGAAGGGGATACCGACACCGCGCGCCAGCTGGCGGAAAAGGCGCTTAGCCTGCGGCCCAAGCATGAGGAGGTGCAGGATACCCTGCTGACGCTTCAGGCACGGGCGCAGGACTGGGCTGGGGCCCGCAAGACGCTGACCACCAAGCTGAAGACCGGCACCCTGCCACGTGATGTCTACAAACGCCGCGATGCTGTGCTGGCGCTGTCGGCCTCCAAGGCGATCGTTGAAGAGGGCGCGACGGTCGAGCAGCAGGAACAGGCGATTGAAGCCAACCGGCTTTCGCCGGATTTGGTTCCGGCGGCAGCCATGGCGGCGCGGGCATATCTGGCTCGGGACAAGAAACGGTATGCAATCCGGGTGCTGAAGAAAGCCTGGGAGGCGCAGCCGCACCCTGATCTGGCCCACGCGTTTGCAGAGGTTGAGCCGACTGAAACTGCACAGGAGCGGGTGAAACGGTTTGCCCAGCTGTCACGTCTTGCGCCGCAACATGATGAGACCCGTTTGCTGATGGCCGAACTGCATATCGTGGCTGAGGATTTCCCAGAGGCGCGCCGCGCGCTGGGCGATCTGATTGAACGCGAGCCGGACGCACGTGCGTTGACCCTAATGGCGGCGATCGAAAAGGGTGAGGGCGCCAGCGATGCGGTGATCCAGGGCTGGCTGGCACGGGCGCTGAATGCGCCACGCGGGCCGCAGTGGGTCTGTGGAAACTGCAACCACATCCATGCAGAATGGGCGCCGGTCTGCGAGAACTGTGCCAGCTTTGATACCCTCAGCTGGCGCCGTCCGGAGGCACCGGAGGTTGTTGGTGCCACAGGGGCGCAGGTTCTGCCATTGATCACCGGCACGCCGGAAGGCGCAGCTGGCCCGGATGCCTCCGATATTCCAGACGTGGAACTGTTGGAGGGGGACGATACTTCTGCGTCCGATATGGGCGAAACTGTGCCCCAGACGCCTGATACGGGTGACAGGGAATCCACAACCCAAAGCGTGAAATAGATCTTTTCCAAGCGGTGCGCCGATGCTAAAGCGCGCCGCACAGACCGTTGCGGGGCTCACCTGCACCAGTCGCCGCTGTAGCTCAGATGGTAGAGCACGTCATTCGTAATGATGGGGTCGGGGGTTCGAGTCCCTTCAGCGGCACCAGTTTCTCTTTTTCAAGACCGACTTTTGTCCACCCACTCCGCCCGCGCGATGACGTACCGTCAGAGTGGACAGTTCTCACAAAAGCGGCGCTGATCTGCTGGCAGCCTGGGAGGGCTGTTGATGTAGGTGTGCGGGGAGGTCGTGATGGAGGCGGACTATGTGATCGTTGGCGGTGGCTCAGCGGGGTCGACGCTGGCGTCCCGACTGAGTGAAGATCCCGATGTGACGGTTTGCCTGCTGGAGGCCGGTGGGCGCGGTGATGGTTTGTTAGTTCGAGCCCCGGCCGCGGTTGTTGCCATGCTGCCGGGTCGCCCAAAGATCAATAACTGGGCCTATGAGACGGTGCCGCAGCCGGGTCTGAACGGGCGGCGGGGTTATCAGCCACGTGGCAAGGGGTTGGGTGGATCCAGCGCAATCAATGCCATGCTCTATATTCGTGGCCATGCCAAAGACTATGACGAGTGGGCGGCCTTGGGGTGTGAGGGGTGGGACTGGCAATCGGTGCTGCCCTATTTCCGAAAGTCTGAGAACAACGAACGTGGTGATGATGCGATGCATGGCGCGGCTGGTCCGCTTCAGGTCAGCAATCAGAAATCGCCTCGCCCGATTACAGACGCCTTTGTGAAGGCCGGGCAGTCCCTCCAAATCCGGCGCCGTGAGGATTTCAACTCAGGCGATAACGAAGGCATCGGCCACTATCAGGTGACGCAGTTTCACCGGGATGATCGCAATGGCGAGCGGTGCTCGGCTGCGGCGGCCTATCTGCATCCGGTCATGGATCGCCCAAATTTGACGGTGATCACCCGCGCGCAGGCGTCCTCCGTTGCGTTTGAGGGCAAGCGGGCAGTTGGGGTGCGCTATAGTCAGGGTGGTCGCGCGCATATGGTGCGTGCCCGCCGCGAAGTGATCCTAAGCGGTGGGGCGTTCAATTCCCCCCAGCTGCTGCAACTGTCTGGTGTTGGCCGTCCCGAAGACATACGCCCGCATGGGATCGATATGGTGCACGAACTGCCGGGAGTTGGCCAGAATCTGCAGGACCACCTCGATTTCACGCTGGCTTATAAGTCGCGGGATCGGGATAATTTTGGTATCTCCTTGCCTGGCAGTGTTTCGCTGCTGCGCCATATCTGGAACTGGCGCAAGACCGGGCGCGGTATGATCGCTACGCCGTTTGCCGAAGGGGCTGCGTTTCTAAAGACTGACCCCAATGAGAAGCGGGCGGATATACAGCTGCATTTCGTCATCTCAATTGTCGATGACCACGCGCGCAAGCTGCATATGGGACATGGGTTCAGCTGTCATATCTGTGTACTGAGACCGAAGTCTCGCGGCTCTGTTGGCCTCAACAGCGCTGATCCCAAGGCTGCCCCTCGAATTGATCCGCAGTTCCTTGCCGATCCAGAGGATCTGGCCGTGTTGATCAAGGGTGTGCGCAAAACGCGGCAGATAATGGCGGCAGAGCCTCTGGCGGGCTATTTACACAAGGAACTGTTCATAAACGGTGAACCGGATGACGCGGCCTTGGAGCAGCACATTCGTGCGCGGGCGGATACGATTTATCATCCGGTTGGCACCTGTAAGATGGGCACCGATCCGCTGTCGGCGGTCGATCCTTCGCTTCGGGTGCACGGGCTGCAGGGGCTACGTGTGGTTGACGCGTCGGTCATGCCCCGCCTGATTGGCGGGAATACCAACGCACCCACCATTATGATCGCGGAAAAAGCCGCAGATATTATACGCGGCGCTTGGGCCCGCAGCTGACATTTCAATTTCGGAGAAGACGACGATGCTTGGCAAGATGATGCATAAACAGCTGACTATAGGCTCGCTGATAGAACACGCGGGGCGTTTCCACAGCTCAACGACGGTCACCTCGGTTGAGACGTCCGGTGAAACCGAGCATGTGACCTGGGGTGACATCGATGCCAATGCCCGCAAACTGGCAGCGGCATTGGGACGCTTGGGTATCGCTCAGGGCGCCCGTTGCGGCACCATCGCCTGGAACAACCGCCGTCATCTTGAGATCTACTTTGGCGTGTCAGGTGGCGGGTATGTCTGCCACACGATTAACCCGCGTCTGAAGCCGGAGCAGCTGATTTACATCATCAACCATGCGGAGGATCAGGTGCTGTTCATTGACACCACCTTTGTTCCGGCTGTGGCGCAGCTGCGCGCGCAGTTCACCACTGTGCAACATATCGTGGTGATGGGACCGAAAGATGCCGATATCGCAGCGCAGATTGAGGGTGTGCTGTTCTACGATGATTTGCTGGATGCGGAGACCGCCGATTATGACTGGCCCGATCTGGATGAAAACCTGCCCTCTAGCCTGTGCTACACCTCAGGCACCACCGGCAACCCCAAGGGCGTCGAATACACCCACCGCACCAGCGTGCTGCACACGATTGGTGGCAATCAACCCGATGGTCTGGCCCTGCGGGCGCGGGATACGGTGTTGGCGGTGGTGCCGATGTTTCACGTGAATGCCTGGGGCACGCCGTATATGACCGCAGCTGTTGGGGCAAAGCTGGTGCTGCCGGGTCCGCACCTTGATGGGGCGAGCCTGGCCAAGTTGATTGATGCGGAAAAGGTGACTGTGGCGCTGGGCGTGCCGACGATCTGGATGGGCTTGTTGCAGGGGCTGGAGGAAACCGGTTGTACCGCCGAAAGCCTTGAACGCACGATTGTGGGCGGGTCTGCCCTGCCGACAGTCATGATCCCGACCTTCCGAGACAAATATGGCGTCGATTTGGTGCATGCCTGGGGTATGACGGAAACCAGCCCCATTGGAACGCTGAACCAGCTGCTGCAGAAACACAATGAGTTGGATGCCGAAGCCCAGGCCAAGCTGCGCGAAGGGCAGGGGCGACCAATGTATGGCATCGATCTGCGAATCGTCGACGATAGTGGCGCGGTCTTGCCGCATGATGGCGAGACCCAAGGTAACCTGCAGATCTGCGGACATTGGGTGATCGACAGCTATTTCCGCGCCGGAGAATCCGCCCTGACAGAGGATGGATGGTTTGATACCGGCGATGTCGCCACAATTGATGGTGACGGCTATATGATCATTCGCGACCGCTCCAAGGATATTATCAAGTCCGGGGGGGAATGGATCTCCACTGTGGAGCTGGAAGATATCGCCATGTCGCACCCCGATATCGCTCAGGCGGCGGCAATTGCGGCGAAACACCCCAAATGGGACGAACGCCCTGTGGTGATCGCTGTGAAACGGTCTGCCGATGTCACTGAGGCTGATCTGTTGGCACATTATCAGGGCAAGGTCGCCAGCTGGCAGATTCCCGACCGTGTGGTTTTTGTTGAATCCTTGCCATTGGGCGGCACCGGCAAGGTTCAGAAGAATACACTCCGGGAGAGATACGAAGGCATCCTGCTGGACTCTTGATATCCTGTACTGCCACCGAGACCGCCACCGAGTATTTTGCCCGGTGGCGGAGCCTGTCCCTTTTAATGGGCGCATATTTTGCAGGTGAAAAGCTCGGTTGAGGCGCGCCTGACAGCATAACTGCTTAAGCAAATTTATCTGTTAAGGGCCGCTTAAGACCCCGCCTGATATCCCAGTAGTGGGTGAAAATAGGTGGTGGATTATGAGCGCACAAGGAAATGTGGCGCCCATTATCATCAAGAAGAAAAAGTCAGGTGGTGGCGATGGCCACCATGGTGGAGCCTGGAAGGTCGCCTATGCGGACTTCGTGACGGCTATGATGGCGTTCTTCATGTTGATGTGGCTGCTCAACGCAACGACTGAGAAACAAAGAAAAGGGCTGGCGGATTACTTCTCGCCATCCATTCCGCTGAGCCGGGTTTCGGGCGGCGGCAACGGGGCTTTCAACGGGGACAGTATGTTCACGGAGGAAATCAAACCCCAGAACGGGACCGGCGCGTCCGATGTCAGCCCAGCTGATGCACAGCAGGCCAAGGGCGACTCCGGTGTCGAACAGGACAAAGATCGCGAGGCGGCCGACGAACAGTTCCGTGCCCTGGAAGAACAGCTAAAGGGGCGTGGCGGCGAAAGCATGGTCTCAATCGAGATGGCTCAGCACATCATCACGCGCGTCACGGATGAGGGTTTGGTTGTCGAGCTCTTCGATACCGAGGAGTCACCGCTGTTCAAAGATGGAACCGCGGAACCAACGTTGCTGTTCCGGGATATTGTGAAGATGGTGTCACGTGTCACAGGGGTTGTTGAAAACAACATCGCCATTGGTGGGCATATCAGATCTCATGCGGTTGTTGTGGCCAATAATCCGGTTTGGGAACTGTCCCACGCGCGGGCAGATGCCACCCGTGTGATGCTCGAATCAGGTGGAACCAATTCCAAGCGGATGCACCGTGTGACCGGCCATGCAGACCGCAAACTGACGGATAACAACCCAATGTCAGCGCGAAACAACCGGGTGGAAATCATCCTTCTGCGGAAATAACCGCGGGAACGCTGGAAATGGGCGGCCAACAGATCAGACAATTTTATCTGTTAGCCGCCCGTTAATGGGCAATCGGCTAGCTGTTGCATCAAGAAAGATTCGATGCAGCAGAAAGGCGTATCCATGACGATTTCTTCCTCGCTTAATGCCGGCGTTGCCGGGCTTACCGCGAATGCCAGCCGACTGGCCTCCATTTCCGACAATATCGCGAACTCCTCAACTGCTTAGCTATAAGCGGGTTCAGACGGATTTCCATTCGATGGTTATGAGCTCCTCTGGCGGCACCTATTCGGCTGAGCGGTGTGCGGACGACCAATGTGCGTCTGATCGACGAGCGGGGACCGCTGGTGTCAACCAGCAACGCAACCGATCTTGCGGTACGGGGCCGTGGCATGCTGCCTGTCACCTCGATGAATGAGGTTGAGACGGGCGCCACCAACCCGCAGATGATGCTGACAACCACGGCGTCGTTCAGAACCAACGCCGATGGCCTGCTGGCAACTGAGTCCGGTCTGGTCCTGATGGGCTGGCCTGCGCAATCTGATGGTACCATTCCACCCTATGCGCGCGACACATCTGATGCGCTGGAGCCGGTACGGTTCAATGTGAACAAATTGTCCGGCGAGCCGACGACCGAGATGTCTCTGGGTGTGAACCTGCCCGCTACAGCGACAGAATCCACAGCGGCGGGCACCAGTGAGAATCTTTCGATCGAATATTACGACAACCTGGGTAAATCCGAGAGCTTGCAGATCGAATTCGTACCCACCGTTCCGGCAACGGGTGAGTCGAACGAATGGACCATGATCATCACCGATACCGCGACCGGTGCGACCCCGATCGGGGAATACACATTGACCTTCGATGACAACCGAACGTCTGGCGGTGCCCTGAATGCAGTCACGGATACCACCGGTGGTCCCTATGACCCGGCGACGGGCTCAATCATTGTAAACGTTGCTGGTGGCCCGATGGAGATCAATATCGGCACGCTGGGTGACGACAACGGGTTGACGCAATTGTCGGACACCTTTGCCCCCGCATCGATCTCCAAGGACGGGGCTCCGGTCGGCAACTTCACCGGCGTAGAGATTGATGAGGCTCGGCTATGTGCATGCCAACTACGATACCGGTGTCAGCCGCGTGGTTTATCAGGTTCCGCTGGTTGATCTGCCGAACCCGAATGGCATGATCGCCATGGACCGACAGACTTATATGCCGTCCAGTGAAAGTGGCTCCTATTTCCTGTGGAATGCTGGTGAAGGTCCGACAGGCGACATCCTCGGCTATGCCCGCGAGGAATCCGCAACAGATGTGGCCGGTGAGCTGACCAATATGATTCAGACCCAGCGGGCCTATTCGTCCAACGCAAAAGTCATTCAGACAGTGGATGAGATGTTGCAGGAAACCACCAACATCAAGCGCTGATAGGCGTTCTTCCTTCTGATTTACATTCGCGCAAAGGCTGGATGACCCATGTCCATTACAAGTGCTCTCAACTCCGCAATGACCGGGCTGACGGCGGCTGGTCGCTCGACGTCGGTCGTCTCCGAAAATCTGTCGAACGTCCTGACCCCGGGGTATTCACGCCGGAGCCTTGCGCTTACCAGCGCCAGCGACGGGTTCAGCGGGGTCAAAGTCGGTCACGTGCAGCGGATCAACGATCCGGCGCTGCAATCCAGCGTGCGCTCTGCCAATTCAGAAGTCGGCGTTGCCGAGGTGAAATCCGCTTTTTTTGGTCGCATGACCGAATTGGTTGGCAGCGCCGACGACCCCTATTCAATCACGCAGCGACTAACGGATTTTGATTCCGGCCTGATCGAGGTGATTTCGCGGCCCGATT
The DNA here is from genome assembly GCF_045040595.1 of Phaeobacter sp. BS52. Classification (NCBI taxonomy): domain Bacteria; kingdom Pseudomonadati; phylum Pseudomonadota; class Alphaproteobacteria; order Rhodobacterales; family Roseobacteraceae; genus Phaeobacter; species Phaeobacter sp. BS52. The sequence continues at coordinate 2,852,197 of NZ_CP090662.1, read as the reverse complement.
CCGGACCGCGGCTAAATGATCTGGCAATCCAAGCGGAAGAGTTGGTGCGGTCGATTGCGGATGCGGCAGAGGGTCTACGCAATCAACGCACGGCTGCCGACAGAGCAATTGACGTACAAGTCGACACGGTCAATCAGTCACTGGAAAAGCTTCAAAAACTGAATGCCAAAATTGCGGTCAGCCAATCAACAGGGTCTGACTCGGCATCGCTGCTGGATCAACGAGACCTGCTGATTGACGAGGTGAACAAGATCATTCCGGTCAAGGTCGTCAATCGTGACAGGGGTCAAGTTGCACTGTTCTCCGAAGGGGGCGCCGTGCTGCTGGACGGCCAGGCAGCTGAGCTGAGTTTCGATGGTAAGGCCGATACACTGCCTTACATGACGCTGGGCAACGGTTTGCTTTCTGGGTTGCAGATCAATGGTATTGATGTCGCGACAGGGCCCGGCGGACCCGTCCGTGGCGGAACGCTTGCTGCCCAATTCGAGGTGCGAGATGTCCTGACCGTCGAGGCGCAGGAAGATCTGGACGCCATGGCAAAGGATCTTATTGAACGTTTTCAAGATCCTGCACTGGACCCCACCTTGGCGGCGACGGATCCTGGTATCTTCACCGATCAGGGAGCATTTTTTGATCCGGTCAATACAGTCGGTATCGCCAACCGGATCGAGCTGAATGATAAAATCGCCATGCAGGGGCAGGCCGAAACCTGGCGGCTGCGTGATGGTTTGAATGCAGCCTCGCCCGGCAATGCCGGGGATGCGACGCTGCTGCGTGGATATGCGGATGCACTGGACGCCAAACGCACGGTGTCCTCCGTCGGCCTGGGGACCGCAAATTTGGATGCCAGCACGCTGAGTGCGAACCTATTGTCTCGATTTGCGCAGAGCGAAAACTCTGCCGAACAGGACGTTGCCTTTGCAGCGGCAACCTATACCGAAATGTACCAGCGTGAGTTGGCGCAGGGCGTCGACAGCGATGCCGAACTGCAGAACCTTATTGTGATTGAAAAAGTCTATCAGGCCAACGCCAGGATGATCTCCGTGGTCGATGAGCTGATGGAAACGCTTCTGAGGATTTAACGCATGATTATGAATTCCTATGGGGACATGGCTCAACACCTGTTCCTGCGCAATCGCTCGGTTGGTCTGAAGAACGATATCTCGACCCTGACGCAGGAGCTAAGCACAGGGAAAACCTCGCAGTTAACGCAAAAACTGGGAGGGGATTTAACTTATCTCTCCGATGTGGAGCGGAACTTGGATCGTCTCAAATCCTATCAGGTTGCGAACACCGAGGCGGCGCTGTTTGCGTCCTCCATGCAGAACAATATTGAGTTGATCTCTGACAATGTGGTCAGTCTCACCGGTGATATTTTCGCTGTAACGACGTCCCCAAATGATGAAACATCGCAGCAATTGTCGAACCAGGCCGAAGTGTACCTGACTGAAGCTATCCGCTCTCTGAATGGTGAAGCCGCGGGTCGCAGCCTGTTTTCTGGCAAAGATACCGAAGCTCAGCCTCTTGCCGATCTCAACACATTGATGTCATCGCTGGTGACAGAGGTTACCCCCTTCACCACCGCACCTGATATCGTACAGGCCGTCAAAGACTGGTTCGCTGATCCGCTTGGGTTTGATGCGGTGATGTATCAGGGCTCATCGGACCTGATGGATCCGGTGAAAATTGGCCCGACAGAAGAGGTCACCGTCTCTCTGAAGGCCAATGACGATGCGTTTAAACAGACTCTGCAAAGCCTTGCCATCGCAACTTTGGTCAATGATCCAGGGCTCAGCCTCACCTCAGATGTGAAGTTCGAGATGTTGCGCAGCACAGGAATTGAGTTGCGCGAAAGCCAAGTCCAATTGACCCAGATGCAGTCGGATCTGGGTTTTGTGGAGGGCCGTATTGAAGAGACAGCGACCCGCAATGGTGCCGCCCAGACCAGCCTCAGCCTGGTCTTCAACGAGCTTGTTCAGGCTGACCCCTATGAAACATCCACCCGTCTGGATGAGGCGCAGTTCCAACTGGAAAGCCTGTTCACAGTCACCGCGCGCACATCGCAGCTGTCGCTGATGAGGTTCCTGTCATGATGCGGTTCATCCGGGTTCTTCTTGCTGTACTGCTGCTGCCGGCGATGGCTCAGGCCAATGCGATCAGACTAAAAGATCTGGTTGAGTTCGATGGTGTGCGCGGTAACGATCTGGTTGGCTACGGTCTGGTCGTAGGGTTGAACGGGACAGGCGATGGTCTGCGAAACTCTCCTTTCACCGAAGAGATCATGTCGAATATTCTGGAACGGCTGGGCGTCAATGTGACCGGCGAACAGTTCCGGCCCAAGAATGTTGCTGCGGTATTCGTCACCGCCACGCTGCCGCCGTTTGCTCGCGTAGGCGGCACTGTTGATGTGACAGTGTCCGCGATCGGCGATTCAAAGAGCCTGCTGGGTGGGACGCTGGTCATGACACCGTTGAATGCCGCAGATGGCCAGATCTATGCGGTCGCCCAAGGTACCATTCTGGCAGGCGGTGCCGTCGCGGAGGGGGAGGGCGCCTCTGTCACACAAGGGGTTCCCACTGCTGGTGTCATCCCTTCGGGTGCGCGGGTTGAACGTGAGATCGACTTCGATCTGTCCTCGCTCTCGTCCATGCGTCTTGCGTTGCGAGAGCCTGATTTCACCACCGCTGGCCGGATCGAACGCGCGATCAACGCGGAATTTGGGCGTAATGTGGCTTTGATGCGGGACTCAGGGACGGTTGAGATCGATGTGCAGCGCACGAATACCCGCTCCACCGCCCATGCTGTCGGGAGGATCGAGAATATTCTGGTTGAACCTCAGCGCAAGGCACGTGTGGTCGTCGATCAACGCTCTGGTACCATCGTGATGGGCAGCGATGTGCGTATCTCGCGGGTTGCCGTCGCGCAGGGGAATCTGACCTTGCGGATTGAGGAAACACCGTTGGTTGTGCAGCCTAATCCATTCGCCGACGGCGAAACGGTGATTGTGCCGCGCACTGGCGCCGCGATCGAAGAGGAAGAGGGCATTCAGCTGGCAGAGGTCCCGGAAACCACCTCTTTGTCTGAGGTGGTGGCGGGTCTCAATGCGCTGGGAGTGTCACCGCGGGATATGATTGATATCCTTAAGAGCCTGAAGGCGGCTGGTGCGCTACATGCCGAATTCGTGGTGCGCTAGCGCGTCGACATAAAGCTACCGTCAAGCAGATATACCCCCGGACCTTAGCGTTCCGGGGGTTTTTGCTAGGGCAATGGGCCGCCACGTTCATCCGTTGCCTGGCTATTTTTTGACCCTGACCGGCTTCATGACACAAGGTGAATCGAATGCCCGGCCAGGAGCGTATCTCAGCTTGGCCTGATCCTCTTGTCTGACATGAACAGGGGGCATCACCGTGCTGGATTTAGAGTATTCGTTTCAACTGCTAGTCCGGCGCACATGTAGCCCCTTTGGTGGCCGCGTGATTGATCGTCCGATAGGGACGCCGCTGAGGGAGAGGTGCATGGCGTTAGGTCGAGGACCTGTTGAGATCAGGCTTGCCGCGCCAATGCAAAACGCCCCGGCCACTGTTGTGACCGGGGCGTTTTGCAGGGGGCTTCCTGCAAACGGGTGAGTTTCAGGGGAAGTAACTGCGGACCAAGGCGCTTGCGATAAGGCTCCAGCCGTCGGCGACAACAAAAAACGCCAGTTTGAAGGGCATCGAGACAACAGCTGGTGGAACCATCATCATCCCCATCGACATCAGAACTGCCGCGACCACCAGATCGATGACCAGAAACGGCAGGAAGACCAGAAAACCAACCTGAAAGGCTCTGGCAATTTCCGAGAGCATAAAGCTCGACACCAAGGTCGACAAAGGGGCATCAGCGGTAGGGTCTATTCCCGCAGTGGCGGGTCGCAGATCCGCAATCGCGTAGAATGTATCGGGATCAAGACGCGCGGCCATGAACACCCGAAACGGCTGCAACGCACGCTCAAGCCCGGTTTCCACATCCAGTTGCTCCTCAATCAGCGGATTGATTCCGGTGGTCCAGGCTTCGGTGAAAACCGGTTCCATGACGAAATAGGTGAGGAACAGCGCAAGGCTGATCATCAACATGTTCGGTGGTGCCTGCTGCAAACCAATGGCCTGCCGGAGAATCGACAATACGGTGACAAGAAACGGGAAGCACGTGATCATAATCAACAGCCCCGGAGCGAGGCTGAGGACGGTGATCAGCAGGATCAGCTGAATCGAGCGAGCCGAGATCGACTGGCCATCGCCCAAGGAGAGGTTGAGATCCTGCGCGCTCACAGCATCTGGCAGACCGATGGCCAGCATGGCCGCCAGAACGGCGGCAAAAAAGGCGGTGCGTGTCATCCCAGGCCGCTTTGCAAATCCGCGATTTCGGTCAGTCGGACAGCCAGTTGCCCGGCCTGCTCGCCTTCCATCTCCTCCAGCTGTCCTCTGGCGACAAGGCGGTCGCCAACATAGAGATCCACGGGATCTTCGACCCGTTTGTCGAGGGTCAGAATTGCGTTCTCTCCAAGGTTTACAAGATCGCGAATCAACGGTCGCGCCTTACCGACAGAGACGACAACCTCAACCGGTACGGACACAAACGGATTGCCTGCATCGCCAGATTTTCTGTTCATTTCAGCAGACTTATCCATATTTGCTGTCCTCTGTAATGTGGAAAGAGAAGGCCTCGATAGAGTCCTGAATAGAATCGATCAGGGCGGAGCTGTTGATTTCCCGCTCAATGCCGCCAACCTTGAGATAGGCCTGACCGGGCGACAGCACGACGTCCTCGCGGACCTGTACCGGCACAGTGAAACTTTTGGTCAGTAGCGCGCGCACAGTTGCCCCTTCGCCGGGGGACACAACAATATTGATCGCCTGATCAGCCTGACTCTTGGCCATGTCCGTCAGCTGATCGACGATATGATGGCCGAAACTGGCAGCCATGGCGTCGGGGAGGACCGCGCTGGTCAGAACCTTGAACATCGGGTCCAGCGATTCGAGCAGTTGTGTCTGCGCTTCATGGAAGGTGAAGCTGAGATCTTCGAGCGAGTTGGCCAGTTCTGAAGAGACATGCGTGCTCTCCTTATCCTTGGCCGTCACCGCATCATCCCAACCTGCGCTGTATCCTTTCTCGTAGGATTCCAGCCGCGTTTCTTCCATCATTTCTTCACTGACTTCGGCAATCGGCACCGCTCGGCGTGTCCATGGCAAAATCTTCAAGAAGATGGGCAATTGTCATCAGGCTCTCTCCTCATTTTCTTCCAGCCAGCCGCGCAGAATCTGCACGGTTTCTTCCTGGCGTTCGCCAATCATCGAGCGGAGACGATCAACGGGGTTGTCCCCACCGCCGCCAAGGGCAGGCAAGCCACCCATATCGCCCATTCCACCCATGTCACCCATGCCCATACCGGTGCCCATGCCCATGCCACCCATGGGTTCAAACTGACCGGTATCATTGTTCTCGATCTCACCATCCAGTGCGAGATCCGCGCCAAGGTTGGGATTGGCCATGAACCCACCCCCACCCAAGGCTGGCAGTTCGTCCATGGCGCCGCCCTCAGGTGCACCAAGTGCGGGCACGCTGGCCTGGTTCGACAGGATGGGACGAATAACAAAGAGGCCGAGGATCAGAGTAACAAGCGCCAGGGCAGCCATCTGGATCAGCGACATCGCATCCAGATAGATGTTGTCGAAGACGGAGGCGCTGACCACGGTTCCTTGAGGCTCTACTGTGGGCATTTCCATAGATTTCAGCGTTATGACGTCTCCACGTTCTTCACTGAAACCGACCGCAGCAGAGATCAGTTCACGGAGTGCGCCGAGCTCTTCTTCCGAGCGGGGTTCCATCACCGTCTCGCCGGTTGCTGTGGTTATTGGCACACCATTCAGCAGAACGGCGACAGTCAGACGTTTGATTGCGCCAGGGCCACGAAGGATCTCTTTTTCTGTCTCAGATATTTCGTAGTTAACCCGTTCACGGGTGGCGCTGGTGCTGGCTTTGGAACCATCGCCAGAGGCGGCATCACCATCCGGAATATTGGATGCAACGGTCACCTCGCCCGATTGATTTTGTGACGAATCGGCGCGTTCTTCCACATCGGTACTGATGGCGACGCGGCTTTCGGGATCAATGCGTTTCTCGCGAATAGATTCGGTGTCGGTCACGGTTTCGACGCTGACCTCGACCACAGCATTGCCATGACCAACGCGCGCTTCGACCAACCGCATGACCCGTTCGCGAATCGATTGCGAGCGATCATCGGTTCCGGCGCCGACAGCGGCAGCAGCCTCGGGTGAGCCGATCAGCGCACCATTGGCATCAATCACCGCCACGTTTTCCACTGCCAAGCCAGTCACAGCTGAGGAAATCAGAAAACGAATCGCATTGGCCTGCGCGGGCGTGATAGGCGAACCCATCGGCACAACCGACACAGAGGCAGTCGGTTCAGCTGTGCGTTGAAACGGATTTGATCCAGTATTTGCAATATGGACCCGGGCCTGAGTCACATGCGGGCTGGCCACGATGGTACGGGCCAACTCCCCTTCCTTTGCGCGCCAGTAGGCGGCATCAAACATTTGCGATGTCGTCCCGAACCCGCTGAGCGAATCAAGCAGTTCGTAACCGCGCCCGCCGTTTGCAGGCAGGCCTTCGCTCGCCAGCGTCATGCGGAGTTCGTCGCGTGCCGAAGCCGGAACATAAATTGATCCGCCGCGCACTTCATATTCGGTGCCGCGCTGTTCCAGCGCGCGCACTACATCCCCAGCCGAGCCGCTTTCCAGCCCGGCATATAGTAATTGCATCGTGGGCGTATTCGCCACACGGGACATCGCCAGGACGCTGAGAATCACGATCACCGTGGCCCCCACGGCAATCAGGCGCTTTCGCGTGTCCAAACCTGCCCAGACATTCTTGATCTGCTGCACATTAACCTCCGTAGCATCGGCGTTCTGTCCGATGTGCAACCCTTTTGCCGGATTGCCCTTAACATTCGGTTAGTGTCCGCCAGCTAAGAAGATGAGGCACGACGTATTAGGGATAGTCATGACAGACGCTGTAGTAGACACAGAACAGGACGCCCCGGCCAAGAAGAGCAAGTTGCCCCTTATTATCGGGGTTGTCCTTGCACTTGTTGGAGCCGGTGGGGGATTCTTCGCTGTCCAGTCAGGCCTTCTTCCCTTTGGTCAGAGCGCAGCCCCAGAAGGGGTGGATGCGACCGAAGTGGCGCCAGAAGGCGTGGACAATGGTGAGTCGGCGGAAGATATCGCCAATCTCGCTTTTATCGAAATGGAACCGATTGTGATCAGTTTGCGCAAGGCAAGTGGTCTAAAGCACCTTCGATTCCGCTCTCAGCTGGAGGTTGACCTCGCCCACAGGGCCGAGGTTGAGAAAATCCTCCCGCGGATTGTCGATGTTCTCAACAGTTATCTCAGGGCACTGGAGCTGGAGGATCTGACCGATCCGATGGCCCTGCCCAAACTGCGCGCACAGATGCTGCGGCGGATCAATATTGCAGCTGGCCAGGGCCGGGTGCGTGATCTGCTGATTATGGACTTCGTATTGAACTAGGAGAACGGGATGGAACTGATTGCGGATATCCTGCTTGCGGCCGGGGCCATGGGGGCAGGCTTTTACTGCCTGGTGCTCTCGCGTCGGCTGAAGCGTTTTAATGATCTGGAAAAAGGTGTTGGCGGCGCTGTTGCGGTGCTTTCGGCGCAGGTCGACGATCTCAACAAATCACTGTTGGCCGCGCGCCATGTATCCGATGGCTCCAGCAAGGCGCTGGACCAGCTGACCGGGCGGGCCGAATCGGTTGCGCAGCGGCTGGAGTTGATGATGGCCTCCATGCACGACATGCCGGAGGCCTCTGTACCTGAGCCAAAACCCGAGACCGCTGCACCTGCGGCGGCGGAAGAAAGCGATGCATTGGCTGCGGCATATGAGGCTGACGCAGAGCCCGAAGTGGCGGCGGAGCCAGAACCTGCAAAACCCGCAGGTCTGATGTTTGTCCGCCATAACCGGGCGCAGGGTCGGGTTGCATAATGGCTAAGACAACAAAGACAAAAGCCGCCCCTGCGAAGCCGAAGAAGGCAAAGCGCATCAAACGGACGCGCAGTGGTGCTCTCATGATGCTGGCGTTGTTGTTGATGGGATCGGCAATTGTGCGCCTCGGTCTGGAGGCTGGTCCGGCTATCGCGCGTGAGGTTGCGAACCTGCAGGACGAATCGACCCTGAAAGATGAGCCGAAAGGCACGTTGAATGGCCAGTCGATGCCCTCGTCCGCCGAATTGCAGAACATGTTGGCTGCATTTCAGGAACGCGAAGCTGCCCTATCTGCCCGAGAGGCTGAGATCGAAGACCGCATGAAGGCGCTGGAGATCGCAGATGATGCGATTGAGCAAAAACTGGTGGCACTTGAGCAGGCAGAGGAAGAGTTGAAATCGACACTCGCCCTTGCGGATGGTGCTACTGAGGCAGATCTGACGCGGCTGACATCGGTCTATGAACAGATGAAGCCAAAAGAATCGTCTGCCCTCTTTGAGGAGATGGATCCTGCCTTTGCAGCGGGCTTCCTCGCACGCATGCGCCCCGAGGCAGCGGCTAAGCATCATGGCAGGGCTCAGCCCGCAGGCGGCCTATACAATCAGCGTGGTCCTGGCGGGTCGCAACGGGTCTGTTCCAAAGGAGTAAGCAGTGCTGCTCCTCAGGCTTTTTTAACGTGAATCGCCTAAACTTGTAGAAACAAACGAAATTCGGAGTGGACCTAATGCTCGGTATTGTAGGCATCGTGGTTATCTTTGTCATGGTGTTCGGAGGATATCTCCTCGCAGGTGGCAAGTTTGCGATCATCATCAAAGCTCTGCCATTCGAATTCATGATGATCGGTGGCGCCGGTGTTGGCGCCTTTCTGATCAGCAATGATATGGGCGGCGTTAAACATACGCTGAAAGACGTCGGCAAGGTGTTCAAGGGTCCCAAATGGAAGCCCGATGACTACCGCGATCTTCTGTGTCTGCTCTTTTCGTTGATCAGGATCGCAAGGGCGAACCCGGTTGAGGTTGAACAGCATATCGAAGATCCGGAAAATTCTTCGGTGTTCAACCGCTATCCCAAAATCCTCGCGGATAAAGAGGCGGTAAATCTGATCAGCGACACCATGCGGTCAGCCTCGATGAACTATGATGACCCGCATCAGGTTGAGGAAGTTCTGGAAAAGCGGATTGAGGCGAACCTGCACCACGCCCTGCACTCCAGCCATGCGCTGCAATCGCTTGCCGATGGTCTTCCGGCGCTGGGCATTGTTGCGGCTGTTCTCGGCATCATCAAAACCATGGGATCAATTGACCAGCCGCCAGAAGTTCTGGGTAAACTGATCGGTGGTGCGCTTGTTGGGACATTCCTTGGTGTTTTCCTGGCCTATGGTCTGGTCGGCCCCTTCGCAGGCAAGGTGAAGTCAGTTGTCGAAGAGGACGCGCATTTCTATTCGCTCATACGTGAAGTTCTGGTGGCCAACCTGCACAATCACGCAGCGGCGATCTGTATCGAAGTGGGGCGTCAGAACACCCCATCCCACATCCGCCCCGGATTTTCTGAACTGGAAGATGCCTTGAAATCGGTGAAACAGGACGCAGCATGATGTGGCGCGCGCTGACCTTTGCAGCATTGACCCTGGCTGCGGCATCCGCGGATGCCCAGACAGTGGTCGCCCGTTCGGGGGAGCATGCCGGTTTTTCCCGATTGGTCATGCGGCTTCCCGCTGGTGCGCCTTGGTCCCTGCGTCAGTCTGGGCAATCAGCCCAGGTGGTGATCGATACGCCCACAGTCGTGTTCGACACCTCGCGAGTCTTTGACCTGATCCCGCGTACACGGCTGCAGTCGGTCTCCCAGGAAGGGCCTGGGCAACCATTGCAGCTGCAGCTTGGGTGTAACTGCGATGTCAGCTCCTTCGTTCAGAAGGACGGGTATCTGGTGGTTGATATCGCCGATGGCACGCCCGGTGCCGATCAGCCTTTGACGGCCGGATCGCCGTTGCCGCTCTTGCCCGGAAATATCAATAGTACCGGATATCGGTTTAATCTTACGGCGCGGGCAGCTGCGGACGCGCGTGCCGCACTTGATCTTGCTGGTGTGACGTCCCGCAGCACTACCGGTGCTGATCAGGCGCAGCGTCTTCCTGTGGCTGTGGCGGATACACCGTCAGCGATCCGACTGCCCCTAGACCTGACCCGAACCCCACGCACTGAGGTGCCTGCCGCGCCGGTTGAAGAGGCCCGCGTTGCGGTGGAGACTGCCACTGAGCCGAAACCGGTTCCGGTCCAAGTGGACACGGATATGCTGCTTGATTTGTCGGAAACCGAAAGAGCAGCAACCGTCAACGAATCCGAACAGCGGCTGTTGCAACAGATCAGCCGTGCCACCAATCAAGGGTTGCTGGAATTGGTCGGTGTGGAAGTGCATGACGGCCCGAATGGGCATGTCCTTGATCCTCTGAGCAGCCGGGATCGCCCTCTTAATCCGCTGGACCAGATTTCCGTCACCTCCTCTGTAGATCGGGAAACCGGTCTTATTGCACGCAGGTCCGACACGTCGGGCCAGCCAACGCATTGCCTGCCAAGCCGACAATTGGCGGTGCATGCATGGGGCACGGACGAGCCGTTTGCGGATCAGATTTCGCCATTGCGCGCGGATTTGGTGCGTGAATTTGATGACGTCGATCCGGAAGCGGTTTTGACCCTGGCGCGGGCTTATCTTTTCTTTGGATTTGGTGCTGAGGCGCAGGCGATTCTGCGGATGATGCCATCTGGTGCTGCGGAGCACGACGATGCCGTGGCGCTGACGGCCATGGGGGCTGTGCTGGATGGCCAGCCGATGGAGGTCAATCACACGTTCGCGGGGCAGCAGGTTTGCGATAGCGAAGTGGCGCTTTGGGCGGCCTTGGCAGATGGAACGATCAAGAAAAATGCCAAAACGGATGCGATTCAACAGGCCTTTGCCAAGCTGCCCCCCCATCTGCGGGTACAAGTTGGTCCGCGCATCAGTACCTTGTTTGCAAAGGCGGGTGATCCCCATCTGGCGGGCGCGGCGTTGCGGTCTGTAGATCGTACAGGGGTCGAACATGTCCCTGAAATCAATTTGGCAGAGGCCGAGATCGCCAGACTGGAAGGCGACGTTGAAACCGTCGCCCAGGAGTTAACGGATGAAGTGGCCGAACGGACGGAAAACGCACCGCGGGCCTTGATCGAACTGATCGACCTCAGCTTTGCTGAGCGCAGCGCGCTGTCGCCTGATGTGCCGGATCTGGCCGCCTCCTATGAGGTCGAGAATCGCGACAGTCCGCTGGGCGCGGACCTCAGGCGCTCAGTGGTTGCCGCCTTGGCGTTGACTGGTGATTTTCATGACAGTTTCAATGAACTGGAAGTGTTGAGCCGCCGGGATGGTCCAGCCGCGCGTACTGCGGCGCTGGAACCGTTGCTAACCTTGCTGACAGAGCGGGCAGATGATGTCACCTTCCTGCAATATGCGCTGGTTATCGCGGCCAATGGTACCACCGCAGAGGTCGCGCCAGTCGCAGATATCGTGGCCGAACGCCTGCTGGATCTGGGATTTGCACAGCAGGCTCAATCAATCCTGAAAAAGCTGGCAATGGAGCCTGGAAACACGAAACGTCGGCTGATCCTGGCCAAAGCAGCGTTGGCGATGGACAAGCCGCATTCCGCTTTGGTTGAGTTGATGGGACTGTCAGGTTCTGCAGCAAACAAGCTGCGCGCAGAGGCACTTTGGCGCAATGGAGAATACGCCAGAGCTGGTGAGTATCTGCTTGAAGAAGAAGAAAAAGATGCTGCCACTCGCGGATTCTGGCATTCCGCGGATCGCGATACGCTTGCCACGATGGATGCGGATGACACGGAGCAGTTCGGTGGCGTCGCGCGTGTGACAACACAAATCGAAGAGACGGCGAAAGAGCCCACCGGTCTGCCGCCCTTGGCCCATGCGAGGGCGCTTGTTGAAAGCAGCGAGGGGACGCGTGGCGGCATCGCAGATCTGTTGCAGAAGGTAGCGCCGCAAGCGGATCCTTCTGACGATGGATCGTAGCATCCAAATAACCACGCATCTGAGCTGAGCATTTGCAAAGACCGCCTGATCGGGGCGGTCTTTGCGCGTTTGGTGATAACGGTTTGTCAACGCTCTCAGCTTACGCTCGAACCTAGGGTGAATCCTCATTTGGACAGGCAGAATGCCGAAATCGAGCTATTATTTCCGACAACAGCGGCGGTGTGTCCGCTGCGCAGGCAGTTTGCCGAAGTGGTCCGTGCTGCTTGTTGCAGTATTTGGCCTCTTGGGGCTGCTTATTCCTCAGACAATATACGCGGCTTCACCGCAGGTATCGGCCCTATGTGATCTTGCCGCGCGACGGGCAGCACGTGATCAGGGCGTTCCGCTGGACGTGTTGCGCGCCATCACCAGGACGGAGACCGGCCGCGGTGGAAAACAAGGGCTCCAGCCCTGGCCCTGGACCGTCAATATGGAAGGTGCTAGGCAAGTGGTTTCAGACAGAAGATGAGGCCCGCGCCTATGTCTTCTCCCACTTCAAACGCGGTGCACGGAGCTTTGACGTCGGGTGTTTCCAGATCAATTTCAAATGGCATGGTCAGGCTTTCGATTCGATCGACCAGATGTTCGACCCGCTTGCAAATGCGCAATATGCGGCGCGGTTTCTGCGTGAACTGCATGATGAATTTGGTGACTGGTCGCAGGCTGCTGGCGCCTATCACTCGCGCACACCTACCTATGCAAACCGCTATACCGCGCGTTTTGACAGGGTGCGTGCCGACCTAAAGCCGGTAGAGACGGTCGCAGCACTGCCAGTAGAGCGCAGCCGAGCCACGTTTACCGCCCCACAACCCCTCGCCATGCTTCACAATCCTTCGCCGTTGATCACTCAGGGTGGGGCACCGTCTGGTGCTGCCCGCTTGGGATCTCTGGTTCCATTGACTGGCGGCGGCACTTCGGCGCAAGCGCTCATCATACTGAAATAAGGGCTGATTTTCGTGCCAAACATTGATATGCAAAAACTGTTCAGCCCAACCGTACTGCTGGCAATTGCGCTGATGGCGATCATCGTGATGATGATCCTGCCGATGCCCGCCTGGGTGCTGGACATCGGGCTGGCGGCCTCCTTTGGGTTGGCGATTCTGATCTTCACCATCACGCTGTTTATTGAACGTCCGCTGGATTTTTCGTCTTTCCCGACGGTTCTCCTGGCCTCCCTGATGCTGCGTCTGTCGCTCAATGTGTCGTCGACAAAACTGATCATCGGTCAGGGGCACACCGGTACCGATGCGGCAGGGGGCGTGATCGAAGGATTTGCCCAATTTGTGATGGGCGGCAGTGTTTTCCTGGGTCTCGTGGTGTTTGGCGTGCTGCTGATCGTGAACTTCATGGTCATCACCAAAGGTGCCGCACGGATGGCCGAGGTTGGCGCCCGCTTCGCTCTGGATGGTATGCCGGGTAAGCAGCTGGCCATCGACAGCGACATGTCCGCTGGTGCCATTGATCACGCAACCGCGCGCGACCGTCGCGAGACGGAACAGCGCGAGACGACATTCTTTGGCTCTTTGGATGGTGCGTCCAAATTTGTGAAGGGCGACGCGATTGCTGGTCTGCTGATCACTTTGCTGAATCTGATCATGGGCCTGATCATGGGCGTTCTGATCCACGGAATGCCGGTGGTCTCCGCGTTTGAAACCTATGCGATCCTGACGGTTGGCGATGGTCTGGTATCGCAGATTCCGTCCGTGATTATTTCCATCGCCGCGGCGCTGCTGCTGGCCCGCGGTGGTGCCACCGGGTCCACCGATATCGCGCTGGCTGACCAGCTGGGCAGACACCCGGCGGCATTGGCCACTGTGGCCATCCTCATGGCGCTGTTTGCTTTGGTCCCGGGCCTGCCTTTCCTTCCTTTCATGGCTGGTGCGGCTGTGCTGGGCTACACCGCCTACCGGATGAGCAAAAACCTGAAGGACCGCGAAGAAGCGGAGATGGAAGAGCAGATCGAAGAGGTCATGGAGCCCAAGGAAAGCCGGGCTCTTGGCGATATTCTTGATCTGGACGACCTGCACCTGGAATTTGCGCCCGATCTGGTGAGCATGGTGCTGGACGCAGGGACCGGCCTTGATGCCCGTATCGCCAACATGCGAACGCATGTTGCCACGACCTTCGGGCTGATCCTGCCTGAAATCCGCCTGACGGATGAGCCGGAACTGATGACAGGCACTTATGTGATCAAGATTCAGGGAGTCGAACAGGTGCGTGGCATCCTGCATCCGGAAATGGTTCTGGCCCTGATGCCGGACAACCACGATGCCCTGCCGCCGGGCACGGATGTCACCGAACCTGTCTATGGTGCTCCGGCGCGCTGGATTTCCTCAAAGGCGCAGGAAGATGCAGCGCTGTCAGGGGCGACAATTGTGACGGCGCCAGAAATTTTGGCAACGCATCTGCTGGAAGTGATCAAACAGAACTTCCCCCGCCTGCTGACACTGAAATCGCTTCGCCGTCTATTGAATGAGATGACCGAACTGACGGATGAGTTCCGCGCCGAAGCCAATCGAAAGCTGCTGGATGAACTGGTGCCGGACAAGGTTCCGATCGACACGTTGCACACAGTCCTGCGGCTGCTGCTGGAGGAACGCGTCTCTATCCGAAATATGCCGCTAATTCTGGAGACCATTGCCGAGGCTCGCCTGCACACGCCACAGCCTGAGATCATTTGCGAACATGTGCGCCAGCGGCTGGGGTTCCAGCTGGTTGGTGAGATGAAACGCGAAGATGGGACCATTCCGCTGATCCAGCTGGCGCCTGAGTGGGAGGAGACATTCTCCACCTACCAGATCGACGCCCAGGGCGGTGCCGTCGATATTGCGCTGCCGCCGGAACAGTTCAACCGGCTGGCCGAAGGGCTGAGTGAGCGGCTGAATACCACCACGGAACAGGGCGTATTTGCAGCGGTTGTGACCTCAACCCGGCGCCGTCGATATTTGCGGACAATCCTCAAATCGCGTGGCATCCTCAACCCGGTCCTGTCATTTGAGGAGATTGGACTAGAAGCCAGACCGGCGCTCGTTGGTATGGTTCCCGCATGAATCTGGACTTTCTGCCACCTGAGCTGGTCGCCCTTCTGGGCGCTTAGCTTTTGGCATGGGGCCATCGTTTTTCTGCGGATTGGGGCGATGGTTTCTGTGTTGCCTGCCTTTGGCGAAAAATATGTACCGGCACGGATCAAACTGGCGATTTCCCTGGCGTTCACATTCATCGTGGCGCTAAGCCTTGCCGATACTTCCGCCACCGGCCAGCCCATTGCATTATGGCAGCCTCGCACTCAGCGAAGCGGTTGTCGGTCTGGCACTGGGAATGGCAATCCGCATGTTTGTTCATGCCATTCAGATTGCCGGGACCATTGCCGCGCAGTCGACCTCGCTTGCGCAGGTTCTGGGAGGCATCGGCGCGGAACCCATGCCCGCCATCGGTGCGGTCTTGCTGATCTCTGGTCTGGCGCTGGCGGTGATGTTGGGTCTGCACATCCGGGTCGCTGAGTTCATGATCTACAGCTATATGATGTTTCCGGTGGGTGAGTTTCCCAGTGCATCCGGGCTGTCGGACTGGGGGGTGCACCGGGTATCGCGCAGTTTTGCCATGGGCTTCTCGCTGGCCGCACCATTCCTGATCGGCTCGATGGTTTATAACCTGACACTGGGTGTCATCAACCGCGCAATGCCTGCGCTGATGGTGGCCTTTGTCGGTGCCCCGGTTGTGACCTTCGGAGGTCTGGCAATTCTGATGGTGGCCAGCCCGATGATCTTGGATATCTGGAGCACGGCACTCATGGGCTTTTTCGCCAATCCGGGTGAGGGGATGCCATGAGCGACGACGATTCAGACAAGTCATATGAGCCAACACCGCAGAAGCTTGAGAAAGCTCGTAAGAAGGGGGAGGTTCCAAAGTCGACGGACCTCAATGTTGCGGCATCCTATCTTGGCTTGATTGTCGCGATCTATGTGTCAGGCGCGGATGTGGTCGAAGAGTTGGGGACGATATTGATGTCGTTCCTGGACCAGCCCGACCGCTTGGCCGATTTGTTCTTCGGCGGCGCGGGGACCGTGCCGGTTGGTGGGATATTCATGGCGGTCGGCACGTCCAGCCTGCCAATATTTATCGTCCCGATGGCTGCTGTCCTGCTGTCGATCATTGCGCAGCGCGCGCTGGTCTTTGCCCCGAGTAAGCTGGAACCAAAACTCTCAAAAATTTCGATCATTTCGAACGCCAAGAACAAGTTCGGACGTTCGGGGCTGTTTGAGTTTTTCAAAAGCACGGTTAAGCTGGTGCTTTATTCGGTCTGCATGGGCATCTACCTCAATTACCGGCTGCCGGACATGATTGCCTCCTCGGCCACCGGGGCGTTTGTTGTTGTGATGATGATGGCGCAGCTGGCGTTGGAATTCCTGATTCTGGCGCTGATCATTGCGCTTGGTATCGGTGTGATTGATGCGGCCTTTCAGCAGGCGGAGCACAATCGCAAGAACATGATGTCTCGCAAGGAGATCATGGACGAAGCCAAGGACTCGGAAGGGGATCCGCATCTGAAGGGCGCGCGCCGTCAAAAGGCACATGAAATCGCCATGGGCCAAGGGGTTGCCGATGTGGCCGAGGCCGATGTTGTGATCGTCAACCCAACCCACTACGCGGTGGCGCTAAAGTGGGACCGCGCGCCAGGGCAGGCCCCCATATGCGTGGCCAAGGGTGTGGATGAGGTTGCCGCCGTTATTCGCGAAGTTGCCAATGAGAACGGTGTTCCGATCCACAGCGACCCGCCCACCGCGCGCGCGTTGCATGCGGCGGTCGATATCGGTCAGGAAATTCACGAAGAGCATTATGCGCCTGTTGCTGCTGCCATCCGCTTTGCGGAGAAAATGCGTCAACGGGCGAAGGGGATGGTGTGATGAAGCAGAAGATGCTGGACCAGATGGCAGACGTGACAGAGGCCATGTACCTGCAGGAGCATGCCAAGGTGAAACCGGTTCTTGATGCTGAGGCGCGGGTGCGCGGCCAGCTGGCAAAACTGGATCA
The DNA here is from genome assembly GCF_045040595.1 of Phaeobacter sp. BS52. Classification (NCBI taxonomy): domain Bacteria; kingdom Pseudomonadati; phylum Pseudomonadota; class Alphaproteobacteria; order Rhodobacterales; family Roseobacteraceae; genus Phaeobacter; species Phaeobacter sp. BS52. Next base: position 2,835,058 of record NZ_CP090662.1, on the reverse strand, counting down.
GCAGATCAAGGACAGTCGCGACATGGCTAATTCCGACCACGCGATGAAAGCACTCGGCGCGGATCTTTTGTGGCAGGGCTGGCACAGCCGCACCCGCCGCCAACTGAATATGGAGCTGGCGCAGATTACCGCGCAGAAGCTGCGGGCGATGGACAATCTGCGCAAGGCGTTCGGCCGCAAGCACGCGGTAGAAACGATGGCGATCCAGGAGCGCCAGCGGGTGAAGAAGGACAGGGCGCAAAAACTGCACAACCGGCTGATGAATATGGAATGAGATTAACGCAACATGTTGGCATCAAAAAAAGGCCGGTTCAGATGAACCGGCCTTTTTCGTTGATGTGGAATTGGGCTTCAGACGTCTTGTCGTGACATTTCCACGATCAGCACATCATAAATATCCTTGCCGAGTTGCTTCTGCGCAGCTTCGCGCAGAGCGGTTCGCAGAGGCGTCAACATGTCCGACCGGGTGAAGGCGCCGCGAAAACCGCCCATATTGGCGTGATCGAACAGCACCTGCAGGAAGACATCCCGCAGCTTCGGCTCGTAGGCGTGGATTTTCTCGTTCATCCCGGCCTTGGTTTCCAGGCTGAGAGAGATCACCACCAGAGAGGAGAGCTGTTCACGCTCGACAACTGGAACGACGAATTGGTTCGCCATCTTGATGTATTCGCGTTGCTCTTCTTCTTCGCCCGGCAGTTCAGGGGTGATTTCTTCGGCGTGCTCGCCGCTGTCCTCGGCGTGCTCTTCCGGGGCGGGGGCCGGGGCCAGCATGACACCGGCGCCGATTCCACCGGCGGTCCCAACAAGGAGCAGAATGACGGGCAGTAGTTTTGACAACATATGCAGGCCTCAGAATGGCAGGATCACGTCCAGCACCTGCTGGCCGTAACGGGGTTGTTGAACATCGGTGATTTGGCCGCGGCCACCGTATGAGACCCGCGCGGAGGCGATCTTGTCATAGGTGATCTCATTCTGGCGGCTGATATCGTCGGGGCGCACGTAGCCCGTTACCAACAATTCGCGCATCTCGAAGTTGACGCGCAGCTCTTGTGTGCCGCTGATCGACAGTACACCGTTTGGCAACACATCCACCACGGTTGCGGCGACCCGCAGTTCCAGTTTCTCGCTGCGCTTCACAGAACCTTTGCCGCCGGAGCTGCTGCTGCTGCCGATATCAACGGCATCAGCCATCGACGCCCCTTCGGGCAGTTTCCGATCCAATCGCTGGGGCAGGCCGAGCAGTTGCGGAACCGCCAGACTTTCGGAGCCGGAGCGCGACCGCTTGGTATCGTTGGAGATTTCTGCCTCTTCGTCGATTTCGATAACGACGGTCAGGATGTCACCCTGTTTGGTTGCCCGACGATCCCCCAGCAGAGACTGACGCGAACCGCTCCAGAGTGAGGCCTGATCAACCGGGCGTTGGGTCTGCGTGTTTACAGGCAAGCCCTGAAACAGCATGGCAACATGTTCAGGAGATTCATTTGCGGGGCTGAATGTCGGTGGTTTGCCAACATGATCAAGTCGTCCGCAGGCGCTCAGCGTGATCATAGCCGCAAGGGCCGAATTCGCCAAAAGGGTTCTATTTTTCATCAGTTTACCTCAACTGTTCCATCTGCGGCGATACGCCCGCTGATGGTTGTGCGTGACGATAAGTTCATGACGCGGATTGCTTCGCCATCAGCACCGCGACCAAGCGAACGGCCCTCGGCCAGAATGGTCAGACCACCACGTTTGAACCGAATGGTGACCAGGTCGTTGCGCTCGACGATGGCTAAGCTGGGCCAACATCGCCCGGGCGCACCGGCCGCCCTGCATAAAGCGCCACGCGGGCTTCTTGGCCAATGACCAAAGACGGATCGGAGATCGCGCCCAGCACCTCGGCCTGCTTCAGAACCAGATCCTCGGCCGTCACGATTTCCTTGGCCCGGATGGTTCGCACCGGGACCAGGATGTCGGCCCAGGCGGGCTGAGCGCAGAAAAGCATCACAATGGCGAGGATCCGTTTCATCAGCGTACCTGCGTGGTTGCGCCCATCATCTGATCGACGGCAGAGATGACCTTGGCATTCATTTCATAGCCGCGCTGGGCTTCGATCAGTTCCGTGACCTCGCGGACGGCATCCACCGAACTGGCCTCCAGATAGCCCTGACGCAGGGTGCCGAGACCATTCTCACCGGGAGAGGCAACAGTGGCCGCACCCGATGCTTCGGTCTCCACAAAGAGGTTGCTGCCCAGGGCTTCCAGGCCTTTGGGGTTGGAGAACCCGGCCAGCGTCAGCTGACCCATCAGCTGCCCTTCGGCGGTTTCGTCGAAATAGGCGTAGACCTCACCATCGGCGTTGATCGAGACATTGCGCGCATCGCTGGGAATGGTGATATCCGGGGAGACAGTGAAACCGTCGGAGGTGACGACCAGACCTTCGGCCGACCGTTTCAGCGCCCCGTCGCGGGTATAGGCGGACTGTCCGGAGGGGAGCGTCACCTCAAGATAGCCTTTGCCGTCGATGGCAACGTCCAGATCATTCCCGGTCTGGGTCAGGGCCCCCTGCGCCAGATGAATGGAGATGGCAGAAGCACGGACACCAAGGCCCACCTGAACACCGGTGGGCAACACAGTTCCGTCGGAGGCATTTACCGTGCCTAGCCCGCGTAACCTGTTGATAATGCAGATCCGCAAATTCCGCACGCCGAGCGTTATAGCCCGTGGTGTTCATATTCGCGAGGTTGTTCGAAATTGTCTCAACGCGCAGTTGCTGCGCGGTCATTCCGGTTGCGGCGATCTTCAGGGCGCGCATGGGCTTACTCCTACGACTTAATCAGATTTTTGATGGCGTTGCGGACACGCTGGTCCTCGGTCTCAAGAAAGCTCTGGCCCATTTCATAGGCCCGCTGAATTTCGACCATTCGCGCCAGCTGGGAGATGGCATTGACATTGGACCCCTCCAGAAAACCCTGGAGCACGCGAGCGTCGCCAGCGTCTTCGATTTCGCCGTCGACGCGGAACATGACCCCGTCTTCGCGGATCATCTGATAATTCTCTTCCGGTTTGAAAATGCCGATTTGGCCGAGCGCCCGACCGTCTGCGCTCAAGGTGCCGTCGGCGCCGAATTTGATCGATTTGGCATCGCCCGGAATGAACACAGGCGCGCGCCCCGCATCCAAGACCCGATGACCATCCATGGTGACCAGATCACCTTGGGCGTTGGTGGAAAACGCGCCTGACCGGGTCAGTCGCTCACCCATCGGGGTTTCCACCATGAAATACCCGTCGCCTTCGATGGCAAGGTCCAGATCACCGCCAGATTGGGTCAGGGCGCCCTGCGCCATTGATGTGTTGCGGATGTTTGCCCGCCCCATCGACAGGGATTCCTGACCGGGAGCGGACTGGATAAATTCGGAAAAGATCACCCCTTCGGCCCGGTATCCGGTGGTGGCTGAGTTGGCGATGTTATTTGCGACAACGCGCATTTCGCGCATCAGACCCGATTGGCGGGACAGGGTGGTGTAACCGGTGTCTCCCATTACAGACCTCCTGAAATCAGCGGCACAACGTGCCCATCAAAAAAGGCAACCAGGGTCTGCGTCATGAAACCCATGGTCATCCAGAAAACGACAAGAATAGCGGTAAGCTTCGGCACAAACGTCAGGGTCATTTCCTGCACCGATGTCAGGGCCTGAAACAGGCCGATGGCGAGGCCAACAACCAGCGCAACCAGCAAAATCGGTGTCGACATCATCACAGACGCCCAGAGGGCCTGGCGCAGAGTGTCGTAGAAAAGCCCTTCGCTCATCATGGGCTTACACCGGCATCCGTAGGATTTCCTGATAGGCTTCGACCACCTTGTTGCGGACGGTCACCGCGGTTTCCACCGCCAGTTCGGTCTGGGCCAGTGCTTGCACCAGTGCATGGGGGTCGCCGTTGCCTGTCATTGCGGTGACCGATACCTGCTCGCTTTGCTGCAGGGTGCTTGCACGAACTCTTCAAAGCTGGCCTTGATCTTGGCCTCGGCGCTGCTGGGCATGTGCTCCGGATCGACCTTGGTCGCGGGGCGTGCAGCGGCGTAGCCGGTGGTGGCGGAAAGACTGCGAATATCCATTCTGGATCTCCAGGTATGTCAGTGTGTTTCAGAAAATCTCGGTGTTATCTGCGCAACAGGTCCATCAGTGATGACGACATCTGCCGCCCCTGTTCGAACATCTTGAGGTTGGCCTCGTAGCTGCGCTGTGCCTCGCGGGCATCGGCGATCTCGATCATCAGGTCTACATTCGACCCTTCGTAATGGCCGCTCTCGTTAGCCAGCGGGTGAGAGGGGTCAAAAACCTGCTCCAGATCGGATCGGTCCAGACGCACAGGACCAACCTCTACCTTTTCAACATCGGAGCGCAGATCGCGCACCGCTTCAAAGGGGACGGTCTTGCGGCGGTACCCGGGGGTATCTGCGTTGGAGATGTTCTCCGACACATGACGCAGGCGGTTTGCCTGGGCTTTCAATGCGCTTGCGGAGACGGAGAGGGATTTGGAAAATTCGCTCATGATCTAATCTCCTCAGTTCCGGCCAAGGCTGCTGCGCAGCACGTTCATCGAGGATTTATAGATCGCCAATGCACGGTCATGCTGCCGCTTGACCTCAACCCCTTTCAGGATTTCGCCTTCGATCGAGACCGTGTTGTCATTGGGATCACCGCCGCCGCGCGTCGCGGTGACAGCCCAGTCCATGCCGTTGCCGGAGGCGCCATGCAGATGATTGGACCGGCTGGCAACCATGTCGCCTGCACGGGATCCCTGCGCATAGACTTCTTTGAAAGGCTTGATGTCCTTGGCATGATAGCCAGGCGTATCGGCATTGGCGATGTTCTGCGACACCAATGCCTGGCGCTTCCCTGCATGGGTGGCCATTGAGTAGGCAATCTTAAAGACGTTCAGTTCTTTAAACACCGGGGCTTCTCCCTCGATCAATTTCAATCAAGGCTTAACCCCGATTCCTTTAGAAATTGTTTTCAGGAACAGTTGGAGACACCAGAACATGATCTCAGCCATCAACGCATTGACCCAGGATTTGGCGAACAAGAAACTGTCGTCAGCCGTGGGGCGCGTGTCGGAAATTTCAGGTGGCGCAATCACGGTATCGGGGTTGAATGGTCAGGCACGTATTGGGGATCGGTTGATCCTTCGTCGGGCGGGAAGTGACCCGTTAGAAGGTGAGGTGATGCGGATTTCTGGTAGCGAGGTCAGCATGTTACCAGATACAGCGCCGGACCGCGTTGCGGTCGGGGATGCCGTTCTGTTGCACCCGACGCCGGATTTCGCCCCGGCTGACAGTTGGATCGGACGCGTGATCGATCCCTTTGGTGCGCCTCTGGACGGGCGGCCGATGATGCGTGGTGAGGCAACGCGGGATTTGATGGCCGCGCCGCCAAAAGCCGCCTCTCGCCGACCGATGGGCGAACGACTCGCCACCGGTCTTGCCGTTTTCAATACGATTCTGCCGATTGTAAAAGGGCAGCGCGTCGGCCTTTTTGCCGGGTCAGGTGTGGGGAAATCCACGCTTTTGGCCACATTGGCACAGAATATGGAGGCTGATATTGTCGTCATCGCGCTGATCGGGGAGCGGGGACGTGAGGTCAACCACTTCGTGAAGGATGTTCTGGGCGACGAGGGGATGCAGCGTGCAGTTGTTGTCGCAGCCACGTCGGACCAATCGGCTCTGGTGCGTCGGCGCTGCGCCTGGTCGGCGATGGCCGTGGCGGAGCATTTTCGCGATCAGGGAAAAAATGTGCTGTTTCTGGCAGATTCTGTGACCCGATTTGCCGAAGCACATCGCGAGATCGCCGTTTCATCTGGCGAAGCGCTTAGCCCTGCGCGGATACCCACCGTCGGTGACACCGCTGATTACTGGTCTTTGTGAGCGTGCGGGACCTGGCAGTGCTGACCAGGGCGATATCACCGCGATTTTCAGCGTGCTTGTCGCAGGTTCCGATATGGATGAGCCGATCGCCGATATTCTGCGCGGTGTTCTGGACGGTCATATCGTGCTCAACCGTGAGATTGCAGAACGAGGACGTTTTCCGGCTGTCGATGTCTCGCGGTCGGTCTCCAGAAGCCTGCCTTCGGCCGCAACAGCGGATGAGAATTCAGCGATTCTGGATGTCCGGAAATATCTTGGCGCTTACGAACAATCTGAGGTTATGATCCGCGCGGGTCTTTATTCTGAAGGTAATGATGTGACGCTGGATCAGGCTGTGAAGCTCTGGCCAGAGTTGGATTCGTTCTTCGGCAGGTCAGATCCTGAAGGGGTACAAAGCAGCTTCAATCGCCTGATGCTGATGATGCGACGCGCCGTGGCGATACGCTAACTTGATGCAACGCTGTCGCTAGATGAGCCTAGTGCAGGCTAGGCGAGGCCTCAGTCAGGTGGTGTGTTTCGATCGCTATAAGGATTTCACAGCGACGGATGCGCGATGTTGCGGTTTTGAGCAGACGTCTTTGTTTTATGCTCGTGGATGGGGCGAACCCGCTGATAGCGCGCTGAGGGTCAGATGGTTTGACCCAGCACTCGCTTGGTATTTTCTAAATCGGAAGCCCCAGATTGGCCGCGCCGTTTTCCCGAACAGTTCCATCATGAAGGTGAGTGGACATCTCACGGGGCCAGAGCATGTCGCGCGCTTGGCCCGCATAGTCTTCAGTTTTTGGGTATCGTCGCGCTGATGTCGCTCGGGGAGTGGGCGCTAGATGATTTCATCTTTCGCCAAACGTCCCTCCCCAATGAGGGATAAGATAGAGCGCATTGGTGGTTTTGGTTAAACCGATGGAATCGTAACGCAGAAGGCGCGGTGATCGTGCCTCGGCATTCAGCATCTGGGTAAAACACCTGCTTATAATCCAGCAGCCCTGCTGCGCATTACGGGTGACAGACACATGGGCGGCTTTGAGAGTTCGGCCCGGGCATATCTCCAGCAATAGAGCTATCAGCCTACGACCAGCATAACGGAGCAAAACGCGAAACGGGCAGGGTCTGACCCCATCTGCGTGTATGATGCCAGTTGGTCGTTCAGATGACCGAAGCCCGCCTATGTGTTCAAGTTAAGACCAGGTTACCCGGCAAATCTCTGGCTAGAACATCTCTACCCAGAATAAGTTCAGCCGACAGTGCCTTTCCAAGACACGGTCGGCTGAGAACTCATGAGGGGCGCACGGCCATAAGCCGATCTTCGCGTGGCAGCAACGTGCGCAACGCTTTCAAGCATCGGTAATGGTTGTCGGAGAGGACGGCATCGGTGGCCTCTGCCAGTGATGCGCGGCTGTCAGGATCCGTGAACACCTGGCTCAGTTCCTCGATCCGGCGCAGCATCTGAAGGCGATCCTCCTCGCCGTCGACATCGCCAGACAGAACCAACTGGGCCGCGTAGCAGACGCGTCGCACCGGAGTGTTTGCTTCTTCCGGGTGGATGGCATCGCGCAGCCGCAGGATGTTTGCATCTGGGGTTACGATGGACAATCGACTGCGCCGATCTCCGTTTTCAATTACTGCACCGTTCACCAATACCCGCTCTTTCGGGGCAAGTTTCAGGACCAATCCGCTCATATTCAGGACGCTCCGCTGCGAAGGCCACGCATGATGGCCGTGTTGATTTCCACCAGAAGTCGCACATCCGCTTTGCGGGCCAGGACTTTACTGGTGTGTTGATGGGTGAATTCCCCAAGCGAGAGCAGCTGAGCTTTCAATTCGTCCGGGAGTGGATTTCCAGGACTGGCAACTTCGACTGAAAAGATCGACCAGAGTTTGCGATTGTCGGTCAGTGCTGCGGCAAGTTCGGTAAAACCTGGCTTACCTTTTTGGGCTGCGGCGACCATGCGACGGGTTACGCGGGCGATGACTTCGTATTCGAGGTTCTTTGCAGTTCGAGTCGGGGCCTTTGCCGCCGAATAGGCGCTCTTCGCCTTTAGAAGGGCATTCACGTGTTATCCTAACATGTAATCTACAGATTCTCTGCGATAGGGGATCTGGGGCGCGCGGTGGCGCCCCAGATCAAGCTGCTATTAACGGAACAGCTGCATCAGGGTCTGTGGCGCCTGGTTTGCAATCGACAGCGATTGCACTGCCAGCTGCTGCTGAGTCTGAAGCGCCTTCAGCCTCGCAGAAGACTCTTCCATATTCGTATCGGTCATCGTGCTGACACCCATTGTCAGGGAGTCGGAGAGTTTCGATACGAACATGCCCTGGTCGCCCAAACGGTTGGAATCTGCACCCAGCTGAGCGGCTGCGTCGATCGCAATACCAAGCATTGTCTCAATCTCGGTCAACGCGGTGGAGCCTGTGGCAACATCAGTGATTGCGGTGAGGCCAGTTGCATCCAATCGGGTGCTGGAATCGATTGCAGTTACAGTGATGGTATCCGCCGTCGGATCCAATCCGCCCAGAACGGTCAATTCTGTGGTGGTAGTGTCGTCAAGCAGGTTCGCACCGTTGAATTCAGCAGAATCAATGATGGACGCGATCTGCGCCGCCTTCTTGGCGATACTGTCCTGGATCTTACCGTGGTCAACGTTTTCCGAGTTCGCGGAAATCGCCAGTTGCTTCATCTCGGTCAGAGTTTCAACGATCTGTTCGGCACCGGACAGGGCCACGGCGACGGTTGCTTCACCAACGCCCAGCGACTCCTGAACCGATTTGTAACCGGCAATATCGGAGTCCATGGTTTTGGAGATCGCCCAAACCGCAGCGTTATCCTTGGCCGAACCGATCCGCTTACCGGTCGAAATCTGGCTCTGGGTGTCGTCAAGGCTGTTGTTCACGGACTGCAGGGTCTGCAGTGCAACCATTGCGCCATTGTTAGTCAGAATGCTGGACATAGCATGTATTCCTTTAGTTAGAGGCGTTTTGACCTCTGGTTTCCCTGCCCCGAAGGGCGCTCTCTGACGTCTTTCTGACTATGCGTTCCGCCGTCCGGCTTCCGCGCCACCCTCTCTTGAAGGTGCAAAGTGACATTGGCCTACTATGTGCTAAGGGAGTGCTAATGCCGGAAATTCCATTGCTAGAATTTTCTCTAAATTGGGCCGGTTACGCGCGTTTCTCCAGGTTGGGGGTGCCGCCAGTCGCAAAACGGGTCTTGCGCCCAGACTGGTCGTAGACGTCCAACCCTTTGCGCACACGCCGCAGCTCCGCCATCCGGGCAGCGACAGCGCGGATACCTTCCATGGCACTGTCCAGCAGGACCTGATTGCGAGACACTTTGCCCTGGACATGTTCCAGAGCTTCACGCTCCAGGTCAGCGGTCATATTCAGCGTTGTTATGATCGCTTCCTTCTTGGCAAGCAGCGGTTCCAGCTCCTGCAGATTGCCACTCACCAGCGCTGCGCGCTCAGCATCCAGTAGGGTATCCAGGTCTTCGATCAGCTGTTGCGGAGTGTGTTCAGTCATTGTCCTGTGCCTCTTTCAATGCGTGATAAAGTGATTCTGCCAAGCCGACGCCGCCCGCTTTGGTGATTTGTTCCGCCTGCGCGCGCACCAGGAAACTGGAAAACTGGTCCTCGCCTGCACCGCCGCCCATTGTCTCGCGACTTTCGCCAAGACCGGCGGATTTCAACATTTCTGTAAGGAAGGTCGCCTCAAGCTCCTGTGCGGCCTTGCGCAGCGGATCTTGTGGTGGCGAGGTGATGGCAGCGGGACGCTGCATCGCCGGAAGTTGAGCAATCGGTTCCATTATATACCTCGTTCTGAGATGTCGAAATTGCTTCGATTTTTTCTATTTTGGCGGATGATCGGTTAAAATTGCCGTAACCGATTGGCGTTATGGTGCTGGCATCGAGATAGAATGTCTGGAAGCCAATGTTTATCAACGCACTTACAAGCCCCACCTCTGGTGGCGCTCAGGGATCGGACAAGATCCAGCAAGGCGAATCGGCAAAATCGCGTAAAGGCGCAAGCTTTGACGCGGTTATGACAGAGACTGCAAATTCGTCCGAAGACGCAGGAACCGACGTAGCGCAGGTGGAGGAGGTTGCTGAGCAGCAGGCCACCACTGCGGATGCGTCGGAAAAGACAAATCAGACAACACAGAATGGTGATGCCGAGGCGGCCATGGGCGAGGATCCGCAAGAGACAGTGGATCAGGCGGCGGCCAAGGAGGCCGCAGCAGAACCTGAGGTTCCAGTGATTCCCACGCAGCTGAACGTCGATGTCACCGCGGAAAAGTCGACTGAAAACGGTCGTCGCGATGGCGCATCTGCAGAGAAAGCTGAACGCCAGTCCGCCGCTTTGCCTCAGCCAGATGTTGAAGGCGCGGGGGCAGCGGGTGAAGTCAATTCATCTGCCGAGGGTTCGCCGGATCGTGCTGCTGTGGCGCCGGGTACAGGTACTGATGCAGCGGCCGCTGCTGAGATCTCTGCAAAGGTCGGTTTGCCGTCTGAGGTAAAAAGCGATGGATCTATGGGAAGCCCTGGCACCGCAGCTAAGGCGCCGTCGGAAACGGGCAGCGGCCCGCAGCAGTTGGTCGCAGATGCGGAAGGCCAATCAACACCGGGGCTGCGCAGCGATTCGGCAGCCGCTGAGGCCACGGCGGCGCGTGATGTCGCTGTGGATGGGCGTAGAACTGGGGCCGAGGCAAACATTACACCAGTCGGGCCAAGAGGTCGGATCGTGCAAACCGATGCCGTCTCCAATCCTGCAACAAGCACTCAGCCAGAGGTGAAACCCGCCGCGGCTTCAGCAACGGCGGCAGCGCACTCCGAGATGGTGAAGGATGCTGCGAAACCGTCGGTGGTGGGGCAAACTCAACCGGTGCAACAGGCGAACACGACGGCCACTCCGACACCGCTGGAGGGGACGCCTTCGCCGGTGCGGGAAAACCTAGAGGCGCGGCGCACAGCTGTTGAACAGATGCGTGCACCCACGCCCACGCAGACCGCTGCGATGCTGCCTCAGGGTACGTATTCGGTTGCCAGTTTTGGCCTCGGTGCAGGGGCTCTTACGGCTGCTATGCCGACATCTACCTCTGCGCTTGCTATTGATCCGGCGCTCTCAGCGGAGGTGGGCAGCAGCGCGGTGTCCGGTGCCAGCAGCGGGTTTGAGTTGCCTGGCCTGTCACAGCTGCTGACAGAAGCAACGGTAAGCCCAGGGACTGTGCATAAACCTGAAACGCCCCGCCTGATCGCGAATCAGATGGCCGAAGCACTGGCAACGAAGGGAGAGCGTAACGTCGATGTTGCGCTCAATCCCAAGGAGCTGGGGCATGTGAATATGCGCGTCTCTGTCACTGAGACGGGCGTCAGTGTCATGATTCAGACTGAGCGCGCTGAAACTGGTGACCTGATGCGGCGTCATATCAATGAGCTGGCGGATGAATTTAAGCGGATGGGGTTTGAGGATATTTCGTTCCAGTTCTCGGGAGATGAAGCCTCGAATCAAAGCGGTGGCCGCGGCGAGGCCAATACCCAAGCCGGCCGGTCCGCCGGGCTTGGTGATGAGGATCTGGCCGATCTTCCTGCAGAACCGATGACGCAATCACTCAACCTCGGTGAGGTTGGGCTTGATATGAGGATTTGAGATTATGACGACGAGCGTAACGGGTGCGTCTGCATCGCAACAACAGCAAGCGGCGTCGGCCGCCTCGGCTGAGCCAAAGAAAACCACAGGGATCGCCTCTGATTTCGAGACCTTCCTGAAGATGCTTACCGCACAGGCGCGGTATCAGGATCCTTTGGAACCGATTGATTCAACAGAATACTCGGCGCAGTTGGCGCAATTCTCAATGGTCGAACAACAGGTTCAGGGCAATGAGGTTCTGGAGGGGATCCAAGCGCAGTTGGGTTTGGCAAACATGGCTGCCATGTCCGGCTGGGTCGGTATGGAAACCCGGTCGGCAGCACCCGCCTACTTTGACGGGGCCAACCCGGTAACCGTCTCGCCGAACCCGGCCCAAATCGCCGATACTGTGCATCTGGTGGTCAAGGATGACACCGGCAAGGAGGTGCAGAGACTCAGCCTTCCTGTTTCGGCTGAACCTTATCAGTGGCAGGGTATTGATGACGACGGATATGCGTTTGATCCAGGCAGCTACAGCTTCACGCTAGAGAGCCAGAAAAACGGTGAAGTTGTCCTCTCCGATACTGCGGAGACCTACACCCGGGTGAAAGAAACTCAGATGCGTGGCAACGAAGTGGCCTTGATCCTGGAAGGCGGCTCGGCGATCTTGGCATCATCGGTGACAGCGCTGCGCGAACCTGTGGCACCCGCAGTCTGACGCACAAGGGCACCGGAGACCTGGCTCGCGGATAGCACGAGCCAAAACCACGGAGCCTGACCTGCCAAACCTGTCGCCATATTTTATCGCCCGCTTTCTGGCATATCTGTCGGACTGCGGCGTGAGCGATGCCAGACCGTCGCCTCTTTTGGGGGGGCGCTCCAACCGTGTCTGGCGTTTGGGCGGGATTGTGGTGAAACTCTATGGCGACAGTCATGCCAACCCGCTCTTTGCCAATGATGCTGCACGCGAATACGCAGCGCTTCAGGCCCTGAATGGCACAGCTTTGGTGCCAGAACTGCTGACATCCGGTCAGTTTGAGGGGCATGATTGGCTGGCATACCGGCACTCGCCGGGCGTAACCTGGTCGTCGGGCAGCGCAGAGGTGGCGGCACTACTTGGCCGGTTGCATGCACAGCCCGTGATACCGGGTTTGCTTAAGCAGGTGTGTCCGGCAGTGCGGCGATCAAAGACCAGACCCAGTCCATTCTGGCCTATTGCGGCGATGCCGGTGATCTGAACCGGCTTGAGCCCGGCAGGCAGATACCGGCAGCAGGGCGCAGGGTGTTGATCCACGGCGATCCTGTACCCGGAAATATCGTGACCTCAGGCGGGTGTCTGACGCTCATCGATTGGCAATGCCCGCAGATCGGAGACCCGGCTGAGGATCTTGCGCTTTTCCTGTCGCCCGCAATGCAGCAGGTTTATCGCGGTGCGCCCCTGACAGGGGCAGAGGAGGCAACCTTCCTTGCGGCCTATCCGGATCCGGAGATCACTGCGCGCTACCTGTCGCTGAAACCTTGGTACCACTGGCGCATGGCCGCCTACTGCCAATGGCGCGGCGAACGGGATGGTGAGCAAAACAGCGTTGCCTATCGCCTGGAACGGGCCGCCCTAGAGGCCTGCCTAGAGCATGCGTGACCCACTCAGGGACGTGATCTCGCAACAACAGCGTCAATCCCAAATTCATTGTTTCCAAATAGCTTACATGGCATATTGTGCGGAATGTCGCTGGCGGTGATGCAGTCGGGTTGACGACAGTCCGAGATGGCACCTTTGCAACCGGGGATGGAAGCAGTCTTGAGCCTTTGGGAGTCTTATCGCATGCGGCTGCGGCGGAAACGTCGCATCCTGCGTGCCATGCGCAAGTCCCGCGAGCTGTCAGCGGTTCAGGACCAGACGGATAATATCCGGCCGGGCGATATCCTGCTGGTAACCACCCTGCGCAATGAGCAGATCCGGTTGCCCTATTTCCTCGACTACTACCGTAAACTGGGCGTCAATCACTTCCTTATTGTCGACAACGGATCGGTGGACGGCGCGCGTGAATATCTGCGCGGCATGCCGGATGTCTCTGTCTGGCATACCATGGCGAGCTACAAACGCGCCGGATTCGGCATCGACTGGATGAACCATCTAAAACGACGCTATGCCCATGGCCATTGGGTTCTGGTGGTCGATCCGGATGAGCTGTTCATCTATCCTTTCTGCGACAGCCGCCCCCTGCGCGCGCTGACGGACTGGCTGGACAGTTCGGCCATCCGCAGCTTCTCCGCGATGCTGATTGATGTTTACCCCAAGGGCAAGCTGGACGCTGTGCCCTACCATGCCGGGCAGGATCCGCTTGAGATCGCCAATTGGTTCGATAGCGGCAACTACTCGATCAAGCGCAATCCGACCTATGGCAACCTCTGGATACAAGGGGGGCCACGGGCGCGGGTGTTTTTTGCCGATCAGCCGAAGAAGGCGCTAAGCCTTGAACAAGATCCCGTTGGTAAAATGGGATCGGCGCTATACCTACGTCAGCTCGACCCATGCCCTGCTGCCGCGCGGCTTAAATCAGGTCTATGAGACCGATGGCGGTGAGAAGGCCAGTGGCGCGCTCTTGCACACCAAGTTTCTGCATACGTTTGTCTCCAAAGCTGAGGAAGAGATGCTGCGTGGGCAGCATTATGCCGGGTCCGCCGAATACAAAGCCTATGCCGAGGCTGCGGGAGATCAGCCCGAGCTGTGGTGCAAGTGGAGTGAGAAATATATCAACTGGCGCCAATTGGAGATTCTCGGCCTGATGTCCAAGGGGAATTGGGCATGAGCGCTGTCGGCATCGTCATGCTGGTCCACACGGCGCTGGATCGCGCGGAACAGGTGGCCCGGCATTGGGTGGCAGGGGGATGCCCCGTTGTTCTGCATGTCGACAAAAAGGTTCCTCAGGCAACATATGCGGCGTTCAAGGCTGCGTTTTCCGGTGACCCAATGGTGCGGTTTTCGCGGCGACATCGCTGTGAATGGGGCACCTGGGGGATTGTCGCGGCGTCGCAGTCTGCTTCTGAGTTGTTGCTCGCGAAATACCCATCGGTGCGGCATGTGTTTCTGGCCTCCGGTTCCTGTCTGCCGCTGCGGCCTGTTTCCGATTTGGTGGATTACCTCGCCGCGCGACCGCGCACCGATTTTATCGAAAGTGCCACCACCGCTGATGTCCCTTGGATTGTCGGGGGATTGGATGTCGAACGTTTTACACTGCGCTTCCCCTTCTCCTGGAAAAAACATCGCTATCTCTTTGACAGATATGTCTCTCTGCAACGCAAGTTGGGCATCCGGCGCAAGATCCCCGACGGGTTGGTCCCGCATATGGGCAGCCAGTGGTGGTGCCTGACGCGGCAGACCCTGTCGGCCATTTTGGAGGACCCGGACCGGCCACGATATGACCGGTATTTCCGCAAGGTCTGGATCCCGGATGAGAGCTACTACCAGACGCTTGCGCGGCTCTATTCCGGGAATATCGAAAGCCGGTCCCTGACCCTGTCCAAGTTCGATTTTCAGGGCAAACCGCATAATTTCTACGATGATCATCTACAGCTGCTGCGCCGCTCCGATTGTTTTGTTGCACGCAAGATCTGGCCGCATGCGGATCGGCTTTATGCGACGTTTCTGGGGGATCGGCCGGATGTGATGAAGAGCAGAGAACCCAATCCGGGCAAAATTGACCGAATTTTTGCCAAAGCGGTTGAGCGTCGGACCCGGGGGCGTCCGGGGCTCTACATGCAGAGCCGTCTTCCCGCCAACGGGTTGGAAAATGGCATTACCTGCAATCCCTATTCGATGTTTCAGGGCTTTGCTGAGCTGTTTGAGAATTTTGAGGACTGGCTGAGCCAGGTCACCGGCGCCAAGGTACACGGGCATCTGTTTGCACCCAATAGCGTTGAATTTGCCGATCGCCAGACGCTGATCAACGGCGGTCTCAGCGACAGTGCAAAGCTGCGTGACTACCATCCGAAGGGGTTTCTGACCAATCTGATCTGGAACACACGTGGAGAGCGACAGTGTTTTCAGTTTGGGCCACAGGACAATCAGGCCATCAACTGGCTGGTGGCGCGTGATCCCAATGCGCAGGTCTCGGTGATTTCCGGCGCCTGGGCGGTTCCGCTGTTCCGGTCCAACAGAAATTTCGCTGACCTGCGACGCGAGGCGGCGCGATTGCAGCAGATTGAGGCCAAACATATTGAGATCCTCCGCTCCAAATACGTGAAGGCGCGGGTGCGGATCTGGTCAATGGCGGAATTTGTTGAGTCACCGATGGAGCCGATACAGACCGTTCTGGATGAATTTGGGGCGCAGGCGCAGCGTCATTTGAATACCGCGCCAACAATGGTGGATCTGGCGGGCTTTGGCCAGTTTCTGCAAAACCTCAAGAACCAGGGGATGCACCCCTATCTGATGGGCGATTTTCCGGCGGAACAAGGGCCGTTGAACATGCCCAAAACGCCGCGCAAACCTTATCTGGTACAGTAACGAACCATGCCACAGAACTTTGATTACTTCGTTGTGTTTGCCGAGATGCGCACCGGCTCGAATTTTCTTGAAGCCAATCTGAACGCGCTGGATGGAGTCACCTGCCACGGTGAGGCGTTTAACCCGCATTTTATCAGCTACCCAAACCGCGAGACGACGCTGGGGTGGACGCAGCAGCGGCGTGACGGTGATGCACTGGGGTTTCTGAACCGTTTTCGCAGTGCAGAGGGGGGCTGAACGGGTTTCGTTATTTTCATGACCATGATCCGCGCGTGCTGGACCAGATCCTGGATGATCCGCGTTGCGCCAAGATTATCCTGACCCGAAATCCGGCTGACAGCTATGTCTCCCACCAGATCGCTCAGAACACCGGCCAGTGGAAATTGACAAACGTGAAACGGCGTAAGACGGGGTTGGCGACGATCAATGCGGAAGAGTTCGCGCGACATGTGACAGAGCTGCAGAGCTTTCAGGTTACTCTTTTGAACCGGTTGCAGAAATCTGGGCAGACGGCGTTTTATGTCGCCTATGAGGATCTGCAGGATCTGGAGGTTCTCAATGGTCTGGCCAAATGGCTGGGGGTTGAGGCCCGGTTGGATCGACTTGATGACAGTCTCAAGCCGCAGAACCCCGCCTCGCTTGAGGAGAAAGTCGCCAACCCGCAGGAGTTGGACCGCGCGATGGCAGGGTTGGATCGGTTCAACCTGTCGCGTACCCCGAATTTCGAACCGCGGCGCGGGCTGAGCGGTCCCTGAATATGTCGCCGGGCAACAGCTGCCGTTGCTGTTTCTGCCGGTCAGTGGCGGACCAACTGATATTGTCTGCGGCTGGATGGCCGGGCAGGAACCCGATGGCAGAGAGGCGCTGATCTCGGGGATGAACCAGAAACAGCTGCGCCAGTGGAAGCGGGGCCATCCCGGATTTCGCAGCCTGACCGTGCTGCGCCATCCCGTGGCTCGCCTGCATCATGTTTTCTGCACCCGTATTCTGGACACCGGGCCGGGATCGCTGCGCCAGATTCGCAATCTGATGCGCAATCAGTTCAAGGTGCCTCTGCCGAAAGATGCCGCAGGTGGGTCATACACGCAGGACCAGCATCGCGCGGCCTTTGCGAGGTTTGTTGACGTGATTGGCGCCAATCTTGCGGGCCAGACCGGGTTTCGCACCGATGCGTCTTGGGCGACGCAGGCGCAGACGATTGCAGGGTTCGCAACGATCCAGTCGCCGGACCTGATCCTGCGGGAAGCAGATTTGCCAAGCACGCTGCCGGATCTGGCCCGTTGGCTTGGAGGGTCAGAGAGTGTTCTGCCTGCTGCGCCGGAGATGGATCATCCCTACAGTCTGGCAGATATTTATGATGCCGAGCTGGAGGCACAGATCGCGTCGGTGTATCAGCGCGATTATCTGTTGTTTGGATTTGGAGACTGGGGCGCGTGACCACCAGATGACCAGATCGGATCAGGCTGCCTGAACGGACTGATCTTCGGTCAGGATGGTGTGGAGGGTTGCCGGATCCGGATTGGCCCGCAGTTTCGTGCAGAAACTCTGCTCGCGCAGGGTGCGCGACACCAGCGCCAGGGCTTTCAGATGCTCAACACCGGCATCTTCAGGTGCAAACAGCGCGAATGCGATGTCGATTGGCTGGCGGTCCACGGCGCCAAACTCCAGCGGAGTGTCCAGCACTAGAAACACGCCAACCACCTTGTCCAGTCCATCCAGACGTGCATGAGGCAGGGCAACCCCGTGTCCGACCCCGGTGGGGCCAAGGCTTTCGCGATCCAGCAAAGCCTCGACCGTTGGTTGCGCGGGCAGCCCGTAAGCGAGTTGAGCAACATCTGCAATCTCTTGAAACAGACGCTTTTTGCTGGATGCAGCACCAAAGACACGAACGGCCTCTGGCTTCAGGATGTTAGAAATCTGCATACTTCGATTGCTCCGCTCAACTCACGTAAGACGCCGTGACAGGTTACGGATCGATCCACCCGATATTCCCGTCTTCCCGACGATAGACGACGTTCAGGCCGTCCTTGCCTTCCTTGCGAAACACCAGAACCGGGGCGCCTGCCAGTTCCATTTGCATCACGGCCTCACCAACCGAGAGGGATGGAATTTGCGTTTCCATCTCGGCGACGATGATTGGCTGCAATGATTCTGGTTCAGACTCGGTGCTGGCTGTCTTCAGAGGCGAGGATATAAGAGCTAGCGCCGGAGAGTTCAACCGGCTCGCTCCGGTCGCGGTGATGGTCCTTCAAACGGCGCTTGTAACGGCGCAGCTGTTTTTCCATTTTTTCACAGCAGGCCTCAAATGCGGCATAAATTTCAGTGGCATGCGCTTTTGCTTGTGCGGTCAGACCAGTGGACAGATGCACGGTCGTTTCACAAACATATTCATGCGCAGACCGCGAAAAGACGACATTGGCGTCAGTCGGACGTTCAGCATATTTCGCGACCGCCGCTCCAAGCTCCGATTGCACATGGGACTGCAACGCTTCGCCAATGTCGATCTGTTTTCCGCTGATTTGGTAACGCATGTGATCTCCTTCACAAATAGACCTTCAAAACCCAGTCCAGGCCAAGCCCGGCTGCTCTCGCTTCAGTTTTGAAAGTGGGATTTAGGCAAGACAGTCGATTGCATTCGTCTGGGCCTTGGTAACAAGGCTGGAGCGAGGACAGCATCGGACTGCGGGTTTGCCATGTCTCAATTCGATGCCAACGAGGCGGGAGAGTCAATGCAAATCGGCGTCAATCGGTTACCCAAATATGAGGAGGCAGCGGGTTTCCACCTGTTGTCAGATAGTTGAAGAATGGCACCCGGCAAAAACGGCGATAGGACGCAGCGGCGACCCATCCGGGATTGCGGCTGGTACGATTAGGAAATTCGGAAATTGTCACCGAGATAGACGCGGCGGACGTTCTCATTGTCGACCACCTCGGCCGGGGTTCCGGACATCAGCACCTTGCCGTCGTGCAGGATATACGCCCGGTCCACGATCTCCAGAGTCTCGCGGACATTGTGGTCAGTGATCAGCACACCGATACCGCGTTTTTTCAGATCGCCGACCAGATGGCGAATGTCGCCGACAGAGATCGGATCCACCCCGGCGAAGGGCTCATCCAGCAGCAGATACTTTGGGTCTGCAGCCAGGCAGCGGGCGATTTCAACGCGGCGACGCTCACCACCCGACAGGGCCAGGGCCGGCGCGCGGCGCAGATGCTCAATCGAGAAATCTGACAACAATTCCTCAAGCCGTTCGCGCCGTTTGTGAGCGTGCTTCACCGCGATATCCAGCACAGAGGAGATATTGTCCTCCACCGAGAGACCACGAAAAATCGACATCTCCTGCGGCAGGTAACCGATCCCCATGCGGGCGCGCCGATACATCGGCAGGGTGGTGGCATTCTGCCCGTCAATCGTGACCGAGCCTGCCTCTGGAAATACGAGGCCAGCAATGGCGTAGAAGCTGGTGGTCTTACCCGAGCCATTGGGGCCGAGCAGGGCCACGACTTCGCCCCGGTCCAGCGACATGGAGACGTCGCGGATCACCACCTTTTTGCTGTAGGATTTGCGCAGCTTCTCGATGCGCAGGCCCGAGCTGCCATTGGTGACTGTCAGTTCCGGTTTTGCCATCAGTCGCTGCCACCGTT
Organism: Phaeobacter sp. BS52; assembly: GCF_045040595.1. NCBI lineage: Bacteria > Pseudomonadati > Pseudomonadota > Alphaproteobacteria > Rhodobacterales > Roseobacteraceae > Phaeobacter > Phaeobacter sp. BS52. The sequence goes on along the minus strand of NZ_CP090662.1, from coordinate 2,815,385 downwards.
GAGGATGGTCTTGACGCGGCCGGACAGGCTTGCGGTGCCAGTGGTCAGATCCACCACAAGACGGTTGGAGGTCAACGTACCCGTTGACTGGCTCAGCAGGACATTGCCCGTCATCACCACAGTGCCGGAATCGATGGTATATTCGGCCTTGTCAGCCTCAGCAGCGTCGGGGCCATTGACCAGGATCACATCTCCGGTGGCTTCCAGCCGCTCGACGCCGGTCTTTCCGGTTTCGTCCTGCTTGTAAATCACCAGCACATCATTGGCCGACAGGCGCATTACACCCTGAATAATCACCACATCACCGATGAACCGCGCCGAGCCATCAGCCTGATTTACATCCAGTGTTTCTGCGGTGACCTCAACCGGTTGGGAGGGGTCTGCCTTGACCGCGCCAAATGCAATGGACGCAGATTGCGCCGAAAGCCCTGTGGAAAACAGGGTGACCGGCAGGCAGAACATCAAAACACGCAGATACAACACAGGTTATCTTTCCGATTGTTGCGGGTCATATAGCAGCTTGACCCCTTTGTTGAAAACCATATGTACCGCCCCGCTATCGGTTTTTGTATCGATCTGCATGGCGCTAAGCGGTCAGATCCCCCATGGCACCGCTGGCCTGAACCGGGCCGGGGCTGTCCGCGCGCACACCATTGAGGGCTGCATTCAATTCCTGAGTGGTGACACGCAAACCATCGCTGGACAGAATTTCAACATCGCCGCGAAAGTTTGCCATATCCTTATCCGGACGCAAGGCGCCGGTGTCGGAACTTAGCAGGAAACGGCCACCGCCAGTCATCTTGATCTCCGCCTCAAGGTTCACAGCCGTCGCTAAGCGCATCTGCGCCGCCTGGGCGGGCGAGGGCAGCGGTTACCATGATTTCATCACCCTGCGCCGTGGTGCCTGAGAAAAATGGCGCGGTGATCTGCTGACCACGGGTGCGGTCTTCCAGATCCTGCTCCGCGAAAGGGATCACCGCATCGGTGTTCACGCCGCGCGAAATCAGAAACATGGTCGACATCAACGCCAGCGCCATCAGCGGCAGAAGGACCTTCAGGTAGGCCACAAGGCGGGAATAGCCGTCCATCGTCCCTTAGTCTCCGTTAGCCCAGCCCGACGCGCAGGCAGTCGTGGATATGCAGCAGCCCCACCGCCTGCGCGGTGTTACCCTCCGGATCGACAACAAACAGGCAGGTAATCTTACGGTCATTCATGATCGCGACGGCTTCTTCGGCCAGTGAACCGGGGGCAATCGTTGTCGGATCGCTGGTCATCACATCAGCCGCTGTTTTGTCCAGCAACCCATCCATATGCCGTCGAAGGTCACCATCGGTGATAATGCCTTGCAGGGTGCCATCGGCACCTGTGACGCCTGCGACGCCAAATCCCTTTTGGCTGATTTCGATCAGCGCATCGGACATCGGGGTGTCGGCACCGACCAGCGGCAGCGCGGCCCCGTCGTGCATGAGATCGTCAACCTTTGACAGCCGCGCGCCCAATTTGCCACCGGGATGAAAGGCGCGGAAGTTCTCAGGCCGGAAATCGCGATGCTTCATCAGGGCGATGGCCAACGCGTCGCCCATCGCCAGCGTTAGCGTTGTTGAAATCGACGGCACCATGCCAAAGCCGCAGGCCTCCCCCAAGGCGGGAATTTGCAGATGCACATCCGCCTCTTTCATCAGGGTGCTGTCCATACGGCTGGACAGCCCGATCAGCGGGATACCGAAGCGACGGGTGAACGACAGAAGGTTGGCCAGCTCAGGCGCTTCGCCGGAATTGGAGATCGCCAGAACCACATCTCCCTTTGACAACATGCCGAGGTCGCCATGGCTGGCTTCTGCCGGATGCACGAAATAGGCGGGTGTCCCGGTTGATGCGAGGGTGGCGGCGATCTTGTGCCCGATATGGCCGGATTTGCCGATCCCGCTGACGATAACGCGGCCTTCGGCCTGCAAGACCAGATCAACCGCTTCTGCAAAGCGTGCATCCAGCCCGTCTGCCAGCGCATCAAGGGCGCGAGATTCGTCGGTGATCACCTGTCGCGCGGTGGCGAGGAATGTCTCTGCGCTGCTCATGAGTGTGCAAAGATGTCTGTGTCGGGCCAACCTGCGAGGTCCAACTTGGCGCGCATTGGCAGGAAATCGAAGCAGGCCTGGGCCATTTCACTGCGGCCTTCGCGATCCAGACGCTTGTCCAGAGCGGCGCGCAAACGATGTAGGTGCAGCACGTCGGAGGCGGCATAGTCAAGCTGTGCGTCGCTCAGCTGCGCGGCACCCCAGTCGCTCATCTGCTGTTGTTTGGAGATATCCACGCCGATCAGCTCCTGCGTCAGGTTTCTCAGCCCATGGCGATCCGTATAGGTGCGTACCAGGCGGCTGGCGATCTTGGTACAATACACCGGGGCAGCCAATGCGCCAAAGGCATGATACATCGCGGCAATATCGAACCGGCCAAAATGAAACAATTTCAGAACCTTGAGGTCCTCCAGCATCGCGCAAAGATTCGGTGCGGCGGTCTGCCCTTTGGCGATCTGCACCATATGGGCATTGCCGTCACCGCCCGACAGCTGGACAACACAGAGCCGATCCCGATGCGGGTTGAGGCCCATCGTCTCGCAGTCGATCGCGACCACCGGCCCCAGATCGAGCCCGTCGGGCAGGTCGTTTTGATAGAGGTGATTGGCCAAGTGACAGGATCCTTTGTCTTGCCGATGCGGCATGTTTGGCACCGAGATAGGGGTTTCGGCGGGCAAACTCAACTCTTGCAGGGCGTAGGATCCGTCGACGCGTCTGCACTCAGGCTGAACCTCATGTCAGGTCAAGGCGGAGCAGGGTGGGCAATGGATAGGGAGATACACAATACCCAGCACCATGGGATGCTGTTCGTGCAAATGAGACTGTCGGGGATATGGTGCCCAGGAGAGGACTCGAACCTCCACGTCCATACGGACACTAGCACCTGAAGCTAGCGCGTCTACCAATTCCGCCACCTGGGCAGGTGTCGTGAGGGGCGTATAAGCAGAAGCGGCATGGGCGTCAAACGGAAAATTCACCGCGCAGCGGATCTGGGAATTCGATGCCAGATCAGCGGGAATAGCGGGGAAATCTTGGGCGACGCATCACGGGCGTGAACCAACCCAGTGCTCTATTAGAGCAGCATCATATATTTCGTGATATCGGGGGATATGGTGCCCAGGAGAGGACTCGAACCTCCACGTCCATACGGACACTAGCACCTGAAGCTAGCGCGTCTACCAATTCCGCCACCTGGGCAGGTGTCGTGAGGGGCGTATAAGCAGAAGCAGCGGGGGCGTCAAACGGAAAATTCATGGTTTCTGGGGCTCGTCACATCGCTCAGGGCGAGCGGCAGCTGTCCGCGACTGCGTATGTTGTTTGTCGAACTGGCGCTGGCCGTCACGCGGTTCTTAGAAAGTTCATGTTGAGCGCGATATCAGTCAGAAAGCTGCGCCAGGCGCTATGTGTGTCGTCGCTCCATTCCGGGCCAAGGATGTCTGCCAGCGCACCGGTGAAGCTGTGAATGAACCCATCAAAATGTGCATCGGTGATCTGGATCGCACGATGGCGCTCTCCCTGATGTTTCAGGATCGCCGACAGTTTTTCCGGATGGTCCAAGGCTTCGATAATATGGGTGAGCGACGTCAGCAGTTTTTCGTGCTGACCCGCCATATCGTCGGGGAACACCGCGCGCACGTCCGGGCAGATTTCAAAAAATTTCGCGTAGAACAGGCGCACAAAGTGATCCAGCTCCATACGTTCGCTTTCAACACTTCTGTGAATCAGGTTTTTGCCGTCCTCTGACACCATGATGCCGGGCCTCCGATCTGCCGTGGATAGTCGACGAACTGGTATTCGGGATTGGCACACACCCTATATCAGGGAGCTAAATCAGTCGTTAATGGCCCCGTGGGATAAGGCACAGAGAGAGTTGTGCCGTGATGGGTCGATTTGCGCCTTGTTCCAAAGGGCGCAGGGCGGTAAATCGGATCAACAGCTAATGTAGGAGCCAAAAGATGTCCAAACTGGTCACGATCTATGGTGGGTCCGGTTTTGTCGGCCGTTACATCGCGCGCCGCATGGCCAAGGAGGGCTGGCGTGTGCGCGTCGCCGTACGCCGCCCGAATGAGGCGATGTATGTCAAACCCTATGGCGTACCCGGCCAGGTGGAGCCTGTTCTGTGCAATGTCCGCGATGATGCGTCGGTTGCCGCGGTGATGCAGGGGGCGGATGCGGTGGTGAACTGCGTTGGCATCCTGAATGAGCTGGGCAAGAATACATTTGATGCCGTTCAGGCGGACGGCGCTGAGCGCATCGCGCGAATCGCTGTCGGCCAGGGCGTCAGCGCCATGGTGCATGTGTCTGCCATTGGTGCGGATCAGGATAGCGACAGCGCATATGCCCAGTCGAAGGCCGCAGGCGAAGCGGCTGTACTGGAACATATGCCAAAGGCGGTGATTCTGCGCCCGTCGATCATTTTTGGTGCAGAGGATCAGTTCTTCAATCGGTTTGCTGCGATGACACGTCTGTCGCCGGTGCTGCCGATCGCCCATGCCGATACTAAGTTCCAGCCGGTCTATGTCGACGATATCGCCAAGGCTGCCGTTGCGGCGGTGCTTGGTCAGGCGGATCCGGGCGTCTATGAGTTGGGCGGTCCTGAGGTGAAAAGCTTTGGCGCGCTGATGCAGCAGATGCTTGAGGTGATTGATCGTCGTCGCCTGGTGCTGTCGCTGCCCGGTCCGATCGCAAAGCTGGTGGCGCTTGGTTTTGACGTGATGCAGTTCGTGAGCTTCCAGCTGATCGAGAACAAGATGCTGACCCGCGACCAGCTGAAAAACCTTGAGGCTGATAATGTGGTCTCTGAGGACGCCAAGGGTTTTGATGAGCTGGGGATCCACCCGGTTTCTCTGGCGTCGGTTCTGCCGGATTACCTGTGGAAGTTCCGCCCCTCCGGTCAATACCGTGAATTGATGGATTCAGCGCGCAACCTGCGCAACGATCTTTGATCTCCTAGTTCGGTTCAAAATAGCAAGGGCGCGGCACTGGTCCGCGCCTTTTTTGTTGGGCGTCGTTTGGCGCAGGCTGATCAGCTCTGGTAAGCGATGGTCAGCAATACAAGGCCCAAAATTACGCGATAGATGACATAGGGTGTGAAGCTGACCGAGCGCAGCAGCCGCATCATCAGGGTCAGGGCCGCAAGCGCGGCAATCATCGACAGTAGCGCCGCTATGGCCGCATCCCGCATCACCGCCGCGTTTGCATCTATGGCCACTTCAGCGCCCAGCAATACGCCTGAAGCGATGATTGTCGGGATCGACATCAACATGGAGAGGCGCGCTGCATCCATCCGGGTGTACCCCAGCTGGCGGGCGCCAGTGATGGTGATACCAGATCTAGAGGTGCCGGGGATCAGGGCCAGCATCTGCCACAACCCCATTGTCAGCGCGTCGCGCAGGTTCCAGTCGCTGCTTTGCTTATGTGTTGGCCCGTAGCGATCCGCCACATAGAGGACGAGGCCAAAGCCAAGCATCGTCCAACCAATCACCTTCATCGAGCGCAGGGCATCACTCAGTCCGCTGAAATGCAGAAACGCGCCGAACAGCACGGTTGGAATGGTCGCAACGATCAACCCCATGGCCAGCCGGGCGCCGGGTGTGTCCATCCGTCCGGTCAGGGCGCGCGGCAGGCCAATCAGCCCCGCACGCACATCCTGCCAGAAAAACAGCACCACCGCCGCCAGCGTGCCCAGATGGACGGCGACGTCGATCACCTGCCCCTGATCGTCCAGCCCTGTCAGTCCGGGAAGCAGGATCAGATGGCCGGAGGAAGACACCGGCAGGAATTCGGTGATGCCCTGAATCAGGGCGATAAGGATCAGCTGAAAGAGGGGCATTATGCTCGTCCGATTGGGGATCCCGCAGGGATGGCAAAGAACAGCAGGCGTGTAAATCCGTTGATTTTATTGACCGTTGGTACAAATTGGTCCGAAGTGGACCTAAAATTACTGTACATTTCCGCTCAAGAGAGTATCAGAACATAACTGCTGCCATATTAGGTCAGTATAGTTGACTTTTAATTCGCTCCGCTCCGATCACTCATTTATCGCAGCCAGCCCAACATGGAGTCCGCCCCGTGGCCAAGCAACCGATGCTCAAATTCGTGCAGATCGACCGCGACATGCCCAGCAAACGGGCCGCAGAAGATCGCAGGGAAGATTTCGATGAAATCTATGCCGAATTCGCGGCCGCCAAGGCTGAAGAACAGGCCAGCCGCTGCAGCCAATGTGGTGTACCCTACTGCCAGTCGCATTGCCCCTTGCACAACAATATCCCGGATTGGCTGCGCCTGACCGCCACGGGTCGCCTGCAAGAGGCGTATGAGACCAGCCAGGCCACCAATACTTTCCCGGAAATCTGTGGTCGGATTTGTCCGCAGGACCGTCTATGCGAAGGCAATTGCGTGATTGAGCAGTCGGGTCATGGCACGGTCACCATTGGTGCGGTTGAGAAATATATCACCGATACGGCCTGGGACAAAGGTTGGGTGCAGCCAATCAAACCGGCGCATGAGCGTGGCGAATCTGTCGGTATCATTGGCGCAGGCCCGGGTGGTCTGGCCGCAGCGGACATGCTGCGTAGCGCTGGTGTGAAGGTCACGATCTATGATCGCTACGACCGCGCCGGTGGTCTGCTGACTTACGGCATCCCCGGTTTCAAGCTGGAAAAAGACGTGGTGATGCGCCGCAATCAGCTGCTTGCGGATGGCGGTGTTGAGTTTGTGATGAACTGCAATGTCGGTCAGGATATTTCGTTCGATGATATCCGCGCCAAACATGATGCGGTGATCATCGCCACCGGTGTCTACAAATCCCGCGATCTGGAAATGCCCGGTTCCGGTGCCACTGGCATCGTGAAGGCGATCGACTTCCTGACCGTGTCCAACAAGGCGTCGAACTTCGGCGACAGCATCGAAGAGTTCGACAACGGCACACTGAATGCCGAGGGCAAACGCGTTGTCGTCATTGGCGGTGGTGACACTGCGATGGACTGCGTGCGGACTTCCATCCGCCAGGGCGCAACCTCGGTGAAATGTCTCTATCGCCGTGACCGTGCCAATATGCCGGGTTCGCAGCGCGAAACCCAGAACGCCGAGGAAGAAGGCGTGGTGTTTGAATGGCTGTCGGCGCCCAAAGGCTTCACAGATGACGGCGGCAAGGTCGCAGGCGTGATGGTGCAGAAAATGCGCCTGGGTCAGCCTGATGCTTCTGGCCGTCAGGCCCCGGAAGTGATCGAAGGTGCCGACTATATCGAACCCGCCGATCTGGTGATCAAGGCGCTCGGGTTTGAACCGGAAGCTCTGCCGACGCTCTGGGATCAGCCGGAATTGCCAGTGACCCGTTGGGGCACCGTCAAGGCGGCGTTCCAGTCCGGCGCGACCGAACTGGATGGCGTTTATGCGGTCGGTGATATCGTTCGTGGTGCCTCCTTGGTCGTCTGGGCCATCAAGGATGGGCGCGACTGCGCCGAGGCAATCCTGAGCCGTTTCAACACTGCCGCCAGCAGCATGGCCGCCGAGTAAGACAGATATTCTACCGGGCAGGTGCCGCCCCCTTGGGGCCGCCCACCGGAACGGGAGTAAGACATGACAAAATATGATGCAGAATGGGTGCGCGCCGAAGAGGCAAAGCGTCAGTGGATGGCCGAAAATGGTCTCTATGCGGAAGAAGAAGAGCATTCTTCCTGCGGTGTTGGCCTCGTTGTTTCGGTCAACGGCAAGCGCAGTCGCAAGGTGGTTGAGGCTGGCATCGATGCGCTGAAAGCGATCTGGCACCGTGGCGCGGTGGATGCGGACGGGATGACCGGTGATGGTGCCGGCATTCACGTGCAGATTCCAGCACCGTTCTTCTATGACCAAGTGCGTCGCACCGGTCATGAGCCGCGCGAAGATCAGTTGATGGCAGTGGGCCAAGTCTTTCTGCCGCGCACTGATTTTGGAGCACAAGAACGCTGCCGGACCATCGTCGAAAGCGAAGTCCTGCGGATGGGCTATTACATTTATGGCTGGCGCCATGTGCCGGTGGATGTGACCTGTCTGGGCGAAAAAGCCAACGCGACCCGCCCGGAAATTGAGCAGATCCTGATCTCCAATTCCAAAGGCGTGGATGAGGAAACCTTTGAGCGCGAGCTATATGTGATCCGTCGCCGGATCGAGAAAGCCGCCGCCGCCGCGCAGGTCGGGCAGCTCTATGTGGCCTCGCTGTCCTGCCGGTCGATCATCTACAAGGGCATGATGCTGGCTGAACAGGTTGCCGTTTTCTATCCCGACCTGATGGATGAGCGGTTCGAGAGCGCATTTGCGATCTACCACCAGCGTTACTCCACTAATACCTTCCCGCAGTGGTGGCTGGCCCAGCCATTCCGCATGTTGGCCCACAACGGCGAAATCAACACACTGAAGGGCAATATGAACTGGATGAGGAGCCACGAGATCCGCATGGCCTCTTCGACCTTTGGGGACTACGCCGAGGACATCAAACCGATCGTTGCAAGCGGTTCGTCGGATTCGGCGGCGCTGGACTCGGTGTTTGAGGTGCTGGTGCGTGCCGGGCGCTCTGCGCCGATGGCGAAGACCATGATGGTGCCTGAAAGCTGGTCCAAGCAGGCGGTTGAGCTGCCGCAGGCCTGGCGTGACATGTATTCCTACTGCAATTCCGTGATGGAACCCTGGGATGGCCCCGCCGCGCTGGCGATGACCGATGGCCGCTGGGTCTGCGCGGGGCTGGACCGCAATGGCCTGCGCCCGATGCGCTATGTGGTCACCGGGGACGGGCTGGTGATTGCTGGGTCCGAGGCAGGCATGGTGCCGATTGACGAGGCCACCGTGGTTGAGAAAGGCGCGCTTGGTCCCGGTCAGATGCTGGCCGTTGACATGAAAAAGGGCAAACTGTTCCACGACACTGCAATCAAGAACAAACTGGCCGCCGCGCTCCCATTTGGTGATTGGGTGAAGAAGATCAACGATCTGGACAGCACGCTGGCCACCGCCACCGAAAAGCCGCTGTTCACCGGTGATGAGCTGCGCCGCCGTCAGATTGCCGCTGGCTACACCATCGAAGAGCTGGAGCAGATCCTCGCGCCGATGGCTGAGGATGGCAAGGAAACGCTGGCCTCCATGGGCGATGATACGCCTTCTGCGGTGCTGTCGAAAATGTACCGCCCGCTGAGCCACTTTTTCCGGCAAAACTTCTCTCAGGTGACCAACCCGCCCATCGACTCCTTGCGCGAATACCGCGTGATGTCGCTGAAAACCCGCTTTGGGAACCTCAAAAACGTGCTGGACGAAGACAGCTCTCAGACCGAAATTATCGTTCTGGAAAGCCCCTTTGTCGGCAATTCCCAATGGGATGAGCTGGTCCAGAACCTCAACGCGCCGCTGGCTGAAATCGACTGTAGCTTTGCGCCTGGTCAGGGATCGCTCAACGCGGCCCTTGCCCGGATCCGCGCCGAGGCGGAAGAGGCTGTCAGTTCCGGTGCTCGGCCATATTGTTCTGACCGATCAGCATTCGGGTGAGGGCAGGGTGGCGATGCCGATGATTTTGGCAACGTCTGCCGTGCATTCGCATCTGACCCGCAAGGGGCTGCGCACCTTCTGCTCGCTCAATGTGCGCTCTGCGGAATGCATCGACCCGCATTACTTTGCGGTGCTGATCGGCTGCGGCGCCACTGTGGTCAACGCCTATCTGGCCGAGGATTCGCTGGCCGATCGCATTGAGCGTGGCCTGCTGGACGGCAGCCTGACCGAGAACGTCGCGCGCTACCGCGAGGCCATCGACCAAGGCCTTCTGAAGATCATGGCGAAGATGGGGATCTCAGTGATTTCCTCCTATCGCGGCGGCCTGAACTTTGAGGCGGTGGGCCTCAGCCGCGCCATGTGCGCCGAATTCTTCCCTGGCATGACCAGCCGGATTTCGGGCATTGGCGTAACCGGCATCCAGACCAAGCTGGAAGAGATCCACGCCACCGCTTGGCAGAGCGGTCAGGATGTTCTGCCCATCGGTGGCTTCTACAAAGCCCGCAAATCCGGTGAGACCCATGCGTGGGAAGCGACCTCCATGCATATGATGCAGATGGCCTGCAACCGCGCTTCGTTTGAGCTGTGGAAGCAGTATTCGGCCAAGATGCAGTCGAACCCACCGATCCATCTGCGCGATCTGCTGCAGATCAAACCCATGGGTGAGGCCGTTCCGATTGAGGAAGTTGAATCAATCACTTCGATCCGCAAGCGGTTCGTAACACCCGGCATGTCCCTCGGCGCGCTGTCGCCTGAGGCGCACAAGACCCTGAACGTGGCGATGAACCGTATCGGTGCCAAATCCGACTCGGGCGAGGGTGGGGAAGATCCGGCGCATTTCGTGCCGGAGCCGAACGGCGACAACCCCTCTGCCAAGATCAAACAGGTGGCGTCGGGTCGCTTTGGTGTGACTGCGGAATATCTGAACCAGTGTGAAGAGCTGGAGATCAAGGTGGCCCAGGGCGCCAAGCCCGGTGAGGGCGGCCAGCTGCCGGGGATGAAGGTCACCGACCTGATTGCCCGCCTGCGCCACTCCACCAAAGGTGTGACGCTGATCTCGCCGCCGCCGCACCACGATATCTACTCGATCGAGGATCTGGCGCAGCTGATCTATGACCTGAAGCAGATCAACCCGCGCTGCAAGGTGACGGTGAAGCTGGTGGCGTCTTCCGGCGTTGGCACGATTGCCGCCGGTGTTGCCAAGGCCAAGGCCGACATCATCCTGATCTCGGGTCACAACGGCGGCACTGGCGCCTCGCCTGCGACCTCGATCAAATACGCCGGCCTGCCGTGGGAAATGGGCCTAACAGAGGCGCATCAGGTGCTGGCGATGAACAACTTGCGGGAGCGGGTAACGTTGCGCACCGACGGTGGCCTTCGCACCGGGCGCGATATTGTGATGGCTGCGATGCTGGGCGCCGAGGAATACGGGATCGGCACCGCAGCGCTGATCGCCATGGGCTGCATCATGGTCCGCCAGTGCCAGTCCAACACTTGCCCGGTGGGCGTCTGTACCCAGGATGAAGCCCTGCGTGGCAAGTTCACCGGCAATGCCGATAAGGTCGTGAACCTCATCACTTTCTATGCGCAGGAAGTCCGCGAGATCCTTGCCTCCATCGGTGCCCGTTCTCTGGACGAGGTGATCGGTCGGGCGGATCTTCTGGCCCAGGTGTCCCGTGGCTCTGCGCATCTGGATGATCTGGACCTGAATCCGCTGCTGATCACCGTCGATGGCTCTGCCAATATCGTCTACAACCGTGACAAGGACCGCAATGCGGTGCCCGATACGCTGGACAAGGAAATTGTGCGCGATGCCGCCCGCTTCCTTCAGGATGGTGAGAAGATGCAGCTGTCCTATGCGGTGCAGAACACGCATCGGACCGTTGGCACCCGCACTTCCAGCCATATTGTTCGCAACTTCGGCATGCGCAATACGCTGCAGTCCGATCACCTGACGGTGAAGCTGCAGGGCTCCGCTGGTCAGTCGCTCGGTGCCTTTGCCGCACCGGGTCTGAAGCTGGAAGTGTCCGGTGATGCCAATGACTATGTTGGTAAGGGTCTGTCCGGCGGTACCATCGTCGTGCGCCCGCCGATGGCGTCGCCGCTCAATGCGAGCGAAAACACCATCGTTGGCAACACCGTGCTTTATGGTGCGACGGATGGCTATCTGTTTGCTGCAGGCCGAGCCGGTGAACGCTTTGCCGTCCGTAATTCCGGTGCGAGCGTGGTGGTTGAGGGCTGTGGCGCCTGTGGCTGTGAATACATGACCGGCGGTATCGCGGTGATCCTCGGCTCTATCGGTGCCAACTTCGGTGCGGGTATGACCGGTGGCATGGCCTATATCTATGATCCAGAGGGCAAGTCCGAGACGCTGATGAACATGGAGTCGCTGGTGACCTGTCCGGTGACTGTCGCCCATTGGGAAAATCAGCTGAAAGGTCTGGTCGAACGCCATCTGGAGGAAACCGGCAGCCGCAAGGCCGCTGAAATCCTGCAGCATTGGGACAATGAGAAGGGCAATTTCCTGCAAATCTGCCCGAAGGAAATGCTGAACAAACTGCCGCAGCCTCTGACGCTTGAGGCGACAGCCGTTCCGGCGGAATAGGCCCCGCCACCTCCTCTGCATGTGCCTTGGATGGGCTCCGACCGCTGCTGCGGCCGGGGCCTTTTCACATCTGGAGGCTGTGGTTGGGCAATCTCTTGCGGGCGAAGGGATTTCCCGGTTGGAGCAAGCCTGATCTCTGCCGTATAGAGACCTTATGGCGAAGGCAGCAAAATCATCCGGGGCAAGCAAATCCTCGACCAAGGGCAAACCCCGCAGCAAGGCAACTGCCAAGGGCAAGGTCCGCGCAAAGCTCTCTCCCCGTCGCCTGTTGCGGCGCTGGTTGGGGCGGGCTGCTTTGGGTTTTCTGGTTGTGACGCTGCTGCCGATCCTTCTGTTTTCGGTAATCAACCCGCCAACCACCCATACGATCTGGTCCGAATATCGCCGCCTTGGGGACATTGATCGTGAGTGGGTGCCGATCGAACATATCGCACCGGCGCTGGGGCGGTCGGTTGTCGCGGCAGAGGATGCCCGTTTCTGCCAACATTGGGGCTTGGATGCGCAGGCTATCCGCGCCGCGATTGCCGAGGGCGGCCAGCGCGGTGGCTCGACCATTTCCCAGCAGGTGGTGAAAAATGTCTTTCTCTGGCAGGGCCGCAGCTGGTTCCGCAAGGCGCTGGAAACGCTGATGACCCCGATGGTTGAGGCGGTCTGGACCAAGCGGCGTATCCTTGAGGTTTATCTGAATGTCGCGGAAATGGGCGAGGGGGTGTTTGGCGCCGAGGCTGCGGCGCGGCATTACTTCGGTGTTGGTCCGGATGAGCTGAGCCGCAGGCAGGCCGCCCTTCTGGCCACCGTTTTGCCCAACCCGAAGGAGCGCTCGGCTGCAAAGCCCACCGCGTTCATGCGCAAACGCGCCGCGCAGATCATGGATGGTGCGGCCACCATTCGCGCAGATGGCCGCGCCGCCTGTTTCGAGGATTGAAACTTCTGCCGCTTTTGGGCATTGCTGTCTGACCCCAGCCACCCGCAACAGGAGATCCGCTGTCCCATGGCCCGCCTCTATCATGTGCCCCTCTCCCCCTTTTGCCGCAAAGTGCGCCTGTCGCTGGCCGAAAAGCGGATCGAGGTTGAGCTGGTCGAGGAGCGTTACTGGGAACAAGAGGCGGATTTCCTGCGCCGTAACCCTGCCGCTAAAGTGCCGGTCATCCGTCTCGATGGTAAGCTGATGGCCGAAAGCGCGGCAATCTGCGAATATCTGGAAGAGACACGCCCGGACCCGTCACTGATGCCCAGCGATCCCGAAGGCCGTTATGAGGTGCGCCGCTTGGTCAGTTGGTTCGACGATAAATTCCACCATGAGGTCACCTCCAAACTGCTCTATGAGCGGGTCAACAAAAAGGTGACAGGGCAGGGCTATCCCGACAGCGGCAACGTAAAAGCGGGCGCCCGCGCAATCAAATACCATCTGGATTATCTGGCATGGTTGCTCGATCACCGCCGCTGGCTGGCCGGAGATCAGATGACATTGGCAGACTTCGCGGCCGCTGCACATCTGTCGTCGCTGGATTATATTTCGGACGTCGATTGGAACCGCTCGGCCGTGGTCAAGGACTGGTACGCCAAGATCAAATCGCGCCCGGCCTTCCGCTCAATCCTCGCCGACCAGATCCCAGGCTTCAGCCCACCTGCGCATTACGCCGACTTGGATTTTTGATGTTCGGATTTTTGATATACGGGGATCGGGGGTTACCTGCGCCCTCATGGGGCCAATAGGCCACAATCCACCCCCGAGGATGTGGAATAACTTTGTCACGCCCTCGCCCGAGACAATGCAAGGATGTGATCGAACGCTCAAAACGGCCAGGCGGTTTATTATACACCGACGCTTTGCGAGATTTCAGGAGTGCCCGTGCCATATTTAGGTCCGGCAATCAGCCACAGCTCAGCGCTCGTGAAACGCACGCTGGATCGGATCAGCCAGTGGTGACACGATGTAGTCTAGCACCGTCCGCACATCCGTGCGTATGGATGCGTCGACTTCCATCCCCGCTGTGAGACGCCCGTCGAGCGGCTGCTGCGCTCCGCCTCTTTCTGCAAGAGAAATCCGGGCGCGAAAGAAAGCTTCGCCACGGTCGTTTAGGTGCGAATTTGGCGATACCTCAATCACCTCTCCAATTTGCACGCCATATCTTTTGGCATTGAAAGTTGTGGACTTTAATTCAACAGGGTCGCCGGTGGTGACGTGACCGATGTCGGCGGGGCGGATCTGAACCTCGGCGATCAACCGGTCCTGAGTGGGCAGGGCCTCGGCGATCAATTCGCCTGGTCCGACCACTTCGCCTGGCCCTTTGACGTAGATTTTTTGCACCACCCCAGGCACTGGCGACACAACAGTCAGACGGTTCCGCTGCGCAGCGTTATCTGCAAGTGCCCTTTGAACCAGTGCCAAATCTTCTAGCTCCGTCTCAAGCTCTGCCAACAGTCGGTCGCTGGTACCGGCGACGAACTCTTCTTCCTCCCTGCGCGCTTCTGTCAGACTGCGTTCACCGTCGGCAAGCGCCGACAGAGCTCGTAAGCGATTGCCCTCAATCTCCAGAGTTCTTGCGTCGAAGCGGCTCATCTCCGTTCGGCTGAGCAATCCTTTTTGATTCAAGGTCTGCGCCGCCGCGCTCTCAATCGCAAAGGTCTCTTCCTGCTGAAGCGCGTTGAGGTGAAGTGCACGTTTGATTTCCAGCGAGCGCTCCAGTTCCGAAATCCGTTGTTGAATGCGCCCGCGTGTGGCCTCGAACGCATTCAATTGTGCGAGTAGGCGATGACCATGCTCAAGCTCCGCATGCGCATCCTCCACGGGGAGAATACCGTTAATCACGTCCACGACCGTCTGTAGTCGCACTGTGTTTCGCTCAAGCGCGGCTTCTCTCACTGTCAGACTCTGAAATTCTGCTTCGATGAGGGCTTCAGATAATCGAGCGAGCGGAGCGCCAGCCACGACTTGCTGCCCTTCCTGCACAAGAATTTCTGCCAGAACCCCGCCGTCCAGATGTTCAACCGGGCGCGGATAGGATGTGGGCACAATCGTGCCCTTTGCGTAGGTAAGTTCAGGAAGTTCGGCATTCGCGGCCCAGACCAGCCCGGCGGCGAGCGCTGCAATCAGCACTCGCGCGGTGAGGCGAGAGGTGCTGATAACGGGTCTCTGCACGGCGTTCAGCCCCCTTTTTTGGCCGTCATCCAAGGCGGGCATCCAGACGGAAGCGGGTTCTTGCTGCATCATTTCTGTCCTTCGTTATGGTTGACCTGGAACGCCATGAAGATATGCGGAAACTTTCTCGCGGCCCTTGTTTCCACTGCCACTCAGTACCACGCGGCCCCGGTGCAATGCGACGTAGTGATCGCCAAGTGCAAGATCGTCCGGATGATTGGAGATCAAAAGCGTTGCGCAGGTTGCGCGTCTTCGTGCGATTGCGGCCCTGATTCGCATGGCGTGACGGTCATCGAGCCCTTCGGCTGGCTGATCGAATATACGAAGAGGACCAGGCTGCAGCAGAGCCCTTGCTACCGACAGGCCCTGCTTCAGCTCGTAGGGTAATTTGCTGCTGGCTTCGATGGTCAGCCGCGTGTCCATTCCGTCCGGCAGGGCTTGGATTTCCTCCCTAACTCCAGCCTCATCAAGGACTTTCAATACCCGCGCAGGATCCACACCCGACACGGCCAGCTCAAAGTTCTGCCAGATGGTTCCGTAGAAAAACGCTGGGGTTTGCGGTGCAAAAGCAATAGCCCTGCGCAAATCGTCGGCCGGGATCTGGCGCAAGTCAGCACTGTCGAATAATACGCGCCCTGCGCTCAGTTCGTGTAATCCGGCGATAGTTTCCGCCAAGATCGTTTTGCCGGACAGATTGGGCCCGGAAAGTACGGTGATCTCGCCCATATTGATCTTTAAGCCTGCGCCAGACAGAGACAGGTCTCTGGAGCCGGGTAAGCGCAGTGACGCCTGCTCTACCACGATGGGCGGTTTCACACTCGCACCATGATGCGGCGCCACCCCGCGCCGGATTTCCTCTCGCAAAGTGAGCACGCTGTCGATATCCCGCAGGCTATGGCGGGCAGCAACTGCTTGGCCCAGGGCTCGGCCCAAAGATTGAACCGGAGCCAAGAACCTCCAAATCACGACCAGGATAGCGACAAAGCCTCCGACGGTGAGGTCGCCTTGGATGGCCATTCTTGTCGCAAGCAACCCGCCGGAAATGCCGGCAATCAAGACGATTGATTGCGACACATGTGCGGATAGCTCTATCATGAACTGCTGACGCATCACGTCATCCAGAGCCAAGGAAATGCGCTGACGAAAACGTTGCCGCCAAGGCGTTTGGCTGTGCAGGCGGCTCAAATGCAATCGTTCATTGACAACGGTTTCGCTGACTTTTCGTAAATCCCTGGCGGAGTCATTCGATAGCTTCTCAAGTCGGCGCAATTGTGGAGCTAGGCCAATAAGAAGACCCACTTTTACCAGCGCAGCCGTCAGGGCGACCAATCCAACCGGTGGGGCGATAAAAAACAGGGCAGCTCCGAAAACTACAACGAATGGAATGTCTAACCCGACTTGCACTAAAGGTCCGACCAGTGCTTCTCTTACGGCCTCGAATTGCTTCAGACGTGCCCTTTGCTGCTCCACAGGTGCGCTGGTGAGTGAGTCCAGCGGAAACACCATGAGTTTATTCAGCAAAGCAAGGCTCAGTCGGTGCTCCAGTTGAGCCGCCAATCGGACGAGGGTCTGACTTCGGATGCGGCGGATTGCAATCTCTGTGGCGAAAGCGAGTAATAGACCACTTGCCAGAACGAAAATCACACTCGACGTGCTTAGCTGGTATCGCACGGTTATAGACCAGGATAACGAACACTGGGGTCAGCAATCCCGCGAGGTTTATTGCCAAGGATGCAAACAGCAGCGACCAAATATGGGATCGAAGTCCTTGCAAGAGAATTGTAACACTCCCCGCAGCAGGCCGCCGCCCCGCAACTCCAGAAGATATAACCGAAATCTTGGATTCACCTGGTTTTATTCCGCTTGGGTCAAATGGGCCGCCTGCTAGGCGGAAACTGCCGCTACGCGCAATAAACAGACCAAGGTCGGACGGACTGGGCGCTGCCGGAGCGTCCTTCTCGGTTCTTGAAAACGGTACTTTGAGTGCGACCAGGGCGTCGCATAGATCCCATCCGTCAAAAGTCTGACGGGCATGCGGCAGTGCCGCGCGAATGCGTGCGGGGTCAGCATCCCAATCTGAATGGTCCAGCAAAAGACCCAGGAGTGCCTCTGCTTGAGCCGCATCTGATTGAGGTGTCGGTATAGAGGCCTTTTGCAAATCCTCTGCTATGCCCGCTTGGGCATCAAAGACGGGCTCTGCCGACCAAAAGTCAGGTAATGTGTTCGACGTATTCATGAATACACCTAGCTGTATCTGGATGAAGCTGCGGGATGTCCGGTTCGGAGCTGAGCTAGCGGCTCTTGGGTATTTCAGGGCGCAAAGTAACTGTGCAATCAGCAGCTTGTCTGAGCGCTGCATCTGGACGGGTCAGTACACAGGTCATACGACCCTTGAGTGAAATCAACAGTTCAGCAACAGCTCGTTGGCCCGTTGGGTCCAGGTCTGAAAGCGGGTCTTCCAACAGCAGAATGTGCGGTCGTTGCGCTAAGGCCCTAGTCAGAGCTAGGCGCCGGTAAAAGCCTGGGCTTCCAGTCCCGCGGCGGTCGCTTGATAGGGTGCTCTGAAGGTCATCTGGCAGTTGCGCTATTTGTCTGGCCAGCCCCAGTTCCAGTGCGGTTTTCTGCAATTCGTTGTCGGGAGTCGCTAGACTGAAACCAGTCAGGTTCTGAAGTATCTTTCCTTCCAGAATAACTGGTTCCCTTGGCTCAAACACAAGCCCCTGCGGAGCGGCGATTACACTGGTCTCCAGCTTAGCCGTAGCCGTCCAGGAAGACGCTGCCTTCGTCCGGCTGCAGCTCTCCCGCGAGCAATTGTAACAGGCAGCCTCTGCGCGAAGACAGCGGACCATCTACCACCACTAACTGGCCGGGAGAGGCAGAAAAACTAACATTGCGGAAGTGGAAACCGCTTCCGTCTTCCCTCCGTAGCCCAAGGTTCGTTACTGACAGGCCACCGCTGACAGTATCGCGCTGTCGGTGGGCATCATCAGTACGGGCGTCTGCCACTTCCGCCAGGCCCGAGAACCGTGCGGCGGCATCGTCTCTCGCCGCACTCAGAAACGTGAGCTGGATGACAGGTTGTACTGCCCGTCCGGTTAGCAGCATGCAAGCCGCCAGTTCGGCCACAGAGAACGTGCTTTGAATGGCCAAGACACCACCTGCTGCACAGGTCAGTACGGTGGCAATCTGGGCGCCCATACTGGCGGCCCCGATGCTACCGCCGCTAAGTCGAATAAGTTTTTCACTTGATACTGAAGAGCTGGCCTGCAGCAATTCGTAGCGCCGCAGCATCTGATGTTCCAATCCGAGAAGCTTAACCAATCTGGATTGCTGCAGTACTTCCGATAGGAAGGACATCCTGCGGCGATCATACTCACGCCGCTTTCTCGATGCATCGCGATAGGCAGGGCGCAGAGTTGCTGCGAAAATCAACAGTCCTAGCATGACGCTGAGCGGCGCAAGCACCAGCCAGCCACCAAGCCCCGCAATGATCAGCAGAAAGAGACCGGAAAACACAAGATCAACGGTCACCTTGACCACCTGCTCTTGCACAGCTTGGCGCAGCCCCAGCAACCCCATCAGGCGCTCCACTGTAGCTTCTTTACCCAGACGGTCCAGAGCCTTAGGCGATCCCTCAAAGAGCGCCTGCGTGACATCCATGCTGATTTGATGACCCCGCTGACGTGCAGCCTCCAGAACGAAGTGGGCTCGGGCTACTTTGAGCAAGAGGTCGATTGTGATAACCCCCAACATCGCAAGAAAAATGCCGAACAGAGTTCCGTAGGAACCATTGGGAATGACCCGGTCAAAAACTTGCAGCAAGGCCAATGGCATCGCAAGTGTCAGCATGTTGATGACAACGCCCGATACAACTGAATCCACGTCGATACCGCGCCAGCTTGCCTGGACAGATGGTACCTCTGCCTGGTCTACACTAACCATCGGCAACCCCCAAAAACACATATACTCGATAAAAACTTTACAAGCTAAGCTGACACTCTTGGCCTTTACAGGCAGTTAAATCTCCTTCGATGAGGAAAACTACTTTTAGTGGAGTTGAATCTTTATATAGATCGTTTAAGGTGTTTTTATTTTGTACCGTTACGTCGTTTGGTGTCAGTTCAAAAGATCTGAAATTCGCTACGATTTTAACATTTTTTGGTTCAGCATGTTACGCTGTAGGAGAGTACAATGGTGGGAGAGGCCCTGATCAGTCCGGTGTGTTTCAGAACTCTGGGTCCAAGAGACGCAGCGATTTGCATCAGGAAACAGAGCGTGAACTAAGCGTGAAAACTGCAAACACGGCTCCCACATTTGGCGAAACAGACGGGGACTATGACCCAGAACGCCAAGCGCTGCTTCATCAGGGTACGGCCCAGTTTCAAAAGATCGAGGAAGAGGCACCGCCGCCACCTGACAATCGTCCTGCCCCAGATGAAATTGTAAACAACTATACGGAAATCAATTCGCCTTCGTCTGGCAAGACGGAGTTCACATCTTCGCAACAGGGCTTCCTTTCTCGCGATCTGCCGGGCGACAACGGCGCTCTTGGTGTATCCGGTGGCCAGCAAGCTCAATTGTTCACAGGCAACCCGGCAACTGGCGCGGTCGAGGGACCACAGGGAACCGGACAGCAATCTGCTGCTGTGCCTCCGCCAGGGGAAGGTGAACAGCCAACCAGGGCAGTAGGAACCAAGCCTGTTGCTGATCCCCAATCAGTCGGACCGAGCTTTGAGCCCGATTCGTCACCGGAAACAACAGATATCGATGAGGCGCCGGAAGGGCTATCGCTCAGCAGCAGCGTGGTGGCGGAGAATGCGGCGGGGGCGGCCATCGGCACGCTCACCGCCAGCGACCCGGAAGGCGGGGCGCTCACATTCACCGTGGATGACGCCCGCTTTGAAGTGCAGGGCGATGGCACGCTGAAGCTGAAGGATGGCATCAGCCTCGACTATGAGGCGGAACCCAGCGTGACGGTGACGGTGACCGCGACGGATGCGGGCGGCAACAGCTCCGATCAGGCCTTCACCCTGACGGTGGCGGATGTGGATGAGGCGCCGGAAGGGCTGTCGCTCAGCAGCAGCGTGGTGGCGGAGAATGCAGCGGGCGCGGCCATCGGCACGCTCACCGCCAGCGATCCCGAGGGCGGGGCGCTCACATTCACCGTGGACGATGCCCGCTTTGAGGTGCAGGGCGATGGCACGCTGAAGCTTAAGGATGGCATCAGCCTCGACTATGAGGCGGAACCCAGCGTGACGGTGACGGTGACCGCGACGGATGCGGGCGGCAATAGCTCTGATCAGGCCTTCATCCTGACGGTCACAGATGTGGATGAGGCGCCGGAAGGGCTGTTGCTCAGCAGCAGCGTTGTGGCGGAGAATGCAGCGGGGGCGGCCATCGGCACCCTCACCGCCAGCGACCCCGAAGGCGGGGCGCTCACATTCACCGTGGATGACGCGCGGTTTGAAGTACAGGGCGATGGCACGTTGAAGCTGAAGGATGGCATCAGTCTCGACTATGAGGCGGAGCCCAGTGTGACAGTGACGGTGACCGCGACGGATGCGGGCGGCAACAGCTCGGATCAGGCCTTCACCCTGACGGTGAGTGATGTGGATGAGGCGCCGGAAGGGCTGTCGCTCAGCAGCAGCGTTGTGGCGGAGAATGCGGCGGGGGCGGCCATCGGCACCCTCACCGCCAGCGACCCCGCAGGCGGGGCGCTCACATTCACCGTGGATGATGCGCGGTTTGAGGTGCAAGGCGATGGCACGCTGAAGCTGAAGGACGGCATCAGCCTGGATTATGAGGCGGAACCCAGCGTGACGGTCACCGTGACTGCGACGGATGCGGGGGGCAACAGCTCCGATCAGCAATTCAATGTTTCAGTCACTGATGTGCCGGTCGTTCCGGCCACTGTTACGGTCAACACCAGCTTTCATGTTGAGCAGATCGCAGTTGTCGATGGCGTGTTGAATATCCTCGATATCGACTACAACAGTGATCCGCTGGACGAAATTTACACACAGACAATCGATTTCCCGAGCACGCCCTTTACCTTTTTTGATCTGCTGTCACCGGATGTTTTTGCAACTAAGGTCACTGGGCGGATCGATGTTTCCGAGGCGGGGAGCTATGAATTTAGGTTAACCACCGGTGATACCGCGATTGTCTGGATTGATGGCGTGTCGACGATCGTCAAAGCTGTTGAGGGTTTGGTGACTGTTGAACTGGGAAGCTGCAGCTTGTCTGCGGGTGAGCATGAGATTGTCATCTATCATCTGGACCTGAATGGCGACGCAGAGATGAGCTTGGAATGGCGCGCGCCCGGGGAGGCTGATTTCAGCTTGGTCACACCGAGTCCGCACGGCTCGATTGAGAATAACGATGATGCAGGGTTCATCGTTGATATAGACACAGGCACTTCAACTCTGGAGGCGGTCAAACTGACTGGTGTGCCGGATAACTGGATCTTCAGCGCGGGAGAGGAGACCGCAGTTGCTGCGGGTGGCGAAATTGATGTCACCGGTTGGGATCTGTCACAGTTGGTGATCGCGCCAGCTTCTGATGATTTGGGGACCGTCACACTTGATCTGGAGACAACGCTGCGTTCCCCAGATGGCGAGGTGGAGACCAGCACGACAAGTTTCGACGTGAATGTGGTGCCGGAAGATGGCATCTTGCTCGACCTTGATATCGATCTGGGGATAATCGGCGTGGGATTGGATCTGGGCCTCGGCGCTGGGCCGCCGGATATTACGCTGGCGGCGAATGTACTGGCGCCAGATGAAGAACTGTCAGCGCCGTTCGATGGTCCCCCTGTCACGCCCGTTGAAGACCACGGTTTGCCCGCATTGTTCTGATGTTTGCTTGGATCTCACTTCAGTTATCAGGCGTCGCTATTGGGTGACCCTATGACTGTCGGAGGGCATGGTATTCTCTCCAGTGCCAAGATCGCGCACCGATTTTGATTCGCTAGAGAAGGCAGTACACAGCATTCCTGTCCAAGGGGGTCGGTTTTCTCCGAATGAGGAGGCTTGCGAAGAAAAGAACACAGCGCGTATCTGAAAACCCGTCACCTTCGTGGGCGAGTCCCCAGATTTTTCCCAGAATGCGCTGACCCGCGTTCTGCGAGCGCGTACGGAAAAATTTTCTGCTTTCGGTGTGCGTTGCGCGAAAATTGGCTTTTGCTAACGCAGTGCCGAATGGCTGATTAAAGATCACTTTAGGTATGTTTGGCCAGAAGAGGATGGTTATGGGGTTAGCTTTTGTCGCCCTGTGTCACTGAGCGACCAGGCTGACGTGCCTTCAAAGACAGCTGTGGTGAGCGGTTTGCCGTAGCCCGCCCCCGTGTCGAGGTTGATACGATTGCCGTAATGCGTGGGTGTATCGACCGGTGTATGGCCGTGGATGATTAGTTTTGGATGCTGGTCGGTGTGTCTATGGAAAGGTTGGCGGATCCACACCAGATCGTTTTCGGCTTGCTTGTCCAAAGGAACGCCAGGCTTGATCCCTGCGTGGACAAAGGCGAGATCATCGGTCTGGTGCATTGCTTTCAACGCCTGAAGGAAGGTGATGTGGCGATCGGGTACGGCGGCTCTTGCTGCGGCATGGACCTCCTCCAGTCGAGTGCGTTCAGGAACAGCAACGCCATAGCTTTCCAGGGTTTCGATCCCGCCGATACGCTCATGCAGCCAGTGATAGCCAACCAGCATATGGGGATCTTGGCGGGGGATATCTTCCATGAACCATGCAAACATGCGGTCGTGATTGCCAAGGAGCGTGATCCAGTCCCGTCCTTCAGCCTGTCCACGGATCAGCAGATCAATGACACCCCGACTATCAGGGCCGCGGTCGATAAAATCCCCCAGGAACACGACCGGTGCGTCGCGGCCGCCGTCTGCTTCGATACGTTCCAGTGCCTGTTCCAACATCTCCAGCTGGCCGTGAATATCACCAATGGCGTAGATTGGGCTGGTCGTAGATCTGGTCATAGGACAGGGGCTCCTCGGGGCGTCATCAACAGAGGCAAAACGGAAAATGCGCCGCCCTTATACTCGGGCGACGCATCTGCTTAAACCAAAACTGAGCTAGACATCAGCTGACATCGAACTGCAGGGGCTTGATCTGGTTGAAAAACTCGGTTTCTGCCAAAGCGGCGCGAGCAGCTGCGGGCACCGGTTCATCAACGTAGAGAAGCGCGATGGCCTCTCCGCCAGCCTCGGACCGGCCAAGGGTAAAGTTGGCGATATTGACGCCCATATCGCCCAGGATCTGCCCCAGTGTCCCAATGATGCCCGGGACATCTTCGTTGGTGGTATAGAGCATATGCGCCCCGACCTCGGCATCAATGTTGATGCCTTTGATCTGGATGAAGCGCGGCTTGCCGTCGGAGAACACCGTCCCGGCCACCGAACGCTCGCGCTTGCTGGTGACCACCGTGACCTTGATATAGCCATCGAAGGTGCCGGATTTATCCTGATTGGTGGTGGAAATCTGGATCCCGCGTTCGCGGGCCACCACCGGGGCGGAGACCATGTTCACGTCCGGGTTCAGCTTCTTCATGATGCCTGCGACAACCGAGCAGTTCAGTGCGGCAAGGTTCATCTCGGAGGCAACACCGTCATATAGGATGTTGATCGCCTGAATGGGTTCATCCGTCATCTGCCCGATGAAGCCGCCGAGATGGCCGGAAAGGGCGACCCATGGGCCCATGACGCGGGCTTCCTCAGCGGTCATAGAGGGCATGTTCAGCGCATTCTCGACAGCGCCATCCAGCAAATAGTTGGACATCTGTTCCGCGACCTGCAGGGCAACATTCTCCTGCGCCTCACTGGTGGCGGCGCCCAGATGCGGGGTGCAGACCACGTTCGGCAGCCCAAACAATGGATTGGTTTTGGCCGGTTCTTCGGAGAAGACATCGAAGGCCGCGCTCGACGACATGGCCAGAGGTCAGCAACTCTGCCAGGGCGGCCTCATCTACCAGCCCGCCACGGGCACAGTTGATGATCCGCACGCCTTTCTTGGTCTTCTCCAGGTTTTCCTTGGACAGGATATTCCGGGTCTGATCGGTCAGCGGCACATGCAGGGTGATGAAATCGGCCCGCGCGAGCAGCTCATCCAACTCGACCTTCTCCACGCCGATCTTGTCAGCCTTCTCCTGGCTGAGGAAGGGATCGTAAGCGACGACTTTCATCTTCAACCCACGCGCGCGATCACAGACGATGCCGCCGATATTGCCAGCCCCAATCACGCCAAGGGTTTTGTTGGTCAGCTCAACCCCCATGAATTTGGATTTCTCCCATTTTCCGGCATGGGTCGAGGCGGAGGCCTCAGGGATCTGTCGCGCGACAGCAAACATCATGGCGATGGCATGCTCAGCGGTGGTGATCATGTTGCCAAAAGGCGTGTTCATCACGATCACGCCCTTCTGCGAGGCGGCATCCTTGTCGATATTATCGGTGCCGATGCCGAGCGCGGGCGATCACCTTGAGGTTGGTGGCATTGTCGAGAATCTTCTGCGTCACCTTGGTGGCCGAACGGATCGCAAGCCCGTCGTAGTCGCCGATGATTGCGGCCAGCTTGTCCTTGTCTTTGCCAAGGTCGGGCTGGAAATCAACGTCGATACCGCGATCACGGAAAATCTGAACAGCGGCTTCGGACAGCTTGTCGGAAATGAGAACTTTGGGAGCCATGGGTTAGGTCCTTCATGCGGGGGCCGGTTGGGCCGAATGTCTGGAATGACGCCGCGCTCGGCGTCAGGGTATATGGTGCCTGCCCGATGTGGTTGGTCGGGCAGGCGGCGTCTTGATCAGGCCGCTGCCGATTGTGCTGCGATTTCGACCTCAAAGGCCCATTCGAGCCAGGGCAGCATGGCCTCGATATCTGAGGTCTCAACCGTGCCGCCGCACCAGATGCGCAGGCTGGCACGGCGCGTCGCGATAGGCGCCGATGTCCAGAGCGATGTTCTCCGCCTCCAGCCGCTTGGCGATTGCCTTGGCAAATACAGCGCCGTCCTGAATGCGGGGATCGGTGAACTTCAGGCAGACTGAGGTGTTTGACCGTGTCGCGACATCCGTTGCCAGATTGGCGATCCAGGGGCGGTTGGCACAGAAGTTGAAGATCGCCTGGGCATTTGCGTCCGCGCGCGCCTTCAACCCGTCCAGACCACCAACAGACCGCGCCCAGTCCAGCGCCAGCAGGTAATCCTCAACCGCCAGCATGGACGGTGTATTGATCGTCGCCCCCTTGAAGATACCGTCGATCAGCTTGCCGCCTTTGGTCAGGCGGAAGATCTTCGGCAGGGGCCAGGCTGGGGTATAGCTTTCCAGCCGTTCGACCGCGCGCGGGGACAGGATGATCATGCCATGTGCGGCCTCACCACCCAGAACTTTCTGCCAGGAGAAGGTGGTCACATCCAGTTTGTCCCACGGCAGATCCTGCGCAAAGGCGGCAGAGGTCGCATCGCAGATGGTCAGCCCTGCACGATCTGCCGGGATCCAGTCGCCATTGGGAACCCGTACGCCGGAGGTGGTGCCGTTCCAGGTGAAAACGACGTCATTGTTGAAATCGACAGAGGCCAGATCGACCAGCTCACCGTAGTCGGCGGTCTTCACAACCGCGTCCAGTTTCAGCTGTTTGACAACATCCGTAACCCAGCCCGCGCCAAAGCTTTCCCAGGCCAGCATCTCCGCACCGCGCGCGCCCAGCAGGTTCCACATCGCCATCTCGACCGCACCAGTGTCCGAGGCAGGCACGATGCCAATGCGGTAATCCGCCGGTACGCCGAGGATTTCGCGCGTGCCTTCAATTGCGGCGAGCAGCTTGTCCTTGCCAACGGCAGCACGGTGGCTGCGGCCCAAGGGCGCGCCTGCAAGTTTGGTCAGATCAAATGCGGGGGGTTTGGCGCAGGGGCCAGAAGAAAAACGCGGATTACCCGGCCGCGTTGCCGGTTGTTCAATAGCCATTACTGCTATCCTTCCAGATAAGCGCCTCTCGTTGGGGAGAGGTGTCCCACAGATAGGGCTACTGGCTGAAATCCGGACCGGCAACAGGGAAAACGACAGATAGCGGCCATTTTGGGATCATTCACGACCTGTTGTGACGCCTTTCGGAAACAGATGTATCCCAGGGCGGCAGGCCGACGTGATGTGCGACGCTGGCAGCACAGTTCTGGCATCGGGGTGGATTCGAGGGCTTGGCGATAGTGGGCGTGCGGGCGTATGACGGGCGCAACCCCGCCCAAATGGAGCCTGCCGATGTTTGTTGCCACCCTGCTTTGCAATCCTAAAAACCCCTGCCTTGCGCCTGCGCTTGTCGACTCTCTGCGCAATGCCTGGGGTGGTGGGGACGCACAGTGGCTGGCACCCGATATTGCTGCGGAGTTCTCTTTGGAGCGGTTGCCGGACAACCAATGGGAGGTCTGGGCCGATCTGCAGGATCTGGGCGTTGATCTGGTGGTTCAGCCAAGGGAGGGGCGTCGCAAGAAGATGCTGCTGGCCGATATGGACAGCACCATGATCCAACAGGAGTGTATTGATGAGCTGGCCGAGGAGGCGGGCGTCGGTTCGCGTGTTAAGGAGATCACCGCACGCGCCATGAATGGTGAGCTGGATTTCGACGGCGCCCTGCGGGAGCGCGTGGCGCTGCTGAAAGGGCTGCCTGTCGAAGTGATTGCTCAGGTTCTGGATCGTCGCATTACCTTGATGCCTGGTGGGCCCGCGCTGCTGGCTACGATGAAGGCTGACGGCGCCTATGCGGCGCTGGTGTCTGGCGGGTTCACCGCCTTCACCTCACGGGTGGCAGAGCAGCTGGGATTCGATGAGAACCGTGCCAATACGTTGCTGGTCGCCGATGGGTTGCTCACTGGCGAGGTTGGTATGCCGATTCTGGGGCGCGCTGCCAAGGTTGAGGCGCTGGAACAGATCACCGCCCGCCTCGGGTTGAGCGAGGCGGATGTCATGGCGGTCGGTGACGGGGCCAATGATCTCGGCATGTTGGGCCGGGCAGGTGCAGGGGTTGCCTTGCACGCCAAACCATCCGTGGCCGCAGAATGTGATATCCGTATCAACCATGGCGATCTGACGGCACTGCTTTATCTCCAGGGCTATGCCCGGACTGATTTCAAGGGCTGATTTTATGTTCGAAGTGGGGTTTGATCTCCTGCTGCTGTTGATGGCAGCGGGGTTTGCGGCTGGGTTTATTGATGCGGTTGCGGGCGGTGGAGGGCTGATCACGGTGCCTGTATTGCTGCTGGCCGGTGCCAATCCCATTACCGCTTTGGCGACCAACAAGATTCAAGGGTTGTTTGGAGCCGCCACCGCGGCGATCAGCTATTCCCGCGGCGGTCATGTTGACCTGCGGGCGCAGGCTGGTTCGGCTCTGATCGCGGGCCTTGCCTCAATCTGCGGCGCGCTGTTGATATCCGTTCTGCCGACAACGTGGATCCGATGGATCCTGCCGTTGCTGCTAATTGGGATCGCGGTTTTCTTTGCCACCAAAAAGGGGTTGGATGACAGCGACCGGGCACGGCGTCTTTCGCCGACGCTGTTTGCAGTCACAATCGTACCGCTCTGCGGGCTCTATGATGGTCTTCTGGGGCCTGGGGCTAGGCAGTTTCTACATGCTCGGCTTCGTGTCGCTGGCCGGTTTCGGCATCTTGCGGGCGACCGCACATACGAAGTTGCTGAATTTTGCATCCAACGCTGGCGCGCTTCTGGCCTTTGCCTTTGTTGCGACCCCTTGGTGGGGTGTGGGGCTGGCCATGGGTGCTGCGCAGATTGCCGGTGCACGCGTGGGCGCGGGGATGGCGCAGAAACAGGGTGCACGGATGATCAAGCCGTTGCTGGTGGTAACATCGGTCGTACTGGCGTTGCGGCTTTTGTGGGACATGCTGTGACCGTCTGAGTTTCAAAGCAGCGCCAATGTTTTGTCCGGGTGACGAGTGGTTTTAAATTTAACCTATCTATTAATTAACTGATGTGTTAATGTCATCGGCATGACACCTCTGCTCAAATCCTTTTCCGCGCTGTCTGACGGCACCCGCATGGCCATCGTTGAACAGTTGATGGAACACGGCGAATTGCCCGCTGGGGATCTTGTGCGCGGATCGGGGATCACGGCGCTAAGCAGTCTCTCGGCACCTCAAGGCCCTGCGCGAGGCAGGGCTGGTTGCGCAGCGTGCCGATGGAACGCGCCGATTGTATTCTGCGCGACCTGAGGGGCTGAAGCTGATCGCGGATTGGACCATGTCGCGCCAGTCGTTCTGGCAAAACAGCCTTGATCGGCTGGAGGCGGCGTTAAGGGAGGAAATAGAATGACAGATCTGCGATTGGAGCGCGACTTTTCCGTGTCACCGGAGCGCCTGTTTGCCTGGATCAGCGACACCGAAAAGCTGCTGCAATGGTGGGGGCCAGAGGGGATGACCGTGCCCGAATACACGCTGAATTTTCATCAGGAGGGGCCATGGTCCACGGTCATGACCAATGCCGATGGGGAGCGCTACCATGTGTCCGGCGTGGTTACCCATGTCCGGCCGCCGCAATCAATCGGGTTTACCTGGGGGTGGCACGATGAGACCGGCGCGCGGGGACACGAAAGCCATGTGACCCTGACCGTTGAGGCTGTCGAGGCTTAGCGCCCGCCTCGTCATCGACCATCGCGATCTGGACAGTTCCGAACAGGCCGCAGGTCATCAAAAAGGGTGGGAATCAACCCTGCGCAAACTGGCGTCCAAGATCCAGTAGTTCTGGCAGGTGCAGGCAGCTGCGAGTGTTTTTAACGAAGACCCAAACGGGAGAGGAGTACCCAATGCCACAGTTCATTTTTGCGTATCACGGCGGCAAGACACCGGACACACCTGAGGAGGGCGCCAAGGTTATGGAGGCTTGGAAAAGCTGGATGGGAGAAATGGGTGATGCGCTTGTCGTGCCGGGCAATCCTGTCGGCATGTCCAAGACGGTTCAGCATTCTGGGGTCGAGGATAATGGCGGTGCCAATCCGCTTTCTGGCTATTCTGTGGTCGAGGCGGTCGATATCGACGCCGCCTGCAAAATGGCAAATGGTTGCCCGATGGTCGCCAGCGGCGACGGCTCAGTCGAGGTGGCCGAAATCATCGAAATGTAAGGACAGACTATTGTCTTGAGCATCGCCCCGGGCGCCATGTGGCTGCCGGGGCGATTTGCATTCAGAACATCATTTCGGCGGATGGTCGGATGGAACCGCAGTCGATGCCGCGACGATTGATCAGGGGGGCATTCCGATACTTCAGCGTTGCTGGATGATCCGCATCCAGAACACCCAGCCCCACCAGGATGCTTGCAATGGCGCATTCGCTGGCGCGGGTGGCCCCATCCGTGATCTTGAGCGCAACGCCCAGTTTCTGCTCCGGCAGGATAGCGATGAAGACCGCTTCGGCCCCGGTTTTGATAGCAACCTTGCCACCCATAGCGCGCATCAGATTGGTGCAGGCACGGGTTTCCCCGGCCACCAGCTCGGGGTGGGTCATCATTGCGCTCACCAACTGCTGTGCAGCGTCAGCGTCGCGGTCAGAGCGGTCAGACGCGGCGGCGAACCAGGCCATCGCGCGGGCCAAACCCTTTACGGAGGTTGCGAAATTCGGGGCCGAGCATCCGTCGATACCGTAGCCGGGGCTAACCTCTTCCGTCACCTGTTCAAAGGCGCTGCGGCAGGCCTGCTGTACCGGGTGATCAATCTCGACATACTCCGGTCCGGCGCCCAGATGCTGCGACAGCGTCAAGAAACCCGCGTGTTTGCCAGAGCAGTTGTTATGTACCTGGCAGGGGCTGGTGTCTGTTTTGATCAGCGCATTGCGGGCAGGAATATCGTCGGGCAGTTGCGGGCCGCAGCGAAAATCATGATCGGTCATAGAGAGCTGATCCAGCCAGGCGTTGACGCGGCTTGTGTGGATCTCGGCCCCATTGTGGGAGGCGCAGGCCAGGGCCAGCTGTTCAGACGTCAGCCCGTATTTTGCAGCCGCACCCGATGTGATCAACGGCAAGGCCTGGATCATCTTGGCCGAGCTGCGGGGGTAAATCACCGCATCAGGATCGCCCCAGCTGCGCACAATCTCGCCCTTGGCGTTACAGACCACGGCATGGCCCAGGTGGAGGCTTTCCAGGAGCGGACCGCGCCATACTTCGGTCATTGGTACGGGGTTGGTCATCACAAAACGCCTTTCCTGTTGGCAATTTCCCGCCAAAACGGGCTTTCACACGTGGCGATAGTTACGATAGTGTGTATGAGTACACAAGCGAGGGGATCGGGACCAGACGGCGAAGGCAACGCCGCATGTCCTCTGGCTTATTTGAGGTAAAGACAGTCTTGGAGTTGGGACAAATGACATCAAAACTCGTCCGCTGCATCGCGGGCCTGTGTCTGGCCGCAATGGCCACCAGCGCATCCGCACAGCAGGCAGAATCTGACAATCGCGTTGCGAGCAATGTCGACTGGAGCGTGTTCCAAGGCGAAAGCCCCAAGGAATGCTGGGGTGTCTCTGCGCCCAAGGAAACCGTGAACACCCGCGACGGGCGGGTCAAAGCGGTGCGCCGCGGCAAAATCCAGTTGTTTGTTTTCTATCGGCCCGAAACCGGCGACAAGGGTCAGGTGACCTTTACCGGCGGGTATCCTTTCGCTCCGGGATCGACTGTGAACCTTGCGGTGGGCGACACAGAATTTGAGCTGTTCACCGAAGGCGAATGGGCCTGGCCTGCCACCGCTGCGGATGACGCGAAGATCATCACCGCGATGAAGCGGGGTGCCAAGGCAGTGCTGACGGCGCGATCGGCCCGCGGCACCCAGACGAAAGATACCTTTTCCCTGTTGGGCTTTACCGCCGCGGTCGAAGACGCAGAAAAGCGCTGTAACTGAGGGCATCCGGTCATCGTTCCGGTGCCTCCATCAAACGCTTAGAAACCCCGGCCTTCGCCCGGGGTTTTGTGTTTTCACCACCGGAATGTCACTTCGGTTAGGCGACGACAAAAGGACAGTCACATCATGAGAAAGTACATGCTTTCCGCCCTTCTTGCTCTGCCGCTGCCCGCCCTTGCGGATCCCGCAATGGAATGCAGTGACACCGGTTCTCAGATTGAGCTGCGCGACTGCTTGAAGGGTGACCATATTCGCGCGAACGCCGCTCTGTCGCAGGCGCTTGGCTATGCCCGTGAGGCGGCCGCCGATCTGGACGACACGACAGGGCGCCAAAGCGCCAGCCCCGCGTTGGAGGCGGCGCAACAGTCGTGGGAGGCGTTTCGCGATGCGCATTGCGCCTTTGTTGGCACGACCTTCGGCGGTGGTTCCGGTACCGGTATCGCGATTCTGTCCTGCCGTATCAGCCTGACACGGGGGCGGGTTGAGGCGCTGATGGACCACGCAGGATAGCGGGCGGAAAAGGTCAATCTGCAGGATTCCTTTTGATCTTCGGTGAGAATCCTATATAGAGCCGCATCCACCCAAACAGACCGAGTCTTTTTGCCATGACCGCCAATGCGCCGATCACCCAAGACGTCCTGACCCTGCCCCGCAAACTGCCAGAGGGCGGCAAGATCAATCTTGTGGGCCTAACCCGCGACCAGTTGCGCGACACCCTGATTGCGCATGGCACGCCGGAAAAGCAGGCCAAAATGCGGGTGGGGCAGATCTGGCAGTGGATCTATCAATGGGGCAAACGCGACTTTGCCGAGATGACCAATCTCGCCAAAGCGTATCGCGCGGAACTGGATGAGCATTTCGTGATTGCGATCCCAGAGGTGGTGAGCAAGCAGGTCTCGACCGATGGCACGCGCAAATATCTGGTGCGGATTGCTGGCGGTCACGAGGTGGAGGTCGTCTATATCCCGGAGGAAGGGCGCGGGACGCTCTGCATTTCCTCGCAGGTGGGCTGCACCCTGACCTGTTCCTTTTGCCACACCGGCACGCAGAAATTGGTCCGCAACCTGACGTCCGCTGAAATCGTTGGCCAGATCATGATGGCGCGTGACGATCTGGACGAATGGCCTGTGCCAGGCGCGCCCAAGGATGAGACACGTCTGTTGTCGAACATCGTGCTGATGGGCATGGGTGAGCCGCTCTATAACTTTGAAAACGTGCGCGATGCGATGAAGATTGCGATGGATCCTGAGGGGATCAGCCTGTCGCGCCGCCGCATTACCCTCTCGACCTCCGGCGTGGTGCCGGAAATTGCCCGCACAGCTGAAGAAATCGGCTGCCTGCTGGCAGTCTCCTTCCATGCCACAACTGATGAGGTGCGCGACAAGCTGGTGCCGATCAACAAACGTTGGAACATCGAGGCACTTCTGGAGGCGCTGCGCGCGTACCCCCGTCTGACCAATTCGGAGCGGATCACCTTTGAATATGTGATGCTGAATGGTGTGAACGACAGCGACGAAGACGCCCACCGCCTGGTCGAATTGATTGAGGGGATTCCGGCGAAGGTGAACCTCATCCCATTCAATGAATGGCCCGGCTCACCCTATACGCGGTCATCAAACAACCGCATCCATGCGTTCGCGAACATCATTTATCAGGCCGGCTATGCCTCGCCGATCCGTACCCCGCGTGGTGAAGACATTCTGGCGGCCTGTGGCCAGTTGAAATCCGCCACTGAGCGTGCGCGCAAGAGCCGTAAACAGATTGAGGCCGAGGCGGGGCTCAACCCCTGACCTCGACCTCCAGGCAGGTCCCCGGCTGCCTCAACTGAATATGAAATCCGATCCCGTAAGGGGGGCGGTGTAATTGGTCAGCTCCAGCTCAAACCAATTGGAATAAGAGATGGTGGTGGTGCCGTTGTCTTCTGAGATGTCCAGCTGTTCCAAACTGGTCAACCAAACACCCGACAGATCAATCACATCAGCGCCCCGGCCGAAATCGGTGATTCGGTTGGTGTCGAAGGCATCAGCCTGATCGAAAACAAATGTATCCGCACCGGTACCACCGGTCAGGGTATCACTGCCGTCACCACCCACCAGCGTGTCGCGACCAACACCACCCAGCAGGTGATCGTTGCCGGATCCGCCGTGCAGCATGTCGTGTCCGCGATTGCCGTAGAGGACATCATTGTCGCTACCACCGGAATAGGCATCGCCCGTTGTGCCGCCGATCAGAAGGTCGGCGCCATTGCCCCCGAATAGGCGATCCTCCCCCAGGCCACCAATCATCGTGTCGCGCCCATCCGCGCCACGTAGTGTGTCATCTGCTTCGCGACCCCGAACGTGGTCATGGCCGCC
This sequence comes from Phaeobacter sp. BS52, assembly GCF_045040595.1. Classification (NCBI taxonomy): domain Bacteria; kingdom Pseudomonadati; phylum Pseudomonadota; class Alphaproteobacteria; order Rhodobacterales; family Roseobacteraceae; genus Phaeobacter; species Phaeobacter sp. BS52. The sequence continues at coordinate 2,781,817 of NZ_CP090662.1, read as the reverse complement.
CTTGGCATTAATGGTGGTGTTTTGGTCGGTGCCGATCACCGTTTCGGAAGCATTCGTGCTGCGGATGATGATCGGGTCGCTTCCACCGCCCAATATTTCCCAACCCGCAAGGCTGTCGGTACTGCCATAGAGGTGCTGCATGGCCTGAACGTCGAATGTACCCAAGTCGGTCACATAAGCAGGGCTATGATTGTAGGTCATTACGGTGTTCGCGGGCGTATCCGCGTGGTGATCTAATGTCAGACCACCGTCATGAGAGTGTTGCAGCCCGAGAGCATGACCTATTTCATGCAACACCGTGACATAGCCATAAGTGCCTTTTGTCATGACATCCGTATCAACGGTCAGGTCACCCCTGCCGGTGAAGCCATTTCCGGACATTGCGATATTGGCCCAGCCACCAGCACTACTGCCGGTTGTGCCAAACGCATTGATCATGCCCCGGCCGTCGACTTCTATGAACCGGACGCCTGAGATGTCTTCGTAGAGAGAAAGCCCTTCGCGAAAAATATCGCGCTGGTCCTCGTCAAATGACCAGTACTCCGTCGCGCCATAAGGATCACTGACTGCAGGATCTGCAAGGCTGCCTGTCTCTGTGAAGCTATATGTGATGATTGCTTGCGTCCCCAGGTCTGCAGGGGCGTTCCAGCGAAAATGATCACCATCAAGATAGTATAGCAGCGCTGAATAATCCGAGACTCTTGGCATGTGACCACTCCACATTGGGTTGCGGTCAATCTCGTCAATGAATGTGGCGCCGATACGCCCGAGATTGGGACTTTTTGCGCAGTTTTCGGCTCGCAAACGACCTGAGAGACAGCCATTACTGATCCCCCCTGTCGGTGTCGCTGCTGATCCCTTCTCGAAAGTGCAGTTGATTCAATGTAGTATGTCCAAGCTGGAGGGCGGTCAGGCTGCTCCTTTGCATCAACTTTCAGAAAATGACGTTTCTGCGCCGGAAGGTCACATTCAAAACAACCCTCTTAAAGATTGGAGATCAGGAGGCGATTCTGACGGCTCTTGGTATCCGGTTACCAGGGGGTAATTTTGACCTCACTGACTTGCAGGTTTGGGTGTCGCCCAGAAATTTTCACAATTGCGGTACATTTCCGCCATTTCGGCAAGACAGTTTCCAAATCGTAGACAGTCAATGGAAGGGAAAGAGATCATGGCACGTCACACACCGGCCGCCACGCCGATTGAGCCCACCGTTTTGGATCTGGTGCGCGAAGAACGCGGCAAGGCGCTCAGCCCACGTGAATGGAAATTCCGCCTGCGCGGCTACGGCTATGCGATCAAGGATATCGAAGGATCGCAAATCCTGACTCGCCTGCCACATGGCAAACCGCTGGGTGTCCTGCCTGCTGAATTTGCCTGACCCATTTGCAGATTTGCCGGTCCCCGCCACGCGCGATGTGTCGCGCGACGGGGAAGGTCACATGATTAATCATCGCGACCGGGCAGGCTGTCGCGCGGCGGCGCTGGTGCCCAGTTGTCGATAATGTGAATCGCCTCTTCGGCGGTTTCCACAAAACGGAACAGATCAAGATCTTCCTCGGAAATGGTGCCCGCATCCGCCAGCGCCTCCCAATTGATGATCTTTTCCCAGAAAGCACGGCCGAACAGCAGGAACGGCACACGTTCCATCCGGCCGGTCTGAATAAGTGTCAGAGTTTCAAACATCTCATCCAGGGTGCCAAAGCCACCAGGGAACACGGTGATGGCGCGCGCGCGCATCAGGAAATGCATCTTCCGGATCGCAAAATAATGGAAATTGAAACACAGATCGGGCGTCACATATTCATTTGGCGCCTGCTCATGCGGCAGCACGATATTGAGGCCAACAGAGGCGCCTCCGGCATCAATCGCGCCACGATTGCCAGCCTCCATCACACCCGGTCCACCGCCGGTGACGATGACGTCATTCTTGCCACCGGTGAGCATGGATTTTTCGGTCATCAGCTTCGCAAATTTGCGGGCTTCATCGTAGAAATGCGACAGATCTCGCAATGTCTTGGTGCGTGCCTGATCCTTATCCTTTGGGGCCGGGATCCGCGCACCGCCAAACATGACGATTGTGCTTTCGATACCATGTTCATCCAGCATGAGCTGGGGTTTCAGAAGCTCCAGTTGTAACCGCACCGGTCGCAGCTCGTCGCGACAGAGAAAATCCTTATCCGCAAACGCCAGACGATACGCGGGAGATTCGGTCTGCGGTGTCGATGGCACATGCTCGGCGCGATCCCTGTCAGAATGTGCATCCCGGAACCGGCTGTGGCGATCATCATTCATTGCAAACCTACTGTGTTATTTCTGAAAGAAAGCGGAGTTTCAGTTCTACCGCTTTGGCTGTCGTGGCGCCAGTCCGGAATGGCGTGCCAATACGCAGGTGATCCGCAGTGAGGCTTGGTCAGGTGCAACGAGGGCTTGCGCCCGCCGGTACAGGGCTTACGGTCAGCGCGCCAATGGCAAAAGGGGACAGCATATGCATTGGACGCAGGATATCAGGGCCGCTGACACGCGGATCCGCCCGTATATTCAACGCACACCGATACTCGAAACCACCGGTTTTGGATTGGATTACCCAATCTCGTTGAAGCTGGAGCATATGCAGCACACCGGCAGCTTCAAGGCACGGGGCGCCTTCAACACGTTGTTGGGCGGATCTGTGCCGGATGCAGGGCTGGTCGCGGCATCAGGCGGCAATCACGGAGCAGCGGTTGCCTACGCGGCAAAGCGGCTTGGGATGCGCGCGCGCGTTTATGTGCCTGAAATGGCAGGCCCTGCAAAAATTGCGCTGATCCGGGCCTGTGGCGCCGATCTGAAGGTTGTGCCGGGTGCCTATGCCAATGCGCTAGAGCAGGCGCAGGCTTATGAACAGCTGACAGGCGCCATGCAGGTCCATGCCTATGATGCAGCGGCAACAGTGATTGGTCAGGGGACCTGTTTCGCCGAATGGGATGCCCAGGGTCTGGAGGCGGATACCCTTCTGATCGCGGTGGGTGGCGGCGGCCTTATCGCTGGCGCGATGGCCTGGTACGGTAACTCGAAGAAGATCGTGGCGGTGGAGCCTGAAACCAGCTCGGCCCTGAACGCAGCGCTTGCGGCTGGCGCGCCTGTTGATGTCGAAGTCTCAGGTGTTGCTGCAAATGCACTTGGTGCTCGGCGCATTGGAACCATCTGTTATGGGCTGGCACAGGATCAGTCTGATACCGTGACCTCGCTCACCGTGTCGGATGAGGCAATTACTGATGCGCAGAACAAACTATGGCAGGAGCGCTAGCTTCTGGTGGAGCCAGCAGGTGCAACTGCGTTGGCAGCACTGACCAGCGGCGCCTATCAACCCGCCCCGGATGAGCGGGTTGCCGTGCTTCTCTGCGGTGGCAATATTGCCCATGATCCGCTGGAGGCACCACATGTCCCTTCGTGAGTGCCGTGTTGGCTTCTGGCTCGCTCACCGATGTCGCGGTGGTGTATCATGAGTGTCAGTGCCACGATCTCTGACCGTATCTATCATGCGTTGAGCGAACGGATTGTCACCGGCGCGCTGCCTGCAGGTGAGAAACTGCGCCAGGATCATATCGCGCGTGAGTTCAACGCCAGCCATGTTCCGGTCCGCGAGGCGCTTCTGCGGCTGGAGGCACATGGACTGGCCAAGTCCATTCCCCGGAGGGGGATGCGGGTGACGGCGCTGGATCCCTCTGAAATACGCGAGGTCATCGAAATGCGTGTCTCGCTGGAATTGCTGGCGTTGCAAAACGCCTTTGCCCATCTGGGGGCGGCGGAGCTGGAGGCTGCGGATGCCGCCCGGCTGGCTTGTGATGCTGCAACCGATATGGCTGATTGGGAGCAAAAAAATCGGGTCTTTCACCGCGTGATCCTGTCACCCTGTGGCATGCCGCGCCTGCTGGCGACAATTGATGACTTACATATCGCCTCCGCCCGGCATCTTTTTGCGAACTGGAAGCACCGCTGGAGTCAGCGTGTTGACACCGACCATGCCCTGATCGTGCAGGCCATGCGCCGTCGCGATGTGACCACTGCCTGCGATATTCTGCGTCGTCATTTGCGTCGCGTCCGCTAGGTGCCAGTATCTGGTACCGCGATTGGCCGCTGCGGAGGGAAATATTGACGCAATCCGCACATGACCCCGCGGCAAAATGAGGGTATGTAGCAGCCAAACCAACCACACGCCGGAGAGACCCCTGATGTCCAACGCTCAGCTGGAAACCGCAATCGAGGCCGCTTGGGAGGCCCGTGATACCATCACATCAGCCACCACAGGTGAGCAGCGCGATGCGATCGAAGAGACTTTGCACGCATTGGATTCGGGCAAGCTGCGTGTGGCTGAGCGTCAGGACAGTGGCGACTGGCATGTCAACCAATGGGCCAAGAAGGCTGTGCTGCTGGGCTTCCGCATCAAGGATATGGAAGAGCAATCCGGCGGCCCGCAGGGCTCCGGCTGGTGGGACAAGGTCGACAGCAAGTTCAAGGGTTGGGGTGAAGCCCAGTGGAAAGAGGCCGGTTTTCGTGCCGTCCCCAACTGCGTTGTTCGCAAATCGGCCTATATCGCGCCGGGCGTGGTTCTGATGCCGTCCTTCGTCAACCTCGGGGCCCATGTCGATGAGGGCACCATGGTTGATACCTGGGCGACCGTTGGCTCTTGTGCCCAGATCGGTAAGAACGTGCATCTTTCCGGTGGCGTCGGTATCGGTGGTGTCTTGGAGCCGATGCAGGCTAGCCCCACGATTATCGAAGACAACTGCTTCATCGGGGCACGCTCCGAAGTGGTCGAAGGCTGCATCGTGCGTGAAGGGTCGGTTCTGGGCATGGGCGTCTTTATCGGTCAGTCCACCAAGATCGTTGATCGTGAAACCGGCGAAGTGATGTACGGCGAAGTGCCGCCTTATTCGGTTGTCGTCGCAGGCTCAATGCCATCGAAAAACGGCATTAACCTCTACTGCGCGGTGATCGTGAAGCGGGTGGACGAGAAGACCCGCTCCAAGACCGGAATCAACGAGCTGCTGCGCGACTGAGTGCGCAGCACAGACTGGCAAACGGAACGCGCCCTGGAAAACGGGGCGCGTTTTCTTTTGTCAGGACCGGGGCTTTGCCCCGGACCCCAGAGTATTTTCTGGAAAGATGACAGGGGGCTACATGTCACCTTTCTCCAAGTACTCCGGGGTGAGGCCGTAAGGCCGAGGGGCAGAGCCCCCTTGACCTCAGAGGATGCCGGGCAGGTTCAGCCCGTGTTCGCGTGCGCAATCCTTGGCAATCTCATATCCTGCATCCGCGTGGCGCATGACACCGGTCGCCGGGTCGTTCCACAGAACCCGGCCGATGCGGCGGTCGGCGTCCTCGCTGCCGTCGCAGCAGATCACCACGCCGGAATGCTGTGAGAAGCCCATGCCAACGCCGCCGCCGTGGTGCAGCGACACCCAGGTGGCACCCGATGCCGTGTTCAGCAGCGCATTCAAGAGCGGCCAGTCGGATACCGCGTCCGAGCCGTCCATCATCGCCTCGGTCTCACGGTTGGGCGACGCCACCGAACCCGAATCCAGATGGTCGCGGCCAATCACCACCGGTGCGGACAATTCGCCATTGCGGACCATCTCGTTAAACGCGAGGCTCGGCCTTGTGGCGGTCGCCCAGACCGATCCAGCAGATCCGCGCAGGCAGGCCCTGGAACGCGATGCGTTCCTGCGCCATGTCCAGCCAGCGATGCAGGCCTTCGTTCTCGGGGAACAACTCCTTCATCTTGGCGTCGGTCTTGCGGATATCCTCCGGGTCGCCCGACAGCGCGCACCAGCGGAACGGGCCGATGCCCTTGCAGAACAGAGGGCGGATATAGGCGGGCACAAATCCGGGGAAGTCAAAGGCGTTCTCCAGCCCCTCCTCCAGCGCCATCTGGCGGATGTTGTTGCCGTAATCCACCGTGGGAACACCCATCGCGTGGAAATCGCACATCGCCTCGACCTGCACCTTCATCGAAGCGCGGGCGGCTTTCTCAACCGCTTTCTTGTCACTCTCGCGGCGCTCTTTCCACTCGCCCATGGTCCAGCCCAGCGGCAGGTAGCCGTTGACCGGATCATGCGCCGAGGTCTGGTCGGTTACGATATCGGGGCGGATGCCGCCTGCTTCCGCGCGCTTCACCAGTTCCGGGAAAATCTCTGCCGCATTGCCCAAGAGGCCCACGGATTTCGCCTCGCCCTCGGCGGTCCAGCGCTCGATCATCTCCAGCGCCTCGTCCAGGGTTTCAGCCTTCTCGTCCAGGTATTTGGTGCGCAGGCGGAAGTCGATGCTGTCGGGGTTGCACTCCACTGCCAGGCAGGATGCCCCGGCAAACACCGCCGCCAAAGGCTGCGCGCCGCCCATGCCGCCGAGACCGCCGGTCAGGATCCACTTGCCGGTCAGATCGCCGCCGAAATGCTGGCGCCCGGCCTCGGCAAAGGTTTCATAGGTGCCCTGCACGATGCCCTGCGTGCCGATGTAAATCCACGAACCAGCGGTCATCTGGCCGTACATCATCAGCCCCTTCTTATCGAGCTCGTTGAAGTGGTCCCAGTTGGCCCAATGCGGCACCAGGTTGGAGTTGGCGATCAGAACGCGGGGCGCATCCTTGTGGGTCTGGAACACGCCGACCGGCTTGCCCGACTGCACCATCAGGGTCTGATCTTCCTCAAGGTTTTTCAGGGTCTCGACGATCAGGTCGAAATCCTGCCAGGTGCGCGCGGCGCGGCCGATGCCGCCGTAAACCACCAGCTCATGCGGGTTTTCGGCCACATCCGGGTGCAGGTTGTTCATCATCATCCGCATCGGCGCCTCGGTCATCCAGGACTTGGCAGTGATTTCCGGGCCGGTAGGCGGGAAGATGTCGCGGGTGTTCTTGCGGGGATCGCTCATGCCGAGGGCCTCCAGTTTTTGAGATCAGTCAGAATTTTGGTGAGATGGGCGCGCAGTTTGTCCGCGCGCTCCGGCAGATAGGTCCAGGGCGGGCTTTCCTGGCAATAGGTGGCCTGCGCCAGCTCCATCTGGATGGCGTGAAACCCATCCGCGGGCCGCCCGTAATGGCGGGTGGTCCAGCCGCCCTTGAAGCGCCCGTTGAGGGTCGAGGTATACCCTTCCGCCGCCTCGCAATGGGCGACGGTCAGCGCCTCGATGGATGCATCGCAGGTTTCGCCCATTTTGGTGCCCACATTGAAATCCGGCAGGCGGCCGTCGAACAGGAAGGGAATGTCGCCGCGGATCGAGTGGCAGTCATAGAGGATGGCAAAGCCGTGGATCGCCTGCACCCGTTCCAGCTCTGCCGCCAGCGCGGTGTGATAAGGCACGTGATAGGCATCGCGGCGGCGGGCGGTTTCGGCCTCATCCGGCTCCTTGCCCTCCTGCCAGATCGGCAGCCCGTCAAAATCCGTGAGCGGCACCAGAGTGGTGGTGTTTTGCCCGGGATAGAGACTGATACCCGCGGGATCGCGGTTCACGTCGATCACATAGCGGTGGATGGGGGTGCGAACAGTTGTGATGTCCTCCACCAGCCCTGCATAGAGATCATGGATATGCCAGTCAGTATCAGCCAGCGCCCTGCCGGTCTCGTTCAGGCAGTCCCAAATGTCCGGGGGCACATCGGTGCCGGTGTGGGGCAATCCCAGCACCAGCGGCGACGCGCCTCGGGTCACTTCGATCATGCCGTCACCTTCACGCCTGCGGCATCCGCCACGCGGCCCGCGCGCACCATCGCACTGGCCGTTTCGATGTCCGGTGCCAGATAGCGGTCCTCGGCCAGCGCGGGAATGTCCGCGCGCAGCATCGCCAGCACGTCCTGCAGGCGGGCCGAGGTTTGCAGTGGCGCACGCGCCTCCACCCCTTGCGCAGCGCAGAGCATTTCAACGCCCAGGATCACCGACAGGTTGGCGTTCATCCGCGCCAGCCGCAGCGCGCCGTGGGCGGCCATCGACACATGGTCCTCCTGGTTGGCCGAGGTCGGCGTCGAGTCGGTCACGCAAGGATTGGCCAAGTGTTTGTTTTCGCTCATCAAAGCGGCGGTGGTCACCTCGGCAATCATGAAGCCGGAGTTCAGGCCCGGATCAGGCGTCAGGAACGGTGGCAGGTCGTGGCTGAGGGTCGGGTCCACCATCAGAGCCACCCGGCGCTGCGCGATGGCGCCGATTTCGGCCACCGCCAGCGCAATCTGGTCAGCAGCAAAGCCTACATATTCGGCATGGAAATTGCCGCCAGAGACGATGCGGCCCTCGTTCACCAGCACCAGCGGATTATCTGTGACGGCGTTGGCCTCAATCTCCAGCGTTTTCGCGGCCATCCGCAGCACGTCCAGTGCAGCACCGACAACCTGAGGCTGGCAGCGGATGCAATAGGGATCCTGAACCCGGGTATCGCCCTCGCGGTGGCTCTCGCGGATTTCCGAGCCGTCCATGATCTCCCGCATCTGCTGCGCCACATCGATCTGCCCGGCATGGCCGCGCAGGGTGTGGATATCGGCGATCAGCGGCGCGGTTGAGCCCATGATTGCGTCCGTCGTCAGCGATGCGATGGTCATCGAGGCCTCGGCCAGACGCCAGGCGTCAAACAGCCCGGCCAGCGCGCAGGCGGTCGAGAATTGCGTGCCATTGATCAGCCCCAGACCTTCCTTGGGGCCGAGCACAATAGGCTCTAACCCGGCCTTTTTCAGCGCATCCGCGCTGGACATACGTGTGCCGTCATAAGTGGCCTCTCCTGCCCCGATCATCGCCGCCGCCATATGCGCCAGCGGCGCCAAATCGCCCGATGCACCCACGGATCCCTGCGATGGGATCACCGGCACCACGCCGCGTTCCAGCATCTGCTCGATCTGATCAATCACCAGCCAGCGCACGCCCGATGCGCCGCGGCCCATCGACAGCAGTTTCAGCGTCATCATCAGCCGGGTCTTGTCCTCCGGCAGCGCCTCCCCCACCCCGCAGCAATGGCTGAGGATCAGGTTGCGCTGCAGGGTGGCGGTGTCTTCCGGTGCGATCTTGGTCGAGGCCAGTTTGCCGAAGCCGGTGTTGATGCCATAGACGGCATCCTCGCCCGCGGCGGCGTCCGCCACCATCTGCGCCGCAGCTTCCACCGGCTCACGCGCCGAAGACGCCAGCTTGGCCGGGGTCAGGTTGCGGTAGATATCTTCCAGCGTGGACAGGGTGACTGTGCCCGGAACCATCTGAATCGTCTCGATCATTGGGTGCCCTCATAGATACGGGTGTAAAGCGGGTTGAAGCCGATGCGGTAGGCAAGCTCGGCAGGCGTATCCACGTCCCAGACCGCCAGATCGGCGCGCATACCGGCAGAAATTTGACCGCGGTCCGTCAGCCCCAGCGCGCGGGCGGCGTTGCGGGTAACGCCCGCCAGCGCCTCCTCCGGTGTCATGCGGAACAGGGTGCAGCCCATGTTCATTGTCAGAAGCGGGGATGTCAGCGGCGAGGATCCGGGGTTGCAGTCGGACGCCAGCGCCATCGGCACGCGGTGGGTACGGAAATGCTCAATCGGTGGCGCTTGGGTTTCGCGGATTGTGTAAAACGCACCGGGCAGGATCACGGCCACCGAGTCGGACGCCGCCATGGCCCTAGCGTCGTCCTCGGTGGCGTATTCCACATGATCAACTGACAATGCACCGTACTGCGCCGCCAGCGCGGTGCCGCCCTGGTGGCTCAGCTGTTCGGCGTGCAGTTTCACCGGCAGGCCCAGTTCCTGCGCCACCTTGAACACCCGTTCGATCTGCGCGGGGGCAAAGGCAATGTTTTCGCAGAAGCCGTCCACCGCATCCACCAGCCCCTCCGCATGGGCGGCGCGCAGGGCGGGGATGCAGACCTCGTCGATATAGGCATCGTCACGGGTCTTGTACTCGGCAGGTGTGGCATGGGCGCCAAGGAAAGTGGTTTTCACCGTCACCGGGCGTAACTCGCCCAGCCGACGGGCGGCGCGCAGCATGTTCAGCTCGGTTTCGAGGTCCAGCCCATAGCCGGATTTCACCTCCACCACAGTCGCGCCCTCGGCGATCAGCGCGTCCAGCCGCGGCAGCGCGCCCTGCACCAGATCCTCCAGCGAGGCCTCGCGGGTGGCCGACACAGTTGAGACGATGCCACCACCAGCACGGGCGACCTCCTCGTAGGACGCACCATTGAGGCGCATCTCGAACTCCATCGCCCGGTTGCCGCCAAAGATGATATGGGTGTGGCAATCGATCAGACCGGGTGTGATCAGACGCCCCCCCATCGAAACGCGCGGCCAGTTGGTGTAGTCCTTGGGCAGCTGCGCCTCAGGCCCCGACCAACGGATCCAGCCGTCTTGTACAACGATCAAGCCGCGAGGGATCAAGCCATAGGCAGGATCACTGCCAGCCATCGTTGCCAGTGTCGCATCACAGATCAGATAAGAATGGGGGCTGTCCATGGCATCCTCGCAAAAACGCTTGATAGGTGTAATGTATGAATCTAATATCATTATGTCTATACATAAGAGGATCTGATGCAGACAATTTTTGCACATCACGCGCGGATGCCTCAGGGCTGGGTCACCGATCTGCGCCTCACGATTGAGGCGGGAAAGATCACAACGCTTGAGCCCGGTGCGGCTGTTCAGCCGCAGGACCATCGGGTCGGGGCATTGGTGCCGGCATTGGTCAATCTGCATTCTCACAGTTTCCAGCGGGCGATGGCTGGAATGACCGAAACCCGCGTATCAGGCCGGGACAGCTTCTGGTCCTGGCGCAAGCTGATGTATCAATTCGTCGACCACCTGACGCCTGAGCAGTACGAGGCGATTGCCGCGCTTGTTTTCATGGAGATGCTGGAAGCAGGGTATGCGTCAGTCGGGGAATTCCACTATGTACATCACCAGCCGGGAGGTCAGCCTTACGAGGCGCTGGGAGAGCTGAGCAATCGCGTGTTTGCGGCGGCGGATTTGACCGGAATCGGACTGACCCATCTTCCGGTGCTGTATACCTACGGTGGCGCGGGGCAGGTCCCGTTGAGCGGTGGACAGCAGCGGTTTGGCAATGATGTGGCGCGCTACGCAGATCTTCTGTCCGACTGTCGCACTACTGCGCGTAAGCATTTGCCGCCGGATGCGCGGGTCGGCATTGCGCCCCATTCACTGCGTGCGACCGCGCCGGAGGAACTGGCCGAGGTGCTCACACTGCGTGCGGGAAGCCCGGTTCATATCCACATCGCTGAACAGCCGCAGGAGGTCGCAGATATCAGCGGATGGCTGGGAGAGCGACCGGTGCAATGGTTGCTGAACAACTGCGCGGTCGACACGGATTGGTGTCTTATCCACGCAACCCATATGACGGAGGAGGAAACCCATGATCTGGCCCGCAGCGGTGCGGTGGCTGGGCTCTGTCCGATCACCGAGGCAAATCTGGGCGACGGGCCGTTTAATGGCGCGTTGTTCCAGGAGGGTGGCGGTCGCTTTGGTGTGGGGTCGGACTCGAATGTCAGAATTTCCCTCAGCGAGGAACTGCGGTTGCTGGAATATTCGCAACGGCTACGCGATCTCGCCCGCAATGTGATGGTGCCAGGGGAGGGATCGGTCGGCGCGACCCTCTATCTTGGTGCAGCTAGCGGCGGGGCTCAGGCTCTGGGTCGTGACGCTTAGCCGTCTTGAGGTTGGCGCATTGGCGGATCTGATGGCCTTTGACACAACTGATGTGGCGCTCTGCGCATTGCGCCCGGATCAATTGCTGGATGGGCTGTGTTTTGCTGCTGATGATTCTGTCGTTCGCGATGTCTGGTCGGCGGGACGCCATGTTGTGACCGGCGGGCGCCATGCGAACCGTGCACAGATCATCGCCCGCTATACCTCTGCCGTGGCTTCGCTTCTGAGAGCGCTTTGACGGGTTGGATTGGGACACATGGGGTTGCGGCACAGGATGGCCTGTGGCAGCGGTTGAGCAGGGCACAAGAGGGGTAGAGGCATGACAGAGCGGACAAAAACCGGTTTTCAGGACGTCCGTGATGAGGTGCTGAAACGCATTCAGGACCGGGTCTGGGGGCAGGGTGATCTATTGCCGACCGAGCAGGAGCTTGCAGAAGAATTTGGCTGCGCCCGCGCCACGGTAAACCGCGCGCTGCGGGAACTGGCAGATCGCGGCATCATTGACCGCAAACGCAAAAGCGGCACACGGGTGGCAGTGTTACCCGTGAAACAAGCCAAGCTCGAAATCACCCTGACCCGCCAGTTGGTCGAGGATCGCAACGCTAATTACCGCTATGCGCTGGTCCACCGGGAGGAGGTCCCGGCGCCGGGATGGCTGTCATCGCAGCTTCAGCTGGCGGCTGACACCCCGGTGCTGCACATCTGTGCGATGCACTACGCTGACAATCACCCGTTTCAGTTCGAAGATCGCTGGATCAATATTGCCGCTGTGCCCGGCGTTACTGCGGCTGACTTCAGTACGGTCGGGCCCAATGAATGGCTATTGGCCGAGGTGCCGTTTTCGACGGCGGAACTCAGCTTTGGGGCAATTGCTGCTGATGCGGCGCTTGCCGAATACCTTGCTTGTCCGATTGCTGCGCCATTGTTTCAGATGGAGCGCACGACGTGGTTTCAGGCGCAGCCGGTGACTTTTGTCAGGATGAGTTTTCATCCGGGCTATCAGATGCGCAGCCGCTACTGACCGGGCGCGTTACTGCGCGCGGCAGTTTGGCTTGTATTGACCAAACCCCCGTCACAGGGATATGGCGAGCGCATGGAAAAAAAGAAAATCTCCCGTCAGCAGGTCTACACGCTTGTGGTGCAGATCGGGCGCAAGGAAGGTGATGGCCTTCCCGAAGGGGCCACTGGTGCAGCCCTGATGATCTACGCCTCCGGCGTTGATGAGGCTGAGGCCGTGCGTGAAACCGTTGCTATCCTGAAGCAGGCCGACACTGCGCCGCTGGATGTCACCGGCTATGGGACTTTGGCTGACCGTGAGGCCGAGGATCAAGACATCTCGGACGAAGAACGGGCGCTGATGCAGCGGGCGCTGGACGAGAATTCGGTGATTGTCGCGCAGATGACGCCGTTCTTTGAGGACGGGCCTGCAACTCTGCACTGATGGCGGGCGGGCCTCTGGCATCTCTGACATAGCACGGTCCTGGGGCAGGCTTGGATGCAGGCCGCCCTGGTCACGTCTGGTCAGGGCGCCTTGCCGAACCACTTACGGTAGATGTCGCCATATTCGCCGTTTTCGCGCAGGGCCAGCAGGGCGCGGTTGATCTCTTCCAGATGTGGTGAGCCGTCCGGCAGCAACAAGCCATAGTCCTCGCGCAGGAATACCTGACCAACCGCGCGCCCATGCAGGCGACCGTTGTCTTCCATATAGTGATCCAGCACGGGAGCATCAAACACCACAACCCGTGTATTACCGCTTTCAAAATCGCTCAGCAGTGAGGCCAGATCCGAGAACCCGCGATAGCTGATATCGCGTCGCTCGAGGAAGCGGGCGGCTGTGGACTCAGCGAGGGTGCCGACGTCTTTGTCATAGAGGTCATTGACAGAGTTGATCGATCCGCTGATCGCCTCAACCGTCATAACGGCAGTGATCTTGGCGACGAAGAGGGACACCACGAACAATGAGGACACGACAAGAATCACGCCAAAGATCCGCCCGATTGGCGTGCGCGGGACCCGCTCCTCAAACCCGCCGTTGACGACGAGGTTCAATGCCCACCAGAACGACGGGAACCAGGCCTCTTTCAGGGGGCGGTCGAAATAGGGCTGTGCGCGCCGTTCCAGCCCCCACATCAGCATGCCACCCCCCATCAACAAGACGACCGCAATTGCGATCGCAATCATCAGATCAGCGGAGAACAGCACCCGGATCAGCGAGGGTGAACGCACATCAGCCGCCGCCACCATGATCCGCAAACCGCTTTCGAAAATTGGGTGGCTGAAATCCATATCGGTTTCGCGCGCTGCGGTGATGGAGATATTGGCCGCCGCCATATCCACCTCACCCGTGCGCACCATTTCCAGCATCTCGCCAAAGGTATCGGTGCGGACGAGCTGATAGTCCCACCCCAACCGGTCAGTCAGGCTGCGCACCAGATCAATGGAAAACCCGGTCTCGCGGTCGCCGTCCATCATCGAAAATGGAGGCCGCGTTACGGTGCTGACGGTCAGGGTCTCGGCAGTCGCCGCCAGCCCCCACAACAGGTAGATCAGGACAAAAGGAGCAAAGAAGCGGCGCAACGGAACGATAGAACCCCATGAGACATCATTCGTTTTGTCCTTAGAATGTCCCAAAGCCTCAGGCAAGTGTCGCGGTCAGGCGATGCGCCGTTCTGCCAAAACTGCGGCATCAAAGCTGCGCAGCAACGGGGCCGGATCCATGGCATGTTCGGGGAGTGTATTGCGATCCAGATGGGACAGCGCGCTGACCTCATAGGCGCTGCGCTTTCTTCGCAGGCGACCCAAATACAGGCTTTCGACGGCCGTGCCCGCTGCGATGAAGCGTTGATGACGTGGCAGTATCAGTTGGGTCAGTTCGATCAATGGGCAAGGACGGTCAGGTCTGCCGTGCAGCGCAACCGTCGTTGGTGCGGCCACCGCAGTTCCTTGAAGCATCTCCGCTGTCAGTCGAACATCCGGGCGACCAAAGAGGTAATCCACATCCGTGCCGGAAATCACCAGCCGTTGCTGTGGCGCCAGCAAAAGATCCTCTGTCAGCCCAAAGAACGGCGCCCGCAGACGCATGGGGGCATCGTGACCGATGGCTGGGACGCGGCGGTCGATGCGATGCAGAACAGGCACGGCATCGCCCTCGGGTGTCAGCACCAGATCTCCGCGTCGCAGCTGTCCCAGAGATGTCGCTCCATCGGGGGTGGCAATCTTTGTCTCTGGTATTAGCCCGGCAAGCGGCGTTAACGGCATAATGTCAGAGTTCAGCGAAACGGCCCGCAGTCCGCAGACCTCCGCCGTGGCTGGCAACAGCGACAGCAGTGTTTTTGCGTCCTGCGCTCTCAATGGTGGAGGCGATGAAATGTCCACGGTCGCGATGTTTCCGCCCGAACCGGTCATCAGCGCCAACCGCCCCCAGCGCAACAGGCTGTCCCAGGAATAGATCAGCCGCGCTGCATCGCTTTCGTTGCTAAGGGAGGTGTCGGCAATGATCCGGTGCTCCAGTTCGCAGCCCGGTTGGCAAAGGGTCAGCGTGATGCCTCGGCCCCGATTTCGCTTCACACGCAGCAAGAGGGGCCAGCCCTCCGGATCCTTTGTTGTTCGCTCCAGCAGCAGCAGATCACCGCTTGGGCGCGCCTCATCCAGAGACAGGTCCAGACAGAGGCTGCCCCTTGTCATCAGGGCGTTGTCGGGGCCACCGGGGCAGCGGCTGTTCTGGGGTGTCGCCAGGGCGATCCCTTTCCGGTCGATGCTATGTGCCGCCACCCAATTCATCTGATCAGCGCGCATCAAGTGTGGCGGAGAGCAGGCGCGCCTCATAGCTGCGCAGGCTGGGGCGGGCTGCCGGACCATAGCCCTCGCCGGTGCGGGGGTCGAGGTCCGGGAACAGCGCTTGCAGTTCGTCCAGAACGTCGCGGTCGAATTGCCGACTGGTTTGCGGTCCGGGCTGGAAGCTCTCGGTCACCAAACCTTCACTGATGACCAGCTGATGATCATCGAACAGCACATGGACATAGGTGACCTCACCACCGGGCTTGCGCGTGATCGACCGGTCGTTGACCAGATCTTTGGCTGCGACCAGAACCTCACGCGCGCCAAACAGCATTTCGGCCATCCCGTTACTCAGCAGTACGCGGTGCTGCGGCGACACCCAAAGGTCGTCATGATCGCCAAGCGCGCCTAGCCCTGATCCTGATCGGGGCAAAGCGCCCCTGCGCCTGTACCCGCCGCGCGCCGATCCAGCGCAGCGGTTGCAAGCCATCGTCGCGGGTCATGACCAAATCACCGGGCTGCAGGGTTTCGACAGGGACCAACCCCCGGTCCGTCAGCAGGCGGCTGCTGACCACGAAACAGGGGATGCTGGTTGCCTCCACATAGCCGACATCGCTGTTGGTGCCATTGCTGGCCGTATAGGTGAAGGCGAAGTCTTCCACATCGCCATCGCCGACCAGGGTCAAGGTGCCGTTTGCATTGAGCTGGACCTGCTGGCCGGTGCCCAGCGTGATCACATCTCCGGCAACCACGGCGGTGCCGTTGATATGTGTGATGGTCAGTGCTGTTGCAGAGTTGTTGGTATCATTGGCCAGTACATTGACCACCCGCGATCCGTTGGCGTCAACGCGGACCGTGTCGGTTTCCGCGATCACTTCGGTCTGCGCGGAGTCAGCGGCGATCAGCAGATTGCTGTCGTAGCTGCTGTCCGACACATCGGCGATACCGATCCGTATGGTGTTTTCCACACCGGGATCGACCTGCATGGTCAGCGTCATGGTGACGGTCAGACCGTCCATTTCCGTATTGTAGTCGTCGTTGGCGTTGTCGAGGTAGATGTTGGAGTTATTGCCGGAGTTCACATTGCCCGGATCAGCGTCGCCATTGCCGATCTCCAAGTTCACCATCTGGCCATTGACCCAAACGCCGACGAAATCCTGAAACACCGAGTCCTGATACTCAGGGTATTCCTCAGAGGCAAAGACGAACTGCATTGTCATGACCGAGCCGTCGGGCACAAACGTCACATCCAGATAGGAGGCGTCGAATGTCCGTGTGCCCGCTGCCGCGTTGAAGGCCGGATCTCCATTCGGACCATTGCTGGCAGTCGACTGATTGTTGGACTGATTGGCCTCACCGGTGGAGTTGGTATAGGCGCTGGCCTGGCCTGTGGAGAGGATGATGCCGGTATCGGAGGGCGTCGCTCCGGGTGCGATTGTATCGCCGTCAGAATAGATCGCCGAGGCGCGGGTATCACCGGTGTAGCTCGCGTTCACCACCCGCACGCTATCGCCAAAGATGGTCTCAGCCATCTGTTCCGCTGTCGCGTTGATATTATATGTCAGCTCGGATGCCGCAACCATTGCTCTGTCTCACCTCTGCACGATGAGGCAGCATATGTGGCAGATCACGACATCATACCAGCGGTTGCCGGTGGCGCGTCCCTGCCGGGGCTACGCAATGTTCGATCTGCGCTGTGGCCCCGCTATTACGGTGGATCCCCAGCATAACTACTCTGCCTCGAGTCGTATGTTAGCTTTTTGTTAACATTTTCACCGGTGTCTTGTCTGGTTGACCAAGGGGTGACGGCGGAACAATGCAGGTCTGCGCGGCATTTACGCCACAAACGGGCGCCTTGCTCCTTAGGTAGACGCGCGGCGTGGCGGGGCGGGCTTATGGGATCGCCCCCGGCGTGGAGGTTTGCACCATGGCTCGAACCGGGGTAGCCAGTGGTCGCAGACCAGGGCCAGAGACGTGCGGCCCATATCCGGAGGATCCAAATGACGCATTCGCCACTCGACCCGCAACAGCTGACCGCCGATTTGATCCGCTGTGCCTCTGTCACGCCGCAGGAGGGCGGAGCGCTGGTCCTGCTGGACAAGGTGCTGAGTGCGGCGGGTTTCACCTGCACCCGTGTGGATCGTGGCGAGGTTAGCAATCTGATCGCCCGTTGGGGTGACAAGGGCCATCCCCGCACCCTGGGCTTCAACGGCCATACCGATGTGGTGCCGGTTGGTGACACCGCCGCCTGGACCGTTGACCCTTTTGGGGCGGAGGAGAAAGACGGCTTTCTCTATGGGCGGGGGGCGACGGATATGAAATCCGGCGTTGCCGCCTTTGTGGCTGCGGCTGTTGATCTGGTGCAGACCGCACCGCCTGAGGGGGCCATTCTTCTGACCATCACTGGCGACGAAGAAGGTGATGCCATCGATGGCACGACCGCGTTGCTGGACCATATGGATCGCGTGGGAGAGCAGATGGACGTCTGCTTGGTGGGAGAGCCGACCTGCCCCAATGAGATGGGGGAGATGATCAAGATCGGACGTCGCGGGTCGCTGTCTGCCTGGTTCACAGTCACCGGCGTGCAGGGTCATTCGGCCTATCCCCACCGCGCCAAGAACCCGCTCAATGCCATGGTGCGCCTGATGGACCGCCTTGCCAGCCACGAGTTGGATCAGGGCACGGATCATTTTGATGCCTCTACCCTTGCGGTGGTGACCATCGATACCGGCAACCCGGCGACCAATGTCATCCCGGCGCAGGCGCGGTCCACGGTCAATATCCGCTTCAACGATGCTCATTCTGGCGTGGCGCTCAGCGATTGGCTGCGCGCAGAAGCGGCGCGTGTCGCAAGCGATTTCGATGTTGATATCGGGGTTGAGATCAAAATCTCCGGCGAGAGTTTCATCACGCCGCCGGGGCCGCTGTCCGATCTTGTCAGCGCCGCAGTCGAGGCCGAGACCGGTCGCAAACCTGAGTTGTCCACCACTGGCGGCACCTCGGATGCGCGGTTTGTCAAAAATCACTGCCCGGTGGTTGAAGTGGGTTTGGTTGGCAAAACGATGCACCAAGTTGATGAACGGGTGGAAATTGCCCAGATCCACCAGCTGAAGTCGATTTACGGCCGTATCCTGCGTGATTATTTCGACCAAGGCTGATCGAATATAGAAACTGATACCTGAACAGCGCGCGCCCGGGCAATGACGTCTGCGGCGCGCTTTTCACGATGACCTTGGGGGCTGGGCGTGGTAGCTCAGGCATATGACCCGTATTCCTTCCAAGGCCGAGATCCTCGACTGGATCGCAGCCCATCCGACCCATACCTCCAAACGCGACATCGCCAAAGCTTTCGGCATCAAAGGCTCCGACAGGATCGATCTGAAACGGATCCTCAAAGAGCTTGAGGCCGAAGGTCATCTGGAAAAGCGTAAAAAGACCTACCGCGACCCTGAGCGCCTGCCCCCGGTCAGCGTTCTGCAGATCAGAGCGCCGGATGGCGATGGCGATCTTTTTGCACGGCCGCTGGAATGGCATGGGGAAGGGGTCGAACCTGTCGTGCTGGTGATGCCGCGCGCATCAGACCCCGCGCTGGGCGAGGGGGACCGCATTCTGGCCCGTCTAACCGTGGTTCAGGATGCCGATTATCACTACGAGGCCCGGTTGATCCGCCGCATCGGCACCAATCCGCGCCGGGTGATCGGGATCTTCCGCAAGGGTGACGAAGGCGGGCGTATCGTGCCCATCGACAAATCCGCCTCCACGGAGTGGGCCGTTGCGGAAAACGCCACCCACGGCGCGCGCGACGGCGAACTGGTTGAGGCGGAACAGGCCGGACCGAAATCGCGCCTTGGCCTGCCGCGCGCCCGCGTGGTGGAGCGACTGGGCGATCCATCGGCGCCCAAGGCGGTGTCGCTGATTGCGATTCATCAGCATGGTATCCCTGATCATTTCCCAGATGAGGTCATCGCCGAGGCTGATGCCGCCAAACCGATGGGTCTGAAGGGACGCGAAGATCTGCGAGATCTGCCGTTGATCACCATCGACCCTGCGGATGCGCGCGATCATGACGACGCCTGCTATGCCCATGCGGATGATGATCCCAAAAACCCCGGTGGCCATGTCATCTGGGTCGCGATTGCCGATGTCGCTGCCTATGTGCAGCCGGGGTCAGCGCTGGACCGCGCGGCACGCAAACGTGGCAATTCAAGCTATTTCCCGGATCGCGTTGTGCCCATGCTGCCGGACCGGTTGTCCGGCGATCTTTGCAGTCTGCACGAAGGGGTGCCGCGGGCCTGCATCGCGGTGCGGATGCAGATTGATGCCGATGGCAATAAAATCGCTCATCGCTTTGTGCGGGGGTTGATGCGGTCGGCGGCATCCCTGCATTACGCTGAGGTGCAAGAGGCGATGGATGGCGCGCCAACGGATCGCACAGGCCCCTTCCTGGAGCCTGTGATCAAGCCGCTCTACGCCGCCTACGCTGCGTTGGTCAAAGCCCGGGCAGAGCGCCAGCCGCTGGATTTGGACCTACCGGAACGCAAAATCGTGCTGGATGAGAAGGGCACAGTCGTTTCGGTGAATTTCCGCGACCGTCTGGACGCGCATAAATTGATTGAGGAATTCATGGTGCTGGCCAATGTGGCAGCGGCGGAAACCCTGATCAAGAAGCGCACGCCGTTGTTGTTCCGCGTGCATGAGGAACCGGCACCGGAGAAGCTGGAAGCGTTGCGTGAGACCGCCCGTGCCGCCGGTCTGTCGTTGGCGAAGGGGCAGGTCTTGCAGACCCGCCACCTGAATGCGCTGCTGAATGGGGCCGCCGGGACCGATGATGCGGAGCTGATCAATATCTCCACCCTGCGATCCATGCAGCAGGCCTATTACGGGCCGGAGAACTTCGGCCATTTCGGTCTGGCCCTGCGAAATTACGCACATTTCACATCGCCCATCCGCCGCTATGCCGACCTGATCGTGCATCGAGCTCTGATCACCGCTCATGGTTGGGGTGATGACGGGCTGGACAGTGCCGAGATCGAACGGCTCGAACAGACTGCCACCCATATTTCAGAGACCGAACGCCGGTCGATGATGGCCGAACGGGACACCACAGATCGCTATCTTGCCGCCTATCTGGCGGAACGGGTGGGCAATGAATTTGAGGGGCGTATCAGCGGCATTGCCCGCTTTGGCGCCTTTGTGAAACTGGATGAGACCGGGGCCGATGGTCTGGTGCCGGTGCGCTCGATCGGGCGGGAGTTTTTCCATTTCGATGCCGAGGCCGGAACCCTGATGGGAGCGGACACCGGCCTGATCATCGCCATCGGCCAGCGGGTAAAGGTGCGTCTGGCACAGGCCACTCCGGTGACCGGAGGGCTGGAACTGGAATTGCTGTCGATCGAGGACAAACCGATGCCAGCGGGCGGCGGTGGCGGGCGGCGCAGTCCGGCGGGTCGATCCGTGAAACGCAAATCCGCCAAGGCAAAGGCCAAGCGCAGCAAGATCAAGCGCAAGGTGGAACGCAAGCGCCGCAGCTGATTTGACTGCGCCTTGCAGCCCTAGTTGAACCGGTCCGGGCCCTGCGGGCCCGGTCCGCCGCAGCCTTGGATTTGTGATAGGTCAATGCGTGGCGGATCAGCCAGCCGTGGCGCAGAGGTTCCACATCCTCGACACGGTTGAACAGCACGCCACGGGTTCCGTCGAATCTGTCCCAAGCCGGAAAACGATTGGCAAAATTGTCGATTACCCGGCTTTGGCAGTGAACCAACAACGCAAATCGCGCCTGATTGGACCGGCCCAGACGCAGTGGGGTGCCCAGCCCGGCACGCGCCGCGACATAGGAGGGCTGCCCCCATTTCAGGGTCTCCGTGACCGGTCCGACATCCGGATCGCTTTCAGCCACATCAAAGATCAGCGCGCGCAATCGCAACAGGCCTTCCCGCGTGCCCGGTGGCGCCTGATCAAAAACGGCAGAAATTTCAGCGCTGGCAAAGGGGCGGGTCATATCAATCTGGCTCCTGGGAAGATGCGTTACCCTGTTTTAGAGGTTGCTGATGACAGAAACTGTCATCAGGGATAGGGATGATGGGGCCATGTCCCGATCTCATCGTCTTTTTCAGGTTATGCAGCTGCTGCGTCAGGGCGGTGGTCCTCATACCGCCGCTAAACTGGCGCAGGACCTTGGTATTTCTGCCCGAAGTGTTCACCGCGATATCGCCACCCTGCGTGAGATGGGAGCGATTATCGACGGCGAGGCGGGCTATGGCTTCACCCTGATCGAGGACAATGCGCTGCCGCCTATGGGGTTTCGCGACACTGAGCTGGAGGCGCTGGTTCTTGGCCTTCGTGAGGTGCAGCAGATTGGTGATCCCGAGCTGGCCGACGCCGCCGCCGAGGCCTTGCGCAAGCTGCAGGCGCGGCTGCCCAATCGTCAGGCTCATCGGCTGCGACATGCGGTCTTGTCTGCCTATCGGTTTCAGCGTCCACAACCGCCGGGGATCGCCCTGGCCGACCTGCGCCGTGCGACTTGGGATGAGGTTGAGGTACGGCTGGATTATTGCGATGCCAAGGGTGCCGTCACCCAGCGACAGGTCAAGCCCCTTGGCTTGGTCTATTTTGATCGCTCCACCGTGCTGATCGCCTGGTGCGGATTGCGAGATGACGTGCGGGTATTTCGCGTTGACCGGATTGCGGGGTTTGAGGCCACAGACGTCAGTTTTCGTCCTCATCGGGTGCCAATGCTGCGGGATGCGCTGGCTCAGATGCGCGCTGACCGTGCAGCCTGCGCGCCGCGGGCCGACGTGGAGCCTGATGCGCCCGAGGGGTAGCGCGGTGTTTTTGATACGTCGGCAAGCCTCCGCACATCGGCGTGCCACTGCTTTGAGCGCGGCAGGGATGCGGGTAGACTGAGGCAGAGCAGATAAAAATGAGGTGTAAGATGCAGTATGATCTTGGCGCCCGCAGGCACATAGCCCTGACAGCAGCGATGTTTGCGGCCCTCGTGGCGACCGATGCCAGCGTTGCAGCCAATCCCTTGCCCACAGCCGCTGGACCGCTTGTGGAGATTGCGGCATCGCAACCGCCGCAGGTGTCCCTGCGCCCAACCGCCCGCCCGGTGACGCCATCGGGCGTGGCAGCTACCCGGTTGCGGCCACGGATACGCCCGGCGCAACAGACCCCCACACCCGAGGAGCCTCGGGCCTCCCCGGCCACGCAGCGCGCCTTTGAGGCCTGGATCGCCGCGTTCAGCGCCCGCGCCCGGGCTGACGGACTGTCGCAGGCTACTCTGGACCGGGCGCTCGCAGGTCTGGAATTCGATCCGAAGATAGTACAGCGTGATGGCAACCAATCGGAGTTCGTAACCCCGATCTGGACCTATCTGGAGCGTGCCGTGTCCGACGCGCGCATTGGCAACGGACAGGCTGCCCTGCGCGAGCACGCCCAGACATTGGCCCGCATCGAAGCCAGATATGGCGTCGACAGGGAGGTCGTCGCGGCAGTCTGGGGCATGGAGAGCAACTACGGCACCTTTCGGGGGGAGCGCGATATCATCCGGTCGCTGGCGACTCTGGCCTTTGACGGACGGCGCGCTGCGTTTTTTGAAAGCCAGCTGATAGCCGCCTTGCAGATCCTTCAGGCGGGTGACGTGACGCCGGAAGCGATGACTGGCAGTTGGGCCGGAGCCATGGGGCATACGCAATTCATGCCGACCTCCTATTTGGCCTATGCGGTGGATTTCACCGGCGATGGCAAACGCGATATCTGGTCCGACGATCCCACTGATGCGCTGGCATCAACCGCCGCCTATCTGAAGCGTTTCGGCTGGGTCAAAGGCCAACCCTGGGGATTGGAAGTGCGCTTGCCGACCGGGTTTAACTACGCGCTGGCGGATCGTAAAATCACCAAATCCGCGCAGTCCTGGCGGCAGCTGGGGGTGACCCGCGCCGATGGCGAGGCCCTTCCGGATCATGGCAAGGGCGCCTTGCTGCTGCCCGCCGGTGCGCAGGGGGCTGCCTTCATCGTTTACAGAAACTTCGCCGTGATTGAGCGGTATAATGCAGCGGATGCCTATGTGATTGGCGTGGGGCACCTGAGCGACCGGTTGCGTGGCGCGGGACCGATCCGCGCCAGCTGGCCGCAGGACAGCCGCCCCCTGACCTCTAAAGAACGGCGCGAACTGCAGCAGCGGCTGACTGGCGCGGGCTATGGTACCGGCGGTGCGGACGGGCGGATCGGGCCGAAGACCCGTGCCGCCCTGCGAGCTTATCAGCTGGCCATGGGGCTGACCCCGGACGGCTACCCGTCGCTTTCGGTGCTCAACCGCCTGCGCTGATAGGTCTAGCTGAAGGCGGCTGCGGCAAAAGCAATGGCCATCCCCAGCCCCAGACCGCAGAGACCGGGCAGCACCCAGCCAGTCTTGCCGGACCGGCGGTTGCGGTCACCCGTTTCTTGGGTCTGGGCAATCAACGCCTGTTCCACAAGCGCGGGCAGACGCGGACCAAAACGGGCCATCACCTTGGCCGTGCTCATCAAATCATTGACGATTGCCCGGGGACCGATGGATTTCTTGATGTAGTCTTCTACCACGGGGCGGGCCGAATCCCAGATGTTGATATGGGGGTCCAGTGACCGGGCCACACCTTCCACCACTACCATGGTACGTTGCAGCAGGATCAGTTCTGTCCGGGTTTCCATGCCAAAACGCTCGGTCACTTCAAACAGGTAATTGAGCAACCGCCCCATGGAGATATGGGTGGCATCCATGCCAAAGATCGGTTCCCCCACAGCACGCAGTGCACGCGCAAATTCATCGACATCGCGGTCGGCAGGCACATATCCGGCCTCAAAATGAACCTCGGCGACACGCTTGTAGTCTCGTTTGATGAAGCCAAAGAGAATCTCGGCGTAGACCCGGCGAGTGTATTCGTCGATATGCCCCATGATGCCGAAATCATAAGCGATGATATCACCATTGGCCGCGACCTTCAGGTTGCCCTGATGCATGTCCGCATGGAAATAGCCATCGCGCAGCGCATGGCGTAGAAACAACGAGAGTACACGCTCCGCCAACACCCGACGGTCATGCCCAGCGGCATCCAGCGCGGCATTGTCACCCAGCGGTAACCCGTCGGCCCAGCCCAGTGTCATCACGCGGCGTGCGGAGTGATTCCACAGAATCTGGGGCAGCTGAAACCCGGTGTCGTCCTTGGTATTGGCGGCAAACTCGGAGGCGGCCGCACTTTCCAATCGCAGATCCAGCTCTCCTTGCACAACCCCGTCGAAATGTTTGATCACGTCCATCGGCTTCAATCGCCGCGCGCCGGGGGCAAAGAGATCGGCAATCCGTGCCGCAAAGTAGAAGGCATCCACATCTTTGCGAAACGCGCGTTCGATGCCGGGGCGCAGAACCTTCACCGCAACTTCGCGTTCGTTGTCGACCAGACGCGCCCGGTGGACCTGCGCGATGGAGGCGGCAGCGATCGGTTCGCTGAACTCGGAATAGATCTGCTCGACCGGCTGACCCAGTTCCTGTTCGACCTGCGCCATGGCTTCCGCACGCGAAAACGGCGGTAGCTTGTCCTGTAGCACGCGCAATTGCAGCGCCAGATCATCGCCCACCACATCGGGCCGCGTCGACAGGACCCTGTCCAAATTTGATGTAGGCTTAGCCCCAGCGCCGTCAGCGCGCGGGTGGCCGGTGGCATATTGGGATCGCCCTTGTAGCCTAGCCATTTGAAGGGCCAGCCAAGGGTGCGGGCCAGAATGCGCAGGGGTTTTGGCGCTTCAAACGCATCCAGTACGACATTCATGGCGCCCGTGCGCTCGAATGTGGCGCCTGTGCGGATCAGGCGGATAATGTTGTGGGGGCCACGCATGGTTCAGATCTTCCAGCCAGAGTGCAGCGCCGCGATGCCCAGCGACAGGTTGCGGTATTTTGCGTTGGCAAACCCGGCTTCGCGCAGCATCGATAGGAACGTGTCCTGATCCGGGAAATTACGGATCGATTCGACCAGATACTGATAGCTGTCATAATCGTTCGCGATCATCTGACCCATGCGGGGAATGACGTTGAAGGAATAGAGGTCATAGGCCTTCTGCATTGCCGGGTTTGGCAGTTGGCTGAATTCCAGCACCATCAGCCGCCCGCCGGGTTTCAGCACCCGGTAAGCCTCATTTAGCGCTTCCTGAGGGCGGGTGACGTTCCGAATGCCAAAGGAGATGGTGTAGACGTCAAAGGTATTGTCCTTGAACGGCAGCGCCATGGCATCGCCGGTGACCCAGTCTAGACTGTCGGCCATCTGTGCGGCCTCAGCCCGTTTGCGGCCCTCTTCCAGCATTGGCGCGGTCAGATCCAGTACGGTGGAATGGCCATAGCCTGCGCGCTTCAGGAATCGGAACGAGATATCGCCGGTCCCACCGGCCACATCCAGAAGGCGCTGACCGGGGCGCGGTGACAGCCAGTCCATCATCGCGTCTTTCCAGATCCTGTGGATGCCCATGCTCATGACGTCATTCATCACGTCATATTTTGACGCGACTGAGTTGAATACGCCCTGCACGCGCCCCGCCTTTTCCGACTCGGGCACGGTTTCAAACCCGAAATGGGTGGTATCTTCAGATCTCTGGGTCATGCGGCTTGCCGTTTGTTGTGTGTCGCCCCAGTTATAGGGCGCTGAGAGGGCGGTACAATGCGGCCCTTCGGCCCCATGTTGGTGCAATGTGTCAGGAGGGATGTAATGCCAGAATTGCCCGAGGTCGAGACGGTGCGCCGCGGATTGTCCCCTGCGATGGAGGGGGCGGTGATCGAAAAGGCTGCCATCAATCGACCAGATCTGCGCTGGCCCTTTCCCGAACGTATGGCCGAACGGCTGACCGGGCGCCGTGTCACCGCGCTGCGACGGCGCTCCAAATACATCCTGGCCGATCTGGACAGCGGCGAGACGCTGCTAGTGCATCTTGGCATGTCGGGGCGTATGACCGTGTCTGGTGATCCTCTGGGCCAGTTCGTTCATGATCACCCGCAGGCGCAGAAACACGACCATGTGGTGTTCGATATGGACAATGGTGCGCGCATCACCTTCAACGATCCGCGCCGGTTTGGCGCTATGGACCTGCTGGAGACGGCCACGGCGGATCAGCACAAGCTTCTGGCGGTTCTCGGGCCGGAACCGCTTGGCAACAGCTTTCACGAAGAACACCTGATCGCGGCCTTCAAGGGGCGCAATACGCCGGTGAAATCGGCGCTTCTGGATCAGGGAATCATCGCGGGTCTTGGCAATATCTATGTCTGCGAGGCGCTCTTCCGTGCGGGAATATCGCCCAAGCGCAAGGCTGGGCAGATCGCCGCGCAGCGGGTTGGCGCCTTGGTTCCGATCATCAAGGACGTGCTGACGGATGCCATCAAGGCGGGTGGCTCATCACTGAAGGATTTCCGCCAAGCTGATGGAGAACTTGGATATTTCCAGCACAGCTTTGATGTCTATGGCCGCGAGGGAGAGCCCTGCCGACGGGCGGGATGCGATGGCATCGTAGGTCGGATCACCCAGTCGGGGCGCTCCTCCTTCTACTGTGGCAAATGCCAAAGATAGCTTGAATGCGATGTGTCGCGTGATAATGACTCTTCCCTGAACGGAACAACCGAAAGCGACTATCATGGCCTATGAGACGATCAACGTCGAAGTGCAGGACCACGTTTGCCAAATTAAACTGAACCGGCCCGAAGCGTTGAACGCGCTCAATTCCGAGCTTTTGAGTGAGCTTTGCACCGCCCTGGAAGAGGCAGACGCCAGCGACAAGGTGCGCTGCATCATCCTGACCGGGTCGGAGAAGGCCTTCGCCGCAGGCGCCGATATCAAGGAGATGTCGGAAAAGAGCTTTACCGAAGTGTTCTCAACCAATCTGTTTGCTGGTGTGAATGACCGCGTCAGCGCGATCCGCAAGCCGATCATTGCAGCCGTGGCAGGCTACGCGCTTGGCGGCGGATGTGAGCTGGCGATGCTTTGCGATTTCATCATTGCCGCAGATACCGCCAAATTCGGCCAGCCCGAGATCAATCTTGGCGTGATTGCTGGTATCGGCGGCACCCAGCGCCTGACCCGCTTTGTCGGGAAGTCGAAATCCATGGATATGAACCTGACCGGTCGTTTCATGACCGCTGAAGAGGCCGAGCGCGCTGGTTTGGTGTCTCGCGTGGTGCCCGCCAAGAAGTTGTTGGATGAAGCCACCGCAGCGGCGCATAAAATTGCCGAGAAATCCTTGCTGACAGCGATGGCGGTAAAGGAAACCGTGAATCGCAGCTATGAGCTGCCGCTGAGCGAAGGGCTGCTGTTCGAACGCCGCGTTTTCCACTCAATGTTTGCCACTGAGGATCAGAAAGAGGGCATGGCCGCCTTCCTGGAAAAGCGCGAAGCTCAGTTCCGCGACAAGTAATCCTGTTCACAGGCTGTGGCGACGCAATCCGCGGCGTCTCTTTTCGAGATATGAAACGGGCAGGCGCTGGCGTCTGCCCGTTTCCGTTGGTACTGCGGCAGCGTGCTGGAACCGGGAAGGGCGAGCAGCTCCGACATGGCTTGCATTCCTCGGGGTTTGACGTTACTACCCGCCGCCATACATGCGCGTGCAGCCCGCTTGGCTAGAATCACACCGGTGGATCGGATCCGGGTTCGGCTGGCATTGCGCCTATTGAAAACACGAAACCAAAGTTAGGTCCTACACCATGGCAAATTCGCCTCAGGCAAAAAAGCGCGCCCGTCAGAACGAGAAACGCTTTGCTGTCAACAAAGCCCGTCGTTCGCGCATCCGTACCTTCCTGCGTAAAGCTGAAGAAGCCATCGCTTCTGGCGACAAAGACGCAGCAGCAGAAGCTGTGCGCGCTGCTCAGCCTGAACTGATGCGTGGCGTGACCAAAGGCGTCTACCACAAGAACACCGCATCGCGGAAAATCTCCCGCCTGACCGCGCGCGTCAAAGCGCTGGGTTAAAACGGGGTATTCGAGGGAGCGGTTGATTCCATCGCACCCGCGCTGAGCGCTCCCCCGACAAGCCGTAAAAAATACAAAGGCGTCGCGTTCCGCGGCGCCTTTTGCATTTTGGTCACAGCTGATGCGACCTCGGCGGGCGCAGGGGATTCTTTGTGACCAATCCCTGAGTCAACATCATAGTTTCATTGCTGCGACCCCTTCCGAATTGCTACCACTGTTACAGCGATTCACTCGCTGGGGGGACAGGCTGCTATAGCTTCCTTGATGGGACTCAAGGGCGCTGATTGCGCTGGTACACAGGCATTTCAATGCGCCGTGCACCACGCTCCTGCTGTGTTTCTGGAGTCATCCAGACGGCAGGCCTGTTCCAATTGTGTATGTATTTGGTTCGTCTATTCGACCGCCGCAAACTTGCTTGCCGGTTGATGTAAACGCGACCCCAAACTTTGCCTTCTGCGAGGCAGTGCTGCTCCGGTTGCGGGTCAGTACACACATCCGCTGTGCGTGAACGTCGTCTGGGTTTTGGGCCAGGCTGGGGATGAAACAAGAGGCCAAATAAGGGCCGATGCTATTGGGACGCGTGAGGCGCAGAATGACGGAAGATAACTGGGGCCGGTTGAGACAGCGTTTGTTGAAAACCGTGGGGCAAAACAACTTTACGACTTGGATCGAACCTCTGGAGTTTACCTGCGTGGAGAATGGTGTTGCCATTTTCAACGTACCGACGAACTTCATGGGCAATTATGTCAGCCAGAACTTTGCTGACCTGATCCTGCATGAACTGAACATGTCCGGTGAACCGGTGCAGCGGCTGGCCTTCAGGGTTGCAGCCAATACAGCTGCACGTCCGACCGCTGTCGACACCGCAGGTGCTGCTGATGACCTGCCGCTTGATCTGGATGATGAGGCGCTGACCGATCTGCCGCGCGCCCGCGCTGCCACAGGTCACGGTGCCGCGCCAAAGGATCCGGGCGAGACATTGCAGGCCGCACCGCTGGATCCGCGTTTCACCTTCGACAGCTTTGTTGTGGGTAAGCCCAACGAGCTTGCGCATGCGGCTGCGCGCCGCGTCGCTGAAGGCGGGCCGGTGACTTTCAACCCACTGGTGCTTTATGGCGGGGTTGGTCTGGGTAAAACCCACCTGATGCACGCGATTGCCTGGGAACTGACCGCCCGCAATCCCGAATTGAATGTGCTGTATCTCTCTGCAGAACAGTTCATGTACCGCTTTGTGCAGGCGCTGCGCGAACGCAAGATGATGGATTTCAAACATCTGTTCCGCTCCGTGGATGTGCTGATGGTCGACGACGTTCAGTTTATTGCCTAAGCAAGGACAGCACCCAGGAAGAGTTCTTCCACACCTTCAATGCGCTGGTGGATCAGAATAAGCAGATCATCATTTCCGCCGATCGCGCTCCGGGGGAGATCAAGGATCTGGAAGACCGTGTTCGGTCACGTCTGCAATGTGGTCTGGTGGTCGATCTGCACCCAACGGATTATGAACTGCGTCTGGGCATCCTGCAGTCCAAAGTGGCGCAGCAGATGCAGACCTACCCGGATCTGCGGATTGCGGATGGTGTGCTGGAATTCCTGGCCCACCGTATTTCGACCAATGTTCGTGTTCTCGAAGGTGCTCTGACCCGTCTGTTTGCCTTTGCATCGCTCGTTGGTCGTGAGATCGACATGGAGCTGACCCAGGATTGTCTGGCGGATGTGCTGCGCGCGTCTGAGCGTAAGATCACCGTCGAGGAGATCCAGCGCAAGGTGTCCGAGTACTACAACATCCGCATGTCCGACATCATCGGCCCCAAGCGCCTGCGCTCTTATGCGCGTCCGCGTCAGGTGGCGATGTATCTCTGCAAGCAGCTGACCAGCCGCAGCCTGCCGGAAATCGGTCGTCGGTTTGGTGGGCGTGACCACACCACCGTGATGCACGGCGTGCGGCGTATCGAAGAGCTGAAGACAATCGACGGCCAGATCGCCGAAGATGTCGAAATGCTGCGCCGCTCGCTGGAGGCCTGATATCTCTCGGTGTTTGTCGCAGATTTTGCCCTGACGTCCCGTCAGCTGGCATCCCCAAAAGTCCCGCATGACCCCGGCCAGTCCGGGGTCTTTTGCCCTCTGGGCTTATGGGATTGAGGAATGACACAAATCGGGTGGTTGCGGGCAAACCATGCCGGAGAGCCACGTTTACCGGGGATAAATCGGGCAAGGGGGCATCCGCCCTTGACGCTGCGCACAATCCCTTGGACAAATCCATAAAAAGCCTTGTGCCGAAGGGGTAAAGCGTTACGTTGCTTCTCCCGGCCAGACGTTAGAGGACTTAGGGACATGAAGATCAGCATCGAACGCGGCACCCTGTTGAAAGCTGTGGCTCAGGCCCAGTCAGTGGTTGAGCGCCGCAACACCATTCCGATCCTGGCAAATGTGCTGATTGAGGCCGAAGGGGACACTGTTCAGTTCCGCGCCACCGATCTGGATATCGAGGTGGTCGACAAGGCCCCGGCCCAGGTCGAACGCGCAGGCGCCACCACTGTTGCCGCCACCACCCTGCATGAGATTGTGCGCAAACTGCCCGATGGCGCGCTGGTCACCCTGACTGCAGATGCCGCCAGCGGCCGTCTGACAGTAGAGGCCAGCCGCTCGAACTTCTCGCTGGCCACCCTGCCGCGTGAAGATTTCCCGGTGATGGCCTCCTCCGAATATCATTCCAACTTCACTGCCAATGCTGCCGTCCTGCAGCGGTTGTTCGACAAGTCGAAATTTGCAATCTCCACCGAGGAGACCCGCTACTATCTGAACGGTGTCTATATGCATGTTGCGGATGGTGTCGAAGGTGGCAAGGCGCTGCGCTGTGTCGCCACCGATGGCCACCGGCTGGCGCGGATCGATGCCAATCTGCCGATGGGTGCCGAGGATATGCCCGGTGTGATCGTGCCGCGTAAAACCGTGGGCGAGCTGCGTAAGCTGCTGGACGACGATGAGATGGACATTGCGGTTTCTGTCTCTGAGACCAAAGTGCGTTTTGCGACACCCAATATCACGCTGACCTCCAAGGTCATCGATGGCACCTTCCCCGATTACACGCGGGTCATACCGGCAGGCAACACCCGCCGTCTGGAAGTGGACGCCTCTGAATTTGCCCGCGCTGTGGACCGTGTCGCAACCGTGTCTTCCGAACGGTCGCGCGCTGTGAAGCTGCAGCTGGACGAGGATCGGCTGATCCTTTCAGTCAACGCGCCCGACAGCGGTGCGGCTGAGGAAGAGCTGGCTGTGGCGTATCGTGACGAGCGGTTGGAGATCGGTTTCAACGCAAAATATCTGCTTGAGATCGCCAATCAGGTTGATCGTGAAAACGCGGTCTTCATGTTCAATTCATCCGGTGACCCGACCTTGATGCGAGAAGGTAGCGACGAAAGCGCGGTTTATGTCGTCATGCCGATGCGGGTGTGATCTGCCGGACGGTGCGCTTACCCCTCTTGGCGTCTGAATTGTCCGCCGGGCGGGGGAGTTTGAGTATTTTTGGAAAGATGACACGGGATCCCGCCTTATGCTGGCGTTGACGACCCTGACACTGTCGCACTTCCGCTCGCATCTGCGGGCGGATTTGCATTTGGACGGTCGCCCTGTCGCCATCCATGGTGCCAATGGCGCGGGCAAGACGAATATCCTTGAGGCGGTGTCGCTGTTTTCACCCGGTCGTGGTCTGCGCCGTGCCAGCGCTGCTGATATGGCGCGTCGGCCCGAGGCTCTTGGCTGGAAGCTGAAGGGCCAGCTGACCGCCGCGCGGCAGAGCTATGAGGTGGAAACCTGGTCGGAAGCGGGCAAGGCGCGGCAGGTCAAAATCGACAATAAAGCTGGCAGCCAGATTGATCTGGGACAGATCTGCCGTGTGGTCTGGCTGATCCCTGCGATGGATCGGTTGTGGATCGAAGCGGCCGAAGGGCGGCGGCGGTTTCTAGATCGCATCGTGCTGAGTTTCGATCCCGGCCATGCCGAGGCGACATTGCTCTATGAAAAGGCCATGCGCGAGCGCAATCGCCTGCTGAAGGAACAGATCCGCGATGCGGCCTGGTACCGGGTCTTGGAAACGCAGATGGCCGAAAGCGGCCATCGCATCCACGCGGCGCGTACTGCTGCGGTGGATCGCCTGCGAATGGCGCAGGACGCTGCCGAAACGGCCTTTCCCGCGGCCGAGCTGGAGCTAATCCAATCCGACGGTGGGCTTCCGGACACAGCAGCAGATCTGCAGGAGGCCTTTGAGGAGGGCCGGTTTCGCGATTTGGCGGCTGGGCGTACTCTGCTGGGGCCGCACCGCACGGATCTGTTGGGCACCTATCAGGCCAAAGGCGTGCCCGCGCGCGATTGTTCCACCGGCGAACAGAAGGCGCTGCTGGTGTCGCTGATTCTTGCCAATGCGCGGGCATTAATCGCAGAAGGCGGCGCGCCGCCGATCCTGCTGCTGGACGAGGTTTCGGCGCATCTGGATGTGACTCGCAGGGCCGCGCTCTACCAGGAGATCGTGACGCTTGGCGCGCAGGCCTGGATGACGGGCACCGGCCCCGAACTGTTCGATGAATTCGAAGGCAGGGCGCAGATGCTCACCGTTGAGGATGGCGACGCAGGCTCCGAAGTGGTGGCGGGATGAGCGTGTCTGCCTGGGATCTGACCCTCTATGCAGGTGGGTTGTTTGTGTTGTTTCTGACGCCGGGGCCGGTTTGGCTGGCGGTGATGGCGCGGGCGATGTCGGGCGGCTTTCCCGCAGCCTGGCCGCTGGCCTTGGGCGTGGCTTGCGGTGATATTCTCTGGCCGCTGGTGGCGGTGGCGGGCGTGTCCTGGATTGTATCAGAGGTCACCGGCCTGATGGAGGTGCTGCGCTGGGTCGCTAGTGCGATGTTTCTGTTCATGGGAGGGATGTTGCTGCGGCACGCCGGTGCCCGGATTGAGGCCAATAGCGCGCTGACCCGTCCGGGGTTATGGGCCGGATTTATTGCCGGTATCGCGGTCATTCTGGGCAATCCGAAGGCGATCCTGTTCTACATGGGGGTGCTACCGGGGTTCTTTGATCTGACGGCTGTCACCCATCTCGATATCCTCGCCATTGTGGTGCTGTCTTTTCTGGTGCCTCTGGCGGGGAACCTGTGCATGGCTGGTCTGGTCCACCGGGTGCGCTGGCACATCACATCCCCGGCGACACTGCGCCGGATCAATATCGTGTCGGGGTGCCTGCTGATCGGGGTGGGGTGCCTGATCCCCTTTGTTTGAGGTTTGCACCGGGTTCCTACGCCCCGGATGGCAGCACCAGCCATGGGCTGAGATAGGTCAGAAGATCATCGCGGAAGTTGCCGGGGGCATCATGTGCGGCGCAGAATGACAGGGCCAATATATGATTCAGGAAGGCCTGCATCCCCTCGGCCAGCACCTCAGCTGACTGATCCTGACGCAGCATGCCGGTGTTCTGCAGCTCGGTGACCCAACCGGACCAGAGCGAGGTCTGGCGGCAAAAACTCTGTGCGATGACCGCATCGGTTTCGGTGCCCGTGGTGCCTGAGTAGCGCAGCAGCAGATCGAAAATCACCCGGTCCTGCGCCACGAACTGCACCACAGGCAGCAGCCGGTCAATCACCTCCTCCAGCGTCTGCGGCGCGGGCAAGGCTTCGGTCTCGTCCAAAACCGCCATGATCCGGGGGCCGATCACCGCAGCGAGTAGGCCATCTTTGTCGCCGAAATGCGAAAATAACGTGCCCTTTGCGACCCCGGCTTCTGCAACCACATCCTCTACTCTCAAACCGCTATAGCCCGATGCGGTGATTTGCGCTGCAGCCACCTCCAGCAGGCGGGCGCGGGTTTCCAGTCGGCGTTGTTGCGGAGCGCGGGACATAATGACCTCTCACGAATATGACCGTGGTCAATTAATTTATTGACCACGGTCATTTTCTCAATAAGTTGACCTCAGTCACTTTTAAGATCCGGAGATCCCCATGTCCACGCGAAAAATCATCATCCTCAACGGTCACCCGGCGCCCAGTTCGCTGTCCCAGTCGCTTTGTCAAACCTATCAAACGGCGGCAGAGGCAGGCGGCCATCAGGTGCGCTACCATGACCTGTCGTCCATGCAATTTGATATCGATTACGGGCAGACGGGGTACAAGAATGTAAAACCGTTGGAACCGGATCTCGCAGCTTTTCTCACCGATCTGGAATGGGCTGATCACATTGTGATGGCGACACCTATGTGGTGGGGCGCGATACCGGCAAAGCTGAAAGGCGTCTTTGACCGCGCACTCTTGCCGGGCCGCGCGTTTGATACCCACAACGTCAATGTCCTGGGGCTGCCTGCGCCGATGCTCACCGGCAAGACAGCGCGGGTATTGTTGACATCTGACACGCCCGCGCTCTGGCTGCGGCTGATCTACGGCAATGCTATCAAGCGGATTATCAGCAGCCAGATCCTGGGATTTGTCGGGATCAAACCGACGCGCTTCTCGTCTTTTGCACCAGCGACAGATGCTGCGGAGAAGACCGTCCTTTCCTGGCAGCGCAAGGTCGCGGACCTAGGCGCCAGAGCAGCCTGATTCCACCAAGAAAAAAGGGGCTTGCGCGTGACATTCCCGGCCAGACTTCGTATAAAATCCTGAAGCAAAGACAGGAAGATGTGAATGTCCGGAAACGAGCAGGCCCCCGCAGACTATGGCGCGGATTCCATCAAAGTTCTCAAGGGCTTGGAGGCGGTTCGCAAACGCCCCGGCATGTATATCGGGGACACCGACGATGGGTCGGGGCTGCACCATATGGTGTATGAGGTTGTCGACAATGGCATCGACGAGGCCCTGGCCGGTCACGCGGACCGGGTGGTCGTGAAAATTCACGCCGATTCCAGCGTCTCGGTGAACGACAACGGGCGCGGGATTCCGGTCGGGATTCATGAAGAAGAAGGTGTTTCAGCGGCTGAGGTCATCATGACCCAGCTCCATGCTGGCGGTAAGTTTGACAGCAACTCCTACAAGGTTTCCGGCGGCCTTCACGGCGTGGGCGTTTCTGTGGTGAACGCGCTGTCAGATTGGCTGGAATTGCGCATCTGGCGCGATGGCAAGGAACATGTCGCGCGGTTTGAGCGTGGCGATACTGCTGAACACCTGAAAGTTGTTGGCGAATGTGGTGATCAGACCGGTACCGAGGTGCGCTTTCTTGCGTCTACCGATACCTTCTCCAACCTCGAATATTCCTTCGAGACACTGGAAAAACGCCTACGTGAACTGGCATTCCTGAACTCAGGCGTGCGGATCATCCTGATTGACGAGCGCCCGGCCGAACGGCTGGAGGTGGAGCTGTTCTACGAGGGCGGCGTCAAGGAATTCGTCAAATATCTTGATCGGTCGAAATCGCCCGTGATGGAGGCGCCGATCTATATCACCGGCGACAAGGACGACATCGGGGTCGAGGTCGCGATGTGGTGGAACGACAGCTATCATGAAACGGTGCTGCCCTTTACCAACAACATCCCGCAGCGGGACGGCGGCACCCATGTTGCGGGCTTTCGCGGTGCGCTGACCCGCACCATCAACAACTATGCGCAATCTTCCGGCATCGCCAAGAAGGAGAAGGTCTCCTTTACCGGGGATGACGCCCGTGAGGGGCTGACCTGCGTGCTGTCGGTCAAGGTGCCTGATCCGAAATTCTCCAGCCAAACCAAAGACAAGCTGGTTTCCTCCGAGGTGCGACCTGTGGTCGAAAGCCTGGTCAACGAAAAGCTGGCAGAATGGTTTGAGGAGAACCCAAATCAGGCCAAGCAGATCGTCGGCAAGATTATCGAAGCCGCCCTCGCACGGGAGGCCGCCCGCAAGGCGCGCGAGCTGACCCGCCGCAAGACGGCGATGGATGTGAATTATCTGGCGGGCAAATTGAAAGACTGCTCGGAAAAAGATCCCTCCAAAACCGAAGTCTTCCTGGTGGAGGGGGACTCTGCCGGTGGCTCCGCCCAGACCGGGCGCGACCGGATGACCCAGGCGATCCTGCCTCTGCGTGGTAAGATTCTGAACGTGGAGCGCGCGCGTTTCGACCGGATGCTTGGCAGTCAGGAAATCGGTAACCTGGTGATGGCTCTGGGCACCGGCATTGGCCGGGATGAGTTCAACATCGAGAAGCTGCGTTACCACAAGATCGTCATCATGACTGACGCAGACGTCGATGGCGCCCACATCCGAACCCTGCTGCTCACGTTCTTCTATCGTCAGATGCCGGAGCTGATCGAAGGCGGGTATCTCTATATTGCGCAGCCGCCCCTTTATAAGGTGTCGCGCGGCAAATCAGAGGTCTACCTCAAGGATCAGGCCGCCCTTGATGAATATCTGATCAATCAGGGCGTCGACGGGGCGGTGCTGAAACTGGGCAGCGGCGAGGAACTGGTAGGTCAGGATCTTGCCCGTGTTGTCGATGAGGCGCGTCAGCTCAAGCGTGTTCTGGACGCCTTCCCCACCCATTACCCGCGTCATATTCTTGAGCAGGCCGCGGTTGCTTAGCGCCTTTGTGCCGGGTGCTGTTGATGCTGATCTGCAGGGCGTCGCTGATAAGGTGGCGCAGCGTCTGGACCTGATTGCGTTGGAATATGAACGTGGTTGGCGTGGGCGGATCACACAGGATCACGGTATTCGCCTGTCACGAATCCTGCGCGGTGTTGAGGAGCTGCGCACCTTGGACGGCCCCATGTTGCGCTCCGGCGAGGCCCGGAAAACTGGCAGCTTTACCAATAGCTTGCAGGAAATCTACGGGGCTGCGGCGACCCTCGTCCGGCGCGACCGTAGTCAGGCGATTCACGGTCCGCTTGGCCTGTTGAAAGCCATCCTTGAAGAGGGCGAAAAAGGTCTGGCGCTGCAGCGTTACAAAGGTCTGGGTGAGATGAACCCCGACCAGCTGTGGGAGACCACGCTGGACCCTGATGCGCGCACCCTGTTGCAGGTCCGAGTCGAAGACATGGTTGAGGCGGATGATCTCTTCACTAAGCTGATGGGTGACGTCGTCGAGCCCCGGCGCGAGTTCATCCAGAAAAACGCACTGAGCGTGGAAAACCTGGATTTTTGATTTCAGCCGCGGGCAGCATGTTGTCGCTGCCCGCGCCCAATCTGCCCGCGACGGTTCACCCGAGCTGGGGATGGCGCTGAGGTTTTCGGCGACGCGAGCTGGTACCGGTTTCGGTCGCTCTGCGACATGACTCGCTCATAACTCTTCTCATGATTGCATCTGGGGTAAGCGGTGATCCGTTCGGCGGGCGCGCGTGCGGCGGATATGATCGGCATGCGTACACCAAATATTTTGGTTCTGTATATTGAGGGATTGCCCGGTTTGCCTCTCAACATGAGCTTCCCCACAGCAAATCCTGTAGAGATTTACCATTCTGCCGCAGAATGTTGACGCAGAATCACTCGAACGTTAAGAATCGGTTAATAAAAAGCGGCTCGACCGCGATTTTCGGAGCAGCCGGGGGGTAGTGTGTGCCGATGTTGAGCGTAAAGAAAGACAGTGAAACCGGAACAGAGGTTGCTGATGCCGGTGATCGCCCGGTGCGCTCGGTCCAGATTGATGGTGTGATCTCCTCAAGCAACAGCGCGCTTCGCTCTCCTCAGGCGGGAAAATCCCGCGCCAAGGCAAATATCGCGGCGGTGACCTCCGTTGCGACGGATCGGTCAGAACTCAATCCGGACATCAATAAAGGGGCTGGTGGATCATTGAACGCTGCAACCGGGAAGGCTGACGGGCGTAGGCCTGCTCCCGGCCGTCCCCTGGCCCAGATGTCGCCGATTGTGAAACTGGGGGCCGCAGCTGCGGTCCTGGGTTTGTTTGCCGTGGGTCTTGCGGTGCTGCAGTTCGGACCTGATGAGACTGCTGAGACGGCTGTTGATCAACCCCGCGTGGCACGGTTGCTGACGCCGCAGGCGCTGGCGGGCCTGGACCCAAGTGCCACCCCGAGCGAGCGCGCTGCGGCTGAGGAGCTGCTGACGGCTGCAGTCGAAACCGCCGCGCCGCTCAGCGCCGAGGATGCCATGGTTGCGCAGATGACCGCAGGAACGCTCGCGGCGCTGCGGCGTGGCAGCGCCGTGAGCCCGTCTGCGGACGCAGAACAGCCCGCCGCCCCGGCGTCGCAGGCCCATACCGCGCTTTATAGTCTGGTGCTGCGGGCCGTCGGGCAGGGGCAATCGCCCGCCTATATCGACCAAATGGTAAATGACGCCTATCGCAGCGAGACCATCACCGTACCTGCGGCGCTGATCGGCGCGGATGGGCGCGTCGATACCGCAACCATTCTGGCGCTGTTCGTCGGTCAGTAGCGCCAGCGCCGGGCCAGTGTTGCTGCGTGCGCCGATGCGCTCGACCGAAACGCGGCAGAGCTCCAAGATATAAGCTTTCCAACCGTTCTAAGACAAAGAGGCGGCGCCGATGATCGGCGCGGGACGCCCGAGTTCAACCCAAGAGGGATATTATGAAAAAACACCTGATCGCGGCGCTCTGTTGCGTTACCGGCCTGCTGGCTACGCCTGTCGTCGCCGAGACCTGCGGTGGCACATATAAGGTGCGCCCCGGGGACAGCCTGTCGCTGATTGCTGATCGGCTTTACAAGGATGTGGGCATGTGGAGCGCGATCCACAGCCGCAACATAGACGCGATTGGCCCGCGCCCGGATGCGATCCGCGTCGGCATGGAGCTGACAATGGCCTGCCTGAATGGTCTGCCGACAGGGCTGCCCGGCGGCAAGGCGGTTGCGGATGCGCAGCCAGTGGTCGCGGCACCGGTCAAGGTACAGCCGGGCACCGCCGCCGTGCGCAGCAAGATCAATCTGCTGACCGGGGATGACTATGCGCCCTTCACCTCCAAGACTGCCCACAATGGCGGGCTGATCACCGAGGTGGTGAATGCGGCCATGACCGATGCCGCTCCGGCGCAGGGCTTTGCCATCCACTGGGTGGACGACTGGGCCTCCCATTTCGATCCGCTGCTGTCGAACGCGCTGCTGGATCTGGGCTTCCCTTGGTATCGCCCGGATTGCGACACCATGCCGGAGAGCTATCGCTGCGTGAACTTCCTGTTCTCGGACCCGATGTTTGAGACGCTGATGCTGCTCTTTGTCGATAAATCGCGCCCCTTCACCTTTGAGACGGACGCTGACATTGAGGGCAAGACACTCTGCCGCCCGGCGGGGTATCTGACTTTTGATCTGGATGGCTACGGGCGCCGCTGGATGGAGGAGAAGAAGATCACCCTCAAACAGCCGCATAAGGTTGCCGATTGTTTCGAGATGGTCGCCAAGGGGGAGGCGGATGCCGTTGCGATCAATGAATTCACCGGACGCAGCGTGATGAAGGAAAACGATCTGCTGGATCAGTTTGAAGTGCTGCCACTGCCGCTCTCAGTGCTGGGTATCCATGTGGTGGTGCATAAAACCCATCCACAGGCCGAAGATATGCTGACCATGATCAATACCGGTCTGCGCAATATCCGTGAGAACGGTCGCTATCAGGCCATTATCGAGGATCACATGGCCAGGATCTGGGCTTAGCTTCTGAGGGAGGGCGCCATGTTGAAACATCTCGCACCGGCGGCCATAGCGCTGCTGCTGGCCATCGGTGTCGCACCACGCGCGGCGCAGGCCATCTGCAATGTCGATTACCGGGTACAGCCCGGCGACACGCTCTTCTCGATTGCCGAAACCCATTATAGTGACCGCAGCCGCTGGACGCTGATCTACTATAGCAACCAGCATGTGCTGGAGGGGCCCAGCGTCATCCCCGGCAAAACCCTGCACATCCCCTGCGCGCAGCAGGCCACGACGCCCGATGCCACGCCCCTGCGCAAGGATGACGCGGAGATGAAGCTGCTGACCGGTGGTGGCTTTGCCCCGTTCACCGATCAGACGCTGCCCGGTCAGGGGATGGTGACCGAACTGGTCAATGCCGCGCTGGAGCTGACCCCTGCGCCGGTGTCCTATTCGATCACCTGGGAACAGGATTGGTCGAAACATCTGTTCCCGATGCTGGATGAGAAACAGTTCGACATGGGGTTCCCCTGGCTGAAGCCGGATTGCGCGGCAAACCCAACAGATGAGCGCTGCGTGAACTTCCATTTCTCGGAACCGCTGATGACCATCCCGATCATGGTCTTCGTGCGGGCAGATGCCGCCTTCGCCTTTGACAGCGACGCCGATATGCTGGGCAAGACCCTGTGCCGTCCAGAAGGATACTACACCCATGACCTCGATCGCGGCGATCGTCGCTGGTTGAGCGAGGGCAAGCTGACGCTGGTTCAGGCCGCGGATCCCGGCGCCTGTTTCCGCAAGCTGATGGCGCGGGAGGTGGATGCGGTATCCCTGAACCTCTTCCTTGGCGCGAACACGCTGATCTCAGAGGGGTTGCGTGATCAGGTGATCCCTCTGGAGCGTCCACTCTCCGAGGAAGGCCTGCATGTGGTGATTTCCAAACGCCACTGGCGCGGTACCTCGCATCTCTATCGCATCAACGCAGGTCTGAAGGCGCTCAAGGCTGATGGCCGATTTCAGGACATCGTCTCGCGTCATCTGGAACTGTTCTGGGCACAACTCCAGTAACACCAGACAGACCGCGCCCCACCGGGGCGGGGTCTCCCGCCAGAACCGAACCTTTGGTCCTATTCTGTTGGGCCAGGCGCCGCGCCCCTTACAGGGGTGCGGCGTTTGCAGTCCGAAAGCGCGGCGCATCTTTATACGGTGCGGGTTTTGACTTTTGGTGTGCCCCGGTCACCGCCCAGTTCGGTCTTTATATACTATGATGAGAGGAGGGGGACGCCTGCGGTTCGTCTGGCCTTTGGCGACACCGTCCAGACGAACCTGTGTTGTTTGTTTTTCGGTGATTTTGGTTGGTTGGCTTGTTTGTGTGTTTTGCGAGTCTGTGGATATGTGGGGCGAGTCTGTGGGTAAGTTGGGTTTGGGGGGATTGGCGGCTGTGTTTTGGCGAGGGTGGGGTGGATTTCGGGTCAGGCATGCTGACTTTGTTGGTGTTTAACTATTTGATTTTGTTTGATTTCACGCTTTTCTCTGCGGAAACTTTGATTTTCTTTGATTTTGGTGTTGCGGCCATCGGTAACTCGCCTTAGAACCCCCTTCACCGGCGGCGCTGAGGCGCTACTGAGACACACCGGACGGGACGGCGGCGACGCTGGGATGGACGGGAAACGCGGCGGAGAGACGCTGGGACGGGCTGGAGAGACGGTCGGACGCATCGGAAAGACGGTGGCATTTATGGGGTTTTGATCGGCGGGCGCGTCAGGAA
The DNA here is from genome assembly GCF_045040595.1 of Phaeobacter sp. BS52. Classification (NCBI taxonomy): domain Bacteria; kingdom Pseudomonadati; phylum Pseudomonadota; class Alphaproteobacteria; order Rhodobacterales; family Roseobacteraceae; genus Phaeobacter; species Phaeobacter sp. BS52. The sequence goes on along the minus strand of NZ_CP090662.1, from coordinate 2,740,144 downwards.
TTTGGCGCATCTGTTGGTTTTTGTCTCTGGATGTATGCTCTTTGACATTGATGATATCTGAAGAGATATGTGGGCGGTTTGGTTCATTCGATGGATCAACCTCTTCATATCAACGCTAGTAGGGCTTTTGTCCGATGATCTAGT